>CAVOHA010000007.1:0-523099 GCA_963695475.1 Ilumatobacteraceae bacterium
TCCCGGACACCCGAACCCCCGTTAGGGGTTCGGGTTTGTTCGTTTTCGGGGTGCTCCGACGGGTTTGCCGGTGGGTTGGTAGGTGCGTGTGGTGTCGAGGGTGAGGGTGCGCAGGATCTCGCCGGTGGCGGCTGCGATGATGCGGATGTCGAGGTCCTTGACGAGGCAGACAACGGGGGTTCGCGCGAGGTGGCGTCCGATGCCGATCTTGAACATTCGGCCCTGGTGACGCAGTGTGATCTTGCCGCTCATGTCGACGCGGTCGTGACGGACCCGCCAGTGCGGATCATCGATCCCGTCAGCGCCTGGTGCTGCTTTGGGACGGGTCGTGTACGCAACGGCAGGCGTGGCTGAGTGTCGTAGTGAGCGGTGCGGGCGGCGGGTGTTGTAGTCGTGACCGAACTCGTCGAGCAGCGTCTGGAGTTCAACGATCGTGGCGGGCTGGTGTTGGGCTCGGAGCCAGTTCTTCATTGTCTGTTGGAACCGTTCGACTTTGCCGCACGTGGTCGGATGATTCGGGCGGGAGTTCTTCTGGATCACGCCCATCGCCACGAGGGTGGACTCGAACCCGTTGCGGCCGCCGTTACCGCCGCCTGAGAACCGGGTGGTGTAGACCAAACCGTTGTCGGTCAACGTCGAGAACGGAATCCCGTGGGTGTCGGTGGCTGCAACGAACGTCGAGATCACGTCGGGGCCCTTCACCGTCTGGTGAGCGGTGATCGACAACGCGAACCGGTGATCATCGAGCCAGGACAGCACTTCGGTGTCGGTGCCATCAACGAGTCGGTAGTGGGTGTAGTCCGACTGCCAGCACTCGTTGGGCTGGTCGGCTTCGAACCGGATGTAGGACGACTTCGGCTTCTTCTTCGGCGAGGGTGCCACCCGGCCAGCCGCGCGGAGGTAACGATGCACCGTCGCCGCCGACACCACGATGGCGTAATGCTGTTCAAGATGCCAGCAGACCGTTGTCGGTCCGGCGTCGTGGCCCCGACGGGCGAGGTCGTCTCGGATCGCAACGATCAACTCGGCGGTCCCATCACCAATCTTGGTTGGTGACGTTCGAGGTCGTTTCGAACGCGGCATGAACGCCGCCTCACCCTCGACGCGGTAGCGGGCAACCAGCTCGTACACCCACGACCGCGAAACCCCATACGCCTCGACCACCTCGCGAACCGGGCGCTCCTCGAACACAACAGCAGTGATCACCAACCTGGCCTTCGACACCCAACGAAGTGTCCAGGATCACTCGCGACATCAGTCCGGGATGTCCTGAAACAACACACCACGCCTTCCGCCAGTACGTCCACGGGCGTCCATGGAGATCCACGAAGAGCCCGCTGAGTAGGGGAAACGTGAATCGGTGTCCATGGACGCCCGTCGTCGTTCTCGGTGCAACGACAGGGGGCCTGGCGATGCCGAAGACACCACGAGGAAAGCGAGTCCCCGATGCGTCGGGCGAATCGTTCGTCGTCGTCAACAAAGCGCCGAACGGCGAGGCCGAGCCGTTCTTCGATCGCACGCGCCAGGTGTGGGTCGCTCCGTTGCGCAAACCGAGCGGCAAGGTCGGACGCCCGACCGGCAAGACACGAGCACTCGCCGTCGCCTCTCGTGACCGCCATGTCGCCAAGTCCGAGCACGAGGCGCAGTTCGGCGAACTGGCCGACGGCTTCACCGATCACACGACCGTCGGCGAGCCGACCGCCTGGTGGTTGGAGCACGTCGCCCGTCATCGGGTCCGGCCGACTTCGCTCGCCACCTACCGCAAGCACGCTTCGGTGATCGGCGGCAAGCTCGGGCCGGTTCCCGTCTGCGAACTGCGGGCCGAGCAGGTGACGAGCTTCGTCTCGGATCTGCTGGATGAGGGTTCCCCATCACGACGCTGCTGGTTCAGATCCCCATGCCGGCCGGCGCTCCGTTGTGACGAACCTGTTTGCATCCGGGTCGCTTGACCTGGAGGATGTTGCCCGCTTCGTCGGCCACAACGATGTGGCGACCACTCGGGGCTATGTCCAGCACGAAGGCGATCGGCCGAGGCAGGTCAGCGAGCGCGCGCTTGAACACCTGGACCCCAGGCCGACCGAGGACGAGGCCTGACCGGTCGACTATCGGCAGCTCGCTCGCCCGCGTGTCGCCGTCGGTATCGAGCGCCCGATTGCCCAGCCGGCTATGTGCGGGTCGTTGGAGTGCGGCGATGAATATTCTCGAGTGGGTGTAGCACGTAGTGCTACGATGGAGGGATGAGTCAGGTCCTCACCCAACGAGAACTGCGCAACGGCAGCGGAGAGATCATGCGTCGCCTCGACGAGGGCGAGTCCTTCGTCGTCACACGCAATGGAGTTCCTGTCGGCGAACTCACCCCGCTGCGTCGTCTTCGCTTCGTGACTGCGGAATCCATCGCAGAGGTCTTCCAGGCAGCTCCGCCCATCGACGCGGAACAATTCCGGCGAGACCTCGACGCCGTCGCCGATCAGAGCATCGAACCCCGTGCCTGACCAACGCGTCGAACGCGGCGTGCTCGACACGTCCGTCGTCATCGACCTCGACACCATTGACGTGAGTGTGCTCCCGTCCGAGGTTGCAGTGACCGCGCTCACCATGGCCGAACTCGCGGCGGGGCCCCACGCTGCCACCGACCCAGCGGAGCGAGCCCGTCGCCAAGATCGGTTGCAAAGGACCGAGGCAGCGTTCGCGCCGTTGCCGTTCGACGCCGACGCAGCCCGGGCGTATGGGCGGATCTACGCGGCAGTGACAGCTGCTGGCCGCGAAGCGCGAGGCGCACGCGCGGTCGACCTGATGATCGCAGCAGTTGCGTGCTCGGTCGGACTCCCGCTCTACACGAGGAACCCCAGCGACTTTGAAGCTCTGGATGGCTTGGTTGACGTCATCACGATCTGAGCTCCGCTCGTGATCCCTCAAGCGATCAGACTCGTCGACCAGCACTGAAACGGCACGTACGCGATCGGTGATGCGCTCGGAAATGTGCGGCCCTTCGGATGGCGACCGGCATACGGACGCGCTCAGGTGTCCTGCACCTCGCGACGCCGCACCCGGAGGCTGTCGTCGACACCGAACCCTCACAACATGCGCCGCTCCTCGGCCGGGAAGTCGTCGATCGCCTCGGCCATCGTCACCACCTCGGGCTGGTCGACTCGGTAGGTGCTCCCCCGAACTTCATCACCCTGCTAGCGCCTGGCGGTCGCGCACACTGCCCAGGCGCCCCCGGCTCCTGAGCCCGATCCTCCCCCCTCGGGGACGTACTTCACCTGCCAGCCGGTCCCACCGTCCTTCGGCCTGCTGTCCTCCATGCTCCAAGTGGAGAAGTCATCGATCTCGTTGCCCCCGCCGCCGATCGCGACCTTGCCAACGGGGCAGTCCGCCTCGAGGGTGACCGTGCTGGTGAAGCTGTTCGTCGGGCCCGCGACGATTTCGTATCCCGGGATGAACGCTGGTCCTGGTGCTCCGTCGACGCCCGGTGCCCCGTCGACGCCTGGTGCTCCGTCGACGCCCGGTGCTCCGTCAGCCCCTGCTGGACCGGCTGGTCCTGTCGCGCCGGGTGGGCCTGGTGGTCCGGTGGTGGCGGGGATGTTGTAGCCGGCGACGTCGATCAAGACGTCGGTGGCGGTGCCGTTGACGTAGATGTCGACGGTGCCGTTGGTGGGGGAGTTGCACGGTGACGGCGTTCGCGATGTTGGCGCCACCGGCGGCCCAGTTGATGTTCGATGTCGCGGGCGTGCCGGTGGCGTCACCGGGGCGGATCGACAAGAACCCTTTGGTGGTGGGGCCTACCACGGTGACGTTCAACACCACCGACGTCGCCGAGGCGGGTACGACTTCGGCGTTGACGGGCGCGGTGTTGCCGGGTGGTTGTGTCGCGACGGTGCCGGTGACTTGGAGTTTCTGGGCGACACCGGACACGAAGGGGCCGGGGAGGCCGACGTCGGTGCGGGTGTCCAAGATGCGTGTCGGGGTGACCGCGACGAACGATGACGGCGCGGAGGAGGAGGCGTTGACCGCAACGATCGAGCCGGCACCCATCGTGACGGCGACCGCAGCACCGACGGCGGCCCATCGTGATCGCCACATCCCGGATCGAGCCCGTCGATCGTGTGTCATCACACCGCTCCTTCCCCAAGTCGCGCATACAGCGTACCACATCGGGGCGTGCAGCTCGATCACGTGCGCCGAGCGCCGCGAGTCAGGGGATCGTGGTCAGGCTTCGGAATCGTCCGGAGAGCGCGGCGACGGACACGGCGATCGTCGATGCCGCGAGCACGGCGAGGCCCATCGCCTCCAAGTGACCGAGGACGACGAACCCTACGAACTGCGTGTCACCGGCCCAGCGCAACGACACCTCGGGCGACTCACAGAAGGCACCGCAGCTGCGATCGTCGAGTTCATGCTGGGCGCCCTCGTAGAAGACCCCATCGCGTCGGCGGGCGTCTACAGCGGCGAACTCGCCGGGCTCCACTCTGCGCGACGAGAGGCGATTGCGTGATCTACGAGATCGATGACGATCAGCACACCGTCATCGTCCTGCGAATCGATCACCGCTCGACGCGTTTACAGATCTCGCTGATCGCCACTTCTCTCTTGTGCCTCGTCGACGGTCGCACCCTGGGCTCGGCTGATTGTCGACGCGTCGTCGACGCTGAGGTGGCCTGCCTCGATGCACTCGCCCGGGAGTGCCTGGCAATCACCCGTCGGAATCCCACGCTTCCGCCAGTGCGTCCACGGGCGTCCATGGAGATTCGCGAGCCACCTGTCGAGCAGGGGAACGTCGAATCGACATCCATGGACGCCCGTTGTCGTTTGCGCAACGTGGGTCATCGAGATGCGTCCGGACGCCGTCGGACACCCGTACCCGTCAGACACCCTTGGCCATCCCTTCACTGAAGCGCTATGCACAATTATCTTGCAAAGAAATTGTGCATAGGAGTATGACTGGGGGCATGAGTGGTCTCCCGGCACCTCGCGACACGGTTCGACTCGATGCGAACCAGTTGCGGACGCTCGCCCATCCGATGCGGATGCGCCTGGTCGGGCTGCTCCGAGTCGATGGTCCGGCAACGGCGACCGTGCTCGCCCAACGGATCGGTACGAACAGCGGCCAGACCAGCTACCACCTGCGGCAGCTGGCCGAAGCAGGGCTGGTCGAGGACGACCCCGAACTCGGCGGCGGTCGTCAGCGTTGGTGGCGGGCAGCCCACGACGGCATGTCGTGGGTCAGTACCGACTTCGTCGACGACCCCGACGCACGCGCGGCCGACAGCTTCCTCGTGGGCCACCTCCTCAGACGTCACGCCGACGACCTCGGTGCGTGGCACGAAACACGTCACGAGTTGTCGACGGAGTGGTTGGACGCGAGCGAGGTGTCCGACTTCTGGCTCGACATCGGGCCGACCCGCCTCCGAGAGATGCAGGACGAGCTCCACGCCGTGATCCAGCGCTACAAGGACGCCGAGAACACTCATGATCCCGACACCCGGCAGGTCATCGTCCACCTGCACGCATTCCCCGCGCCGGACCAGGCCCCATGACGACACTGACGACGCAGAACGTGCGGCGTCGATACCTCGCGCTGATTGCACTCCGCTGGGTTCCGGTCGGGCTCACCATCCCGGTGACGGTGCTACTGGTCACCGCTCGGGGCTTCTCGCTCGCCGAGTTCGGCATGGCGAGCGCCGCGCAGGGCCTCGTGATCCTCGCCCTGGAGCTTCCCACCGGCGGCTTCGCGGACGCGTTCGGACGACGCCCGATCCTCCTGGCCGCCACGACGGTCAATGCGCTGGCCCTCGTCGTGTTCCTCGCGGCGCAGTCGGTCGCCGTGCTCGTCGTGGTGTTCGTGTTGCTCGGGGTGTCACGCGCGCTCGACAGTGGCCCACTCGACGCCTGGTACGTCGACGCCGTGCTGCACGACGATCCGAAGGCCCAGTACGAAACGGGTCTCGCCCACGGAACCGCAGTCCTCAGCGCCGCGATCGCCGTCGGTGCGCTCGTGTCGGGCGGCATGGTTGCGATGGGCGGCATCGGCCCGTTCTCGGCACTCGAGGTCCCGATCGTCGCAGCCATCGCTGTCGATCTCGTTGCGATCGCCGGCCTCGCGGTGCTGATGTCGGAGGTCCGCCCGGCCACCGGAATCCGTGCAGCCGCTCGTGCGGCAGCCGAAGTCCCCCACGTCGTCCGCAGTGGGATCCGGCTCGTCGGGGCCTCGAGGATCCTGATCGGGCTCGTCGTTGCCGAGGCGATCTGGAGTTTCGGGATGACCGCGTTCGAGATCCTCACACCGGTGCGTCTCGCCGAGCTCCTCGGGGACTCCGACCAGGCGAGCGCGGTGTTCGGGCCCGCGACCTCGGCTGCATGGGTGGCATCGGCGCTCGGTGCCGCGACCGTACCGTTTCTCGCGCGCCGAACCGGGCCCGCCAACGCAGCAATCGTGTTGCGGATCGGTCAGGGCGTGACCGTCGCGGCGATGGGCCTCGCTGCCGGCCCCATCGGACTGATCGCTGCCTACATGGCGACCTACGTCGTTCACGGCGCATCGAATCCCGTCCACCAGGGTCTGCTGCACCGACAGGTGCCGAGCAACGAGCGGACGACCGTCATCTCGATCAATTCGATGATCGGCATGCCCGCGGCAGCACTCGGCGCGGTCGCGCTCGGATGGATCGCCGAAACCGCGAGCATCACCACGGCCATGCTCACCGGGGCGTTCGCTCTCGCCGTCGCCGCCGTCGGCTACCTCCCGTGCCGAACCGACGCCCACACGAGCGCCACGGAGCCGGAACAGCCGCACCCCACCGCAGAGGTGCACGACGCACTCGACGTCGGACAGAACTCGCCGATCAGATCTCGACCTGAATGCCGACTTCGACGACGCGATCCGGTGGAAGGTGGAAGAAACGCGCCGCGTTGGCGGCTCCGCGGTTGAGGAGCACGAACAGCTCCTTGCGGAACGGGTTCATCCCCGGCGCCTTGCCGACGGTGACGTCCTCGCTCCCGAGGAAGTGGGTGACTTCGGTGGGATCGAAGTCGAGCCCGGGGATCGTCATCGCCCCCAGCGCTGCGGGAACGTCGGGTTCGTCGACGAAGCCGAAAAGCAGGCGAACCTGCCACACGCCCTCGAAGACACGGGTGTAGTGGGCTTGTAGTGGGCTTTGTGGCGCTGTGCGACGTGCGGGGCGTCGCTGGTGTCGATCGACACGAGAGGGTGTGTTCGTGCAGCGAGTGATGGTGGCGGAGGTTGTTGAGAGTCGAGGAACGGTTGGAATCCGTCGCTGGGTGAGACCGCCTCGAGTACGGCCCGCACCACCACCTTCGATGAAACGCTCGGCTGGCACCGAGCACTGGTGACACTGCGACGGCAGAGAGGAACTCAGGCAGGCACGCGGTGCAGTGGGTGGGTCGCCGCGACCGCAACCGTGCATGGCGCGCCGACGTCGAGCGGCTCCGCGCCCGGCCCGGCGGGCATGTCGACCCGCATGACCGTGTCGTCGGCTCCTCGTACCTCGAACCGCCAGGCGGAGCCGACGTAGCGCCGCGACAGCACCGTGTCGCCGCCACCCGCACTGATGCTGAGGTCGTCCGGGCGGGCCATCAGCACCGTTGCCGGATCGGTGCCGGAACCATCGTCCGACGGACCCGGAAGGAACGACACCTCGCCGAGGAAGCCGGCGACGAACCGGTCGACCGGACGCTCGTACACCTCGTCGGGTCGCCCGGTCTGCAGGATTCGGCCGGCCGACATCACGGCGACCCGATCCCCGAGCGCCAAGGCCTCGTCCCGATCGTGGGTGACCAGCACGGCGGCGGCGCTGCGCTCGCGCAGCGCCGTCACGACATCGTCACGGACATCGCCGCGCAATGACGGGTCGAGGCTGGCGAACGGCTCGTCCAGGAGCACCACCGCCGGATCGGGCGCCAATGCGCGAGCGAGCGCGATCCGCTGCTGCTCGCCTCCCGACAACTCGTGCGGGAATCGCTTGGCCACCCTGGGGAGGCGGACCAGCTCGAGCAACTCGTGCACGCGCCCGCGTGCGCGCTCGCCGATCGAGGTGTTTGAGCCCGAACGCGATGTTCTGTTCGACGCGGCGGTGCGGGAAGAGGGCATGGTCCTGGAAGACGAGGCCGACACGGCGTTTGTCCGGGCCGAGGTGCGTGGCATCCGTGCCGCCCAGGAAGACCCGGCCGGTCGCGTCCCGGTCGAGGCCGGCGATGATCTGCAAGAGGGTCGACTTGCCGCACCCGCTCGGGCCGACGAGCACCATCAGCTCACCGAGGGCGACTTCAAAGGAGATGTGGTCGACGATGTATCGATCGCCGATGCGTCGGCTCACGTCGTCGACCGCAAGTGCAACGTGCCGCGGGTCGAGTGTCGCAGCAGTGCCCATGCGGTCCGGAACGGTATCGGCGTCGCGACTGACGCCGGCGTCGACCCCGTCGGTGGCGAACGAGTTCTCGACCGTCGTCACGAGATCGTCTCCGCTCCGTGTTCGAGCGTCCACAGCAGCATCGCCACCAACACCATGCCGACGGCGACGATCGCGAGCGACGGCACCGCCGCCTGCACCCACAGGCTCTCCGACGTCGCCTGCCACACCCAGATCGGCAGTGTCTCGGTGCCGAACGGTCGCAACAGCAAGGTGATCGGCAGCTCCTTCAGCGTGTCGATCGCGACCAACACCGCGGCGGCGAGGATCCCTGCGGCGGCAAGCGGGAGTTCGATTCGAGTCGCGACTCGAATTCGGCCCGCTCCGAGGGTCCGCGCACTCGCGACGAGCGACGGCGACACCTTGCCGACGCTGGCATCGATGCCCTGGTACGCCACCGCGAGGAACCGCACGACCAGTGCGTAGATCAGACCGACGACCGATCCGACGAGCAGCCAGCCGTCGGGGAGCCGGCCCGAACGGTCGACGGCGGCGAGCGTGACGATCACGCCGATCGCGACCACGGGCCCGGGCACGGCATACCCGAGGGTGGCGAGGCGAGCCATGGCCGCGCCGGTCGGCGCGGCGCCGGTCGAGTCCGACCACGAGGACGACCCCGAGCAGCAGGCAGGCGATCGTGGCGAGGGCAGCGATTCGCAGCGACGACATCAAGTGGAACGGCAGATCGCCGGCGACCGTGGCGGTCTGATCCGTTTGTCGCGCCTCGTTGGCCCAGGTGATCAGGCGAACCACGGGCAGCGCGACCGCAATCGTGAAGAGACCCCAACCGGCTCCCGCCGCAGCGGCGGCACGCGCACCACGGAGTCGGTGGGCGTGCAGGCCGACCTTCGTGCCGCTCTGGGTGAAACGAGCGCGGCCGCGCAGCAGCCGCTCGGCCGCGATGAGGAACACTGCGACACCGATCAGCAGCACCGACAACTCCGCTGCCGCGTCGCGGTTGCCCGTCCCGAACCAGACGCGCAGCACGCCGTCGGCGATCGTCGACACGTTGAACAACCGGACGGTGCCGACATCGGTCAGGACCTCCATGCCGACCAGCGCCGCGCCACCGGCGATCGATGGGCGAGCCATCGGGAGCACGACACGCCAGAACGCCTGCACCCGACCGCATCCGAGGCTGCGCGCCACGTCGACCACCCGCTGCGACTGCTCACGGAAGGCCGCACGAGCGAAGAGGTACACGTACGGATAGAGCGTCAGCGTCAACACGAGCGCACACAGCCAGATGGAACGCACCTGACGCGCGCCGAGCGGTTCCTGCAAGGTGCCGAGCCACACGAAACCGAGCACGTACCCCGGGATGGCAAGGGGCACGACGAGCAACCAACCGAGCAATCGGCGTCCGGGAAACTGGTAGGCGGTCACGAGCCAGGCGAGCGACGTCCCGAGCACCACGGTGCCCGCGAGCACTGCGAACAGCAGCGTTGCCGTGTCGCGGATCATCCCGCCGAGCCGGGTCGCCCAGAGCTCGCGCCACACCTCGGTGCTCGGTTGCACCACCGACCAGACGATCACCAGCACCGGGAACGCAACGGCCAGGGCGATCGCGAACACCACGATCGAGCCCGACAGCGTTCGGGCATGCTGCCGCGCGGTCGTGGCGTCGATCATCGACTCACTCGTAGCCGGTGGCGCTGAGCAGTTCGATCGCTGCGGCCTGGAACTCGCCGAGCTGCGCGACTGCGTCGAGGTCAGCCTCGAATTCGCCCCAGCCGACGACGATCTCGTCCGGTTCGACGCTCGGGTCGGCCGGGTACTCGAAATTGGCGTCGGCGAACGGCTTCTGGCCATCCGACGCCAGCCATTCGACGAGCGCCAACGCCGCTTCGGGGTTGGGGGCGTTCTGCGTCACGGCGGCAGTGCTCACGTTCACGTGTGCGCCGCGACCGTCCTGCTCCGGCCAGACGATCTCGACCGGGAAGTCGGGATCCTCGGTCAGCAGTCGGCCGAGGTAGTAGGTGTTCGCCAGCGCGATGTCGCAATCGCCGTTCTCGACAGCTCGATAGATGTCGGTGTCGCTGTTGATGTACAGCGGGTCGTTGTCGACCCACGACTGCACGATCTCCGTGGCGCGGTCTTCGCCTTCGGCGATGATCAGGCTGGCGACGAGTGACTGGGTGTACGGGTGGGTGCTCGGGCGAAGGCAGATCCGTCCGTCCCAGTCGGGATCACCGACGCCGGCGTAGGTGGTCGGCGGGTCATCGACGCGCTCGGTGCTGGAGATGATCACCCGGGCGCGTTCGCTGAGGGAGAACCACTCGTCGGTGCGCAGCTCAGCGGGGATTGCGCTCGTGAGCGTCTCGCTCTCGACGGCGGCGAGGAGGCCCGCGGTCGACGCCAGTTCGGCGTTGGCCGCGTCGGCGGTCATCAGGACGTCGGCCGGCGTGTTCGCGCCTTCGGCGAGCAGGCGCTCGCGCAGCTCGGGATCGTTGCCCGTCGTGAACCTGACCTCGATGCCGGTCTCGGCGGTGAACTCGTCGAACACCGGCTCGATGCCGTAGTGGCGGCCGGTGTACACCGTGACGACGCCTGCATCCTCCGTCCGGCCGGTCGTGTCATCGGCCTCCTGCACATTGTCGTCGCTTCCGCAGGCGGCCAGGGTCATCGCCCCGAGCACCATTCCTGCTCCCCATCGTGCTGCTGCTCCACCGGTCATAGTTAGGCAAGCCTAACTATGACCCGCCTTGTTCAGCAAGCCTTACATATTCCGTAATGCAATGTGACTTCAGTCGCCGGGCGGAAACTGCGGACACGTGACCCGATACTCGGTATCGCGTGGACCGAACTCGTTCCACTCGCGCTGCGTCATGTTCCGCCCGGCGATCTCGCACGCGAGTTCCGGCCAGCTCTCGATGTCGTAGTTCCAGATCGCGAACTCGGTGTCGAGGAAGATGCCGACGAGGTCTCCGTCGCGCGCGATCGCGACGCCGGTGCCTGCCGCCTGTCGTCCGATCGCGATTTCGCGTCCGATCTGGTCACCCGACTCGCGATCCCAGACACGCACGGTGCCGTTGGTCGCCTGCGTGACGATCCGGTCGGAGTCGAGATCGTCCTCGATCGCGTTGAGGATCAGCGTGTGGCCGACCAGTGGCGGTCCGACGACCTCGAGGGTCTCGACGTCGCGACGCTCGATGTCGAAACTGTTCGGGAGGTTCGCGTAGATGGTGCGGCCGGAAATCCACGGTCGAGTCGGGATTTCACCTCCACCCTCATGGATTGCGTCGCCGGTGTCGGTGTCGATCAGTGACCACCGCTCTCCTTCGGCGGTCTGCACGCTGACGACCATGTAGGCGCCGTCGGCGCTGAACGAGTGTGCCCCATAGAGGATGTCGCCGACATCGCGTTGTCCGCCGGCTTCGGCGATGCGTTCGCCGGTTCGCCCGTCGTAGATGTCGACCACCCCCGAGGTGGGTCGCAGCGGTGCGTGTCGGGAACCGTCCGAACTCGCACGCCAGATGATTGCCTGGCCCCGGTCGCGTTCCCCGTCGGTCGGCGGACCGATGGGTTCGTGGTTCCCATCGAGTACCTGCACGGTCGTCGCATCGAAGAGCAGCGTGGACCCGCCGTTGGCAAAGACGAACCCGGCTGGCCGCTGGCCGATCTGCCTCGGGGGGTCCGTGGTGAGGTCCCATTCGACGATGGGCGCCCGCCGGGACGGGTCGATCAGCGACACCAGGAGCCGGTCGCCGTCGGCGGTGAGCGACCCGGACAGCAGACTGGCGGTTTCGGCCTGGACTGCCAACTGCTCCGTCGCGAGACCGACTCGGCGCTCGAGCACGCTGCGCCCGTCGAGCGATGACACTTCGATGCCGACGAAGCTCGCCACCACCATGCGTTCTCGGCCAGGGTCGAGCCAGACGGAGCTGGCATTCGGATTCTCGATCGGTGGGGGCAGGACCTCGGCGCCGAGTTCGAGGTCGAGCACCGTCACTCCTGATGGCTGCAAGGTGCCCACCAGCTGCGTCTCCTCCTCGTTCCACCAGCTCATCGAGGCGAGGCTGGCGGTCGGGGTGGCCGTTCCGATCAAGTCGCCCGTTGCGGTGTCGAAGGTGAACAACCAGATACCGCTGTTGTTGTTGAACTGTGCCCCGACCACCACCGACCCGCCGTCGGACCGGAACAGGGCGCCGCTCGGAAAGGCGAACGTTCCCTGCGTGATGCCGCTCGTGAGATCGAAGGTGTGGGTCCA
Organism: Ilumatobacteraceae bacterium; assembly: GCA_963695475.1. GTDB lineage: Bacteria > Actinomycetota > Acidimicrobiia > Acidimicrobiales > Ilumatobacteraceae > Ilumatobacter_A. The sequence goes on from CAVOHA010000007.1 coordinate 12,637, forward strand.
CCTCGGTTCGTGCGTCACGGCATCACGGAACTCGACGCGCCCGCCCTCGAGGAAGCTGACATAGTCGTCGCCGTCGGGCGACCACCACATGCCCCACACCGGGTCGACCTCGTTGACGTGATCGAGCTGTGCGCGGCTGGGGTCGGTGATGTCCCAGATCTGGAGCTGGCCATCTGCACTGAATCGATCGCAACCGACGTCCTGCGGACCGTTGATCGCGATGATGCCGAGTCGATCCCCGCCAGGCGAGAACCGGAGGTCGCACACCCGCTCCTCGATCGTGCCGAGTGCAATGCCGGAGGCGACGTCGAAGATGCTGAGCCGTTCGGATCCTTCAGCAATCGCAACGAGCGACCCGTCCGCGCTCAGATCGAAACCGGTCGGGTTGACGTCCACCCGAAGCTTCAACGATCGTTCATCGATGTCCCACACATCGACGGCGCGGCTGCTTCCCACCGCCACCACGTTCTTGTCCTCCGAGATGACGCCACTCCCGAAGTACCCCTCGGAGTCGCCGACCAAGGTTGCTCGACGACCCCCGACGCCGGTCAGGACCCGCTGGACGATGCCGGCGCTGCGCGGAGAGGCATCGATGGCGTACGCCTCGGCCGCGAGGAGCGCGGCGAGCGGCGGGTTGGTCGTGACTTCGGAAGCGGCCTGCGCGCGTATCCGCTCCAGATCGGCTGCGAGGGCTGACTCGTTCGCAGCGATCGTCTGGGACTCGGCCACGTCGGCCTGGGCCGCTGCGATCGATGCCTGCTCCTCGGCTGCGTCGGTCTGGGTCTGTGCAATCGCACGCTGAGCCTCGGCAACTTCGGCGGCCACGCTTGCGCGTTGCGCCGCGTCGTCGGCCCGCCGGCCCTGCCGGTAGGCGAGTCCACCGGCCACCAGCGCGGCAACGAGGCCGACGGCGACTCCAGCCACCAGTCGTCGGAGTCGGCGGGTACGCCGACGCTCAGCGACCAGTTCGGCCTCCGACCGATCGCGGCTGGCCAGGAGGAACGCGTGCTCGTCGCCGGTCAGTCGAACCGGCGACTGCGCTCGCCAAGTCGCATACGCCGAGAGCTGGGCACCGGCCAGCAGGTAGTCCGAGTCGCGGTCGCTCGCGACCCATTCGGCCACCCCGGCGGTGAGGCGCCGATGGAGCCGAACGTCGCCTCTCGCGCCGTCGATCCAGTCGCGGAGCGTCGTCCACTCGCTGAGGAGTGCTTCGTGGGCGATCTCGACGGTCGGTCCGCGGGTGACCGGATCACGGTCGACGCTGAGGAGACGATGCCGGACGAACGGGTCGAGCACGGCCGACACGTCGCCGCGAGCGCTCGACGTCAACTCGCTCAACCGTGCCCGCCGTCGGGTGTCGGCGGCGTCGTCGGTGAGGGTCACGAGACGCAGGAAGATGTGCTGCGCATCGGCTCGTTGTACGGGCGTGAGGTCGGCGAGGACTGCGTCCGCCCGTGCTGCCAGCGCACTGCTCAGACCACCCAGTTCGAGATAATCGTCGACGGTGATGGTCTGCGAGCTGCGCTGTTCGTACAACTCGGTGAGCCGCGAACTGCATCAGGGGCAGTGCGGTGGGTTGGCCGACCATGTCGGACGCGATCGCTGCGACGACACCGGGGTCCACGTCGACGCCGACGTGGGCGGCGGGCCCGGTGATCGCCCGTTCGAGTTCGCTCGGGTTGAGCGGGGTGATCGCATCGGTACCCAGGCGCATGAGCTCACCGAAGTCGGGGTGCCGGAGCGGAGCGTCGTAGAAGTCGGCGCGCAGCGTGACGACCACGCGCACGACCGAATGCCGATCGGCGACGGCGGCGGCGACGGCGCCGAGGAACGCCGCGGCCTCGCCCGGGTCCGATTGCACGAAGAGCTCCTCGAGCTGGTCGATGATCACCACGACCTGTACCGCGTCGTCGGCGAGGATCCGCTTCACGACGGGTGCGATGCCCTGGACCTTCAGCTGTCCAGAAAGGTCATCGGGCGGGTCGACGGCGATCGCCCGCAGCGCGTCTGCGAGCGATGCGAACGGGTGGCGCCCGGGCACGACGGTCGCGATGAACCAGCGGTCGGAGCCAGGGACCGCGCCGAGCCGGAGCGCGGGGACGAGTCCGGCTCGGACAACGCTCGACTTGCCCGAACCGCTCGGTCCGACCAGCGCGACGAACCGTCCGGCGGGGCCGTGCGCACCGATGCGGGCGAGCAGCCGCTCGATCAATCGCTCCCGCCCGAAGAACACCGCAGCGTTGGCCTCCTGGAAGGCTTCGAGCCCGCGGTACGGATTCGTCCCGGTCGAGTCGGCGATTGCGTCGGTCGGGTGTCCGGTCGCGGCGGTGTACGCGAAGAGAAACGCGCCGGCGTCGTCGAAGCGCTCGGCGGGGTCGGGTGCGCATGCCCGGTCGACAACGTGGCGAACCCTCGAATCGGTCGGTTCGGCTGCGAGCCGGCCGACGAGTGCCCCGAGTGCGTAGACGTCGCTCGCGACGGACGGCCTGCCGGTCTCGATCTGCTCCGGGGCCATGTAGTCGGCCTCGCCGCGAGCCGACGTGGTGAGGTCGTACGACAGCCCGAAGTCGGCGAGGTACGCATGTCCGTCTGCGTCGATGAGGATGTTCGCCGGTCGAAGATCACCGTGGGTGACACCGCGTCGGTGTGCGGCGGCGAGCGCGCCGGCCACCTCTTCGACGATCTGCCGGCTCGCGTCGGCGCCGAGCGGGGCGCCACGTTCGAGGATCGTTCGGAGGTTGCCGCCGTCGAAGCGTCGCATCACGAGGTATGCGCCGCCGTTCTCGCGCCAGTAGTCGTACACGGGAACGATGCGGGGGTGCTCGAGCCCGGCCACGACGCGAGCCTCTGCTTCGAATCGGCGGATGAAGTCGGGGTCGTCGGCCATCTCCGGGCGGACGACCTTGATCGCCACCTCACGTCCGACGGACGGTTGGAAGGCGGCGTAGACGTTGCCGGTGGCGCCCGAGCCGATCAGTTCGCGCAGCTCGTAGCCACGGACCGACAACCCGGTGACGGGGCCGGTGGGGCGATGGGGCGGTTCGGGAGATCGCAGCGCGGGGTCCTCGAGCAGGATCTGCTGTTCGAGTCGTGTGATCTCGTCGGAGGGGTCGAGGCCGACCTCGTCGGCGAGGTATGTCCGATAGGTGGTGAACGCGCGCAGCGCCTCGGCCTGCCGACCGGACTGGTGGAGCGCCACCATGAAGTGCGCGGCCAGTCGTTCGCGCTCGGGGTGTTGCCGCACGAGGCTCTCGAGTTCGGCGACGAGGTCGTGGCATCGGCCGGCTCGGAGGTCGGCGCCGACGCGGTCTTCGACCGTGGCGAGGCGGAGTTCGGTGAGGCGTGCGATCTCGGCTTCGGCGAAGGGGTGATACGTGAACTCCTCGAACGCATGACCACGCCAGAGTGCGAGCGCTTCATTGAGGACGAGCGAGGCAGCCTTCGGATCGGTGTCGATGAGCGCACGGCCTTCGGTGACGAGTGACTGGAATCGCTGTGAGTCGACGGCGTCCGCGTCGACCGACAGCATGTAACCGGGAGGGCGCGTCACGAGGATCGAGCCGTCGGACCGTTTCGGGCGGCCGGGTTCGAGCGCGCTGCGCAGACGCGAGACGACGACCCACAGGGCGTTCTGGCGGTCCTTGCCGGTGTCGTCCCACAGTTCGTCGATGATGCGATCGGTCGACACCACCCGGTTGGCGTCGATGAGCAGCAGCGCGAGCAGCGCCCGCTGCAACCCGATCAGCTCGACCGGGTCGTCGCCGCGGTGAGCGGTGACGGGGCCCAGTACTCGATACCGCACAGGCCCCCTCTCGTCCGGATGGCGCACAGCATCGTGCCCCGTTGCGTCGCTCGACATCCTGCCACAACAGCATCAGGCACTTTCGCGTGGCTGTCGTGGCGTCGTGCGGTGCTGTCGGCCGTACCTGCTGAGCGTGCGGTGCACAGTCACTGAGCTGGGGCGATGCGCACCTGAGTCGCTGCGCAAGCCCAGCGAAAGCCGCCCGGTGGAGAGTGGCGCCCACCAGGCCCATCCCGGGCGGACCAGAGGAGCATCATGCGAAAGCAACTACCCACACTCACGCTGATCGGACTGATCGCACTCTCTGCGTGCGCATCTGACGGCAACGACGAAACCACCGACACGGCGGCGCCATCGACTGAGGCAGCCGAAACGGTCGCCGACACCGAGCCCGAGGAAGCACCGCCGTCGACGGAGGCGGCCCCCACCACGGATGCGGCCCCCGAGACGGCGCCACCGGCGACCGACGCACCCCCGCCGACCGAGGTGGTGGCCGACGCCGAACCGGTTGCCCTGCTCGCCACCGGAGCCGAGATCGCCGGTGCGAACGGCCTCTTCTTCGACGGGCAGGATCGGCTCTGGATCGCGTCGGTCGGCAACGGCATCTTCGTGGTCGACCCAGACTCCGGAGAGACGTTGGAGCATTATCCCACCGCCTCAGCGGACGATCTGACGATCGCGCCCGACGGCACCGTGTACTTCACCGACATCCTCAACGGGCAGGTCGGCACGATCGATCCGGACGGCACGCTGCGCGATGAACGCATCGAGGTCGGACCGGGCGCGAACTCGATCACGCTGAGCGACGACGGCCGCCTCTTCGTGGGTGCCGACTTCCTCGGCGACGGCCTGTTCGAGGTCGACGTCACCGGCGCCACACCGCCGCGCGTCGTCACCCCGGATCCCGGCTGGCTCAACGGGATGGACTTCGGACCGGACGGCGCCATCTACGCCCCGCGATGGACGGAGGGCACGATCGTGCGCGCCGACCCGGAGACCGGTGAGTTGACCACCATCGCCGACAACTCCGAGAGCGTGTACACAGCCGTGAAGTTCGACGCGGATGGCGTGCTACACGCCGTCGAGGCGCTGCCCGGCCATGTCGTCGAAGTCGACATCGCCACCGGTGAGCAGACGATCCTCGCGACCCTCGAGGGAACGAACGACAACCTCGCATTCGACTCGACCGGCCGGCTCTTCGTCTCGAACGGGAACGGATCGGTCAGCGAGATCCTCGATGACGGGACCGTCCGAGTGGTGAAGGAGCCCGGACTCAACGCGAGCTCGGGCATTGTCGTCGAAGAGGTCGATGGTGTCGAGGAGGTCTCCGTGCTCGCCGGGGCGGCACTCGTCACGTTCGATGGTGCGACCGGTGAGGAGCTGGCACGCATCGAGTCGGCGCCCGAAGCCGGTTTCGCGCTCGACCACCCGCTGGCGGGCGCTTCGCTGCGCTCGGACGACGAGGGACTACTCGTCGTCGATTGGACGCCGGGCGGCGGTATCGAGGCGTGGGACGTCGACGGCAACACCGTGGCGGCGACATACGCCGTCGACTTCGGGTACGACGCCGTCCGCTTCGGCGGCGAACTCTATGCCTCGCAGGCACTGTTGAACTCCGTCTCCCGGCTGGGCGCAGAAGGACCCGAGGTCGTGTTCGAAGTCAACGCACCGACCGGCCTCGCGGCGACGTCGGATGCGCTCTACGTCGTGTCGTACGACGATGGCTCGGGGACGGGCAGCCTGCTGCAACTGGGCGCCGACGGTGTGCTGCTCGACGCACCGGTGGTGCTCTCCGACGGGCTCGCGCAGCCGGAGGGACTCGCGATACTCCCCAACGGCGACTACGTCGTCGTGGAGACAGGGTCCGGCGACGTGACTCGGATCTTTGTCACGACTGGCCAGAAGGGGTTGCTCGCCGAGGGACTCAGCGTCGGGTTCACCAACGCCGACTTCTATCCCGCCTGGTCACCCAACAGCATTGCCGTCGCACCGAGCGGCAACATCTACGTCACCTCACCCGCCGACGGCAACGTCTACCGGATCCTGGCCAGCTGACCGCGTAGCGGGGTGGGTCAGACCCACTCCGCAACGCGTAGCGGGGTGGGTCTGACCCACTCCGCTACGGGCAGCGGGTGTCGGGGGCGGGGGGCTCCAGCCAGATCAGGTACTGGTGGACCACGTCGTTGATGCAGTCGCCGGAACGGTAGGCCGTGTGGCGGTTGGCCTCGACGGTGACCAGCACCCCCTCCTCGAGGGCCTCGGCCATCGCGGCGCTGCTCGCGAGCGGCGTACTGGCGTCGCCGGTCGTGCCGATGACGACGATCGGACCGGCCCGTTCGCCGGTGATCTCGGCGCGCGGATCGGCCGAGGGCGGGAAGAAATCACAGATGTACGACGCCGTCGTGTACGGGAACAACCGCGGGGCGACACCGATCAAGTCCGCCGAGCGCTGGTCGGCCTCCTCGACGGACAGGCGGCTCGGCTCATCGGCACAGATGATGGCCTGGAACGACTCGAGCACGTTCGGGTACGTGCCATCGGCGGGGTTCCGCTGGTAGTAGCTGTCGTGCAGGGCGAGCAGCCCCGCTCCGTCACCGGCCGCGGCATCGGCCAGCGCCCGTTCCAACGCCGGCCACCGCCGATCGGAGAACATCGCCTGGATCACCGCACCGACGAGCACCTCCTGGCCGACGGCAGGCCGTCCATCGGGACCGGGGACCGGCGACTCGTCGAGCTGGGCGAGAAGGGCGTCGTACGCCGCTTCGGCGTTGCCGTCGTTGTGGAAGACACACGACGGGTTGGCGCTGCACTCGGCGAGGAACGTGTCGAACACCCCCTCGAACCCGATGCGCTGCTGTCGCACCGGCTCGAGCCCGTCCGGGTCCGGGTGAGCGGCACCGTCGAGCACGGCGGCGCGAACCGTGTCGGGGAACAAGGTGGCCCAGACCGCACCGAGCTCACTGCCATAGCTGAAACCGAGGTAGCTGACCTGCTCTTCGCCGAGCGCCTGACGGATGGCGTCCATGTCGCGTGCGGAGTTGTTCGTGCCGAGATGCGGGAGCACGTCGGCGCCGACGCTCTCGATGCAACTCTCGGCGAATGATCGCGCCAGCTCGACGAGCGCCTCGCGCTCGGCATCGTCATCGGGCGTGATGTCGCTCGACGCGTAGTACCGGTCGTAGTCGCTGTCCCCGAAGCAATCGACCGAACCACCACTCACCCCGGTGCCGCGTGGATCCCACGACACGATGTCGAAGCGCTCGACCAGCGGATCCTCGAACCAGGTCCGCACACCGGCCGCCATGAAACTCGCCGGGAAGCCCGGCCCGCCGTTGTTCGCGAGCAACACCCCGGCCCGCCCGTCCGAGGTCGTCCGGTGACGGGTCACCCAGAGGTCGATCGTCTCACCCTGCGGATCGTCGTAGTCGAGCGGGACCGTGATCCAGCCACCGTCGACACCGGCGCCCAGGTCCTCGAACTCGATCGAGTACTCCAGCGGCGTGGGCACCGTCGTGGGCGCGGCGACCGGCTCGGTCGCCGAGGACTCTGCGGTCGTCGTCACCGGATCGGTGGCACTCTCCGTCGTCACCCGCGGGGCGATCGTCGCACGCGTGGCGGGGGGTGGTTCGCTGTCCTCACTCGATCCCGCACACGCCACGAGGGTCACCGCGAGTGCGACCACTGCAATCCGACGAATACGCACCGGACCCAGCGTACGAGCTGCCGGCGGTCGCACCCCGGCATCCCCCGCCATCCATCCCCCGGCGGATATCCCCCGTCATCCGTCGGACGCGCGTTCGGCGCAGGTCGCAGCGTCGAGGCCTAGCGTGGCCCCATGCGGATGTCTCCTCACCACATGATGCCCGGCGACTCCGACGCCATCAAGGACAAGCGGATCGCAGAAGGTACCGCGAAACGCGTGTGGAGCTTCGCCCGTCCGTACCGCAGCACGATCATCGTGTTCCTGGTCGCGATCCTCGCGGCGGCACTGCTGGCGCTCGTGCCACCGTTCGTCGTCCGGGCGATCATCGACCAGGCGATCCCCGACGCCGACCGGCGCCTGATCGTGATCCTGGCGGCGCTCGCGGTCTTCTCGGCGCTGGCCGACGCCGGCCTCGCCATTCTCCAGCGGTGGTGTTCGGCACAGGTCGGCGAGGGGCTCATCTACGACCTCCGCAGCACGCTGTTCGCCAAGGTCCAGCGGCTCCCGATCGCGTTCTTCACGCGGACCCCGACCGGTTCGATCACCTCCCGATTGAACACCGACGTGATCGGCGCACAGACGGCGGTCACGAGCACGCTCGGCAGCATCGTCAGCAACGTCGTCGTGCTCGCGACGACGCTCGCCGCGATGTTCGCACTCGAATGGCGCCTCACCCTCCTGACCCTGATCGTGCTGCCACTGTTCATCATCCCGGCGCGACGCGTCGGCAAACGACTCGGCGACATCGCCCGCGAACAGATGGGCTACAACGCGGCGATGAACACCCAGATGACCGAACGCTTCAACGTGTCGGGAGCGATGCTCGTCAAGCTGTTCGGGTCCGGCGGGCGTGAGCTGAGCTCGTTCGAGGAACGCGCAGCCGGTGTCCGCGACACCGGGATTCGGGCGGCGATGTACGGCCGGGTGTTCTTCGTTGCCCTGGGCCTGGTCGGGGCGATCGGAACCGCCGCGATCTACGGCGTCGGCGCGTTGATGGTCGTCAGCGGCGACATCACGACGGGCACCCTGGTCGCGCTCGCCGCGCTCGTCACCCGGGTGTACCAGCCGCTGACCGGGCTGACGAACGCCCGCGTCGACCTGATGACCTCGATGGTGAGCTTCGAGCGAGTGTTCGAGGTGCTCGACGCGCCGGAGGCGATCCAGGAGAAGCCCGGCGCGATCGACCTCGTCGACGCCACCGGAACGGTCGAGTTCGACAACGTCGTGTTCCGGTATCCCCCGGCCGCTGCGTCGGCGATCCCGACGATGGAGCAGAACGCGGGGCTCGGCGCCGACACCGACCCCGACGTCGACGTCTTGAACGGACTGACGCTGTCGGTGGGCGCCGGTGAGACCGTCGCGCTCGTCGGGGCATCGGGAGCCGGCAAGTCGACCACGATCTCGTTGGTCCCGCGTCTGTACGACGTGACCGGTGGTGCGGTGCGTATCGACGGCATCGACGTTCGCGACCTCACGCTCGATTCGCTGCGCACGTCGATCGGGGTGGTGTCACAGGACCCGCACCTGTTCCACGAGTCGATCGCCGACAACCTCCGCTACGCCGACCCCACTGCGACCGACGAGCAACTGATCGATGCCGCCCGGGCGGCCCGCATCCACCAGACGATCGCCGCGCTGCCCGACGGCTACGCGACGGTGGTCGGCGAACGGGGATACCGGCTCTCCGGCGGCGAGAAGCAGCGGCTCGCGATCGCCCGACTGCTGTTGAAGAACCCGGCGATCATGATCCTCGACGAGGCGACGAGTCACCTCGACAACGACAACGAGGCGCACATCCAAGAGGCCCTCGAGCACGCCCTCGACGGACGTACCGCCTTGGTGATCGCGCACCGACTCTCGACGATCCGTTCAGCGGATCGCATTGCGTTCCTCGAGGCGGGCCGCATCGTCGAACTCGGGAGCCACGACGAACTGGTCGCCGCAGGCGGTCGCTACGCACAGCAACTCGCGGCAGGTGAGCTCGTCACACCGGGGTGACCCCCGCTGTGACGATCCACCTCAGCTGATCTGCTGCACGTCGTACGTCACCCGGGCCTGGCCACTGTTCTCGTAGTACCGCAGTTCGAGCTGGACCTGGCAGGGATCCTGGATCTCGACGTCGACCGACCGGATGCTCTGGTTGTAGGACTGGTTGTTCCAGTTGTTGATGACCCGGTTGCCGTTCACGTAGAGACGGGTGCCGTCGTCGGAGCCGACCGTGAACCGGTAGGTGCCCGGACCCGGGAAGTTCTGCGTGCGGATCCACCTGATCGAGAACGTGTTGTTGCCACCCACGTTGTCGGATCCTTCGCTGGGGCGTCCGTCGCCCCAGTCGAAGTTCGGGCTGTCGTCCCACCGATCGAACCGGAAGTTGCTGCTCGAGAGGCTGGTGCCGTTGTAGTACTGGCCGAACCACTGGTCCTGGTCGGGAGCACACACGGGGACGTCCGACCACGTCATCAGCAGTTGGGCGCCGCCGCCCCACTCGTAGTAGTCGACCTCGATGACGTGGTCACCGTTCAGTGAAGCGGTGAACGTCTCGGTGCTGAACGACTTGTCGACCCAGCGGTCGTAGACCGTGTTGCCATCGATCCGCATACGAACGCCGTCGTCGGCACCGATCGTGAACTGGTAGACACCCGGCGCGAAGTTGACCGTCTTGGTCCATCGTCCCGAGAAGAAGTCGGTACCGGTTGCGGCGGGGCCGCCCGATCCCCAGGTCTGGGCCACGCCGTCTTCGCAGACCTCGTCGGCGGCCGGGCCCGTGAGTGTCGTGTTGTCCCAGTAGCTGACGGCCCACTTCGTCGGATCGGCGCACGGTGTCGTCGTGCTGCCGCCGGCGGTCGAACCACCGTCGGTACTCCCACCAGCCGTCGAACCACCAGCCGTCGAACCACCAGCCGTCGAACCACCATCAGTAGTTCCACCAGCGGTACTTCCACCAGCGGTACTTCCACCGGCAGTGCTCCCACCAGCAGTCGAACCACCATCAGTGCTCCCACCAGCCGTGCTTCCACCAGCCGTGCTTCCACCAGCCGTCGAACCACCAGCCGTCGAACCACCAGCCGTCGAACCACCAGCCGTCGAACCACCAGCCGTCGAACCACCGGCCGCACCGCCACCGGTCGAGGAGTGATCCGGATCGACGATCCAGGAGTTGATCGCGTAGCTCCCGACGGAGTTCACCTGGAAGCTCGACACGGAGCGCGCCGTCTTGCCGTTGACCGTCGCGGTTGCGATGAGCTCGACACGGCGCAGGAGCGGCGACGCATCGACGCCGAAGTACCAGTCGTTCGCGTTGGCGGGCATGGCGCTGATGTCCAGAACCGCCCGCGAAGCCACAACACCACCGTCGAGCGACAGCTCGTAGTTGGGGTTGTCCGCGTGTACCGAGAACTTGCCCTGCGGCACGAAGATGTTCCCGTCGACGACAAAGGCGCTGCCACTGTGCCCGCGGAAGTCGGCGGTCACCAACGGCACGTCGACATCCGGCGCAGTGAGGCCCGAGTAGTCCAGCGAACCGCCGTCGATCGTGTAGCTGCTCGCCGGCTCGAGGATTCGGTTGCCGTCGCTGTCGAGACCGGTGACGACCTGGTCCTCGGGCACGTAGAGGCTCGCGGTGTTGATCGTCGAGGTCTGGACCGCACGGATCGAGACGCCCTCGCTGCCGCGAGTCGACGGCGTCGAGATGCGGCGGTTCATGAAGAGCTGTCCGTCATCGATGTTGACCGTTGCGTCTTCGTCGAGCAGGAACGTCGCTCCCCGGCCGGTGATGCTGGTCGCCTCGAGGTCGATCGTGCGCGGATCGAGCAGCACGGTCGAGTCGACCTCACAGCCACCCTTGCGTCCCTGCCCCGCCACGACGGTCGACCCGTTCGTGATGGTCACCGGCTTCGTGAAGTAGTACAGGCCCGACGGCAGGTAGTACTCGCCGCCGGAATCGAGGTTGATCGGCATGTCGTAGCGGCCGGGGAAGATCACCTGGCACGCCGTCGACCCGATCGGGAACTGCCGCGGGTTGAACACGGGCCGGTTGTTGGCCGGGAGGCCCGGCAGTGTCGGATACGACCACGTCGTCGCGGGGGCGACACGGGTGCCGACTCGCTCGGTCCACTCCAGGTCGGTGCACTGGAACGAGTTGGCGTGGTCGACGCCGAACACGTTGCCGCTCGACGGCAGGTAGGTCTGGACGCCGGGGTCGTCGCAGTCGACGAGACCCGCGCCGGTGTCGTAGCGGCCCCCGGTCAGGCGCGTTCCGAGGATCACGCCCGGCGTGCCCCCGGTTTCGTTGCCGACGAGCACGTCGGCACCCGTTGCGCGGGGCGGCGTCGGTGCCGCGTTGAAGTCGCCACCGCCGACGAACACGTTGCCCTCGATGACCTTGAGCGGCTGGTTCGCCAGGTCTTCGGAGCCCGAGATCGAGGGATGTGACCCGTCGCGCATCGTGGTGACGAGCGCGAAGGCGTCGCCGCCCTCGCGGAAGTAGTTGTTGCTCAGTTCTTCGACCGGACCGATCGAGCAGGTGACCGTCGCGGTGGCCTCCTCGGGCTTGCCGGCGTTGAACGTGAACGTCTGGGTGTCCTGGAAACAGTCGCCGACGCCGTGGTCGCGCTGGAATTGGATGGCCATGCGCATGCCCGACCGCACCGCTTCGACGCGAGCGTTGCGCTCGTTGATCGGCGGCCGGTTGCGCATCAGCGTCGACGCGAACGACAGCGTCGCGACGACGGTGAGCCCGACGAACATGAAGAAGATGAGCACGAAGCCGAGCACCGTCCCGCTGTCACGGCGAGATGCACGCGACCGCTGACTCGAGCGCCGGTCGACTGAGGTGGGGGAAGTTTCCATGGTGGTGTCCTGTCGGTGATTCATGGGCCAACTCATGCCCGGTCCGTCCAGACGAAGCAGGAGAGCGCCTCGTCGGGTCGGAGATCGACGGTGAAGCGAACGGGATCGCCCGGCGTGGCCGGGTCGGTGCGCACGATCCGCGAGGAGGCAATGTCGACGCCGCGGCTCTTGCAGGTCATCCGGTCGACGACCCAGCCGGCCCGCGGCTGCTCTTCGATCCAGAACGACTTGAACGTTTCACCGACCTGGAATTCGTGCTGGAAGGTCACCGACGAGTTCGAGCCGTAGTCGAGCACCTTGCTGCCCTGCTCGCTCTGGTACTCCCACACGCCCGAGTCCGACGGATCGATCGAGGTGTCGTTGAAGCGCTTCTGGATGGTCAGGGCACCGCCGCACTCACGAGCGGTGATGGACTGGACGATTCCGCCGAGCTGGCTGAAACTGCCGGCGAAGTAGTCGGCGACCGCCGCGTTGCCGGGGAACTGGCCGTCCCACTTCGTGCCACCGACGACCGAGGCGAGGCGGTTGACCGACGCGTTGTTGTTCGCGTTGTTGACGAGCACGCCGATCACGTCCTGCACACCCAGCTCTCGGGCGAGGTTCGCGGCGTTCGCTGCGAAGGAAGCGTGGTTGTTGGAGTCGCCGTCGCTGCTCACGCTGCCGTTGGCGTTGAGGTGCCGGGTCGGGTCACCGTCGGTCACGAGCACGACCATGTCCGGCACGTAGTCGTGGTAGTCGAGGTTGCCGTTGGCGGCGGGGACGGCGTACGCCGACTGGAGTGCGGCGTGCCAGTTGGTCTGGGTCCAGAACGTGAGGTTCGGAATCGTCGTGTTCAACAGCTCGGCGATCTTGCCGCTGTCGTCGTTGAGCGTGTCGTAGTAGGTGCCGTACGGGCCGGAGATCTGGAGGATGTTGAGGTTGAAACCGACCACGCTGATCTCACCGGGGGTCCCCTGGAACCCCTGGACGAAGCTCGACACGGCGTCCTTCACCGTCTGCTCGGCGTTGGCCGAGCCGATCGAGCCCGACTGGTCGACGAGGATCAGGATCCGACGCCCGCAACGACTCGGTGGTGCGACGGGGTCCGGGATCTCCTGCGGGTTCGGGTCGATCGTCTGTCCTGCCGACAGCCCGGAGCCACCGGCGATGTAGATCGTGCCGCTCTTGAAGTGGACCTTCACGTCCTCGCCCACCGGACGGCTGTCCGACCCGGCTCCATAGGTGCTGCCGCCGTTGCGGCGCGTGACCTCGATGGCATGGGTGGGCGCCTGGTCGATCGTCCAGCCCGGAGGCGGCGGCACCAGCTCGTAGGCCACGCCGATGCGCTTCACGCTCTCGGGGCCCGAATCGCAGTTGCCGACCACCGGGTAGGGCGTGGGGCAGCCCGGATTGTCGACCCGGTACCGAGCCATGATCCAGCCACGACCCTCGAGCTCCTCGTACCGGTACATGATGAGATAGGCGCCGCCCGTCCGAAGATCGGGGCGCGCCATGGTCAACACGTTCGTGCCCGGGAGCGTGGTGTTGAACGCGAACGGGACCTGCGGCTCGATCCAGGTCTGCGTGGCCGAGCTCAGGTCGGTGGGCAACCACGTCTGCACGAACGTGACGTCTTTCGATTCGGCGATGCGCTGCTGCGAGCCGGCCTGGCTCCGCACGATCACCGAGAAGGCCATCGCCAATGCCGACACCAGGATGCCCGACACGGTCATCGCGATCAACAGTTCGGGCAGCGAGAAGCCCCGGTCACGCCGAGCGGACTTCGAACGGTGGAGGAGGGTCATGAGTTGTCCTGTTCATCGAGGAATCGAATTTCGGCGACGACGACTTGGAGTTCGCGTGCCTGGGTGTCGCCGGGAGCGGCGGCGCGGACGGTGACACGCTGCATGCGCGACGCTGCAGCGGTCGTGGGAACCGGGCCGCATTCACCCGTGGTCGTGTTGACGAACGGGTTCGTCTCGGACCACGAGGCGGTGGTGATGTCCCAGTATTCGATGTTGCTGATCGTCACCGACGACGGCGGCCAGTTGATCCGCGAAGCGGCTTCACCGACGCGGAGGTCGTATCCGTTGACCGTGTCCTCCGGGCAGCTCTGCCACCCGAACTGCGTCAGCTCGTCGGCGGCGGCGCCGAGGACGGCCTCGACGGCCGCCTGTTCGTCGGAGACGCGCGGACACTCGAATCAACGTCCAGCCGGCGGCGATGATCGTCAACACCAGGACACCCGTGAGGGCGATGGCGACGATCACCTCGGACAGGGTGAATCCGTTGTCCCGGTCCGGCGTGGCCGGTTGCTGCTCGTCGGCAGAGTGAAAGTTCAAAGTGTCCATGCTGTTCTCTTCTCGGCACCAAGGGGGAGTCCCTTGAGCCAGCACCCAGCACGGTAAGCCCGACACTGTCAGCGGTCGTGCCAGCCGACGTCAGGTGAATGCAAAGTCAAGATTTCTTGAGAAAGCCCAGCTAGATGACTCGACGGGCCCGGACGGGGTCTGCGATGATCGGCCGGGTGAGCGACGAACCCGCCCGTTCAGGCCCCCTCGCCGACCTGCGGGTACTCGACCTCTCGACGGTCATCGCCGGCCCGAACTGCGCCCGCTACCTCGCAGATTTCGGCGCCGACGTGATCAAGGTCGAACGGCCGGGCGGCGACGGCCTGCGGAACATGGCCTGGAAGGATCCTCGCGACGGGGTCGGGCTCTGGTGGAAGCTCGTGAATCGGAACAAGCGCACGATCGTGCTGGACCTGAAGGATCCGACCGACCGGACCGTGTTCCTCCGGCTCGTGGACGACGCCGACGTCCTGGTCGAGAACTCCCGACCCGGCACGATGGAGCGGATCGGGTTGGGCCCCGATGTCCTCCTCGCCCGCCGTCCGTCACTGGTGATGACCCGCGTGTCGGGGTTCGGCCAGACCGGGCCGTACGCCCAACGCCCGGGATTTGCGACGATCGCCGAGGCGATGTCGGGTTTCGCGGCGCTCAACGGTGAACCGGACGGCGCGCCGCTCCTTCCGCCGATCGCGCTCACCGACGAGGTCACGGGGCTCGCCGCGGCGTTCGCCACGATGGTCGCGCTCCACTCGGGCGTCGGCCAGGTCGTCGACACGAACCTGTTGGAGACGATGTTCCACCTGATGGGGCCGCTCGCGTCGCTGCACGCCGTGACGGGTGAGCAACAGGAGCGGCTCGGCGCCGGCCTGCCCTACACCGTGCCGCGGGGGACCTACCGCTGCAGCGACGGGGGCTGGGTGGCGATCTCGACGAGCAGCGATTCGGTCGCCGCCCGGGTGCTCGAGCTGATCGGTCGCGGCGATGACGAGCGTTTCGCCACGTTCGCCGGTCGGGCCGAGCATCGACTCGAACTCGAAGCCGCGATGGCGTCCTGGTGTGCCGAGCGGACCCGAGCCGACGTGCTCGCCCGGTTCGCCGAGGCCGAGGCGGCGATCGGACCCGTGCTCGACATGGCGGACATCGCACACGACCCGCACTACGCGGCTCGGGGTGCCATCGAAACCATCGACGGCACGCCGATGCAGAGTCTGATCGCTCGATTGTCGGCGACGCCCGGTGCACTGCGCTGGGCGGGCCGCGATCTCGACGCCGATGGCGACGAGATCCGATCGACCGGCTGGTGACCGCCGGTCACCTGCTCATTCTTCGGACTTCTCGCCCGGAATGACCTTCTCGGCGGCTTCGCTTGCCTTGTTGTAGACCTTTTCGACCGAGTCGGGGATCTTGTCGCTGTGCTTGTCGACCTGTTCGTCGACCGCCCCCTTCGCCTTCCCGGCGGCGCCTTTGACCTTGTCGAGGATTCCCATGGCGGTGCTCACTCTCGTTGCGTTGCAGTGACGGGTGTGGACGTGCCGACCGATTGTGGCGACACGGCCTGACACTATCGCGGCGGTGGTGATGCGGTCACGAGCGCCGGGCGCCCGGCTGCGGTCAGGCGCCGAGCCCGATCGGACAACTGACACCAGTGCCGGCGATTCCGCAGTAGCCGTTGGGATTCTTGGCGAGGTACTGCTGGTGATACGGCTCCGCGTAGTAGAAGTCGCGGTCGAAGTCGATCTGCTTCACCTCGGTGGTGATCGTCCCGAAGTTCTTCGCGTCGAGCTGCGCCTGGAACGTCTGGCGAGTGGCTTCGATCACCGGGAGCTGATCGGCCTGCGTCGCATAGGCAGCCGTGCGGTAGTGGCTGCCGACGTCGTTGCCCTGACGCATCTCCTGTGTGGGATCGTGGCTCTCCCAGAACACCTGCATGATCCGCTCGAAGCTGATCACGGCCGGATCGAAGACGATGCCGACGACCTCGGCATGGCCCGTCAACCCGGTGCAGTTCTCCTCGTAGGTGCAGTTCGGCGTGTACCCCCCGGCGTAGCCGACGAACGTCGAGTAGACCCCGTCGAGTTGCCAGAAGATGCGCTCCGCGCCCCAGAAACACCCCATCCCGACGACGGCGATCTCCATCCCGTCGGGCCACGGGCCCACGAGCGGATTGCCGTTGACGTAGTGCGCATCGGGAACCGGCATCGTCTGGTCGGTCCGGCCCGGGAGCGCATCCTCCGGCTCGACCATGGTCACGTTCTTACGGAACAACATGATCCGAGGATACGACGTCTCCGATCGGTGCCGACGACGCAGCCGAATCGTTCGCAGACGTTCACCGGCGGCGCCGCGTGACGATCGCCGGTTCGGGCGCGGGCGTGGCTACGTTGCTGGCGATGTCCGCGACACCCGTCATCCGTTCGCTCACCACCTCCGACCACGACCGGGTGCTCGAGATCAACGCGGCGAACGTGCCCGAGGTCGGGCCGCTCGACGCCGAGCGGCTGCGTTTCCTCGCGGGCGAGTCGGCGATCGCGTTGTGTGTCGAGCACGAACGGGAGATCGTGGGCTTCTGTCTCGTCCTCGCCGGCGGCTCGTCCTACGACTCGGTCAACTACCGGTGGTGCATCGAGCGCTATCCGGATGCGCTCTACCTCGATCGCGTGGCGTTCGTCGAGCAGTCCCGCGGGCGGGGGTGGGGCACCGACCTGTACGCGGAGGTCGACCGGCGAATCCGGCGCGACTTCCCCGATGCGACCGGGCTCACCCTCGAGGTGAACGTCGATCCGCCGAACGAGCCATCACTGCGCTTCCACGATCGCCGCGGGTTCACCGAGGTCGGCCGCCAGATGTCGCACGGCCACGAGGTGTCGCTGATGCACCGACCGATCGACTCCTGACGCTCGCTGCATCAGGTTCGGTCGCGGGTCAACGACGGTCCTGGAGAAACCGGAAATGGCTGCGCGTGGCGGCCACGTGAGCCGGGTCGATGTCGGCGAACAGGACCGTTTCGGCGCCGGCGCCGAAGGCGAGCACCTCGCCCAACGGATCGATCGCAGCGCTGTCGCCGCTGTAGTCGAGACCGCCACCCGATCCGACCCGGTTGACCCCGACGACGTACGCCTGGTTCTCGATCGCCCGAGCACGCAGCAGCGTCGACCAGTGCAGCCGACGCTTGGCCGGCCAGTTGGCGACGACGAGATAGGCATCGGTCCGGTCGGCGAGCGCCCAGAACTCGTCGGCGAAGCGCAGGTCGTAGCACACGAAGAGGCTGAGCCGGACGCCGTCCACCTCCACCGTGACGAACTCGGTTCCGGCTCGAACGTACCGCTCCTCATCGGCATGGGAGAAGGGATGGATCTTGCGATAGCGGTGCACCTCGCCGTCGGGGCCCGCGAGAACGAACGAGTTCGACGGCCGCTGATCGTCGGCCGGCGCGTCCGGTGCGATCTCGGGACACGAGCCACCGACCCAGATGCCGTGGGCAGCGGCGTGCGCCGTGAGGAACCGCGCCGACGGGCCACCCTCGGCTTCACCGATGCCGGGCGTGTCGAACGAGAACCCCGTCGAGAACGTCTCGGTGAGCAGTACCAGCCGCGCACCGCCGGCCGCTGCGCCGGCGATCATCGGAGCGAGCCGGGCGAAGTTCTCGTCCCGGTCGTGCCACACGATGTCGTGCTGGATCGCCGCCACTCGCAGGGCGCTCATCCGAACGCCGCCACGAGTCGGTCGACCGCATCGTCGATCACGTCGAGTCGCTTGCAGCACGCGAAGCGCACCAGGTGGGTGCCGTGCTCGGGATGCATGTAGAACGCAGATGCCGGTACCGCGACGACACCGGCCGTGTCGGGAAGCGACCGACAGAACGCCATGCCGTCACCATCCGGCCGGGCGGAGCGGACGTCGACGGTCACGAAGTAGCTGGCCTGCGGTCGATACGTGACGAACCCGGCCCGGGCGAGTCCGTCGGCGAGGCGGTCGCGAGCCAGTTGGAGGTCGCTGCGCAGTGTCGCGAAGTATTCGTCGGGCAGGCCGAGTCCGACCGCGGTCGCCGGTTGGAACGGCGCGCCGTTGACATAGGTGAGGTACTGCTTGGCGAGGCGAGCGGCCGTGACCAGCTCGGTCGGTCCGCTCATCCAGCCGATCTTCCACCCGGTCGTGTGGAACGTCTTGCCGCCGGAGGAAATCGTCAGCGTCCGTTCGAACATGTCGGGGAGCGTGGCCAGGGGGACGTGTTCGACGCCGTCGAACACCAGGTGTTCGTACACCTCGTCGGTCACCACGATCAGGTCGTGCTCGATGGCGACGGCAGCGATCAGCTCGAGCTCGGCACGATCGAAGACCTTGCCGGTCGGGTTGTGCGGCGTGTTGAGCAGGATGATCTTGGTGCGGTCGGTGATGGCACGGCGCAACTCGTCGGGGTCGAACCGCCAGATGCCGTCATCGGGGTCGGGGCGCAGCAGGACCGGGACGGGAGTCGCCGCCGCGAGCGCGATACCGGCCTGGTAGCTGTCGTACATCGGCTCGAACACCACGACCTCGTCGCCGGCGTCGAGCATGCCGAGGAGTGCACCGGCCAGGGCCTCGGTGGCACCGGCGGTGACGACCACCTCGGTGTCGGGGTCCACCACCAGGCCGTACCAGCGCTGTTGATGGTCGGCGATCGCATTGCGCAGCTCGGGCGCACCGAGCCCCGGCGGATACTGGTTCACGCCGGCACGAATCGCATCGATGGCGGCGTCGAGGACCACGGCCGGCCCGTCGGTGTCGGGGAATCCCTGCCCGAGGTTGATCGCACCGGTCGCCGTCGCCAGTGCCGACATCTCGGCGAAGATCGTCGTCCCGAACCCCGCGAGCTTGGTGGTCAGGACGTCGTCACGCACTCGGCGAGTCTACGACGCCGACCTCGAGCGGACCGAGGGCTCGTCACTCGCCGGCTCCGGCGCCGCCAGCTCCTCGGGCTCGACGCGGCCCGGCGTCGAACCGGGCAACGGCACCGGAGGAACCGGAGGAGGTGGGACGGGAGAGCGGCGGCGATCCGGCCCGGCGTACTCGTCGGTGACGACCTCGGGGATCTCGGGCTGCGAAGAGGGCATCGGCTCCATCGACCCGTCCGGGTTCAGGAGCGACTCGCCGACGGCGATCGTGTCGGCGATGCGGTGGCTGACACCGGTCGACTTCGCCTCGTACATCGCCACGTCTGCGGCACGCATCAGGGCGTCGAGTGTCCGACCGTGTCGCGGGAAGATGGCAGCGCCGATGCTGCACGTGATCGTGGTGTCGCCGACGACGGGCGAGCCGGCGAGCTTGTTCCAGATCCGTTCGGCGCTGTTGCGCACGGCCGTTCGCTCCGAGAGTCCCGGTAGCAGGATCACGAACTCGTCTCCGCCCCACCGACCCACGACGTCGGTGTCGCGGACGGCCTCGACGAATCGCTCCGACGCGGCGGTCAACACCAGGTCGCCGAACTGATGTCCCAGACGGTCATTGATCTGTTTGAACCCGTTGAGATCGATCACCATCACGCACACCCCGGTGTTGAACCGATCGGCCACGTCGAGCGACTCCTCGCTCACGCGCTCGAACTCGCGCCGGTTGATCAGGCCGGTGAGCTCGTCGGTCGTCGCGCGTCGCTCGAGCTGCCGGCGTTCGACGAGGAACGTCCAGCCTGCGAGCGCGAGCAGCACCGTGCCGAGCGCGAGCAGCGAGAGGTAGGTGAAGGCGCGGTCGGCGGCGAGTCCGACCTCGCTCTCGATCGACGAGGTCACTTCGATCGACCCGTCGGCGAACGGGTTGCCGATGACGTCGATGACGGTCCGTCGTCCGTCGACCGTCTCGACGAGCCCGAACGCGTTGCTCGTCGAGCGACCCCGCGCGACGACATCGACGTCGACATCGGATCCATCGATGACATCGCGCGCGGTGTCGGTGAGCAGCGCGTCGACCGGCAACTGCTGGGCGACCGTGATCACTCGGGTCCCGTCGGTGAGTCGGCTGACGACGAACACGGTGTCGGCCGCGGGGTCGACACCGAGTACGGCTCCACCGGCCTCGGAGCCGGGGGGTCCGACCTGACGTGCCGACTGCGCGGCCAGGTCGGAGACCGACGACAGCGACAGGAGGTCGCTTCCGGTGCAGACCAGCGATGACGTCACGATGCAGACGTCGGAGCCCGGCGTCGTCAGCGCGAGCGAGTCCGCCAGCCGGCGAGTCGCTGCGGCTCCGTCCTCGCCGGCGGGATCGGTGCCGGTATCGAGGTCGACCGCGGCGAGCGCGGCGAGATCGACGAGGTCGGCCGCCGCGTCCAAGGTTTCGCGCACCGATTGTTCGCTGACGGTCGACACGACGTCGACCTGGGCGACCTGCTCGTCGCGCACGTCGCCGCGGCGGTTGATCAACGAGACGGCGGTCGCCACGAGGAGGATCAGGCTGCCGACGAGCGCGGCGACACGAACGATCCTCATGAGCGGCTATCGGCAGAATCGGGAGGAAACATGAGCAACTTTTCGATGTGATCGCCGCCCGCCGTCACCAAGCGTGCCAGATCGGAGCCGAAAACCAGACGATCCCCCGCATTGGCGGGGGATCGCGTCGGCGCGCTCGGAGAGAGTCGAACTCCCAACCGCTTGATCCGTAGTCAAGTGCTCTATCCATTGAGCTACGAGCGCTGGCGCCCGAAGGCGATCGGCATTCTAGACCGTTCCGCGGCGGATCGGAGCGAACCCCACCGAAGAATCGGTCGGCTCAGTACGCCGTCTGCGCCCAGGGGCCCCACCCACCGGCACGCTGGTAGAGGGCATAGGCGGCACGGGCGTTGGTCGCCGGGTCGAACAGCTGCTGGTCGTTGGTGATGCCGATGTCGGCGAGCCAGCCCTTGTGGACGTTCCAGTAGATCTGGAAGATGCCGTAGCAGCAGAAGTTCTTGGCGGTCGGCAGGTATCGGCTCTCGCGGAAGGCGATCTGGAGTGCCCGCTCCTCGAGTTCGTCGGGCCAGACGTCGCGGATGATCTGCTTGACGTCTTCGGGACCCGCCGGCGATGGCGGGGGCGTGTTGGTCGTCGTGGGGGGCGCAGCCGTGGTGGTGGGCGCCGCGGTGGTCGTCGGCGCGTCCGTGGTGGTGGGCGCCGCAGTGGTCGTCGGCGCGTCCGTGGTGGTGGGCGCCGCGGTGGTCGGCGGTGCCGGCGGGGGCGGCGTCGAGGATCCGGCGGGCAGACAGATCGTGGTGCCCGGGTACAGCGGCGTGTCGACCGTGGCACCGTTCGCTTCGAGGATCTCCGCGAGCGGGACACCCGCTCCTTCGGCGAGGCGGAGCCAGAAGTCACCGGCCACGACGTCGTAGTCGATCGCGCAGTTCAGGATCCGATCGGCATCGTCTGCGGCCGACGCCGGCGCGTCGACCGCGGCATCGGTCGTGGGCTCGGCGGACGTCGATGCGGAGGTTTCGGCAACTGCGGGGGTGGTCGCTTCGTCGGACGCGACTTCGATCTCGGCGGCCTCCGATGTCGTCGAGGTGCTGGAGGTCTCGGCGGCGGCGGTCGTGGTCTCGGCGGCAGCCGACGACGGCGGGTTCACCGGAACGGCGGGCGGGAGCGACTCGGGGTCGAGCGTCGACGGGTCGGTGACGACGGGGGCGGGTTCGGTGGCCGGGGTGACGAGGCCGGGCGCCGGCAGGGTCGAGCCGGACGACACGGTGTCGCCGTCGTCGTTGCCGGACGTGAGACCGATCATCAGCGGGACGAGCAGCGTCGT
Source organism: Ilumatobacteraceae bacterium (assembly GCA_963695475.1). GTDB lineage: Bacteria > Actinomycetota > Acidimicrobiia > Acidimicrobiales > Ilumatobacteraceae > Ilumatobacter_A. The sequence continues at coordinate 35,063 of CAVOHA010000007.1, forward strand.
GACGACGGCGACGGCCCCGACCCGGATCAACAGCGGGTCGATCGCTCGTCGAGCGCCCTTGCGCGTGTCGTCGCGTTCGAGCATCGAGACGGGGGTCATCGCCTCGAACCCATCGGCCGGCTCGGGCGCCGTTGCGTCGACGACCCGGACCTCGGTCGTCGGGTCGAGCGGCGCAGGGGTCAACGGCTCGGGGGTGAGCGGCGCCAACTCGATCTCGGCATCGACGACCTCGACGCGGCCGCTCGCCGACATCGGGATCTCGGTGTCGAGATCGTCGAACATCGTCGGATCGATCGCGGATTCGCGTGCCAGCGGTTGCGTCGCATCGACGACCCGGTGCTCGCGGGTGCCGTCGGCACCGCTCGACATCGCGGCGTTCCACCACCCTTTGATCGCACCGGTGACATCGGCACGGCCCCGGCCGCGGTCGCGGCGGGGGCGACGAGCATCGTCGGTCCAGTCCGGAGTCGAGCCCCAGAAATCATCGCCGGGGGTCGTGCCCTCCGGGTTCATGTCGTCACCGTTCATGTCGTCACCGTTCATCTCGTCAACAACGCCGTGTCGTGCCCAACGTCGATCGTGTCGTCTGTTCGCGAGGGGACTTCGGAGGTGGGGTTCCGCCTCCCGAGGTCACTCGGTGCCCGATGTCTACTCGGTTCGTCATCAAACCGCAACGTGGCTGTCATCCACATGACATGGTTGTCATTTGGATGAGATGTCCGGACCCACCGCCTCGCCGGCGGCTTGCGTGACCGAAACCGTCGTCGATCGTCGCATTCGGTCACACAGATCCCGGGGCGCTCGCCGCAGGATCAATGCCTGAGCAGGGTGACCACGAGGCCGAAAACCGAAACGACCGGCACGCATGATCGCATGCCGGTCGTCACTGGCGGAGAGGGTGGGATTTGAACCCACGGATCCCGGAGGATCAATGCCTTAGCAGGGCATCCCATTCGGCCGCTCTGGCACCTCTCCATTTCGAACCCGGAGGCCCGAAGCGGCGAGCATAGCGGCGACGGGACCCACGCGAACCGGCCCGGCGGTACGTTCGTGCGCGATGACGCTCCTCGACGTGGCCCGACCGACCGACTCGACGATGTCGTTCGCCGACATGCAGCGCACCCGCGCACTGCGACGGATGAAGCTCGTCGCCACGTCGCTGCTCGTCTTCGCCGCGATCGTGTTCGTGGTCGCCAAGGTCAACGAAGACTCCGCGACCTGGGTCGGATACGTCCGCGCCGTCTCCGAGGCCGCAATGGTCGGCGCACTCGCCGACTGGTTCGCCGTCACCGCCCTGTTTCGTCACCCGCTCGGCCTGCCGATCCCCCACACCGCGATCATCCCGAAGCGCAAGGATCAGATCGGCCGCAGCCTCGGCGACTTCGTCGAGTCGAACTTCCTGACGACCGAAGTGATCGACGAGCGACTGCGCGGCGCCGAGATCGGCCGACGCGCCGGCGAGTGGTTGGCCGAGCCGGCCCACGCCGAACGGGCCGGCGATGCGCTGGCCGACGTCGTCCACGGCGGGCTCGAAGTGCTCGACGACGACGAGATCCAGGCCGGGCTCGAGCACTTCGTCCGGGCCCGGGTCGAGGCGACCGAAGTCGCGCCGGTCGTCGGCCGAGTGCTCGAGATCACGATCGAGGGTGGACACCACCAACGCCTGCTCGACGCGGTCCTCGTCGGCGTCGCCGGGTTCCTCGACGACAATCGAGGCACGTTCCGCCGTCGCCTGGACCAGGAATCTCCGTGGTGGGTGCCCGACGGCATCGACGACCGCGTCTTCGCCAAGATCTACGACGTCGTCGGTCGGTTCATCACCGACGTGCGTGCCACACCGGACCACGAACTACGCGCCAGCGTCGACATGCGTGCCGGCGACTTCGCCCGTCGACTCCAGAACGACCCCGAGCTCCGCGCGAAGGGTGAGGAGTTGAAGCAGGAGTTGCTCGACCATCCCGAAGTGCGCCGCTGGATCGAGTCGCTGTGGAGCGAGACGAAGCGGGGCATGCTGGTTGCCGTCGACGACCCGGACAGCGAACTCCGCCGTCGGATCGTGTCGAGCACGCAGCGGCTGGGACAGCGCCTTGCGACCGAACCCGAGTTGCAGCGCAAGGTCGACGACTGGGTCGCCTCCGCGCTGGCACACCTCGTCGCCAACTATCGGACCGAAGTCAGCGAGATCATCGCGTCGACGGTCGCCAAGTGGGACGCCGACGCGACAGCGACCAAGCTCGAGCTGCAGGTCGGTCGCGACCTCCAGTTCATCCGCATCAACGGCACCATCGTCGGCGGCCTGGCTGGTTTCGTGATCCACGCAGTGGGCCAACTGCTCTGACCGGCGGCGGGGTCCGGTCGGTGCCGTCGAGCGTTAGCGTGGCCGACGGAACGGTGGCAGAGCGGACGAATGCACCCGCCTTGAAAGCGGACGAACCGAAAGGTTCCGGGGGTTCGAATCCCCCCCGTTCCGCCAAATGACAACGCAGCGCCAGCGGGTGCAGATCCCCGCCGGCGTGCGATCAGCCCTGGTAGGCACCCTGCACGCTCACGGTCAGGTTGATCGCGCGCTCGCTCCAGGTCGGCGCGGTGTCGCCCTGCAGGCCGAGCCACGTGACGAGCTGATCGTGGTGGTCGAGGGTGAGTCGGGCGCAGCCCTTCGACTGTGGGCTGGTCGGCACGTTGTTGGCGCCGTGAATCGCCTGACCACCGTCGAAGTAGATCGGCTTGTACATGTTGCCGTTGAGCGGATTGTCGATCGACACCGGGAAGTCCGACGAGTCGTGCCATCCACCGTTGTCGACCGCAGGGTCGTACCGGAACGCCCGCGCCCGATTGTTCAGGCGGGTCTCATGGCCGGCCTCGCCGGTGGAGGTCGGGAAGCCGAACACGAGCTGGTCGACCGCACCGGCGAACATGAACTGACACGTCTGATCGATCAACAGCCACCGGTCCTGGTCGACCGTCGCCATCGGCGGTGGCGGGAGCTGGTCCGCCGTGAGCAGCGCCCGCTCTTCCTCGCTGCCGGCCGCCATCTCCGCCGTACTGACCTCCAGCCCCAGCGCGAGCCGTGCGGCGCACAACCGCTGCCGAGTGACCGGGCCGGCGATGCCATCGACGACCAACTCGCGCGCGCCCAGATCGGCAAACAGCTGGTTCAGCTTCATCTGCTGCACTTGCACGTTCGCGATCACGGCGGCCGCGACGACCTCCTCCGACGCTTCGACCCGCTCGGAACCGGTGACGTCGTCGACGCCGTTGCCCGGGCACACATCGAGCGTGTCGCCCGGCGTCAGCCGTTCGTCGGTGAGCCCGTTCTCGGCGCGCAGCGTGACGCGGTTGATCGTCTCACCGTCATCGAGCCGCTCGACGATGCCGACGAGCGTGTCGTTCACCTCGATCTCCACCACACAGGCGTCGTTGTAGAAGCGGGGTGGGGGTTCGGTCGTCGTCGTGGTGCTCGCCGGAGCTGACGACGTGCTCGACACCACCGTGCTCGACACGCCGTGCTCGGCGCCGCCGCGTCCGTGGACTCGGGAACCACGCTCGACGCAACAGCCCCGGGCGCCTCCCGCGCAGCCGACGACGCCAACTCGTCGCCATCCGAACCTGCTCGTTCGGGGGTCGACACCTCGGTCGCGCACGCCGAGAACGCCAACAGTGCGGCGATCATCGTCGCGGTCGAACGCGTGGCAACCCGCCGTGTCACGCCCGTGACGGTAGCCAGGAGCAACGACGAACGCGAGCGATACCACGCCGCTTTCACGACGAGTTTTCAGACGCGACGCCGAGGCAGTCCGCGTCTCCACGATGGCGTCGACCCGCACGGACCGCCGTGCGATCGCGGGCGCGATCGACGCATGCTGGGGTCGATGCCCGAAGGTGACACCGTTCGACGACTGGCCGATCGGATCGGCGCGCGCTTCGCCGGCCAGCGATGCAGCCGCTCGGTCGTCCGCGATCCTCGAATCACGCACCTCGACCTCGCCGGGGCGCGCCTCGTCGAGGCCGACGCAGTCGGCAAGTGGCTGTTGCTCCGGTTCGACGACGGCCGCACCGTGTACGGCCACCTCCGGATGGACGGCCGCTGGGACCTCGGCGCCCGATCCTCGGCACCCGAATGGAAGCGACGCCTCGAGGTCCGGTTCGAGTCGGGCTGGTTGACGGCTGTCGACATGCCGCTGATCGGCGTCGTGGCCACGACCGAGGAGGAATCCGTCGTCGGACACCTGGGACCCGACCTGTGCGGGCCGGCGGTTCCCGACATCGACGCGATCGTGGCTCGGCTCGGCGAACAGCCCGACCGACCGCTCGCCGGCGCACTCCTCGATCAGCGCAACGTCGCCGGCTTCGGCAACGTGTACGCGGTCGAGACGCCGTTCATCGCCGGCGTGTCCCCGTTCCAGCCGGTCGGATCGATCCGCGGTCTCGATCTGCTCGTGCGCGCCGGAAGTGCCCTCATCCGCACGAACGCCGAGCGCGGCCCGCAGAACACGACCGGGCGGCGCCTGCACGAGGCCAACCACTGGGTGTACGGGCGACGACGCCAGCCGTGCCCGTGGTGTTCCACGCCGCTGACCGGGATGAGCGAACGTGACACCGCGTGGCAGCGCGTCACCGTGTGGTGCCCGAGCTGCCAGGAGGTGACGGACGACCGCATCGTCGACTCCGCCCGCATCGAACGGGCGCTGATCCTCCACCCGGCGCGCAAGCGCTACCCGGTGGAGGCCGCAGCCGACCTCAGCTGACGCTGGAGGCGTCGTCGGCGCTCACCGCGTCGGCGACCTTGTCACCGGCGGTGTCGACCGCGTCGGCAACCCGGTCGGTGACCTCACCGGTGACCTTCGCAGCGTTGTCGGTCACCGCGGTGACGACCTTCGATTGCTTGACCGAGCCGACGGCTTTGCCGGCCGCTCCGCCGACCTTGCTGCGCTGCTCTTCGGTCATGCTCGACGCGAGGTAACTGCCGGCGATGACGCCGATGATGATTCCGAGGATGAACTTCATGGGTCAGGTATACCCGGATCCGCCGGGTCCACACCTCGACGCGTCGGCGTGGGTCAGCCGGCGGCTGCCTCGAACTCGGCGAGGATTCGCTCACCGTCGGGTTCACCGAGCATCCGCTCCGCGAGCCGCTCGCGGGTGCGCTCCGCGTCCAGCCGCGGCTTGTCGATCGTCGCCCACCGGACCATGCCGTCCCAGAAGCGGTCGACCAGTTCGGCGCCGGAGACGGTGCCACCGTCGAGCGTCCGGACCGTCACGCTCTGGAGTTCGCCGAGGTAGAGGTTGAGCGAGCGGACGTGGATCTCCTCGTCGGTCCGAATCCGGCCGACGATCTCGGCCGCGAGCAGCGCGTCGTCGGCTCGCTCACCGAACAGGCCGGGGGTCCGCAGGATCTCCTGGGTCTCGGCGAAGCCGATCTCGGCGCGGAACTCGATGATCAGCACGTTCGCGATGAACGAGAACAGATCCTCGACCTCCTGCGCGACTTCGGGGAGATGGCGGCCACCGTCCTCGCGGGCGAGACCGGGCTGCGGCTCGACGTCGGGGAAGGCGTCCGGTCCGTATGCCAAGTCGCGGGCGGCGAACCACATCTCGTCGTGTCCGCCGATGCCCTCAGCGGGGATTCCGCCCTCGTCGATGCCGTGGGCCTCGAACAGCCCGCCGGCGAGGTGACCGATCGCCATCGTCGTGGTGTCCTCGACGATGTACTCCTCGAGGTCGGGGATGGGGAACAGCCCGATGAACGCGCCCTTCGCTTCGATCTTGCCGACGACGGTCAGCATGTTCCAGAACTCGTCGGTGATCCCGTTGCGATGCAGCACGAGACGCTGAGCCGTGTTCGGCAACCGGATGCCGCCCAGCAGATCGGACGACGCCGGGAACGGGCGGCCGCCGCGGGCACGAAGCGCCTGCTCCCACGCGTCGAGCGCCGGGACACGTCCGAGCGCACGCGGTGGCATGTAGGTGCCGTCGTCGAGGAAGCCGCCGTGCAGCGTGCGCCCGGCGACCACGTGGGGTGCGGCGTAGTCGTGGGAGCTCAGCAGCTCCTCGCGCGAGTAGGTGAGGCGGGGCTGGTCGATCGTCGAGGTCATGGTGCTCCTTGTTTGCTGCTCGCGTGCTTCTCGGTGTCGGGCTGAGTGTGCGCCGCCCCGTGCGATGGTCAGACGTTCTTCGGGAGTTCGGAGAAGGGGCGGATCTTGTCGTCGTTGGGTTCTTTCGGGAGCCCGAGCGCACGTTCGCCGATGATGTTGCGCTGGATCTGGTCGGTGCCACCGTAGATCGGCGGTGCCTGTGCGTACAGCGCCGTCCCCGTCACCATTGCGAGCAGCGGGTTGCCGGTCGCGGCGTTGAGCGATTCGCGTTGCTCATCGGTGTACGCGTGCAGCGTTCCCGACGCGCCGAGGATCCGCAACCCGAGATCGCGGGTCAGACGGACGGTGTCGCTCATCAACAGCTTCGAGATGTTCGCCATGCCCGGGATGTCGTGGCCGGCCGTGCGCATCGCCTTGAGCCGCTGACCGTTGAAGCCACCGATCTGGTTGAGCGTGTGCAGCCGCATCAGATCCTGGCGGATCGTCGGGTCGTCGAGCTTGCCGATCGAGCGGGCGAACTCGACGAGCATCTGGTTGTTCGGCCGGTTCGCAGCCGCCGGTCGTTTGGCGGCGCGTTTCGGGTCAGCCGGTGCGACGAGGTCACCGGCTCGGCGCTCCAGTTGCTTCGCGATCGTGCCCGGCTGCGCACCGGCGGCGCCGCCTGATCCACCGGCGCCGAGACCTGCGCGCTCGGCCTGCAGGGTCGTGTTGGTGACCGCCCATCCGTTGTTCACACCGCCGATCACGTCGGCGGCGCGGACCCGCGCGTCGGTGAGGAACACCTCGTTGAACATCGCGTGACCGGTCATCTCGTGCAGCGGGCGGATCTCGACACCGGGCTGATGCATGTCGATCGCCATCCACGAGATGCCCTGGTGCTTGGGAACATCGACGTTGGTCCGGGCGATCAGCATCCCCATGTCGGCGGTCTGGCCGAGCGACGTCCACACCTTCTGCCCGTTGACGATGTACTCCTCGCCGTCCTGCTCGGCGCGCGTCGTCAGCCCGGCGAGGTCGGACCCGGCGCCGGGCTCGCTGAACAGTTGACACCATGCCCGTTGCCCGGTGACGATGTCGCGCACGTGCTCGGCGATCTGTTCGGGCGTGCCGTGCGTCGCGATCGTCGGGGCTGCGAGCAGCAGGCCGAGACCCGAGGGTGGGCCGAGCGCGCCGAAGCTGGCGATCTCCCGCATCACTGCAACCGAGTCGGATCGCGACAGACCGCGCCCGAATGCATCGTTCGGCAGGATGGGTGCCGCCCAGCCCGCGAGTCCGAGGCGCTGCCACCACTCGCCGACGGTGAGATCGGGATCCCAGTTCTCCTCCAGCCAGTCGCGCACCGCGGCAACCGGGTCGGCCGGTGTCTCGTGCACCGGGACGGTGGTCGGTGCGTCTTGCGTCAGCGCCATGGAGTTCCCCTCGATGTTTGTGCTCGACAACCTTCGCGTGCACCCTACGGTGACCGTCGCGAACGCGGCATCTTCGGCGCCCCGCGCACCGGCCGTAGGATCACGGCCGATGTCCGCGGATGCCACCACTCGCTCGACGGGGCGACGCCTCGGTGGTCTGGCGCTGCTCCTCGTGGCGCTCCCGCTCGTCGGGTTCGTGCTCGTCGTGTTGGCCGATGCGATCCCCGACCGTGCGATCACACGTCACCTGGGGACCGAGATCCTCAACGAACGGCTGACCACCGAGGACTACGGCACAGCACTGTCGGGCCACCAGATCGATCGCTTCACCGATTGCATCGGCATCACGATCGGACTCGGGAGCCCGCCGGGGACCAACCCGATCGAGTCGGCGATCAGCAGCCCCACGCTGGGCAAGTGCTCCGAGGCGATCCCCCGCCTGCAGTCGTATCTCGACGGCGAGGGACTCGAGCAGAGCTACCCGTACTACCGCTACTGGCACGGCTACACCGTGGTCCTGCGGCCGCTGTTGGCCCTCGTCGGACTGCAGGGCACACGCGTCCTGATGCTCGTCGCACTCGCCGGGGTGCTGCTCGGTCTCGGCCGATCGCTCGCCCGACGCCACGGACGCGCCGTTCCGCTGGTCCTGCTCGCCCCGTTCGTGCTCACCACCGACTTCATCGAGTTGCCGGGCAGCCTGCCGCACGCCACCGGAGCGCTGGCAATCCTCGCCACGACGTGGTTCGCGCACGAGGTCGTCAGCAGATCGCCGACGTGGGCGCGTGTCGCCGCGGTGTCGATCATCGCCGGCGCCGTGGTCGTGTTCGCCGACATCCTCACCATCCCCGCCGGCGGCTGGGCGTTGACGACTGCGGTGATCGGGATCGGCGCCTCGCTCACGCTCGGCCGGTTCGCGCTGGCCGTGCAGGTCGTGGTCGCCGCTGCCGCATGGATCGCCGGCTGGACGTGGATGTGGGTGTCGAAGTGGATCCTCGCGAGCACCGTGTTCGGGGTCGAATCGGTCATCGACGTCATCCGTTTCACCACCGAGAACCGGCTCAGCGGCGACAACGGCAGCATCGACGACGGCGTCTTCGCGACCATTCGGATCAACGCCGAGGTCTGGTGGAGTCAACCGCTGGCGGGAGCGACGGTCGCCGGGCTGCTCGTGGTGTTCGTCGCGGTGTGGCGCCGGCGTGGTCGATGGTTCCCGCCCGGCGACCGGTGGATCGACCGGGTGATCATCGCGACACCTGCCGTGATCCCCTTCGTCTGGTACGAGCTGCTCGTGAACCACAGCCAGGTGCACGTGTGGTTCACGTATCGGTCGATCCCCCTCGCGCTCGGCATCGTCGCGGCGTCGACCGTGATGACGATGCGCCGGCGCAGCGGCGACGCCACCGCGTCGGTCGAGATCACCGACGATGCGCCGCGCGATACGCAGCCGGTGGCGTCCCGACCACCTTCCGGAAGTGGCGACTGAACGCGCTCTGGTCGTAGTAACCACAGCGGTGGGCGACCTCGGCGAGCGGCAGCTCGGTCGTCGTCAGGAGACGGAGTCCCTCCTCGAGCCGGAACCGCATCACGAGCTGTTTCGGGCTGAGCCCGAGGACGCGACGCGCGGTCCGTTCGAGTTGGGCGACCGACATCTCGGCGGCTGCGGCGAGGTCGGCGACCTCGATCGGCTCGGCGTAGCGACGTCGCGCCACCTCCACCGCAGCCGCCAGTCGACCGTGCGGCGCCGCAGCATCGACCGGTGTGCGCAGGTCGACCGACACGCTGACGACGCCCGCCGGTTCGCCGGCGTCGTCGAGCCAACGCGACTTGGACGTGAGGAACCAGCCGACCGAGCGGTCCGGTCGGGTGATCAGTTCGAGCTCGTTCGTCAACATGCGGCCGGTGTCGACGACCGTCCGATCCTGCCCCTCGTAACGCTCGGCGAGCTCGGCGGGGAAGAGCTCGCCCGCGGTGCGCCCGACCACGTCGCCCGGTCCGGCCACTCCGGCTCGGTCGGCGAACGCCTGGTTCGCCGCCAGGTACACGCCGTCGACCGACTTGACACAGAACATCACCTGGGGCGTGGTCGCCAGGACATCGGTGACCGCTTCGAGCGACCGATCGAGCATGCCCCAGTATCCACCGTCGCGGCTCGAACGGGTGGCGAAGCGTCCGGTTGGTCGATTCCGACACCGCACGACGTCGATTTCGTGCAAGACCGGCGATCGATCGCACGTGTTCCATGGGGAGATGAGCGCAGCGACCATCTCTCGACCCGCCCACCGCACCGACGCGGACCTCGCGGACGAAGCCGTCGATCTCGCACGGCGCCTGCTCGCCACCAGTCAGGGCGACGAATCGCGTGCCGAAGCGCGCCGACGCGAGCGGCTCGGCGCACTCCTCGCGGACGAACAGGGTCGCCAGCTGATCTTCGCGATGACCGACGAGGTGTTGCGGATCGATGAACCCCGGCTCGCTGCGCGCCGGTTCGCCGACGTCGTCGCCGCGCACCACACGAATGCGGTCGGGCGCCTCGACGCACTGCTGCTGCGCGCCGGTGCCATCGTGGCCCCGCGGCTCCCGCGCCTCGTGATGCCGCTCGTGCTCCGCAAGATCAAGGCCGAGACGCACGGCATCGTCATCCCGGCGGACGATCCCGACTTCGCGCAGCACCTCCGGCACCGTGCCGAGGACGGCGTGCAGATGAACGTCAACCCGCTCGGCGAGGCGATCCTGTCCGACGCCGAGGCGGACGAGCGGATGCGCGCCGTGCTCGATCGGATCGAACGAAACGACGTCGACTACGTGTCGGTGAAGGTGTCGGCGATCGTCGCGAACCTCGACGCCTTCGCGTTCGACCACTCGATCGAGCGGATCTGTGACCGGCTGCGCACGTTGTACCGCTGCGCCGAGGCGACGATTCCCCGGACGTTCGTCAACCTCGACATGGAGGAGTACCGGGACCTCGAACTCACCCTGCAGTCCTTCATGCGGGTCCTCGACGAGCCCCAGTTCACCGGGATCGACGCGGGCATCGTCCTGCAGGCGTACCTCCCCGATTCCCACGCGGCACTGGAACGGCTGGGGGCGTGGGCTGCGCAACGCCACGCCGAACACGGCGGCACGGTCAAGGTCCGCCTGGTCAAGGGCGCCAACCTCGCGATGGAGTCGGTCGAGGCAGCGCTCCACGGCTGGACCCCGGCCCCGTACGGCTCCAAGGCCGAGGTGGACGCGAGCTACAAGGCGATGCTCGAATCGGCGATGCGACCCGAGTGGTCTGGCGCGCTGCGTCTCGGTCTGGCCAGCCACAACCTCTTCGACATCGCCTGGGCGCTGACGTTCGGCCGCGACCGCGAGCGTGCTCGACCGCATCGAGTTCGAAATGCTGGAAGGCATGGCGCCGGCGCAGGCTCGCGCCGTGCACGCGGCGGCCGGGCGGTTGTTGATGTACGCACCGGTCGTCGCCGACGACGACTTCGACGCCAGCATCGCCTACCTGTCCCGGCGCCTCGACGAGAACACGCAGCCCGACAACTTCCTGCGCTCGCTGTTCACGCTCACTCCCGACTCGCCCGAGTTCGACCGGGAAGCCGACCGGTTCCGTGCGTCGGTCGACGCTCGCCACGACGTGTTCCGTGGTCGACGTCGAGCGCTGCTCGCCTCGACCGACGACGACCGCTTCGCCAACGAGCCCGACACCGACGTCACCCTGCCCGCGGTCCGCGACGCGTTCCTCCGCGCCGTCTCGGCACCGCCGGAGCCGTCGTTCGAGTCGGTCGACACGCCGGCACAGATCGACGACGTGATCGCAACCGCCCGTGCGGCGCATGCACGGGCGGCGCACGGTCTCGACGTGCGCCGTGGCTGGTTGCTGGCCGCCGCCGACCTGATGAGCCGCGAGCGGGCGGACACGATCGGCCTGATGGCCCAGCTGGTTGCCAAGACGGTCCACGAGGGCGACCCAGAGGTGAGCGAGGCGATCGACTTCTGCCGCTACTACGCCACCGAGGGCAGCGCCCGCCTCGCCACCGCCGTCGCCGCCGGATGCGAGGTGGTGGGCCGCGGCACGATCGTCGTCGTCGGGCCCTGGAACTTCCCGTACGCCATCCCGACCGGTGGCGTCGCCGCGGCAATCGCCGCCGGCAACAGCGTGATCCTCAAGCCGGCGCCGGAGGCCGTTGCGGTCGGCGCGTGGATCGCGGATCAGTTCTGGCGCGCCGGTGTGCCGCGTGACGTACTGCAGCTCGTCGTGTGCGAGGACGGCCCCGTCGGCCGCCACCTCGTCACCCATCCCGGTGTCGACACCGTCGTGCTGACCGGTGCGTACGACACGGCGTCGATGTTTCTCGACTGGCGGCCCGATCTGCGCGTGCTCGCCGAGACGAGCGGCAAGGACGCACTCGTCATCACGCCGGCGGCCGACATCGACCAGGCGATCGCCGACCTCGTGCGGTCGGCATTCGGCCACGCCGGCCAGAAGTGCTCGGCGGCCAGCCTCGGCATCGTCGTCGCCGAGGTCTACGACGACCCGAAGTTCCAGCGGCGCCTGCGCGATGCCGTGACCAGCCTGCGCGTCGGCGCCGCGACGGACCCCGCCACGATGGTCGGCCCGCTGATCGCCCCACCGACCGACAAGCTCCTCCGCGGGCTCACGAGGCTCGACGACGGCGAGACCTGGTTGGTCGAACCGCGGCAGCTCGACACGCCGGGGGCTCCCGCCGAGACGAGTTGGTCGCCGGGCGTCCGCCTCGGCGTGCGGGCGGGTTCGTGGTTCCATCGCACCGAGTGCTTCGGGCCGGTGCTGGGTCTGATGCGCGCCGACGACCTCGACCACGCGATCGAACTCCAGAACGCGGGCGACTACGCGCTCACCGGGGGCATCCACTCGTTGGACGAGCACGAGGTGGATCGCTGGCTGGCCGCCGTCGAGATCGGCAACGCCTACGTCAACCGCCACATCACGGGCGCGATCGTGCGGCGTCAACCGTTCGGTGGCTGGAAGCGCTCGTCGGTCGGCGGTGGTGCAAAAGCGGGTGGGCCCGGCTACGTGGCCCAGTTCGCGTCGATCAGCGATGCGAGCGGACCAGCCGATCGACGAGGCTCGCCTGACCGTGGCGATGCGTTCGGTGTGGCAGGCGTACTACTGCGCCGAGCACGATCTGACCGGGCTGGTCGCCGAGGCCAACGTCTTGCGCTACCGGCCGCTCGAGCGGGTCGAGGTCCGCCACGACGACGCGGCAGGACGTTCGCTCTCCGTGCTGCGCGTCGCAGCCGCGGTGACCGGCGTCGCGTTCGACGCATCGTCACCCGACCGCGAGAGCGACCTCGACTTCGCACGACGACTCACCGGCAGCGCGCTGCGGCCCGACCGCGTCCGGCTGCTCACCGAACTCGACGACGACGCACGCCGCATGCTGCACGCCGCCGACATCGCCATCGACGTGTCCGCTCCGGTGTGCGAGCCGATGATCGAGCTCCAACGATGGATCCGAGAGCAAGCGATCAGCCGCACGCGGCACCGCCACGGTCGACTCGTCGACACGGCCTGAGCGACCAACCGCGCTCACGCCCGCCCGATCGCACGGCGTCGAATATTCGGAGCGAGCGCTCGTGCGATCGCGCGACAGTGACCCCATGGAAGCAACTCCCGTCATCGTCATCGGCTCGATCGTGCTCGTCCTCGGATTCATCTGGGCGATGCGCAAACTCGGCCAACGCATGGTCGGCACCAGCAAGCAGGACGCCGAGACGATCCAACGTCTCATGGCGACCGGCGGCAGAGCGCGTGCCACGATCGCCGCCGCCACACCCACCGGGCTGACCGTCAACAATCACAACGTCCAGGTCTCCGTCGACTTCTGGATGGAACCCCTCGATGGTTCCCCGACGTTCCAGGGCACCAAGAAGATGTACTTCTACGAGACCCAGTTCCCCCGGCAGGGCGATACCTGGCCGGCCTGGTACGACCGGCAGGACCCGAGCATCTTCGCGGTGGGCTCACCCGGCAAGCTCGATCCGGCACAGATCGAGCTGTACCGCGAGTTCGGCATTCAGCATCCCCTCGACAACGCCCGCGGCACCTGAGCGTCTTCAGGTGCGCAGGACCGAGTTGAGGAGCAGGCTCGACTCGCTGTTGATGACACCGTCGACCGATCGGATCTGTCCGAGGACGCGATCGAACGCGAGCAGCGAGTCGCAGCGGATTTCTGCGACGAGGTCCCACCCGCCGTTGGTCGTGTGCAGGGACTGGATCTCGGGCAAGCCGCGCAGCGCCCGGATCACCTCGTTCGTGGTGCGGCCCTCGACCTCGATCAGAGAGATCGCCCGGACGTCGTCGTCGTGGTCGTCCTTCATCCGCACGGTGAAGCCCAACACTCGGCCGGACTCCTGGAGCCGTTCGAGTCGGCTGTTCACCGTGGCTCGGGTGACACCGAGCTGGCGCGCCAACGTCGTCACCGGCGCCCGGCCATCGGTGCGCAGGAGTGCGATCAACCGCCGGTCCAGGGCATCGAGATCCGCCATTGCACAAACCGTACACCGCATGTGAGCGATCTGTTCGACAACTGTGCAGATCTGATCCGGTCTGGCCGTTGTGGTTACACATCGACCACACGTACGGTCACTTCATGGTCCGATTCGTGAACGTCAACCACCTGAGTCGCTGGGCCGCCGACACCGGCCTCGAACCCCTGCTGCGCGACTTGACCACGGAGATGGAGCGCCAGTTCCGGCGTTGGCCGCTCTTCGACAAGACGCCGCGGGTGGCGAGCCACTCGCTCCACGGCGTCATCGAGCTGATGCCGACCAGCGACGGAACGACGTACGGCTTCAAGTTCGTCAACGGACACCCCATCAACTCGACCCGCGGGCTCCAGACGGTCACCGCGTTCGGCGCGCTCGCCGACGTCGACACCGGCTACCCGATCATGGTGTCGGAGATGACGCTGCTCACCGCCCTCCGCACCGCCGCCACGTCCGCGATGGCCGCCAAGGTCCTCGCCCCGGTCGGCGCCACCACGATGGCGATGATCGGATCGGGGGCGCAAGCCGAGTTCCAGGCCCTCGCGTTCCGCGCCAACCTCGGGATCAACACGCTGCGGGTGTTCGACATCGACCCCGCGGCCATGGCGAAGTTCGAGCACAACGCCGCCGCGCTCGGCTTCGACGTGACGCTCTGCGACGACGCCGAGCACGCGATCACCGGTGCGCAGATCATCACCACGTGCACCGCCGACAAGCGCAACGCGACCATCCTCACCGACGACATGGTCGCCCGGGCCCGAGCGGCAGCGGGCGTGACCGGGCTGCACATCAACGCGATCGGGGGCGACTGCCCCGGCAAGACCGAGCTCGACGTCGAACTCGTCAAACGTGGCACGGTGTTCGTCGAGTTCCCCGAACAGTCCTTCATCGAAGGCGAGATCCAGTCGCTCCCCCGCGACTGGCCGGTCACCGAGCTCTGGCAAGTGCTGACCGGTGCGGCTGCGGGAAGAACCACCGACGACGAGTTGACGATCTTCGACTCGGTCGGCTTCGCCGTCGAGGACTTCGCCGCCCTGACGTTCCTCCACCAGCGACTCGACGGCACCGACTACTTCGACGAGCTGGACCTCGTCGCCGAACCGCACGATCCGAAGAACCTGTTCGGCCTCATCGAGGCCCGCTCTCCGACCGCGGTGGCGTGAGGGTGACGCGATGGCGGCGCCGTCGCCCCGGCACACGGACACGCCGGCCGACGCGTCGCGGTCGATCCAGGCTCCCACGACGGTCGTGATGATTCGGCCGCACCATTTCGCGATCAACGACCAGACCGCACACGACAACGTGTTCCAGTCCGCCACCGCCGGACGTTCCGCCCGTGACATCGCGGCCGCGGCGTTCGCCGAGTCGACGGCGCTCGCCGAGTCGCTGATGGCCCACGGCGTCACGGTGCACCTCTTCGACGACGACGCAATCGACCGGCCCGACAGCGTGTTTCCGAACAACTGGTTCTCGACCCACCGCGGTGGACGGATCGTGACGTACCCGATGTACACCGTGAACCGCCGACGCGAACGCCGCGCCGACGTGCTCGAGTTGCTCAAGGAGCAGTACCGCGTCCAGGACGTCATCGACTACTCGGGCCTCGAACACGACGGGCTGTTCCTGGAGGGCACGGGGGCGATGGTGCTCGACCACATCGGGCGCATCGCCTACGTCGCCCGATCGAATCGGGCTGACCCGGTGATCCTCGAACGCTTCTGCACCCACAACGGATACGAGCCGATGGCGTTCGACGCCACCGACGAACGCGGCACCGCGATCTATCACACCAACGTCTTGATGTGCGTCGGTACCGAGGTCGCCCTCGTCTGCCTCGACGCGATCACCGACCCGACTCGGCGTGCCGAGGTCGCCGGCAGGTTGGTGGAAACGGGACGATCGGTGATCGACCTCACCCAACGACAGCTGCGCGAGTTCGCCGGCAACGCGTTCGAGTTGACCGGCTCCGACGGTCGCCTGCTCGCGATGTCGGCTCGGGCCCGTCGTGCGCTGCGCGACGATCAGGTCGAGGTGATCGAACGCTCTGCGCAGATCGTGGCGGTCGACATCTCGACGATCGAGCTCGCCGGCGGGTCGGTGCGATGCATGCTCGCCGGCGTCCACCTCGATCCGCGGCCGCACTGAACCACGTCCCCGCACCGCACCACCGTTCGTGCGATGATTGGTCGGCCCCGACCCGGGGTACCCACGTGCCCATGACCACCATCACCATCGACACCGACCGTGAGGTCGTCGAGATCTCCGACGCTCGGCTCCGGCGCCTGCGCGTGTTCAACCTCGTCATGGGCCTGTTGCACTTCGTCGGCGGCACGCTCATGGTCGTCCTCGGCAACGACACGAAGCTGCCCACGAGCACCTTCAACCTGAACGGACCACCCGGCACGCCGCTCGCCGACGGCACGCTGGAGGAGTTCTGGGGCGTGCCGCTCGCCCTCGGTACCGCCGCGTTCCTCTACCTGTCCGCGCTGTTCCACTTCATCATCGCGGCACCCGGCGGCTTCACCTTCTACAGCAACGAGTTGCGGCGGGGACGCAACCGGTTGCGTTGGGTCGAATACTCGTTGTCGTCGAGCTTGATGATCGTGCTGATCGCGTTGGTCACCGGCATCACCGACGTCGCGGCGCTCATCTCGATCGCGTTCGTCAACGCGTCGATGATCCTCTTCGGGTGGATCATGGAGATGGTCAACCAACCCGATGGCGAACGCTGGTGGACGCCGTTCTGGTTCGGATGCATCGCCGGCATCGGGCCCTGGGTGGCGATCGTCGCCTACTTGTTCATCAACGTGTCGATCGACGGCGCAGAAGCCCCGCCGACGTTCGTGTACGGCATCATCGTGACGATCTTCGTCTTCTTCAACTGCTTCGCGATCAACCAGTGGCTGCAGTACAAGGGGATCGGCAAGTGGCGGGACTACGTGTTCGGCGAGACCGTCTACATCGTCCTCAGCCTCGTCGCCAAGAGTCTCCTCGCCTGGCAGATCTTCGCCAACACCCTGATCGACTGACCGCTCGGCCCGGCGCGCCCGCCGCCAGCATCTCGACGCGCTGCCGACGCGCTGCAGTAACACGCGCTCGTCAGGCTCGTGGGGCGGGACACATGAGGTGTCCCCGACGAGAAGGGAACACCGACATGTTCATCCAATCCGCCGAGCTGACACCAGCACCTGGCAAGAGCCAGGATCTCGGACCCCTGGTGACCAAGATGCGCGACATCCTGTCGAGTGAGACCGGCAACCCGTGGTGGTCGTGGGGGGCGCTCGCCGGCCGCCCGTTCGGCACCCAACTGCTGAGCACCCGGGTCGACGGCTTCGCCGACATGGTCGCCACGCAGATGAAGTTGATGGGCTCGGAGGCCTGGGCCGCCCTCTCGCACGACGCCGGCGGCGTACTGGCGCATCCGGCCGAGACCTACCTGACCGAGCCGATCGCCGTCACGGGCGAACCGGGCGAACCGAAGCAGTTCACCACGGTCACCCGGGCGACGATGGGCGGCAACGACATGGCGGCCACGGTCGCTTGGTCGGTCGCGGCCATGGAGCACATCACGAAGATCACGGGGCACGGTGGCACCGTCGCGACGACCGCCGCCGGCAACTCTGTTCCAGGTCGTTCTGGATGGGCGGCTGCGACACCGCAGAGGAGCTCGATGCGATGACGCAGACGATGAACGGCGACGCCGACTACCAGGGCATGATCGCGCAGGCCGGCGCCGACGACCTGTTCCTCGACGGATCGGTCGAGCGAATGGTGCTCGTCAAGATGCCCTGATCCGCTTCCGACGTCATCGTCACGAGGGAGCCGGGCCGGCGGGGGTACGGGTGCTCGCGAAGCGGTAGCCCAATCGATTCCGTTCGGCTCCCGCTCCCTCGATGAGCGACCTGGACTGCGCCGCTTCGCCAGACGACGCGGACACCGCAGCGCGGAGTTCGATGGCGTCGACCGCGGCCAGGGCGAACCCGTGCGCCTGCGCGGTCTCGAGTGCCGCGAGCGCAGCAGACGCTGCGCTGTCCAGGTCACCGTGGGCGAGCGCAACCTGCGCCTGTGCGAGCTCGAGCGAGACCGCCAGGAGCGGCGCGGGCGCCATGTCGTCGAGCAGCACCGCCGCATGGGCGGTGACGGCCCCTGCGGCGTCGACCCGTCCGGCGCCGATGAACGCCCCGGTGATCAACGGCAGCGCGAACAGCCGCCAGACCGGCACGACCGATGCCTGGTCCCACGCATCCTCGGCGTGATCGGCCGCCTCGTCGCGGGCGCCGTCGAGCTGGGCACGACAAGCGCGCGTGAACGGCGTGAGGAACTGCAGCATCGGGAAGGTGCCTCGCGTCGCCCAGTCCTGGGCACGTTCCATCGTCTCCGCGTCGCACGACAGCAGCGCGGCGTGGGCGAGCGCCGCAGCCGACGTCATCGAAAAGGCCGGGTCGACGGGCACGGGTCGGCGGGCACGCTCACAGGCCGAGCGGAGGTCTCCGCGGACCACCTCGGCAACGATCGCTGCGGCGTATCCGTTCCCGACCGTGTCGACGCTGAACGCGGTGGCATGCCGGCGGGTCAGCCGCCGCAGCTGCGCCAGGCGTGAATCGCACTCGTCGAGGCGACCCATCAGTGCCGGAATGTAGGCCGCGAGCCCGACATAGATGGACGCTTCGACGTCTTCGCCGCGTTCGAGCAGCCCGTCGGCATAGGACTGCAGCTGCGCCGGCTGGCCCCGCAACGCGGGGCCGATGGCGCTGCTCCGTTCGAGCCACGTTCGAGCACGCGACGAGCCAGGGGGAAGGGTCGCGGCCACCTGCGCGGAGACGCGAGTGCTGTCGACGCACCGAGCGGCGGCGGTCGTCAGCAGACCCGCGACGGCTTCGGCCCACACCGCATCACGGTGCTGGTCGGCGAACGACAGCAGCCAACTCCAGTTGGTGTCGAAATCAGCACTGTGGCCGAGCGCACTGCGCACCGGGCCGAGATCGCTGCACATCTCGCACGCCAGACGCGGATCGTTCGTTCGCGCCCACGTCATGGCCGCGATCACGTCGGGCATCTTGCGCACGTACCGGTGGTGGTCGATCCCGTGCTCGCCGGCACTGACCTCCGCGCACCAGCGCGCGAAGAACCGCGCGTGCGCCTCCTCCACACGCCGTCGCCGAGAGCTGCCGCTGGCTTCGCGTTCGAGGCAGACCTGGCGAACCGACTGCAGCATCCGGTATCCCCCGCCGTCGTCGTCCAGATGCAGCAGCGCGACGTCGGTCATTCGCCGGATCAGGTCGACGATCTCATCGTTGCCATCGATTGCCGCTGCCACCGCACGCGCGGCCTCGGTGTCGAACGGCGACCTGAACACGGCGAGCGCGACGAACATCTGCTGTTCGATCGGGCTGATCAGCTGGAAGCTCCACTCGATCGACGCGCGCAGGGTCGCGTGACGGGAGAGCGGAGCGTTCCGGCCGCTGCTCCACCTCGTGATCTCGTTGACGCTCCGGGCGACGGCCTCGAGTGGAAGCGTCCTGAGGCGGGCAGCGGCGAGTTCGAGCGCGAGTGGCATGCCGTCGAGTTCGCGACAGATCGAGGTGATGTCGTCGACGGCCCGTTGGTCGACGGCCATCCCCGGACGCGCTTCGCGAGCACGCGCGAGGAAGAGGCGAGGCGCGTCGTAGCGCTCGAGGTTGGCGAGCGTGACGCGGGCGGCTTCGTCGGGCATGTCCAACGCGGGCACCCGCCACACCACCTCACCGGGGACGGCGAGCGGTCGTTGGCTGGTGACCAACGCCCGTGCGTCGGGACACCTGGTGAGGAGTGCCGTCACGACCTGTGCGGTCGCATCGACCACGTGCTCGGCATTGTCGAGCACGAGGAGCGTCGGCCGATCTCGCAGACGTCGCTCCAGCTCACCGAGCGTGTCGAGCCGTGGGAACACGCCGATCCCCGACGCGATCTGCGCGGCGACATCCCCGTCGGCCGCGAGCACGCCGAGATCGATCCACCACGCGTCGGTGTGCTCCCGGTTCGGTACCGTCGACACCACCCGCAGCGCGAGACGTGACTTCCCACTCCCGCCCGCGCCGGTGAGCGTCACGATGCGGTGGTCGCTGAGCATCGCCGAGATCTCCTCGATCTCCCGGCTGCGCCCGATGAAGGAGCTGAGCGGTGCCGGCAAGCTCCGGTGCGACACCCGGTCGGTGACGCGCGGCCGGTGCTGGTGGCGTGTCCAAGCCGGATGTCCGTGGTCGCGCAGTGCCGCGAGATCCGTGCCCGTGGCGATCGCTCGATCGAGTTCGATCAGCGCACTCGATGGTCCCGTTCCGATGTCGTCGCGAAGCGCCGACCGATACGTCTGATATTGGCGGAGTGCCTCGGTGGTGCGCCCCGCCTGCGTCAGCGCCCGCATCAGCAGCGCGACCGGCCGATCCCGATACGGATGCTCGCTCATCAACGGCACGAGCTCGACCATCGCCGCGGCCTCCTCACCCGCATCGAGCAGGATGACGATCAGCTCCTCCATCGCGGCCGCGTGCAACTCGCTGAGTCGGCGCACCTCGACCTCCGCCCACGGCTCGTGGGCGAACTCGTCATAGGGCGTCCCGCCCCACAGATCGCGCGCCTGCTCGAGGGCACCTCGCGCGTCCTCGGCTCGATGCCCACTCGCTGCGTTCACCAACTCCTCGTACTCGTCGGCGTCGACCGCAGCGCGGAGCTCATAGCCGGCGGCACCGGTGACGAGACAGTCCGCGCCGACCACCCGCCGGAGTCGGCTGATCGAAGTGCGCAACGCGCCCGCTGACACTCCGAGGTGCTCCTCCAGCACCACGGAGCGCAGGACCGAACCCGAGTGCAGGCACAGCATGGCGAGCAGCCGTCGTTGCGGCTCGCTGGCGAGCGACAGTTCCTCTCCCTCGGCGTCGAATGCACGTATCGAGCCGAGCACCTTGCAGAAGCCCACGGATCCCCCCGATGCCTCGATCGGGTATCGACGGTAACACAGTCACAACCGCGGTCTGACCGGGCGGACATCGCCCCGGGCACCCTCGTCGAGGTGCGACACTGGGACCCGTGACGGGCCCGACACACGACCAGCGCATGATCCTCGTACGGCGACCGAGCCCGAACCTGGCCCAGGGCGAACTCACGCACATCGCGCGCCGCCTCGTCGACGTCGACAAGGCACTCGAGCAGTGGACCGCGTACGTTCGCGTCTTCGAAGCACGTGGGTGGTCGGTGGTCGAGCTCGACCCACTCGACGACCATCCCGACGGCGTGTTCGTCGAAGACGTGCTCGTGATGTACGGGCAGCTCGCCGTCATCACCCGGCCCGGCACGATGTCACGGCTCGGCGAGATCGCCGGGCTCGACGACCGTCTCGAAAGACTGGGCTACCACGCGGAATGGATCCGCTCCCCCGGCACCCTCGACGGCGGCGACGTGCTCAAGATCGGTTCGACGCTCTACGTCGGGCTCGGCGGTCGGACCAACCGGAACGGAATCGATCAGCTCCGTCGCCTCGTCGCGCCGCTGGGCGGCGACGTGGTCGCCGTGCCGACCAAGCGCGTCCTGCATCTCAAGTCGGCGGTCACCGCGCTTCCCGACGGGACGGTCATCGGGTACGAACCGCTCGTCGACGATCCGTCGCGGTTCGATCCGTTCCTCGCCGTGCCGGAAGAACCCGGCGCCCACGTCGTCGACCTCGGTGACGGCGAGATCCTGATGACCAGTCGAGCCGATGGGAGCGCCGAACTGTTCCGTCGTCACGGCTTCGAACCGGTGATCTGCGACATCAGCGAGTTCGAGAAGCTCGAAGGATGCGTCACCTGCCTGTCGGTCAGGTTGCGCACCGCGCCGGCCCGCAACGCTGCTGATCGCTGAGTCGTTTCGGCTGCCGGGTTTCGATCCGGCGCAACGCGTCCTGATTCGTCAGACGCGTTCGATGATGATCGCAGGAGCCATGCCGCCGCCCGCACACATCGTGATCAGCCCGACCTGCTTGTCCTGACGCTCCAGTTCGTCGAGCACGGTCCCGATCAGAATCGCGCCGGTGGCTCCGATCGGATGGCCGAGCGCCATCGCTCCGCCGTTGATGTTGACCTTGCTGCGGTCGAGATCCAGATCGCGCTGGAACTTCTCGGAGACGACGGCGAACGCTTCGTTGATCTCGAAGATGTCGATGTCGTCGAGGGTCATCCCGGCCTTGGCAAGCACCTTGCGTGCAGCGGGCACCGGTGCGTTCAGCATCAGGGTCGGGTCATCGCCCATGTTCGCCGTGGCGACCACGCGCGCCCGAGCCTTCATGCCGTGCGCCTTCGCGTACTCCTCGCTCGCGAACAAGATCGCCGCTGCGCCGTCGACGACGCCCGACGAGTTCCCGGCGTGGTGGACGTGCTGGATGTCGAGGTCGGGGTACTTCTGGTTGATGAGCTCGCGGAACGTCTTCGACTCCGGCGTGTGGCGGTAGTCGGCGATCTCGGGGAAGCTCGGACGGAGCGCCGCGAGTGATTCGGCCGTGGTCTGCGGGCGAGGGAACTCCTCGTGGTCGAGCGCGACCGAGCCGTCGAGGTTGTACACGGTGACGAGTGACTTGTCGAAACGGCCCTCTCTGATGGCCACATCGGCACGACGCTGCGACTCGGCAGCATGCGCGTCGAGGGCCTCGCGGGGGATGCCCTCGAGCGTGGCGATCGCATCGGCGCACACGCCCTGGTGGGACTGCGGGTGCAGCTCCTGCAGGTGCTCGTTGTTCGCACCCATCGGCAGCATGCCCTTCTTCGGGAGCGACATCATCTCGGTCCCGCCGGACACGACCAGGTCTTCCATCCCGGCCATCACCGCGTGCGCGGCGTAGTTCGCGCTCGTGATGCCCGAGCCGCAGAAGCGGTCGAGCGTGGCGCCGCTCGCGGTGATGTCGTAGCCGGCATCGAGGGCGGCCATGCGACCGAGGTCGCCGCCCTGCTCCATCACCTGTGAGCTCGTGCCCCACACCACGTCGTCGACGTCGGCGGTGTCGAACCCGTTGCGCTCGACCAGCGCAGCGAGCACCGTCGAGGCGACGTGCTGCGGGTGCAGGTGCGAGAGCGAACCCTTGCCCGAGCTTGCCGATTCCTCGGGGCGTGCGACAGGCGTCGATGATCAGTGCGTCGGACATGGGTCGGACGTTAGGTGCTCGACGTCGGCTGGTGAGAACCGCGCGGGCGCGGGATCAATCGTGCGAATGATGCACCGCCGGACGGTCCGCGCTCGGACGGACCTCGACCCGGAAGTGCTCGGCGGTCAAACCAGCGAGGCCCAGCACATTGATCAGCACGATCAGCCAGACACTGTGGAGATCGTCGGCGGCGAACAGGATGATCGCCAGGACGCCGAGCGCAGCAAGCCGCTCCTTCGCGATGACCCCGAATGCTCGGTACACGGCGATCGAGATACCGCCGATGAACAGCCCGATCCCACCCAGCAGCATCATTCGATACGCGTAGGGCAGCGACTCATCAGGGTGCAGTGCGGCCTCTTCGAGGCCGACCGCGATGAGGATGACACCCGCAACGATCGGCATGTGAGCGTAGGTGTAGGCGTCGCGTGCGAACCGCCCGCGGTCGCGTGGATCGGTTTCCTCGGCGCGATGTTCGAGCGCCGGCTGGACCCGATCGAAGTACGACCACCAGAGGATGCCGGCGGCCACTCCGGTACCGGCCAGTGCGATGATGGCGGTCCCGCTGAAGCTCTCACCCCCGTTGAGCGGTGCGGCCACGGCGTTGCCCAGGGCCACGATCACCTCGCCCAAGGCGATGATGATGATCAACCCGTGACGCTCGGCGAAGTGGCCCGGCCGCATCACCCAGTCGCCACCGCCGGCTCGGACCGTCGACCACACGACGATGAGGATCGACGCAGTCCACATCGCGACTCGCGCCTCGTCGTCGAGCACTCCGCCGATGATCAAGACGACCATCGCCACGAGATTGGGGACGCCATATCGCACGGCCGAACGGAACTCGCTCGAGCCGGTCTCGACCCCGATGAGCATCAGCGCGAGCGCCAGGAGGTGAATCACCGCCAGTGGCACGGCGAACAGCAGACCGCTTCCCTCGAATGCGGTCTCCACCGCTGCTGCCATCGGGACGCTTGCGGCGGTAGCAACGAGGAACGCCAAGCGGACGGATCGCTGGTTGCCCGGTACTGCGTTGGCCGACCACGTGAACTGTGTCCACGGCAGCCAGAGCAGTACGAAGATCAGTCCGGCTTCGCCGACGTGTTCCCAGTCGGGGTGGACGATCAGCAGGTGCACGAGCTGCGCGAACGCGAAGACGAACGCGAGATCGAAGAAGAGCTCGACCGGGTCCGCAGTGAAGTCCTCGGTGGGTTCCGGTACGGCGAGCCCCTTCATCGGAGCGACACTACTCAGCCCCCTCCACCCCGATCCGCGCCGTCCGGGGTCAGACCGTGCATCAGGTCGGGACGCCGGCGTAGCGCAGGGCGTCGTCGATGATCCCGGCGAGGTCGCGACTCGAAGACGGATGGTCGCCACTCACCGTGATCGCCCACGTGTAGCCGTCGGCGCGTCGGGCGGTCATCGCGTGCGTGCTCTCGAGCGTGCCGGTGTGCCCGAACGAGTCGGGACCGAAGACCATCAGACCCATGCCGTAGCCACGGGTGGGCGGCGGCGGTGGGACGGTCGTCGCTGTCGGGTCCGCCTCGGGGTCGGGCGGTGCAGGAGGGTCGACGGTGATCGTCCGCATCACCTCGACGAGCTCGGGGGCGAGCGGCTTCCAGCCGGCCGTGGTCAGATCGAGCGCATCGAGGATCGTCGCGACGTCGGTCGGCGATGCGATCCAGGATCCAGCTGCCCCGAGGACCTCCATGTAGTTCCGACCCTCGTCGGATCGATGCTCGACGTCGTCGTCGCGCACGTCGAATGTTCCGGCGAGGCGCATGCCCTCGATGCCGAGCGGTGCGAGCAACTCGTCGCCCACGACGTCGGCGTACGGGCGTCCCGTCACCGCTTCGATCAGCAACCCGAGCAGGCAGAAGTTCAGGTTGCTGTATCGGAACGTGGTGCCGGGAACTCGTTCGAGCGGGCGACTCAGACCGGTCGTCGCCGCCTGGTCACACGACTCGACCTGTCGCCGGAACATCAGGTTCTCGTACTGCGCGATGCCAGAGCGGTGGGTCAGCAACTGCCGCGGGGTGATCTCGGAAACGCCGGCGGCCGGTGTCGCACCGACCCGCTCGGCGAGCTGTTCACCGACGGGCACGTCGAGATCGAGCTGGCCCGCTTGGACCAGACGCAACAGCGTGATCGAGGTGATCACCTTGCTGATGCTCGCGACTCGGTATCGGTCGCCGATCTCGGCCCGTTCGCCGGCTGCCGTCCGCCGCCCGAGGGCCACCTCGTGGACGATCTCGCCGTCGTGGAGGATGGTGGCCGACACGGCGTCGGAGCCCGCCTCGAGAATCGTCTGGAGGTGGAGGTCGAACGCCGGCCACCCGCCGATCGTGGCCAGGACCGGGATCGGGATGGGGCCCGCCCGCACCACCCGGGTGGTCGGCGGGAGTGTGGTGGTCGAGATCGGAGCGACGGCGTCGTGGTGCTGGTCGGGGTGGTCGTCGGCGTGGTGGTGGTCGTGGTCGTCGGCGTGGTGGTGGTCGTCGTCGGCGAGGTGGTCGTCGGCGGTGCGGCAACGCGAGCGAGCGGCGTGAAGGTCGTCGTCGGCCTCGGGCGCCGCAGATGACACCGGGGCGACCGCGACACCGGGGACGGCGACCGGGGCACCGGCACCACACGCGGTGATGCCGGCGATGCACGCCATCGCGAGCACGCGCGGCTCGGAACGGGGGGCGGACGGGCGGGGTCATGACATCAGTGTTTCGGTCGGCGCCGACCGCGACGTGAGCGTCGAGCGCCCCGACATCGTCGCGAATCCACCGGCCCGATTCGTGTCACCCCGCTCCGGCCCCCTGCCCGGCGGTTCGTGTCACGAGAACCATGTGCGACCGCGCCGGTCGTACACAACGTCCGGGTGAGCCGCGTCTCGATCAGCCACCGGCGGCGAGGAAGTCGATCACCGTCGGCCACACCCCTCGATCCTGGAACATCACGAGGTGCCCGCCGTCGAACACGTCGAGGCGGGCGTTGGGCAGCCGCTCGACGAGCAACTCGGAGTTGGCGAGCGGAGCGAGCCCGTCGTAGCGGCCGGCGACGACGAGGGTGTCGTGATCGATCGCGGCAAGCGACTCGACCACGTCGTGGCCGTCACGCGCGGCCAGCTGGCGATCGAGCCCGGCCTGCACGTCCGACGGAGTCGTGGCGTGATGCTGCCGGACCACGACGTCGTAGACGACCCCGAGACCGGGAATCGGCTCCGCCGCGTCGGGATCCCAGCGTTCGTCGAGCAACCGCATTCGGATCGGGAACGCGTCGTCCGGAGCGAGCGCGGCGAGCTCGGGCAGCGCGTACGACGCATGGTCGCCGCCCGGCGAGGTCACGAGCAGCGCCAGTCGATCGATCAGATCGGGGCGCCGGACGGCCAGGTTGAGCGCGACCATGCCGCCGAAGCTCGTCCCGACCACGTGGCACGGTCCGCCGACCACCTGCTCGATCAGCGCGGCGGCATCATCGGCGTAGTCGGCCATCGAGTATCGATCTCCGGCTTGTCCGTGCGACCGAGCCCACGCTGGTCGTAGTGCAGGACCCGGAAATGCTTGTTGAGCGGGTGACCGCTCCGGAAAGGTCCGGCGGAGATCACCACCGGTCCCCCCGATGTTCGAGCAACCACGGTGCGTCGACGGCGGCCGTGCACCTCGTGGTAGATCTCGATGTCGTTCACCAGGATCGTCGCCATGCCGCGCAGTCTCACGCATCGAGCCGGCCACCCGGCGAACCTCGCGAGCACCGAGTCGCGGGCGCACCAGGCGACGGTCAGCTGCGAACGAGGCGGCCGGGCCGGGCGCCGGTGAACTCGTCGTGCTCGCGGGTGACCACGCCGCGCACGACGGTGGCCACGTAGCCCTCGGCCGCCTGGAGCAGGCGCGTGCCACCGGCGGGCAGGTCGGCGACGAGGCGCGGTTCACGCAGCTGCAGGTTCGCGTGGTCGATCACGTTGACATCGGCGCGTTTGCCGACGGCGAGCACGCCCCGGTCGGTGAGGTCGAACAGCGCGGCGGTGTCGGCGGTCATCTTCTTGATGACGTCGACGAGCGGCAGCCGTGGGCCGCGGGTTCGATCTCGAACCCAGTGGGTCAGCATCCAGGTGGGCGTCGACGCGTCGCAGATGAAGTTGGCGTGAGCGCCGCCGTCGGCGAGCCCGAGCACGGCCGCCGGATGCGTGAGCATGTCGTGGAGCGCGTCGCCGTTGCCGTGCGCATAGCCGAGGAACGGCATCATCATCAGCGCCTCGCCGTTGCGGTCACGCAACCGCTCGTACAGCTCTTCGATCGGCTCGACCCCGTTCGCCTCGGCGAGCGCAGCGATGCTGCGATCCGGCGTCGGCTCGTAGTCGACCGGGTCGCCGAGCAGGTACTGCCGCTCGTACGAGCTGACGACTTGGTAGGCCATCGGTTCGATGTCGCGGATCGACTCCATCACCGCGGTCGACTCGGCGATCAGACGCGCCTTCAGTTCGGGATCCCCCATCGCTTCGGCCTGCTCGGCGAACGAGAGCCCGCGCAGCGGGGCGAAGCTGGGCATGTCCTTGAAACGATGTCGCGTGGACAACCCGATCAGGATGCCGAACGGGCGCCCGGCGACCTGGGGGATCACGCGCTTGCCGGTGTCCTGGGCCTGCTGGGACAGCTCCATCAGCTCGCGCCATTCGTCGGGCTCGACCATGTTCTGCAGCATCAGCCAGGTGACCGGCCGCCCGATCTCGTCGGCCAGCCGGCAGATCCAGTCGACCTCCTTCTTCGGGGCGACGAGGTCCTCGCCGCCGAGGCCGGCCGGTGCCACCTCGAACACGCCGCGCCCGGCACGGGCCAGCGCACGGCCGATCGTGAAGAGCTCGTCCTCGGCTGCGAACGTGCCCGGCACCGGCTCGCCGTTCATCGCCCGGTGGCCGATCGTTCGGCTGGTGGAGAACCCCATCGCGCCGGCTTCGACGGCCTCTTGGACGAGCCGCGCCATCTCGGCGATGTCGTCGGAGGTGGCCGGTTCGTTGTCGGCGCCCCGCTTGCCCATCACGTAGGTCCGCAGCGGGCCGTGCGCGATCATCGCGGCCACGTCGGCCGCGTACTCGCCGCGGTCGAGTTCGTCGAGGTATTCGGGAAACGACTCCCAGTTCCACGAGATGCCCTCGCTCGAGCGCGGCGCCGGGGATGTCCTCGACACCCTCCATCAACTCGATGAGGAAGTCGTGCTCGTCGGGTTTGGCCGGGGCGAAGCCGACGCCGCAGTTGCCCATCACCACGGTGGTGACGCCGTGGGGTGTCGACGGTTCGAGGTCGCCGTCCCACGTCGCCTGACCGTCGTAGTGCGTGTGGATGTCGACGAAACCCGGGGTGACCAGCAGCCCGCTCGCATCGATCTCGCGTCGGCCGGGTCCGACGTCGGCGTCGGGTCCGACAGCGGTGATCACCTCACCGTCGATCGCGACGCTGTGGTTCGGGCGGGGTTCGGCACCGGTGCCGTCGACGACGAGTCCGTTCCGGATGACCAGGTCATGCATGGAGTCAGTCTCGCGCCCACCCATCCGTCAACCGGTGTCAGACACCGAATGGCGCCGAATGGCGCGACGATCACCTCGATCGGGCCCGGCCGGAGCCGGCTCGCGTACGGTCGCGTCATGGACATCCGCCAGGAGATCATCGACACCACGACCGACGACGGCGAGATGGCCGTGTTGGTCACGCAACCCGCGGTCGACCCCGACGGCGGTGGCGCCTGGCCGACGGTGCTGTTGTTCATCGACGCGCCGGGCATCCGGTCGGCCACGCGGGAGTTCGCCGCCAAGCTCGCGGCCGAGGGATACCTCGTCGTGACCCCCGACCTCCACCATCGCGAGGGCCGGCTGCTCAACGCGCTCGACACGTCGCCACCCGATGGGAAGACCACACAGGAGATGGTGTGGGGGTGGATCGCCGCGATGACCGACGACCGAATCCAGCACGATGCGGACCGAGCGCTCGCGGCTGCCGGCGTCGCCGACGACACCCCGATCGTGACGATCGGGTTCTGCCTGGGGCGCGGGCCGTGTTCCGGCGAATGATGCGCGACGGCGACCGAGTCCGCGCGGGGGCGGGCTGGCATCCGTCGTTCCTCGCCGACGACGAACCCGACTCGCCGCACCTCAGCGCCGGGGAGCTCGTCGCGCCGCTCTATCTGGCGATCGGCGACGCGGACCAGGTGCAGTCGATCGCGATGCACCAACGATTCCTCGACGCCGTCGAGCCGCTCGAACACGTCCGTGTCGACATCTTCGACGGGGCCGACCACGGCTTCACGTGGCCCGGCTTCCCGAACTACCACGAGGCTGCCGCCACCGGTGCGTGGGACGCGACGACGACGATGTTCGCGGACGCCTTCTCCTGATCGCTCAGTCGGTGCGCTCGATGCGGACCTGGATGGCGTCGGCACCGTTGTCGAATCCGGCACGCACGAGCGCCGTGATCGCGGCGATCGCCTGATCGAGTTCGCCCTCGGCGGTCGTCGCGAACGGACCCATGTCGGGTTCGAGACCGGTGGCGGCGATGGCATCGATCGCGGCGGTCACGTGCGGCCCCGGATCGTTCTCGCGGAACGGTTCGACGAGGACTTCGATCCGGGCGCCGCTCGGCTGGTGGGACTGATCCGACCGATCGGACGTGGTCATGCGCGGCGCTCCAGTGCGTTGAGGTAGCTGTAGAGGGTGACACGGCTGACACCCATCGATCGGGCGACCTGATCGACGGCGCCGCGGAGCAGGAAGACGCCCTGCTCGTCGAGCGTGCGGACCGCCACCTGCTTCTGCTCGCGGCTCATCTGCGACAGCTCGGCGCCGACGTCACGTTCGACCGCCTCGATCACGCGGTCGAGCGCACCGTGGAGTTCGCCGCCGCGGACATAGGCGATCGCGCGGCCGTCGCGCTCGATCGGCAGGTCGCCGACGCCCGCTTCCAACGACAGCGTGCCACCGAGGAACTCGACGATCGGCTGGACGGCACGCAAGAAATCCACGTCCTCGGGCTCCAACGCCGGCCTCGACCCCACCCCGCGACCCTACCCAACGTGATGTTCATCCCGGATCGACATCATGTTGCTGGTGTTCACACGGGCGAAACGGGTGCTTGACACTTTGTAAAGCGCCGCTGGTACTGTCGCGACGGTGACCGCAAACGCCCTGGGCATCGACATCGACCGGCTGCTGCGCCGGCTGATGGAGCTCGGCGAAATCGGCGCGATCGAGGGCACGACCGGCTGTGCCCGGCTGGCGCTCACCGACGAGGACCGAGCCGGCCGCGACCTCGTGCGCAGCTGGATGGACGAGCTCGGGCTCGACATCGTCACCGACGGCATCGGCAACGTCGTCGCGACGATGCCCGGCTTCGATCCGGCGATCGCGCCGGTGATGACCGGGTCGCACATCGACACCGTCGGCACCGGCGGTCGCTACGACGGCAACCTCGGCGTCCTCGCCGGGCTCGAAGTGATCGAAACGGTCCTCACATCGGGACGCGCGCTCGACACGACCGCTCGCAGTCGGGTGGTTCACCGACGAAGAGGGGGCCCGCTTCCCGCCCGACATGCTCGGCAGCCTCGTGTACGTGGGCGGCATGGCACTCGAAGCAGCCCTCGAGATCACCGACCGCGACGGGGTCGCCGTGGGTGACGAACTCGACCGCATCGGCTACCGCGGGACCGAGCCGATCCCCGGACGCGTCCCCCACGCGTTCGTCGAGCTCCACATCGAACAGGGACCCGTCCTCGAAGACGAAGACATCACGATCGGCGTCGTCGAGGGCGTCCAGGGCATCTCGTGGACCGAGCTCACGCTCACCGGACAGTCGTGTCACGCCGGCACCACCCCGATGCGCCTGCGTCACGATCCGAGCTTCGTCGCCGCCGACATCACGACGTTCGTCCGCCATCTCGCGAGCGAGTTCGGCGGCACCCAGGTCGCCACGGTCGGCTCGGTCACCCTGACGCCGAACCTCGTCAACGTCGTGCCGTCCGAGGCGGTGATGACGGTCGATCTCCGCAACACCGACGACGAGGTCCTCCAGCGCGCCGAAACCCGATTCCGCGGCCACGCCGCGCAGGTTGCCGAGACCGAGGGAGTCGGCGTCGAGACCCGGACGCTCGCTCGATTCGAACCGGTCGCGTTCGACAGCCGGGTGATCGACATCATCGACAAGTGCACGGCGGACCGTGGCTTCTCGTCGAAGCGGATGCCGTCAGGTGCCGGCCACGACGCCCAGATGTTCGCTCGGATCTGCCCCACCGCGATGATCTTCACCAAGAGCGTCAACGGCATCAGCCACAACGTCACCGAGTACACCGAGCCTGCCGATCTCGAAGCGGGCGCCAACGTCCTGCTCGACGTGTTGTTGCACCTGACCGAGGCGGAGTTCTCGTGACCCGCTCCGTCAACGTGGGTGCGGCGCAGCTCGGACCGATCGCACGAAACGAGGGTCGCGACGAGGTCGTCGAACGGCTCCTCGCCCTCCTGCGACGCGGCGCCGAGTACGGCTGTGAGCTCGTTGTGTTCCCCGAGCTCGCGTTGACGACGTTCTTCCCGCGCTGGTACCTCGACGAAGGCGACGAGTCGGGCATCGCCGGCGACACCACCGAACTCGACAGCTACTACGAGACCGAGATGCCGAACCCGGCGACGCAGCCGCTCTTCGACGAAGCCAAGCGCCTCGCTGTGGGGTTCTGCCTGGGGTATGCCGAACTCACGCCCGACGGTCACCGGTACAACACGTACGTCCTCGTCGACCGCGCCGGCGAGATCGTCGGGAACTACCGCAAGGTGCACATCCCCGGCCACGAGGCCCACGAGCCGTGGCGCCAGTTCCAGCATCTCGAACGCCGGTACTTCGAGGAGTCGCCCGAGGGCTTCAATGTGTACGAGGCGTTCGGTGGCACGATCGGCATGGCGATCTGCAACGACCGTCGCTGGCCCGAGACCTACCGGGTGCTGGGCCTCCAAGGTGCCGAGATGATCCTGATCGGGTACAACACGCCGCTCAGCTACGCACCCGACCCGTCGCAGAACCCGCTCCAGTCGTTCCACAACCAGCTCGTGATGCAGGCCGGCGCGTACCAGAACGGCACCTGGGTCGTCGGCGTCGCAAAGGGGGGCATCGAGGAAGGCGTGGAGTCGCTCGCCCAGTCGATGATCATCGCCCCGTCCGGGCAGATCGTCGCCCAGGCCACCAGCATCGGCGACGAACTGATCACCGCGCGCTGCGACCTCGACATGTGCGACCGGTACAAGAAGACCCTGTTCGACTTCGATCGCTACCGCCGACCCGCGATGTATCAACTCATCGCGTCGACCGCTGCGCTCTCGCTCGAGGGCGCCAGCGAACGAACACCGTCGTCGTCGCCGCTCTCGCTGCACATGTTGGCACCGACTGCCGACGAGCACGTCAACCCGATCGATCCACTCGCCGAGGCCCCACACGTCGAACACCAACCCGAAGGACCCGCGCCATGACCGAAACCGTCGACACGCCCGTCTCCTCCGATCACCCACCCGTGGACGAGCCCACACATGTCGAGTTCACCCTCAACGGTGAGCCGGTGGTGGCGAGCACGGTCCATCCCCACCTGCTGGCCGCGTTGCGCGAGGAGTTCGAGCTCACCTCGCCGAAGGACGGCTGCTCCCCCACCGGGCAGTGCGGGTGCTGCACCGTGCTCATCGACGGCAAGGCACGGGTGTCGTGTCAGACATCGATGGAGAAGGCGGCCGGATCGGAGATCGTCACGCTCGAGGGCGTCGACCAGGCTGAGGTCGATCGCATGGCCGACGCGTTCGCGGCGTGTGGCGCGCTGCAGTGCGGGTTCTGCACGCCGGGCATCGTCATGCGGACGAAGGCGTTGATCGACAAGAACGGTTCGGCGCTCACCCGCGAGCAGGCGTCGCGTCATCTCGGGGCGCACCTGTGTCGATGCACCGGCTACATCAAGGTGCTCGACGCGGTCGAGGCACTCGCGCAGGACCAGGTGCCGGTCGTCGTGCAGCCCGGCGGCGTGGGGTCGCGCGGCATCAAGTACGAGGGTCGTGAGCTGTCGGTCGGCACACGCGACTTCATCGACGACATGGTGGTGCCCGGGATGCTGCACGGTGCGCTCCACCTCAGCGACCACGCGCGCGCCGACATCCGCTCGATCGACACGTCGGCGGCGAGCGCCCTCGACGGTGTCCACGCCGTGTTCACGGCGGCCGACATTCCCGCTGCCCGACGCGTCGGGCTGATCCACAAGGACTGGCCGATCATGATCCCCGAGGGCGGCCGCACGTCGTACCTCGGTGACGTGCTCGCGATCGTGGTGGCCGAGACACGCGAGATCGCCCGCGAGGCAGCGACGCTGGTTGCGGTCGACTACGACGTGCTCGAACCGATGGTCGATCCGGTCCGCGTGATCCACAGCGACGAGCCGGCGGTGTGGGAGCTCGACGGCAACATCTTGTCGACGTCGACGTACGCCCGCGGCGACGTCGAGGCGGCGTTGGCGGACGCGACCTTCACCGTCGACGAGACCTTCCAGACCCAGCGCATCGAGCACGCCTTCCTCGAACCGGAGTCGACGCTCGCGGTACCGTCCGGCGACGGCCAGGATCGGACGCTCTACGTCTACTCCGGTGGACAGGGCATCTGGGACGACCGCAATGACATCGCCGCGATGCTCGGCATCGACCAGCAGCGCGTCACGACGGAACTGGTGTCCAACGGCGGCGCGTTCGGGGGCAAGGAGGACATGTCGAATCAGGCACACACGGCGCTCGCGGCGTGGCACACCGGGCTGCCGGTGAAGATCACGTTGTCGCGCGAGGAGTCGCTCCTCATGCACCCGAAGCGCCATCCGATCAAGATGCACTACCGCGCGGGCTGCGACGCCGACGGCAAGCTCACGGCGATTCGAGTCCGGATGATCGGCGACTCGGGTCCGTATGCGTCGGTCGGCATGAAGGTGCTCGAACGTGCCGCCGGCCACGCCACCGGGCCGTATCTGGTCGACAACGTCGACGTCGAGGCCATCGCGGCCCGCACCAACAACTCGGTCTGCGGCGCGTTCCGCGGCTTCGGGGCCAACCAGGCGCAGTTCGCGATGGAAGGGGTCCTCGACCGTCTCGCCGAGCAGGTCGGGATCAGCGGCTGGGAGATGCGGTCGCGCAACGTCGTCGTGCCCGGCGAGGTGTGGGGTCCGGGTCAGCGGATGGACGACGGCTGCACGGGGGCGCGCCAGTGCCTCGACGCCGTCAAGCCGGCCTACGACGAGGCCGTGGCCGCCGGCAAGGCGGTCGGCATCGGGCTCGGCCTCAAGAACTCGGGGCTCGGCAACGGGTTCAAGGAGATCGCCAAGGCGGTCGTCCGCTTCTGCGACGACGGCCCCGACGGGAGCAACACGGTCGAGGTACGGCACTGCTGGACCGAGATGGGCCAGGGCGTGCACACCGTCGCCCTCCAGGTCGCCGTCGAGGAGTTGGGCATCGAGGCCGAGCGGGTCCGCGTGATCGTCGATTCGACCCGCGAGCTCGGCGCCGGTCAGACCACGGGCTCGCGGGGCACGTTGATGGGCGCCGGCTCGGTCAAGGCGGCGTGCGACGCCGCGAAGGCCGACGGTTGCAGAGTCGGTGTCGACTACGAGGGCGAGTACCGCGTCGACTGGACGAACTCGCTGGGCCAGATCGCCGACGCCAAGGCCGCAGGAGCGCCGATCGACGACCCGATCATCCACTCCACGTTCGGCTACGCCTCGCAGGTCGTCATCATGGACCCCGAGACCGGTGACATCGAGAAGGTGGTCGCCGCCCACGACGTCGGCCGGGCCGTCAATCCGATGCTGTGCGAAGGCCAGATCGAGGGTGCGGTCCACATGGGTCTCGGGTACGCGATGACCGAGGGCTTCCCGTGCGACGAGACCGGTCGCCCGACCAACGACACGCTGCGGAGTCTCGACATCATCCGCCCGAAGGACATGCCGCCCGTCGACGTCATCCTCGTCGAGGCTGCGCAGCCCGACTCGCCGTACGGCATCAAGGGCGTGGGCGAGATCGGGCTGGTACCGACCGCCGGCGCCGTCGCCGCCGCCATGCACGCCCGCACGGGCGACTGGCACAACGAACTCCCCCTCGTCAACGAGGCCAATCGCGAACGACGCAGCGCATGGTCATGAACGTGACACGTTGTTCCACCTGGTGCCCGGCACGACGTGTGACAAGGTGGCGGAGAGTTGACAGATGACGGCAACCACCACCGGGCTCGTGTGTGCGCATCACCATCTCTATTCGGCGCTGGCGCGCGGGATGCCGCCGCCCCCCGCGGAACCGACGAGCTTCCTCGGGATCCTCGAGAACGTGTGGTGGCGACTCGACCAGGCGCTCGACCTGGAGATGATCGAGTGGTCGGCAAAGCTCGGCGCGCTCGAGGCGTTGGAAGCCGGGTGCACCGCGATCATCGACCACCACGAGTCACCGCGAGCGATCAGCGGCTCCCTGTCGGTCATCGCCGATGCCTGCAACGAGGTCGGCGTCCGGATCAACACGTGCTACGGCATCACCGATCGCCACGGTGCCGGCGGCGCACTTCGTGGCCTCGCCGAGAACGATCGCTACCTCCGCGAGCTCACCGAACGTGACGACGACGGCATGCGTCGCGGCATGGTCGGCGTGCACGCCGCGTTCACCTGCACCGATACCCACCTCGTCGATGCCGCCGAACTCGCCGAAGCGCACGGCGTCGGCGTGCACATCCACGTCGCCGAGGGTCCCGACGACGCCGCGGCCGCCGAACGGCTGCGCGGGCTGACGCGGGACGACTGGCTCCTGATCCACGGTGTCCATCTGCCCGACGATCACGGGCTGCGCGGCACGATCATCCACAACCCGCGCTCCAACATGAACAACTCGGTCGGCTACGCCGACCCGGCCCGCTTCGCGAATCCGGTCGGGCTCGGCACCGACGGCATCGGCGCCGACATGCTCGCCGAGTTCCAGCTCGCGTACGTCGCCCATCGCGCCGCCGACATCGGCGCGGCACCCGACTTCGCCTGGGCGATGCTCGAGACCAACCGTGCGCTGTACCCCGAGGTTGCGAACGACCTGGTGACCTGGTCGTACGACACGATCGAGCCCTGGCACGTGGCCTTCACGCCCACGATCAACGCGATCGACGTCGATGTCGACGGAGAGCCGGCGCTGCGCAGCGGCGTCGCGACACGAGTCGACGCCGACGAGGTCCGTGCCAAAGCGGCCGAGCAAGCCGTCCGACTGCATGCTGCGCTCGCCGAGATGCCCACGCAGCCGGCGCGCTGACCTCGCGCGTTCACGTCGCGGGTGGATCCAGCTCCAGGGAGCGATCGAAGCTGCGGACCTCGATCGTCCGCGACGTTGTGAGCGGGGCGGTCGTAGTGTGCATGAGGCGTTCCACCTTCTTGGTGGAGACCTCTCGTTGACAACCGGCCCCGTCGATCTCCATCGGTGCGGCCGAACAATCTGGTGCCTCCTCTGAGCTCGACCCCAGGAGACACCATGTCCGAATCGCCGATCACCAACCGCGCCGCCGCGCACACCGCCGGGCGTCGTCCACGGGCAATCGTCTACTGCGACGCCCAACTCGGCGAGATCGACGGCAAGACGGCCAACGGCCTCGTCCGCCACAGCGAACGCTACGAGATCGTGTCGGTCATCGATCGCACCCGGGCCGGACGCGATGCCGGAGACGTGCTCGACGGTGTGCCGAACGGCATCCCCTGCTGTCGAGATCTCGACGACGCGCTCGCCGACGCCGGCTTCACACCGGACCTCCTCATCGTCGGCGTCGCCCCCACCGGCGGCCTGTTGACGATCCAGGAGCGGACGGTGCTCCTCGACGCGATGAGCCGCGGCCTGAGCATCGTCAACGGCCTGCACGAGTTCCTGAACGACGACCCCGAATTCGCCGCCACGGCAGCGATCAACGACGTCGAGATCACCGACATTCGCCGACCGAAGGCCAAGGCCGATCTGCACATGTTCGACGGGAGCATCCTCGACGTCGGCTGCCCGCGGATCGCCGTGCTCGGCACCGACGGGGCGATCGGGAAGCGCACGACCGCGACGATCCTCACCAAGGCCCTCCAGGCATCCGGCGTCCACGCCGTGCTCGTCGGCACCGGCCAGACCAGCCTGATCCAAGGCGCATTCCACGGCGTCGCGCTCGATGCCGTGCCGGCACAGTTCGTCGCCGGCGAGCTCGAAGCCGCCGTCGTGGGGGCGTTCGAGGCCGAACACCCCGACGTGATCATCGTCGAGGGGCAAGGTGCGCTGAGCCACCCGACGTATCTGAGCTCCACCGCCATCCTGCGCGGGAGCCGACCCGCGGGGGTCATCCTGCAACACGCTCCGGCCCGCTCGGCGATCAGCGACTTCCCCGCCTTCCCGATGCCGACACCTGCCAGCGAGATCAATCTCATCGAGACGTTCGCCGACACGAAGGTGATCGGCCTGACGATCAACCACGAGCACATGACCGACAGCGAGGTCTCCGCGGCGATCGCGCTGTACGAACTCGAGCTCGGGCTCCCCGCCACCGACGCGCTCACCCGCCCGGTCGAACGCCTCGTCGACATGGTCTTCGCCGCGTTCCCCGATCTCCGGCCGGCGTCGATCGGCGCTCGATGAACGGCCTTCGGCTCGACATCGACTTCGACAAGATCGGCGCGAATGCGCGCCACCTCGTCGATCGCAGCGCAGCGTGCGGCGTCTCGGTCACGGGCGTGACGAAGGCGATGCTCGGCGACCCCCAGCTGGCACGAACGCTGATCGCTGCCGGCGTGGTCGAGCTCGGCGACTCGCGCATCGAGAACATCGAACGGATGCGCCACGCACATGTGAACGTCGCGATGTTGTTGATCCGTTCGCCGATGCCGAGCCAGATCGAGCGGGTCGTGCACTCCAACACGACCAGCGTCAACACCGAGACGGAGGTCCTCACCGCACTCGCCGACGCCGCTCGCGTGTGCGGCCGCGTCCACGACGTGATGATCATGGTGGAACTCGGCGACCTGCGCGACGGGGTGATGCCGGCGGCCCTGCACGACACCGTCCGCCACGTGCTCCGCCACCCGTCGCTGCACCTCCGCGGCATCGGAACGAACCTCGCCTGTCGCAACGGCATCCGGCCGAGCGACACCAACATGGGGGAGCTGTCGCAGCTCGTCGAGACCGTGGAGACGACCTTCGGCATCGCCGTCGACGTCGTGTCGGGCGGCAACTCGGCCTCCCTCGGCTGGATGACGCACGCCGAGCAGCTCGGCCGCGTGAACAACCTGCGCCTCGGCGAGGCCATCCTCCTGGGCCGCGACCCGCTCGACCGTCAGCCGATCACCGGACTCCACACCGACGCGTTCACCCTCGTCGGTGAAGTGATCGAGTCGAAGCGCAAGCCGTCCGAACCATGGGGACGATCCGGCCAGCATGCGTTCGGAGAACCTGCCGATCGGCCGGACGGGACGGTCGACCGAGGCGAGATCTGGCAGACGATCGTCGCAGCCGGCCGACAGGACACCGACCCCGACGACCTCCACAGCCCGGACGGAGCAAACGTGCTCGCCGCCAGCAGCGATCACCTGATCCTCGAGACGACGTCCCGGCGCCGGCCCGGTGAGGAGATCCGGTTCACCCCGGGCTACTCCGCGCTGCTGCGTTCGATGACCTCCCCGTTCGTCGAGACCGACCGTCGTGCGCTCGGCGGCGACCGCCCCACCATCTCCGTGTCGAGCCGACGACCGCCGGAGCGCCGCGGGGCGCCGAGCTCGAGCCGCATGCGAAAGCTGACGATCGTGCCGAGCGCTCCCGCTGCCGGATCCGGTCGCGAAGACTTCGACGAGTGACACCGCTGCGGCCCTGTGTCGGGACCGTTTCGACTCGATGAGCACTCGGGGCCCGCCGCGATCGCGCTGGCGCCCACCCTTGACAGTTTGTACAGTCGCCTCACCGATGACCGACACCGCCAACCCGCCCGCCTCCGAGTCGACCCCGCCGCTCACGCCGATGTCGCTCCCGATGCTGCTCGCGCGGATCGAGCACGAGTGGCGCACCCGCAAGCGGATCTTCGACCTCCCGACCGCACGGTTCTGGAAGCCCGATCCCGACGTCGATCTGTCGTTCGAGTTCCTCGGACGACCGGCCGCCACGCCGGTGGGCCCGGCCGCAGGACCGCACAGCCAGATGGCGCAGAACATCGTGCTGTCGTGGCTCGGCGGCGCTCGACTCTTCGAACTGAAGACCGTGCAGGTGCTCGACGATCTGGAGATCGCCCGGCCCTGCATCGACATGCAGACGATCGGCTACAACATCGAGTGGAGCCAGGAGCTGCTCGTCCACGAGAGCCTCGAGGAGTACGTCAAGGCGTGGATGATCATCGAGATGCTCCAGCGGTGGGAGCCGATCAGCGAATACGTCGGCCGACCCGAAGACGGTGGACCCGGCCCGCACGTGTTCGACATGTCGGTCGGCTACGACCTCGCGGGCATCCGGTCCGACAAGGTCGCCGGCTTCATCGACGCGATGCACGACGCAACCGACGAGATCGAGCGGCTACGTGCGCAGATCCCCGACGACTCCGTGTTCGCTCAGTTCCGCGACCTCGAGTTCCCGACGCACATCTCCGACACCATCACCCTGTCGACGTTCCACGGGTGCCCACCCGACGAGATCGAGGCGATCACGAAACACCTCATCGAGCGCCACGACATCGACGTCATCGTCAAGCTCAACCCGACCCTGCTCGGGCCCGACGGTGTCAGCGCGATCATCCACGACACGCTCGGTTACGAGTACGTCCAACTGGTGCCGAAGGCATTCGACGAGGACCTCCCCTTCGATCGGGCGATCACGCTGATCGACGAGCTCCACCGCTTCGCCCTCGACCACGACCACCGATTCGGCATCAAGCTCACCAACACACTCGTCGTCCACAACCACAAGGGGTGGATGCCCGACGAGACGATGTACCTGTCGGG
Organism: Ilumatobacteraceae bacterium; assembly: GCA_963695475.1. Classification (GTDB taxonomy): domain Bacteria; phylum Actinomycetota; class Acidimicrobiia; order Acidimicrobiales; family Ilumatobacteraceae; genus Ilumatobacter_A. The sequence goes on from CAVOHA010000007.1 coordinate 75,220, forward strand.
CGCACCGCTCCACGTGCTCGCCACCGCCGTGCTCGACAAACTCGCGACGGCGCTCCCCGGCCGCTTCATGATCCCCGGCCACGACGGCGCCGACGCCGCAACGCTTCCGGGAGGCCGACACGGCGGCGACATCATGGTCAGCTTCTCGGCCGGCGTGACCAAGGAGAACCTGGCCGACACGATCGCGATGGGCGTCCGACCGGCCAGCGTGTGCTCGGATCTGCTCAAGCCGGGCGGCTACGGGCGCCTCGCGCCGATGCTCAAGGCTCTCACCGCGGCGGTGGCCGACGCGGGCGTGGCCGATCTCGACGGGTTCCGCGAGGCGCGCCTCACCGCCGCGCGCGATGCCGGCCACCGAGACACCGCTGCGGGGCACCTCGCGTACATCACGGGCGACGACCTCGGGAGCTATCACCTGGAGGGCCACGAGAAGCTGCCGCGCAGCGTCGACCACGACCTCCAGATGTGGGGCTGCGTGGCGTGCAACTTCTGTGTGACGGTGTGCCCCAACGATGCCTTCTTCAAGGTGCCGACACCCGCCGCGCTCGCGTCCGAAATCGACGACGCCGGCCGCCAGCAGTACCTCGTGCTCAGCGAGCTGTGCAACGAATGCGGCAACTGTCTCACCTTCTGCCCCGAGAACGGCGATCCCGCGATGATCAAGCCGCGGCTGTATCTCGACGAATCGCGCTTCGCCGCTGCCGAGGGACCGCGCTTCTTGATCGGCACCGCCGGGTCGATCACGGCAACCGCCGGCGGTGGAGCCGACGACGAGGTCCCGCGCCTGTTGTCGGTGCTCACGAGCGACGAAGGGTTGCCGTTGCCCGCCGAGTGATCGGGCGACCGGCACGGCGACCGGCGGACGCCCACACGCTTTTCCACCCGAGACTTGACGATTCGTTAACCTCGCCGAAACGCCCGGCGACTTGACTGTCGCCTTCGACCGGGATGGACAGCCCATCGAGAGCGGGGACAGCCATGACCACCACCGAGGTGGCGCACGACGAGACAAGCGAATCGGGTGATCCCCAGCACGACGAGGTCGGCGGATCGTTCGCGTTCGCCGTCGTCAAGCCGCTCGTCGGACTCGTCGTCCCGCTGACCGCCGTCGGTGCGGCGCTGGCCGTCGGCGCGATCATGCTGCTCGCACTCGGCGCCAACCCGCTGACGGGCTACGCGGCGCTGTTCGACGGCGCGTTCGGGAGCTGGGACGCGTTGGCCGACACGGCGATCAAGTCGATGCCGCTGCTGCTGGTCGGCGTCGGGATCTGCATTGCGTTCCGCACCGGCGTGATCAACATCGGGGGTGAGGGCCAGCTCATCATGGGCGCGATTCTGTCGACGACGGTCGCGCTGCTGATCCCGGACACACCCCGCATCATCCTCGTTCCGGTCGTGCTGATCGCCGGCGCGATCGGCGGCGGCCTCTGGGGGGCGATCCCCGGTGTGCTCAAGGCCTACGCCGGTGTGAGCGAGATCCTCGCCACCATCATGATGAACATCATCGCCGCGCAGTTCCTGAGCTTCCTGCTGCAGGACCTCCTCATCGAGGAGGGGGCGATCAAGATCCAACAGACCGAGCGCGTCACGGCGAACTCGCACCTGCCACTCCTGCCCGGCGGCACCCGCTTGCACCTCGGCGTCGTCATCGCGATCGGCGTCGCGGTCCTCGGCTACGTCCTCCTGTTCCGCAGTGCGCTCGGCATGCGGCTCCGTTCGGTCGGACACAACCCGAACGCGTCGAAGTACGCGGGGATGGCCGTGAAGCGGAGCATCGTGCAGGCGATGGCGTTCAGCGGGGCCTGCGCGGGCGTGGCGGGGGCGATCCTCGTCTTCGGCAGCGAGTCGCACCGACTCATCGGCGAGGGCGGTGCGTCGGCGTTCACGCAGAGCGCCGGATTCAACGGGATCGTGGCCGCACTGTTCGGTGCGCTGCATCCCCTCTGGACGATTCCGGCATCGTTCTTCTTCGGCGGCATGCTCACGGGTGGGATTCAGCTGCAACAGGAACTCCAGGTCCCAGCTGCGTTGATCGTCGCACTCAACGGTGTGGTCGTGATCTTCGTGGTCGGCAGTCTCAAGCTCCGGAGTCGAGTGAACGATTGGGTGCGAACGCAACGAAGAGGCCCGCGCTCGAGCGGCGTCCGCCGTGCGGTCCACGAGCAAGGAGACGTCGGATGTGGAGTGACTTCTTCACGGTGTCGGTGCTCGTGGCCACACTTGCGTCAGGCATCCGGCTCGCCACCCCGTTCCTGTTCGCCGCCCTCGGCGAGGCCGTCGGCCAACGCAGCGGCGTGCTCAACCTCGGCGTCGAAGGCGTCATGCTGATCGGTGCGTTCGCCGCGTACTTCACCAAGCTGAAGACCGACAACACGTACCTCGCCGTGCGGCGTCGCACTCGCCGCCGGCGCCGTGATGGGACTCGTCTACGCGTTCATCACCGTGGTGATGCAGGCCCAGCAAGGGATCAGCGGCATCGGCATCTACCTGTTCGGCCTCGGGTTCACCGACCTGCTGTTCCAGAAGCAGGTCGGGACACCGCAGCCGATTCCGAAGCTCGGCAAGGTCGACATCCCGCTCCTCTCGGACATTCCGTGGATCGGCGAGATCTTCTTCCAGCACAACGTGCTCGTGTACACCGCGTTTCTCCTCGTCCCGGTGGCGTGGTTCATGATCAACAAGACGACGTTCGGGTTGAACATCCGCGCGGTCGGTGAGACGCCAGAAGCCGCCGACACGCTCGGCGTCAGCGTCAACAAGACCCGCACGCAGACGATCCTGATCGGGAACACGATGGCCGGCCTCGCCGGCGCTGCGCTGGCCCTCGAAGTCGGCATCTTCCAGCAGAACCTCACCGCCGGCCAGGGCTTCATCGCCGTTGCACTCGTGTACTTCGGTGCATGGCGTCCGGTCGGCGTGATGGCCGGCGCCCTGCTGTTCGGCATCGTGTCGGCGACGGTGCTGCGGCTGGGAACGCTCGGCATCGTCAGCGGTGCCGCGTCGAGCCTGCTCGCGATGGCGCCCGCGATCCTGACCATCGTCGTGCTCGTCATCGTCAGCGGACGCTTCGCCGCGCCCGCCGCACTCACCCGACCGTTCAACCGATCGGCATGAGCCCGATCTCGACACCCAGATCTCGACGCCGACGGCGCCGTGAACACCATCGGCCCGAAACCTTCGGGCCGAGCAGCATGAACACTCACAACCGGGGGAGGACCCGATCATGAGAACCACAGAACCACCACGCGAACGCTCGCCGGCTCGCCGCACTGGCGCTCGTCGCCGGCGCCTGCGGCAGCGACTCCGACTCGACTCGCGGCGACGACGCCGAGAGCGCCGTCGACTCAGCGGTCGACGAGGCCGAGAGCGCGGTCGACTCAGCGGTCGACGCGGCCGAAGACGTCGCCGACACCGTCGCCGACGCGGCCGGGGACGCCGTCGCCGGTGACGGTCCTGTCCGCATCGGAATCGTGGCGCCGAGCGCGAGCAACGACCTCGCATTCACGCAGTCGATCGTCGACTCGGTCAACCGCGTCGCCGAGGAACGCGACGTCGAGGTCCAGATCACCGACGGCACGTTCGTCGTCGAGGACGCTGCGGCCGCGATCCGCGGCTACGCCGACGACGGCGTCGACCTCGTGATCGCCCACGGATCCCAGTACGGCGGCCCGCTCGAGGAGATCGCCGCCGACTTCCCCGACACCACGTTCGCGTGGGGCACCGCCGTCGACACCTTCGGGCTCGACAACGTGTTCGCCTACACCGTGCGCGCCGACGAGGGCGGCTACGTGAACGGCGTGATGGCCGCACAGCTCACCGAGTCCGACACGATCGGAGTGGTCGGCCCGGTCGAGGTCGGTGATGCGAAGCTGTACGTCGACGGTTTCTCGGCGGGTGTCGCATCCGTCAACCCCGATGTCGCGGTCAACGTGAACTACATCGAGTCGTTCAGCGATGTCGCGCTCGCCTCCGAGGCGGCCAATGCGTTCGTCGAGAACGGCGCCGACGTGCTCACCGGGACGGCCCAGATGGTCGTCGGTGCCACGGGTGTGGCCAACGACGCCGGGATCCCCTGGTTCGGCACGCAGTCGGATCAGACCCCGCTCGGTGAAGACATCGTCGTCGCCTCGCAGGAGTACCACTGGGAGATCGTGCTCAACGACATCCTCGACGCCATGGCCGGTGGCGCCGCCGGTGGAGAGGTCTACACGCTGACGTTCGAGAACGGTGGCCTGGAGATGATCTTCAACGACGGGTTCCCGCTGGCGGACGACGTCCGAGCATCGGCTGACGAGGCGATCGCCGGATTGACCGACGGTTCGCTCACCACCGGCATCGAGTGAGCTGACGCGCACTCGAAGATGACCAGGAGAACGTGATGCAACCCGACCCGGCAGCACCCAGTACGGGTGAACCGACGGTGACACCGATGTTGGAGATGCGCGGCATCACCAAACGGTTCCCCGGCGTCGTCGCCAACGACGACGTCGACCTGTCGGTGCTGCCGGGTCAGGTGCACACCCTCCTGGGCGAGAACGGTGCCGGCAAGAGCACCCTGATGAAGATCCTCTACGGGTTGTACCAACCCGACGAGGGCACGATCCTGCTCGACGGCCAGGAGGTCACCATCACCTCGCCGACCGATGCCATCCGCCAGGGCATCGGCATGATCCACCAGCACTTCATGCTGGTGCCGACCCTGACCGTCGCGGAGAACGTCGCACTCGGGCTCGGCGGGCGGCAGGGGCTCGCCGACATGGAACCCGTCAAGGCGCGACTCGCCGACGTGTCGGATCGGTACGGACTCGCAGGTCGACCCGATGCGTACATCTGGCAGCTCGCCGTCGGTGAACGCCAGCGCGCCGAGATCCTCAAGGCGCTGTACCGCGACGCGCAGGTGCTCGTGCTCGACGAGCCGACCGCCGTGCTCACCCCGTCGGAGGTCGACGACCTGTTCGTCACGCTCCGCCAGCTCACCGCCGACGGTCGGGGCCTGGTGTTCATCTCCCACAAGCTGCACGAGGTGATGGAGCTCTCCGACGAGATCACCGTGCTGCGCAACGGTCGGGTCACGGGCGAGACCCGGCCGAGCGAGGCAACGCGGGAGTCGCTGGCAGAGATGATGGTCGGCCGACCGGTCGAGCTGACGCGCAGCGTCGAGCCGCAGCCCGTCGGGACCGCCTCAGCTCACGGTGAACGACCTCGACGTCGTCGGCGACCGGGGCAACCTCGCCGTGAAGGATCTCAATCTCCGAGTGCACAGCGGTGAGATCGTCGGCGTCGCCGGCGTCTCGGGGAACGGACAGCGCGAGCTGGCCGAAGCGATCTTCGGGCTGCGTCCGATCGCCCGCGGCGGCGTACAGATCGGCGAGGAGTGGACCACCGAACCGACGCCGAAACGAGTGCGCGAGATGGGGCTGGCCTACGTGCCCGAAGAGCGCATGCGTGACGGCGCGGTCGGCGATTTCACGGTTGCCGAGAACCTCATGCTGGTCGACTACGACCGTGCGCCCTACAAATCCGCCGGACTGCTCAACCGACGCCGCATCGTCGAACGATGCACCGATCTGGTGAAGCGGTACCAGGTCAAGACACCCGACATCGACACGCCGACCAGGAACCTGTCGGGCGGCAACATCCAGAAGGTCGTCATCGCTCGCGAGTTCAGCTCCGACGCGACCGCGTTCGTCGTCGCCCAGCCGACCCGCGGCGTCGACATCGGCGCAGCCGAGTACATCCACGAACGCCTCCTCGCGCAGCGCAAGCAGGGCGCAGCGATCCTGCTGATCTCAGAGGACCTCGACGAGGTCATGCAGCTCTCCGACCGGATCATCGTGCTCCTCGAAGGCGAAGTGATGGGCGAGCTGCCCCGCGCCGAGTTCGATGTCCACGCGATCGGCCTGCTGATGTCGGGCGTCACGGCGGGCGCGTCGCCGGCGACGTAGTCGCTCGGCGTCGCGAGGCACTCACGCCACCAGCGCGGTGCCCGCGGCGGCCGCCCCACGCACGTCAGGCGCGGTGTCGACGGCCTCGACGGGTTCGGGTGATCACGACCAGCCCGAGACCGGCGACGAGCAGCATCATCGCCAGCCGGAGCGGCGACGACGATTCCGAACCCGTCGTGGGCAGCAGTGCTGGCGGCACCGGCGTGTGATGGCTGGGATCGGTGTCTTCGGGGTCGTCGACGTCGATCGGTACGTAGTTGTCGGGGTCGTCGAGGTTCCCGTCCGGGTCGATCGGGATGGCCGGGGTGCCGGTCACCGACCCGACATTGACGTACGGGTTCGTCCCGGCGATGGCCGTGTCGGTGCAGGTCTCGCTGTCCCCCGGCAGGAGGAGCGGGATGGTGCAGACCCGGCCGGTCACATCGTCGTCGACCACGAGGTCGATGAGCGCCGTCTGGCCGGTGTTGGTCACGACGTAGGTCCATGTGACGACTTCACCGGTGATGACGTTGGGACCCGGCGCCGAGTCGGCATCCCGGCCGTTGGTCGCCTTTTCGATGTCGACATCCACGTCGACTCCGTAGTAGTGACTCGGGTCGTCGTCGTCGACGTCGGGAACCGGGTTGCCCGTCTCCGGATCGGTGATCGGTTCGTAGTTGTCCGGGTCGGTCAGGTCACCGTCCGGGTCCACGGGGAACGACGGTGTTCCGACCACGTCGGCGACGTTCTCGTACTGTCCGATGACGTCGGACACCGCGGTGACGGAGCAGTCCTCGGTGGCGCCGACGCGCAGGACCGGGATGACGCAGACTTCGCCGAACACGTCGTCGGTCACCACGACGTCGGTCAGGACGACGTTTCCGGTGTTCTCGACGACGTAGGTCCACTCGACCTGGTCGCCGACAGAGACGAAGGGTCCGGTTCCGGTGTCCGCGTCGACGCCGTTGGTCGCCTTCTCGACGTCGATGTCCGGCGAGGCGCCGAAGTAGGCGCTCGGGTCGGCATCACCGATCGGGGGGACCGGCAACTGCGTCGTCGGATCGAGGATGGGATTGCCCAACTGGTCGACGGGCTGACCGACGACGGTCGAGTCGTTGTTGTACTGGCCGACGAGGGTCGATGCGGGGAGCACGACCTCGCAGGTCTCGCTGGCGCCGACGGCGAGTGCGTCGATCCGACACACCTCGCCCTCGAGGGAATCGGTGACGACGAGGTCGGCGAGGTCGGTGTTGCCGGTGTTCGTGACCACATAGGTCCACGTGACCCGACCGCCGACGGCCACGAACGGGCCCGTTCCGGTGTCGGCGTCGAAGCCGTTGGTCGCCTTCTCGAGGTCGATCGCCGGGCTGGCGCCGAAGTAGGCGCTGGGGTCCGCGTCGACGATCGTCGAGTCGCCGTTGCCGTCGACGAACACCGGGTTGCCGTTCTGGTCGACGAGCGGGTCGCCGTTGTCGTCGACCGGAGCACCGGACACGTCCGACCGGTTGACGTACAGATCGCCGGGTTGCATCGTGGCCGTGCCGAGCACGCTGCAGGTGATCGTCTCGGTGGGCGCCAGGATCACGGGGAAGAGGGCGCCCTCGGTGCAGAGCGTGGACACGTCGACGATGCGGTCGTCGCCGAACCCGTCGACCAGGAGGTCGACGTCGCCGGTGTTCGTGATCACGTACTGCCATGTCACCGGACTGCCCACCGGGATGTACGGCACCGTGTTGTCGAGGTCGGTCTGATCACCGGCCGGGTCGTCGGCCTGGAATCCGTTGGTGGTCTTCTCGATGTCGATCGCCGGCCCACCGTCGGCGATGTAGCCGGACGGGTCGTCGGCCACGATCGTCGAGGCACCGTTGCCGTCGACGAACGGATCATCACCGTTCTGATCGACGATCGGTACACCATCGGGATCCGTCGCGACGCCGATCGTGTCCGCGATGTTGACGTAGGTTCCTCGGTTTGCGATCGCCGACGCCGTGTAGATCCACGTCTCGTCCACATCGAGCAGACCGTCGGTGTCGGTGTCACCCGACACGTACGTCGCCACGAAGTCGTCCGACGGGTCCAACGGCGTGCCGTTGTCATCGTTCACCACGACATTGGCCAAGGCGAAGTCACCGGTGTTGGTGACGGTGTACGTCCACGTCACCTGCTCACCAGCCGTCACCGCGATGCCGTCACCCGCAGCAACCGGATCGAATGAAGTGCCGTTCCACAGGAAGCCTTCGGTCACCTTCACGATGTCGATCCCCGGCGCACCACCGGCGACGTAGCCCGACGGGTCGTCGGCCACGATCGTCGAGTCACCGTTGCCGTCGACGAACGGATCATCACCGTTCTGATCCACGATCGGCACACCGTCAGGATCGGTCGCCACGCCGATCGTGTCCGCCATGTTCACGTACGTCCCGAAGTTCCCGGTCGCCGACGCCGTGTAGATCCACGTCTCGTCCACATCGAGCAGACCGTCGGTGTCGATGTCACCCGACACGTACGTCGCCACGAAGTCGTCCGACGGGTCCACCGGCGTGCCGTTGTCATCGTTCACCACGACATTGGCCAAGGCGAAGTCACCGGTGTTGGTGACGGTGTACGTCCACGTCACCGCTCACCAGCGGTCACCGCGATGCCGTCACCAGCAGCAACCGGATCGAACGACAACGTGACCGGGTTCCACACGAACCCCTCCGTCACCTTCACGATGTCGATCCCCGGCGCTCCGCCGGCGACGTAGCCCGACGGATCATCCGCGACGATCGTCGAATCACCAGCACCGTCGACGAACGGATCATCACCGTTCTGATCGACGATCGGCACACCGTCGGGATCCGTCGCCACACCGATCGTGTCCGCCACGTTCACATACGAACCGAAGTTCCCGGTCGCCGACGCCGTGTAGATCCACGTCTCGTCAACATCGAGCAGACCGTCGATGTCGATGTCACCCGACACATAGGTCGCCAAGAAATCATCGGCCGCATCACCGGGGGTCCCGTTGTCGTCGTTCACCACGACATTGGCCAAGGCGAAGTCACCGGTGTTGGTGACGGTGTACGTCCACGTCACCGCCTCACCAGCCGTCACCGTGATCCCGTCACCGGCAGCAACCGGATCGAACGACAACGTGACCGGGTTCCACACGAACCCCTCCGTCACCTTCACGATGTCGATCCCCGGCGCACCGTTGCCGATGTAGTGCGACGGATCGTCGTCGGTCGGCGGCACGACCGGCACCGGACCCGCCGGGGTCTGGTTCTCGGTGATGACGTCACCGTTCTCGTCGAGCGGCGTGCCGGTCACGTCGGCGAGGTTCGCGTACTGGCCGAAATCGGCTGCGTCGGTGACGGTCACGGTGCAGGTCACCGAGTCGGTCGGGTCGAGCACCACCGGGAACACGGCGCCCTCGGCGCACAGGCTCGAGGCGAGCGCAACTTGATCGTCACCGAAATCGGTGACCCGCAGGTCGACGTTGCCGGTGTTGGTGATCACGTAGGTCCACGTGACGTCCTCGCCGGCCAGGATCGTCGGCCCGGTCGGCGTGTCGGCGTCCTGGCCGTTCGTCGCCTTCTCGATGTCGATGGCGGGGAACGCCACGCCGTAGTAGTGGGAGGGGTCATCGTCGACCGGCTTCGCCATCGGGCTGCCGTCCACATTGGTGATCGGCGTGCCGTTCGGGGTGACCGGTGTGCCGGTCACGTCGGCTTCGTTCTCGTACACCCCGAGAATCGCGCCGTTCGGCGCAGCGGCCGAGTACACCCACGTCTCGGTCACATCCAGGCGGCCGTCGTTGTCGGTGTCGCCGGTGATGAAGGTGAAGTCGCCCGGGTTGGCCGTCGAGAGGTCGTCGCTCGTGTCCCCGGGAGTGCCGTTGTCGTCGACGATCACCACGTCGGCGAGGGCAACGTTGCCTGGGGTCGGGATGGTCACCTCATAGGTCCAGGTCACTGGAGCGAGCGTCGGCACGGTCGGCCCGGCCGGCAACGTGCCGACCGCGTCGGCGGGGATCAGATTGGTCGACTTCTCGATGTCGACCGTGGCGATCGCACCGAAGTAGTGCGACGGATCGTCGTCGGTCACCGGGATGATGTTGCCGAGGACGTCGTAGAACGGGCTGCCGTCGAGGCGGACGAGATCGTCGTACGACGGATCGGTCCACGGGATCGGCGGGAGCACCGGATCGCCGACGACGTCGGCCGTGTTGGCGTACTGCCCGGCGAGGGCCGCAACCGGCGTGGTCGACGAACAGGTCATCGACTCACCGAGCGCAAGCGTGGTCTGCGGGCAGGTGATCCCGCCCGCCGGAACGGACGAGAGGTCGTCGGCGAAGTCAGCCGGGGTGCCGAAGTCGTCGGTGACCACGACGTTCTGGAGCACCGTGTTGCCGGTGTTGGTGACGACATAGCTCCAGGTGACGTCCTGGCCCTCGGGGATGTACCGACCGGTGGGCGAATCGGCGTCCTCGGCGGCGGTCGGGTTGGCGGGGTCGGCGGCATTCGTCGCCTTCTCGATGTCGATCGACGGGTCCGGACGCCAGAGGCCGAGGTCGATGGTTCGATCGACCGGGTTGCTCGGGCCGAGGGTGACCATGTCGGAGACGAAGACGTCGTCGTAGAGCGGTCCGTTGGCCGCTGCCGGGTCCCACAGTGCGGTGGGGAAACTGGTGTCCTCCGTACCGTTCGAGTCGATCGCCGGGTCGCCGCCCTGGAACGCCGGGCTCACGGCCCACGTGCTCGGGGGCGCGAAGGCGACGAAGTAGTCGCCCGGTGGCAGCCCGGAGAACAGGTACAGACCCTCGGAGCCGGGGGTCGCATCCGTGACGGTCTCCTGCACGAACAGGTCGTTCACGTCGAGCACGCCGTTGCCGTTGTTGTCGAGGAACAGCCCGACCGGGACCAGCGGCACACCGTCGAGCGGCGTGTCGGTCTGGATGCCGTCGTAGTTCTCGTCGTACCAGACGAGGTCACCGATCACGTAGTCGGTGAGGTCGCCCACGATGATCTCGACCGGCGGCGGGCCTGCGACGTTGCGCGTGGCCGAGGTGGTCGACTGTCCCGCCCATCCGAAGGCGTTGATCGCCACCTCGTCGGTCTGTGCAGCGACCGCCGCACGCATCGGCCATTCGAGTACGAACGCGTCCCCGATCGCCAGCGTCGCGGGCGGATTGCCGATCCCACCGTCGAGGTAGCTGATGCGAATCGACCGGGCGCTCGAGATGGGCACCGGTGGGGAGGTCGACCACGCCGGCGCGGTGCAGCCGGGCACTTCCTGCGACGTGTTGCCGTAGAAGTCCTCGTAGCGACACGGTTGGAGTGCGGTGGAGTACTCGACGACCACGTTGGGGTCGGGGCTGGTGACGGTGACCGGACCGGTGAGATACGTGTTGAACGCGCTGTTGCGCGGTGTCACGGCGCCGGTGTTCTGGTTCGGCACGACGAACGAGTCACCGATCGCCGGGAAGATGTCCATCACCATGATGTTCGTGATGTCGGTGTTGCCGTCGTTCGTGACGGTCATCTCGTAGTCGACGATGCCGCCCGGACGGGTGCATCGCTCGGTGCCGTACACCGTGTTGTCCTCGCCCGAGGGCGGGAAGGTCAGTGCGCCACTGTCGCACACGGCGTCGGCGCCGCCGCGTACCAGTTTGGCCGAGGTCAGGAAGACGAAGTCGAGCACCTCGATCTCCGCGCTGGCGGTGCGGATCCGGTCCGTGGTGGAACGGTCGTCGTCGAGATCGTCGACGTCGTTCTGCCAGGTGCCGTTGGATGCGCCACCGCTCCAGAACGAGAACCGCTCGAGGCCGGTGTCACTGAGTGCGTTGGTCGTCGTGTAGTCACGGTTCACGACCGTCTGGGGTGGGGTCCCTTCGTGACGTCGGTCGTGAACGTGATCGTGATGTCCTGGCCCGGCGCGAGGTTGCCACTGCACGCCCAGTTGAGTTGTGGTATCGCCGACGGTGCTGATCACGGGGGCGGCCGGACACGTGACGCCGGTCGGCGCGTTCACCGTGAAGTTCGTCGGCGCCGTGAGCCCGCCCTGACCGAGTGTGTTCTGCATGAGGGTCGGGAGCACGTCGACGATCACCGGGTCGGGATAGTCGGCCGTGGCACTCGAGTCATTGCGCGCTCGCACGGTCCACGTCAGCGTCGTCGCGGTGGTGTCGTTGGACGGGAACACGCCTCCCGCGGCGACGTTGCCGGTCGCGGCGACCGACTTGAAGATGGCCACGTGGGGCTGGGGGCTCTCGATGTTGATCGTCGCCGAATCGTTCACCGCGACGGAACCCGGCGCGCCGGTCACGGGGTCGAGCACGTCGCCGGTGAGCGTGGCGGTGTTGACCACGGGCAGGACCGGGTTGTCGCGAAGTCGTTTGCGGGTCGGTGCTGCGGCCCGGGATCGACGAAGGAGCCGTAGAGCTCGATCCGGTTACCGCCACCGTTCTGGCGCCACCCGGCGGGCAGGTCGCCGTAGTTGACCGTGAGCGACACCATCGTCTTCCCACTCGGAATCAGGAACGCATCGTCGCTGGTGCCGTCGGCGGTGAAGGTGTCGAAGGTGGTGTCGGAGTAGGTCACCACGAACTCGACGAGCCCGTCATCGCCCGGCCCGGTCGGCCCGGTCGGCCAGGTCCCGGTGCTGACGCGCTCCACCACGAAGCGGTCGGGGATCGGATCGGTCAGGACCGCGTCGAAGATGGTTCCCTGGCCCGTGTTCCGAGGGCGGATGAAATACGACGAGAAACTGTCGCCGTCGTCGCCACCACTGGGCCCGTCGGTCTGGTCGAGGTCGACGTAGATGCGCCCGGCGCCCTTGTCGAGCGACGGGATGCCCGGCAAGGGGTTGTCGATCGTGATCGGGTGCGTGGCCGAACCCGGGTTGCCGTCACTGTCAGCGGGGTAGGTCCCGCCGGCGGTGACGGTGTTGACGGTCGAGATCGGCGCCGGAAGCGGGCCGGCCGACGGGTAGTTCAGGGTGATGTCGCGGTCGACGCAGTCGCCCGGGCCGAGTTCGATGTCGCCGAGCAGCCAGGTCACGGTGCCGGGTGGGGCCTCGACACCATCGGGGGGTGCGCTGACGAAGACGAAGCCCGGCGGGATGTCATCGGTGAGCGTCGCCCCCTGGATCGTCCCCCGCAGCGGGCCGTAGTACGGGTCGTCGGGCGAGTCCCCGCAGAGCGACACGGTGAAGGTGACGTTCTGATTCGGGTTCACGACAGACGGCCCCGTCTTGCGGACGTCGAACGAGGTCCGCGCTCGCGAGGTCACGTCCTGTGTGTCCGTCACCACGTTGACGGTCGGGGCACCGGCGCCGTCGTACTCGCCCCACGTCGCGGTGTTCGTGGTGGTGGTGTTGTCGGGCGTGATGCCGGGCGGGATGCGGTACGACAGCTCGATGTTGATCGATGTCCCGGCAGCGAACGTCGGGAAGGTGATGACGGTCTCGGTCGGGTCGGTGGCGTCGAGGACGGCTCCCGGCCCGGCTCCCGTGGCCGCCTGGAACTCGTAGTAGGAGAGGCCATTGTCGACGTCGGTGAAGCTGGGCGTGAAGTCGTGGAGCTCGAAGCCGTCACAGTCGTTGGATCCGCTGACCGCATTGCAGCCGATCGAGACCTCGTAGACGACGATCGAACCGCTGGGGAAGGTGCCGTCGGCGTTCTGATCGGGCTGAGCAGCGGCAAGCCGCTTCTGCAGCGTCGGCGCTCCGGCGGATACGTTGCCCGACGGAATCGCGAACATCGAAACGATGATCGCCACGACCGCGATGACCCGCGTTGGCGTGGAGAGGGAGAAGTGTCGGTTCATCGGATACCACCTGGCTGTGTGCGAGTCGCTGTCGAGCGGTCGATCATGGGAGGGACGTCACGGACCGCGGAGAAGTCGCGAGCAACGTTCGAGTGCAACGGTCGAGGGCGGGGCGTGTCATGGATGACCTCTGAAAGTGGGTCGTGTCGCCCCACTCAGTGAGATTGACGGGAATCCTACAGGGCTTCGGTGCCCACGGGCGGGATACGAATGACATCGATGTAGTGACGTGCAGATGACGGTGACTCCGACGCCACCGCGAAGGGCAGCCCCAGGTACCTTGCCCGCCATGGCGACGGTGACAATTCTCGACGGGGGGATGGGAAAGGAGCTGCGGCGCATCGGAGCACCGTTCCGCCAGCCCGAATGGTCGTCACTCGCACTGATGGAAGCGCCCGAGCGTGTCGTCGAAGCGCATGACAACTTCATCCGCGCCGGCGCCCAGGTCATCACGACGAACAACTACGCGGTCGTACCCTTTCACCACTCCGCCGACTTCTTCGCCGCCCGAGGCACCGAACTGACCGAGCTCGCCGGCCGACTCGCCCGCACCGCGGCCGACGCCGCCGACCGGACCATCAGGGTGGCCGGCTCGATGCCGCCGCTCTTCGGTTCCTACGAGCCGACGCGATTCGACGCAGCGAGCGCCGCACCGATCTACGTCGAGATCGCGCGAGCGCTCGATCCGTTCGTCGACATCTGGCTCGGTGAGACGCTGAGCACGATCGCCGAAATGCGCACGATCGTCGACGCCATCGCCGACGTGCGTCGCGACCGACCGGTCTGGATGGCGTTCACGGTTCCCGACGAGTGGACCGGCGACGGGATCGCCGTGCGCTCGGGCGAGTCGATGAGTGACATCGTCGACTCGATCGCCGACGAGGCCCTCCCGGTGTCGGCGGTGTTGATCAACTGTTCGATCCCCGAGCAGACCGGTCCCGCACTCGCCGCGCTCCGTGACGCCCGCGACCACCGCGGCCTCGAAATGGAGCTGGGCGCCTATGCGAATGCGTTCCCCACCGCGCGGAGTGGCACGTACCGCGCCAACGAGGTGATCTTCGAGCGACGCACCGAGCTGACGGCCGACCGCTATGCCGACTTCGTCGCCGACTGGATTGCGCGACGGTGCCACGCTCGTCGGTGGCTGCTGCGACATGTACCCGGAGCACATCCGCGCACTCGCAGATCGTTTCGCAGCACCCCGGTGAAACATCGACGACGTCATTCAAGCTGGGGCGGGATTCCGCCGAGATCTCAACGATGGATTCTCTCCGGTTCATGATCATCGGCGCGACCAGCGACACCTCGCCAGGTTGGCTGTCGACCGTCGGGCTCGTCGCGATCGGCGTGAGCGTCGCGGTGTTCGTTGCGTGTCGCCGCCGCACGCGGGATCGACTGATGGAGCTCGCGACGATCGACAGCCTCACGGGGCTCAAGAACCGTCGGCAGCTCGACGCCGACCTGGGCAGGCGGATCGACGGCGTCATGCGACCAACGGCGATGCTGATGATCGATGTCGACCGGTTCACGACGTTCAACGACACCCATGGCCACGCCGCGGGTGACGACGTCCTACGCCGGGTCGGCGACGCCATCGCCGCCAACGTCCGGCGAGGCGACGTGCCGTACCGGTTCGGCGGCGAGGCATTCTGCGTCCTCCTGCCGGACGCGACACAGCTCGACGCACGCAAGGTGGCCGAGCGCGTGCGCACCGCGATCGAACTGATCCAGACGCCGTACGGAACGAACGTGACGGCGTCGGTGGGCGTTGCGTGCGGGTGGTCCACGGATCTGGCAAACACCGTCGAGATCGCCGACCAAGCACTGGTCGACGCGAAACGGCGCGGGCGCAACCGCGTCGCTGTGCGTGTCGCACCGAGCTCGACCGACGAGCGCTGAACCCCGACGTGTTTCGTGCGAGTTCAGCGTCAGATGCGTGCGTTCTCCCTCATCTCGATGCCACGATGTCGGACATGAACGCACGGAGAACGGCGGTACTCGTCGCCGGCATCGGCCTCACCCTGGCGGCATGTGCCACCTCGGAACCTGTTTCCGAGACTGCGCCGGTTGCGACCGAGGCACCCGCCCCAGCGACCGATCCGCCGGGCGACGACGTTCCGGCCGACACGCCGGCCACCGACGCCCCCGTCACCGAGGCTCCCGTCACCGACGCCCCCGCACCGGCTGAGGCACCGGCGACCGACCCTCCGGTCGTCGAGCCGGCACCCACCGAGGCGCCGCCTGCCGCGCCGGAGCCGCCCGCCCTCGGTGGACGCGCGCTCGCCACGACGGTCGAGCCCGAGGCGCAGTTCGACGCGAACCCCTTTCCCGATCTGGTCGTCGACGACGTGGGTCGCGGCAGCGAAGCGAACATCGCCAACATCCTGCCGTCCGATCGCCCCGTCCTGCTGTGG
The DNA here is from genome assembly GCA_963695475.1 of Ilumatobacteraceae bacterium. Taxonomy (GTDB): domain Bacteria; phylum Actinomycetota; class Acidimicrobiia; order Acidimicrobiales; family Ilumatobacteraceae; genus Ilumatobacter_A. Next base: position 91,369 of record CAVOHA010000007.1, read on the forward strand.
ACGTGGGCGCCGCATTGACCCACCTGCCGTCGGGAAGCTCCCGACGTCGAGCAGTTCGCTCGAGATCACCTGAACGAGGTCGAGGTCATCGGCTACGGCACGCAGGACAGCCTCGACGAGGCGTTCGAGTTCGTGGAAGATCGCGGCACCGAGTCGTTCACGATGCTCTGGGACGCCTCGTTCGAGTCCTGGACCGCCTTCGAGATCACCGGCCAGCCGACGGTCATCCTGTTGAGCCCGGACGGGCAGGAGCTCGGCCGCTGGTTCGGTGCGATTCCCGAGGACGAAGTCCTCGCCCTCGCCGCCCAGGCCTGACCGACGCACCGTCCGTCCCCCGACCAGTCTCGTCGCGATCGTGCCCGCCGCACGGGCCCACACGCGACGAGACCGACGAGGAGCGGCGGCGCCGACATACTGACGACCATGTTCAGACACGTGGTCATGTTCAAGTGGAACGACGATGTCGATGCCGCCCACATCGCGGCGACCGGCGCGGCCCTCGACGCCGTCGTTGCGGGACTCCCCGACGTGGTCCGGGATTACCGCCACGGACCGGACCTCGGCCTCACCGACGGCAACTACGACTACGTGATCGTGGGCGAATACGCCACGGTCGACGACTACGTCGTCTACCGCGATCACCCCGACCACCAGCGGGTCATCGCCGACTACATCAAGGACCGGGTGAGCGCTCGCGCCGCGGTGCAGTACGACGCGAGTTGAGCCGGGCTCAGCGCTCGGCCAGATGGGTGGCGAGCGCCTGGATCAGCTGACTCTGGGAGCCGACTTCGGGGCCGGCGCCCCGGCGTTCGCGTGCGATCTGAGCGAGCGCGTCCGACCACGGGACCCCGAGCATCATCAACACGGCGACGGCCATCGTCCCCGCCCGTCCGATCCCCGCCGAGCAGTGCATGACGACGGGGCGACCGTCGCGCAGGAGGCCGGCGACCTCGTCGAGCAGCGGGAGCGCCTCGTCGAGCGGCGGCGCGTGGAAGTCGGGGATCGGCAGCCAGCGCGCATCGGGGGAGGTCGCCAACCAGTCGGCGTATCCCGCATATCGGGCGATGTCTCGAGGTTGGTTGAAGCTGACGACGACCGTGTCGCTGCCGAGCTGCGCCCGAATCGCCTCGGGGCTCGGGCCGATCACGTGCTTCCCGCACAGGAAGAGCCCACCGTCGATGCCGGCTGGCAGCGTGATGCGATCGATTCCCCCGTCGAGTTGCCGTCCGCTCGGCCAGCTCACGGTGCGACTTCGTTGACGAGGTCTGCGCCGGCAACCCACCGCTCGAGGTTGCCGAGGAACGCCTCGTCCGCTCGCCGACCCGTGCCGTCGGTCGACCCCGAGTTGTGCGGCGTGATGATCAGGTTCGGCGCCGCCCACAGCGGATCGTCCGCCGGGAGTGGCTCCGGGGTGGTCACGTCGATCCCGGCTCCCCCGAGGCGGCCCTCGACGAGCGCCGCGGTGAGTGCCGGCTGATCCACCAGCTCGCCGCGGCCAACGTTCACGAAGTAGCCGGTCGGGCCGATCGCTTCCAGGACCTCGCCCGTGATGATCCCACCCGTGTCGGCGGTGAGCGGCAACGCCAACACCATCGCGTCGTGCGTGCGCGCGACCTCGACGAGATCGGACAGCGGTCGCACCGGGTGCGGCTCATCGCCGTGCGCCTGTCGACGCACGATCGTCGGCACCATTGCGAACGCGGTCGCGAGGCGCGCCACCTCCCGGCCGATCGGGCCCCAGCCGACGATCGCGATCGACCGTCCACCGAGTTCGTTCCACCGGTGCCAGCTCCATTCGGCTCGATCCTGTGCCCGGATCATCGACGGGAGATCACGGCTGAGCGCGAGCAGATACATCATCGCCGTGCGGGCGATCGGCTCGGCACTGCTGCCCGACGATGTCGTCAGTCGCACGCCGCGGTCGGTGAGCATGGTGAACACCGGGCTGTCCACGCCGGCCGACATCGTGTGCATCCAGCGGAGATTGTCGGCGCGGAGGGCGACGCCGAAGAAGTTGACGGCCCGTTCTGGCCAGGAGTCGTGGGAGAAGAACGCAAGGGTGATCCGTGACAGGTCGTCGTCGCTGACCTCCTGGTCGCCGTCGAGCGTGACCAGCTCGAGACCGGGGGCGATCACCGCGATCCGGTCGCCGTGCCGCGCGGCGAAATCGTCGGTACAGAACAGCACGTCAGCCATCTCGCCGAGTGTGCCAGAACGTAGCGGGGTGGGTCTGACCCACCCCGCTACGCGGTTCGTCGTCGCGAGGGCGCGGCGGCGAGGATTGGGGGATGAGGACCGCCGCCACCGAGATGCTCGACATCGAATTCCCGATCTTCGCCTTCAGTCACTGTCGCGACGTCGTCGCCGCCGTCTCGAAGGCCGGTGGGCTCGGCGTGCTCGGTGCTGTCGCTCACACGCCCGAACAACTCGAGATCGATCTCGACTGGATCGAGAACGAGGTCGGCGGACGGCCCTACGGTGTCGACCTCATCGTCCCGGCGAAATACGCGGGCGACGACGACGGCGGCTACACGCTCGAGGACATCGCGGCGCTGATCCCCGACACCCACCGCGAGTTCGTGGCCGACATCCTCGCCCGCTACGACGTCCCCGAACTGCCCGACGACGACTCGACCCGGGCCAACGTTCCCGCAACCGGTGCGGGGGGTAGCGCGCCGTTCAGCGCCAAGCAGGCGGTGCCGTTGCTCGACATCGCCCTCGCCCACGACACCTCGTTCGTCGTCAACGCGCTCGGCCCGCCTCCGCAGTTCCTGATCGACCGCTGCAAGGAAGAGGGCAAGCTGGTCGGCGCGCTCGCCGGTCGGCCACAGCACGCCGAGCGTCACCAGGCGGCCGGCGTCGACATCATCATCGCCCAGGGCTCGGAGGCGGGGGGCCACACCGGCGAGATCGGGTCGATGGTGCTGATCCCCGAGATCGTCGACGCCGTCGACATCCCCGTCCTCGGGGCGGGCGGCATCGGCCGAGGGCGCCAGATGGCTGCGGCGATGGCCCTCGGCGCACAGGGCGTGTGGTGTGGCTCGGTGTGGTTGACGACCGACGAAGCCGAGACGCATCCCGTGGTGAAGCAGAAGTTCCTCGCGGCCACCTCGGCCGACACGATCCGGTCGCGATCGCTCACCGGCAAACACGCCCGGATGCTGAAGTCGAAGTGGACCGAGGAGTGGGAGCGACCCGACACCCCTGACCCGCTGGGGATGCCGTTGCAGCCGATTCTCACCAACACCGCCCAGAAGCGCATTGCGCGTGCCGCCTACACACCGGGATCGGGCGCCGAGGAGCTGTCCAACTACTTCGTCGGCCAGATCGTCGGCACGATGAACCAGCCGAAGAGCGCGGCGAGCGTCGTGATGGAGATGATCGAGGAGTTCATCGACGCGGTCGAGTCCCTCTCGCGCCAACTCGAGACGTAGTCCGCTCGCCGAGCGATGCCGCGTCGCGCCCGGCGTGGTCTGACACGATGCTCGTGTGGACGAGGCCCGCGAGAACGACGACGTCGACCTCCACACTCGACTCCTCGACACGATCGTCGGCCGCGTCATCGTCGGGATCATTCTGATCGTCGGTTCGTTCTGGATCGTCGCACCGAACATGCCCAACTCCGCGGTGCGCGCCGAGCTGGCGGGCTGGTGGGAACCCGCCGAGGACATCGGCCTCATCCAGGACTGGGCCGTGTTCAGCCCGAACCCGCGCAACATGTCCCTCGACGTGCGAGCACGGGTGCAGTACGCCGACGGTTCGATCGAGTTCTGGGACATCCCCGAGTACGACCCCGGGTTCGGGGCCTACCGCCAATACCGGTGGCACAAGTTCCAGGAGCGGATTCGACTCGACGACAGTCGGGACTTCTGGCCGGCGTTCGCACAGTGGGTCGCCGACCAGCACGAACGTGACGGGCTCCCGCCAGAAACGGTGACGCTCATCCGGCGGTGGATCGACCACCAACCGCTCACCGCCGACGGTCGCGCCGAGAACAGTGGCTGGAACGAGTTCGAGTTCTACACCTGGGAGGGTGCATCGTGAGGATGCCCGCCGGACTCACCGCTGCGGGCCGCCGGCTCTTCACCGACCGGCGGACCGCCTGGCCGCTGGCGATCGCGCGCATTCTGATCGGGCTGACGATCTGCTTCTGGAGCATCACGATGCTCTTCGACGTCCCCGCGCTGCTCGGAGAGAACGCACTGCTGCCACCCGACATGGCGGGCGACCGGTTCCGGTGGATCACCCTCGACACGTCGACCGAGATCCGCCTCGCGCTCGCCGCGCTGATCCTCGCCTCGTTGGCGATCATCGCCGGCTGGAAGCCGACGATCTGGTTGCTCGTCGCGTTCGTGCTCCTCACCGCCGTGCAGCGCCGCAACGCGCTGATCAACAACTCCGGCGACATCATCCTGCGCGACCTGACCCTGCTCCTCGCCTTCACGCCGACCGGCGCAGCGCTGTCGTTCGATCGCTACCGTCGCCTCGGTCGTGAGGGGTTCTTCAGCTCGGGCATGGTCGCGCCGTGGGGCCTGCGCCTCGTTCAGCTGCAGGTGATGGTGGTCTATCTCTTCGCGTTCTGGTCGAAGAGCGGCGAGGAGTGGCGCGAGGGCATCGCCGTGTCGACGGCACTGCGACTCGAGGACCTCCAGCGGGTCGGACAGTTCGACCTGTTCGTCGAGAACGTCTGGATCGTGGCGGCGCTCACGTGGGGCACGCTGCTCGTCGAACTGATGCTGGGCACCCTGCTCTGGTACAAGCCGCTCCGGCCTCTCCTGATCGTGCTCGGGGTGCTCCTCCACGTGAGCATCGACGGACTCGTGCTCGTCGGGTTCTTCGGGCTCGGGATGATCGCCGGGCTGATGACGTTCCTCGACGCCGACGAGATCGACGAGGCGGTTCGCGCACGTCGACGACGTCACTCGGATGCGGCAGCGGACGAGTCGGCCCTCGACGAGGCCCCGAACGCCGGATCCGACGGCGAGATCGAATCAGGCGCCATCGGCGCAACCACCTGAAGCTGGAAGCCCACGTCGGCACCGCCGCCGTCGGCGTCTCGCGCCCACACCCGACCGCCGTGGCGCTCGACGATCTGCGCGACGATCGACAACCCGAGGCCCGAGCCCGGCATCGAACGCGTCTCGTCACTGCGGAAGAAGCGGTCGAAGATCCGATCCCGATCCGCCACCGGGATCCCGGGGCCGGCGTCGCGCACGCTCACCATGCCGTCCGCCGACACGACGGTGATCGGTGCACCGGCCGGGCTGAACTTGTCGGCGTTGCTGACGAGGTTGCCGACCGCCCGCTCGAGCATCGCCGGGACGCCCATCACGACGCTCGGCGCGACGTCGATGTCGATGGTGCGACCGCTGCGTCGCTCCCAACGCGCCGCGACGTCGCCGACCAGCCACGCCAGGTCGACCGGCTCGAACACCATGTCCGTGTCGTGCTGATCGGTGGCGAGGTCGATCATCTCGTCGAACAGGTCGCCGAGTTCGAGCAGCTCCGAGCGAATCGCCGCAAGGATCTCCTCGCGATCGGCGGCGGGGAGGTCCCCGGCGCGCTCGAGCATCGCAACGTTCGCGCGCAGGCTGGTCAACGGTGTGCGCATCTCGTGGCCGGCGTCGTGGATCAAGCGGTGCTGCTGCACACGACTCGCCTCCAATGCGTCGAGCATCGCCGCGAAACTCGACGCGAGTCGCCCGATCTCGTCGTGTCGATCCTCCTCGCCGACGTCGGTCGTGAAGTCGCGCGTCTCGGCGACTTCTGAAGCGACGGTCGAGAGGCGGCGCAGCGGTGCGGTCGTGCGGGCGGCGATCAGCCATCCGAGACCGGCAGCCGCGAGCGCCACCAAGCCGGCGATCAGAAGGAACCGCCCGACCAGGACCGACTCGAGCGCCTGGGCCTCGCTCGTCGATCGGGCCACCTGGATCACGCCGCCCTGGGGAATGGCCAGCGACAGCATCCGATAGGGCTCGCCGTCGATCGTGATGTCGTCGAAGCCGGTGACGGGCTCCGGCGTCCGCCCGGGTCGCAGTTCGCGCAGCGCTTCGGACACGTCCGTGGCGGGCAGCACGCTGCTGCTCGACAGCTGTCGCCCGCCCGGGCCGGTGATCTGGATGATCGCGTCGTCATCGGCGACCGGCAGGCCGTTGTCGATGCGATCCGGCCGAGTGGGGCTGCGCCGTCCCGTGTCGTTGGCGCCCGGACGCCCATCGACGACCGCTTCGCGCAGCGCACCGAGGGTTTCCACGGCGCGTTCTTCGAGGAAGCGATCGGTCGACTCGCCGATCTCGCGCGCCGTGCTCCGGAACGCGAACACGCCGACGAGCCCGCTCGCCACGAGCGCCACGAGCCCGAACAGGATCGCGAGCCGTGACCGGAGGCTCATGTCCCGACCGGGGGCCGGACGACGTAGCCGATGCCGCGCACGGTGTGCAACAGCCGCGCTTCGCCGTCGTCTTCGAGCTTGCGCCGGAGGTAACCGACGTGGACGTCGAGTGACTTCGACGACGACTCGAAGTCGTAGCCCCAGATCTCCTCGTAGATCTGGCTCCGCGACAGGACGATGTCGGCGTTGCGCACGAGCAACTCGAGGATGTCGAACTCGGTCTTGGTCAGCTCGATCGGACGTTCACCACGGGTGACCTGCCGTTTCGATGTGTCGACGGTGAGGTCGGCGACGCTCAGCGCCGGCGTGACGGAGCCGTTGCCGCCGCGCCGCAGGAGCGCTCTCATCCGTGCGAGCAATTCGTCGAGTTCGAACGGTTTCGACAGATAGTCGTCCGCCCCGGCGTCGAGGCCCTCGACCCGGTCTGCCGTGGCCTGGCGGGCGGTGAGGATGAGGATCGGGGTGCGATCGCCACGATCACGCAGCTTGCGGGTGACGCTGAGCCCGTCGACGAAGGGCATGTTCACATCGAGGATTGCGGCGTCGGGCTCGTGCTCGACGAATGCCTCGAGCGCCGCCGCACCATCGTTGACCGACACGGTCCGGTACCCCTCGAATCGCAGGATGCGATCGAGCGCCTCGCGGATCTGCTTGTCGTCTTCGGCGATCAGGATGGTCGACATGTCGGGCTCAATCTAGGTCAGGGGTCGTGGCGCGCGGCGAGGGCTCGGCCGGGCGGAGGGACGCCGGCCGAGCCCTGCAGCGCCGTGAGGACGCGTCGGGTGGACAGGGGTTGGTCAGCCCTCGGCGTCGTCCACAGCGGGGGCGTCGGGGCCACAGGGCCGCCGGGGCCACGGGGGCCGCGATCACCGCGGGGACCGAAGCCTTCGCCCTCGCCGCGCTCGGGGCGGCCTTCGTTGACCCGAGTCGTGACCCGCTCTTCGATCTCGGCCCGCTTCTCGTCGGCCTCCTCGGCATCGATCCGCTCATTCGCAACGGCCTCGTCCAACCGCTCGTTCGCGCGCTCGACCAACAGGTCGACCACCGCGTCGGGATCGACGCCGTTCTGCTCGGCGATCTCGGCGAGCGTGCCGCCGTTGCGCAGCCAGTCGGTCAACGCGTCGACCTCGACACCGATCAGCTCGGCCATCTCCGCGGCCGACTCCTGTCGACGCTCCTGGCGGGCCTCGCGGCCGGGCCGTTCGGACCGACCCTCGTTGACCAGGGTCGTGATCCGCTCCTGGGCCTCGGCTCGCTTCTCGTCGGCCTCGTCGGCATCGATCCGGTCGTTCGCGACCGCCTGGTCGATTCGCTCGTTCGCGTTCGTGACCAACAGGTCGATGACCGCGCTCGGCTCGACGCCGTTCTCGGTCGCGACTTCGGCGAGCGTGCCACCGCTCTGCAGCCAGTCACCGAGCGCGTCGACCTCGACGCCGATCAGATCGGCGACCTCCTGCATCGACTCCCGGCGGGCCTCTCGCCGATCCTCGCGCCGATCCTGGCGCGTCGTGTTCTCGTCAGCGGGGTCTTCGACGGTCGTGTCGTCGACCTGAGCGCTGGCGATGCCACCGATCTGGGTCGCGCCGAGGATCGTGCCGCCGGCAATGGCTGCGGTCAGCATTCCGGTCCGAATCCGCTGGTTCTTGATGATGTTCATGGTGGTGACTCCTTGTTGACCCGAATGATCGGGGGGGGTGATGGATTCCATGAAACGCCCCGATGGTCAGCGGCCGGGATGGGAAATCGAAAGGTTCGGTAAGGATCGAAACGGATCGAAACGGATCGAAACGGATCGAAACGGATCGACCGGGCCCGGATCGGAGCGAACGTGACGGGTGACGCCCGCGGTTTCACGGGCACGACCGTGCAATTCGACGCATTTCGGGGCACCGTGGACCCGTGGAGAACGTCGACATCGCCATCATCGGGGGCGGCCCCGCCGGCGCCGCCGCTGCGATCCGCGCGGCGCGCCTCGGAGCGTCCGTCGTCGTGTTCGAGAAGGGACCGCACGGGCGGGACAAGGTCTGCGGCGACGGGCTGACCCCGCGAGCGGTCGGCGCGCTGCGCGAGCTCGACATCGACATGGCCGACGCCCACCGCATCCGCGGGCTGCGCATGATCGCCGGGTCCACCACCCGCGAGCTCGACTGGCCGACGACCGGCCGATTCCCCAACCACGGTGCCGTCTGGCCGCGCCGCCGGCTCGACGCAGCGCTGATCGACGCCGCCGCAGCAGCCGGCGCCGACATCCGCTTCGAGACCGAAGCGTTCCCGATCATCGAGGGCGATCGCGTCGTGGGGGTCGAGGCCCGTCCCACGAGCGACGACCGCGTCGCGACCGGCCCGAGCGAGAAGATCAGCGCCGATCTCACCATCGTCGCCGCTGGGCCTCCCGGTCAGGTCGCCCGGATGCTCGGAGCCACACGGGTCGAAGGGGAGACCTTCGGGCTCGCGATCCGCACGTACGCCGAAACACCCCGGCACGGCGACGAGCACCTCGAGGCGATGCTGTCGCTGAAGGACGAGAACGGTACGGCGGTGCCCGGCTACGGCTGGATGTTCCCGGCCGGCGACGGAACCGTCAACATCGGCGTCGGCGCACTGTCGACGATGAAGGGGTTCAAGAAGCTGAACCTGAACACGATGATCGATTCGTACCGACGCGTCGTCGAGCCGGACTGGCAACTGGGCCCGAACCTCGAACGCCCGCGTGCGTGGCGCCTGCCGATGTCGACGCAGAAGCGTGTCGGTCCGGGTTGGGTTGCCATCGGCGACGCCGCGGGCCTCGTGAATCCGATGAACGGCGAGGGGATCGACTACGGACTGGAATCGGGCATGCTCGCCGCCGAACTGTTCGTGGCCGATCCGGCCACGGTGTCGGAGCGCTACGACATCGAGGTCGGTGACCGCTTCGACGCCTTCCTGCGCACCGGCCGACGTTTCTCGTTCCTGATCGGGCACCCGTGGATCCTGAAGACCGGGCTGCGCTTCTCGGTCAGCACCGAGTCGATCGCGAACATCACGCTCGCCGTGATGGGAAACCTGGTCGACAACGAGACCCCCGGCGCAGCCGGCAAGGTGATGTGGCTCGCCGACAAGGGCCTCGGTATCGCCGACCCCGTCCTCCGCAAGACCCGCGCTGCCGCCTGATCCGCGCCGCCTCAGGGGTGGACGACGAGCTTGCCGAGGGTGTGGCCGCGGCCGATCTCGGTCAGCGCCGCGGGCACCTCGTCCAGGTCGAACGTGCGGCTGACCAGCGGGTCGATCGAGCCGCTCACCAGCATCGTGCGGAGCACCTCCAGGTCGTCGGGTGTCTCCTCACCGAGCACGAGCGCGAACCGTTGGCTCGACACGAGTCCGAGAAGCTTCGAGGCGACCAGCCGGGGAACCGGTCCCAGGAGCGGCGCCTTGCTGCCGCCGATGAGGACGTAGGTGCCGGTCGGCGCCAGCACGCGTCGACAGTGGCGAAGCGGGCGATTGCCCGGATTGTCGAGGATCGCGTCGTAGCGCGCGTCTCCCGCGGTGAAATCGGTCGTGTGGTAGTCGACGACGTGATCCGCGCCGAGCGCCCGGGCCACCTCGACGTTCGAGCCGCTGCACACCGCCGTCACCTCGGCTCCCGCCGCCTGTGCGATCTGAACCGCGAAATGGCCGACGCCACCCGTCGCGCCGTTCACGAGAACCTGGTCCCCCCGCCCGATGCCGGCGACGTCGCGGACCGCTTGCAGCGCCGTGAACGCGGCAACGCCGGTCGCGGCCGCGGCATCGAACGAAACCGACCCCGGCTTCGCCGCAAGGTTGTCCGCCGGGGCCACGACGAACTCGGCGCACCCACCGCCGTCGGTGAAGCCGAACACCTCGTCACCGGGAGCGAATCGGGACACACCTGCGCCGACGACGTCGACCACACCCGCGACGTCTGCGCCCGGCACGGTTCGCTTCGGAACGAGCCAGCCGATGCTGGGGCGTGCGATGAACGGACGACCCACGACACCGTGCCAGTCGGCGGGATTCAGCGATGCGGAACGGATCCGCACACGGACCTCGCCGACAGCCGGCTCCGGCACCGGCACGGCCTGCACGCCCAACCCACTCGGATCACCGAACCGCGGTGCGACGACGGCGCGCATCGTGTCGCTGCTCACGAGCCGACCCCGACCGACTCACGCTGCTCGACCGGTGTCACCAACACCGGCTCTGGCGGCTCGGGCAGGCCGGACTCACCATCGATGTCGACCGACGGAAGGATCCGGTCCAGCCACGCCGGCAGCCACCAGTTCGCGTCACCCATCAACTTCATCGTCGCGGGGACGAGCACGATCCGCACGATCGTCGCGTCAACGAAGATCGCCGTCGCGAGACCGAGGCCGAACATCTTCGTGGTCGGGTCGCTGCCGAGCACGAACCCACCGAACACCGAGATCATGATCAACGCGGCCGACGTGATGACCCTGGCGGTGGTCGCCAGCCCGTGGATGACCGCCGTGTCGTTGTCGCCGGTGGCGATGTACTCCTCGCGAACGCGAGACAGGAGGAACACTTCGTAGTCCATCGAGAGGCCGAACAGAATCGCGAACATGAACATCGGGATGAACGACACGACGGGGATCGTCGACTCGAGCCCGATCAGGTCCTTGCCCCACCCCCACTGGAACACCATGACGAGCACACCGTACGCGGCGCCGATGCTGAGCAGGTTGAGCAACGCGGCCTTGAGCGGCACGACGACCGAGCGGAACACGAACATCAGCAGCACGAACGACAGCGCGATCACCGCCCCGATGAAGGCCGGCAGGCGGTCGGTGACTCGACCGGCGACGTCGCCGAAGTTCGCTGTCGAACCCCCGATGTGGGCCGACGCGTCACGACCGTCGAGCACGGCCGGAAACACGTCGCTTCGCAGCCGTTGCACGGTCTCGTACGTGGCGTCGTCCTGTGGCGCCGACGTGGGGATCGCAACCATCGTCGCCACGCCACTGGCGAGGTCGACCCGCGGTTCGGCCACCGACGCGACCCCCGGGTCGGCGGCGACGGCGATGGCCAGGGGCTCGACGACGGTCGAGTCGTCGGAGATGTCGATCGCAATCACCAGCGGCCCGTTGATCCCCGGTCCGAACCCGTCGGCGACGAGGTCGTACGCCCGGCGCTGGGTCTGTGTCCCGGGCTGGGTCCCGTCGTCGGGGAAGCCGAGGTTGAGCGACAGGACGGGCGCGGTCAACGCCAGCAGCAGCGCGGTCACACCGATCGCGTAGGCCCACGCATGACTCGCCACGTGCCGACCCCACCGGGTCCACCCTGCGCCGACCTCGACCGTCCGGTGTCGCCGGTGGATGCCGAGCCGGTCGATCCACGGTCCGACCACGCCGAGGAACGCCGGCAGCAGCGTGACCGAGGCGACCACCATGATGAGCACGATCACCGAGATCGCCACGCCGGCCGCCGTCATGAACGGCACCCCGGCCACGGCGAGCCCGAGAATGGCGATGACGACCGTGCCCCCGGCGAAGATCACCGCTTGCCCCGCAGTGGCGACGGCGCGACCAGCGGCGTCGGCGACGTCCGACCCCCGATGCAGGAACTCGCGGTGTCGGGTGACGAGGAACAGCGCGTAGTCGATGCCGACGCCGAGGCCGATCATGCTGCCGATCTGCGGCGCCCAACTCGGCACCTCGATCAGGTGTGCGATCAGCGACATCGAGCTGACCCCGAGGGCCAGGCCGAACAGCGCCATCCCGATCGGCAATCCCATGGCGATCAGCGAGCCGAACGCGACGAGCAGCACGATCATCGCCACGACCAGGCCGATCATCTCGCTCACGCCCGTTTCGGCCGCGTCGAACGCGAAGAACAGATCCCCGCCCGCCTCGACTTGCAGCGTCGAGTCGATGCGGGCGTCGGCGACGAGTTCCTCCAGCCGGTCGAGGTCACTCACGTCGAGGTCTTCGAGGACCGGATACTGGATCGACACCATCCCCACGCGTCCATCGTCGGAGATGCCATCGTTGGTGTACGGGTCGCTCACGCTCAGCACGTTCGGCAGTGCGATGAGCTCGTTGCGCACGCGCTCCACCTCTGATCGAGCAACCGCGGTGTCGAGCGACACGAGCGGATCGAGCGGCGTGACGACCACGCGGGCGGTCAGGCCGGCACTGTCGGAGCCCGCAGTGCTCAGCAACTCGACGGCCTGCTGAGAATCGACGCCGGGCACCTCGAACGAGTCGTCGAGGTCGCGGCCGAACGATGCGGACGCGGCGACGACGGCGACGGCCACGACGAGCCACACGGCGATCACGCGCCACGGGCGTTGCGCTGCGCCGTGACCGATTCGATACAGGATTGATGACATGATGGATTTCCTCCGGAGCAATGCGACACCGCCGGCGGGCGGCGTGGCTTCCATCGTCTCGCTCACCGTCTCGGTGGCCATCGGAGCATCGGCCACATCTGCGGGGCCGAACGGGCGAGCGGAGGATCATCCTTCCGGCCGATACGCGCGCCACGGCCGGTTCTCTACGCTTGCAGCGTGGCCAACGCCCTGCTCTCGACGCTGCTGGCCGAGCCGGCTGTGCCCGACCCGCCGCGCCGGGTCTGGCGGGACTGGCTGCTGGTCGGTCTGTTCGTCCCCGCCGTCTTCATCGAAGGCATCGTTCGCGACGAGGTGACCTGGCGCCCCCTGGCGGCCGTTCTGCTCGCGGCGGCGGTCCTCACGCTGCTCTGGCGGCGGACGCACCCGCTCGCGATGGTCGTGGTCGCGTTCTCGGTGGTGGTCGGCGCCGACCAGCTCGCTCGGGCGCTCGGCGACCCGCCGATCGAGTTCTTCAGCTCGGCGTACCTGCTGATCCTGCCCTACTCGCTGTTCCGCTGGGCGTCGGGTCGTCACGCCGCAATCGGCCTCGGCGTGATGTTCGCCACGCTGGTTTCCAGCCTGGTCACCGACTGGACCGGGCCGGGCGACGCAATCGGAGGGACGCTCGTGTTCCTGTTCCCGGCGGTGCTGGGGGCCGAGGTCCGCCACCTCGTCGGCTCGCGCGAACGCGACCGCGAAGAGGTCAAGGTGCGCGAGCGCGAGATGCTCGCACGGGAGTTGCACGACACCGTCGCCCACCACGTGTCGGCCATCGCGATCCGCGCACAGGCCGGACAGGTCGTCGGCGCACACGATTCGGCCGCCGCGCTGGAGGCGCTCGCCGTCATCGAACACGAGGCATCTCGCACGCTGGCCGAGATGCGCGGGATCGTGGGGACGCTGCGCGGCGCCGACGACCCCGCCTTCGCACCGCAGCCCGGACTCGTCGACCTCCGACGTCTCGCGGCCCACGATGCCGTCCCGCGCGTCGACGTGCTGATCGACGACGGCGTCGGCGACGTCGGTCCGACCGTCGGCGCCGCGCTCTACCGCGTCGCCCAGGAGGCGATCACGAACGCTCGCCGCCACGCCCGCGACGCCACGGCCATCACCGTCCACGTCACGGCCGGTCGAGACGTGGTGTCGCTGGTCGTCGACGACGATGGGCGCAGCGAGCCTGCCGCACGGTCGTCGGCGGGATTCGGACTCGTCGGGATGACCGAACGGGCGCACCTGCTGGGCGGCTCGCTCGACGCAGGACCGAAGCCAGCCAGTGGTTGGCGCGTCACGGCCACCATCCCGCTCAGCGGAGTCGCATCGTGACGCTGCGGGTACTCGTTGCAGACGACCAGGATCTCGTGCGCACCGGGCTGCGGATGATCCTCGACGCGCAGGACGGCATCGAGGTCGTCGCCGAGGTCGCCGACGGGCGTCAGGCGGTCGAGATGGCCCGCAAGCTGCGACCCGACGTGTGCCTGCTCGACATCCGGATGCCGGACCTCGACGGGATCCAGGCGACCCGACAACTCGCCGGACCCGACGTGGCGGACCCGCTGGCGGTCGTGATCATCACCACGTTCGATCTCGACGAGTACGTCCACGGTGCGCTCAAAGCCGGCGCCCGTGGGTTCCTGCTCAAGGACGCGGGCCCGGAGCTGCTGGTCCAAGCGATTCACGCCGCAGCCGAGGGCGATGCGCTGATCGCGCCGAGCGTCACGGCCCGACTCCTCGCGACGTTCACCGACGTGGCCGCGAGCGCCACGCGGCGTGAACCGGTGGAGACCCTCACCGAACGTGAGGAAGAGGTCGTGCGCACGGTGGCGCGTGGTCGGACGAACGTCGAGATCGCCGACGAACTCCACATCAGCCTCAGCACCGTGAAGACCCACCTCGCGAGCTTGATGACCAAGCTCGGCGTCCGCAACCGGGTCGAGATCGCGATGTGGGCCTACGAAACCAACCGCGTCCCCCGCTGATCGAATCGGCGACGCACACGCTGATGCGAGGCGGGGCGGGGCAGGTCAGTCGACGTCTTGGTGACCGAGACGCCAACTCGCGAGGGCGAGAGCGGCGACGCTGACGACCAGCGGCACGATGATCGCCGTGAGCGTCGAGAAGTCGGCGCCGGCGAGGTCGGCACCGGTGCGGTCGACGAGGATCGAGCGGGTGTAGGTGCGGATGGCGAACTGGGCGACTCCGGGTCCGCCGAGGGCGATGAAGCCCTCCCAGATCAGGATGTACGCGAGGCCCCACACGATGTGACGCTTCAGCCAGACGCCCAACATCGTGAAGATCGACGTGTAGGTGACGAGACCGACGATCGTGGCGATCAACGTTGCGCTCGTGAGCCCGCTCCCGACGCCGGTCAACGCAGCGGCGGCCACGATGGCGGGCAACACGATCGGCGTCGCCATCGTCAATGCGGCGAGCGCGGCACCGACCACGATCGGCCAGCGGTGCATCGGCCGGAGCCAGAGGTACACGAGCGTCTTGTCCTCGCGCAGGTCGCCGATCGAGCCACCGGCGAACACGAGGCACACGACCGGGAGCACGACCGCGAAGCCGAGGTTCGCGATGACCGCGGTCGCCTGATCGACCGTTGCCGAGTCCGAGCTGCCGACGGCGAACCCCGCAACGGTTGCGGTCAGCGAGAGCAGCAGCAGGGCGATGATCCGGCCGGTACTGCGCATCTGGCCGAGCACGAGGCGGTACGTCACGGCCAGTGCATCGACCGCGCCGACCGACGATCGGCCGACCTCGGTTGGGTACGCGGTCAGCGGCGGGGTGGGTGCGTGGTCGGTCATCGTCCCTCCACGAGATAGCGGAACACGGATTCGAGGTCGTCGTCGAGCGGGTGGACCTCGTCGAGGCGCACCCCCAGCTGGACGGCGATGGGCGCGAGTTGACGGCCGAGTGCATCGACATCGACCGTTTCGACCACCACATCGCCGTCGTGCAGCGTGAGTGCCGTGACGAGCCCGCGCCCGACGAGCTCCGTCGCGAGCCGACGCGGGTCCGAGGCACCGAGACGGATCCGGTGCGGCCGGTCGTCCATCAACTCGCGCAGATCCCGGTAGTCACCGCTCGCGACGAGGCGCCCCTGCGCGACGACGAGCACGTTCGACCCGAGCCGGGCCACTTCGTCGAGCACGTGACTCGACACCAGGACGCAGCGTCCTTCGTCGCCGAGGCGGTGGAACAACGCGATCATGCGGCGGCGCTGGACGGGGTCGAGGCCGGTGAGCGGCTCGTCGAGCACGAGTACCTGCGGATCGTTCACGAGCGCCGCGGCGACCTTCACCCGCTGGCGCATGCCCTTGGAGAACTGGCCGACCGGCTTGGGGCCCACGTCGTGCAGATCGACCTGCTCGAGCGCCCACCGGGCGACGCGGTCGATGTCGGGGGCGGCGATGCCCTGCGTGCGAGCCGCAACCGAGACGAAGTCGGTGGCGGTGAGATGGTCGAACAGGGCGTCCTGCTGCGGGACGAGGCCGATCGACCCGCGGACGTCCCGGTTGCGGCGCGGGTCCTCGCCGAGCACGCGCAGCATGCCCCGCGAGGCCGGCGTGAGGCCGCACAGCATCCGGAACAGCGTCGACTTGCCGGCGCCGTTCGGTCCGAGCAGGGCCGTGACACCCTGGTCGATGGCGAAGCTGACCTCGCTGACGGCGACGACCGATCCGTAGAACTTCGACACGTTGTTCACCGCGATCATCCCGGTCAGCGGCGGCAGGGCGACGAACGGCGGCTGGTGGCGGTGACGGTGGCGGCGGTGAAGGTGACGGTGGCGGCGGTGACGGTGACGACGGAACGGATCCGACGGGCGGAGGCGGCGGCGGCGGCGGGTGCGGTGGCGCTGGGGGCGGCGGTTGCACCACGGACGGCTGCGGCCGCTGGTTCCGGACCGGCGTGTCGTCGCTCATCGGGCGACCACCAGTCGGGAGTATCGCCAGACGACGACGGCGATGCCGCCGAGTGTCCAGGCGAGGTTGACGGCAACGACGCTGAGCGTCGACAACTCGGGGAAGTTCCCCGGCTCCCCGAAGATCCGGAAGACGAGTTCGAACGGCATCGAGAACACGTCGATCAGCCGCCAGTTCGGGGAGAGTTCCGCCCCTTCGACGAGCGCTGACGCAACGGCGGGCGAGGCGAGGGCGAGCAACACGACACCGATCGATGCGAACGCCCGACGGTCGGTCAGGCTCGCCGCCGCCATCGAGACCGCGGTGAGTGCACCGCACACGGCGAACGCCGACACGAAGATCCGCAGCAGCACGACGATCCAGTCGCCGGGTCCATCCGGGCCCGCGTTCTCGAACGTGTAGCCGATCAGCAGGAGCAGGGGTGGCCCGAGGGTCACCATCGCCAGCGTGAGCAGCACGGCGACCGCCTTCGCGACGAGATACGTGCTGCGCTTCAACGGCGTCGAGAGGTACATCGCGAGCATGCCGTTGCGGCGGTCGCCGACGAGGACCTCGGGCGCGACGAGGCCGGCGAAGAGCAGGATCGCCGCGGTGATGAACCCGTAGTAGCTCGCGTAGTCGGCGATTTCGTTCGGGTCGAGGATGTCACCCACGATCACCGACAGCCCGACGAATGCGATGGCCGGGATGTAGGCGATGGCGATGGCGAGCACGGGGAAGATCTTGTGGCGCGCCGGCCGGCCGAGGCCGAGGGTCGAGCGAATGCTCTGCCACGCGACGCTGCGGATCGCCTGGCCGACACCCGCCCGCGGTCCGTCGTAGCGCTGAAACCCGCGGTCGACGATCTGGGCGCCCGGTGGACCGGGAACCGACGCGGGTGGCAACGCGGGTGGCGACGCGGGGAATGGTTGCGGCGATGGCGGCTGGTTCACGATCCGACCCCCGGCTGTCCGGACGCGACGATGTCGGTCGTGAACACGTCGTCGAGGGATCGGCGGCGACGCCCGAGCGACTTGACCCGCGCCTGGGCCGAGGCAACGGCCGCGACGACCGCATCGAACAGCTCATCGTCCGTCGCTCCCGACACCGACAGAGAGAAGTCGAGGCGCCGGACGTTCAACCCACCGTCGACGAGCTGTCGTTCGACTGCGTCGATCGATCCGGGACGGTCGACCAGATCGATCAGGTCGACCTCGACACCGCCGAGCGCACCGGCCAGCTCGGTCATCGAACCCTGTGCGACCAATCGGCCGGCGTCGAGCGCCACCACGTGATCGCAGATCCGCTCGACCTCTTCGAGCACGTGCGACGAAAGCATCACGTCGATCCCGAACTTGCGGTTGACGTCGACGATGATGCTCAGCATCTCGTCGCGCTGCACCGGGTCGAGTCCGTCGGTCGGTTCGTCGAGCACGATCAAGCTCGGGTCTGCCGCGATCGCCTGGGCCAACTTGACCCGCTGGCGCTGCCCGGTCGACATCGTGCCGAGCGCACGGAACCGCTCCTCCCCCAGCCCGACGAGGTACAACGAATCGCTGGCTCTGGAGCGGGCCTCGTCGTGAGGGAGGCCGCGGATCTGCGCGAAGTGCCGGACGAAGTCGTACGCCTGCATGTCGTCGGGCAGCACGTTGCGTTCGGGGCCGTAGCCGATCATCGAGCGGAGTCGAGGTCCGTCGACGCGGGGATCGAGGCCGAGCACGCTGATCGTGCCCGACGGTCGGCTGGAGCAGTCCGAGCACCAGCGAGATCAGCGTCGTCTTACCGGCCCCGTTCGCGCCGACGAGGCCGGTGACGCCCGACGGCACGCGCAGGTCGAGGCCGTCGAGCGCTCGGGTGGCAGGGAACTGCATCACGAGCCCGTTGGTCTCGATGATCGAGGACATGGCGACAGCGTCCCACGGAACGTCGCTCGGCGGATCGACCATCCGGATCATTCTCCTCCACCTCGGGGTGGACCGCCGGTCGCACTACGGTCCTTCCATGGGAGTCACGCATCTACCCGCAACCGCGACCGCCGCGGAGATCCACGCGGTGCTCGCCGCCGATGGGGCGCTCGTCATCGACGAACTCGCCTCGACCGAGCTGATCGATCGGATCACCGCCGAGATGGCCGACCACGTCGAGGCGACCCCGTTCGGTTCCGACGACTTCTCCGGACGCCGCACGAAACGGACGGGCGGCCTGATCGCCCGCTCCGAAGCGGCACGGGAGCTGGTGCAGCACCCGCTGGTGCTCGACGTGGCCGGCCGGTTGCTGCATCAGGCCTCGAAGTTCCAGGTCCACCTGACGCAGATCATCTCGATCGGGCCCGATTCGCCCGGCCAGTCGATCCATCGCGACGAGTGGGCGTTCGACTTCTTCCCGTTTCCGTCCGACGTGCACCCGCAGTGCAACACGATCTGGGCAATGACCGATTTCACCGAGGAGAACGGTGCCACCCGCCTGATTCCGGGCAGCCAGGACTGGCCGGTCGCGCTCGACCACGAAGTGAGCGAAACCGTGCCCGCCGAGATGACCAAGGGATCGTGCCTGCTCTACACCGGCAAGGTGTACCACGGCGGCGGCGCCAACCGCTCCGACGCGGTCCGGACCGGACTGAACCTCACGTACTGCGTCGCCTGGCTCCGCCAGGAAGAGAATCAGTACCTCTCGTGCCCACCCGAGATCACCGAGACGCTCGACGACGACCTGTTGAAGCTGATGGGCTACCAGATCGGTGCGTACGCGCTCGGCTACGTCGACGACGTGCGCGATCCACTCGATGCGCTGCGCGGCACCACCGGCGCAATGGGCTTCGGCGTCGATGCCAACGTCCCCGCCACGTGAACTCCTCCGTTTGTGTGTGGATTTCCGCCCGTCGACGGGCGGAAATCCACACGCAAACCGTGGTGCGTCACGGCCGACGGGGCGGTCCGTGTCCGGCGTTCGCGGCGAGGGAGGCGTTCGTGTAGCCCTCGTCGTCGGTGACCTCGGGGCCGAACCAGGCGGGCGGCTCGAACGCGTCCAACGCGTCGTCGGACTCGAACTCGACTTCGGCGAGCACCAGCCCGTCGAGATCCTCGTGGAAGACGTCCACCTCGACCGTGTGCTCGTCGAGCGGCACACGGTGCCTCGTCTTGTGGATCCGTCGACCGCCGGTCTGATCCCAGGCGGCGTCGAACTGCTCGTCGGTCAGCGGCCACTCGAGTTCGGTCCGCACAGCGCCCCGCCCGGCCTTGACGGTCAACGTGCACCCCGCCTCGCCTGACTCGCGGACGCGGACCGAGACGGAGCCGTCGATGGCGAGGTAGCCCTGACGCAGGCGGGTACCCGAACCGGAGAGCGCCGGGACCTCCGTGAGCAGGTACTTCCGTTCGCGCTCGACCGTGCTCGACGACAACCCGGCGTGCGACGTGTGGCGCTCCTCGCGGGCGAGCTCGGCGATGCCACCGGTCGCCATTTCGAGACCGCTCGCGGCGGTGAGTTCCCAGTAGGTCCGGACACGGCGAGCGAAGGCCCGAGGCTGCTCCGCGTACACCGTGGCGGCGAGTCGAAAAGCGCGTCGCCGGAGATCTTCCTGTTGCGTGCGGGCGAGACGTCGCGCCCGTTTGACGCTCTGCTTCCCGCCGTAGCGACCGGGGTCCTTGCGCAGCCGATCGACCAAGACGGAGAGGTCGTGATCGTCGCCGAGCGCCTCGGCCAGGCTGTCGAGCGTCGACGCGAAGGGTTGGAGGATGCTCGGTGCCGACGCCTCGACGAGGCGGGTTTGGTACCACAGCTGCTTGACCGCCTTGCGCCACTCGTGCACCCCGCGATCGGTCGGTGAGTCGGAGACTCGCCGAAGGGCGCGCCGCCCCCGTCGATAGCTGGTGTCGAGCCCGTCGACGAGGACGAGATGATCGTCGGGAATGTCCCATCGTTTGACCTGCTTGCGTGCCGCCGCGAGCAGCTTTCGAGCACGCCGGATGCGGGGGTCGGTCGGACGGACACCATCAGTTGCCGTATCGGCCATGGCTCGCTGAGCGTCACTGACGGCGTCCAATCGATCGTCGCCCGTTCGGCCGATCGTGGCCCGCAGGTCGTTGAACGTGGCGAGCACGGCATGCGCATCGCGGATCGGCCCGAGCTCCTCGGCCGCCGAGCGGACCGCCGCATTGAAGCAGTCGAAATCGTCGCCGAGCGCCGAGCGCACCAGACGGGCCGTCGCGCGCGCCTCCTTGCATCGCTTGCGGACGTCGTGCACCACCCGCTCGATCTCGGATGCGTCGGCGTCGTGCAGGCCGTCGAGGAGGAGGACGGCCTCGCTCAACCGTTCTCTCGTGACGCGGCGGATCTCGACGTCGACGGGTCGATTGGGGTCCAGGACGAACGGCACGCTGCCTCCCGTGGATAGATCAGCACCACCCAACGTACCGGCCCGCCACACCGTGACGTTCCCCGGCCGGCGCGCGTCAGGCGACGGGGGCGAGGTCGGCGGCGGCGAACGCCACACCGAAGCGCACGCACCAGATCACGACCGTGTCGAACTGTTCGAGATCGACCTCGGGCGGAATCTCGTAGTTCTGCTCGCCGATGTTCCCCTTGAGGTCGCCGAGGTCGACGAACTGGCCACTTGCGCCGAACTCCCCCGCGTCGGCGTCAGCATCAGCGGTGGTGAGATACACGTTGAGGTCGGGCCCGTTGTCGGTGGCGAAGTCCTCGAACCGCAGGAACCGTTGTTCGGTGCCGTCGTTGAGCACCTTGGCGACTCCCTCGCCGGGGTGGCTGCGCGGCCCGAACGTCCCTTCGAACTGGGTGACGACGACGCCCGCCGCCTGCGCTTCGTCCACCGCTGCGGGCATCGCCTCGGCAGCCTCGATCTCGAACGGCGTCCCGTCGGCGGCCATGAACTCGTTCATCTCGTCGGTCGTCGCCTGGTCGACGACGTCGGACGGGTTGTCCGACGCGGCCCCGGAATCGAACACCGGCCCGTCCTCCGACACCTCGTCGTCGAAGAAGGCCGTGTGGATGCCGAACACCCCGAACGCGAGAAACGCCACGATGCCGACGGCGACGATTCCACCGAAGATGGCGACGGCAGGATTCCTCTTCAACCAGTCCATGACGCCGACGCTAGACGGGATCGAGAACCCCCTGTCGACCGTTCCCGCGTAGCGGAGTGGGTCTGACCCACTCCGCTACGCGACGGTCGAGCGGGAGAACTGGCGGATCGACCATGTCGCGAAGACGACGACGATGCCGACCGACCAGGCGAGCGCCACCCAGAGGTCGCTGCCGACCGGCAACCCGTTGTAGAGCGCTCGGCACGCGTTCGTGACGATCGTGAACGGGTTGTTGTCCGCGACCGGCTGCAACCACGACGGCATCTGGCTCGGGTCGACGAAGGCCGATGAGACGAACGTGAGTGGGAACATCCAGATGAACCCCGCCGAGTTCGCCGCTTCGACCGACGAGACGTTCTGCCCGATCAACGCCTGCACCCACGAGAGGGCGTAGCTGAACGCGAACAGCAACCCGGTGCCGGCGGCCGCCTCGAGCAGCGATCCCTCGAACCGGAACCCGACGGCGAACGCCACGAGCAGCATCACACCGAACGTCACCATGTTGCGCACGAAGTCGGAGATCGTCCGCCCGACCAGCACCGCCGAGCGCGACATCGGCAGCGAGAGCAGCCGGTCGATGTAGCCCTTCTGCATGTCCTCGGCGATCCCGACCGAGGTGAACGCCGAGTTGAACACCACCGCTTGCGCGAAGATCCCGGGGATCAGGAACTGGGTGTAGTCGCCCTCGAACCCGGGGATCTCGATCGCACCGCCGAAGACGTACACGAACAGCAGCACGAACATCACCGGCTGCAAGGTGGCGAAGATCAGGACCTCGGGGTTGCGCGGCATCACTCGGAGGTGACGCGTCGCCTCCACCCAGGAGTCCTTCGCCGCGTTGATCAGTCCGGACGTCGGCGCGGGCCGATCGATCTGCTCGAGCGCTGCGCCCGGCGAGGCCGCGGCCGGGTGCGTTCCGTCGACGATGCCGGTCATCGCACGCCTCCCTCGATCGTCGCGGCGTCGCCGTCGGCAAGGTCCTCCGCCGCATGACCAGTCAGGTCGAGGAACACGTCGTCGAGCGTCGGGCGGCGAACCTCGACGTCGAGCACGTCGACGCCGGCGTCGTCGAGGGCACGAATCGCTGCGGGCACCATCCGGTCACCCGACATGATCGACGCCGACAGGCCGCGGCCCGTCTCGTCGACCACGACGTCGCTGGTGCACAGCGACCTCAGGGCGATCACCGCTCGGGCGGCGTTGTCGGCGTTCGCGATGACGACGCTGAGTCGATCCCCGCCGATCTGGTCCTTCAGCTCGTCGGCGGTTCCGTTCGCGATCACGCCACCGGCGTCGATCACGATGATCCGCTCGGCGAGCCGATCGGCCTCGTCGAGGTACTGCGTCGTGAGCAGGACGGTCGTCCCGTCCTCGCGCAGCTGCTCGATCAGCTCCCACATCGACAATCGGCTCCGCGGGTCGAGCCCCGTCGTCGGTTCGTCCAGGAACAACACCGACGGCCGGGCGATCAGGCTCATCGCGATGTCGAGCCGACGGCGCATGCCACCCGAGAACTCCTTGACCACCCGATCGGCGGCGTACCCGAGATCGAAGCGCTCGAGCAGCTCATCGGCACGCGGCCCGATCGCCGCCCGCGGCAGGTGGTACAGCCGACCGATCAGGTTCAGGTTCTCCTTCGCCGTGAGCCGTTCCTCGACCGCCGCGTACTGGCCCGTCAGCCCGATGCGAGCCCGGACGAGCCCGGGGTTCGCAGCCACGTCGATGCCGTCGATTCGCCCACTCCCGCCGTCGGGCCGCAGCAGTGTGGTCAGCAGACGGACCGTGGTGGTCTTGCCCGCGCCGTTCGGCCCGAGCAATCCGTACACGGCCCCACGCGGCACCGAGAACGACACACCGTCGACGGCTCGCGTCGATCCGAAGGTCTTGATCAGGCCATCGGCCTCGACCGCGAGGTCGGTGGAGGGTTCGCCAAGCGCGCTCATCTCGCCCATTCTCGCCCGGACCACGCGTCATGCGCGCCGTCGATTCGTGTCCCACTCCCACCGAGCGGCGGCCGCCCGCTACACGGCGCGCTGCACGATGATGCTGCCGACGGAGTAGCCGGCACCGAACGAGCAGATCACGCCGAGGTCGCCGCCCTCGAGATCGGCACGGTGTTTGTGGAACGCGATCACCGAGCCGGCCGACGACGTGTTCGCGTACTCGTCCAGGATGACCGGCGCTTCGTCCTCGTCGGGGATGCGGCCGAGCACGCCCTTCGCGATCAGCTGGTTCATCTTCAGGTTCGCCTGATGGAGCCAGAAGCGCCGCACGTCGGCGGCCTCGACACCGACCTCGTCGAGGTGGACGGTGATGTGCTGCACCACGAGCGGACACACCTCCTTGAACACCGACTGTCCGTTCTGGCGGAACACGACCTCGTGCGGATCCCGGTCGCCGTCCTCCGACTCGTTGAGGAAACCGAAGTCGTTGCGGATGTTGTTCGAGAACTGCGTGGCGAGCTTGGTGCCGAGCACGTCCCAGCGACCGTGGTCCCCACGCCCATCGAACACCGCGTCGTCGGTTCGTTCGAGGACCAGAGCGGTGCAGGCGTCACCGAAGATGAAGTGGTGGTCGCGCAGCTCGAAGTTGTTGTGGCCCGAGGTGATCTCGGGGTTGACGACGACCACGCAGCTGGCCGTGCCGTTGCGCAGCGCATCGACCGCGCTCTGGATCGAGAACGTGGCGGAGGAACAGGCCACGTTCATGTCGAAGGCCCAACCGCCGGCACCGAGTTCGTTCTGGATCTCGATCGCAACGGCCGGATACGCACGTTGCAGGTTGGAGCATCCGACGATCACGGCGTCGACCTCGCTCGGCTGACGACCGGCCTGGGCGAGCGCCTCGAGGATCGCCGGCATCGACATCTCGGCCTGCACGCCCAGCTCGTCCTCGCCGCGCAGCGGCAGGATCGGACGCATCCGGTCGGGGTCGAGCACGCCGGACTTCTCCATCACGTACCGCGAGCCGATACCCGACGCCTTCTCGATGAACGCCTCGTCGGGCAAATCGCGCGCAGCGACGGTCCCGGCGCCGATCTCGTCGGCATGCTCGGCATTCCACCGCTCGACCGACGCGGTGAGCGATGCGGCGAGTTCGGCGTTCGAGATCGATTCGGGTGGCGTGAAGAGTCCGGTTCCGGTGATCGAGACACCGACGGGGGAGGCAGGAGGCATCCGACCGACGCTACGCCAGGTCAGTCAGCGAGATGCATGCGGACCAGCGAGCGCAGCCGGTCGATGCCGTCACCCTTGGTGGCGCTGGCCCACACGACATCGCCCGGGTCGAGCATGCAGCCCGCGGCGAGTTCCTTCTTCCGCGTGGCCCGCTTCGACGACTTCACCTTGTCGAGTTTGGTGGCGACCACGGTGTGGGGA
Organism: Ilumatobacteraceae bacterium; assembly: GCA_963695475.1. Taxonomy (GTDB): domain Bacteria; phylum Actinomycetota; class Acidimicrobiia; order Acidimicrobiales; family Ilumatobacteraceae; genus Ilumatobacter_A. Next base: position 116,487 of record CAVOHA010000007.1, read on the forward strand.
ACCCCGTTGAACCGCAACCAGTCGAGCATCTGCACATCGAGCTTGGTGGGGCCGATCGCGCCGTCGACCAGCACGAACACCATCACCAGTTCGTCCCGTTCGAGCAGGTACCCCTCGATCATCGCCGGCCAGTCGCCCTTGATCGACTTCGCTGCCTTGGCGAACCCGTAGCCCGGCAGGTCGACGACGGTGCCGACCGGCTCCTCGGCGAGACGCGGACCGCGATTCCCCGGCTGGCCCTCGTCGAGGCGGAACAGGTTGATCAACTGCGTCCGGCCCGGGGTGTTCGACACCCGCGCCAACTGCTTGCGGTTCGCCAGGGCGTTGATCAACGACGACTTCCCGACGTTCGAACGGCCGACGAATGCGACCTCGACGGGCGACTCCGGGAGGGTGCGTGCGCGCGACGCCGATTCGACGAAGGTCAGCTGCAGCGGGCTGCTCATCTCCACATCTTCCAGCTTTCGAACGCAAAAAGTGCAAGGCCGGGCGGAGAACGCGCTCTTGCACGGTGACGACGCCGCCCCGGCGTCCCACACGAGGGAGCAACTCACATGACCGAGACCACCGCAACCACCACCCGCACGAGCACCGGCCACACCAGCATCCGCCGCACGCTCACCATCGTCGCGGCCGGCGTCGGACTCGTCGCCGTCACCGGCTGTTCCAGCCTCGTGCGAGCAGCGCCACCGAGCAGATCGTCGAGGAAGGCGTCGAACGCGCGGTCGAGGCCGACACCGGCGAGAACGTCGAGGTCGACTTCGACAGCGACGGGACGTTCAGCATCGAAACCGACGACGGCGGCCTCTCCGTCGACGAGAACGGCTCGTTCGAGCTCGAGACCGAGAACGGCTCGATCACGGCGGGCAGCGACGAGGAGGCGTGGGCCCTCTGGCCCACCGACGTCGATCGCCCGGTCTACATCGCCGAGGGCACGGTCGCCGGCAGCCAGTTCGACGATGCCGGCGTGTGGCTCACCGCCACGGGGATCGCCGACGGCGAGCCGGACGACGCCATCGCCGACTACCTCGCAGAGCTCGATGGCTTCGAGGAGGTGACCGTCGATGCCGGCGAGCACGCCGTCGTGCTGACCGACGGGACCTACTCGCTCACCGTGGTGGCCGATCCCGCGGCCGGATACCCCGGCGACAGCATCTTCCAGGTCACCGTCGTCACCGGCTGATCGACGACGGTCGGACGCAACCGGCGACCCCGAACGCGGGAATCGCCGACACCGGCATCCGGAGCCGACCTACTGTGGTCGGCATCGGAGACGTTCCACACGAATCCAGAACGAACAGGACGAACATCATGAACTCAACGATCACCCGCACCGCACTTGCAACCATCGCACTGACCGTCGTCGCCACCGGCTGCGGCAACCTCGTCGAGCGCGCCACCGAGGAGGCCGTCGAGCGCGCCGTCGAGGAGGCCGTCGAGGCCGACACGGGCGGCAACGTCGACATCGAGTTCAACGACGACGGGATCTCGGTCGAATCCGACGAGGGCGACTTCAGCCTGAACGTCGACGAGAACGGCGTCGAGATCGAGGGAACCGACGCCGATGGCAACGACTTCTCCGTCGATGCCGACGAAGGCGGCATCAACGCAGAGAGCGGCGACGGCACGTTCGACCTCGACTCGGACGGCACCTTCACCGCGACCGACGCCGAGGGCGACGTCACGACCGGCGAGATCTCCGGCGACGGCGACAGCGTCGACTTCACCGTCGAGGGCGAGGACGGCGACTCCGTGTTCGCATCCGGCGAAGGCATCCCAGAACAGTGGCCGAGCGACGTTCCTCGCCCCGACAACCTCGAGGAGGTCTTCGGGACCTACACCTCCGACGGTGGGGATGCAGCCGTCGTCGTCACGGGAACGACCGGTGCCACGGCACAGAACGCGTTCGACGACTACGTCAGCCGCCTCGACGCCGACGGCTTCTCCGAGCAGTCGAAGCTGAACCAGGGCAGCGATTTCTACAGCGGCACGTTCACCCGGGGTGACACGACCGTGAGCGTGACGACGCAATCCAACGGAGACTCCACGGGCGTGGTGATCGCCGTCAACTGAGCGGGGGTTCGTTCAGCCGGCGACGAGCGACGCGATCGCCCAGATCGCCGCGACCAGCCCGACGAGCGCGAATGTCAGGGAGCGGGCGACGGGCGCCCGCTCGAGGTGGGTGTCGTCGAGCTGGCGTTGCGGTGGCTTGACCACCGCCAACAGGTTGCCGACGAAGAGCGCCCCACCGAAGGCGAGCACGAGGAACGGCAGCAGGTCGTCACCGAGGAACACGTTCAGAGCGTACGGCGTGACCGGGACCTCGCCCGCTCCGACCGACGAAACACAGGCCACACCATGCTCGTGGGAACACTCGTTTCGGCATTTAGTTGCGATCGCAAATATCTTGAGTAGACTGTCCTCATGACCAACATCCTCCGTATCGATTCCTCCGCCCGCTCGGCCGACTCGGTGAGCCGCGAACTCGCCACCCGCCTGATCGACCGCTTCCCCGGTGAGACCACCGTTCGTACCCGTGACCTGGCCGACGGCGTGCCGCTGCTCAGCGAGGACACCCTCCTGGCCATGTGGACGCCCGCCGATCAGCGCACGGCCGAACAGCGTGCGGCACTCGCCGTGGCCGACGAGTTCATCGCCGAGCTCGTCGACGCCGACGCCGTCGTGATCGGTCTGCCGATCTACAACTTCGGGCCGCCCGCCGCCCTCAAGGCGTGGGCCGATCTCGTCGCACGGGCCGGCACCACCTTCCGTTACACCGAGACCGGCCCCGAGGGTCTGGTGCCCGACAAGCCGGTCTACGTCATCGTGGCATCGGGCGGGGTGCCCGTCGGATCGCCGATGGACCTCTCGTCCACCTGGCTCACCACCTTCCTCGGGTTCCTCGGGCTCACCAACGTCGAGGTGGTCGCAGCCGGCCAACTCAACGTCGATCCCGAAGGTGCACTGGCCACGGCTCGCGACCTCGTCGACTCGGTCGACATCGTGACGCCCGCGGCCGCCTGAGCCCTGCTTTCCTGCCGCCCGAGCCCTGCCGACAGGTCGGGTCCGCGCCGTCGGGCCCCACCCTCCCCCGGGGTGGGGCCGGATGGCAGGCTGGCGGGATGAACCAGGAACTCGACCGTGCGGTCACCGCCGCCCGCCACCGCTACGCCGCGCAGCGACCGCTGAGCCGGAACTGGTCCGATCGGGCTCGCGCGGTCCAGCCCGGCGGCAACACCCGATCGGTGCTGCACTTCGATCCGTTTCCGTTCCGTGTCGAACACGCACACGGGCGCATGCTGCGCGACATCGACGGCCACTCGTACGTCGACCTACTGGGCAACTACACGGCCGGGCTCCTCGGCCACGATCCGGCCCCGGTGCTCGACGCCGCACGCGAGGCCCTGGACCGAGGTTGGTCGCTCGGTTCGGTCCACGAGAACGAAGTCCGATTGGCCGAACTCCTCGTCGAGCGTTTCGAGTCGATCGAACAGGTCCGGTTCACCAACTCGGGAACCGAGGCGAACCTCATGGGGCTCGCCCTCGCAACGCACCACACCGGCCGACGCAAGATCCTGGTCTTCGCCAACGGCTACCACGGCGGCGTGCTGACCTTCGGTGCCGAAGCGAGTCCGATCACCGTCCCCCATGACTGGCACGTCTGCAACTTCAACGACACCGCCGACGTCACCTCGGCGTTCGACCGGCACGGATCCGAGATCGCCGCGGTGCTCGTCGAGCCGATGCAGGGCTCGGGCGGATGCATCCCCGGCGATCCCGACTTCCTCCGATCGCTGCGCTCCCACTGCGACGAACACGGTGCCCTGCTGGTGTTCGACGAGGTGATGACCTCTCGCTTCTCTCGCGGCGGCGCACAGCAACTGCTGGACATCCGCCCCGACCTCACCACACTCGGCAAGTATCTCGCCGGTGGGTTCACGTTCGGTGCGTTCGGCGGACGTGCCGACGTGATGGCGCACTTCGACCCGGCAGCCGGCGGCGTGCTCGGTCACGCGGGAACCTTCAACAACAACGTCGTGTCGATGGCGGCGGGAGTCGCGACGCTCACCGACGTCCTGACCGACGAGGTCCTCGAAGCGACCCACGAACGTGGGGAGCGACTCCGTCGACGGCTGAACGAGACCTTCACCCGCAAGCACCTCCCGATGTGCGTGACGGGCACCGGATCGTTGATGAACGTCCATGGTGTCGCCGCGCCGGTGCGCTCAGCGCACGACCTCGACGGCGCCGACGATCGCCTGAAGGAGCTGCTCTTCTTCCATTGCCTCGACGCCGGCTTCTACCTGGCACGACGTGGGTTCATCGCGCTCAGCGTCGAGGTCACCGACGCCGACCTCGACGGCTTCGTCGAGGCGGTCGACACCTTCACGCCGCCGATGTGAGGTCGCGCGGCGACGCGAGGCGGGTCGCTGCGCTCAGCACCAGGCGGGGTTGTAGGTCCCGGCCGGGGCCGCCTGGCCCTGCGGACGAGCGAACACCTGGGTCCAGTAGTCGAAGTAGCGCGAGGGGTCACCGTCGCGCTTGACGTAACCGACACCGAGCTCGGTGAATGCGGGGTTCAGGATGTTCTTGCAGTGACCGGGGCTCGTCATCCATGCATTCATCACCGACTGCGCGTTGCGGAACCCGGCGGCGACGTTCTCGCCCCACGTGCTGAACCGATAGCCGGTCTGGGCGATGCGAGTCCCTGGATTCGAACCGGTGGGGGAAACATGGTAGATCGTGCCTGCGGCGGCCTGACTGGCGCTGTGACCCTGCGCTGCCTCGTTCAAGGAGATGTTCACCCGCATCGGGGCCAGCCCCCGTGCGGCGCGCTCGCTGTTGACGAGCGCCAGAATCGCCAGGGATTCCGACGAAACCGACGGTGCGGGCGGGTCGGCGACCGGCGTGGCGTTGCGCATCCGCTCCGCTCGCTGCGTCGTGCTCGCGTTGTGTTCGAGCGTGTCGACCTCGGCGGTCACCACCCCCGCAGGGACCGCAAGGACGAGTCCCGCGAACAGCAATGACCAGAGCTTCATGACGCCTCATCGGAGAGATCGGCGCCCGCCTTGAGGTCAACCGTACGATCTTGACGAAAACCAGAAGATTCACCTCGCACAAATGGCAGTGGGTCAGCCGATGGCCCGAACCAGTGCGGTGGCAGCCGACGCCACGACGATGACGACGACGAACGGGGCGCGACGCCACAGCGCGACTCCGGCGACGACCAGCCCGACGAGACGCGCGTCGAGCACCACGGCCTCCCCGTCACCGACCGTCGACACGATGGCGAGCGACGCGAGCAGCGCCGCCGGGAGCAGATCGACCAGCATCTGGATTCGCGTTGGAAGTCGACGGGACCCGAGCACGAGCGGACCGGCCGCCTTCAATGCGTACGTCCCGCCCGCGAGCAGGATCAGGACGACCAGTGCGTCGCTCACGCCGACACCTCCCGAGCCGACGGGTCATCACGGGATCCCGGCGTGACGAGGCGCGCTGCGGCGACGCCGAACATCGACGCGAGGATCGGGACCCCCGCCGGGGTGACGGGTACGAGCACCACGGCGATCGCGGCACCGGCCACCGCCGTTGCGAGCTGGCGCCGGTCGGCGAGGCGTGGCCACAGGAGCGCGAGAAACGCCGCCGGGCCGGCCACGTCCAGGCCGAGGTCGGTGATCAGATCACCGGCGTTGCTGAACACGACGAAGCCGAGGACGGTGGTCAGGTTCCAGACCACGAAGACGCCGAGCCCCCCGACGAGGTAGCCGTATCGGCGGTGCCGGGGTTCGATGGCCGAGACGCCGACGGCGGTCGATTCGTCGATCATCACCTGCGACATCAGCGCTCGCTGCCAGAAGGCGCCCGTGAGCGCCGGGGCCATGATCACGCCGAATGCCAGGGATCGAACGTTCAGCAGCAGCCCGGCGATCGTGGCCGACGCCACCGAGCCGCCGTCGCCGAGGATCTCGACGGACGCGAACTGGGCACTGCCGGCGAACACGAAGACCGAGTAGCCGATCGCCTCCAGGAGCACGAGCCCCGCGGTCGCCGCCGTCGCACCGAAGACGACGCCGAACGGTGCGACGGCGAGTGTGATCGATGCAGCCTGGCGTCGGAGGCGGCGGCGGATCGCCGCGTCGTCCCCCGCCGGGCCGCTGTCGGACATCACGACAGTCTGGCGAATCGCACCGCTCGCGCCACCGAACCGTGAGCCATGGGCCGTGACGCTTGGAATAGGCGAGGACGGGGCAAGGTTGTGCAACTGTTCGACCCGCGCATCGGGCCGAGCCCGACGCTGCTGCGTCGCCAACTCCCGAGGCGATTCCATGATCCACACATCCGACCGAACACCCACAGGGCGACGCATGCGTTTGCGAGTTGCTGGGCCATTGCTGGTTGCGGCTTCGCTGATGATCGCCGCCTGTGGTGGGGGAAGCGCCGACGAGCCCACCGAACCGACGATTCCGGCCGACGCCGAGTCGATCGTCGACGCCTCCGCCACGGCGATGGGGGTGACCGAGAGCGTGCGCTTCGAACTCCGACGCAGTGGAGCACCGGTCTACATCGACCAGGTCGAACAGCTCGCGTTGAACAGCGTCGTCGGCCAGTTCACCGTGCCCGGGTCGGCGCAAGCGGTGCTCGAGGTCGAGGTCGACGGCGGTCTCGTCAGCGAGCTCGGTGCCGTCGCGCTCGATGACGACATCTGGCTGTCGAACCCGATCACCGGCAATTTCGAGCCGCTGCCCGCCGGCATCGACCTCGACCCGTCACTGTTCTTCGATCCGACCAATGGCTGGCAGCCGCTGATGGAGGGCCTGACCGACGTCGAACTCGTCGGCACCGAGGAACGCGACGGCGCGACGCGCTACCACATCACTGCGACGGCGCCCGCCGACCGCATCGAAACGATCACTGCGGGCCTCGTGCGGAACCAGGACGTCGACATCGACTTCTGGATCCAACCGGTGACCGGCCACGTGCGCGCGGCCGAGTTCACCACCCTCGTCGACGGCGCCGAAGTGGCGTGGGAGCTCGAGCTCAGCGAGTACGACGAGGACTTCGACATCAAGCCGCCAGAGGGCATCGGGTCGTGACCGACACGGTCCTCGACACCGGGCGTCGCGTGGCGTCGCCGCGGGCGATCCTGTGGGCGGTCGGCTTCAGCGTGTTCGTCGCCGCCGACGACCTGACGGTCGTCTCGACGATGCTGCGCCCGATCATCGGCGACCTCGGGCTCGTCCTTCCCGACGGGCTCGACGACGCGGCGTGGATCGTGAACGCCTATCTGATCGCGTTCATCGCGGTGATGCCGATCGCCGGGCGCGTCAGCGACGTGATCGGCCGTCGTCGCACGTTCCTCATCGCCTACGCCGTCTTCATGGTCGGCACGATCTGGATCCCGCTGTCGGACACGCTCGGCACGCTGCTCGTCGGCCGGGTGCTCACCGCGATCGGTGGCGGCGCCATGGTCCCGATCGCGCTCGCCGTCGTCGGCGACGTGTACCCGGTCGCCCGGCGCGCTCGCGCTCTGGGCACCCTCGGCGCCATCGAGACACTCGGCTGGGTGTGGGGACCGCTGTACGGTGCGATGCTCGTTCGCTTCCTCGACTGGAAGTGGCAGTTCTGGCTCAACGTGCCGCTCGCCCTCATCGGTGCCGCCGCGGTGTGGTGGGCGCTCGCCGAGCACGACCGACCCGACCGGAACGTCCGCATCGACTGGATCGGTGCCGGCCTGCTGACGACGGCGCTCGTCTCGCTCAACCTGGCGCTGCTCGGCTCCGCCGAGGTGCAGAGCGTGCAGGGCCTCGACGAACTCACCGGCAACGGCGGCACCGACCTGCGCTGGCTGTACCCGCTCGCCGTGGCGGCCGGTGTCGGGTTCGTCTGGCACGAACGGCGCCGACGTCGCGCCGGCCGCACTGCGCTCATCGACGCGTCGCTGTTCCGTGGCCGCAACGTCCGCGTGGCGCTGATCGTCAACTTCGTGGTGGGCGCGGCACTCGTGATCGCGATGGTCGACGTGCCGCTGTTCGTCAATGCCGTCGAGATCGACCTCGAACGTTCGGCCGTCGTCGCCGGCTGGATTCTGTCGGCGCTGACCGCGTCGATGGCCTTGCTGTCGTACATCGGCGGGCGGGTCACCGAGCGGACGTGGTACGGCCCGCCGATCCTGCTCGGGCTCGTCGCGGCCACGCTCGCGTACACGCTGATGGGCCTCACCTGGGGCGGCGACACGCCGTACCCGGTGCTCGCCCTGCAGCTCGCCCTGCTCGGCGGCGGCATCGGGCTCACCGTCGCACCGACCACCTCGGCCGTCGTCGACCACGCCGAACCCGACTCGCGGGGCGCTGCCGCCGCCGTGGTCATGGTCGTGCGGATGATCGGGCTCAGCGTCGGGTTGTCGGCGCTGACCGCCTGGGGACTGGCGCGCTTCAACGCGTTGCGCTCCGACATCGACCTCCCGCCGATCACCGATCCCGGCTTCCAGGCCGCTCTCAACGAAGCGACCGAGCGCCTCACCGCCCAGTCGATCGCCGACACGTTCCTCGCCAGCGCCGCCGCCCTCGGCGTCGGACTCGTCCTGTGCCTCGCGCTGCTGCGCCGTTCCCCATCCCCCTCCCTCGACCCCCTCGCACCACTGGAGACCCTCATGACCACCGAACCCGACACTCCGACCCCCGACACCGATCCCGACACGGCGGCCGCCGGCACCGAAACACCGTCGACCGAACTCGACGTGACGAAACCCGACGGAACGGAGCCCGACGGAACGGAGCCCGAACCCGATGCCGACACGAGCGAACACGACACCTTCGTCGTCACGCGCGCATCGGTCGACACCGACGAGATGCCGGTGCTCGTCGCCGACGGTGTCGAGCCCGACGAGCCGTTCGCTCCGCCCCCTGCCCCCACCACCGGCTGGGCCCAGCGCAACCTGACCCCGGTGCTCGTCGGCCTGGGCGTGCTCCTGCTCGGCTCGCTCGCACTCACGATGTGGATGTTCACGAAGGTGCAGGCCACCGAGGACGAGCTGGCGACAACGCAGGCCGATCTCGCTCGCGTCGAGTCGGGCGCCGCGCTGTACGCGTCGCAGGTCAACGGCTTCGTCGAAACCGTGAACGGACTCGGCCCGTCGATCGGCGACGGGCTGGATCAAGCGGTCGCGGGCCTCGAGGACTTCGGCAGTTCCTCGATCGACTTCGACGTGTCGATCGACGAAACGATCTCGATCTCCGAGACGTTCGACCTGCAACGCACGGTCCAGGTCCCGATCAACACGTCGATCCCCATCAACGAAGAGGTCGAGACCACGATCACGGTCAACGGGCCCTTCGGTGTCGACATCCCGATCGACATCACCGTGCCGATCGACATCGACGTGCCGATCGATCTGACCGTCGACGTCCCGATCGACGAGTCGGTACCGATCGACGTCGACGTGCCCGTGCAGCTCGACGTGCCGATCTCGATCGACGTCGAGGGCACCGAACTCGAGGCGCTGACCGCGTCGCTGGCGGAAGGACTTCGCGCTTTCCAGCAGGGCCTCGACGGGCTCACCGGCACCTGACCTCGCATGCGCATCCCGACCCCGAACCCACCCCCACCCACCCACACCCACCCGCCCGCAGCGAGAACTGCGGGCCGTGTGCCAGCAGAGCGGTACCGTTAGCTTCGGCGCCGTGAGCGGAACGCCCGAGGACATGTCGATCGCGCGGATCGTGCGTCGCCCGGCGTTGACGTTCAAGGTGCGCCGACGCGGGTTGTCACCCAAGCGACAGCGCGAGTTCGACGAGTGGATCGCGCAGTGGAGCATCGACCTGGAGGGCCCGGTGCTCGACTGGGCCGACGTGTTCGGGCCGGATCGTGACCCCGACCGCGGCGTCGTGCTCGACATCGGGTTCGGTCACGGCGAGTCCACGATCCAGATGGCGCGGGCCCAGCCGGAGCTCGACGTGGTCGGCGTCGAGGTCCACGACCCGGGGGTCGTCACCGTGCTCGACGCGATCGTCAACGATCCGCTCCCGCACGTGCGGGTCGTGCACGGCGACCTCGTCCAGTTCCTCGATCGGATCGGACCCCGGTCCCTGCGGATCGTGCGGATCTTCTTTCCCGATCCGTGGAAGAAGCAGCGCCAGCACCACCGTCGCCTCGTGCGCGACGACGTCGTCGCTGCGCTGGTCGATCGGTTGGAGATCGGCGGCGAACTCCACCTCGCCACCGACATCGCCGACTACGCCGCCCTGATGCAGCGGGTCTGCGACGCGGAGCCACGACTCGAGGGCGGCGTGGTCGACCGCCCTGTCGAGCGCCCCCTCACCCGGTTCGAACAGCGCGGGCTCGACGAGGGCCGCCCCCCGACCGATCTGCGCTACACCCGCACCCGGTGAAGATGATCGCTGGTGCCTGGCACCGACGAACATCTACTTGGGAAAGTCGGGGAGCTCATCGCCGTACAACCACTCGTCGAGCACGGCGACGGCGTCGGGTCCGGCGATCTCGGACACGAGGTCGAGGAACTCGACGGTGGTGATGTCGCCGCCCGCGAAACGGTCGTAGTACGCCGCGAGGATCTCGCGGAACACGTCGTCGCCGACCTCGACGCGCAGCGCGTGCAGCGCCATGCCGCCACGGAAGTAGACCGACAGGCCGAACAGGTCGTCGATCGGGACCTCGGCGGGTCCGGTCGTGCCGCCGCGGAGCGCGGCGTACATGCCGACCGGGTCGATGGAGCTCGACAGACCCCGGTCCTCGAAGTACAGGTACGCGAGGTACGTCGCGAACCCCTCGTTCATCCAGATGTCCTGCCAGTCGCCGAGGGTGATCGAGTTGCCGGCCCACTGGTGCATGATCTCGTGGGCGACCGTGTACGGGTCGGTCGCATCCAACCCGTGCACCGAGATCGTCTGGTTCTCCAGTGCGAACCCCGTCGCGAACGGCAGGACGATCGAGCCGTACTCGTCGAACGGGTAGTCGGATCCGAAGAGCGTCTCGTAGAAGTCGATCACGTCGGCGGTGAGCTCGAAGTCCGCCTCCAGGTCATCGGCCAACGCCGACGGGAAGTAGTTGCGGATCCGCAAGCCGTCGTCGGTGACCGACTCACGCAGTTCGAAGTCACCGATGTACACCGCTGCGAGGTAGGTCGCCATCGGATCGTCCATGCGCCACGTCGTGGTCGACAGCCCGCCGCCGACCTCCTCGGTCTCCTCCAGCACACCGTTGGCCACGGCCGTCAGCTCGCTGTCGGTGGTGATCGAGATGTCGAAGGTCGCCTTGTCGGTCGGATGGTTGTTGCTCGGGAACCAAGACATCGCACCGGACGGTTCCGACACGACGTAGACGGTGTCCTCGCGCTGGTGCCACCCGATCGTGTCGAACGGAATCGCTGGATCGGCGATCGGCTCGGGTGTGCCGAGGTAACGCACGACGACGGTGAACGGGTCCGCGGCGGCGATCGGCTCGTCGGGCGTGATCACGAGTTCGTGGTCGACCCGATCGAACGTGGCGTCGTCGCCGCCGACCGTGACCTCGAGGACCTCGAGGCCCCGCAGGTCGAGGTGGAACGTGTCGAGGGGGTCCGTCGCGATCGCCTCGATCGTCGCGACGCCGCCGAGTTGGTTCTCGTCGACGTCGACGTCGAGGTCGAGCGAGTAGTGCTCCACGTCGTAGCCGCCGTTGCCGAGTTCGGGGTACAGCGAATCGCCCACACCGTCGAGCGCGGGCGGTGCCGCCTCGTCGGCGTTCGAGACCGGCGGCTCGGTGGGCACCGAGCTGGTCACGGGATCGGAGGCCGTCGGGGGATCCACATCGAGATCGACATCGACATCGTCTTCGGGATCGGAGGTGACCGGGCGCTCGGTCGTCGGCGCCGCCTGATCGAGGCGCGACGAGTCCTCGACATCGACGCCGGGCGAGGCGCCGCAGCCGGCGGTCAGCGCCACCGCCAGCAGCATCCAGCCGATCCGTCCGTTCACGATCGTCAAGCTAGAGCCCATTCGGCCGTGCCAACGGTCGCGCGCGACAGCTGGAGCGAGCGGGCACACTGTTGCCATGACGATTCTGCACGAACTGCTCGACGAACGAGGCGTGCTGCTCATCGACGGCGCGATGGGCACCGAGCTGTTCGCTCGCGGCCTCGAGTCCGGCGGCGCACCCGAGCTGTGGAACATCGAGCATCCCGACCGCGTCACAGCGGTCCATGCCGACTACGTGGCGGCCGGGTCCGACATCATCCTCACGAACTCGTTCGGCGGCACGGGCTTTCGCCTGAAGCTGCACCAGCTCGACGATCGGGTGATCGAGCTCAACGAAGCAGCGGCACGCGTCGCTCGCGAGGCAGCCGACGCCGGCGATCGTCGCGTGATCGTGGCGGGGTCGATGGGTCCGACCGGCGAACTGCTCGAACCGATGGGTTCGATGACGATGGCGACGTGCGCAGCGGCGTTCGCCGAGCAGGCGAAAGGGCTCGACGCGGGCGGTGCCGACGTGCTGTGGATCGAGACGATGAGCCATCTCGACGAGATCGCCGGTGCGGTCGAAGGTGCTCGCTCCGTGAGCAACCTGCCGATCTGTGCGACGCTCAGCTACGACACGGCCGGGCGCACGATGATGGGTGTCACCGGTGCCGAGGCCGTCACGCGATTGGCCGAGCTCGGCGTCGATGCGGTCGGCGCGAACTGCGGCAACAACCTGGCCGACACCGAGGCCGCGCTCGTGGAGATGCGCGAGACGAACCCCGACATCCTGCTGATCAGCAAAGCGAACGCCGGGATGCCCGAGTGGCACGGTGCCGACCTGCACTACAGCGGATCGCCCGAGGTGATGGCCGCGCACGCCCATCGCCAGCGTGCGGCCGGCATCCAGATGATCGGCGCGTGCTGTGGCAGCTCACCGGCACACCTGGCGATGATGCGCCAAGTACTCGACGGTGCGATCGAAGTCCCCGAAGTCGAGTTCGAAGTCGCGGTCAAGCGCCAGGTGGCGAAGCCCCGCGAACGACGCGGTGCCCGCCGCCGTGGCGGACCCGCCGGCGCATCGTTCTGATCGAGCGTCCGGTCAGCCGGCCGGCATCGCGAACAGGCGAAGCAGGCTGACGGCCATGAAGACCGCACCGCCGATTGCTGCCTGATACCGCTGCTTGTCGGTCCACTGCGTGGCCTGTCCCTTGTCGTTCTGGTACACGGGCCCGGTCAGGCAGATGACGATCATCGCCGGGATGAACAACAGGAACAGCACGGTGACCATCCACCGCTTCCGGAAGAACGGCACGGTGTCGTAGGGCCGCCGCTGCGCCGGTGCGCCAAGGAGGCTGCCGCCGAGGGTGTGGGTCGAGTCGATGTCGTTGTTGGTGGCGGTGGCGGTGGCGGTGGTCGGTGGCGGTGTCGGTGTCGGTGTGAGTAGTCATGGGATCATCGTGAAACCGCCGCGCCAACGCGGCGTCATCGCGATCGGGCGGTGAGCGCATCGCGAAGTACCGTGGTGATCGTGGCAGACACCGAGCGCGCCGAATCCGCCGTGGCAACGCTGGTCCCGCCTGCCGCAGCGCTGCCCGACGTGTTCCCCGACGAGCGGTTCAACGAACGCGGAGTCCCCCTGCGCCCATGGCGCGACGAGCTCCGACGCATCCCGAACGCTCGCAACGTCGGCGCCGTCGTCAGCACGCTGGCGCAATCGTTCGGTGTCGTGATCGCCGCCGGGATCCTCAACACCTGGTGGGCGTACCTGCTGGCGTTCTTCCTGATGGCACGCGGTCACGTCTGCCTCAACATCCTCGCCCACGAGTCCGCGCACCGCCTGCTCTTCTCCAAGCGGTGGGCGAACGACTTCTGCGGTCGCTGGCTGCTCGGGTACCCGTCGTTCCAGCCGACCCTCGCCTATCGCCGCTCCCATTTCGCGCACCATCGCGACGAGATGGGGCCCGACGAACCCGATCTGGGCCTGTACTCCGGCTATCCGATCCCCGCGGACTCGTGGCACCGCAAGCTGCGCCGGGACATCGTCGGGATCACCGGCTACAAGCGGATGAAGCAACTCGCCGGTGCCCTGCGCCGACGCAGCGTCGAGGCGTGGGAGATCCTGGCCGTGCAGGTCGTGATGCTCGGCGCGTCGATCGCCGTCGGTCGCCCGCTGATGTACGTCGTCTGGCTCGCCTCGTGGATGACGCTCTGGCAGTTCTCGAACCGGCTGCGCGCGATCGCCGAACACGGCGGGATGATCCGCTCGCGAGACCGGCGCGAGACGACCCACGTGATCCACCAGACGCTGGTCGCCCGCTACCTGATGGTGCCGTATCACACGGGCTGGCACCTGGCCCACCACGTCGACATGGGCGTGCCGTGGCGCAACCTGCCGAAGCTGCACGACGGCCTCGTCGACGCTGGTTGGATCACCCCGGAGATCACGTACCCGAACTATCGGGCGTTCTGGCGCTCGGTCACGCGCTGACCCGAACCGTACGCTGCCTCACGAGCTCGGATCGGCCACGGCCTGCGACTCGCGCAGTGCGCCGGCGAAGATGCCCTTGGCCATCAGCGACGTCTCGCTGGCCCGCCGGGCACGATAGACCTCGGCGCGGACTCCGTGGATCGCGGGGTCGTCCGGCGCCGCCCACGCCGCGAGGTCCGCGAGGTGCGAGGCAATTCGAAAGTCACCCGCGTGCGCCGCCTCCGCCGCACGCGTCGCGAGCCGATCGGCACCGCCGGCGAGCACGGCCAGCTCGGCGGCGAGCTGCGCGTCGGGCGCCGGCTTGAGGCGGCTCGGCGCGCCGTCCCACCAGCCACCGAACTGCCGCCAGATCCCGCGCACCACGAACTCGGGTTCGTCGTACAGCGGGCGAAGGTACGGCTTGGCGAGCAGGTCGGGGTCGACACGCACGGTGTGGATGATCGTGTCGAGCACCTCGCCGGCGTTCATCATCTCGACCACATCGGCCACGAGACCTTCGAGCGCGCCCGCGATGTCGGTGAGCATCTCCTCGATCCGGTCGGCGCCACCGACGGGCAGGCCGTGCGCAGGAAGCAGGATCTCGGGGCGGCGTGATGCCATGTCGCGCAGCGCCGCAGCCCACTCGATCGGGTAACGCTGCACCTTCTGCGGGTTGCCGGCGTTCGGGAAGGTCCAGATCACGAAGTCGCCGACGAACAGCCACTTCTCGTCGGGCATCCAGCCCCACAGGTGATCGTCGGTCTCGCCGCGGGCGTGGTGGAGTTCGATCGTCCGGGACCCGACGGACACCGTCTCGTGGTCGCCGATGACATGCGTCGGCTCCAGCGTGGCAGCCGGGATGAATTCGGGCGCACCATCGCCCATCTTGAAGTCACCACGCACCCCGCCGAACTGGCGAGCGTTGATCAACACGTTCCAGTCGTTCGTGTACCGGTACCGGTCGAAGCGGCGCTGCACGTTCTCGTGGCCGAGCACCTCGATGCCGTCGTAGGCCGCGTCGAAGGCGACCGAGCCGCCGACGTGGTCGGCGTGTCCGTGGGTGTAGACGATGTGGGACACCGGTGTCGACGACCAGCCCTGGATGGCGTCGACGACGGCGGCGCCGCTGTTGGCGTGCGATGCGTCGACGGCCACCAGCCCGTCGCCCGCATCGATCACGACGCTGTTGCTGAACGATTCGACGAAGGCGAGCCCGTCGGCCACTTCGCTCAACTCGTTCGTGATCCGGTTGAAGGGCTTGTCGACATCGCCGCTCTCGATGATCGAGGCCGAGAGTTCGAGGAGGTCGTCCATCCGTGGAACGCTACGCCAACGGGTGCCGGGCCCGGGAGTGGGCGCCCGTTCGACGATCCGCTAGACCTGCACGGATGGATCACGACATGCAGGCCCCGAGGATCCAGAAGATCGACTTCACCGACCTGTTCCACCTCGAACCGCACGGGCCCGACACCTACGTCGGGATCGTGGCCCGCTACCCGTGGGGTGGACGGCTGTTCGGCGGGCAAGTGGTCGCTCAGGCGCTGCGCGCCGCGATCCACACGGTCGACCCGGAACGATCCGCGCACTCCTTCCACTCCTACTTCATCCGTCCCGGATCGCCCGACGAGCCGATCCGTTTCGAGGTCGAACGGTTGCGTGACGGGCGTTCGTTCACCACCCGCCAGGTCGTCGCCCGCCAGTCGGGCGGTGCGATCCTCAACGCGTCGGTGTCGTTCCAGGTCGCGGAGGACGAAGCCGACGCGCAGATCGCGACACTCGACCCGAACCTGCCGGCGCCGGACGACCCGGAACTGCGCAACGACTCGTGGGGGGCCCTGCTCGATCGACGCGCGGTCAACCTCCCCGACGGTCGCGTCGGCTACTGGATCCGGCTGACCGCCGACCTCGGCGACGATCCGATCACACACATCTGTGCATTGACGTTCATGTCCGACGCGGCACCGTTTCGTGCCGGTCGATCCGCCCACCCCGAGTTCGCGAACGACGAGTCGGACCGCACTCGCTTCGTCGGCGCCAGCCTCGACCACTCGGTCTGGTTCCACCGGCCGTCACGCGCCGACGAATGGCACTGGTTCGACACCCGCTCCCACGGCCTCGCCGGTGGGCGTGGCCTGGCGACCGGCGACGTGTTGCGCGCCGACGGCACCCACGTCGCGACGATCGCACAGCAGATCCTGCTCCGTCGCAATCGCAAGACGTGACGGCGATGGGCGACGCCGAACCGGTCCGCTGCGATTGGCCGACCGATGATCCGCTCTACCTCGAGTACCACGACACCGAATGGGGACGCCCCACGACCGACCCGGTCCGGCTGTTCGAGAAGATCTGCCTCGAGGGGTTCCAGTCCGGGCTCAGCTGGATCACGATCCTGCGCAAGCGCGAGAACTTCCGGACTGCCTTCGCGGGGTTCGACATCGAGCGCGTCGCACGATTCGGTGAGGAAGACGTCGAGCGGCTGCTCGGAGACGTCGGGATCATCCGCCATCGCGGCAAGATCGAAGCGACGATCAACAACGCCCGACGAGCGATCGAACTGATCGAGGCGGAGGGACCACTCGTCGACTGGATCTGGAGCTGGGCGGTCGACACGCCCGAGCGCACCGACCGCGGCGGCGTCCCCACAGCCACGGCTCGGTCCACCGCACTGTCGAAGGAACTCAAGCGTCGCGGGTGGCGCTTCGTCGGTCCGACGACCGCGTACGCGTTCATGCAGTCCGAGGGCCTCACGAACGACCACGGCGACGACTGTTTCGTCCACGCCGAGTGCGAAACGCAGCGGCGCGCCTTCCTCGCCGGACGCCCGCTGCGCTGATCGCCAGCCACTCCCCTCCCACTCCCCCTCCCCCGCCACTCCCCTCCCCCCGTCGTTCTCGTGAACTGTTCCGGCACGGTGCGCCCGAAGAGTTCACGAGAACGACGGCTTGGTACGGTCGGGAGCGTGGAGAATGGAACATCGGTCCAGCACGTCGACGTCCTGATCGCTGGTGCGGGTCTGTCCGGCATCGGCATGGCATGTCACCTCACGCGTGAATGCCCGACGAAGTCGTACGCGATCGTCGAGGCGCGCCAGGATCTCGGCGGGACGTGGGACCTGTTCCGGTATCCCGGAATTCGCTCCGACAGCGACATGTACACGCTCGGCTACGACTTCAAGCCGTGGGCAAGCGACATCGCGATCGCTCCCGGTCCGATGATCAAGGACTACATCCGCGAGACCGCGGAGGAGTACGACGTCATGCGCCACATCACGTTCGGGCGACGGGTCGTGGGCGCGTCGTGGGACTCCGGTACGTCGACCTGGACGGTCACGGTCGATCACGCCGACGAATCCGGTCAGGCGACCGGCACGACCGAGACCATGACGTGCAACTGGCTGCAGATGTGCAGCGGGTACTACTCGTACTCGAACCCGCATCGACCCGAGTTCCCTGGTGAGTCCGACTTCGAGGGCCAGATCGTCCATCCGCAGGAGTGGCCCGACCATCTGCAGACCCGAGAGAACCTCGCAGGCAAACGGATCGTGGTCATCGGGTCGGGGGCCACGGCAGTCACGCTGGTCCCTGCGCTCGCGGACAAGGGCGCTCACGTCACGATGCTGCAGCGCTCCCCCACGTGGATCTTCCCTGCGCCGAACCGGAACCCGATCACCGTCGGCCTCCGCAAGATCCTGCCCGAGAAGGTGGCGTACCGAGCGATCCGCAAGATCAACTCGTGGCGGGCCGAACTCGCGTACAGCACGTCGCGGAAGAACCCGGCGAAGTTGCGCAAGATGATCAACAAGCAGGTCACGAAGGCCCTCGGCGACGACGCGTCGATGATCGACCCGCACTTCACGCCGAGCTACGACCCGTGGGATCAGCGTCTCTGCCTGTCCCCCGACGCCGACATCTTCGTCGCGATCCGCGAGGGCCGGGCGGCGGTGGTGACCGACCACATCGAGACCTTCGACGAGACCGGCATCGTGCTCCAGAGTGGCGAACGGCTCGATGCCGAGATCATCGTCACCGCCACCGGACTCGAACTGCTCACGCTCGGCGGCGTCACGCCGGTGGTCGACGGTGAGGAGGTCGACATCGCGGAGACGTTCACCTACAAGAGCTTCATGTACTCGGGCGTGCCGAACCTCGGCACCACGTTCGGGTACATCAACGCGTCGTGGACGCTGCGCGCCGACCTTGTCGCGCGCTACATCTGTCGGCTGCTCAACAAGATGGACGAGCACGGTGCGTCTCGCGTCGTGCCCGTGGTCAGCGACCCCGACATGCCGCAGCGGCCGTACATCGACGACTTCCCCGCCGGATACATGCAGCGCCGGGTCCACCTCATGCCCAAGCAGTCGGACCGCGATCCGTGGACCGCTGCGCAGAGCTACACCTACGACAAGAAGGTGCTCCTCGGCCCGGATGTGGAGGTCGACGACGGCGTGATCGAGTTCTCGTCGCCGGTGCGCGAGCCGGCGACCGTGAGCTGATCGGTCAGTAGCCGCGCGCTCGATCGACGAGCGCATCCCCCGGGAGCTCTCCCGTCGCGAGGAACCGCCGAACGTTGTCCGCTGCGATCACCGCTGCAGTGTCCACGCTGGTGGGCCCGGAGATGTGCGGGAGGACCGTGACGGCGTCGTGGCTCCAGAACCGGTGGTCGGCGGGGAGCGGCTCGACGTCGAACACGTCGAGCACCGCATGGTCGAGGTGACCACGGTCGAGTGCGTCGAGGAGCGCCGCGTCGTCGACGGTCTGGCCACGACCGAAGTTGATCAGCGCCGATCCGGGCGGCAGAGCAGCGAACACCTCGGCCCCGAGCAGGCCCGTCGTCTCGGCGGTGTGGGGCAACAGGTTGACCACGATGTCCGAACGGTTGAACAGCGCGGTGAGCCCATCATCGCCGTCGAAGCAGGCGACGCCGTCGATCGTCTTCGCCGACCTGGACCATCCGCCCACCTCGAAGCCGAGATCGGCGAGGCATCGAGCGGCGGCCGTGCCGAGCACGCCCAGGCCGACGATGCCCACCCGACGATCCGACGTGCGGACCAGTGGGTGTTCGATCCACGCGCGCTCCCGCTGCTGACGCGCGTAGCGCGGCATGTCGCGGTGGAGGTACAGCGTCCAGGCCAGCACCGCCTCGGTCATCGTCGCGGTGAGCTGCGGGTCGACCATGCGGGCGATCGCCACGCCGGCGGGCACTGCGGGGATGATGGCCTCGACGCCGGCCCAGGTGCTCTGGACGAACGCGAGGTTCGGCAACGTTGCCAGCTGCTCGGCGCTCGGCCCGTCCACGATCGCTGCGGTCACCTCCGCGCGGCGATCCGGCGCGATGTCGGCGTGCTCGACCAACTCGACCCCGGGCAGTTCACGGCGCAGCGCCGCGACGAGCTCCGGATGTTGCCCCTCCTCGACGCGGCGGACGAACGGCACGAGCGGCAGCATCGCCGCAGTCTCGCACCCGTTTGTGTGACCGAAACCGACACTCGACGGCACATTCGGTCACACAAGGTCCGGGGAGGGGCGGGCGGACCGGTGGGAGTAGGTTCGGCACATGATCGGCGTCGAACACTGTGATCGGTGCGGTTTCGACCGCAGCCAGTGGAACGAGCACGACGCGGAGCGCACCATCGCCCACGCCGGCGCGTTCCTCGTGGAGTGGAGTGCGGACGCGCCCGTCCCGCTCATGGCCCAGCTCGAGGCGCGCCGGATCGACGACCTCAAGGCGATCTCGACGTCACCCGACCTCTTCGACGAGGTCCACCACCTCTGGCACGGGCTCGTGTCGATCGCCGACGTCCGTCGAGCCGCCGGCGACGTCGTCCCGCGCCACGGTGGCCGGGTCACGCAGATCAGCGCCTCGGGCGGTGGTGTGCCGAAGACCGCAGTCGATTCCGCGACGGTCGGCGTTCGCGGCATCGACGGCGATGTCCAAGCGACCCGTGCACACCACGGCCGTCCGTGGCAGGCGCTGTGTCTCTGGAGCCAGGAGGTGATCGACGGCTTCGCGGCCGCCGGGCACCCGATCGCTCCCGGCAACGCCGGTGAGAACATCACGATCGAGGGCGTCGACTGGGCATCGCTGCACGGCGGCACGATCATCGACATCGGCGAGGTTCGGGTGCAGCTGAGCGCGCCCGCCGTGCCGTGTGCGAAGAACGCGCAGTGGTTCGTCGATGGCGAGATCTCGCTGATGGATCACGACCTGCACCCGGGTTCGAGCCGCTGGTACGCGTCGGTGTTGCGTCCCGGGACCGTCGCCGCCGGCGACACGGTCACCGTCAGCCCGATCTGATCGCGCTCAGTCGGGCGCCGGCTCCGTCCGCCGCCACGGTCGATCCGGATCGAAGAGGTGCAGCTCGAACTCCTTCGAGAGCTCCTCGAACACCCGCAGGCCGCGCACGCTGTTGCCGTGGGAGTCGAGACGAGGCGAATACACCGCGAGGCCGCCGACGCCGGGCAGCATGCCGATGATCCCGCCGCCCACACCACTCTTCGCGGGGATCCCCACCGAGTACGCCCACTCACCGGCGTAGTCGTACATCCCGCAGGTGAGCGCCACCGTCAACTGATCGCGGGTGACGTCACGGCGCACGACCTGCTGACCGGTGACCGGGTGCACGCCGTGATTGGCGATCGTCGCCGCGATCGCGGCCAGGTCTACCGCGTCGACCTGGACCGAACACTGCCCGAAGTAGAGATCGAGCGTCTCCTCGACGCGGTCGGTGATGATGCCGTGGCTGAGCATCAGGTAGGCGATCGCCCGATTGTGGTTGCCGGTCGCTCGCTCGCTCGCCCACACCGCTCGATCGATGTCGGGGAGCCGACCGAGGTAGCCGTGATACATCGCACGCACGTTCTCGACGCGTTCGTCGAGATCGCCGCCGGGGACGAGATCGGTGATCGCGATCGCCCCGGCGTTGACCATCGGGTTCGGCGCACGGCTCGGGTCCTCGTCGAGCTCGATCGCGTTGAACGGGTCGCCCGTGGGAGCGACACCGACCTTCTCGAGCACGGCATCGCGGCCGTGGGTTTCGAGCACCATGCCGTACATCAGGAGCTTCGAGATCGACTGGATCGTGAACTCGTGGTCGGCGTCGCCGACGGCCATCTCGAACCCGTCCACCGTCATGGCGGCGATGGCGAACTTGTCGGGGTCGACCGCTGCCAACTCCGGGATGTACGACGCGGGCTCGCCGTCGGTGAGGTCGGCGAAACGAGCGTGGAGATCACGGATCGCCTGCTCGAACCACGCTCGTCGTTCGGTCCGCCCTCGCTCGTCGATCTCGGCATCGCTCATGGGAACGATCGTACGGTCAGCGACTCCAGCCGTACGAGCGCTCGACGCGAGCGACGCGCAGTTCATAGGCGTCGTACCAGCGGGCCCGGCCGGTGTCGCGGACGACCGTGTGCTCCGCGTGCCCCTTCCAGGCAACGATGTCGGCCTCCGTTGCCCAGTAGGAGACGGTGATCCCCACACCGTCACTGCGTGCTGAGTCGACGCCGAGGAACCCGGGTTGCTCGGCTGCCAGTTCGATCATCCGCGCCGCCGCCTCGGCGTAGCCGAGCGTGTCGTCGGTCGTCGTGCTCGCGAAGATGACCGCGTAGTACGGCGGTTCCGGCGTGGTGGACAACTCGCTCACGGCCCCACTGTCGCACGACCGCGCCCGTCCCACCCCGCCGTTTGTGTGACCAAATGCGTCATCGATCGTCGCAATCGGTCACACAAACCGCCTGCTGAGCGCCGGGTCGACGAGACTCGGACGATGGCAGGGCACCCGGATGGTCCGTCGAAGTCCGAACTGCTGCTCGATGCCGCGGAACGCGCGGCGCGCTACGTCACGACCGAGCGGGAACGTCCGGTCGTCCCGTCGCAGCGGGCGATCGATCGCCTGGGCTCGATCGACTTCAACGCGACGCTCGATCGTCCGCTGGACGCCGGCGACGTGATCGCGATGCTCGACGAGATCGGTGGCGACGCCACGGTGGCCAACACGGGCGGTCGGTACTTCGGGTTCGTGACCGGCGGGGTGGAGCCGGTCGGCCTCGCCGCCTCGGTCCTGGCGGGCGCATGGGATCAGAACGCGGCCCTGCCGGTGATGTCCCCGATCGCCGCCCACCTGGACGCGTTGGCCGCGGGATGGGTGATCGACCTCCTGGGGCTCCCGCCCGACGCCGTCGCATCGTTCTGCGCCGGTGCATCGATCGCAAATCTGACGGCCATCATCACGGCACGTGACACGCTGTTGCGTCGAATCGGGTGGGATACGGCCGAGCACGGGCTCATCGGCGCTCCACCGATCGACATCGTGGCCTCGGCGGAGATCCACTCCTCCGCGCTCAAGGCGCTCAAGCTCGCCGGGCTCGGTGTCGGATCGGTGCACGAGATCCCGACCGACGAGTTCGGTCGGGCTCGATCCGACGCGATTCCGTCCGCGGTCCTCACGTCGGAACGCCCGACGCTCGTGCTGCTCCAGGCCGGCAACGTCAACACCGGGCACAGCGACCCCTTCGCTGCCCTCATCGAACAGTTCGACCCCGCGCGACTCGTGGATCCACGTCGACGGGGCGTTCGGCCTGTGGGCCAACGCCGTCCCCGCCCGTCGCCGCCTGCTCGACGGCGTGGAGCAGGCCGACTCGTGGGCGACTGACGGACACAAGTGGTTGAACACGCCCTACGACTGCGGCGTCGTCGCGGTGGCCGACCCGACGGCGCTCGGTGCGTCGATGGGGATGAACGCCGCATATGCCGGCGGTGACGATGGTCGCAGCCCGATGAACCTCGGCCTGCAGATGTCGCAGGGCGCGCGGGCGATCCCGGTGTGGGCGATCCTCGCGACACTCGGTCGGGCAGGTGTCGCCGACGCGGTCGAACGGTGTTGTCGCCACGCTGCCCGGATGGCGGTGGAGCTCGATGCCGCCGGTGCCGAGGTGCTGTGCCCGCCGGCGCTCAACCAGTTGTTGGTGGCGTTCGGGGACGATGCCGAGACCGACGCCGTCGTCGCACGGCTCCAGGCCAGCGGCGACGCATGGATGGGCGCCACGACGTGGCAGGGCAGGCGCGCGATGCGGATCAGCGTGTCGGACACCTCGACCACCGACGCCGACATCGACCGCGCCGTGGCCGCCATCCTCACCGCCACCCGAGAACGATGAGCCGACCGACCAGAAACCTCCGCCGACGACTCACAGGTCGTGGATCGGAGGTGGGTTCAGCGGAGTTCGCGTCGCCAGACGATGCGGAGGCCCGACCACACGTCGCTGATCGCGCAGACCTTGTTGTCGACCAGGCCGAGCGGGAGCGCGACGTCGCGTACGACGTCTTCGGTCATGTCGGTCGGCACCTTCGACGCGCGCTTCGGCCAAGCGATCCACAGCCCGCCGGCAGGGAAGATCGTTCGGCCGGCCGCCTCGATTCGCCGCTCGAAGTCGGCCCGACGGGTGACGAAGTGGACCACCACGTCGGCGCGACCGCGCAGCGACGTGCGAAACGCCACCCCGTCGGGAATCGGCTCGAGCAGCTCACGGAAGTCGTCCGGTTCGGCCACGACCGCGACCGTCGAGCCCTCGACGATCCCGAGCTTCCGGGCGAGCGGCGTTCCCGAATATCCAGCCGGCATCGCTGCATCCTCGCGCGCGGTACCGTCGTCGGATGACCGACGAGCCGGGGCCACTGATCGCATCGGGTCGCGTCGCGGACGTCTACGACCTCGGCGACGGCACGGTGCTGCGTCGCTATCGCACCGTTCACGCCGACGTCGAACTCGAAGCGCGCATCATGGGCTACGTCGCCGAGCGCGACTACCCGGTCCCGAAGGTCCACTCGGTGGACGGCACCGATCTCGTGATGGATCGCGTCGAGGGCGACACGATGCTCGACCGGCTCACCGCCGCACCCTGGAAAGTGGTGTGGTACGCCCGGGTGCTCGCTCGGCTGCAGCAACGCCTCGCCCGCATCGCGGCACCGGCATGGATGCTCGCCGACACCGCCGACACATCGCGCCCGCAGAGCGTGCTGCACCTCGACTTCCACCCGATGAACGTGATCATGTCGCCGAAGGGCCCGGTCGTGATCGACTGGACCAACGCAGCAGGTGGGCCTGCTGGATTCGACGGCGCGATCACCTACGTCGCGGTCGCCACGTTCAGCACCGACACGACGGTCGAGCGTGTCGGCCAGGAGGTGTTCGCACGCGCCTTCCGCACATTTCGAGGGCGACGGACCGTGAACGCCTACATGGGAGCAGCATGCGATCACCGCCTCGCCGACCCCGGAACCCTCCCCGATGAACGCGTCGCCGTCGCAGCGCTCCGCAAGAAGGTCGCCGGTCGTAGCCGGCGCTGACCGGCTCGTGCCGTGTGATGGCCCGGTCGGCCGGCGCGACGTCCAGAACGCGGCCACCGCTCCCGACCCGAGCCCGCCTCAGTCGCGAACGATCGGCGGATGATTCGAGAACCGATCGAAGCCGCCCTCGGAGTTGAGCACCTGGCCCCGGATCCACCCACCGGCATCGGACACGAGGAACTCGACGAGGTTCGCGACGTCGTCCGGGGTCCCCCACCGCCGATCGGGGAACATTGCGGCGACTGCCGTGCGCGTCGCATCGTCCGCATACCCCGTGTCGACGGGGCCGGGATTGATGCAGTTCGCGGCGATGCGCGCGGCCGAGAGCGCGTGGTCGATCGACGCCGTCATCTGGTGCAGCGCGCCCTTGGACACCGCGTACGCGATCTCGGAATCCATCGGGCCGATGTGCTGACCACTCGTGAACCAGATCATCCGGCCGGTGGGCGCGACGTCGTCGGGCGCGGCTTCGTGCACCTCGGCGAACCGCTGGGCGAGCAGGACAACGCTGCGCACGTTCACCCGCCAGCAGCGATCGAGCTCATCGGCGTCGACCTCGGCCAGTGACGAGTGCGAGCTGCGGGCATGGGCGGCGACGACGATGTCGAGCCGACCGTGCTGAGCGATCAGCTCGTCGATCAGCATCGCGGGAACATTCGCATCACCGAGGTCGTCGCGGCGCACCTCGACCGGCAACTCGATCGTCGTCGATCCCCACGGCATCTCCTCGTCGTGCGGCGGCCATCCGGTTGCCACCACCGTGGCACCGCCGTCGATCAGTCGTCGCACGATGGCCGGAGCAATCTGGCCGGGACGCGAGACCCCGGTGACGAGAGCGACCCGCCCGCTGACGTCCTGCACCGCGGTCGACATGTTGCGAACGTACCAGCGGCCTCGGCTGCGCTGGGCGCCGGTTCGCATCGGCGGATAGCGTCGGAGCCATCCGCGAACCCTCGCGGGGTGTGGTGAAAATCCCAACCGGCGGTGAGAGCCCGCGACTCCCACGGCAACCCGGCACACGAAAAGTCGGAACGCCGAGGGACTGATCCTGTGGAACCCAGGAGCCGACGGTCAGAGTCCGGATGGTAGCGAGGGGACTGGGTGCGGTCGCCTGTGCGCGCACGCCCCCGGATCCTCAGTCAACAGGGCGCCGTCGAACGTCTCGCACGCTCGGCCCGCCCACGAACTGGGA
The DNA here is from genome assembly GCA_963695475.1 of Ilumatobacteraceae bacterium. Classification (GTDB taxonomy): domain Bacteria; phylum Actinomycetota; class Acidimicrobiia; order Acidimicrobiales; family Ilumatobacteraceae; genus Ilumatobacter_A. Next base: position 142,444 of record CAVOHA010000007.1, read on the forward strand.
GCAATGACATGTCAACACACAGCACCACGACGTTTGCGGCGGTGGAAGACGCGGTCGCCGCGATCGGTCGCGGCGAGATCGTGATCGTCGTCGACGACGAGGACCGCGAGAACGAAGGCGACCTGATCATGGCCGCCGAGTGCGCGACGCCCGAGTCGATCGCGTTCTTCGTCCGCCACACGTCGGGTTTCATCTGTACCGCGATCGACAGCGAGCGGGCCCGCCATCTCGAACTCGACCCGATGGTCGCGAACAACACCGAGGTCCTGAAGACGGCCTTCCTGGTGAGCGTCGACGCGAAGGCGGGCACGAGCACCGGCATCTCGGCTGCCGACCGCGCCGCCACGATCCGTGCGCTCGTCGATCCCGCCACCGCGCCGGACGATCTCGCCCGGCCCGGCCATGTCCTGCCGCTCGAAGCGCGCGCCGGCGGTGTCCTCAAACGGGCCGGCCACACGGAGGCCGCGGTCGACCTCGCCCGGATGGCGGGTCTGCACCCCGCTGGCGTGCTGTGCGAAATCGTCGACGTCGACAAGACCGGCATGGCGCGGGTCCCCGAGCTCGCCGAGTTCGCCGCCGAGCACGGCCTGCTGATGATCACGATCGCCGACCTGATCCGGTTCCGACGACGCACCGAGCAACTGGTCCGCCGCATCGCCGAGGTCGAGATGCCGACGGAATGGGGTGTGTTCCGGTGCCATGCCTTCGAGTCGACGCTCGACGGCATCGAGCACCTGGCGTTCGTGTACGGCGACGTGGGCTCCGACGGCGACCACGGGGACCAAGCGGACAACGCGAACGGCGCGGACGACGGCGTGCTCGTCAGAGTGCACAGCGAGTGCCTGACCGGCGACGTGTTCGGGTCGCGTCGCTGCGACTGCGGCCCACAGCTCGGTGCGGCGATGCAGCAGATCGCCGACGAGGGACGCGGCGTGGTCGTCTACCTCCGCGGCCACGAAGGCCGCGGGATCGGCCTCGGCCACAAGATCCGTGCCTACGAACTCCAGGAACAGGGACGCGACACGGTCGACGCGAACACCGATCTCGGTCTCCCCGTCGACAGCCGCGAGTACGGCATCGGCGCCCAGATCCTCGTCGACCTCGGCGTGTCACGTCTGCGTCTGCTCACCAACAACCCGGCGAAGTACGGCGGCCTGCAGGGGTTCGGCCTCGAAATCGCCGAGCGGGTGGGGATCGAGACGACGCCGACGCCGGAGAACCTGCGCTACCTGCGTACGAAGCAGGAGCGGATGGGCCACGTGCTGGGCGCCCTCGACGCCGAGCGTGACGACGAGGTGGGGCGATGACCGCGCCGGGCGCCAAGCCGACCGACGGCGCGCTCGACGGGCGCGGCATGGTGGTCGGGGTCGTGAGCAGCCGGTGGAACCGCGACATCGTGGACCGGCTCGAGGCCGGGGCGATCGACGCCGTCACCGCATCGGGTGCAACGGTGGTGACCGCGACAGCGCCGGGTGCGTTCGAGTTGCCGTACGCGGCGAGCGTGCTCGCGCATGCGGGCCGCGTCGACGCGATCGTCGTGGTCGGCGCCGTCATCCGCGGCGACACCAGCCACTACGAACTCGTCTCGGAGGGGTGCGCGAACGGCGTGATGTCGGTCCAGCTCGCCACGGGGATCCCCGTGGGCTTCGGCGTCGCGACCGTCGAGACGCACGGGCAGGCGGTCGAGCGCAGCAGCGACGAGCACAACGTCGGTCGCGACGCCGCCCTGGCCGCCATCGAGATGGCACTCCTGTCTCGAACGTGGGCCCCGAGACCGCCGCAGCCGGGCGTCCGCCCCGGCGGCAGGGCCTGAGCGAACCGGCACCGTCGCCGAAACCACGTGACAAGCCCCGGCCGGTGGTCTTGAATGTGGCCATGGCGAACGGCTCGGGACGTACCGCACCGAAGGGGAAAGCGACCCCGGCGCGCAACTCCGGTGGCGGTGAGCGCGCGATCCTCTCCCCGACGATCCAGTGGATCCTCGTGGCGATCGTCGGCCTGCTGGTGATCGCCGCGATCATCTACTTCGGGAGCGACTTCGGCGACGGCGGCACCACGGTGACCCAGAGCGGGCTCGCACCGATCGCCGTCTTCGATCCGACCGCCGACGTGGCCTGACCCGCGCGCCACCCCGGCCATCTATGCTCGACCGGGTGCCGAACCACCTCGACCGGACCGTGACCTCGTGACCGCTGCGGCGACGATCGGGGTCGTGATGGGGTCGGCGAGCGACTGGCCGACGATGCGGCACGCGGTCGACGTGCTCGAGGAGTTCGGGGTGGCGCACGAGGCCAAGGTCGTCAGCGCCCATCGGATGCCCGACGAGATGTTCGCCTACGCGGAAACCGCACGCGATCGGGGTCTGCGTGCGATCATCGCCGGGGCCGGTGGTGCAGCCCACCTCCCGGGCATGCTCGCCGCGAAGACGACGGTCCCGGTGCTCGGGGTGCCGGCCCCGAGCCGGCACCTGTCGGGCCAGGACTCGCTGCTGTCGATCGTGCAGATGCCCGCAGGCGTGCCGACGGCCACCTTTGCGATCGGGGACGCGGGCGCGACGAACGCGGCACTCTTCGCCGTGGCGATGCTCGCCGCGGACGACGACGGTTTGCGCGAGCAGCTCGACCGGTACCGCGCCGAGCGCCGAGAGACAGCCGCCTCGTCCGTGCTCCCCCCACCGGCATGACCGCCGATCGGGACCCGGTCGTTCCGCCGGCGATCATCGGCATGCTCGGGGGTGGGCAGCTCGGCAAGTACGCGCTGATGGCAGCCAACGCCATGGGGTACCGCACCATCGTCGTCGACCCTGATCCGAACGCTCCCGCTCGCGTGGTGGCCGACGAACACCTCGTCGCCGCCTACGACGATCCAGCCACGCTCGATCGGCTCGCCCGCGACTGTTCGGTCGTGACCACCGAGTTCGAGAACGCGCCGGCCGAGGCGCTCGACCGGCTCGCCGCATCGGTCCCGGTGGCACCATCGGCACGAGCCCTCGCCGTGGCACAGAATCGAATCGTGGAGAAGGCGTTTCTCGTCGACCACGGCATCGCGGTCGGGCCCCACGTTGCCGCGCCGACCGACATCACACCTGCTCAGCTGCAACGTGCCCGAGAGCTCGCCGAGTCGGGTGCGATCGTGAAGACTGCCCAGTTCGGCTACGACGGAAAGGGCCAGCGCCGAGTGTCCGGTGCGGCCGAACTCGATGCGGCACTCGCCGAGTTCGCTGGGAACGACTGCATCGTCGAGGCGTTGCTCGACCTCCGCGCTGAGGTCAGCGTGGTGATCGCGCGTACGTCGTCCGGCACGATCGACAGCTGGCCGGTGACCGAGAACGTGCACGTCGACGGCATTCTCGACGTGTCGGTCGCGCCGGCGCGGATCGACGACGATCTTGTCGATCGGGCAACGGCGCTCGCGACGCGTGTGGCGAATGCGCTCGACTACGTCGGTGTGTTGGCCGTCGAGATGTTCGTCGTCGACAGCGACGAGCTGCTGGTGAACGAGATCGCACCGCGGCCGCACAACAGCGGCCACTGGACCATCGATGCGAGCGTCACCAGCCAGTTCGAACAGCAGGTGCGTGCCGTGTGCGGCGTCGGCCTCGGCGACACGGCGATGACGGCTCCGGCCGCTGCAATGGTCAATCTGCTCGGCGACGTGTGGTTCACCGACGACACGTCCGACCCCGTCGAGCCGAACTGGGCCGCCGCGCTCGCCGATCCCGCCGCCACCCTGCATCTCTACGGCAAGAGCGAGCCCCGTCGGGGCCGCAAGATGGGTCACCTGACCGTCACCGCAGCAACACCCGACGCCGCTGAGTCGCGGGCCCGTTCACTTCGCGCCGGGCTCTGAGCCCGGCAGCCCTCACCGCAGGGCGAGCATGGCGCCGGCGATTTCCTTCACGAGCTTGGCCCCGACCATCGCCGTCATGTCGACCACGTCCCGCGTCGGGTTCAGTTCGACGACGTCGGCGCCGACGAGCGGGCCCGGCAACGCGTCGATCACGTCGAGCACCTCGCGAACCGTCAGGCCGCCCGGCTCGTGGTGGCTCACGCCTGGCGCACACGACGGATCGAGCCCGTCGAGATCGACGCTCAGGTAGATCGGCCCGCGCAACGACTCGGGGTCGAAGCGATCGAGCTCTCGCGGCGAGAGCATCCTGACGTCCCACCGCGCCGCCTGCTCGACCTGATGCTGCGTCGCCGTGCGGATCCCCAGCTGCACCAGCGTCGACATGCAGCCGTCCTCCAACGCGCGGGCGAACGGCGACGCATGGCTCAGCGGATTGCCGTCGAGGTCGTCGTACATGTCGGGATGCGCATCGATGTGCACCACCGTCAGGTCATCGTGGAACTCGCGAAAGGCGCGCAGGATCGGATAGGTCACCGAATGGTCGCCGCCGATCGAGATCAGCTGACGGCCGGCAGCGAGCTGCTCGCGCACGGCGTCGCTGATCGCCGTCGCGTCCGCAGCGGAGCCGACGTCGTTCGCCACCGGCACATCACCGAGGTCGTCGAGCACCGGCGTGACTTCGACGGAAGCCTCGGTCGCATCGTTCCCCGACGACGAGTGCAGCGCGGCTCGGATCGCCGCGGGGCCCTGTGAACACCCGAACATGAAGGACGAGTTCGCGTCGATCGGCACGCCGAGCAGTGAAATGGGGTCCATCGACATCGCTCCATCATGACCGGACGCGCGACACTTCCAACATGCCCACGATCACCGCAGCAGACGGCACGACCATCGCCTACGACGACCATCCCGGCGGGACCGAGACCCCCGTCATCCTCGTCCACGGCATCACCGAGACCGCGGCGACATGGGAACCGCTCATCGATCGGCTCACGCCGCGTCGTCGGGTGATCGTGATGGACCTGCGTGGACACGGCAAGTCGGGCACCGCTGCCAACTACGACCTCGGTGAGATGGCCGGCGACGTGGTGGGCCTCGCCTCGAACCTCAACATCATCCGCCCGCACCTCGTCGGGCACTCGCTCGGTGGTGCGGTGGTGTCGGCGGTCGGCGCCGCCCTGCCCGTGTCGTCGATCATCAACATCGACCAGTCGTTGCAGCTCGACGGTTTCAAGGCCCAACTCCACGAGTTCGAGGAGCAACTGCGCGACCCGGCCGCGTTCCCCCTGGTCATCCAGGGGCTGTTCGAGATGATGGCGGGCGAGAAGATCGACCCCGACGAGATGGCCCGCATCAACGCGCTGCGTCAACCCGATCAGAACGTCGTGCTCGGCGTGTGGGACCTGATCCTCACGTCGAGCGTGGAGGAGATCGCCGCCGTCGTCGCGACCGCACTCGCCGGCTACCGCGGCAAGCACGTCGACTATCTGTCGCTGTTCGGGATCGACCCGGGCCCGGGCTACGCCGACTGGATCGCCAGCTACATCCACGGCGCCGTGACCGAGGTCTGGCCTGATCACGGCCACTACCCCCACCTGGTCGAGCCCGATCGTTTCGTGCGGCGCGCCGAGAAGCTCTGGTCCTGACCGTCGACGCCGGCCGACAGCTACGGTGCCCACATGGCACGTCTGGACGAGGTCGGCGAACGCGACGGCTGGCGCTGCTGGCTCTGTGACGAGCCGGTCGACCCCGAACGCTCGGTGAACGACGATCGCGGTCCGAGCGTCGATGCCCGGATGACCGATCGCAAGGCGAAGGCCAAGGGGAAGGGCAAGAACAAGGGCTCGGTCGACCTCCCCGAACGCCTCGCGCACCGTGCCTGCAACACGAAGAAGGGCAACATCGACGCCGTCGTGGCGTGGCCCGAACACCTCTTCGTCGTCGACCCGTCACCGATCATCCCGAGCATCGAACGCCTGGTCAACAAAGGCGGTCGCGAGGTGATGGCACGCTGCCCGACTCGCGACGATGCGAATGACGCCGCCGCGTGGCTCCTCGACCGGATCTCCCGCCTCGAACCGACACTCGACGTCACCGCCGAGATCGACGAAGGCGGCGGCCAGTACCTGCTCGCCCTCCGCGCGTAGCGGGGTGGGTCTGACCCACTCCGCTACGCGCGCTTCTCGAACAGGTACGCGAACGGAGATCGTGTGTAGCCGGAGCGGGGCGGTGCATGCGAGTAGCAGATCCGTCGGTTGGTCGGTGCACTGCGGTGAGGCGTCGGCGACGCGGTACGAGGGCTTATGATCCGGTCAGGACCTCACCGGACGGTCGAGGGGCGCCGCCCACCTCACTCGTCGTGCAACCGGTGCCAAACCTGGAGGTGAACGATGAAGTTGCGAATGATGCGTCTCGGCCTGCTGCTCGTGGGCAACGCGATCGGACTGTGGATCACTTCGCTGATCCTCGACGACATGCAGTTGAGCGGGTTGGCGTTCGTGCTCGCGGTTGCGATCTTCACGGTCTTGGTGGCCGTCCTCGAGCCGCTCGTCTCGAAGGCCGCCGAGAAGTGGGCGGACTTCCTCGGTGGGGCGAGTGCACTCATCGCCACCGGCCTCGCGCTGATCCTGACGAGCTGGTTCTCCGACGGACTGTCGATCGACGGCATCGGCACCTGGGTGCTCGCCACGCTCATCGTCTGGGCCGCCGCAGCGATCGTCGGCATCGTCCTCGTGCGTGCCTTCGCACGAGACGTCACGGCGTAGCCCGATCGATCGAACACGCGTCGCCCCGCCCCACGGACCGAGGGGACTCGGCCGGCTACTGCATCCGTCCGTGATGGAGGGCTACCGCGACGAGTGCTCGCGGCGGTGGGCCTCGGCGAGCACGGCGAGCTTGCCGGGGTCGACCCGGTCCGCAGGTACGGCGGCGACCTTGCACTCGGTCACCGCCCGCAGCGTTGCGGTTCGATCTCCACCCTCCAGGAGTGCTCGTTCACCGAGCACCGCGCCCGGACCGACCTCGCCCAGCTGCGAACCGTCGACCTCGACCACCAGCACGCCGTTGAGCAGCATGAACAGCTCGTCGCTCGACGATCCCTGTTCCACCAGGGTCCTGCCCTGCTTGATTCGGCGGATGTCGGGCTGTGCCCCACCGCGCATGATCGTCTCGTGGAGTTGACGCTCCAGTGCTGTTTCGACCTCGGTGACGAGCGCGGGGGAGTCCTCGTCACCCCACGGGGTACGCCGACCGAAGGAGGTGTTCATCCACCTCTTGTACTCGGCGACGCTGCTCTTGGCGACCAGGGCGCCCGAGTCGTCGTAGACCCAGTGGCGGGGGAAGCCCGACGATCCGATCATCGCTGCCTGATGCGAGCCGTCGGCGTGGATCGTGATCTCGAGCGTGGTCCACACGATCGGAGCTGCGTACTGGACGAACGGTGGGCGCTTGACGGCACGGGGCATCGGCGCGCCGGTTCGACCGCCGACGGTCTGGGTGAACCGCACCGACGTCTCGGTCGTGTCGGGTTCGGCCTGGAGGTCGTGCAGCTTTGTCGCAGGGATGGTGATCGACCCGACGCCGAGCCCGACCGTGGTGCCACCGATCTCACCCCCGCCGCAGTATCCGCAACCGGTGATCTCGCCGCTGTCGTCGACGTCGACGTAGGCACGGAGATGATTGGCGAAGCGGAAACGGTCGTTCACCCGGAGCTCCTCGATCGCTTCCGGGATGTCCGCTCCCAGTGGATCGGGGGGTGGCGGATCGTGGTGGGCCATCTTCATGCGCGTTGCGATCTTGCCCATCCCCTCCAACAGGTCGGACGGGATCCACGAGACGGTGGTGATGCTGCGTTCGATTCGCATGACCCCACGGTGCGCCGTCGATGGCTTTTCGACCAGCGTGGTCACCCGCGATCGATTGCGGGCTACCCCCACCCCCGGAGTCGCGCTCGCACGCTGGCCGCAGCAGCGTTCAACGGCAACACTGCAATGGCACGCACATCTACCGCTGGAGCTTCGATGACGATCACCGTGTTTCTCGCCGACGACAATCTGATCGTTCGCGAAGGGGTCAAGTCGCTGCTCGAGCTGGAGGACGACATCGAGGTGTTGGGTCAGGGCGCCGACTACGACGAGCTCGTCGCCGGTGCGGACGCGGCACAGCCGCAGGTGATCGTGACCGACATCCGGATGCCTCCCAACTTCTCGCGGGAGGGCATCGAGGCCGCGAAGGAGATCCGCAAGAGCCACCCGGGAACCGGTGTGGTGATCCTGTCGCAGTTCGACGACCCGGACTACGCGGTGTCGTTGCTCTCCGAGGGGGCGGCCGGCTACGCCTATCTCCTCAAGGACCGCGTCGGTGAGGGGAACCAGCTCGTTCGTGCGGTTCGCGAGGTGGCAGCCGGGGGCTCGATGCTCGACCCCAAGATCGTTGAAGCGCCTCACCAGCCCGGTGCGGGCCGAGGCATCGCTGTCCGACTCCGACGAGGACCTGCTGCAGCAGGTGGCGCAGGGCCGTTCGGTGAAGGCGATCGCCCTGCAGCGCAAGACGACACCCGCCGACGTCAACGCCGCGATCGAAGCGCTCTTCGGCACGCTCGCCCAAGGTCTGGCGGAGGGCCGAACCGAGAGCCTCGATCGACTCAAGCTGCTGCAACGGGCGATCGTGGACCGCAAGGAGCAGGGCGAGGCCCTGAGCCGGTTCCTTCCCGGTGGCGTGGCCGCACAGATCCTCGACGGGGGCCGTCAGCCCGGGAGAAACCGAGGAACTGACCGTCACCGTGCTGATGTCCGACATCCGCGGGTACACCACGATCGCCGAGCACGCCGACCCGAGCGTCTTGGCCGGCCAGCTGCACGAACACCGCGCCGCGATGAACCGTGCGATCCTCGGCGAGGACGGGCACCGTCATGCAGTTCGTCGGCGATGCGGTGATGGCCGTCTTCGGTGCGCCGGTGGCCAGTGACGACCATGCCGACCGCGCGGTGGCCGCCGCCATCGCGATGCAGCAGGGGCAGCACGAGTTGAACGAGCGGTGGAAGCGCAGTGGCCAGCCGGTGTTCGGGCTCGGGCATCGGGCTCTCGACGGGCCCGGTCGCCGCAGCGTTGCTCGGATCGGAGGAGCGGCTCGAGTACACCGTCGTCGGCGACACGGTGAACCTCACCCAACGGCTCCAACAGTGGGCCGAGCCGGGTGAGACCGTGCTGAGCGAGCCGACGTGGGCCGCCATGGAGCGCACGCCCGAGGCCGACAAGCTCGCGCCGGCGATCGTGAAAGGCCGCGACACCCCCGTCGGCGCGTACCGCTTCCCGCCGAGGCAGCGATGACGGTGATGACGAACGCTGAGTCGGCATGGCACGGGATCCGCGGCGGTCACCCGGCCGTGCGCTGCTGCTCGGCGGAGTCGTCGTGTACTCACCGCGGTCGGTCGTGGTCGACGCAGTGACACGTCACGCCGGTCGAACGCGTCAGCCTGGGCAGTCGGCTTCGGCACCTTCTCATGGTCGGTCGGCCTAATCGTCGAGAACGGTCGGTGGGCCAACACCGGGCTGCTGTCTCGTGGCCTGACTCACTGTGCGGTCTGATGCTCGAGGTGTCGTCACCGCCGCGTCCTCGACGAGCGGGACGACGCTGATGCCGCCCGCCCCGTTGGCCGCTCGCCGCCGCGATCGGCCGCCGCCTGGGCCACGCTGGTCTGCTCGCTCACGATGGGGCTGCTGCTCTTCCGGACGGGCAGCGGACCCACAAGACGCCGATCGGAGGCTGCTCCGGGTGAGCGGCGCTCGCGCGCTCTGCGTTCACGATTGTCCTCGCCACGCCGCAGTGCTGCCGGAGACGGAGGCCTACCCGCACCCTTCGTGGACGACCGGCTGGCAGAGACCGCCTACGACGTCAACGGAGCGCTCTTCCTGGTGTTGTTCTTCTTCGGCTACTTCGCCTCGCTGGTGGTCGATGCGTCACGGTGATCCGATCGAGCGCCGTCAGGTCGGCTGGATCGCCGTCGGGGTGATCGGGAGCCGTCAGCTTCTCCTGCGGTCGCCATCGCACGTCACTCGGAACTGAGGACCGCTCGTTCCTCCTGATCGACTCCGTGGCGGTCGTGCTGATCCCGCTCACCGTGGGTGTGGCGATCCTGCGGTACCGGCTGTACGAGATCGACACGATCATCTCGAAGTCGGTCACCTACATCGGCCTCGCCATCGTGATCGTCGGGCTCTACGCAACGATCGTCGTGGGTCCGCTGTTGATCCTCGGCGCTCCGGACGAGGGTGGTCCCGGGCTGGTGTTGCCGATCGTCGCCTCGGCCCTGGTGGCCGTCATGTTCGAGCCGATCCGTTCGCGCCTCCAGCGGGCGGCCAACCGAATGGTGTACGGCGATCGGGCGAGCCCGCACGAGGTGCTCTCCCAGGTCACGTCCAGCCTTCCCGATGTTGCTGCTGGCGATGGCACTGGCGATCTCGCGCGAACTGCTCGCGCGTGGCACCGGCGCCGAGCGCGCCATCGTGTGGGTCGCCGCCGGCGGGATGCTCCGGGCGAGTGGCGTGTTTCCCGACGACGGGCGAGTTCGTCGAGCCCGTGGCGATCGATGGTCTGGTCGACGACGACGTCACCGAGTCCCGGCCGGTTCTCCACCACGGCGTGGCGTTCGGGGCGCTCACCATCGTCAAGCCCCGCAACGACCCGATGACGCCCGCCGACCGCCAGTTGTTGGCCGACGTCGCGGCGGCGTCCGGGCTCCTGCTGCGCAACATCAGCCTGAACACCGAGCTCGAACGGCGAGCCGCGGACGTTCGGGCGTCACGGCGTCGGCTGATCGCCGCGCGGACGCCGAACGCCACCGTCTCGAGCGCGATCTGCACGACGGGGCGCAACAGCAGGTGGTCGCCCTCAAGGTCAAGCTCGGCATCGCCCGCACGATCGCCCAACGCGAGGAGGCCGACGAGATCGTCACCGCGTCGACGGCGTTGGCCGACGAGACCCAGCAGGCCGTGGACGCGCTCCGTGCCGTTGCGCACGGGATCTACCCGCCGCTGCTCGAATCCGAGGGCCTCGAGGCAGCGCTGCGAGCGGTCGAGCGGACGTCGCCCATCGACCTGACCGTCTCGGCCGATCGGGCTTGGGAAGATACGGCCGCGAGTCCGAGGAGACCGTCTACTTCTGTGTGCTCGAGACCGTCGAGCGGGCTCGGATGTCGGGGGCGTCGGCGGTGACGGCCGACCGTCGCTGCGTCGGGCACCGACCTCGTCGTCAGCCTCGACATCGATGGCTGCACCACGGCAGCTCGACCTCACCTCGGTCACCGACCGGATCGACGCCGCCGGCGGGACGTTCACCGTCGAGGAGCGATCGGGCGGGCGACGAGGATCACGAGCATGCTGCCGGTCGCCGACGACGGTGTTGGAGCCGGCATGAACGGAATCCGAGCGCTCACCTGGCGCCGTGCGCCTGCTGCTCGTCGGAGCGGTCGTCTACGTCGCCTCGGTCATCGTCGTGCTGGTCGCAGCTGCGCGGCTATGTGACTGGTCAACCTGCTCGCGTTCGGCACGTACCTGCTGGTCGGCGGCCTCATCGTGATACGTCGAGGGAACACGCTGGGGCTGCTGCTCGTGGCCTACGGCTCGATCTGGAGTCTGGCGAAGGCCGGGCTCGTCACCGCCGAGACGTCTCGCCGAGGCAGGCCGCATCGGCTCGGCTGCCTGGGTGGCGCTCATCGGGCCACGGTCGTCGAGTCGCCGGCGTCCTGGTTGATCGCCGCCACGTGGCTGGTCTTTCCCGACGGCCGGACCCACAACACGACCGACGGAGGCGGCTCCGGGGAAGCGGTGCGCTCGCAGCCCTGTCGACCGTCGTGAGCATCTTCGCCACGCCGCAGGTGATTCCGGAGGCCGATTCGTACCCGCACCCGTTCGTGGGCGAGCAGCTCGCAGACGTCTTCCTCATCGCTCACAACGGCATCTTCGCCTTCTTCTTCCTGTTCGCGATCTTCGTGCTCGTACGGCTGGTCGTCAGGACGCGCCACGGCGACCCGATCGAACGCCGACAGGTGGGCTGGATCGCCTGGGCGTGATCGGGAACGTCACGATCCTCCTGGCGAACGTCATCGTCGCGCCGCTCGGAACCGACGACGACTCGTTCCTGCTGATCGACTCGGTGGCGGTCGTGCTCGTCCCGCTCGCCGTGGGCGTGGCGATCATGCGGTACCGGCTCTACGAGATCGACCGGATCATCAGCCGCTCGGTGACCTACGGCGCACTGGCGATCTTCATCGGCGGCGTCTACGTCGCGATCGTCGTCGGGCTCGGGGCACTTCTCGGTGGAGACACGGGGTTCGGACTCTCGATCGCGGCGACGGCGCTGGTGGCGATCGCCTTCCAGCCGATGCGTCGATGGGTCGAACGGTGGGCGAACCGACTCGTCTACGGCGAGCGCGCGACGCCGCACGAGATCCTCGTGCAGTTCTCGCACCGTTCGTCGGAGCTGTCCGACGACGAGTTGATCGAACAGGCGCCGAAGCTGATCGTCGACGGCACCGGGGCGGCGACGGCGGCGCTGTGGGTCCGCTCCGCCGACGGGTTCCGGACCGCGTCGACATGGCCGCCGGACACGACGGAACGGTCCCTCGCCGACGGCGCGGAGTTCGTCGATCCGGAGGCGGACCGGTCGTGGCCGGTGCTGCACGACGGCGAGCTGCTGGGCGGCATCTCGTTGACGAAGGAGGAGGGCGAGACGGTCACTGCTGCGGAGTCGGCGTTGCTGGACGACCTCGCCGCCGGTCTCGGCCTGGCGTTGCGCAACACGCGCCTGACCGCCGAACTGCGCCGCCAGATCGCCGAACTCGAAGCGTCCCGCGAGCGTGTGCTCGCCGCCGCGGACGCCGCCCGACGTGACCTGGAGAACACGCTCGACAGCGGCCCCCAGCAGCAACTCGTGGCGTTGAAGGTGAAGTTGGGTCCGACTCGCAAGCGAGCCGAGCAGCTCGGTGCCACCAAGACCGCGGCGCTGCTCACGCAGCTCGAACAGCAAGCCGGCGAAGCGATCGCCGCGGTCCGCGAGTTCGCCGGCGGGATCTACCCGCCACTGCTCGGAGCCGAAGGCCTCACCGTTGCCATCGGACAGCAGGCGAGAGCGTCGGCGATACCGGTCTCGGTGCACGGCGAGGGCGTCACCCGATACTCCCGAGAGCTCGAGGCCGCGGTCTACTTCTCGGTGCTCGAAGGGCTCCAGAACGCTGCGAAGTATGCGGATGCAACGTCGGTCACCGTGACGCTCGCCAACCGCGACGATGCGCTGACCTTCGAGGTCAGCGACGACGGCAACGGCTTCGATGCCGGCACCGTCGCAAGAGGTGCCGGACTGACCGGCATCGCCGACCGGCTCGACACCGTCGGCGGCACCATCGACATCCACTCCACCCCCGGCCTCGGCACCCGCATCATCGGCAAGGTCCCGATCCAGGACGTCGTACGGGTCTGAGCGAGTCGCTCAGCTCGATTGGATGTCGGCCCAGACCGCTTCGAGCTCGTCCATACCGAACGACGACTTCGGCAGAAAGCGGAACGCTCCGGCATCGAGCGCCGATTGGTCGTAGTTGCCGGACTCGTGGGTCGACATCACGAGCACGTGCGGCGGTCGATCCAGCGCCCTGATCCGTCGCGTCGCTTCGATGCCATCGATACCTGGCATCTGGACATCCATCAGCACCAGGTCCGGCTCGAGGTCGGCTGCCAGCTCGACGGCTTGCTCGCCGTTCTCCGCTTCGCCGATCAGCTCGAAGCCGTCGGTCATCTCGACGACCATTCTGGAGGCCTCGCGGAACGGCAGTTGATCGTCGACGATCAGGACACGGACATCTTCCACGACCCCATCATCGTCCGTGGCGGGTCCTGGGGCCAGCGTGAGAACCCCACTCTTCGGTGGTGCTGTCACGGTGCGACTTGCAGCGCTCCGAGGTAGACCAGGACCGCTCTGACGCGGCGATGGACATCGTCGGTCTCGGGCAGGTCCAGCTTGGTGAAGATCGAACCGATGTGCTTCTCGACCGAGCGGGCGGAGATGAACAGTGCCTCGCCGATCGCCGCGTTGCTCCCGCCCTTCGCCATCTCGGCGAGCACCTCGCGTTCGCGGTCGGTGAGCCGATCGAGCACCGACGACGCTTCCTTCGAGCGACCCTCGATCAACGCGTCGACCACCTTGGGGTCGAGCACCGAACCCCCTTCGGCCACGCGCCGGATGGCGGACGCGAGCTCGTCGATGTCTCCGACCCGCTCCTTGAGCAGGTATGCGCGGCCGTCCGACCCGGCGGCGAACAGGCGCACGGCGTAGTCGGGCTCGACATACTGACTGAGCACGACCACACCGGTCCCCGGGTTCGTGTCGCGAATCAGATTGGCGGCCCGGATCCCCTCATCGGTCTGCGATGGCGGCATCCGAATGTCGGTGAGCACGACGTCGGGGCGGTGCAACTCGACCGCTGCGAGGAGCTCGTCGTAGGACCCGCACGCGGCCACCAGGTCAAGGTCGTCGTCGAGCGCCAGGGACGCACTGATGCCCTCGCGCATGAGGTAACTGTCCTCGGCAAGGACGACTCGGACTGCCACGTCGGAAGCATAGTGACCAGCCGGGTACGGCGGAGTTGTCGACCATCGACCGTCTGCAGCTCTGCGCCGGCCAGCCGGCCGCACTGTTGCGGAGGTGGTCGGCGGCACGTCTTCGAGCGCGACCTGCGGCGTCACCGACCCTCGGTTTCAGATGTCGACTTTCGTGCCGACTTCGAGGACGCCTTCGGTGGGCAGGCCGAAGAATCGGGCGGCGCCGGACGAGGATCGGTTCATCGCAGCGAACAGATGCTCGCGCAGCGGATGCATGCCGGGGATTCTCGTGGATGTGACGAGTTCTCGACCGAGGAGATAGGTGGTGTCCGTCGGGATCGAATCGGAATCCGGGGATGTCGAGCAAGGGCAAGCCTTGGGGACGTCGGGTGACTCCATGAAGCCGAAGTAGAGATGGACTTGATGGATTCCGGGACCGATGCGCTCGTTCGTGGACTCGGTGCAGCTTGGAGACACGAGGGACGTCAGCGGTGTGGACGGCGACGAAGAGGGTGTGCTGGTGCAGGACCTTGTTGTGGCGCAGATTCGAGATCAGTGCCGGTGGTGCGACTCCTGCGTCTTTGAACAGGTAGACCGCGGTGCCGGGGACTCGGGCGACATGGGAGTCGAGCGCAAGCGTGACGACGTCTCCGATCGGGACTTCGCCACGTCGGATGTGAGCGGCGACGAGTTGGCGTCCTTTCCGCCATGTGGTCATCACCAGCACCAGAACGAGGCCGACGAGCAGAGGGAACCAACCGCCGGTGGGGATCTTGGGCAGGTTCGCGGCGAAGAACGCGAGGTCGACCGCACCGATTGGCAGCACGACGGCCAGCGTTCGCGTGATCGACCATGACCAGCGGTCGCGCGCGACTCGGTAGAACAGCAGCGTCGTGATGAGCATCGTGGTCGTCACGGCGATGCCGTAGGCGGATGCGAGGCTTGCCGAGCTGCCGAATCCGATCACGAGGCCGATGCATCCGATCATCAACAACCAGTTGACGATCGGGACGTAGACCTGTCCGATGTGGTGCGCTGACGTGTGCCGGATCGCGACG
This sequence comes from Ilumatobacteraceae bacterium, assembly GCA_963695475.1. Classification (GTDB taxonomy): domain Bacteria; phylum Actinomycetota; class Acidimicrobiia; order Acidimicrobiales; family Ilumatobacteraceae; genus Ilumatobacter_A. The sequence goes on from CAVOHA010000007.1 coordinate 157,941, forward strand.
CGTGGGAGGTAGTCGAGTTGCACCGCCTGAGCGGTCAAGGAGAACGCACCGGAGATCAACGCCTGCGATGCGATGACGGTGGCGACCGTGGCCAACACGGCAAGCGGCGTGATCGCCCACGTCGGCGCCAACCGGTAGAACGGGCTCTCGACGGCGGACGAATCGGAGGCGAGGAGTGCTGCCTGGCCGAAGTAGTTCAGCACGAGGCCCGGCAGGACGAGCCCGTACCAGCTCATCTGGATCGCGGGGCGGCCGAAGTGAGCCATGTCCGCGTACAGGGCCTCGCCGCCCGTGACGACGAGGAAAACCGAACCGAGCGCCAGGAACGCCTGCCACGGATGGTCGACGGCGAGCTGGACCGCGTAGGTCGGCGAGACGGCTCGGACGACGGAGGGATGCGAGATGATCTGCCGCAGGCCGAGTGCACCGAGCACGACGAACCACACGACCATCACCGGCCCGAAGACCCGGGCGATGCCAGCGGTACCGCGGCGCTGTACGGCGAACAGGCCGACCAGGATCATGACGGAGATGGGCAGGACCCAGCCCTCGAACGCGGTCGATGCGATCTCGAAACCTTCGACCGCGCTGAGCACGGAAATGGCCGGGGTGATCAGTCCGTCGCCGTAGAGCAGCGCCGTGCCGAACACACCGAGCGTGACGACGGCGCCGACGGCACCGGTCACGGTCCCCGTCTTCGGCATCACCAACGCGGTCAGGGCAAGGATGCCACCCTCGCCGTGGTTGTCAGCACGCATCACGAATGCGAGGTACTTGATCGAGATCACCATGATCAACGCCCAGAACACCACCGACGCGATCCCGAAGGCGTTGGCCTCGTCGACCGTCAACCCGGAGTGGTCGAACGCCTCACGGAACGCGTAGATCGGGCTCGTCCCGATGTCGCCGAACACAATCCCCAACGACGCCACAGCCAGACCGGCTGACGCACGCGTGCCCATTCGCGATGGCGTCGAACTGGTCACTGACGGTCCTTCACCATGGACTCAGCTTCTCACCATTTCGGTGCGACTTCGCGCTGACCCGATCTCGTGCTGATCTGTGTTTCCAGAGTCCGTCCGCGAGCAGCATCGCCGGTGCCGACGCCACGATCACGATCCACGCGAGCGCTGGTGGGGCTTGTTGGTCGATCAGTCGAGCACACGCCGGGATCGCAATGAACGCGATCAGCGAATGCCAACTCCAACGCTGCGGCGACGAGGAGGAATCGGTTCGAGGTCCAGTCGAGTCGCCACGCTGGCCGCGTGATGCTGCGACACGCGAACGCGTTGGCGGTCTGGGCGATGACGACCGCCATGAACGCGGCACCCGATGCCGCAGCAAGAGCTGCACCGGTGGGAAAGTCGTCGCCGGGACGCCAACCAGCCGCCAGCAGCCCGACGATGAACGCGGCCATCTCGAACGCCGCCTCGGTGGGTCCCAGTACGCCGAACGCTCGAATTGCGACCGTCCGGTCGAGGAGTCGACCTGACGTCGGCGGCTGCTCCATCACGCGTGAGGTCGGGGCTTCGGCGCCGAGCGCCGTGGCGGAGAGCGTGTCGGTGCCGATGTCGAGTGCGAGCACCTGAAGCACGCCCAACGCCAGTGGGAATCGGTTGCCCGACAGCGCCCAGATCGCGAACGGCGTGAGTTCGGCCACGTTGTCGGTGAGGTGGTACGTCAGGAACCGACGGGCATTGGCAAACGTCGCTCGACCCTGCTCGACTGCGGCGACGATCGTTGCGAAGTTGTCGTCGAGCAGTACGAGATCGGCAGCCTCGCGGGCCACGTCGCTACCGCTCGCGCCCATCGCGATGCCGATGTCGGCCTCGCGCAGCGCCGGGCCGTCATTCACGCCATCGCCGGTCATCGCAACGACATTCCCGCGGGCGCGCAGCGCCCGCGCGATCCGCAGTTTGTCCTCCGGGCTCACCCGCGCAACGACAACACCATCGCGGTCGACCAGCGCACCGAGAACCTGCTCGTCCGTCGGCAGTTCATCACCGACCAGCGGCACCGAGTCCGCAACCGACAGTCCGACCAACTCCGCAATGGACTGCGCGGTGAGCGGATGATCACCGGTGATCATCGCGACCTTGATACCGGCCCGACGACAGGCCGCGATCGCGTCTCTGGCTTCGGGCCGAGGTGGGTCCTGGAACCCGAGTACGCCCACCAACGTGAGACCGGTCTCTGCCTCCTCGGCCGATTCGGGACCACCCGGGATTCCATCGACCCGCACGCGGGTGGCAACGGCCAGCACGCGCAGCCCGCGAGTCGACATGGCCTCCATCGCGTGCTGTGCGTCGTCGGTGCCGACAGTGCACCTCGCCAGCACGGCGTCAGGCGCCCCTTTCACGAAGACGCGATCCGCAGTGGCCACCGATGCGCGGCGGCGTCGCGGATCGAACGGGTAGCGGTTGACGATCACACCGGTCCGCTCGTCGAGCTCGTCGGTCCCGACCGTCCAGCGGGCGAGCACGTCGATCGCCGCCTCCATCGGATCGCCCCGGGCAACCCACTGCCCGTCGACCTCGACGACACGACCCTCCGAGCACGCCCGCGCCGCCAGCGCCACCTCCGGTAGGACGGCCTCGACCGCCGCCACGTCGGTCTCGATGGACCCCGCAGGCTCGTATCCGTCACCGTGCAGGCGCGCCGTGCCGGTCGGCGTCCACACCTCGACGATGCGCATCCGGTTCTGCGTGAGCGTGCCCGTCTTGTCGGTGCAGATCATCGTCGTCGAGCCCAGCGTCTCGACCGACTCGAGCCGACGCACCAGCGCGTTCTGCTCCGCCATTCGCTGCGCACCGATGGCGAGCGACAAGGTGACCGTCGGCAACAGCCCCTCCGGCACGAGCGCGACCGTGATCCCGATCGCGAACACGAAGCCATCCGACGCCGGAGTGTCCATCACCAAGGTCAGCAGGAAGAACACACCACCGGTGGCGACCGCAACGCTCGCGATCGTGCGAACCAGACGATGCAACTCTCGCGTCAGCGGCGTGTCCGGGCGCTGCGTCCCCTGGGTGAGCACTGCGATCCGGGCGAGTTCCGTCTGGCTCCCCGTCGCGGTCACGGTCGCGAGACCCGCGCCTTCGACGACGAATGTGCCGGCATACACGGTGTCGCCGTCACCGACCCGCTCCGGCACGCTCTCACCCGTCATCGTGGACGTGTCGAGTGCCAGTGCGTGGCCTTCCACACACGCGAGGTCGGCGCTGACCCGATCGCCCTCGGCGAGGACGACGAGATCGCCAGGCACGAGTTCGGTGGCATCGATGACCGTGCGCTGGCCGTCGCGGATCACCGTCGCGTTCCTCGGCAAGAGGTCGAGCAACCGTTCGGCCGCCTTCTCGGCCCGGTACTCCTGAGCAAACGCAAACAACCCGTTCAGCACGATCACGACCACGATCGCGACACCGAGCTGTGGGAGCCCCCCGACGAACGCCAGGCCACCCGCCACCCACAGCATCAACGCGAAGAACCCCACGAACTGCTCGACCACACGCTTCCACGTCGGCACCGACTCCGCGGCGGGCAACACGTTCCGGCCGGCCTGCTCGAGTCGTCGCCGCGCCTCGGAACTCGCGAGCCCGACCGCCTGCCCCCCAGACTCAGCAACACCGGACTGCATCACCTCATCGTCGGCACCACGCCGACCAGCGCTCAAGAGCCGAACGACCCGTCACGAGCCGTGGTCGCTCTCGCTACCCACACAAGCGACCGACCGTCGCGCCGTCCACCACCGCCAACGTCCACCCGGAACCTGCCGAACCTCCGCACCGCAGTGCGCGCACATCGCCCGGCTGCTCCCCCGATGCCGCCAGCCGTTACACCACCTCCATCAGCCACTCGTGGCGTTCGCCGGTCGCAACCGGGACACGCTATTTCGCGCTGGTCATCACATCGAGCGGGCCGCGTTGTCGAAGCGCGTGTACTGACCGAGGAACACGAGGCGTTTCGTCCCGATCGGGCCGGCGCGGTGCTTCGCCACGATCACCTCGGCCGAACCCTTGTCGGGCGATTCCTGGTTGTAGACCTCGTCGCGATACAGGAACATCACGACGTCGGCGTCCTGTTCCAGCGACCCGGATTCGCGCAGGTCGGCGAGCATCGGTCGTTTGTCCGAGCGCGCTTCGAGATTTCGACTGAGCTGGGAGAGCGCCACGATCGGCACTTCGAGCTCGCGGGCGAGCACCTTGAGATTTCGGCTGATCTCCGACACTTCCAGCTGGCGGTTCTCGGATTGCCCCGACCCGCTCATCAGCTGGAGATAGTCGATCAGGATCAGCGAGATGCCACCGTGCTGGGCCTTGATCCGGCGCGCCTTCGCCCGGATCTCCATCACCGTCACCCGCGGGTTGTCGTCGAGGAAGAGCGGCACTTCGAGGCGCCCGACGGCGAGGCCGATCTTCGACCAGTCGGATTCGGTGAGCTTGCCCGTCCGCAGCTTGGTCGAATCGACCTTCGCCTCGCTCGACAGGATGCGCTGGGTGAGCTCGGAGTGTCCCATCTCGAGCGAGAACACCAGCACCGGCTTCTCCTCGTGCTTGGCGATGTGCGTGGCAAGCCCCAACCCGAACGCGGTGTTGTGCAGGAAGAAGTCTGCGGCCACGAAGTTGTGCAGACCCGGGACGGTGAAGTCGATGACTCGCTCATCGCCCAACGCCTCGATCGACACCACCCGCTCCCACACGATGTCAGGAGAAGCCCACCACCGGAGTTGATCATCGTCCAACGCATCGGCGAGTTCGGCAACGGTGGATCGGCGCAGTTGGCCCCGACGAGACGCGTGCCAGTTGTGACCGCTCGTCCGGCCGCATCGTCGGTTGATCTCCGCCCACGACAGGTCGCCCTTCGCCTTGTGGATGTCGTCCCAGACCTCGGCCGGGACGTAATCGGGCGCGGCGTCGTGGCGCAAGGCGGCGAGCGCTCGCGTTCGGACGGCGTCGACCGCGTCAGCCTTGCCGAGGATCCCGATGGTGTCGGCGAACTTCAGTAGCGACGCCGAGTCCATGATCTCGAGTTCGTAGGCACGCCGTCGTGTATCGCCGTACTTGACGCTGCGCTCTCGCAGCTTGACGCGAATCCCGAATCGGCGCAGCAGATGCGCGACCCCGTCGACCAGTGGCTTCGACACCGACGCGTATCCGATGCGTGCGTACCCGGCCTCGGCGACCCATGCGGTGCCGTCAGTCGCAAAGAGCCGATTGAGAAAGCGAATCACCGACGCCTTCGGCAGCCGGAAGATCGCCTCGGGCACGTGCTTCCCGTGCGCCCCCACATCCCACATCCCGTGTGCGCGCAGGACCTCCGTCACCGGGTTCGGCGCACCACCTCGGTATCCCGACGAGAAGCGCCACGTGGTCGCGCGGCCCGCCGCTCCCGCGTTCTCGAGTCCTGTCCCGAGCTGCCTCGCCGCGGTCTCGGCCACGATACGAACTTCTTCGAGTTCGGTGGTGAGGGTCGGACTCGTGTGACCCGGTACGACACAACCGTCACCGAGCATCAACGCAAGGATGTCGATCTCTGCGTCGGGCAGGACATCGGCACCGAACACCCCGACTTCAGCGGGAACGGCGACGCGGTCTCCAACCGTCATGTGTTCGAGCCTCGTCCATCCACGCGGGGTGAGAAACGGATGCGATGCCGTCGTCACCACGTCGCGGCCCGACCGCGTCCGGACACGGAAGACCGACTTGACGCCGTCATCGAGGCACGCCGACACGTCGGCTTCGACCATGCGACCGCTCGAATCGAGGGCGTGAACTCGAAGCGCGCCACGTGCTGTCGCGCGCTCCATGAGTTCGGAGGCCGTCACGACGTCACCGGTGTGGAGGTCGACCATCGGCGTGTACCAGGCAACGCACTTTCCCATCGCCGGGCGTGCGCCGACGATGTTCAGGGTGCTCGGCTGCAACCCCGACAGCAGGTCGTCGAGGTCGTCGTAGCCCGTCGCCGCGCCGGTGATCGTGTCACCACGCTCGAAGTTCTCCTCGAGCTGGTCCATCGCCAGGTTGAGCAGCTCCTGGATCGGGCGCGTCGAGTCGACCACACGGTCCTCGGCGACTTCGAACATCTTCGACTCCGCCATGTCGACGGCCTTCGTGACGTCGTCGGGTTCGCTGAACGCGATGTCGGTGATCTCACCGGCGGTGTGGATCAAACGGCGCAACAGCGCGGTGTCCATCACGATCTTCGCGTAGTGCTCCGCACCCGAGACCGACGGCGTCGCGTTCTGGAGTTCGCTCAGGTGCTCGATGCCGCCGATCTCGTCGAGCAGCGAGTTCTTGCGGAGTTCGTCGGCCACCGTGACGACGTCGACCGGTCCGGACGTCGAGTACAGCGCCGCGAATCGCATCGAACACGTGCTGGTTCGCGGGGTTGTAGAAGTCCCGCGGTTTGAGCCCCGCCTCCCCCACCGCCCCGATCGCGTCACGCGACAGCAACAGTGCGCCCAGCACCGACTCCTCGGCCTGCAGGTTGTGAGGAGGGACGCGTCCGGCGCCACCGGACGGGCGACGGATGGGTGTGACCCGGCCCCCGCCGTCCTCGATCGGAAAATTCTCGTCACCAGCCATGAATGCCCCATTCTGTGCGTGAACGCCTGTGGAGAACCAGTCCCGACAGGGTGGGAACGGCTTGTTGATGGCCTGTGGACAACAGCGAACTCCTGTGGACGACCGGCCTGTGGACAACGTGTGAAAAACGAGCAGGGCGCGCCTGGTCGATCGACCGGGCGCGCCCCAACGTTGTCGAATGCGTGACCATCGACAGTTCGACGGTCACTTCGAGGCTCACTCGGCGGCGACGACCTCGAGGGTGATCGGGAACGAGACGTCGCGGTGCAGCGATGCGGTGGCGGTGTGTGCCCCCACCGTCTTGACGCCGTCGACCTCGATCTCCTTGCGATCGATCTCGATGCCGGTCTGCTCGAGCACGGCCGCGGCCACATCGGCGGCGTGGATCGAACCGAAGAGCTTGCCCTCGGCGCTCGCCTTTGCCGTGATCGTGATCGTCTTGGGGACCAGCGTGCTCGCAACCGACGTTGCCGCCTCGCGGGACTCGTGGTCCTTGGCGTCGCGCGATGCGCGCATCTTCTTGGACTGCTCGATGGCCCCGGCCGACGCCTTGATGGCGTGGCCCTTCGGGAACAAGAAGTTGCGAGCGTGGCCGTCGGCCACTTCGACGATGTCGCCACGCAGGCCGAGCCCGGCGACGTCAGAGCGGAGAATGACCTGCATGATCAGTCCTCCCCGTTCTCGTCGGTGACGACCTCGTCGACCGCATCGCCCGCGGCGTCGTCGACGCCTTCGAGCGTGGTGTCGAGGTCATCGGTCGCCTCGACGTTGTCGTCGTTCGCGCCGTCGCGGTCCGAACGACGATCGTCGCCGCGCTCGCCGCGGCGCCCACCGGTCCGAGTGGAAGCCACCCGCGTCGCGTACGGAAGCAGCGCCATCTCGCGGGCCACCTTGATCGCGTTGGCGACTTCGCGCTGCTGCTGCAGGTCGTTACCGGCGACGCGCCGGTTCTTGATCTTGGCGCGGTCGCTCATGAAGCGGCTGAGCAGATCGACGTCTTTGTAGTCGACGTACTCCACCTTCTCGATGACGAGGACGCTGGTCTTCTTCTTGAATTTGCGAGGGTTCGCATCCCGGGCGGACCGGGCCTTGTTCTTCTTGCTTGCCATGTGGCTGGGTTCCTTACTGGAAAGTTCTGGTCAGTTCGAGGGGAGGGCGGGCAGCGGTGACATCGCGCACGATGCGGCTGCCGGCACTCGACATGGGATTCAGGACGCTGAGACGCCCGGCGATCAGAACGGCTCTTCGTCGCCGTACACCGGATCCGGTGCCGCCGCAGCGCCACCGCCACCGCCACCGCCACCCGCAGGGGCGGAGTCGCGACTGATGCGCTCGACCTGGGCCTGGGCCCAGCGGAGGCTGGGTCCGAGCTCGTCGGCGATCACTTCGACGATGGTGCGCTTCTCGCCTTCACGAGTCTCGTAGTCACGCTGCTGCAACCGTCCGGTGACGATGACGCGTGAACCCTTGGTGAGGCTGGCTGCAGCGTTCTCGCCGAGCTCACCCCACGCCGTGATGTTGAAGAAAGACGTCTGTTCCTGCCACTCGCCGTTCTGCTGATACCGACGGTTGACGGCCAGCCCGAAGCTGGCGACGCCTCGACCGCCGGTCGTGTAGCGGAGCTCGGGATCGCGGGTTGCGTTCCCGACGAGCGTGACGCTGTTCTCTGAAGCCATGTGATTTCCCCTTGTGCTTGGTGCGTGTCGACGCAGGCCGGTCAGGCTGCGGTGACCGCCATGCCGCGGCGCTCGGCCTCGGCTTCCGGAAGACGGATGAGCTTGTGGCGGACCACGTCGTCCGCGAGTCGGAGCGCACGCTCGAGTTCGTCGAGTGAGCCCGGCGTCGTGACGATTTCCGCAACGAGGTAGTAGCCGGCCGGCTTCTTGTTGATCGGGTAGGCGAACTGACGCTTGCCCCACCAATCGATCTTGCCGTGCAGCTCGCCACCGGCCGACGCAACGCCGTCGGTGACCGTCTTCATCCAAGCCTGTGCTTTGGGGTCGTCGACGTCGCCGTCGATGATGACCATCAATTCGTATCCACGTGTCATACGTGTGTTTTCTCCCTTCGGATACCAACCCGTCGAGCGACCTCGACGGGCAGTAGCCCCGTGTGGGGCAGGGCCAATATGGACTGCGCCACGCTATCGGACGCGCGTCGATCGTGTGCCCGGGTGGGCTCGGCGGTGGTCGCGCTGGTGATGTGCATGCGAGCATCATGCGCACGGGGGTACCTCAGAGTTCGCGGCCCCGCAGGCTCACCCGGAACACGTTCGTTGGTGCCTGGCACCGACGAACGTCTTGGTCAGGGGACAGCGGGGCAGGAGCCGGCCAGGAGCTCGATGGTCGAACCGGGGCCGATCCCCACCACATCGAGCTCGCCCTGGAACATCTCGACGGCGAGGGTGTACGGGGCGTCGGCTCGATAGCGCGCGCAGTCAGACGACCGCGCCTCGGTGCACGGCTCCATGTCGAGGGCGCTCACGAAGCCGCCGTCGGCGTCGAACCACGCGATCGACAACGGCGTCGGCGTGTCGATCATCACGAACGCTCCGTCGGACGGCCCGTCGAAGACGAAGGCCATCCCCGCCGCGTCGCCCAGGTCGGTGACCCCTTTCAGCCCTCGGGAGCGTTCGTCGCTCGACACCGCCAGCCAGAGACACACGGTGCACGTCTCACCGTCGGCCGACGTGACCAGCGCGGACACGGTCGTGAACCCCTCGGGCTGCACCCCGTCGCCGACCAACCCGTCCGCGCGGGTCCGGATGTCCGTGTCCGCACTCGACTCGCCCGACCCGGTCGAGACGGTGGTCTCCACGATGGATTCGCTGGGCAACTCGGTGGGCGAGGCCGACGGCGCGGGGACGATGACCGGGACGCTGGCGACCGGCGCGGGCGTCGACGTCGCTGCGTCATCGCGCGACGAGCACCCGGCGACAACCGCGGCAACCACGAGCCCGACGGCGACGACGCCCAGCCGCGACCGTGCGGAGCGGGGCCCGAGGAGTCGCGTCATCTCAGGCGCGCGACGCGCGGCGCCCACCGACCGGCAAGATCCGCAACAGGTGGTGCCAGCGACACGCCGTGCAAGCCTCGACCACATAGGCATTCAGGTCGTCGGGGCGAGCGTTGAGCGCACGCATCTCCTTGGCCGTCGACACACACCGGCCCTGCGGCCCGATGCCGTGACCGAACACGTACGTGACGAGGCGCAGATTGACCTCTTCACAGATCGGGCACGGCGTGGAGGTCTCCGTGCCGACGTTGCCGGCGGCGCGGATCAACTCGGGGTGGGCGTCGCACACGGTGTCCATCGGGACTCGCCCGCGGCGGACCTCGTTGATCAACATCCGCCGGGCGAGTCGGTGGTCGACGATGCCGCGCGAGCCGTCGGGGCCGCGGAGTGCGCCGACCGAGAAAGCCATGGTGACGGAGCGTAGTGCGCCGACCGCCAAAGCCCTGCGGCGTGCCTGTCCCCGCATCGGGAGTCGAGACGGGACACAATGGAGCCGTGGCAGCCAACATCACTTTCGGATCGGGCATACCGGGCGACGCCGAGCTCCGGCTCTGCGGCGACGTGAGCGGCGCAAAGCGTGCCGTCGAGCTCGGCGTGTCGGACTGGTTCAACTCGATCGAGTTCGCAGCCGCCGGCGCGAAGGCGATCGCCGTCGACCCCGACGCCGAGCGGATCGCAGAGATGCGGCGCCGCGCCGACGAGGCCGACGTCACCGTCCAGTGCATCACGGGTGACCTCGCCGACCTCGGCGACATCTCCTCGGCGAGCTGTGAAGTCGTGGTCGCCGTGCAGTCGATCCTCGACGTCGACGACCTCGGTCGGCTGCTCCGCCAGGTCCACCGCATCCTCAAGCCGTCGATGCCGTTCGTGATCTCGATGCCGCACCCGTTCGCCTCGGTCACCGACACCAAGCCGTACGGCACGGGCACCCGCACCGTCGGCGACTGGTTCACCGCGCTCGGCCGTTCCAACTTCCGCGTCGATCAGGTCAAGGAGCTCGGTGTCTCGCCGACGCATCCGGTCCCGACCACGCTGGTGCTGCGGGCTCGCAAGGAAGGCTCCTGACGGATCACCGCAGGCAGCGGATCGACCGAGGCCGGCGCCGCACGATCCGATTCGTCAACGCTTGAGCAGGGTGCCCGCAGCGCTGGCCGCGAACGGCCGGGCGAACAGGTAGCCCTGCCCCTGGTCGGCACCGAGCTCACGGAGTTGGCTGAGCTGCAGCGGCGTTTCGACGCCCTCGGCGATCACCTTCAGGCCGAGGGAGTGGCCGAGGTGGGCGACGGCTTCGACGATCGACGAGTCGTCGACTTCGATGCCGAGCCCGCTGACGAAGGACCGGTCGATCTTGATGGCCTCGACGGGGAACCGCTTGAGATACGTCAGCGAGGAGTAGCCGGTGCCGAAGTCGTCGACCGACAGGTGCACGCCGAGACTGCGCAGCTCGCGCAGCGCGACCGTGGCCGCACCGACGTCGGTGAGCAGTGCGGTCTCGGTGATCTCGAACCACAGTGCGTCGGCCTCGATGCCGTTGGTGCCGAGGGCGTCCTCGACGACGAGCCGGAAGTTCGGGTCGCTCAGCTGTTGGGCGTCGAGGTTGACCGAGAGGGCGCAGTCACCCCACGGGTGCTCGTGGACCCGCCACGTCGCGAGCTGCGCCAGGCCGTCACGGAGCATCTGTTCGCCGATCTCGCCCATCAGCCCCGACGCTTCGGCGTTCGGCAGGAACTCGCCGGGCGTGAGCAGCCCCCGCTCGGGATGCAGCCAGCGCACGAGCACCTCGAACTTGACGAACTCGCCGCTCGCCAGGTCGACGATGGGTTGGTAGTACGGCACGAGTTCGGCGCCACCCAGCGCTCGGCGCAGGTCGTTGGTGGTCTGCAGGCGCTGACGCGACTCGATGCGGACGTCCTCGGTGAAGCGGGCGATGCGGTCCCGACCGCCGGCCTTGGCCCGGTACATCGCGGCGTCCGCCGCACGCAACATGTCGTCGGCGGAGATGCCGGGGGTGGAGTTGGTGGCGAAGCCGATCGAGGCGGTGACGATCACTTCGTGGCCGTCGATGACCACCGCATCCTGGACCGATCGCTGCAATCGTTCGGCCACGCGGTTCGGGTCGAGTGGGCCGAGCCGGATCTCGCCGGTGGTGTCGGAGTACTTCGTCGTGCCGTCGACGAAGACGACGAACTCGTCGCCGCCGAAGCGGGCGAGTTGGTCGCCGACGCGCATCACCGACCGGAAGCGGCGCGCGACGTGGCGGAGCAGTTCGTCGCCGACGCTGTGGCCGAGGCTGTCGTTGACGATCTTGAAGTTGTCGAGGTCGATGAACAACACGGCGACCTCGTCGGGGCCGGCGGTGGTGAGCAACTCGTCGAGGCGGGCGACGATCGACGCCCGGTTGGGGAGTTCGGTGAGCGAGTCGTGGGTGGCGGCGTGGGACAGCTGCTCGGCGGCGATGCGCTGCTCGGTGATGTCCTGGACATGGGTGATCGCGAGCGAGACGCCGTCCTCTTCGATCACCGACACCTGGGTCTTGGTCCACACGAACTCACCGTCGCGGCGGAGATAGCGCTGCTCGACGCTGTAGCTGTCGTCGATGCCCAGTTCGATGCGTGCCCGTTCGGCGGCGGCGGCGCGCAGGTCCTCGGGGTGGGTGATCTCGCGCATCGAACGGCCGAGCAGATAGCGGCGGGAGTGATCGAGGAGTTCGGCCAGCGACTGGTTGGCGTCGACGATGCGGTTGTCGGCGAGCCGGACGAGCGCCATCCCGGTCGGCGCGGAGTGGAACGCCTGTTGAAACCGTTTGCGGGCCTGTTCGAGAGCCACCGATGTCGCCTCGCGGTCGCCGATGTCGCGCAGGATGACCACGGTTGCATCAGCGCCGTCGGCGGCCGGGTAGAGGGTGGCTTCGACCAGCTTCGGGGTGCCGTTGCGGCCGACGAGTTCGAATGCGGTGGGCGTCCCGGCGTCGGCATCCAGGCGGAGACGTCGCCAGCGGTCGGTGATGTCGTCGCGATCGTCGTCGGACACGAACCCGATGAACGAGCGCCCGATGAGTTCGTCGATCGAGCGGCCGGTGAACTCGGCGGCGCGTTCGTTGGCCGATGCGATCGCACCGTCGGCGTCGAGGCTGAGCACGGCGTCGGGCAGACCGTCGAGCAGTCGACGGACACGGTTGGCGGACGCCCCCGCGTCGTCGACGGCGGTGCGCAGCCGCCGGCGGCTGCGACGCCCGGCGAACACGATGACGGCGATGATGAGCACGGCGACCACGCCGACCGCGACCATCACGATGAAACCGCCAGAACCCACGGCTCGACGTTACGAGCCCCGCCTGCACCACTCGCGGATGCACAACGTGATGTTGATCCCGGATCAACATCACGTTGGGTCAGCGGGCGGCGTACCAGGCGTCGAGGCGTTTGCGGATCTCGGTGTCGCCGATGAGTCCCTCTTCGAGACGGATCTCCATCAGGAACTTCATCGCATCGCCGACGACGCGGCCGGGCTCGACTCCGAGGTGTTCGATCACCTCGTTGCCGTCCATCTCAGGGCGCAGCGCAGCCAGCTCCTCCTCGGCGGCCAGCTCGTCGATGCGCGCCTCGAGTTCGTCCATCCGCCGCGACAATCGGGCGGCCTTCTTCGCGTTACGGGTCGTGCAGTCGCACCGGGTGAGCACGTTGAGTTCCTGCAGCAACGGCCCCGCGTCGCGCACGTACCGGCGCACCGCCGAGTCGGACCACCCCATCGAATAGGTGTGGAACCGCAGGTGCAGCGCCACCAGTTCGGTGACCGCTTTGACGTCGTCGTTCGAGTAGCGCAGCGCGGACATCCGCTTCTTGGTGATCCGGGCGCCGACCGCGTCGTGATGGTGAAAAGTCGTGCCCTTCCCCGGCTGGTAGCCGCGGGTCTTCGGCTTGCCGACGTCGTGGAACAGCGCCGCCAACCGCGTCAGCCGGAAATCGAACGACTCGCGCTCACCGGCCAGGATCGCCGGGTGCTCGTGCGGCGGGCGGACGTTCTCGACCACGGCGATCGTATGGGTCAGCACGTCCTTGTGCCGGTGGATCGGATCGTGCTCCAGGCGCATGTTCGGCAACTCGGGGAGGAACTGATCGGCCAGCCCGGTGTCGACGAGGAACCACAGCCCGTCGGCGGGATGGTCGACGACGATCAGCTTGTCGAGTTCGTCGCGGATGCGCTCGGCCGACACGATCTCGAGGCGTGGCGCCATCTCCTTCACGGCGGTGATCAGTTCGTCGCTCGGCTGCAGCTGATAGCGAGCGATGAAACGCGCAGCGCGCAGCATCCGGAGTGGATCGTCGCTGAAGCTGATCTCGGGGCCGAGCGGGGTCCGCAGGACGCGTTGCACGAGGTCGATGGCACCGTCGAACGGGTCGACCAACTCCGGGGCGCCACCGCCCGCGGTCAACTCGAGCGCCATGGCGTTGACCGTGAAGTCGCGCCGCGACAGGTCGGCTTCGATCTCGTCGGCGAACACGACGTGGGGCTTGCGCGAGTCGTCGGTGTACGCCTCGGCGCGGAACGTGGTGATCTCGTACACCCGGGCCTCACCCGTGTCAGGGTCGACCTTGTGCGCCCCGATCGTGCCGAACTTCTCGCCCTGGGTCCAGACCGCGTCAGCCCACCCCTCGAGGCACGCCTTGATGTCGGCCGGGCGGGCATCGGTGGTCAGGTCGAGGTCGTAGTCGGATCGCCCGCTGTCGACGAGCAGGTCACGCACCGTGCCGCCGACCAGGTACAGCCGATGCCCGGCCGCCCGGAACCGCTCAGCGACCGGATCGAGCTCGCGCAGGACAGGGGCGAAGCGCTCGGGGATCACCCGGCCAGCGTATTGGGTGCGGCCCCTGCGGCCCCGAAGCATTCGACGTCCGCCCGAGATCGCCCGAGCGCACGGTCACCGCGCCGGTCAACGATTAGCGTCTCTCGGGTGCGCCAGGCCATCGCGACTCCGTCGGCTCGCGCCGAACTGCGGACCTGGCCCCTCGACGACTCGATCGGCCATCTCGTCATGGTCGACGTGTCGATGGTTCCCACGGCCGAACAGGTCGACGCGTGGCTGGCCGACGCCTACGCCGCACCGAACGGCGTGTCGGCCGTCCGCACGGGTGCGCTGTATCCCGCCGCGGCCGCGGTGTTCGCCGAGCGCGGCTTCGCGGTCATCGACCGGTTGATCCTGCTCGAACGCGCCCTGCTCGGACCACAGCCGCGCCGACCGTCACGTCGCTCGGCGCCGTCGCGCCTGCACCGCGCTCGACGCCGCGACGCCGACACGATGGCCACGATCGACCAGTCGGCGTTCCCCGCCGGGTGGCGCAACGACGCCGTGTCGCTCGGCGACATTGCCGACGCCACCCCGTCGGCACGCAGTCGCCTGGCCCGATCCAACGGCGAGCCGGTCGGCTTCGCGATCACCGGAAAGGCCGGCCTCACCGGCTATCTGCAACGCATCGCGGTGCACCCGAGCGCGCAACGTCTCGGCGTCGGGCGACAGCTGGTCGACGACGCGGTGGAGTGGCTGATGCGGCGCGGGGCGAATCGAGCGCTGGTCAACACCGGGGTGGACAACCATGCCGCGCTGCGGATGTACGAGCAGGCGTCGTTCGATCGCCTCGACGACCAACTCGTCGTCCTGGAACACCGCCGGGTCGCATGAACCGGGCGCTCTCGGCCGTCGTCGTCACCTTGACCCTGCTGGGCATCGCCACGACCGCGGCAGCACAGGACGACTCGGTGCCGCCGGCCCCGCCCGTCGCGACCGACGGCACCGTCCGCCTGGAACTGCTCGACCAGACCTTCGATCTGGCACCCAACGGCACGATCGTGCTCACCTACCGCCTGGTCGGCGACCTCGACGCCGTTGCCGAACTGGCCCCGCCCACCACCACGACCACGACCACGACGACCACCACCACGACCACCACCACGACCACCACCACCACGACGCTGCCGCCGGAGCCGCTGCCGCCCGAGCCGATCGACCCCGCGCTCACGATTGCGCCACCGGCCGCTTCCACCGCACCACCCACCGCACCACCCACCGCTCCACCCACGACGCTGCCGGCTCCTCCGATCGAACTGTCGCTGCAGGTGATCAACTACGAGCCCCTCGACGATCCGACCCAACTCGTCGGGGTGCTCGGCTCCGACCCGCGGTCCAGCCGGCTTCCCCCGCCCGTCGACGGCATCGAACTGCTCGACGTCCGCTCGATGGTCACCGTCCAGTCGCCGAACGAGGCACTGCTCACCGTGTCCGTTCCGACCGACACCGCACCGAGCGTCGCGGAGAAGCTCGAGTTCAACGACGACGGGATCTATCCGATCGTCGTCCAACTCAGCGCCGGCGAGCAGGTCGTCGCACGTCACGGCACGGTCGTCGAGCGTCGATCCCGCGGTGCCGATGCACCTCCGACGATCGACCTGTCGCTGTTCGCCGCGATCGACGATCCGGGCCCGACCGGCACCGACGAGGAATACGACGACGCCGTCGCCGAGTTCGTCGGGCTCATCGCCGACGCGGAGGCGCTCGACTCGAGCATCACGATGGCCGTTCCGCCCTCGGTCGTCACCGCTGCCGTCACCGACGGCGCGATCGACCCCGACGACCCCGACCTGCTGACCGACGACATCCTGCTGGCCGCGCCCTCGACACCGTTCGACGTGTCGACGGCAGTGGCCGTCGATCGCGTCGACGCATTCGTCCGTCAACTCCGCGCCGGTGAGGACGACGTGGCCGAAGCGATCGGGAAGGTCCCGGTCCGCGACGTGTGGCCCACCACCTCGGAGTTGAGCGCACCGGCTGCGCAGGTCCTCCGCGACCTCGGATTCCGCTATCTCGCGATGCCGGCCGACGTCTACCGGACCACCGTGACCGACGATCCCGACGCCGCGGTTCCGGCCGTGGACCGATTCGTCGATCTCCCGTTGCCCGACGGCGGCAGCATGCCGGCCCTGATCGTCGACGAGGAGTTCGGGTCCGCGTTCACGTTCGACGCCACCGACGAGATCCTGGCCGAATCGACGCCGGCCGAATGGGCGATCCAGACCATCGCGGATCTGCGGTTGGAGCAGTACGACGCACCGCCATCGCTGCGCCGCGAACCGCGCAGCCGCCTGGTGGCGGTGCCCGGCCTCGGCGCGTTCGACCCCCGACTCGCGGCCGAGCTCGAGCGCGTGGCGGCAACGACCGAGGCGATCCGTTTCAGTCCGGCCAACGACCTGAGCTCGGCGACCGCGACCGCCACGGTCGACCCGGCGCCCGAGCTCCCCGACGTCGCGGGCCCGTCGCTCGATGCCCGCCTCCAACGGATCGGCGACGTGGCGAACACGCTGCAGACGGCAGCGTCGATGCTCCCGCCGGACGACCCGCGCCCCGCCGGTTGGATCCGCCAACTCGACAGTTTCGTGTCGACCGCGTTCGACGATGACATGGTCAACGCCGAACTCGACGAGTTGGTCGCCGAAGCGGACGCGCTCCGCGGCGGGGTCGTCGCACCCGAACCGTTCACCTTCACGCTCACCGGGCGGTCAGGGGACATCGACATCAGGGTCGGCAACGACCTCGACGAACCACTCAACGTCATGGTGCGCCTGAGCTCACCCCGCCTGGAGTTCCCCGACGGCGACGTCTCGGTCACCCTCGCACCGAACGACGTGACGATCGTGAACGTGCCCGTCGTCGCTCGCTCCAATGGCACCTCCCCGGTGACGGTCGAGGTGCTGACCCCGAACGCGGTGCCGTTGACCGAACCGGTCACGCTCACGTCGCGGGTCAACGCCCTGACCGGCCTCGGGCAGGTGCTCACCGCCGCGCTGTTCCTCATGCTGCTCACCTGGTGGTTCTCCCACTGGCGCGCGCGGCGACGCAAGAACGCTTCGGCCGAACCGGAGTCGGTCGAGGCTGAGTAACCTGTGACACCCGTGAGCAACGTACGCATCGTCACCGACAGCGCCTGTGATCTCCCCGCCGAGGTCGCCGACGAACTGGGCATCGAGATCGTCCCGCTGAGCATCCGCTTCGGTGACGACGAGTTCATCGACCGTGAGGAGCTGAGCGTCGCCGAATTCTGGACCCGCTGCGTGAACATGTCCACCCTGCCGGAAACCGCTGCGCCGGCTCCCGGCCAGTTCGAGGCGGTGTACCGCCGGCTCGCCGACGACGGCGCCACCGGGATCGTCGTGATCGATCTCTCCGGCCAGCTCTCGGCGACGATCCAGAGCGCCGAGCTCGCCGCCCGCTCGATCGCCGATGACGACACCACCGATCTCGACGTCCGGGTGGTCGACTCGCGCTCGGTGTCGATGGGGATCGGGATGATCGCCGTCGCGTGTGCGCGAGCGGCGGCCGACGGTGCCTCGATCGACGAGGTCGAGGCGCTCGCCAGGGATCTCTCCGATCGCACGCGGGTCTTCGCAGCCCTCGACACGTTGGACAACCTGAAGAAGGGCGGGCGGATCGGCGGTGCGAAGGCATTCCTCGCCACCGCGCTGTCGATCAAGCCGATCATCGACGTCACCGGCGGCGTGGTCGCCGAGGCCGGCAAGCAGCGGACGCGTACCAAGGCGCTCGCACACCTCGTCGAGCGGTTCAAGAGCTACGACGGCCGCGTCGAGAACCTCGCCGTCCTCCATGCCGACTGCTCCGACGTCGACGTCTTCGTCGAGATGCTGCAACCGCACTACGACGGCGAGATCCTCGTCGGCGAGATCGGCCCGGTCATCGGCACCCACGGCGGTCGCGGCACCATCGGCGTCGCCTTCCACGAAACCACCTGACCCCCCACCCAGCAGCTCCCGCAGGACAGGGCCCCGACGGAACGCGACCCTCCGGGGACCAGCCGAGACTCCGTGATGCGCACGGAATCGACTGACGTACCACGAGGCGAACGGGTGGAACCGGGGTCGTGGTGGCCGACCGTCGGCGACCGGGAATCCCGCATTGCCCCGGCTCAGGACCACGATCCCACTAGCGTTCCGTGACGTCCATGTCATCCGCGACCCCCACGATCATCGCCGGCAGGTATGAACTGCAGCGTCGCCTCGCGACCGGCGGCATGGCCGAGGTCTGGCTGGCGATCGACCGCACCCTCGACCGCAAGGTCGCCGTCAAGTGGCTCAAGCCGACGCTCGCCACCGACCCGATCGTCGCGGAACGATTTCGCCGCGAGGCCGTGGCGGCGGCCAGCCTCAACCACCCGAACATCGTGGCGGTGCACGACGTGTTCGAACAGGACGGTCGCCAGGCCGTCGTGATGCAGCTGGTCGACGGAAAGAGCCTCCGTCAGCTGCTCGACACGCAGAACCGACTCAGCCCCGAGCTCACCTGCCACATCGGCACCGCCGTCGCAATGGCGCTCGACAACGCGCACGAGGCCGGCTTCGTCCACCGAGACGTGAAGCCCGGCAACATCATGATCACCCCCGACGGGCGGGTGCTGCTCACCGACTTCGGCATCGCGAAGGGACTCCACGGCGACGGCAACGACGACCTGACGAGCGACAACATCATGATGGGGACGGCGAAGTACCTCTCCCCCGAACAGGTACGCGGCAAGAAGCTCGATGGGCGCGCCGACCTGTACTCGCTCGGTCTGGTGCTGTACGAATGCCTGGCCGGCCGGGTGCCGTTCCTCGGCGAGACCGACGCCGACACCGCCCTCGCCCGCCTCCAACGCGACCCGACCGACCTCGCGCGACTGCGCGCGACCTTGCCGACCCGACTCGTCGAAGTCGTCCATGCGCTGCTGGCGCGGCGGCCCGAGGATCGCCCCGCCGATGGTGCTGCGCTCATCGCCGAGCTCAAGGCCGCCCAGCAGGACGGCCCACCGCAGTTCGACCCGACCAACGAGGAACGCTCTCCGGTGTCACCGTTCGCGGCGGGACGCCTCGTGCGTGCACCGTCCGATGTCCGCGGCCGCTCCCAGGATCGCAGCCGGGGGATTCGCCAGCCGACGCCGCCACGCGGGAAGGCGTCGCGTACCGACGGACGCGCTGCGCCGGACAAGAAGCGACGGCCGTCCACCCCCGACACCTCGCGCAGTCGCGTCGACCCGGCGAGCCTGCCGAGCGGTCCGGTCGGCATCCCGGGCGAACCGCCGCACATCACCGGACGCACACCGATCCAACCGTCCGGCACCCCCTCCACACGCGTCGCGGTCACACGCGCCGACGCGCCGCCGCCGATTCACCACGACCCGACGCCACCGGCCGGCGAACAACGAGGAGCTCCCGCTCGAGGCATGACCCAGAGCCGAGTGCCGTCCGCGGCACTGGTCGGCGGGCTGATCGCTGTCGCCACCGTGATCGGGCTGATCCTGTGGTGGACACTCGCCTCGGGCGACGACGACTCCGCTCCGACGACCACGGCACTCCCCGACGACCCCGCAGTCGCCGCAGTGCCGGTCGACGACGGCGCAGCCGACGACACCGGCCCGACCGACGCATCCGACGCATCGACGCCCGTGGTCGCCGAGCAGGCGGGCGAGGTCGCCGAACCGGCGCTCGACGGCACCACCGCTCGGATCTCGTCGGTGACCACGTTCGACCCGGAGGGTGACTTCGAGGAGAACGATGCGCTCGCGCCCGCGGCGCTCGCCGACGGCGACCCGTCGACCACCTGGCGCACCTCCTGCTACTCCAACCAGTTCATGGGCGCCAAACGAGGTGTCGGGCTGGTGGTCACGTTCGATCGTCCGGTCGACCGCCCGCTCACGTTCGACGTCGGACCCGGCCCCTACCAGGTCCAGTTCTACGAGTGGGACGGCGAGACCGTGCCGGCCACCGTCGACGACTGGGGCGAACCATTCGACCGTTCGTTCGGTCTCGACCCGACCGCGGTCACCGTCGATGCGAGCGGGTTCGCGGCGCGCCACGTCCTGATCCTGCTGAACGAACTCGGTCCCGCCGACGACTGCAGCGACGACAACCCGTTCCGCGGCACCATCGACGAGCTCACGCTCATCGACTGAGTCCGCCGGGCTGGCCGCACCGACCTCGAGGGGTGTGTCGAGATGGCCGCACCGGACGACCCTGGTTCGTTACGCTCGCCGCATCGCCGTCCAGACCGATGACAACGAGCTGATCGCAGCTGCGAGAGCCGGTGATCGGTTCGCGCTCGATCAACTGCTCCGGCGTCACTACGACAAGATCCATGCGGTCACCCGACGGATCGCGGGACCGACGCGCGACGCGGACGACGCGACGCAGGAGGCGCTGATCAAGATCGTGCGCAGCCTGCCGAAGTTCGACGGTCGATCGTCGTTCGCGACGTGGGCGTACCGGATCGCCACCAACGCGGCGCTCGACGAGCTCCGCAAGCGCAAGCGCCGCCCGGCACTGCACGCGGTGCGCGACGACGGCGGCGAAGCGAACCTCGAACCCGTCGACGAGATGTCGGAACGACGTATCGGCTCGGTCGCGGACCGGCTGGCACTCGACGACGCACTGGCGGCGCTGCCCGAGGACTACCGCAGCGCCGTCGTGCTGCGCGACGTCGCCGACCTGGACTATGCCGAGATCGCCGATGTGCTCGGCATCCCGGTGGGGACCGTCAAGTCGCGGATCGCCCGAGGGCGCCGGATGCTGGCCGACGACCTGCGACTCGACGAACGACCCGACGTGGTGGCCGAGGTCACCGCGGAAACTTCGCGCACGATCGGGAACCGCACGGGTGACTTCGAGCGTCCAACGGATCTGACATGAGTTGGTACGACGATGAGTGACTTCGAACAGAACGGGAGCGACCCGGACGACACCACGCTGCTCGCCAGCGCGTACCTCGACGACGAGGCGACCGTCGATGAACGGGCGCTCGTCGAGACCAGCCCCGAAGCCCTCGCCGCGACAGCCGAGTTCGGCACGGTCCGCACCGTCCTCGGCGCAACGGCACCCGAAGCGTCGCTGTCCGAGCGCGAAGCCCACCTGGCCGCCGCGCTCGACGTGTGGGAGCGGATGTCCGATCTCGAGCGGGCGGGTGAGGCGACACCGAGTGACGGCGTCGACGCCGCTGCCGCCGCCGCGGTCACGACCCCGCTCAACGACACTCGCCGCAACCGCTCGGACCACCGGAAGCGCTCCGGGGCCGGGGCGTTCCCGCAGTGGGCCCTCGGCGCAGCGGCCGCACTGGTGATGGTCGCCGGAGTGGGAGCCGTCGTGCTGGGCCTGCTCCGCGAGGAGCCCGCCGACACGTCGGAAGTCGCCGTCGAGGCCGTCCCCGAGGACCCGGCCTCCGAGGTGGGCGCCCTCGAAGCCGCCGAAGCGGCCGAAGTGGCCGGAGAGAACGTCGGGGCCGATGCGATACCCGTCGAGACGAACTTGAGCGACGAGGCCGCGGAATCGGACGGACTGTTCGACGAGGCCGGCGACGACCTCGCTGTCAGCGCCGAGGCGAGCGACGCGGCGGCAGTGGAAGAAGACGCCCCCGGCTCGGAACAACCCGCGCCCCCACCCGACATCGCCGGCGTCGAGCTCGCGAACACCGACGACCTCGCCGACTACGGGAGCCTCGCGGTCCCGGCATTCGACACCGGCACCGCCGAGTCGCGCGACGTCGACTTCGAACCGGTGCCCGGCACATGTGATGCCGAGCTCGGCCTCGAGGAGCGGCTCGAACCGGCCGTCTACCAGGGCCAGGAGGTTGGAGTCGGCATCGACCTCGGCAACCGGGTGGTCTATGCCTACGATCGCGACGACTGCTCCGTCGTCGCAACGGCGGCGCTGCCGACCGACGCTCGCGACGTCGACGAACTGCCTGCCGGCACCCAGCCCTGACGCAGCCCGAGGTCTCGGCCCGACGCCATGGTGGTCGACGAGTCGTCCCCGGCTAGCCTCGCGCGCCATGGCCGGAAACCCGCTGACCGATCCCGACTGGGCTGCGAACACGACCGACCAGGTCGTGCGCCTGGTCGACAACGTCAAGTCCAAGACGACGAAGCCCGCCGTCATGGCCGCTCGCGGCTTGGTCTTCGGTCTGCTCGCCGCGTTCCTCGGCGTCTTCGCCCTGGTGCTGGTGATCATCGGCCTGACCCGAGGCCTGCAAGCGGCCATCGAGCCGTTCTCGAACCAGGCCCGCGCCGTCTACATCAGCTACTTCATCGTCGGCGGCCTGTTCTGCATCATCGGCGCCGTGCTGTTCAAGAAGCGCAACGACGGCGCCGACCCGGTCTGACGCGACGACAACGCGGTCGGGAATGCGCAACGCTCGGCGAGCGTTCTCTCCGATGCGACGTTCTCTCCCATGCGATCACGGTGCACCGTGCGGCCGACAGCCGACTGACGTCGCACCACTCCTTCTCCACCCGCCACCCTCCGGGAGCCTGACATGACCGATTCCGTGACCTCCACCCCCGCCGCTGCAGACGCCGACACCGTGCACGAGGTGGTGATCGTCGGGTCTGGACCTGCGGGGCTCACCGCGGCGATCTACACCGCTCGCGCCAACCTCGCGCCGCTGATGATCGAAGGTGAACCGTCGTCGACCTCCGACCAGCCGGGCGGTCAGTTGATGCTCACCACCGAGGTCGAGAACTTCCCCGGCTTCCGCGACGGCATCATGGGTCCGGATCTGATGGCCGAGATGCGTGCGCAGGCCGAACGCTTCGGCACGACGATCGTCACCGAGAAGGCCAACGCCATCGACTTCAGCGAGCGTCCGTTCACGATCACGACCCGCGAGGCCACGTACCGTGCCAACTCGGTCATCGTCTCGACCGGCGCGCAGTCCCTGATGCTCGGCCTCGAGGCCGAGGAGCGCCTGATCGGCCACGGTCTGTCGACCTGCGCGACGTGCGACGGCTTCTTCTTCCGCGGCCACGAGATCGCCGTCGTCGGTGGTGGCGACTCGGCCATCGAGGAGGCCAACTTCCTCACCAAGTTCGCCGACAAGGTCACCTTGATCGTGCGCCGCGACGAGCTGCGCGCCTCGGCGATCATGCAGGACCGTGCCAAGGCGAACCCGAAGATCGAGTTCCTGTGGAACACCTCGGTCACCGACATCAACGGCACCGACAAGGTCGAGAGCGTCGACATCGTCAACAACGTCACCGGTGAGACGGGCGTGCTCGATGTGACCGGGCCTGTTCATCGCCATCGGCCACAAGCCGAACACGGATCTCTTCCGCGGCGTGCTCGACATGGACGAGGACACGGGCTACCTGATCACCCGGCCCGACTCGACCTACACCAACGTCCCCGGCGTGTTCGCCTGCGGCGACGTGAAGGACTCGGTGTACCGCCAGGCGATCACCGCGGCCGGCAGCGGCTGCATGGCCGCCATCGACGCCGAACGCTGGCTCGAAGACCAGCACTGACCCGCCGCGTCCTGACTCCGCCACCCGCCCGGTGGCATCGGCGTCGCGCGGCGAGCGACGCCGGTGACGGCCCCGCATGCGGTCGCGACACCGTGACGCCCGTCCGCCACTGGCCAACGCGGTAGCCTCGCCCCTCTGGGAATGGCGACCGGCAACCGATGGTTGTACGACTTCGTATCCCTCGAAAGGACCAGACACATGGCAAACGGAATCACCGATCTCTCCACCGCGACCTTCGACGAGACCGTCGGCAGCGCCGACAAGCCCGTCGTCGTCGACTTCTGGGCCGAGTGGTGCGGACCGTGCAAGAAGATCGCACCGATTCTCAGCGAGATCGCCGGCGAGCGTGAGGAGCTTTCCGTCACGAAGCTCAACGTCGACGACAATCCCGACATCGCCATGAAGTTCAGTGTCATGTCGATCCCGACGCTCCTCGTCTTCGACAAGGGTGAGGTCGTGGGGCGCATCACCGGCGCCAAGAGCAAGGGTGCCCTGCTCGAGGAGATCGACGGATTCCTGGCCACTTCCCGCTGACCCGCGGCCAACGCGGCGAAGCAATCCGAGATCTCCAGCGCCGCCTCGGTGCCGCCGGCTTCGAGCCCGACGGCGCCGAGGCGGGCGTCTTCTGTGGCGCGACCGAAGCCGCCGTCGGCGCCTTCCAAGCTCAGCGCGGCCTGCACGCGAGCGGGAGTTGCGACGAACCGACCTGGCTGGCGCTCGTCGAGGCCGGGTGGGAACTCGGCGACCGCCTCCTGATGTTCAACGCGCCCATGCTGCGCGGCGACGACGTCGCCGACCTCCAGCGCAGCCTCAACCATCTCGGCTTCGATTGTGGTCGCCCCGACGGCATCTTCGGACCGGCGGCCGGACGGGCACTCCTCGACTTCCAGCGCAACTCCGGTCTCACCGCCGACGGCGTGTGCGGCGCCCAGACCGTGCGCACGCTGCGACTCGTCGGCCGCCAGAGCGGGTCGGGCCCCGGCGTCGCGTCGATTCGCGAAGCCGAAGCCGTGCGATCACCCACCGCGGTCAGTGGACTGCGCATCGTGGTCGGTCAGTTCGGCGGTCTGAGTTCGATCGCTCGATCGCTGTCTCGGGCGCTCCGCGAACATGGCGCCACCGTGATGTCGACCGACGAGTACGAGGCCCAGGCGCAGGCAGCGGCGGCGAACCGCTTCGGCGCAGACGCCTACATCGGCTTCGACGCACGCACCGACCAGTGTTCGATCGTGTCGTACTTCGCCGTGCCCTCGTTCGAGTCGATCGGTGGCCGGTCGCTGGCGGTTCGGATCGTCGATGAACTCGACGGGGTCCTGGAGGAGCGACCCGGTCCTCAACGGGATGCGACTGCCGGTCCTGCGCGAAACCCGGATGCCCGCCGTCCTCTGCTCGGTCGGCCCGGTCCGCAGCGTGGTCGACCGCACCAACACGTTGACCGACGCGGTCACCCGAGCGGTCTCGGCGTGGAGTGAAGCTCCCGTACAGGACCCGGAACGCCTCGAGGATTGACGGATATCCCCTGCTCAGCGGCCAGATGACGGTTTATCCACAACTCTGTCCCCAGTCTGTGTGTTTCCTTCAACGTCATCTTGACGACACGCTCACGTCACGTGACATCCTCGGTGTCCGAACCTCACGAACCGCGCGGAAATCCCAGGGTGTACACCTGTTCACCTCAAGCTCACGCGCGAGGTGAGCACGCGCGCTCACGCGCGAGTTGATGGTCGCCTCACGACGTCATCTGTCGATAGATGCGCTCGAGGTCCTCGAGGTCGGCGAAATCGATCGTCACCTTGCCGCGCTTCGCTCCGAGCTGCACACTCACGCGCGTGTCGAGGTGGTCGGCGAGGAGCTCCTCGAGCTCGAGCAGCCCGGGCGGGCGCAGCTTCGTCGCCGGTGTCAGCCCCGCGCCGTCGATCGTGGTGCGAGGGCGTTCGTCCTCCACCGTCGGGTCCGGCTGGACGACCTCGTCGCTCGCTGTCACCACGGACGGCCTGCTCGACCATCCGCACGGACCAGCCTTCTGTCACGGCGGTCGCCGCAAGTGCTTCTTGCCGAGTGCGGTCGGGTGTGCCGAGCAGCGCACGGGCGTGTCCCGCGCTCAGCTGGCCGTCGGCGAGCAGTGCCTGCACCGCTGGCGGCAGCCCGAGGAGCCGGATCGCAGTTCGTGATCGCCGATCGACTCTTGCCGACGCGCCCGGCCAAGTCGTCGTGCGTCAGCCCGAAGTCCTCGAGCAACTGCTGGAACGCGGCGGCCTCCTCGAGCGCGGTGAGGTCCTGGCGGTGCAGGTTCTCGACCAGCGCCTGTTCGACCGAGGTCAGGTCGGTCGTCGTGCGGACGATCGCCGGAATGGTCGCGAGACCGGCGCGTTGCGTCGCTCGCCACCGCCGTTCGCCGGCGATCAACTCGTACTCGGTCGTCGTCGAGCGGCCGAACGAGGATCGGTTGCAGGACCCCCATCTCGGCGATCGACGCTGCCAGCTCGACGAGGCTCTCCTCGTCGAAGTGCTGACGCGGCTGATTCGGGTTCGGGCTGACGTTCGCCGTCGGAATCTCGACCAGCGCGCCGGTCTCTCCCCCGGGCCCACCTTCCATCGGGATGAGCGAGCTCAGCCCCTTGCCCAGTCCACTACGTCGCGTCACGGTGTACCTCCTTGGCTGCGTCGCGATATGCCAGCGCACCTCGCGACGTCGAATCGAATGTCGTGATCGGTTGTCCGAACGACGGAGCCTCGGACAACCGCACCGTCCGAGGGATGACCGAACGCAAGACCTTGTCACCGAAATGCTCACGCACTTCGGTGACCACTTGATCGGACAGCTTGGTGCGGGCGTCGTACATCACGCACAGAATCGTGCTGAGGTCGAGGCCCGGGTTCAGGTTGCGCTTGACGAGATCGACGTTGCGCAGCAGTTGCCCCAGACCCTCGAGTGCGTAGTACTCGCACTGGATCGGGACCAGCACTTCCCGCGCCGCCGACAGACCGTTCACGGTGAGGAGGCCGAGCGACGGAGGACAGTCGATCAGGACGTAGTCGTAGTCATCGAGCACCGCTTCGATCGCGCGCTTCAGCCGTTGTTCGCGACTGAAGGCGGGAACCAGCTCGATCTCGGCGCCGGCCAGATCGAGTGAGGCGGGTGCAACGAAGAGGTTCTTGACGTCGGTCGGCTCGACGACGTTCTCGAGGGGCTCGTCGTGGAGCATCACGTGATACATCGATCGCTCGAGGCCGCGGTTCTCGATGCCGAGCCCGGTCGATGCGTTCCCTTGGGGATCGAGGTCGATCAGCAGCGTCCGCAGGCCCATCTCGGCGAGCGCCGCGCCCAGGTTGACGGTGGTCGTGGTCTTGCCGACGCCGCCCTTCTGATTGGCGATGGCGATGACTCGAGGTAGGGGATGGCCCGTCGCCGAGTCGGGTGAGGACTCGGTGTCAGGATCCGGGGTCGCACCAGGTGGTGCGGTGTCGTCAGGGGACACGGCGACTCCATTCACAGACGCTGGGATCAGCGACCCGTACTGTGCCCGATCGGCGACCGCGTTACAAGGACCCCCGCCATGTTTCACGTGAAACGCTCCAGCGGCGACCCCACCGGCCAACCCCATCGGGCGCCCGATGTTTCACGTGAAACCATCCCGGTCGAACCTGACCACACGGGTATCCGCGGTGTCGATCCGACGAATCCCCAGCTCAGCCACCGTTTCCTGGTCCCACCGATCACCCGACGGTGGCTCGCTGATCACGATCCGACCACCCGATCGAACGAGTTGTGCGGCGTATCGCAGCGTCGTCTCAGGCGGCCCGAAACCACGTGCGACGACAGCGTCGAAGGACGCGCCAGACCGCGATCACGGCCTCCACGTCGGCCGCGATCACCGCGACATGTGCCGACCACCGCAACCGGCGCATCACACGTTCGAGGAAGTCGGTCCGCTTGCTGCGCCGGTCCACCATGGTCAGGTGGAGATCCGGACGGTCGTGGGCGATCACCAGCCCGGGGATCCCCCCGCCCGCACCGAGGTCGATGACGGTTCCGGTCACCTCGTCGAGCGCCCGGACAAACGCCGCGCGTGCTCGATCACCTCGTCGATCGGGCGGTCCCCGAGGAACCCCAGGCGCTGACTCTCCACCAGACACAGCACGAACAGACTCGGAGATGGTGGACGCCACGTCTCGCAGTCTGCCACGTCGACACCATCACCGATCGGAATCCGACGATCACCGAGCCCGGACGCGACGAAGCCCGATCGGTGATCACCGATCGGGCTTCGTATTGGCGACCGGCTCGAGCCGGTGCAACCTCGGCCGTGGTCAGTCGGGGACGACCACGATGCGCCGGTTCGGATCGTCGCCTTCGGAACGGCTCGACACACCCGCTTCTTCGTTCAGGGCGTCATGGATGACCTTGCGGTCTGCCGAGGTCATCGGTTCGAGCGCTCGCGCCGACCCGGACTCACGAACGGACGCCGCAACGTCGGCGGCGAATCGCGCCAACGCCTCGTTGCGGCGGGCCCGGTAGCCGGCCACGTCGATCCGCAAGCCGCGTGTCGTGGTCGCCGAGGCGACGCTGCGCCGAGACACGGGCCAGATCCTGAATCGCGTTCAACGTGCGACCACCCGGCCCGACGAGCAGGCCGAGACCTTCGCCATTCACGTGCACGTCGAGTTCGGTGCCGTCGACCAGCAGTTCACTCGTGGCCGTCGCACCGAATGCGTCGGCCAATCCGTCCATGAACGCAACTGCGGCGTCACCGACCTCTTGGGGGGAGACGGGGGAGGGCTCTCGCTCGTCGTTGCTCATGGTCTTCTCCTGGCTCTTGTTGCTTGATCGATCCTGACGACGCGGCGACGAACGTCGCGCCGTTGGCGTTCTCTGCGGACGGCGCATCGGCAGACGCCGCCACATCGGCTGCGTCATCCGAGGTGTCGGGTGCGGCATCGGCGGTCGCGGTCGCCGCCGCGGTCGTGCTCGACCCCGAGCCACCGGTGCTCTTCGAGCCGCCGCGCTCTTTGTCCTTGGCGCCACGCCGACGGCGCTCCTGCTTGGGACGCACCTGCGTCGGCTGGACTCGAGCCCGGACGCGAGCTTCACCGCGGGTGCGACCGAACAGGCCGGGACGTGGTTCTTCGAGCACCTCGAACTCGGCTTCGTCTGCTGCGACACCGAGTCGATCGAGCGCTGCGTCCTTCGCGTCCTCGACTGTCTTCGCCGTGGTTTCCACCCACTCCATACCGTTTCCTCTTTCTCTCGAGACGTGGTCTCGTTCGTGGTCCGCGCCGACGTGGTGTCAGCGCTTCTTCTTTCCGGACTTGCCGCCTGCCCTTGCCGGACGAGCTGCGACTTGCTGGACTTGGGCGGGCGACCCTTTGCCGCCTGGGCCTGCTTGCGACTCGGTGTCGGTCGACCCTTGCCCGCCGGCGTGTCCCCGTTCACCGCCTTCGACGCATTCTTCGGTGGCGACTTGGGCGGGGTGACCCGCTTGCTCTGACCGGTCGGACGAGCTCCGGCTTCTTCGCCGGGGCCGATTTGCTGTTTCCGCCCTTCGGGTCTGACTTGCCCGCCATCAGATCACGCTTGGCCTGTCCGAACAGGCCCTGCGGCTCACCGCTCTCCTTGGCCTGTTCCCGGGCCTGTTCACCAGCCCGCTGCGCCTGGCGCCCGAGTGACTCGTCGTGGCCGTAGAACTTCTTGGTGATGTAGTACTGCTGCAGAATGCGCAGCAGCGTCTGGAAGATGTAGTAGATGACCAGTGCGGTCAGGAAGAACACCTGGAACACCGCGAACACCACCGGCAGGTACTGCATCAGTTTCTGCTGCGTCGGCGACATCGTCGGGCTGATCGAGGCCCGTGCCGCCACCATTCGCTGTTGGCCGAAGTACAACCCGCCCAATGCGACGACCAGCAGGGCGTACACGACGCCGGTGACCGGGTTCTCCTGAATCGCTTCGAACGGCGAAAGGGCCAGGTTCAGACCGAGTTCCTTCATTTCGAACTTGCCGTACAGCGACTGGAACAGTCCCGAATCGACGGAGAGGTACCGAGGGATGAACCCGCCGATCTCATCGGCACGATCGAGCGCCTCGAAGGTCGCGTCGGCGATCGGCTCGGCACTGCCGCGCGGCGAGTAGGCGAGACCGCGCAGGATGCGGAACATGATGATGAAGACCGGCATCTGCGCGATGATCGGCAAACACGACGACATCGGGTTCACCTTGTGCTCTTGGTAGAGCTTCATCATCTCTTCGTTGAGCTTCTGCTTGTCGTTGCGATGCTCGTTCTGCAGACGCCGCATCTCCGGGGAGATCTTCTGCATCTCGAGCATGCCCTTGGTGCTCTTGAGCGTCAGCGGTGTCGTGATCGCCATGATCACGACCGACATCAGGGCAATCGCGATGATGTAGCTGTTACTGAGGTCGTAGAACCACGACAGAATCGCGGCGGGAATCTCGAACATGTCAGCAGTCCTCGCAGGTCAGGGGAGCGCCGGTGGCAGAGGTCCCGGCGCGGGAAGCAGGAGTAGGGGGCCGCTCGATGGTCGAGGGCCTGGTCGATCGCCTGGTCCGCATCCGGCTCGGGCACGGGGTCGAATCCCGAGGGTCCGAACGGTCGGCAGCGAATCAAGCGGCGAAGCGTCAAGCGAATGCCGCGTGCGGTGCCGTGGACCGCGAAGGCCTCGGCGGCGTAGGACGAGCAGGACGGAAAGAAGCGGCAGGGTGATGGCCGACCCTCGACGAGGCGCTGGTACCAGTGAATGGCACGCAGCGCCCATCCCTGTGTCCGCCCCAGCGTCGGCTCCGTGTTCACGAGCGTTGCAGCCTCTTCGGGAGTTCGCCCAGCGTACGCTGTATCTGATCGAACGTCAGTTCGCTCGCGGCCGGCGTGCAGCCGATCAGGTACAGACCGCTCGGCAGGTCGATCTGATTCAACACGGCGCGCAAACGACGCCGCAGGCGATTGCGAGCCACCGCGTTGCCCACGGCTCGATTGATTGCGAACGCCACCTGCGCGGTGTTCGACGACGGGTCCGGGAGATGAGAGCACCAGAAGGGTTCGATTCGCACCCGTCGACCATCGCGGCGAAGCCGCTGGAAGTCGGTCCGAGTGTGAATCCGACCGATCAAGCCGACAGTCGGGCCCGGCCCTTGTCGCGACGGGACTTCAACACGGCGCGTCCGGCTCGGGTGCTCATGCGGGCACGAAACCCGTGCTTCTTGGCTCGGCGTCGGGCGTTGGGCTGGTAGGTACGCTTCACGTGATACTCCGTGATCCTCAGGACACGGGAACGAATCGGACGCTGCTCGAGATCGTGGTGCAGCAGTCACCGACCGGGCCGACAGCCCGCTCCCGATGTGATCGGCCAGGATACGGTCGCGCGAGACACGCTCCCAACCTGTGGTCGCGTCGAGCTCGATCATGACGTGCCACCCGATCGGCGACCGATCGGCAAATGACGTGGATGTAGTTTGTCCACAGGCGAGCCCGAAGTGCATCACCCCAGCGTATGGACCGTTTTCGGAGAAGTTTCCGTCTCGGCTTCAACCTGCTAGCGTGCGATCTCCGCTCCACACGTCAGCCCTGTCCACACTCTGTGGACAACCATGTGGATCGCCTGAGAACTCTGTTGTGAACTCCTGATGCCCCTGACCGACGCCGACGACATGTGGACCCAGGTGACGCTGTCGCTGCGGTCACAGCTCGCTGAGAGTGTCTGGTTCTCGACCTTCCAAGAGATCACCCCGATCAGCGTCGACGACGCAACCTTCCGGCTGCTCGCTCCGAGCGCCTACGTCCGGGATCGGATCACGACGCGCTACATGCCGATGATCGTCGATGCCCTCGACGAATCCGGACTCGGTGGACGCGAGATCACGATCGACGTCGACCAGTCGGCCGAACGTGACACCATCGCCGTGTCCGACAACGTCGCGGACACGATCGCGATCGAATCCGAACCGTCCTCGCCCAGCGAGTTCCCGGTGCAACCCCACGCCGAGGATTCCAACGAACGCAATCACCTCCTCGAAGCCGCAGGACTGAGCACCGACTACACGTTCGACACCTTCGTCAAGGGTGCGTCCAACCAGTTCGCGCTCGCCGCGTCGTTGCGCGTGGCCGAGACGCCGGCGCGGAGCTACAACCCGTTGTTCATCTACGGATCAGCCGGCCTCGGCAAGACCCATCTGCTCTACGCCATCGGTCACTACGTCCACTCGAACTACCGGCATCACATGATCCGGTACGTCTCGACCGAGACGTTCATGAACGAGTACGTCGAGTCGATCCGTCAGAACACGACCAATCTGCTGCGCCAGCGCTACCGCGAAATCGATGTGCTGTTGATCGACGACATCCAGTTCATCGCCAACAAGGAAGGACTCCAGGAGGAGTTCTTCCACACGTTCAACGCCCTGCACGGCGCGAACAAGCAGATCGTGATCAGCTCCGACCGGATGCCCGACGCCATCCCCACGCTGGAGGAACGTCTTCGCAGTCGCTTCAAGTGGGGGCTGATCACCGACATCCAGCCGCCTGACGTCGAAACACGCCTGGCGATTCTTCGCAACAAGGCCGAACGCGAAGACGTCGAAGTGCCCGGCGACGCGCTCGAGTTCATCGCCGAGAACATCTCGACGAACATCCGCGAACTCGAGGGCGCACTCGTGCGGGTCATGGCCTTCGCCAGCCTGAGCCGCCAGCCGATCACGATCGATCTCGTACAGCAGCAACTGGCCGACCTGCTGACCGTCTCGCGTCCGAAGGTTCGCACCCCCGAAGAACTGCTCGAAGAGATCGCGGGCATCTTGAAATTCGACGTCGAGGCGCTCAAGGGCAAGAGCCGCCAACGTCCCCTCGTCACCGCTCGCCAGGAAGCGATGTACGTCTTTCGCGAGTTGACCGACCTGAGCTATCCGGCGATTGCTCGGCTGTTCGGCGGACGAGATCACACCACCGTCATCCATGCGAACGAGAAGATCCAGCGGTTGATGAAGGAACGCAAGCAGGTCTACGACCAGGTGACCGATCTGCTCCAACAGTTGAAATCGTGAGCTGGATGTCGAACGCCCAGCCCGACCGGCCTCGTCGATCGACGAATCGCGCGACACCTCCCGTCGATGTTCGAACACCCGCGCGGAGGACAGCACAGTGGACGCGCCCAGGCGCTTCGCGCCCCAACCTGGGGACAGCACGCGTGTCGTCCACCGAATCACAACGGTGGTACTCGCGACGTGTGGATGACCGGCCATCCCATGTGGACGATGCCAACCCCCGTACGCTGCGCAGACGTGGCTTGTCCCCAATCCACAGCCCCTACTACTCATACTGTCCTTGATACATCCCATCATGAGGAGAAGTCCCGACTGTGAAGTTTCGTTGCGAACGTGACGTTCTCGCCGATGCCCTGAATTCAGCCGGGCGTGCGGCGACCAATCGAACCGGCACGCTGCCGGTGCTCTCGGGCGTCCGAATGGACGTCGCCGGCGACACGCTCACGGTCACCGGCACGGATCTCGAGTTGACGATCAAACTGACGGTCGAAGTCGGCGGTGAGCGCGACGGCGCCGCGGTGGTTCCGGCGCGGCTGATCGGTGACATCGTGAAGGCGCTGCCCGCCGGCGCGGTCGAGATCGATCTCGATGGCGGCGATGGCGGTGAGATGTCGATCAGCGCCGGACGGTCACAGTTCTCGGTACGCCCGCTCGCGCTCGACGACTATCCGGCACAGAGCGAGCCGACCGGTGAAGCCGTGACCCTCCCGGCCGAGACCATGTCCGACGCGCTCCGACAAGTCGTGCGTGCTGCATCGACCGACGATGCTCGTGCGGTGTTGACCGGTGTACTCCTGGCGTCGGAGGACGATGGCGTTCGCATGGTCGCCACCGACTCGTACCGTCTCGCGGTTCGTGACCTGCCGGACTCGTCGGTGCTCGGATCGGGTCAGAAGGTGTTGATTCCGGGCCGCGCCCTGAGCGAGCTCCAGCGGCTGATGGGCGACGTCGAGGAACTGACGGTGCGCTTCGGCGAACGCGAAGCGACCTTCGAAGCCGGCTCGACGCGGCTCAGCACACGGTTGATCGAAGGGGAGTTCCCGAACTACCGGAACTTGCTGCCCTCGAGTTACCCGAACCTGCTCACGGTGTCGAAGGCGTCGATGGTCGAAGCGATCCGGCGCGTGAAGATCCTGGCCCAGGACTCGACGCCCGTCCGCCTCACCCTCGGCGGCGACACGGTGCAGTTGACCGCGATCACCCAGGATGTCGGGAACGCGGCCGAGGAGATCGACGCGAGCTACGACGGCGCGGAGATGACCGTGGCGTTCAACCCGGACTATCTCGCCGCGGGCATCGACGCGATCGACGCCGACGACGTCACGCTGGCGACCATGGACCCCATGAAGCCCGCGGTCCTGCGCGGCGCCGGCCAGGACGACTACCTGTACCTGCTCATGCCCGTCCGGGTGCCGTAATGACATCGCACGGCCGCATCTCGCTTCGCTCGGCGGGCTGGCCTGCCTGCGGCGCGGTCCTGCTGTGTCTCTGCCTGTTCTGACATCGATCAGGTTGCGTCACGGGCGCTCGTTCTCTCCGTAGTCTCCTGGTCTTGATCGTTTCGCATCTGGAGCTCTTGGACTTTCGGAACTACGAGTCCGCGCAGTTCGACCTGACATCGGGGACCACGGCGATCATCGGCGACAACGGCCAGGGCAAGACGAACCTGGCCGAGGCGCTCGCCTACCTCGCGACGCTCACGAGTTTTCGCGGTGCTCCCGGTGATGCCCTGATTCGCGTGGGCGCAGACCAGGCGATCATTCGGGCGACGGTGCATCACGACGACGGGCGCGACTCGCTGATCGAAGCCGAGTTGCACACCGTCGGCCGGAACCGGATACAGGTGAACAAGCAGAAACTGCAACGGGTCCGCGACCTGCTCGGGACCGTCCGGGTCACCGTGTTCTCGCCCGACGACTTGATCGTGGTGAAGGGTGGCCCCGGCGATCGGCGCCGGTTCATGGACGACACCCTCGTCGCGCTGGCAACGAAGTATGACGCCGTTCGTCTCGAGATCGATCGGATCGTCAAACAGCGCAACACGTTGCTCAAACAGGCGCAGAAGATGGGACGGTTCAACGCAGCCGACGAGCTGCCGACCGACATCGCGGTGAGCCTCGACGTCTGGGACGCGAAGTTCACCGAGATCGCGGACCAGTTCGGCTACGCCCGGGCCACCTTGGTCGCGCGCATCACCCCGATGGTGCAGGAGGCCTACGAGCACCTCGCCGGCGTGGCCACGCCGATCGAGCTGCGCTACGAGCCGGAATGGCGTCGGGTCGGGTTGCTCGCATCGTTACAGGCTGCTCGGTTGGACGATGTCCGCCGTGGCGTGTCGACGGTGGGTCCGCATCGTGACGAACTCGAACTGTGGATCAACGGCCTCGCCAGTCGGACCCATGCCTCCCAGGGTGAACAACGAACGCTCGCGCTGGCCCTACGGCTGGCGGGCCATCGACTCGTCACGGAGCGGACCGGCACGGCCCCCGTGCTCGTCCTCGACGATGTCCTGTCCGAGCTCGACGACGGTCGCGCCCGTGCACTGCTCGGTCACCTGCCCGACGGGCAAGTGGTGATCACGACGGCGAGCGAACTCCCGTCCGCGGCTCGCGCCGACCGCATTCTGCGGATCGAGGCCGGTGTCGTCACCGGTTGAGCCGATCCCGCCGGGTGCGCGTCGGTCGATACGGTGATGGGTGTGAACGATCCCGTCCCGATCACTCGATCGCTCGACTCGATGATGAAGTCGCTGCGCGGGACCGATCGGATCCAGGTCGGTGGTGTGTTCGGCAAATGGGACGACGCGGTCGGCGCGCAGATCGCCGCACATGTTCGCCCGATCAAGCTCGATCAGGGGAACCTGCTCGTCGAGGCCGACACCGCAACGTGGGCGACCCAGGTGAAGTTTCTGGCCGACA
Organism: Ilumatobacteraceae bacterium; assembly: GCA_963695475.1. Classification (GTDB taxonomy): domain Bacteria; phylum Actinomycetota; class Acidimicrobiia; order Acidimicrobiales; family Ilumatobacteraceae; genus Ilumatobacter_A. The sequence goes on from CAVOHA010000007.1 coordinate 193,834, forward strand.
CGATCATCACGCGGCTGCGCGAAGAGGCGCACGTCGACATCGAGAAGGTGGACGTGCGCGTGGCCTCGAAACGTCGTCGGTGACGCGCTCGCTCGGCGCCTCAGGGCAAATCGTCGTCGGGGCTCGTTCGGATTCACTACGTTGTCGGTGGTGATCCGGACACGCCCGGGTCCGGACCGCGATCAGGAGACGACATGACGAACACAGGTGGCACGCCCGCCGGCTGGTATTACGCCCCCGGGGATCCCGAGGGAACACAGCGGTACTGGGACGGCGCACAGTGGATCGGCGAGCCCCAGCCGGTACCGCAACAACCCGCTCCCGCTGCCACTCCCGACCCGGCACCTGCGGCACCTGACTACGACCAGACCGTCCAGTACCAGCCACCGGCCCAGCAAGCCACTCCGCCGGCCGGGGAGTACCAGACTCCCGGGGCCGACCCGGCCGCTTCCGCGCCGCCGAACTACGGCGCCTCCGAGGCCCAACCGCCGGGCTACCAGCAACCGCCTGCCGGTGCGCAACCGCCGGGCTACCAGCAGCCCGCTCCTGCTTACGGTGCTGCACCACCCGGATACCAGAACTACGGCACCCCCGCCGCGAACGTCGGAACGCCCGCCGAGTGGGGCACGCGCGCCATCGCGTACCTGATCGACATCGCCCCGGTCTTCGTCTTGTACGTCCTGGTGCTCATCACGTCGCTCATCTCGGACGTCCTCGGACTGCTCGTGTCGATCGTCGGCTATCTGGCCGTGCTCGCGTACGTGATCTGGAACTTCTACATCAAGCAGGGTTCCACCGGACAGACGATCGGCAAGGAGAAGCAGGGGATCAAGCTGGTCTCGGACGCGACGGGCCAGCCCGTCGGCGCAGGGATGGCATTCGTTCGATACCTGGTGGTCGGGGCGTTCATCCTGGCGTGTTGCATCGGGTGGGTGGTCAACCTCCTCTCACCGCTCTGGAACGAGGACAAGAAGACCTACTCGGACAAGATCATGAAGATGAGCGTCGTCACCGCCTGACGATCGAATCTGCGAGATCGAGCCCCGAACCGGCGCGGTCCGGTTCGGGGCTTTTCGCGCCCCGGTGTACCACGATCCGGGCCCCCGGCGGCGGGCCACGGCGCCGTTGCGTGCGGTGCCGGGTGTCCCCGGGACTGAGGTACCCCGCTGGTAGGCTGGAGGACCATGACGACCCGGGTTTTCGCGCCGGCTTGACCAGTTCCGGCCGCAGTTCCCGACATCGTCGATCGTGCCTCACGGCACCTCTTCGAACCACCCCGTCGCCTCCGCGGAGGCGCTGACGCAAGAAGGTACGAGTGTCCACAGACACCACAGCGGCAACGGTGAGCGACGACGACGTCACCAAGCCGATTTCCCGTCCGAACGACGATGTCGTTGCCGACGAGCCTGCCGAAACGGGCGGTGACGCGCCGGCACCGGCGCCGAAGCCGCCCCGCAGGCCGCAGGGCGACGCAGCCAAGACCACGGCCAATTACGACGCGGCGGCGATCACCGTGCTCGAGGGACTCGACCCGGTGCGCAAGCGACCCGGCATGTACATCGGCTCGACCGGTCTCGCCGGCCTCCACCACCTCATCTGGGAAGTCGTCGACAACTCCGTCGACGAGGCCATGGCCGGCCACTGCGATCGGATCTCGATCACGCTCACCCCTGATGGCGGGTGCAGTGTGGCCGACAACGGTCGTGGCATCCCGATCGACCCGTTCAAGTCGGGTGAGCACAAGGGCAAGTCGGCAGCCGAGGTGGTGCTCACCGTGCTGCACGCCGGTGGCAAGTTCGGCGGCGACGGCTACAAGGTGTCCGGTGGCCTGCACGGTGTGGGTGTGTCCGTCGTCAACGCGCTCTCGACGAAGCTGCTCATCCAGGTCGATCGTGGCGGCAAGCGCTACGAGCAGACCTATGCCCACGGTGGTGCGCCGCAGAACAAGATGAAGGTCGTCGGCGAGACCCCGAAGCGTGGCCGCACGACCGGCACGACGATCACGTTCTGGCCCGACCCGACGATCTTCCAGGCCGAAGGGGTCGAGTTCGTGGCGCGCACCGTGCTCGAACGGCTCCAGACGATGGCGTTCCTGAACAAGGGCCTGATCATCGAGTTCAAGGACGAACGGCCCGAGCGCGAGCAGGAGATCACGTACCAGTACAAGGGCGGCCTGGTCGACTTCGTCAAGCATCTCAACGCCACGAAGGACCCGCTGTTCAGCAAGGTCTGCCAGTTCGAGGACGAAGACGACGACGGCCAGATGCTCGACGTCGCGATGCAGTGGAACACCGGGTATCACGAGGGCATCCACGGCTACGCGAACGGTATCTCCACGATCGAAGGCGGGATGCACATCGAGGGCTTCCGCTCCGCTTTGACCAACACGATCAACAAGTACGCGCGCGAGAAGAACCTGCTCAAGGAGAAGGAACCGAACCTGACCGGCGACGACGTGCGTGAGGGCCTCACCGCCATCGTGTCGGTCAAGCTCCGCGAGCCGCAGTTCGAAGGCCAGACCAAGGCCAAGCTCGGCAACGTGCCGATGCGCTCCTTCGTGCAGAAGGCCACCAACGAGCGTCTCGCCGAATGGCTCCAGGAGAACCCGACCGAGGCGAACAAGCTGGTCAAGAAGGGTGTCGCTGCCGCGCAGGCGCGTGCCGCCGCGAAGAACGCGCGTAACGCCATCCGGCGCAAGACGGCGCTGTCGGGCGCCGGCATGCCCGACAAGTTGAAGGACTGCCAGTCGAAGAACGCCGACGAGTCCGAGCTGTTCATCGTCGAGGGCGACTCGGCCGGGGGCACCGCCGTCGATGCCCGTCACCCCTACAGCCAGGCGATCCTGCCGATCCGCGGCAAGATCCTCAACGTCGAGCGGGCGCGCATCGACAAGATGTTGAAGAACAACGAGATCCAGGCGCTCATCACCGCGATCGGTGCCGGCGTCGGCGACGAGTTCGACGTCGAGAAGTGCCGCTACCACAAGGTGATCTGTCTCGCCGACGCCGACGTCGACGGCAGCCACATTCGCACCTTGCTGCTCACGTTCTTCTTCCGCCAGATGCGCGAGATGGTCGAGGCCGGCTACTGCTACATCGCGCAGCCGCCGCTGTACTCGACCGAGATCGGCAAGGAGAAGATCTACCTGAAGGACGACGTCGCGAAGGCGAAGTTCCTCGAGGAGCGTCCGAACCACAAGAAGAACTTCGCCCGCCTCAAGGGCCTCGGCGAGATGGACTGGGAAGAGCTCCGCCAGACCACGATGGACCCCGCGACGCGCACGCTGCTGCAGGTCAACGTCGACGAGGCCGCCCGCGCCGACGAGATCATGTCGACGCTCATGGGTGACGACGTCGCAACCCGCCGCGAGTTCATCACCACCAACGCCCGCGACGTCCAGAACCTCGATTTCTGATGCTCGGCCTCACTCGCTTCGCTCCGTTCGGTCCGAAGGGCTCGTTCCCTTCGCTCACTCGAATCGACTCGCCTTCGGCGAACTCACTGCATCGCCTCGCAGCAAGCTGCTCGTGGCTCGGTGTCGGCACAAGGGCCGACGCTCACTTCGTTCGCGCTTCGATCACCTCACAGGACACGCCGCATGACTGACACGACTGACACGAATCCTCCGGAACCGCCGACTGGCGACGGCGGCGACGGCGGGAGCCCAATCGATCCGATCCAGCCGATTCCGCTCTCCGACGAGATGGAGAACAGCTTCCTCGAGTACGCGATGTCGGTGATCATGTCGCGGGCGTTGCCCGACGTACGTGACGGCCTCAAGCCGGTGCACCGCCGCATCATCTGGGACATGGAGGAGCAGGGCTTCCGCCCCGACCGCGCCCACGTCAAGTGCGCACGCGTCTCGGGCGACACGATGGCACGGTTCCACCCGCACGGGGACTCGGCGATCTACGCCGCATTGGTCCGCATGGCCCAGCCGTTCTCGCTGCGTCATCCACTGATCGACTTCCACGGCAACTACGGATCACCCGATTTCGGACCGGCGGCGTCGCGGTACACGGAGTGTCGTCTGCACCCGTTGGCGATGCAGTTGCTCGCCGACATCGACGAAGAGACCGTCGACATGATCCCGAACTACGACGGGACCACCGAGGAGCCCCTCGTCCTGCCGGCACGGTTCCCGAACCTGCTGGTCAACGGGAGCCAGGGCATCGCCGTGGGCATGGCGACCAACATCCCGCCGCACAACCTCGGTGAGGTCATCGACGCCGTCGTCCACCTGATCGAGCACCCCGACGCCGATGTCGACGCGCTGATGGAGCACGTGAAGGGTCCCGATTTCCCGACCGGTGCCTACATCCTCGGGCGAGCCGGGATCATCGACGCGTATCGGACCGGTCGCGGTTCGGTGAAGATGCGCGCCAAGGCGAGCATCGAAGAGGCCAAGAACGGTCGCTTCGAGATCATCGTCTCCGAGCTGCCGTACCAGACCAGCTGCTCCGCGATCGCGGCGCGCATCGACGAGCTCGTCACCGCCGGTGAACTCGAGGGGATCTCGGACGTCAACGACGATTCGTCGGGCGGCAAGACCAGCCTGATCATCTCACTGAAGCGGGACGGCAACCCCAACGTCATCTTGAACAAGCTCTTCAAGATGACCCAGCTGCAGTCGACGTTCTCGATCAACATGGTGGCGCTCGTCGACGGGGTTCCGCGACAGCTCAACCTCCGCGATGCGCTCGTCGCCTACGTGCGCCACCAGGTCGACGTCATCACGCGTCGCACGGAGTACCGCCTCGCCAAGGCCGAACGCCGCGAGCACATTCTCGAGGGTCGCATCAAGGCCCTCAACGTCATCGATCAGATCATCGCGCTGATCCGGGCCAGCGACGACGTGGCCACGGCCCGCGAAGGTCTGATGAGCGAACCGTTCGAGTTCTCCGAGGTGCAGGCCAACGACATCCTCGACATGCAGCTGCGCCAGCTCACCCGGTTGTCACGGATCGATCTCGAAACCGAACTCGAAGACATCCGCGCCAGCATCGAGGACCTGCAGGACATCCTCGCTCGGCCCGAACGGCTCAACAGCGTGATCACCGAGGAGATCCTCGCGATCAAGGAGGAGTTCGCATCGCCGCGAGTGTGCGAGATCACCTACGACGACGGCGAGATGTCGATCGAGGACCTCGTCGACGACAAGGAGCTCGTCATCGTCATGACGCAGGCCCAGTACGTCAAGGCGGTGCCTGCGGGCTCGTTCAAGACCCAGGGCCGCGGCGGCCGCGGCGTGTCGGGCGGCAAGTTGAAGGTCGACGACATCGTCCGCCACGTGCTGTTCACCACCGCGCACGCGCACCTGCTGTTCTTTTCCAACCGCGGCAAGGTGTATCGCCTGCGCGCGCTCGACATTCCCGAGCGTGAGCGCACAGCCAAGGGCATGCCGATCGTCAACCTCTTGCCGCTGCAGCCCGACGAGACCATTCAAGCGATCATCGACACCCGGGAGTTCGCCGGTGATCGCTACCTGTTCTTCGCCACGAGGCAGGGCACGGTCAAGAAGACGACCTTCACGGAGTACGACAAGAGCCGTCGTGATGGGCTGATCGCGATCAACCTGAAGGACGGTGACGAGCTCGTCAAGGTGATCGAGACGAGCGGCGACGACGACATCTTCATGGTCAGCAAAGGCGGGATGACGATCCGATTCAACGAGAACGATGTTCGTTCGATGGGACGCAGCGCCGGGGGCGTCCGCGGCATGAAGCTGAAGAACGCCCAAGACGCGGTGGTGTCGGTCGACGTCGCCCGCGACGACACGGCGATCCTCGTCATGACCGAGGCCGGCTACGGCAAGCGCACCCAGCTCGACAAGTTCAACGTCCAGGGTCGTGGCGGTCAGGGCGTGAAGGGGATGAAGCTCACCGGCAAGAAGGGTGAGGTCGTCGCTGCGTTCATGGTCGGGCTCGACGACGAGATCGTCGCGGTGTCGAACAACGGCATCACGATCCGGATGGGTGTCCGAGACATCTCATCGCAGGGTCGCGATGCGACGGGTGTGCGGATCATGAACATGGACGACGGCGATCGCGTCGGCTCCGTGGCACCGATCCTCGCGACCGACGACGAAGACTGATCCGTCGGGCCGACCCGGCCCCCTCGACTCTTCGGTCGACTCGACGCCGCTGGCGTCCATCGATGCATCGTGCCTGCTCAGGCACAGCGAAGTGAGGTGGATCATGACCCGAGACGCTCGAACTGCGCGCCGCGACAGCGGCCAAGCGGCGATTGTGCTGTTGGCCGTCGTGGCCGTGCTCATGGTGACGATGTCGATCGCCGTCGCCACGATGGGTCGCACGACGATCGATCGCACGCGTGCCCAGACCGCGGCGGACGCGGCCGCACTGGCCGGGTTGGAGGGAGGGGCGTCGGCGTCGTCGCAGCTCGCGGCACTCCACGGCGCGACGGTCGTGTCCTGGACCGACGTCGGAGACGAGGTGACCGTGACCGTGCGCGTGGGCGACACCACCGCCACGGCGCGTGCGACGGACGCCCCCTGATCAACGGATCCGCACAGTCCAGCGTTGCCCGGACAGCCGCATCGCAACCCGTGCCCGGGCCGTCTCGTCGCGTTTCATCGCGATCATTGCATCGAATCGCGACGAGACCACCCGGATCGGGCACGGTCCTCCTGTGCGCTGATGACAGCGCGCCTCGTGTCGCAACGCCTACACTGCCTCGGGTGAGCAAGACCGAGCGTGCCCTCACCTCGTCCGAGACCGGCGACGCGCTCGATGATCTGTTCGACGACGAGACGTTCGACGCCGCGTTCGACGAGGCGATCGAGGAAGCTGACCGCGAACTCGAGATCGACGCCCGCCACGACGAGCCCGACGAGGACCCACCCGACGAGATCGACGATGTCGTCGACGTCGACGAGTCCGACGGGGTCGAGGAGTCCGAGGACGTCGCTGCGAAGGAGACAGAGTCGTCCGCGACTGAGATCGACGACGAGGCCGTTGTCGACGACGAGACCGAGATCGACGACGAGACCGAGGCCGACGCAGAGGTCGAGGCCGACGACGACACCGACGACGATGATGATCCGCCCACCACCCAGCTCGCCGCGCCGTCGGTCGAGGCCGACGATGATGACGTCGACGATGACGACGAGGGGCCCCTCCCCACCATCGTGCAGGCGATTCCCGACGACGACGAACTGGTGGCGCGTGTGGCTCCGGTCGGGGACCCCGATCTCGACGACGAGCAGGTCGACGACGATGATGTCTCGGATCAGATTCTCGAAGAGCTCCGGCGCGCCGACATCGACGGCCCGGTCGTTGCGTTCGCACCACAGGACGAGACCACCGCCGCTCGACGCCGACCGAGACAGGCCGCAGACTACGACCCGGCGCCGGTGCCGATCCCGGCCAAGGTGCCACGGGTCCTGGGCCGCAAAGCCCGGGTTCGCAGAGTCACCCGCGTCGTTCGCCACGTCGACCCCTGGAGCGTGTTCAAGATCGCGCTCGTTGCGAACTTCGTCCTCTACATCATCGTGTTGACGGCGTCGGTGCTGCTGTGGAACGTCGCCTACGCAACGGGCACGGTCGACAATGTCGAACGGTTCTTCGAATCGTTCGGCTGGAACTCCTTCGAGTTCAACGGCGGTGAGTTGTATCACGCCGGCTGGATCGCCGGGCTCTTCGTCGTGATCGGCCTCACCGGGCTCGCGGTCCTCGCTGCGACGCTGTTCAACCTGATCACCGACCTGGTCGGAGGGGTTCGTTTCACGGTGCTGGAAGAAGAGGTCGTCGAGACGCGGACCTCGCCGATGCGACGGTTCGTCGTGCGCCGCGCCGAGCCCGAAGTTCCGGCCGTCCTCCGCGATTCCTCGGGGTCCATGTACCGTGAAGCGGTCGTCGACGACACCGGTGCGAACGTACGGCCGACCCGATAGCGTCTCCGACCTGTCGGGGCTATAGCTCAGTCGGTTAGAGCGCATCGCTGATAACGATGAGGTCCCTGGTTCGATTCCAGGTAGCCCCACCACCCGACACCGGCGAGAGATCATCGTGAGGTTCATCTGATGAAGTTCATCCGTCGAGTCCTCGCCGCTCTGACCGCGACCGTGCTGGCCGCTGCGGCGATCCGCCTGCGTGGCTCGGGCGGCACGCCACCGCAACGCGGCGGCTGGCAGCCACTCGAGCTGCCCGACCAGTGAGCACCTCGCTCCAACGCATCGCCGTCGTCGGCCACGGCGTCGTCGGCCGCCGTGTGGCGAACTCGGTGGTCAAGACCCCGGGTCGAACGCTCGTCGAGGTCGACACCCGCCGTGTCGATCTGACGTCGACCACGCTGCTCGAAGACGTACGCGTCGCAGTCCTGGCCCATCCCGGACCCCATCACCCCGACACGATCGCGCTGCTCGACCGCGGGATCAGTGTGATCTCGGTCGGGGACCAACTCGCCGATGTCGACGCGATGATGTGGGAGTCCGAACGCGCGGCGCGATCGGGCGCGTCGCTCGTCGTGGGTGCGGGCATGTCGCCCGGTCTCGTCGGGCTGATCGCGCGACACCTCACCGCACAACTGGGCAGCGTCGACGAGATCCATGTGGCGATCCACGGAACTGCGGGTCCCGCCTGTGCTCGTCAGCACCACCGCGCCCTCAGGGGCCAGGCATCGGCGTTCGACGACGGCGCCTTCGTCTCCTATCGAGCGGGGACGGGTCGCGAACTCGCCTGGTTCCCCGAGCCGGTGGGCGCGTACGACTGCTACCGATCCGAGGTGCCCGCACCGATCGTGCTGCACCGTTCGTTCCCCGATGTGGTTCGGATCACCGCCCGCATGTCGGCCAACCGTCGTGACCGCGTCACGTCGCGGTTTCCGATGCTCGCCCCGCCGCACCGCGAAGGCGGTGTCGGCGCGCTGCGTGTCGAAGTGCGCGGCGCCGACGACACCGGCGCACGCGTGACGCTCATCGCCGGCATTGCCGAGATGGTCGGGACCGCCACGGCGGCCACGGCGACCGGATACCTCGACGCGTACCTGAACGACGCGCTCTCCGTCGGGCTGGTGCTGCCCGGCGACGACCGCAACGACACCACGGCGCTGCTTCGCTCGATCGAGCGGGGCGGTGTTCGTCTCCAGGAGTTCACCGGAGTGCCCAGTGCCTGACGGCTCGGTCGAGGCCGTCGCCCCGCGCCCTGACGCGCCACCTCCGTGGTTGCCACGCGGCGAGATCGTGCTCGTGCCGGGGCGTGGCGAGTTCTTCGTTCGCCGCCACATCCACCCCGACGCGGACGCGCCGACGGTGCTGTTGCTGCATGGATGGACCGCGTCGGCCGACCTGCAGTTCATGTCGGCCTATCGGGCGCTCGGTGAGCACTTCTCGTTCGTCGGTATCGACCATCGCGGGCACGGTCGCGGATTCCGCTCCACTCAACCCTTCGAACTCGACGACGTCGCCGACGACGCTGCCGCGGTCATGGCGCAGCTCGGGGTCACCTCGGTCATCGCCGTCGGCTACTCGATGGGCGGCCCGGTGGCACTGCACCTCACCCGTCGACACCCTGAGCTGGTGACCGGCATCGTCGTGCAAGCCACCGCGCTCGAGTGGCGCGGGCGTCTGTCCGAGCGGCTGTTGTGGCGGCTGCTGCCGGCCATGGGAGTTGCGCTGCGCTCGTGGACGCAGCCGCGACTGCTGCGTCGCGGCGTCGACTACGTCGTGACCGACTCCTCGCCGTACGCGCCGTACCGGCCGTGGATGATCGCCGAGACGATGCGCAACGAGCCGCGCGTGATGGTCCAGGCGGGACGGGCGCTCAGCCGCTACGACGCCCGGCCGTGGGCCTCGACGCTCGGCGTGCCCGCTGCCGTGCTGGTCTCGACCCGGGATCGTCTGGTCAAGCCGCGCAAGCAGCGTGAGCTCGCACGGGCGTTGCGGGCCAGCGTCGTCGAGGTGCCGATGGACCACCTCGGGGCGATCGAGATGCCCGATCAGTTCGCGTCGGCGACCGTCGAGCTCGTCTCGTCCGTGGCGGTGGCGATCGGACTCGCGCCCGCGTCAGCAGCGGTGCCCGCCAGCGACTCCATCTGACGGCCCAGTCCCTCGACCATGTCGGTGAGTCGCTCCAGGCGCTCGTCGAAGCTCTCTCCGGTCACCATGTCCGACAGCGACACGCGCACGCTTGCGATTTCACGCGCCAGGAACTCGGTGTCGGACTGCGTGCGCTCGGCGACCTCACGGTCGATCTCGGCGACGACGCGGTCGCGTCGCTCCTGGCGGGCTTGGGCGAGCAGGATCAACGGTGCCGCGTACGCGGCCTGGATGGAGAGCACCAGCGTGAGGAGCGTGAAGCCGCGCGACCATGGATCGAAGATGAACCGATCGGGCGCAAGGGTGTTGTGGATGATCCAGAGCGAGATGAAGACCGTCTGGTAGACGAGGAACCTGGCGGTTCCGATGAAGCTGGCGATCGATTCGGCGAACGAACCGAATGCATCGGTGTCGACCGCGACGCCGAGCCGGCGGGCGGAGCGCGGCGAGGTCAGGTCCTGTTGGCGCTTCACGACGCGCCTCGGATCTTCGGTTCGGAGCCCGGGGCCTGACGCTGACGCTTGCGCCAGTCGGTGCCGAGCATGCGGTCGATGACGTCGTCGACGGTGACCGCGCCGAGCAGACGCCCGGCGTCGTCGCACACCGGAATCGCGAGCAGGTCGTAGCTCGCGAGTTCGACTGCCACGCCGCGATCGCTCAGCTCGGGTGCAACCACCGGCACGTCGTCGAGCAGCTGTCGCAACTCCATCGACGGGGGCTCGCGCAGCAGCCGCTGCATGTGGACGACACCGAGGAACTTGCCCGTCGGGGTCTTGAAGGGCGCCTGGCAGACGAAGACCTGCGTGGCGATGCTGACGACCCAGTCGGGATCGCGGACCTGCGCGAGTGCCTCGGCGACGGTCGCGCTGGGCCCGAGGACGATCACCTCGGGCGTCATCAGACCGCCAGCAGTGCCGGCTTCGTAGGAGAGCAGACGACGCACGACGGCTTCGTCTTCGTCGTCCATCGCATCGAGCATGCGTTCCTGCTGTGCTGCGGTCATCTGACCCAGCAGGTCGGCGAGGTCGTCGTACTCCATCTCGTCGAAGACGCCTTCGAGACGCTCGACGTCGAGCGCTTCGACGATTCGCACCTGCTCTTCCTCGGTCAACTCCTCGAGGACGTTGGCGAGGCGCTCGTCGTCGAGCGCTTCGGCCAGTTGACGGCGCTGTTGGTCGGGCAGCGCTCGGATCACCGCAGCCACCTCGGTCGGATGGAACTCGCGCAGACGCGCCGCTTCGGCCTCCATTGCGGTCGGGTTGTCGAACAGTCCGGGCACCTCCTCGGCATCGGCGAGGCGGTAGGTCGAGCGGCGGCCGAGACTGCCCTTGCGCGCGAGGCGGACCTTGTCGATCTCCCACCACGATGAACGGCCGTCGCTGACGGTGACCAGTCCGATGTCGCTGACCACTTCGTCGCCGATCCGGCGATCGATCAACTCCTTGCCGATGAGCACCTCGCCCGGGCGGGGCTTGAACGGATTGAGGTCGACGTCCCAGCTCTTGAGGCGGGCGCCGTCGCTGTTGAGTTCGCCGACGCGGTTGGCGTTGACGAAGATGCGACGGCGCTGGCTGCTGGCGACGAAACCGACGAGGCGCGGTGCGCTCGCCTGTTTCCCGTGACGTGCCGGACGGCCGGGCACGACGACGAGGTCCTCGATGCGACCGATGGGCGATCCACCGGCGTCGAGCAGTGGGAGGCGCATGACGCGAAACGCGTAGATCAGTTCGCCGGCCATCTCGCCGAGGCTACCCCTGCGACGCCGCAGGCTCGGGGAGAGTCAGGTGACAGCGCCGAGGACCAACAGCGTCGCCATCCCGGCAACGAAGGTCCAGATCAGGTTCTTGCGCCACACGGCGACGGCACCGGCGACGACGAGCGCGGCGACCTCGGCGAACTCCACGCCGCCGAGACCCTCGGGGCCGACGGCGAGGTTGATCGTCAACGCGGCGAGCACGGCCGGGCCCACGTTCTGCAGCGACCGCTCGACCGGAGCCGGCAGTGCGCGATCGGCGAGCAAGAGGATCAGTCCGCTGCGTGCGAAGTAGGTACCCAGGGCACCGCACGCCAGTGCGACGAGTGCCGCGGTCGTGCTCATCTCCCGTCGGGTCCGATCGATGTTGCGGGGCGAGGACGACCCCGGCGTTCGACGATCTGTTCGGCGATCGCGCCCGCGATCACTCCGGCGATCGCGCCGACCACGATGCCGAGCCGATCTCGGAGGTCGACGGTGGCCAACGACACGAATCCGCCGACGATGGCGGCGACGGCCGCGGGAATGCGTTTGATCGCGAACAGCGTCAGGCCGGCGAACATCACCGGTGGAGCGAAGTCGAGCCGCCACGATCCGGGCACGATCGGCCCGACCAGCATGCCGAGAGGAACGACCACGTTCCACACGGCGTAGATCACCAATGCCACGGTCAGGTAGTAGCGCCGGAAGTCGGCGGGGGAGCGGTGGGTCTGGAGCGCGGCGAGGGCGAAGGTCTGGTCGACCATGAAGAACGGTCCGACCCAGCGCATCCACCGGGGCTGGCGACGGAACGTCGGCGCGAGCGCAGCGCTGTACATGACGTGTCGAGTGTTGATGACGAGGACGGCGGTGATCACCGCCCACAACGAGGCGGTGCCGGCGAGCGTGATCATCGCGAGTTGCGCGGCGCCGGCGAAGATGAGCGGCGCGGTCAGCCAGCCCACCCACTGCGGCATGGCCGATTCGGTGACCGCGAGGCCGACGACGAACCCGAACGGAATGGCCGGGATGGTGAGCGGGATGGCGTCGGCGACCGCCCGTCGGTCGACGATGCCGCGTCGGCCGGTGTCGGGATTCGACGTTGCGGTCACGGGGCGAAGCTAGCGAGGCGTCGTCGACGGTGTCGCCCGCATTCGGATCGTGAGGGGTGTCGGTCGTACCACTCGGCGGAGACGCGCATGGTCCGCCGAGTCATCGCGGAGTCGTGCCGGCTCACCGTCGGGTCATGACGGCGAGCCGACCGGCGTGATCGCCACCAGCGTGTCGCTGAACGCCACGCCGCCGCCCCAGTCGGTGAGGGTGTCGTTGGTGAGCGCGTTCGCGACGCGTCCGTCGCGGTGGTGATCGCCCCACCAGCCGAACGGAACGGCGGCCACACCCGGGCGCAGTCGTTCCGAGATGCGCACGACCACCTCGATCGAGGCACGTTCGTTCTCGACCCGGGCAATGGCGCCGTCGGTCAGGCCGAGCGAGGCTGCATCGTGCGCGCAGACTTCGACGAAGGGGCCACCTTCGGCGGGCCCGTGCTTCGGGAGCTGTGCGTACCCGGAGTTCAAGAAGCGGGTGTGGTGCTTGGGGGTGAGGAGCTGGATCGGGAAGCGACCCGTGCGGTCGATGTCGCCGCCGAGGCTCTCGCTCGGGGCGATGAACGTCGGCACGCGGGGCTGGCCGATGGCCTCGAGCCGGTTGGACGCGAACTCGACCCGGCCCGATTCGGTGGGGAACGGCGTCGAGCCGTCCGGGATCGCCGAACGGGCGACCGTCGTCGGGGTAGGGCGCACGCAGCCATTTCTCGCGGCGGAGTCGGCCGAGGTCGATCGTCGGCAGCGCGTCGCGCATCAGGGTCTCGTCGTCCGTCGTACAGCGATGCCTCGTCGAGATGCATGGCGGCGGCGATGCGGCGGAACAGCTCGGTGTTGTTGCACGCCTCGCCGAGCGGCTCGATCGCCGCCTCGTTGTAGGTGACCCAGAGGTGGCCCCACGGAAACACGACGTCGTCGGCCTCGATCTGGGTGGTTGCGGGGAGGACGATGTCGGCATGGCGAGCCGTCTCGGTCATGAACTGCTCGTGGACGACGGTGAAGAGATCGTCGCGAGTCGAGTCCCGCGGCGGATCAGCTCGGTGTTGGGGGTCGTCACCAGCGGGTTGCAGTTCCAGACGATCATCGCGTGGATCGGTGGGTCGAGTTCGGTGAGAACCGACCCGAGACGACTCATGTTGACGGTGCGGGGTGGGTTGCCGGCCTCGTCGGTCGGAAGGAGGTCGGGGCGCGACAACGCGTCGTGGTCGATCTGGCTCTCGGTCCAGAAACCGACGCTGCGCGAGTAGCCACCGCCGCGGTCGCGCCATGCCCCGGTCAGCGCCGGGAGGCAGGCGAGCGTCCGGAAGAACATCGCGCCGTTCTCGTGATGCTCGGGTCCGATCAGCGTGCGCAGCGCGGTGGGTCGTGTCGTGGCGATGTCGACAGCGAGGTCCTCGATCAGCGCGGCGTCGACCCCGCAGACGGCGGCCGCGCGATCGGGCGTCCAGTCCGCGACGGCGGCGCGCAGCTCGTCGAATCCCGTCGTGTGGTCGGCGATCCACTCGTCGTCGGTGAGCCCGTCGCGAATGATGACGTGCATCATCGCCAGCAGCATCGCGGTGTCGGTACCGGGGAGCGGCTGGACGAAACGGTCGCCGCGATCGGGGTCGACCGATTCGGCGGTGAGCGTGCGGATCGGGTCGATGACGACGAGTCGCGCACCGTCGGCGCGGGCCGTCTCGATGGTCGGCCAGAGGTGGCGGTTGGTGAGGCGCGTGTTGGTGCCCCACAGCACGATCAGACGCGAGTGGACCATCTCGGTCGCTTCGAGGCTGGCACCGGAGCCGTTGGTCATCGTCGTGCCGGCGCCGACGGTGACGCCGCAGATCGCGCGTTCGAGCTGGGTGGCACCGAGGTGGTTGAAGAAGCGGTTGCCGGCGCCGAACATCGACAGCAGGCTCTGGTTGCCGGCGTCGGAGTAGGGGAGGAGCGCCTCGCCGCCGTGGGTGTCGATCACCGAGGTGAGGCGTGTGGCGATCTCGGCGAGGGCCTCGTCCCACGAGATCCGTTCGAACTCGGTGGACCCCTTCGGTCCGGTTCGCCGGAGCGGGTGCAGGATCCGGTCCGGGCTGTGGACACGATCGAGGAACCGGTTGACCTTCGGGCACAGTTCGCCCTGCGAGAACGGGTGGTCGGGATCGCCGCGGAGCTTGACGGCGACGGGGGTCGGGCCCGAGTCGTCGACGGTCACCGTCCACCCGCACGAGTCCGGGCAATCGTGGTGGCACGCGCCGTGCACCGACCGAGTCGTCATCCCCCGACCCTACGACCCCTCCAACGTGATGTTGATCCCGGATCAACATCACGTTGCTGGCTCTGTCATGCTCGGGGGATGACGGAATCGGACCTGGAACCGACGCGGATCGTGCTGATCCGCCACGGCGAGTCGGCATCGAACGCGGGCGGGTGGCTCTCGGGCCAGGACACGTGCGGTGGGTTGACCGAACTCGGTGTCGCCCAGGCCGAGGCACTCCGGGATCGCCTCGCGGTCGACCCGGGACTGCGTCCCGATCGGGTCGTCGTGTCGACGATGCGCCGCGCCGTGCACACCGCGGAGATCGCCGCCGAGCCCACGGGGCTCCCGGTCGAGCAGTTCGCGGACCTGATGGAGCGGACCTCGGGCGAGGCGGAGGGGCTCACCATCGCCGAGTACACCGAGAAGTACGGCAAGCCACCGTGGACCGACTGGTCGAACCCGCTCTCACCGGGCGGCGAGTCGGGCCTCGAGTTCTCGATGCGGGTGACCTCGGCGATCGACCGCGTCGCGGCGGAAGGCCGTGGCCGCACCACCTGGGTGGTCTGCCACGGTGGGGTGATCATGGTCACGGCGATCGGGCGTTGGCCCGGCGGGGTCACGGGTGGCCCCTCCGATCTGACGACGATCCCGCTCGCGAGCCCGATGAACTCTTCGATCAGCGAGTGGAGCGTCGAACCGACCGGCGGCTGGCGGATGGTGCGATACAACGACCACACGCACCTGGTCGGCGTCAGCTCCGGCGACGCCCCGGCACCGATCTGATCCGCTGCGGCCGGCGCGTCACGCTGCGCCCGAGGTCGGACCGTGCGAGCGTGGACCGTTCAGGCGAGCACGATCGGCTTCAGGTGTGGCCATGCGGCTGCGAAGCCGGCGTGCGTCGCGAGTCGGTCGACCTCGTCGACCGTGAACCAGCCGACGTCGTCGGTTTCGAAGTTCATCGAGCTTCCGAAGCGCCGCTCGACCTGTACGACCACGGTGGTGTACGCCCAGTCGTGGGACGGGTTGAACACGTACTCGCCGAGCACGACCGGCTCGCCCGGGATCTCGCCGACCTCTTCGGCCGCCTCGCGCAGTGCGCCTTCGTAGGGCAGCTCACCCTGGTCCAGGGCCCCTCCGGCGCACGACCACGTACCGCCCTCGTGCGACATCGCCGACCGCTTCTGGAGCATGACCCGCGGGCCGTCGGCCTCGCGCACCACGAACACGACCCCTGCCGCGCCGAAGATGCCCCACCGCACATGACCGTCGCCACATCGAATGAACCCGTCGCCGGTGCGTCGATCGAACACGGCCCCACTGTTGCCGATGCGTCCGGTCGATGGCAACCGGGCGGCGGTCGGGGGAAGGATTCCGACGTCGATCTGGTTGCATGGCTGCGTGACCGACAACGCGCACGACATCGAGCACTACGACCTGATCATCGTCGGCTCGGGGTCCGGCAACTCGATCCCCGACTACCTGTCCGACTGGAAGATCGCGATCGTCGAGCGTGGCACGTTCGGCGGCACCTGCCTCAACGTCGGCTGCATTCCCTCGAAGATGTTCGTGCTTCCCGCCGACAAGGCCTTCGATGCGCAGCACTCGGCCAAGCTCGGAATCGACACGCAGTTCAACGGGGCCGACTGGGGCGCGATTCGTGACCGTGTGTTCGGACGCATCGATGACATCTCCGTCGGCGGGCGTGACTATCGGGCCTCGGGCACGCCCAACGTGACCCTCATCGAGGGGACCGCCCGCTTCGTCGCGTCGAAGATGCTCGACGTCGAGGGCCGCCAGATCACGGCGCCCAACATCCTGCTCGCGGCCGGCGCCCGTCCGGTCGTCCCGCCGATCCCCGGCCTCGTCGAGACCGGCTTCCACACCTCGGACACGATCATGCGACTCGAGGAGCTTCCCGAGCACCTCGGGATCATCGGCGGCGGCTTCATCGCCGTCGAGATGGGTCACGTGTTCTCCGGGCTCGGCGCCGAGGTGACGCTCATGAACCGGTCGAACGGGCTGCTGCGCGGCTTCGACGCCGAGATCGCCGCCCGGTTCACCGAGGTGTTCGGTGAACGCGTCGACCTGCACCTCGGACACG
This sequence comes from Ilumatobacteraceae bacterium, assembly GCA_963695475.1. GTDB lineage: Bacteria > Actinomycetota > Acidimicrobiia > Acidimicrobiales > Ilumatobacteraceae > Ilumatobacter_A. The sequence continues at coordinate 211,063 of CAVOHA010000007.1, forward strand.
TCCCGACGAAGGTCAGTCGGCGCGACGACGGCCGGATCTCGATCATCTGTGCCGGCGAGGAATTGATCGTCGACGAGCTGTTGGTCGCCACCGGGCGCGAGCCGAACAGCGATCTGCTCGACGTCGACGCCGCCGGGATCGAGTGCCACCACCACGGAACCGTCCAGGTCGACGACACGATGGCGACCAACGTCGACGGGATCTGGGCAATCGGTGACATCGCGAACGGCTATCAACTCAAGCACCTCGCGAACGCGGAGGCGGCCGTCGCGTTCTGGAACATCGCCCACCCGAACGACGTTCGCCGCCAGAGCTACAAGGCCGTGCCGAGCGCGGTGTTCTCGAATCCGCAGGTCGCCTCCGTCGGCATGACCGAGGAGCAGGCGGTCGAGGCGGGACTCCCGATCAGTGTCGGCCGGCGTGACTACGCCGGCACGGCGTACGGCTGGGCGCTCGTCGACGAGACCTCGTTCGCCAAGGTGATCGTCAACACTCGGACGGGCCTGTTCGTCGGCGCCCACATCATCGGGCCGCAGGCGGCGACGCTGATCCAACCGATCATCCAGGCGATGGAGCTCGACACGCCTGCCGATGCCGTCGCGCGGCAGGTGTTCTACATCCACCCGGCGCTGACCGAGGTCGTCGAGAACGCGATTCTCGACGCCCTCGTCGAACCCGATCCGGAACCGATCGTCGCGCCGGCATCGGCACGCGACGTCGACCCGGCGCCGGCCGACGCCGAGATGCGGCCCGGTATCTGACGTGTCGATCCGCGCTCGCGAGGGAAGACTCACCGCATGACCGACTCCACGCCGTCCTCCACCGACCCGAGTGCCGACCTCGGACGATCGGGTGAGATCCTTCGCGTTGCGCCGGCTCCGGCAACACCTCCGCCCGGTTTCGTGCACGACGTGTACGAGCATCGCTGGGAGATCGATCGCCCCCGCGCCGACGTGTGGGCGTGGTTGTGCGATCCCGCGACGTTCACCGATGGTCAGATCCCGCCGTTCCGCGTCGAGTTCCTCCAGAACACCGCCGGCGAGACCGGATTCGCCCCCGGGGTCTACAACGCGCACGTCGGGCCGTTCATGTCGTTCTCCGGTGTCCTCGGCGACATCGAGCCCGAGTCGTATCGAGATCTCCAGTACTTCTACGGCAGCTACGCCGTGAGCCACGCCCTGTTCCGCCCGACCCGCCTGCAGTTCTGGCTCGACGACGGTGAGCGCATCGGGACGTCGGTGCTGCGGCTCCGACTCGACACGTTCGTGCGCGCTCGCGCCCTCGGTGTGTGGCACCGGTTGATGGGTGTGTTCTGGAAGCGGTTCGGGCGCTGGGCCGAGAAGGCGATTCCGAACAACTGGCTGCGGTGACAGGGCAGGGTTCGGGCGGGCGAGATGACCACATCGGCGAGATGACCACGCCGTTCACGGACGACGAGGTCGCCGCGATTCGTGCGGCCACCCCCGGGTGCCGCGACGACCTCGTGCATCTGAACCACTGCGGGTCGTCGCTGCCGCCGCAGGTGGTGCTCGACACCCAGATCGCGCACCTGCGACGCGAGGCGATGATCGGTGGGTACGAGGCTGCCGACGAGGCGGCGGATCGCGAAGCCGCGGTGTACGACTCGATCGCGTCGATGATCGGGGCGCAGCCGCACGAGATCGCACGCGCGGAACACGCAACGGCGGCGTGGAACGCTGCGTTCTGGTCGATCCCCATGCGCCCCGGACAGCGGATCATCACGCACGACCACGACTACGGCGCGAATTGGATCGGTTTCCTGCGCGCCGTCGAGGTGCACGGGGTGCAGATCGATCGGATCCCGAGCGACGCACATGGCCAGATCGATCTCGACCGGTTGGCGTCGGCACTCGCCCGACCCGACGACGTCGCCCTCGTGTCGCTGGCGTGGATCCCCACCAGCGGCGGCCTCGTCAACCCGGCTGCCGCCGTCGGTGCGCTGACGGATGCGGCCGGTGTGCCGTTCCTCCTCGACGCGTGCCAGGCGGTCGGCCAGCTGCCCATCGACGTCGATGCGCTCGGTTGCGACTTTCTCACCGCGACCGGCCGCAAGTTCCTGCGCGGCCCACGCGGGACCGGGTTCCTCTGCGCCCGAGAGCGCATCCTCGACCGGGTCACGCCTGCGCAACCGGATCATCACGGTGCCGACTGGGCGGCGCTCGATCGCTACGAGTTCGCCGAGGGTGCCCAACGGTTCGAGTACTGGGAGTTCGACCATGCCGCCTGGCTCGGCCTCGGCGCGGCCGTCGACGACGCCGTCCACCTCGGGATCGAACGGATCTCCGCCACGATCGTTCGCCGGGCCGAGGAGCTCCGCGCCGCGCTGGTCGTCGCCGGGATGGAGGTGCACGATCAGGGAATCGATCGGTGCGGCATCGTGACCGCCACCCATCCCGAGGCATCCTCGACCGCGGTGGCGGCGCGGCTCGCGGATGCCGGCATCAACGTGTCGACCACGTTCGTCGGCTCGGCACGCGCCGACATGGAGCGACGCGGGCTTCCGCCGATGGTGCGCATGTCGGTGCATTGCACGACGACCGCCGACGAAATCGAGCGGACGGTCGCCGCATTGCACTCGATCTGAAGCTCCCGTCGGGCAGGATTGCACGATGGAACGCGTCGTGTTGTTGAGGGGCATCAACGTGGGAGGCCACCGGAAGGTGCCCATGGCCGAGCTGCGCAACGCGTTGACCGCCGGAGGATTCGAATCGGCGCGCACGCACATCCAGAGCGGCAATGTTCTCGTCGAGGGCGGGCCGGAGGATGATGCGGCCACCGCTGCCCTCGTCCACGAGATCATCCGGCAGTGGTTCGGGATCGACGACGTCACCGTCGTCGTACGATCCGTCACCGACCTCGAGCGAGCGCGGGCCGTTTCGGCACAGGCGTTTCCGCTCGGTCACGGCGATCCCGAGGACCATGCGCGGCGGGTGCATGTCGTGTTCCTGTCCGAGCCGCCGCCGCCGACCCGTCGCGCATCGCTGCACCCCGACGAGTTCGCACCCGACCGGTTCATCCTGGACATTCACGACGGCACCGCCGAACTCCACGTGGACTACGCGGCGGGTGCGGGCAGCTCGAGGCTGACGACCGATCGCATCGAACGGGGATTCGGAGTGCGCTCGACCGGACGCAATCTCAACACCATCGACCGGCTCCTGGCGCTGGTCGAAACGTGACCCTTTGCCGTATCGCACCAGGTCAGCGGCGATGTTGATCAACAGCGCGCCCGCCGTCCGATCGGCCTGACCGTCGACGTCGCGGTAGTCGGCGTCGCGCGCAGCGTGTCGCCGATACCCACGGCCGGCACCCGCCTCACCGCGACGTTGCCCGCGCCGGGGTGGGGCCCGGTGTGAGGGTGGGCCTAGTGTCGCGACCATGGGTGTGCCGACGAAGAACTGGGCTGGAAACCAACGTTGCGTCCCGCAGGGTGTCCACCAGCCGACGTCGACCGCGGAGGTGGCCGCGATCGTTCGCACGGCTGCCGAAGCCGGCGAGCGCGTGAAGGTGATCGGCGGCGCGCACTCCTTCACCGACATCGCGATGACCGATGGGCAACTGCTGTCCCTCGACAATCTCGACCGCGTGAGCGGCGTGGGCGGACCCGAGGGCCTCGATGTCACGGTCCAGGCCGGAATCCGGCTGTACGACCTGAACGACGAACTCGCCAGACGCGGCCTGGCGATGCCCAACCTCGGTGACATCAACACGCAGTCGATCGCCGGTGCCATCGCAACGGCCACCCACGGCACCGGCGCTTCCCACGGCAACATCGCCACGACCGTCGTCGGGATGGAGATCGTCACCGGCGACGGCGGGATCCGGCGCTTCGACGAGCGCAACGACACCGATCTGCTCCGCGTCGCTCGCGTCGGGCTCGGCGCGCTCGGCATCGTCACCGAGGTCACGTTGCGATGCGTGCCGACGTTCAACTTGCACGCGGTCGAGACGATCGAGCCGCTCACCGATCTGCTCGCCGACTTCGGTCGGGTGATGCACGGCACCGATCACGTCGAGTTCTACTGGATGCCCGGCGCTCGGCGCTGCCAGGTGAAGCGCAACACCCGGACCGAGCGACCGGCGGCCCCGCAGTCGAAGCCCGCCTACATCCGAGACAAGTGGATTGCCGAGAACCTCGCGTTCGGCGCGGTGTGTCGCGTGGGTCGGCGCTACCCGAAAGCCGCGCCACGCATCGCCAAGCTGATCACCTCCGCCGCCTCCGAGCGCGAGTTGGTCGACCGCAGCGACCACATCTTCAGCAGTCCCCGTCGAGTTCGCTTCGTGGAGATGGAGTACGGCATCCCGTTCGATGCCGTGCCCGAGGCGATCACCCGGATCGGGTCGCTCGTCGCGTCGCTGCCGTTCCCGCCGCTGTTCCCGATCGAGGTCCGAGCCTCTGCTGGCGACGACATCCCGTTGTCGACCGCGAACGGTCGGGCGTCGGGATGGATCGCCGTGCACCAGTACATCGGTGCGCCGTACGAGTCGTACTTCCAGGGCGTCGAGCACATCATGAACGACTACGGCGGCCGCCCGCACTGGGGCAAGCTGCACTTCCAGTCGGCCGCCACCCTCGCGAGTCGCTATCCGGAGTGGGACCGGTTCCAGGAGGCGCGCGCGATGCTCGACCCGCAGGGCACCTTCGCCAACGCGTACACCGACCGGGTCCTCGGTCCGGTCCGCGTCACCACCTGACCACGAACGCCCGCGGTCAGCCAACGCACTCGCCGACGGCGACCGAGTCGGTCAGCGACGCTCGGTATTCGGCGTCGGTGAGCTCGCTCGGCAGGTCGATCGCCCAGGCGCGGTTGTCGCCGGCCGTGCTCCTCGCCCAGATCATCCCGGTCGCGATGCCACCGGGGAGGACGACGACGGCGCCCGAATCGCCCGATTCGATCTCGGCGGACACCTCGAAACCGCGCCGCGTGACCTCACGCTCGAGGTAGATGTCGGTGGTGTCGATGTTGACGGTGCGCACGACGCTGACCTGCGAGATCACCGCGGTCGGCTGTTCACCGCTGCCGCGATACGTCACGATCGCACCCCGGTCGTCGGCCTCGGGGCGGTCCCCGACCGTGAGGGCGGCCCCGATCGGTTGCGCGGTACGGAGCACGGCGAGATCGAGCGCCGGGTCGAACCTCACGACCTCGGCGCTGAACGGCTCGCCGTCGGCCCCGACGACGCGCACGTCGGTTGCGCCGGCGACGACGTGGGCCGCTGTGATGGCCAGGTCCGTGTCGATCATCGAGCCACTTCCCAGGTCGGGGCTCGGGCTGCAGCCTGTTGCGAGGACGCGGATCGCGGCCGGGATCGCCTCGTCGAAGACGTCGGTGTCAGAAGCGGGATTCGGTTCGGCGCACGCGGCGATCGCCACGAGCGTGCTGGCCACGACGGCCCAGCGCAGGGCGGCGATCACGAGGCGGCGGTGCGCTCCGAGATCGTGCGTGCGACGGTGCCGTAGCGTTCGAGGGACTCGGCGTCAGCGGTGCCCGCGCTGTACAGCACGAGACGGTCGGCGGTGCCGCCGTAGGTCTCGATCAACCGGTCGGCGAGATCGTCCCAGTCGGCCTCGGTGCAGAACGCGGCGACGTGATCGTCGGTGATCTCGGCCGCCATCCCCGCGAAGTCCCCGGCCTTCTGTCTCGCGCGGATGCGTGCCGTGGTCCCCTCGAAGCCGGCCTCGTCCCAGATGAACGCATAGTTCGGCGTCGAGCCGTAGAACGACAACGAGGCACGTGCGAGTTCGCGCGACGCCGCGCGCTGCTCGTCGGTGTCGCCGACGATCGTCGTGACCGGCACGATCACGTCGACCTCGCCGGCCGGGCGCCCGGCACGGATCGCACCGTCGGCCAGACACGGCAGGACATGACGCGCCAGGTAGCCGGGTTCGCCGATCGGGTGCACGTGGACACCGTCCGCGACTTCGCCGGCCATCGTCAGCATCCAGGGGTTGACCGCGGCGACGTCGACCTTCGGATCGGCGATGCCGTCGGGCAGCGGACCGGGGCTCCATTGCCGGTTCAAGAACGTGAGCTCGTAGAAGTCACCGTGGTGGTCGAGCGGTTCGCCGCGAAACCCGGCAAAACACGCCTTGACGGCGCGGACGTAGTCGCGCAGTCGCGGTCCGGGATGCTCGAAGTCGACGCCGTACCGGCGCACCACGTGGGTCCGCACCTGCGTACCCAGCCCGAGTCGGAACCCGCCGCCCGTCAGCTCCTGGAGTTCCCACGCGTTCTGCGCGGTGATCATCGGGCTGCGGGGGAAGGCGACGGCCACGCCCGTCGACAGTTCGAGGCCGGGCGCGCCGAGTGCCGCGGCGGTCGCCGCGGTGAATGCCGTGCGGCCGCCCTCCGTCAGCAGCATTCCGTCGAACCCCGCCCGCTGAGCCGTGTCGGCGGCGGGTCCCATCACAGCGAGCGGCTTCGGGAAGGTCATCACGTCGACGCGCATCGCCAGATTGTTGCACCTGGTGCCGGGCACCAGGTGTAACGGCGGGGGTGCGGCGTTCGGTACGGTCGCGCGTATGTCGAAGCAAGCCATCACAGGTCTCGAAGCCGAGATCGCACGAGCCACGGAGCTGTTCGCGTCGCTCAGCGATGAGGAGTGGCAGGCGCCGTCGGGATGCGACGGCTGGCGGGTGCAGGACGTCGCGCAGCACATGGCCGCCGTCTACCAGCAGATCGCCGCGCCCGAGACGATCGACAACGGCGACAGCGGCAAGGCCGAGGTGGCCGCCGAAGTCCCGGTGCGGGATCGCAAGGGGTGGACGCCGCAGCAGGTCATGGCCGCCTACGACGAGTGGTCGAAGCAGGGGCTCGCCGCGTTGAGCGCTCTGCAGGACCCGCCGATGGCGAACACCGTCGTGCCGCTCTCCGATCTCGGTGAGCACCCGCTGCACATGCTCGCCGACGCGATCGCCTTCGACCACTACTGCCATCTCCGTCACGACATCGGTGCCGCCGTGGCGCGGGCAGCAGCACTCCCGCGCGATCCTGCGGTGTTGGCGCCCACGATCGACTGGATGCTCGCCGGCCTCCCGCAGATGTGTGCCGACGAGCTCGCGGCCGCGCCTGCGCAGCCGGTCAACCTCGTGTTCGACGGCCCGGCTGCGCAGAGCTGCTGCCTGACGCCCGGGGATCCCGCGGCCGGTCCCCGCTGGGTCGTTGCGAACGGTGCGGACGACGATGCCCCACTGGTGCGTACGACCGCGCACGACTTCGTGTCGTGGGGGACCAAACGCTCGGATTGGCGCGGCTCGAGTACCGGCGACGTCGCGAATCCGGCGGTCGGCGCGGTCCTCGACGCGATCAACGTGATCTGAGCGGTCGGCGACGGAGGCGTCGACGAACTGCGTCAGTCGAGTCGCCGGCGCAGCTCGACGTACACCGCGTCGCCCGCGAGCACCGACAGTTCGTCGGCGAGGCTGTCGACCACGGTCGTGTCACCCACGTAGGCCTCGCCGCCCTCCGCCCGTTCGGTGCAGCACCACGCCATCTTCGTGCCGTGGTCGCCCCAGTCGGCGCGGGACCATCGCCGGACCGTGGCGGTCTCGGGCCCGTCCGGATCGGACTCGTCGGCGAGTGCCCAGTCGACGCGCAGCGGGAGCTGCCAACACACCGACGGCTTCCACTCGGTCGGCGACTCGCCCGCCTCGAGCGCAGCGATGTGCAACGCGCAGCCGGCGCCACCGGCGAACCCAGGACGGTTGAGGAAGACACAGGCCCCGTCGACCACGCGAGTGTGCGTGCGGGCTTCGTCGCCGTAGACGGTGTCGATGCCGTGGTACTGCCAGTGTTCGGGCTCCAGCAGGGCGACATACGCCGAAAGCTGGCGAGCTTCGGCCTGGCCGGGTTCGCCGTCGCCGAAGTGCGCCCCGAGCGAGCAGCATCCTTGGTTCAACGCCTCGGCCTCCTCGGGCAGGATCCCCTTGCACCCGTTGCCGAACAGGCACGTCCAGTTCGAGGTCAAGAACTCGCGCTCGAAACGCCACGTGGTGTCGCCGTCGTCGATCTCGACGAACTCGTCGCCTCGCGACTCGGTCGGCATCAGCGCTGACCGAAGTGAATGACTGCGGTCCGTTCGGCGATCTCCACCGGATCGTCCCCGTCGACCTCGACGAACTCGGCGTCGCGACCGTCCAGCGCCACGTACGCCGCGCCGTCGGGTGCGACCGTCGCGATGGCATCGGCGGCGACGGCGCGGATCTCGCCGTCGTGGAGCAGTATCGGCTCGGTCCCGATGAACGATGCGGTGCAGCCGTCGTACGACGTGGTGCTGACCAAGCCCCGTTCGATCTCGGCGACGACGCCACCGGTCTCGACGTCGAGCACGATGGCTCCCGCATTGCTTCCCGTGCCGCCGACGATGACGCACTGCGCGTCCGAGCGTGCGACGGTGGAGAGGCTGCCTTCTGCGACCCCGAGCTGACGTCCGTCGGTATCGAGGACGAAGACGCGTCGCCCGCCCGCAGCGATCAGCCGGTCGCCGTCGGCAACCCGCACACCCGTCGTGATCTCGATCGGGATCCCGTCGGGGTCGACGAGGGTGCCGACCTCGTCCACGGAGCCGTCGGCGTTCGCCGTGATGATCGTCCCGTCGACGGCGACGACGAGCATCGTGCCGTCGGAGCGCAGCAGCGTCGCCTGGGGGCTCGGCACGTCGACCGAACCCAGGCGCTCGCCCGTGACGTCGTAGAACTCGAGCTCGGACTCGCCGCCAGCAGGTTGTTCGGTGACGATGCGGTCGTCGTCGATGGCGATCACCCGACCCGCCAGTGCATCGGAGGTCTCGGTCTCCAGATCGATCACGACGGACTGGAATGCGGTCGGGACCGGAACGGCCAGGTGCGTCGCCGTCGGGTTGACGAGCACGTCGGTGGCGAAGATCAGCGGGTCGTCGAGCCCGGCGACGTCGGCGACGCTCAGCGTCGAGCGGTCACGCGTGTCGATGATCGTGACGTCGCCGCCGGTGTCCGGCCCGGCGACCGCGATCGCGGGATGGTCCGGTGTGATCCGCACGGTCTCGTCGAGGCCGGCGCGTCCTCGACGGGCCGATCCGTCGGTGAGGTCGGTCTGGGTGATGCGGCCCTCGTCGGTCATCGTCACGAGCACGTTGCCGGCAACCAAGGACTGGGCATCGAGCAGGTCATCCGATGCGGCGTACGCGGCCACCTCGTCGGTCGAGTCGCGGTCGAGGAGTCGGATCTGATCGCCGTCCAGCACGACGATCGTGTCCCACTCGGCGGCGGCGGAGCTGGAGGGTCCCGCGGATCCGTCGTCGCCGATGAACCGGCTCACGATGACGGCACCGACGGCGATCACCGCGACCACGAGGGCGACCACGAGCGCACGCCGGATCAGGTAGTTGGGCTCGTCCCACTCCTCGTCGTCCCACTCGTCCCAGTCGTCGGCCTTCCCGGACCTGCCCTCGGCGGCCGGTGAGCCCCGTGGAGGCGTGGGGTCGTCGTCGCCGGCAGCTGGTGGCGTCGGGCGGCGATCGGACATCGGTTGCGATCGTACGCGCTGTAACGTCGGCTCCGTGGAGTTCTCGTGCCCGCGTTGCCAGTCGACCGTTTCCGACGAGTACTACGGACCGTGCACGACGTGTCGGAGCGATCTCGTCGCGATGTACGCGGGGCTCGGTCGGGCGGTCGATGTGGCCGAGTACGAACCGAAGATGAACGTCACGCCGAACGCCGTGGCGCTCAAGGACGACTGACCCGAACTCGTCGGCGCTCAGCGCGCCGGGACGTCGTCGGTGGCATTGATCCCGGTGGCTGCCCGCTCTTCGACCCACTGGTGGACGCGTGGGATCAGCGTGCAGAGGCCGATGATGCCGGCGATGATCAACGAGACGCCGACGACGATGAACTGTGACCAGACGACGATGACGACGACGCCTGCGACCATCAGGCCGATCCCCGATGCGGCGAGCATCCGCTTGCCGTGTCGCGACTCCTGGGCCCGGCTGTTCGCCGCGGCGACCTTCTCGACGGCGATGTCGAGCAACCGTTCCGCCCATTGGAACTCGGTGGCGAGGATGACGAGGCCGACGATGATCACGACCATGCCGGGCCCGGGCAACGCGAGCATCGCGACGCCTGCCAGCAGCACGGTCATGCCGACGACGAGGACGAGCGCAGTGCGCGCGTACCCACCGATCCGTTTCATGGCGCTCATCGGATGACCCGTCGGGTCGGGACGTACATCGGCCCAGTGTGACAGCGCCCGCTCGGCTTCGCACTTCGCTCGTGGCAGGAATTCGACGACGCCCCGACCCGTCAGCGGTGGCTGTGCGTCGGAATCGGCGCGGTGGTGTCGCTGGACGGTGTGATCGGCGATGCGGTGACGGGGTCGGCAACGGAGCCGTGGCGGCCGAGGGTTCCCTCGTGGCCACAGTTGCACTTCCATCGGAGGACGGGCCCGTCGTCGGAGTTGGCGAAGTCGGTGACATTGCGCCGGGTCATGAGGACCCGGGCGTCGTGGGTGGGGCAGAACGCGGAAAACATCATGTGGCAAGAATGCGCTGGTCAGCCCGTTCCTGCCAATGGCAGAATAGACGCCATGAGCAAGAATGCTGCCAGTCCGGTCCGGCAGGAACGCGAGCATCGGGTGGCAGTCCTGCTGTTCGATCGGCCGTCGATGTTCGAGATGTCGGTGGCGATCGAGGTATGGGGCAACGACCGCACCGAACAGGGTGTGCCGTACTCCGAGGTACGCCTGTGCAGCAATGAGGGGCGGCGGCTGAGGGTCGATGTCGGGTTCGACCTCGTCCTCGACCACGATCTCGCCGCACTCGAGTGGGCCGACACCGTCGTGCTCCCGAACGGCAAGCGACCAACCCCGTCCATCGAGTACGACCCCGTGGTGCTCGAGGCGCTGCGAGCCGCCCACGCCCGCGGTGCGCGGCTGCATCTCGTTCTGCACCGGCGCGTTCCCGCTGGCGGCAACCGGGCTGCTCGACGGCCGAGCAGCAACGACGCACTGGACGTACATGAACCAGTTCCGGGCGCGCCACCCTTCGATCGACATGCGGCCGGATGTGCTCTACGCGGGCGGCGACCGTCTGTACACGAGTGCCGGGACATCGGCGGCGATCGACCTGTGCCTCCACCTCGTGCGGGAGGACTGGGGTGCCGATGTCGCCAACACGATCGCTCGTCGGATGGTGGTGCCGCCGCACCGCGACGGGGGCCAAGCGCAGTACATCGAACAGCCGATGCCGAATTCCGATGATGTCGACGCCGATCTCCGCGCAGTGCTGCAGTGGGTGGAGGGGAACCTCGACCGGCAGCTCACCGTCGACGAACTCGCCCGGCGGGCCGCGATGACGCCGCGGACGTTCGCCCGACGATTCAAAGCGGCGACCGGCACCACGCCGTTGCAGTGGATTCTGCACCAGCGCGTGGTCGCGTCGCAGCGGATGCTCGAGGTCACGACGGTGTCCGTCGACGAGATCGCGGTGTCCGTCGGATTCGGGTCGGCCGCCGCGATGCGTCAGCACTTCACGAAGGTCGTCGGCTCCACGCCGAGCACGTACCGCGCGACGTTTCACCACGCCGCGTGACGGCGTGGTCCCTCGGGTCTTCCTCGATCGTGGTGCCGGAAGCCGGTTGCCGGGATATCGTGTCCGAGTCCTGTCGCCGGGACCCTGTTCATGGGGACGTAGCTCAATTGGTAGAGCATCTGCTTTGCAAGCAGAAGGTCGTCGGTTCGATTCCGATCGTCTCCACCATCGAGGCCCTGGTCGTGAAGCTGCCGGGGGTCTCTCTCGAGTGCACCGCCCGTCGAGCTTGCCGTCTGCTCCATCGTCCACACGACGTCGGGCCGGCGAGCGACCTATCGATGGATGCTGACCTGGTCGAAGAAGCGTGCCGCGTCATCTGGGTCGCAGAGTTGCGTGCCTTCGGTGAGCACGGCAGCGGTGCCCGCGGCGACGCCGGCGCGGACCGCGCTGTGCACGTCGCTGCCACGTGCGAGCGACGCAGCGATCCCCGCCACCATGGAGTCGCCGGCGCCGATGGTGCTGACTGGCCGCACCGGCGGGGGCCGGAACCAGGTCGGTGTCTCGTTGCGAACCGCGAGCAGCGCGCCGGATGGGCCACATGAGGCGACGACGGCGTCGACGCTGCCCTGGTCGAGGACTGCTCGCGCGGCCTGTTCGATTTCGTCGGAGGTGCGTGGTTGCCAGCCGACGAGCGCGGCCAGTTCGCGCTGCGACGGTTTGACGAAGGAGGCGCGGTGCGTCGCGACCGCAGCGAGGGCTGGTCCGGCGGTGTCGACGATCGTCGTGGTACCCGGTTCGAGACCGGCGATGATCCTGACCAGGATGTCCGAAGGCGCGCCAGGGGGAATGCTCCCGGAAAGGACCACGACTCCACAACCTGCGGCGACCGCGACGACGCGGCGTTCGAGCTCGTCAGGGTCTTCGAGAGTCGGTCCGGGGACGGAGATCCGGAACTGGCGGTCGGTGGTGTCCTCGGTGATCGCGAACGATTCCCGGGTGGCAGACGCCACCGCGAATTCGGCGACGTCGAGCCCCTCGGTGCGCATCAGTTCGACGAGCTCGCTCCCGGTGGCGCCGCCGACCACGACGAACGATCTCGGTGGGATGCCCAGGCGTCGGAGCACCCGTGCGACGTTGACGCCGCCGCCGCCCGCCTCGCGGTTCCACCCGGGTGCGCGCAGCTTCTGGTCGGGGACGAGTCGATCGACCGACGTCGACACGTCGACCGAGGGGTTGAGGGTGACCGTGAGCACCGCCGCCGAAGTGCTGTCGCGTGACGTGTTGACCACAGCTCCAGCGTCGACCGTCTCGCCCGCCGCTGACAGTGCCAGAAGTCCGCACCACCTGCGATTTGCGTGCTGCTGGAGGACCATCGCCTCCGGGACCGAGCCGCGAGTTCACCGCCGGACCTGGCCGATGATCACGATGCGCCGGGTCGGCGCTCCCGCAATCGCGATGGGCTACTCGCGGTCCATCGAGACGGCCATGCCGGGGAGGTCGACCCACGGCTGCTTGTGCTCGCACCACGCCTCGACCGTGGGTGCCACGTCCGCCTTCTCGTCGAGCGTGCCGGCTTTGACGGCGATCACGCCTTCGGACTCGACCAGCGCCGAGTAGATCGGAGACCCGCACGCACCGCAGAACTTGCGGAGCACGTACACGGCGTCACCGTGTTCACCTCGGTCCTCGTACGTGGCGAGATCGCCGGTGACCGCCAACTGGCTCTCGTGCGCGACCAGGTTCACCGAGAAGGCGCCGCCGCTCTGGCGTTGACAGTGGTCGCAGTGGCACACGGCGGTCGCGATGACGTCGCCGGTGAGCTCGTAGGTGATCGATCCGCACAGACAGTGGCCGCGTTGACTCATGGGCAAAACGTAGTCCGGGCTCCGCGCCCGCTCGGCGCCGGAGGTGAACCTGCCTGGCAACGCGGCGGATCAGTTCACGCGTCCGCCGGCCCGGCGGACACCACGCGAAAGCCGATGTTGCCCGCCGTGCTGTCGAGCGCGTTGCTGCTGCGGGCGTCGACGCGGTATCGCCAGCAGTAGCTGTCGTGGCAGAGGTACGAGCCGCCGCGCATGACGCGGACGTCCCCGGTCTCGGGCCCACGCGGATCGTCGACCGGGGATCGGGCGTAGTAGGTCCCGTCGAACCAGTCGGCGCACCATTCCCACACGTTGCCGGTCATCTCGTGGAGACCGAACCGGTTCGGTGGGAACGACCCGACCGGACACGTACCGATCCAGCCATCGGCACCGGTGTTCCCACCCGGGAAGTCGCCTTGGAACACGTTCATCAGGTGTTCGCCGTCGGGTTCGCGCTCGTGTCCCCATGGGTAGTGGGCGCCGTCGACCCCGCCGCGGGCGGCACGCTCCCACTGCGCCTCGGTCGGCAGCGCCGTACCGCTCCACTCGCAGAAGGCAACGGCGTCGAGCCAGCTGACGTGTACGACCGGATGGTCGCCTCGGCCCGTCAGGGTGCTCTGGGGTCCCTCGGGGTGCTGCCAGTCGGCGCCCTCGACGAGTCGCCACCACGGCGCCGCGGCGACGCCCTGCGTGGGCGGGAAGTCGTCGGGAAGCAGCCCGCCGAACACGAACGAGTCGCCGAACTGTTCCGCGGTCGTCACGTGGCCGGTCGCTGCGATGAACGTCGAGAACTCGTCGTTGGTCACCGTGAATCGGCCGATCGAGAAGCCGCCCAACTCGACGACGTGGGGCGGTCCCTCTCCGTCGGCCGGGTATCCGTTGGCGTCGTCGGTGCCCATCGTGAAGCGGCCGGCAGGAATCGCAACGAGGTCCATCTCCGATGGCGCAGTGGGATCGTGAGCAGCCGATCGTTCGATTCGGTCGGCCCGGTCACCGGGTGGGCGCTGGGGGCCGCAGCATGCGCTCATGTCCCGATTGTGGCAGAGCACCGGGTGGTCGGCGTCGCCGGGCGCGCCGGGCGCCCGTCGTTCAGGCCGTGTTGACCGTGACGACCGGACACGGTGCGTTGCGGACCACGTGGTCCGACACCGAGCCGAGCAGCGCGCGCTTGAGGCCACCCTGGCCGCGGGTTCCGAGGACGATCGCGGCGACGTCTCGCTCAGCGGCTTCGCGGCAGATCTCCTGGCCGGGGTCGCCCGCGAGGATCGCGGTCTCGATCGTCAGACCGGCGTTGTCGAGAACGCGAACGGCGGCGGCGAGCGCCGCCTCGGCACCCGATTGTCGCGCGGTCATCAAGTCCTGCTTCTCGGAGGGGGTCATCACCGGTCCGGAGTGACCCGCACCGACGAGCAGGCTCGGGTCGGCGGCCGGGATGACCGTGACGAGGAGCGCACGGCGGGAGTCGCCGACGAGGCGCACACCGGCGGCGAGCGCAGCGTTGGCCTGATCCGAGCCGTCGGTGGCCAGCAGCAGCACCTGGTCGGCGGCAGCGTCGTTGGATGAGTCGGTCATGTCGGTGTTCCCATTCGGTCGCGTCGTCGGATCGTTTCGTCGGTTCTGCGTGACGAGGTTCAGTCTGCACGGAGCTCGCGGCCGCCCGCGTCGGCCCACGTCTCGCGCATCGTTGCGGACAGGCGGTCGACCGCTCGGAACTGCGCGACGATCCCGACGATCGCCACGACGATGTAGAAGCCGTACCACCACCAGTCGTCGTCGAGTTGCTCGGTCGTGGCCGCCGACTCGAGGTCACTCGTGTCGATCACGCCGGTCAACAGCATCACGCCGAACACGATGATCGACGCACCCCCGATGGCGGTGAGGACGACCAGGAGCACGGCGGGAAGATCGCCGACGATCGCGACGAACGCCAGCAGCGCCCCGACGATCACGCCGACGAGCATGATCAGCCAGGACCAGCTCACGCCGACTGCCACCATCACGCTCGTGCCGATCGAGAACCCGATCGCACCCATCGCGAGCATCACCGAGATCTCGTAGTACAGGTACGCGATCGCTCCGAACACGATCGCCACGGCGAGTCCGACGAGCCACCCCAGGACCGAGCCGAGGAACCCGTCGCCGGTCACGGCATCGACGAGGCTCGCGCCCAGGAGGAAACCGGCGAACGCGCCCCAGATCGGGATGACGATCCGCATCGTCATGAACCCGCGGAAACAGAACAGCGCGCCCACGGCGATCGCCAGGACACCGACGATCCAGTCCTCCATCTCGACAACCTCCCGAGCTCGAAACGCTTCTGCTCACCATATGTCGCCCCGGAGCCGCGAGTCCGATCCGCGCCCACGATGCGGCTGCGGGCAGGCCCGCTCGGGAGTGGCGAGGCAACCGCGACTGTCTCGTGCGGGTTACGGTAGAGCCGAGCTCCGCAAATCAAGCGGCCGTTGTCATCGAGGAGATCTCACATGCTTGCGTACGAATATCCGATTCTCGGGATCTTCTGGACGATGCTGCTCGTCTTCGTCTGGATCGCGTGGTTGTTCATCTTCTTCCACGTCGTGATCGACATCTTCCGCAGCCATGACATGGGCGGGTTCGCGAAGGCGCTGTGGTTCCTGGCGGTCGTGATCCTGCCGTTGCTGGGTGTGTTGATCTACGTGCTCGTGCGTGGTGACAGCATGCGTGAGCGTGAGGTTGCTCGGGCCCAGGAGCAGCAGGCGGCGATGGATGCCTACGTGCGCCAGGCGGCCGGCGCGTCCGGTGGTACCGGTGTCGCCGACGAGCTCTCGAAGCTGACCGAGCTGAAGAACAGCGGTGTCCTCTCCGACGACGAGTTCGCCGCCCAGAAGGCCAAGCTCCTCGCCTGAACCTCCCCATGCTCGTAGCGTCGGAGGGGCCGTCGGTCGGCGACTGGGAGATTGCGCGGAGCGTCTCGGAGTGGATCGAGATCGTCGCCATCGCGGTGATCTCGGTGTCGGTGCTCATCGCCGCGTTCGTCGGAATCCGGACCGCGCGTGCCGCCGGCGCCGACGCGGGGATCGAAGCGACCAAGCGTCAGATCGGACGGGGGTTGCTGCTCGGGCTCGATCTCCTCATCGCTGCCGACGTGATCCGGACGGTGACGCTCGACCCGACACTCGAGAACGTCTCCGCGCTCGGTGTCCTCGTGGTCGTGCGAACTTTCCTCGCATGGTCACTTGTGGTCGAGCTCGAAGGCCGATGGCCGTGGCAGGTCCAGGCACCGACGGGCGCTGACGGTCCCGTCGAGACCTGAGGTCGGGTGCCGACTCAGGTTTCGGTTGCCAGTGCGGCCTTCGATGCCTCCCAGCTGCGGTGCACGCGCTTGTACAGGAACGTGAGCAGGGCGGTCGTGATCACGATCGAGATGATCAGCGAAACGATCGGCAGGCCGCCGACGACGGTGGCGACGAGAGCCGACGAGAGACACGAGAACGAGGCCCACGCGAAGCCACCGACCGCGTCCCACAGCAAGAAGCGCCGGTAGGGGTAGCGGGTGAGGCCCATCGTGGCCCCGACGACGAAGCGGACGCCCGGAACGAAACGTCCGAACACGATGAGCACCGGTGCCTGATCCTGGAGCATCGCGAACGTGTCGGCGACCTTCTCGTTGCGTTGTGCCTGCTCGACTCGGGCTGCCATGAACCTCCGCAGCACGGTGCGCGAGAGCCAGTACAGCAGCGAGTCGCCGACAACCGCACCGGCCGCACCGGCGAGGATCAACTTCCAGATCTGGAGTGTGGAGCCGTCCTGCGCGGCGAGCGTCGAGCCGGCGTTGAGCAGCGACTCACTGGGAAAGATCGGTACGACCGCATCGAGGACCACGAACACGAAGACGATCGCGTACGGCCGCTCGATGGTGGCGAGATCGATGCCGGCGACCGCCTTGGAGATCGCCGAGACCAGCCATGCGATTGCGACCAGCCCGAGGCCCCCGGCGAGCATCCACTTCAGCGGTGGAAGCCGGCGATGGTGCTCGACGGTCTCGGGGCTCATCGGTCGAACACTGGGTCGGTGACTGCGTCGGAAGACGGAACCGGTGATTCCCCGTTGAAGGCCACTGCGAAACTAGGGTGCTCGCTGCGCCATCGTTCGACGGCGACCGAATGACTACACGGGAGAAACCCTCACATGCTTGCTTACGAATATCCGCTCCTCGGCATCTTCTGGACGATGCTGCTCGTCTTCGTCTGGATCGCGTGGTTGTTCATCTTCTTCCACGTCGTGATCGACATCTTCCGCAGCCATGACATGGGCGGGTTCGCGAAGGCGCTGTGGTTCCTGGCGGTCGTGATCCTGCCGTTGCTGGGTGTGTTGATCTATGTGCTCGTGCGTGGTGACAGCATGCGTGAGCGTGAGGTTGCTCGGGCCCAGGAGCAGCAGGCGGCGATGGATGCCTACGTGCGCCAGGCGGCCGGCGCGTCCGGTGGTACCGGTGTCGCCGACGAGCTCGCGAAGCTGACCGAGCTGAAGAACAGCGGTGTCCTCTCCGACGACGAGTTCGCCGCCCAGAAGGCCAAGCTCCTCGCCTGACCCCGTGTGCGGCGACGCCGCTGCATCAGCACGATCGACCGCCCCGACGAGTAGCTCGTCGGGGCGGTTGCGTTTTCGGGCGGCGTCACGGGTGCGCCGGTCGGCGGTCAGATCAGGTCGTGGCCCGGAAGTGGTTCATCGAGCGTGTCCGGTCGCGGATGCGGGGCGTCGTCGCCGTCGTTGCGGCGAACCATCCACCATGCGGCGACGGCGACGAGCGCGATGAAGCCGATGGTGCCGATGATCGCCGCGGCGGTGTCGACCGAATCGTCATCGGCAGCGCGTGCCGGCGTGCCTGCACCGGGCTCCGATGACGGTGGCTCGGTGTCTTCCGGTTCCGTCGTGTTTGGCTCGGACGTATTCGGTTCGGTGGTCTCGGGCTCGGCGGGGACCGTGGCCGTCGCAACGGGTTCGTCGCCCGGCTCCTCGGTGGCCTTCGCCGCTTCCGATCCGGCCGCGACGGTCAGGACCGCGGCGACGACCACCGCGGTCAGGTGGCGTGTGCGTCGGCGGTCAGTCATCGCCGTTCCGGTTCTCGTCGTCGGTCGGTGTCGAGTCGTCGACGGCGGCGCCGACTGCGGCCTGTTCCTCGACCCATGCCGTTGCATCGGTGTACGCCCGGCGGGAGGTCTCGCCGAGGAAGGCCGTGCTTCGATACACATTGTTCGCCCCGATGATCTCGGTGGCACCCGTCACCCGCAGCTGCCGGATCACGTTGCGGTTCCCGGTGACGATCACGAGCTTGCTGTCGACCTCGCGCAGCGACGTAGCCAGTCGCTTCACCAACTCGATCACCGTGGCCCCCGCGTCGTCCGCGCCGCGGATGCGCAAGATGACCACGGAGTGCTTCGTCTCGGGCGTCACGGCCGGAATCTGTTCGAACAGGGTCGAGGCGGTGGCGAAGAACAGCGCGCCGTAGGGCTGGAGGACGATCACCTCGTGCGGGGGGATGGTGGCCGGCGGATCGACTTCTTCGACTCGTCCGTCGTCGTGGAAGACGAGACGGCGGGTCACCAGCCGAGTCGACTGCCGAAGCACGAAGAGGATGACCGAGATCCCGACGCCGACGAGCACGGCGTACTGCAGCGGGATCACCATGGTGAGAACGAGCGTGATCGACATCACGGCCAGTGGCACCGGGCCGGTCTTCGCGACCGACATGATGCGGGTGGGTCGAATCGTCCCGATCCCGACCACGATCAGCAGCCCGGCGAGTGACGGCATCGCGACGAGCTCGATGATCCCCCCGAACAGCAGGATCACGACGGCCATCACCCCGGCAGCGAAGAAGGCGGCCGTGCGAGTCTTCGCGCCGGCGGACGCGACGAGCGAGGTCGCTGACATCGAGCCCCCGACCGGCATGCCCTGGAACAGCCCGGCGACGACGTTGCCGGCCCCCTGACCGACGAAGTCCTGCGACTCGTCCTGCGGCGAACCGTCCTCGTTCGGGAACCCGGCCGATACGCCGGCGCCCTGCACCAGGCCGACGAAGGCGAGCGACAGTGCGGGGAGGATCAGTGCCGGGATGTCGCCGAGGACCGGCATCGTGATCAGCGGCAGCGACTGCGGCACGTTGACCAGGTCACCCACGCGGGCCACGTCTCGGTCGACGAGATCGAACAGACCCGCAACGGCGGAGGCCGCGAAGACCGCGACCACCAGGCCGAGCGGTCCGAGTTTCGTCCGTTGGAGCGTGACGATGAGCGCGATCGTGATGGCACCGACCGTGATGGTGGGAACGTCGACCTTCCAGAAGTTCAGGAGCAGGTCGAACGTCCTCGTGACCCTCCCGCCGCCCTCGGCGTCGTAGCCCGTGAAGTCGTTCAACTGGCCGAGCACGATGTTGATACCGACCGCGGTGATGAAGCCGGTCATGACCGAGTTCGAGACGAAACGCAGGAACGAGCCGAGACGCAGGAGTCCAGCGACGATCATCACGACGCCCGTGAGGATCGACAGCGTGAAGAGCGCTCGACTCGGGTCGTCGCGCGATGCCAGGTCGACGTCGGCGACGATGATCGCCATTGCGCCCGTGCCCTGGACGGCCATGAACGCGGTGCTGGTGAACAGCGCAGCGCCGGCCAGCCCGAACATGTAGCTGTAGAGACCGGCGACCGGATTGACACCGGCGAGGAGTCCGCTCGCGAGGCCGTCGGGAACACTCTCGACGCCGAGCACCAACCCGGCCATCGCATCGTCCTTGACGGTCTTGCGCGAGATCAGCGATTTCGGCCGCAGGATCGGCAACCTCATACGAGCGAACCGTCCGTCGATCGCCGGCAACCTGGGTGGTGTGTCGACCCGAGAAGGGCGGTGGATGCGGTCATGAGTCGGTCCTTCGCGGTCGCGCCAGGTCGCCGTCGATCTTCGCGCGTTCGAGGAGGTCGGCACCATTCAGTTTCGTCTCGAGATTCGGATGCCTCGGTGGGCCCGCGGAGGCAAACGGCGTGTCAGAAGTCGGCGACTACCGTCGTGCCCGACTGGGACGCACGAGGCGACCGGTGGACGGAGGAATCGAGTGAGGCCAGACCAGCGTGAACGACCCATCGGGGGTGCCGTGCCGAAGTCGCGCCGCCGCCGGCGCCGGACCGCGCTGGTCCTCGTGGCCGGCGCCGCCCTGTTCTTCGGATGCAGCAGCGACGGGGACGGGCCGCTGAGCAGCGTCGAGCTTCCGGCGGCCGGCCCGGGTGACTCGGCGCCGGTCGAGAATGCGCCGTCGGCGCCCGACCAGCCGGTGGAGACCTCCCCGCCGGAGCAGCCAGTGGAGACCTCGCCGCCGGAGCAGCCCCCGGCGGAGCAGCCCGCGCCCGAGCAGCCCGCCCCCGAGGAACCGGCACCCGATTCGTCGGACGGCGGGCTCACCGGTGGAGAGTGGGCCCTGATCGTGCTCGTCGGACTCCTGGTGGTCGGCGTGATCGCCGTGATCGCATCGCTCGCGTCGCGACGGTCTGGCGGTGCGTCCACTGTGGCCACCCCGGAGCAGTCGCGCCTGGACAGCGTGCTCCGCAATGGTCGGTTCTTCCACGACAGCACCTCGTTGACCCTGCTCCAGCCGCGCGACGCGGTCGGACTCCAGTCGCTGTGGAACACCGGCGACCGCGAGCTCGTCGAACTCCAGTCCCAGGTCGGCGCGCTGGTCGCCGTCGTCACGGACCCCGTCGCGCTCTCGACGCTGCGGGCGCTCGGCGACGCGTTGTCCGGGCTGCGTGGTGCGCTCGAGGCCAACGTGCGCCTCCGCGTGTCCGGACAGGGTTCCGAACAGACCGCCGTGATCGAGGCGTCGACCCAGACGGCA
This sequence comes from Ilumatobacteraceae bacterium, assembly GCA_963695475.1. Taxonomy (GTDB): domain Bacteria; phylum Actinomycetota; class Acidimicrobiia; order Acidimicrobiales; family Ilumatobacteraceae; genus Ilumatobacter_A. The sequence goes on from CAVOHA010000007.1 coordinate 232,315, forward strand.
CTGGCTCGACGCGCCGAGCTCGATCGGGCCCTCCAACAGGCGAGTTCCCTCCGCCTCTGACGCCCCCATCCCGTCGCACCGATCCCAGGTTTGCGTGACCGAACGTGACGATCGACGTCGGGTTCGGTCACACAGACCGGCTTGCGTAGGGTGCTTGCGTGATCTCCGGAGTGCACCACGTCTCGCTGAACGTCACCGACGCGGAGGTGTCGCGTCGCTTCTACGTCGAGGTCCTCGGTTTCGTCGAACGCACAGATCGCCCCGACTTCCCGTTCGCCGGGTCGTGGCTGCAGGTCGGCGACCAACAGGTGCACCTCCTCGAAGTCGCCGGCTTCGTCCCGCCGAAGGGTCAGCACTTCGCACTGCAGGTCGACGATCTGGACGCAACTCGCGACCGCCTGATCGAGTGTGGTGTCGAGGTGTCGGAGCCGAGCCCGATCGGTGACATCTGTGTGCAGTGCTTCTTCACCGATCCGACCGGCAACCTGATCGAGCTCAACCAGCCCCGCTGAAGCGCCACTCCCGCCATTTGCTTCGGACTTCTTGCGCCCCCGAGGGCGGAAAGTCACACGCAAACGAGGCGTGGGACTGGTCAGGCGAGGATGTCAGGCGTCGACGGTGACGGATTCGAGGTGGGGAACCTCGATCGGGACGCCGCCGAGTCGGATGCTGATGGCACGGTCGCTGCGGTTCTCGACCGAGGTGGCGGTCGGCGTGGCGTCGACCGACAGCCAGCGCCCGCGGAACTGCACCTGGAACGAGAGTCGCGTCCACCCGGTGGCCAGTTGCGGATCGAGATGGAGTTCGTCGTCGATCACCTGCATCCCACCGAAGCCGTGGACGGCCGCGATCCAGGTGCCGGCCATCGACGTCGTGTGGCAGCCGTCCTCGGTGTCGTTGTTGTAGTCGTCGAGGTCGAGGCGGGCGGTGCGCAGCATCATCTCGTGCGCCTTGTCGAGCCGGCCGAGTCGAACCGCGAGCACCGCATGGATCGACGGGGACAGCGACGACTCGTGCACCGTGCGGGGTTCGTAGAAGTCGAAGTTGCGGCGCAGCGTGTCGATGTCGTACCGGTCCTCGAACACCCACAGGCCCTGGAGCACGTCAGCCTGCTTGATGTACGGCGAGCGCAGGATGCGATCCCACGACCAGTGTTGGTTGAGTGGTCGCTCCGCCGGGTCGAGATCGTCGACGGTGACGTCCTCCTTGTCGAGGTAGCCGTCCTGCTGCAGGAAGATGTTGCGTTCGGGGTCGTGCGGGAACGCGATGCGTTCGGCGACCGCACGCCAGCGGGCGGCCTCGTGCTCCTCGCGGTAGCCGATGGCGGCGAGGACCGCGTCGGTGGCGTGGCGATCCGCGGCACGCGCCCGTTCGATCGCCTCGAGCGTGTAGCGCAGCGTCCACTGGGCCATCAGGTTCGTGTACCAGTTGTTGTTGACGTTGTTCTCGTACTCGTTCGGGCCGGTGACACCCAACATCACCCACGCCCGCCGGGGCTCGGACCACGTCACCCGCTGCGACCAGAAGCGCGAGATCGCGACCAGCACTTCGAGGCCACCTTCGAGCAGGTACGCGTCGTCGCCGGTGGAGCGGATGTAGTTGTAGATCGCGAACGCGATCGCGCCGTTGCGGTGGATCTCCTCGAAGGTGATCTCCCATTCGTTGTGGCACTCCTCGCCGTTGATCGTGACCATCGGGTACAGCGCGGCGCCGTCGGTGAAGCCGAGCTTCTCGGCGTTCTCGATCGCCTTGCCCAACTGACGATGTCGGTAGCGGAGGAGGTTCTTGGCGACCTCGTGCTCCGAGGTGGCGAGATAGAACGGCAGACAGAACGCCTCGGTGTCCCAGTAGGTGACCCCGCCGTACTTCTCACCGGTGAAGCCCTTCGGGCCGATGTTGAGATCGGGATCGTCGCCGGTGAACGTCGAATTCAGCCCGAAGATGTTGAACCGGATGCCCTGTTGCGCGGCGGGATCGCCGCCGATCACGACGTCGCTGATCTCCCACTTCCGAGCCCACGCCGCACGGTGTTCGGCCTGGAGCAGGTCGAAGCCGACGGGGAGCGCGGCGTCGAGTTCACCGTGTGCCGCCTCCGTGAGCTCGTCAGCGGTTGTCTCGGGCCGGGTGCGCGACGTGAACGACGCCCCGAACTTGACGATCTCGACGGTGTCGTGCGCATCCACGTCGAGGGTGGTCGCCGCGGCCGCGAGGCGATCCGCCGTTCTCGCTGTCCACCGTTCGGCGGCGATCTCCACCGGTTCGCTGCCGACGCCGATCAGGACGTCGGCAGCGGTCGCCACGAGGAACTCGGTCTTCTTCGTGCGCGTCACGATCGTGGTGCGGCCACCGAAGGCCTCGGCGTCCACCGCGTCCCAGAACCCTTCGTCGTAGTTCGAGTCCTCGTTGACCACGTCGCCGTCGACGTGTGACTCGATCGTGATCGTCGCCGGGCCGTCGAGCGGGGTGATCCGGTAGCGAATCGCGCCGAGATGTCGGCGCGTCATCGAGACGAACCGCACGGTGTCGATCGCGATCGTTCGACCGTTCGGCAGGGTCGCTCGGACATGGCGTTCGAGCTCGGCGGTCTTCATGTGGAGGATTCGGCGGTACTCGGCGATGGTGGCAGTGGCGAGGTCGAGTGGCTCGCCGTCGATCGTGATGTCGAGCGCCTTCCAGTCCGGAGCGTTGAGCACCTTCGCGAAATAGTCGGGATAGCCGTTCTTCCACCAACCGACCCGGGTGGGGTCGGGGTAGTAGATGCCCGCGAGGTAGTTGCCGCGCAGGGTGTCTCCCGAGTACCGCTCCTCGTGGTTGCCGCGTCCACCGAGGTGGCCGTTGCCGAGGCTGAACAGGCTTTCGAACACACGGTGCTGCTCGGCGTCGAAGCCGTCCTGCACCACGGTCCACGGATCGTTCGCCACCAGCTGCTTCACAGAGATGCAGACTACGACGGTGCGGCGGTCGGTGTTCGCGAATCGTCGCGGGTCCTGGCACGATGAGGCGGTGACCGAGTCGCCCCGAGCACTTCAGTTGGCGGCGCGCGTCGAGAAGAACGACCCTCCGTCGACCGCGGCGATCTGCGCCGCTGCCGTGCTCGCGACGATCGGAGTGCTGGAGGACGAACGCAGCCAGGCCGGTGGCGAGTGGCACGATGCGGTGACGTCGTGGAACGGCGATCGGATCCGCAAGATCGTGCGACGCGGCCGCGCGTCCGCCTGGGAGCGGGCGCAGGTGCCCGATGGCGTGACCATCGAGCGTGACGGAGCGGAGGTCCGCGCGTACGTGCCCGGTCCGCTCGACGAGGCCCCCGAAGCGCTGTCGAAGCTGCAGATCCAGTCGACGCCACTCGACGAGGTCGTACGCGTCGGGGTGTTACCGCCGGCGACCGGGCTGATGATCGCGGTGACGCCGCTCGTCGAGATGTCGTGGGGCAAGCAGGCGGCGCAGTGCGCTCACGCCGGGCAGTGGGCGTGGATGCGATCGGATCGAGACGTCGTCGCGCGATGGGATGCCGCGGCCCGCCCGATCACGATCGTGCATCCCGACCCGACGTTGTGGGCCGAGGTCGCCCACGCAGCACCGGTCCAGATCCACGATGGCGGCTACACCGAGATCCCGGCCGGTACGCGCACGGCCGTGGCGTGGTGGTCCGAGCCGTTCTGATTCGATCGCAGACCGCGACGCGGTCCGGCGACGGGCGCCCTCGTCGGCGAAGTGACATGTGGTTCCCACACGAGCTTCGACGATCGCCGACCGCGCCGTCCATCCCCGGGCGCGGCGGTCCTGAGCCGTCGCCCGCCGGCCGTCAGACGAACCCGGTCGGCGTCGGGTTGATGCCCTCGACGATCTGACGCGCCCGTTCGGTGATCGCGGGCTTCGCCTCGTCGTGCGTGAGGATCCAGAACGTGTCGTCGATGATCGCGGCGTGCACGGCGTCGGCCACCTCGGACGCCGGCATGCCCGCGGCGATCATCTTGTCGATCGCCGACTGCGTGTCGCTCGACGCCTGCGGGTCCTTGCTCGGCTTTCAACTCGTCGGGCATGTTGCGCCGGCTCGAGCCGATCGCGGTCTGAACGAACGCGGGGCACAGCACCGACACACCGATGCCGGTGCCGGTCATCTGCATCTCCTTCGCCAGCGTCTCGGACAGGGCGACGACGCCGTACTTCGACACGTTGTACGGGCCCATCAGCGGTGCCGATGCGTGACCGGCCATCGACGCAGTGTTCACGATGTGTGCGCCCTCACCGTGCTCGATCATCGCGGGCAGGAAGACCTTGCAGCCGTAGATGACGCCCCACAGGTTCACGTCGATGACCCACTTCCACAGGTCGAGGTCGTCGGGCTCGGCGATCAGCCCGCCGCTGCCGACGCCGGCGTTGTTGCACAGCACGTGCACGTTGCCGAACCGTTCCCTGGCGGCAGCTTCGAGCGCCCGGATGTCGTCGAGGTCGGACACGTCGCAGTGGATGCCGACGACCGCCGTGCCGGCGTCGCTCAACTCGGCCACGACGGCGTCGAGCGGACCGTCCTCCACATCGCCGAGCACGAGGTTCATCCCGGCCTCTGCGAACCGCCGTGCCAGCGCGAGCCCGATACCGCTCGCCGCACCGGTGATGACTGCGGTCCTGCCGCTCAGATCGTCCATCCGTCGAGTCTGGTCGGTCGGGCCCGCTGCGCCACCGTGTCCGCCGCCCACCGCCGTTCTCGTGAACTCCCTTACGCCCACCGGGCTGCGAAGCAGTTCACGAGAACGAGCTCGTCGGTCGGAGTCCGCGTCTCCGTCGACGGGCGGCTGTCGTGGAATCATGGAGCATGGCTGAGTTCGATCTGGTGGTCCGCGGCGGCATGGTCATCGACGGGACGGGAACGCCCGCAGAGGGCGGCGACATCGCAATTCGCGATGGCGTCATCGTGGAGCGCGGCAAGGTGTCGGGCCGCGGGCACCGCGAGATCGACGCCGATGGTGCGCTGGTGATCCCCGGCATCGTCGACATCCATGCCCACTACGACGGGCAGGCCACGTGGGAGGAGCGGATGCAGCCGTCGTCGTGGCATGGCGTCACGACCGTTGTGATGGGCAATTGCGGCGTCGGCTTCGCCCCGGTTCACGATGCCGACCACGACCGTCTGATCGAGTTGATGGAGGGTGTCGAGGACATCCCCGGAGCAGCGCTGCACGAGGGGCTGGCGTGGGACTGGAACTCGTTCGGCGAGTTCCTCGACGCGGTCGATGCGCGGCCGCACGACATCGACGTCGCTGCGCAGGTGCCCCACGGTGCGCTGCGGCTGCACGTGATGGGGGAGCGGGGAGCGAACCACGAGGACGCGACCATGGACGACATCGCCGCCATGGCCGAACTCGCCCGCGAGGGCATCGAGGCCGGCGCGCTCGGCTTCACGACCAGTCGCACGCGCAACCACAAGACCTCGACCGGCGCGTACACCCCGACGCTGACGGCCGCGCCCGACGAGCTGATCGGGATCGCAGAGGGAGTGGGCGCAGCCGGCACCGGCGTGCTCCAGGTCGTCTCCGACTTCCTCGATGTCGACGACGAGTTCGCCACGTTGCGGGCGATGGTCGAGCGGTCTGGTCGGCCGATGTCGATCTCGGTCGCTCGGAACCCGATGGTGCCCGATGCGTATCGCGGGATCCTCGACCACATTTCCTCGGCCAACGCGGATGGGCTCGAGATGACCGGTCAGGTCGCGTCCCGAGCCGTCGGGCTGATCCTCGGGCTCGACCTCACGCTCAATCCGTTCCTCACCAATTCGGTGTACCGCGACATCGCCGATCTCACGCTCGTCGAACGGGTCCGAACGCTCCGCGACCCCGCGTTCCGTGATCGGCTGCTCGCCGAGCACCGCGCGCAGACGGCCGTGCGCGATCGCGACAAGCTCGGCGGATCGCTGATCCAGAAGTTCGAGTTGCTGTTCGAGATGGAAGACCGTCCCGACTACGAACCCGAACTTCGTGACTCGATCGCCGCACGCGCCGAGCGGGATCAGACGACGCCGGAGGAACTCGCGCTGGACGTCATGCTCGCCGGCGACGGAGGCGGGATGCTGTACCTGCCGTTCCTCAACTACGTCGACGGGAACCTCGATGCGGTCGGCGAGATGCTGACCCATCCGCACACGGTGCCGGGTCTCGGCGACGGCGGGGCACACGTCGGCACGATCTGCGACGGCAGCTTCCCCACCACGCTGCTGCACTACTGGGGACGCGACCGCAGCCGCGGCACGATCGACCTCGAGCTGCTCGTGCAACGCCACTGTCAGGGGACCGCCCGGACGGTCGGCTTGCTCGACCGCGGCGTGATCGCCCCCGGCTACCGGGCCGACCTCAACGTCGTCGACTTCGACAACCTGCGGCTCTACAAACCGGAGATCGCCCACGACCTGCCTGCGGGCGGCCGTCGGCTGCTGCAGCGGGCCGGCGGATGGGCGCACACGATCGTCGCCGGGCGCGAGACGTACCAGGACGGCCAGGCGACCGAGGAGCTGCCCGGCCGATTGATCCGCGGCGCACAGGAGGCGCCCGGCGCATCACACCCGGCGCGCAAGACCAAGGTCACGCGGCTGTGAGCACCGACGTCGATCGGACCATCTCGGCCGAACGGGTCACGCCGCTCGAGCTTCACGCGGAATGGCGGGCCGCCGATGTGGCGGACCCTGCGGACTGGACGCTGCAACTCAGCGATGACGATCTCGCCGAACTCGATGCTGCGCTCGCGCACTCGCACACGGTCAGCGACGAGGTCCTCGACATCGGTGTCGACGACTTCCCACTCCCGACGCTCGCGCCGCGCCTGGGTCAGTTCGCTCGCGAGCTGATCGACGGCCGTGGCTTCGGCCGCATCGGCACGATCGACGTCGAGCGGCTCGGACCCGACGATGCGTCGCGCGTCTACTGGGGGATCGGGATGCACCTCGGTGAGCCGTGGCCCCAGAACGCCAAGGGCCACCTGCTGGGCGATGTCCGTGACCAGGGCAAACGACCGGACGACCCGACTGCTCGCGGCAACGAGATCGGCGGCGCACCGCTGACGTTCCACAGCGACGGCTCCGATCTCGTGGGGCTGCTGTGTCTCGACGCCGGTGTCAGCGGCGGGGAGAGCCTGGTGGCGAACGCGTTGTTCGCGCACAACGAGCTGGTGCGCACCGAGCCAGAACTCGCAGCCGAGTTGTACGGGTCGCTGCCGTACGACTTCCGTGGTGAACAGCGGCCGGGGAGCACCCCGTACTACTGCGTGCCGACGTTCTCCCGACACGTCGGTACCGACCGTGAGCGGCTGTTCATCCGCTACATCCGCCCCTTCATCGAGGCCTCGCAGCGTCACCCGGATGCACCGCGCCTCACCGATCTTCAGCGGGCGGCGATGGACGCGTACGACGCGCTGATCACCTCACCGGACAACCGGGTCGAGATGCTGCTGCAGCCCGGGGAGATGCAGTTCGTGAACAACTACCACGTGCTCCACGGTCGGCGTGGTTACGTCGACGACGTCGATGCCGGTCGAGTCCGCTGGCTGAAGCGGCTGTGGCTCGCCACCGACGTGCTCGGCCCCGGCGACCGCCCCGAGCGCTACCAGCGCGTCGGCGCGATGTCCCACTGGTCCGAACGCCGCACCCGCGCAACATGACATCGATCCCGGATCGATGTCATGTTGCGCGGGTCTCTGACGACGATCGGGATCGTGTCAGACTGCGCTGATGGGCCTACGTGACACGTTGCAAGCTTGGTTCGGCGCGTCCGACGAGGTCGATCCCGACGAGCCGACCGAGATCGGCGTGGTGCCGATCGCACTCGGTCAGATCGTGATGACGCACCTGCGTGACGAAGGTTTCGATGTCGTCGGCCACGACGCGTTCAACATCGTGAGCAACGTGTCGAGCGGCTTTCGGATCCTGGTTCCGTACGAGCAATCGGAAGCCGCCGCTGTCCGCCTCGACGAGATCCTGAGCAACTGAGCACGCCGAACCTGGCGCCGCGCAACGTGATATCGATCCGGGATCGATGTCATGTTGGTCAGGGGATGACGATGGTGTCGAAGTCGATGTCGCCGTCGGGTTCGGGGTACTGCGGGTCGATCTGCTCGAGGTGGTGGCGGAGGATCCGGGCGATGCAGACGTTGCGGGCCCACTTCCGGTCGGCGGGCACCACGTACCACGGTGCGTCCTCGGTCGACGTCTTCTCCAGCGCGACCGCGTACGCCTCCATGTAGTCGTCCCACAGCGCCCGGTCATCCAGGTCGCCGGCGCGGAATTTCCAGCGTTTGTCCGGCCGCTCGAGGCGTTCCTCGAACCGCTCCCGCTGCTTCTCCTTCGAGACGTTGAGGAAGATCTTCACGATGTGGGTTCCCTCGTCGACCAGCATCTGCTCGAAGTTGCGGATGTGGTCGTAGCGCTTCTTCCACACCTGTTCCGGTGCGAAGCCCTTGACCCGCACGACCAGCACGTCCTCGTAGTGCGACCGGTTGAACACGGCGATGTAGCCGTCCTCGGGGGCGTGGGCATGGATCCGCCACAGGTAGTCGTGGCCGCGCTCCTCCTCGGTCGGCACACCGAACGGGTGCACCATCACGCCCGCCGGGTTGAGACCACTCATCACCGCGCGGATGGTCGAGTCCTTGCCGGCGGCGTCCATCGCCTGCAACACCACGAGCAGCGACGCCGACTTGTCGGCGAACAGCCGCTTCTGGAGTTCGACGAGTTCGACCATCTCCTCGGCGAACAGCGCCTCGGCCTCGTCACGCTCCCACCCGAACGTGTCCGCCGCATCGCGCCCGTCGAGTTCTGGATCGCCGTCGACGCGGAGTTGCTTCAGCAGGTTCTTCGATGACATGTCGCCAAGGTAGTCGGAGCCGATCCGCGGGCGACCAGGGCGGACGGCTGGCGATCGATCGATCGGTGCAGTAGCGTCGTCGCCGCAATGGCCGCGATGTCCGAGTTCGACCGTGTGGTGACGGATCTTCTGGCGCCCCACGACCTGCGGTACACGGCCGGCCGTCGGGCCCTCGTTGCGGCACTGCGTGCCGCAGATCGACCGGTCACCCTGCCCGAGCTGCTCGAGATGTCGGCCGATCTGCCGCAGAGCTCGGCCTATCGAAACCTGTCGCTGCTCGAGGAGGCCGGCGTCGTGCGCCGGCTGATGCACGGGGCCGACCACGCGCACTACGAGCTGGCCGAGGCACTCACCGAGCATCACCACCATCTGATCTGCAACGAGTGCGGCCTCGTCGAGGACGTGACCCTCGCCCCACGCTTGGAGCACACGCTCGACGCGTCGTTCGGCGAGATCGCCGCCGAAGCCGGGTTCGTCGCAACTGGGCACATCATCGACGTGTACGGCCTCTGCGCCGACTGCCGCTGATTCAGTCGGCGTCGTCGCTCGATTTGGTTCCGTCGGCGAGTGTCTTCGACGGCGGGGTGTCGTCCTCGGGTTGATCACCGGGCACGTTGCGGGCGGAGTCGGTGAACGTCCCCGGCATCGACGAACGGACCGAACGCGACGAGGAGGTGCCAAATCGGAAATCTGACAGACTTCGGACTGATAGACCTGGCTGATGCGTCGAGCTCTCCTCATCGGTTTCGCCCTCGTCGTCACCGCCTGTGCGGGAGGCTCGTCGGACTCCACCGGTTCGTCTCCGTCGAGCGATGCCGACTCGGTTCCGTCTGTGGCCGAGCCCGACACCGACTCGTCCAGTCCGGCGGCAACCGCAGCGCCGAGCCCTTCGACCACCGCCCCGGCACCTGCAGAGCCGGCGGTCGAGTTCCGCGAAGCCGACGCTGCCGTGTATGCGGCCGCCGATGAGTTCGGTGCCGACTCGGTCGAAGCCACCCTCGTCGAATTCGCTGCACTCACCGGACCGCTGCCATCGGTGCCCGACGTGCAACCCGACGAGACGGTTGTCCCGTTGCTCACCGACGTCATCCGGCGAATCCGCGACCTCGAAGGCCAGATTCCAGCAGCCGACCAGGAGGTCATCGACGAACGGATCGACGAACTGTTGGGTGCCGACTTCGCGTTCCAGCTCGACGGCACACCGATACCACGGCTCGACGGTGATGATGCGTCTGGCGAGAGCGAGGGTCCCGAGGGGTTCCGCTCACCCGGGTCGTCGCCCTCGGTACCCATCGATGAGGGCGATGTCGCAGACGGCGACCGGGCACAGTGGATCAGCGCGGCCACGCGCACCTGGGGTCTGGTTGCCGGGAAGCTGCCGCCGCCGAACGACCTCGACGTCGCCGTGGTGGTCTCGACACCGAGCTTCTGGGATCCGGCGAAGATCGAGGTGGCCCGCGAGCCCGGAGCAGCGATGATCCCGGATGTCTGGGTGCAGGGCGACTCGTCACTGGCGCTCCTCCGCGAGCGCTACGGAGACCATGACTGCTACCTCGTGATCGCTCGAGCCCGAGAGGCCGACCCGGGCAGCGATGTTGCCATCTCCGTCACGGCTCACGAACTGTTCCACTGCTGGCATTACACGTATCTCGGCAAGGAGCTCCCCAGGCTGTACGGCTCCGGTCCGTGGGTCTACGAGGGCCTCGCCGCATGGGTCGGCGAAGACATCTCAGGTGGAACACGGTTCTCCACGAACTGGTTGGGGCGATACGCCCGCGTCGTCTTCCCGATGTTCGAGAGTTCGTACGACGCCCTCGGTTTCTGGGGTCGGGTGAACGAAGCGAGAGATCTCTGGGACCAGATTCCTGCGCTCGTGACCACGTCCGCGGATGAGTCGGCCGGAGCGGTCATGGAGCAGGCCCTCGGAGGACTCGATGCACTGACTCCGTTCATCAGCAGCGGGATCGTCCAAGACATCTCGCTCGGATTCGAATGGTCGACCGGTCCATGGGTGCCCGAAGGCGTCAGCCGTACACCGGGTAGGTCCTCGGCGTCACCCACCGATCCGTACGTCAGCGAGGTCGGCCCGGGGGAGCAGACCGCGCGCGTCGTCACCGTCGACGCCCCCGACAACCACATGGTCGACCTGCTCGTCACCGGCTACTCGGTTGCCACCTGGCGCGGCGGCGACACGTCGGAGGCGCGTGCCGGAAACCCGGTCGACCTCAGATACTGCGCCGGGCGCTGCACCTGCCCGGACGGTTCGCGCCCCGTCTTCGATGCCAGCCTTCCCGCTGGCACCTCCGAGCTGAACCTCGCCCTCAGTGGATCGGGTGCCGAAGGTGGAGGGGCGACCGTCACCGTCTTCGAGACCGAGTGTGAGCCGGAACCGGAATCCGCAGACGATGCCCTCCTCGGAACCTGGCGGGCTTCCCCGGAAGCGGTGGCGTCCGCATTCGTGCAGGCGTCGGCTCTCGACGGAGGAGGTGGCGAGCCCGTCGAGCCGCTGAGCATCGCTGGTGCCACCGGCGACGTGCTCATGACCTTCAACGAGGGAGGCACCGGCTCGCTCGAGTACAACGACCTCACCCTCTTCTTCAACCTCGCGCCGCTGCCCGATCTCACGATCAACGGCTCCGGCACGTTCACCTGGAGGGGGGGAGGCGACATCGTCATCACCGGCGCCACCTACAGCTTCACGGCGTCGAGCACGGCGCTCGGCGGCGAGTCGTTCACGCTGTCCAGCGCCGACCTGCCCGGCGGTGGGAGCACAGCGCTCACCGTGTTCGAGGACGGCACGTCGCTGACGATCACGGCCGTCGAGGGAAGCGATGGAGGAGTGTTCTTCCCGCAGCTGTGGTTCCGTCAGAGCGACGAGGGCTGACGGAATTGTTGCGGGCGGTGTCGATGAACGTCCCCGGCATCGTCGGGGAGTCCAACTCGGCCGAGTTGCGCGGGTCGGTCGTCGTGGGCCCTGCGTCGTCGCTCATATCCGGGGCGTACCCGGCCGGTGCGGATCCGATGCGCGCGAGCGCCTCGACGCTGCCGCCTCTGCGTCTCGCACGGCATGCTCGGCCCGCGCCGCTCGGCGCACCGGCCACCGGGTCACCGCGTGCTCGAGGGCGAAGAACGGGGTGAACGCGACGAGGAACAGCGGGTAGGGAAACCCGACGAGCATCGTGGCGAAGATCGCGATGTGCATCGACCAGGCGGCCGCGACCCAGACGTTGCGCAGGCGGTTGCCGAACAGCGCCATCGGAGCGGCGAGTTCGATCACCACCGACAGCGCAGCCATCGGCGGCAGGATCCACGCGTTGCGCACCACCACTCCGGCGAGCGGTGAGCCGCTGCCGCCGAGCAGATCGAGGCGGACCGCCGAGTAGGCGATGTGGTTGCGGAGGGTGTCGCCGAGGGCCCACTCCAACCCGCCGAGGCGCAGCTTGGCGATGCCGGCGATGACGTAGGTGGTGACGACACACAGGCAGGCGAGCTGCATGACGAGGCCGTAGGTGGTCGGATCACGCCGTCGGCCGCCGGTCCGTCGTGCATCGAGCGACCAGGCGTCGGCTGCGGGCGCCACGGCGAGGATCACGAGGTGGAGCACGACGAGGTTCTCGAAATGGAGCAGTTGACCCCACGACGAGCGGTAGGTCGTCAGCAGGAGGACGGCGACCGCGAACGTCGGAGCGACGAGCCGGTAGCGGTACCCGACGGTCGCGGCGACACCGCTCACGAGGGCGACGACGAGGGCACCGCGCACCACGAGCGCCGGGAGGGGATCGTCGGCCCAGCCGAGTGGACCCACACCGGCGAACCCCTGCGGCGCCTTGTCGGCCAGGCTCCAGAACACCGGGAATCGCAGAGTGAGGTAGATGACGGTGAACACACCGACGCAGACCCGGAATGCGGCGAGGCGCTCGGGTGGTGCGGTCGAGTCGACCAGCCGCGACCACATCGTCAATCCCCCGCTGCGCACGCGGCGTGAACGGTGCGACCCCGCAGCGAGTCGCCGCCTTCGAGGTACACGACGGTGTCGTGGCGCTCGGTGACCACCTCGACCTGTTCGATCGACGAATCGTCGACGCGTGCCGCGATCTCGCGGCATCGACGGTCCGCCTCGTCTCGACGGATGGCCGTGCGGAGTTCGCCGGCCACGACGAGCGGATCGTCACTCTCGCCGATCACCTCCAGCGACAACGCCAGCGTCTCGTCGCCGCGCAGGCCCTGTGCGGTGACGAACGAGACCTCCGCGCTGCGCGTCCGGGCGTACATCGGATACGTCGACAGCGGGAAGCTGTCGCGGTCGAACACGACCGGGGCGGCCAGCACGGCCAGCACCCCGACGACCGACAGCGATCGGACGGAACGGCGCATGGCCATCCAGTGTGTCAGTAGCGCAGGACGGCGGCGATGCGACCCTGCTCGGCGAGTGTCGACGAGCCGACCAGCGTCGTCTCGCCGCTGATTCTTCATCACCGCTTCGATGATCTCGTCGACCACGTCGTGGGTCACGTCGCGGTGTTCGTCGTCGGTCGGCTCGAGATGTCCGAGCTCGTCGATACGAGCGGACATCGCGAAGTCGTCCTCGACGACGAGCAGCTCGATGCGGCCCTCCTGGGCGAGTGGCCAGATCTCGTCGACGCCGGCCGCGTACTTCCGTGCCGATCGCGCGTAGTCGAGGCGATCGAGGGAACGATGTCGAGCAGCGTCCATCCACTCGAGGACCACCGGCCACACGAGCGTGTGCAGCGTGGCCGCCGAGGTGCGGTCGTGGTTCCCGGTCACCTGGCCGATCACGTCGAGGCTGCGATCGTCGACGATGCGCGCCACGCTGCGTTGGACGCCGACGACCACGATCGGAAGCGGTCGGTCGGCGTGAAGTTCCGCGAGCGCAGCGTTGATCTGCTGGTTCCAGACGGTCGAACCCTGGTCGTCGGCGCGGGCCATCGGCCAGCCGCCGGTGCGCTGTTCGACGATGCGGCTCCGGTCGCCGAGGAATGTGCGAGCGCCGGTCTCCGACACCGTCACCACGCGGTAGGCCGCCGTGCCGTTGAGGTCCGCGACGAGATCCCGGGTGGCGAACGTCTCGTCGACCACGACCCGCTCTTCGACTCCGGTGCCGAGCACCACTGCGGCCGCATGGTCCGGCGAGACGCACAGCGCGATGGCGAAGCGCGACTCCTGCTCGGCGCGTTCGTGCACGAGTGCCTCGAGGCGCTCGAGGATCGAGCTTCGAGTCGATGTGTCGACGTCGTCAGCCATTCGATCGGCAGCGGTCTGGACCAGCCGCCGTGCCGTCGCGAGTTCGTCGGGCGACCAGCCGATTCCCGGTGTCGTGTTCATCAGGAGCGTCACGCTGGGGTAGCCGCGCATGGCCTGGAGTTCGTCGAGGAGGAGGCGGTTCATCGAGCACCTTTCGTTTCGGATGAGTTGTCGGGGGATGGCTGCGGACCGAGGTCCGGGGGGTGGAACATCGCGTCGGGGATGGAGACCACCGGGCAGTCGAGTCGACCGGTGACTCGGTTGACGGCCGAGCCCGTGAGCCGTTGGTACCACCGCCGTCGGCGCCGAGTACCGACGACCACCAACGCCGCGTCAGCCGTTTGCTCCTCGAGCACGCGTTCGATCGGGCCGAGCGCGACAACGTGCTCGAAGCCGGAGCCCGGCTGTTGCCCACCGAACACCAGGCGGATCGCATCGAGCGCCGCCTGCTGCGCCCGTTCGCGTGCGTCGATGAGATCCTCGGTTCGGATCGGCACCTCGGAGGCGATGAGCGGTGACGAGTACGCCGTGACGATGCGGACGCGGTCGTCGGGCTGGATCAGCGAGTCGCGCGCCCAGGTCAGCGCTGCGATCGAGGAGCGTTGGCCATCGACGGCGATCACGACCGTTCTCGGTGTTCGGCCGCCGCCCGCTGCCGCTTCGTCGAAACGGGGTGGCCTGCGTAGCGTCGAGGTCATGGGCATCTCCGTACTCCTGTCCGGGTGACCGGACGACGGGTTGTGCTGGAAATCTATTCTAGAACATACGTGTTGTGCGGAACATGACGATTTCGCGCGATTCTCGTGACGAACACCGTGTGACGACGGCGGCGTGACGAACGCAAGGTCCGGCACGCGCCTGAGCGTCGGGCGCGCCGGCGTTGCCCGCCCCTGCCGATCTCTACACGCCCGAACCATGCGATGACGAGTACGTTGCCTCCGTGACCGCGCCCGCGACGTTCGAGCTCATCGACGTGGTCGCAGGGCCCGCGGAGGCGCCGATCCTGCGCGGGATCACGCTGCAGGTCCCCTGCGAGGGCATCCTGGCCGTCGCCGGACCCTCGGGGTCGGGAAAGTCGACGCTGTTGCGCTTGCTGAATCGACTCGACGATCCGCTGTCGGGCACGATCAGTTGGGACGGTCGAGACATCACGGAGTGGGAACCGCGCGAGCTGCGCCGCCGAGTTGCGATGATCTTCCAGTCGGCGCCGCGCTTCCCGGGGACGGTGTTCGACAACTTCGAGGTGGCGCTGCGCGGACTCGACCGTCGACCGGGCACATCACGTGCTCGATCACGTCGGGATGCCGCGTGAGCTGCTCGACCGACCGGCCGATCAACTCAGCGGTGGAGAGGCCCAGCGCATGTCGATCGCCCGAGCGCTGCTCACCGAGCCGCGCGTGCTCCTGGCCGATGAACCGACCGCTGCGCTCGACACCGCGTCGCGGCGCACGATCGAGGACCTGGCTCGGGAACTGGCCGACTCGGGCGTACCGCTGGTGTGGATCACCCACGACACCGCACAGCTCCGTCGCCTCGCTGACCACGCGGTCGTCCTCGTCGACGGCGAGGTCGCCGCCTTCGGCCATCTCGACGAGTTGGATCAGCACGACGATCCCCGGGTGCGAGAGCTGGTCGGCGCACCGTCCGGCGGAGGAGATCAGTGAACGCCGCCGACGTCGGCCTCGCTGGGCTCGCGGCGTCGAGCATCCTCATCGCGGTGGCCGTCGGCATCTCGCTGTGGCGTCGGCTCGGCCTCGAGCGCCAGTTGCTCTGGGCGGCCCTGCGCGCGCTGGTGCAGCTGCTGGTGGTCGGTTTCTCCTGCAGTTCGTCGTCGAGCCCGATTCGCCGCTCGTCTACTCGTTCGTGTGGATCGCGGCGATGCTGCTGTTCGCGTCATACACGACGTGGCAACGCGCCCGCGAGGTGCCGGCGGTGTTGCCGCTGTCGCTGGTGGCGTACGCGGCGTCGACGGCGGTCACCCTGGGTGTGCTGTTCGGCTTTCAGGTGTACGCAGTCGAGGGGCGCACGATCGTGCCGCTCGCCGGCATCGTGATCGGCAACTCGCTCGCCGCAACGGTGCTGCGTGTCGCGCCGGCTGTTCGACGCCGGCCGGGAGCGACGCAACGAGATCGAGGGCCGTCTCGCGCTGGGCTTGTCGGCGGCGGAGGCGTTCCAGCCCGTGCTGCGCGAGTCGTTGCGAACCGCACTGATCCCGCAGATCGAGACCACGAAGGCGGTCGGCATCATCGCGCTTCCCGGTGCCATGGTCGGCCTGATCCTCGCCGGGGTCGACCCCGTCGACGCGGTACGTGTGCAGATCTCGGTGATGTACCTGGTGCTCGGCAGTGTTGCGACCACGACGGCGGTCATGAGCCTCGGGATCTCACGCAAGATGTTCACCTCGAGCGATCAACTCATCCGCCGCACCTGACGGCTTGCTCGCCGTTTCGGGTCCGGGCTCATATGGTGCGGGGATGCAGCGTTTCGTCACCGATGAGATCGAGGCGGTCGACGCCTACAAACTGATGTCGGGGCTGATCGTCCCCCGACCGATCGGCTGGATCGGGACGCGATCGTCGGGTGGCGTGAACAACCTCGCGCCGTACTCGTTCTTCAACGGGGTCGCTGCGTCGCCGCCGACGGTGATGTTCGCCCCGACGGGTCAACCGCACGCCCGCAAGGACACGCTGGCCAACGTCCGCGAGACCGAAGTGTTCACCGTCAACATCGTCGACTACTCGCTCGGTCCGGCGATGAACCTGACGTCGGGGACCTACCCCGACGACGTCGACGAGTTCGAGGTCGCCGGGCTCACGGTCCGTGAGGCCGAGGCGATCGATGCGCCGATCGTTGCCGAGGCGCCCGCCAGCTTCGAGTGCCGCCTGATGCAGATCGTCGAGATCGGGGGTGCGCCGATGGGCAGCAGCGTGGTGTTCGGCGAGGTCGTCGCGTTCAACGTCGACGAGCGGATCCTCGACGGCACCCGCGTCGACCAGGCCGGCCTCGATCCGATCGGCCGCCACGTCGGCAGCCTCTACTCTCGCGGTGGCGAGCTCTACGAGATGCAACGTCCCGACTGACCCCCACCTCGCCCCGCGCCGTCTCGTTTGCGTGTGAGTTTCCGCCCGCCGGCGGGCGAAAGATCACACACAAACGCAGGTTGGGGTGGGTGTGCGGTGGTGGGCGAGTCAGCGGCCGGAGCGCAGCACCTTGCCAGGGCGAGCGCCCGTGGCCACACCGTTCGTGAACGTGACTTCACCGGACTTGATGGTGTGGAGGTAGCCGTCGACGTTCTGCAGGAGACGGCGCCCGCCCGCGGGGAGGTCGTTGACCATGTGCGGCGGATGCAGGTGCAGGTTGCTCGTGGTCGATCACGTTGACGTCGGCGATCTTGCCGGGCTCGAGCCGGCCACGGTCCGGCATCCCGTAGGCGTCGGCGGTTGCCGAGGTCTGGAGCTGGACGGCGCGCTCGATCGGGATCTTCGGGCCGCGGGTCCGGTCACGGGTCCAGTGGGTGAGCATGTAGGTGGGGAAGCTGGCGTCGCAGATCAGCCCGCAGTGGGCGCCGCCGTCGCCGGCCCCGGGGATCGTCGCCGGGTGCTCGAGCATCTCGCGGATCGCCTCGTGGTCGTTGCCGTGGTAGTTGCCGAGCGGCGAGAACATGAAGCTCGTCCCGTCGTTCTCCAGCAGCCACTCGATCACGACCTCCTCGGGGCGGCGACCGTCGCGCTCGTGCGATCCCCGCGGCGCTCGACTCGGCGGTGGGTTCGTAGTCGACCGGATCGCCGAGTCGGTAGATCTGATGCCAGGCCGTCGCCATGTACGTGACGAACGAGTCCTTCGTCAGCGGCTCCTCGGCGAGCAACCGCTCGACGAACGCCGAGTCACGCAGCAGTGCCACCTTCTCCTCGAGCGAGTCGCCCTTGTGCGCACGGAAGCTGGGATGTGCGATGAACGGGTGGAACGAGCTCTGCAGCCCGAACAACATGCCGGTCGGGCGGATGGCCACCTGCGGGATGAGCGGTGCCTTGGCGGCGGTGGTCTCGGCCGCTGCCGTCAGGGCGGTGCGGTACGCCTCGGGCATCCGCGGGGTCTGGGCGAGCGTGTAGGTCGTGGGGCAACCCATCTCCTTCAGGGAGTCGAGCCAGTCCTCGTCGCCGCCCTGGCCGAGGTCGTCGGAGACGTACTGGAACAGACCGTGGCCCGAGTCGCGCACGGCCTCGGCGATGGCGATGACCTCGTCGGGCGTCGAGTTGGTGCCGGGCACCAAGCCGTGCTTCGACGTGTGGAGGAACGTGCGCGAGGTCGAGAACCCGAACGCGCCGGCGTCCAGGGCGTCCCGCGTGATCTGGGCCATCTCGGCGATCTCTTCCGGGGTGACGTCGTACTCGTGCGCGCGATCGCCCAGCACGTACGCTCGCACCGCCGCGTGCGGGAGTTGGCCGCCGACGTCGATCGTGCGCGGCATCGCCTCCAGTGCGTCGAGGTACTCGCCGTAGGTCTCCCACGTCCAGTCGATGCCTTCGTGGAGCGCGGTGCCGGGGATGTCCTCGACGCCTTCCATCAGCTCGATGAGGAAGCCCTCGCTGCCGGGCTTCACCGGGGCGAACCCGACGCCACAGTTGCCCATGATCACGGTGGTGACACCGTGATGGCTCGACGGCGCGAGCTCGGGGTCCCACGAGACCTGCCCGTCGTAGTGGGTGTGCACATCGACCCAGCCCGGCGTCACCAGCGCGCCGCTGGCGTCGATTTCGGTCGCACCGGCGTCGGCGACCTCACCGACGGCGGTGATCACGCCGTCGTCGATCGCCACGTCGGCCACGCGTGGCGCGGCTCCCGTTCCGTCGACGACCGTTCCACCTCTGATGACGAGTTCGTGCATGCACCGATTCTCGTCGGACGCGACGATCGATGCCGAGTCGCGCAACCCACGCCCGGGAACTTCGGGTGCCTTCGCGAAATCCTTACCCATGTCCACGATGATCGACGAGATGCTCGTCCGACGATTCGCCGTGGTGGTGTCCCTCGCTGCTGCCGGCTGTGCGTCGACGAGCGACGGCCGCGAGTCGTCCGTGCCGTCGTCCGTTGCCGACCCGACCCCCTCGACTCCGGCCACCAGCGTCGAAACGCCGGTCACGACATCGCCCGGCGCGGCGCCGACGGTGCCGGTTCCGGCGAGCACCGAACTGCCCCCGGAGACGACCGATCGTCACGCCGGACCGACCGCCGGTCTTCGACGTCGCGATCCAGGACGGCGAGTTCGTCGACGAGACCCGTGATCGGCGCATCCCGTACCGCACCTATGCGCCGGTCGGCATCAGCGGTGCGGTCCCGATCATCCTGGTCAGCCACGGAGGGAGTGGCAGCATTCGGGGGTACCGGAGCGGCCGGCATCTCGGTTCGACATTCGCCGCGAACGGGTTCCTCGCCATCCACATCGGACACCTGCCGTCGGACCTCGGCATCCACCGTCTCGACCGACCCGCCGATGTGTCCGCCGTGCTCGACCGGCTCGAAGCCGGCACGTTCGACCTCCCGGACTCGTTCGAGGCGTCCGCAACCGCCGACACGACCCGGGTCGGCCACACCGGTCACTCGTTCGGGGCGTACACCGCACACGCTGTCGCCGGGGCGACGTTCGACCGCACCTTCACCGACGATCGGGTCGACGCCATCGCACCGATTTCGCCGCAGGGCGCCGACCAGTTCTCGGCCTACGACAACGGACCCGCCGACAACACGTGGGGAACCGTGACGATCCCGGTCTACAACCTGGTCGGTGGCGACGAGGTCGACACCAATGCGGTCGGCACGATCGATGAACCCGGCTGGCGGCTGACCCCGTTCGAGAACTATCCGGACGACAGCGACCGGTTCCTCGCGGTGATCGACGGCCAGGATCACGCGGACATGTGGCGTGGAGGCACTGCGGCCGTCGACGCGTTCGTCGCCGGGGAGATCCTGCTGTTCATGCGGGTCTACGTGGCGGGGGATCCGACGGCCGACCCGTGTGCGCTCGGCACTGCGCCGCTCGACGTGGGATACGACTTCGACCGACGCGTCGGCCTCGATGGGCAGCTCGCAACCTGCGCACCGTGATCCTCGGGGCGAGGCCGACGCCCGGGGAGGTCAGAGACCCGGGCTGAGCGGATGCAGGTCGGGATAGTCGGCGTCGCGGCCTTCCATCTGTGCCGTGGCGGCTTCGGCCATGTCGTCGGTGTCGAACATCGCGGCGTTCCAGTTCGCGATGTACTCGAGTCCGTCGGCCACCGTGTGGTCCCGCGCGTAGTGCATCGACTGCTTCGTGCCCCACACGGCCATCGGGCTCTTGGAGGCGATCATCGCCGCGGTCTGCATCACGCCGTCGAGCATGGTGGCGTGATCGGCGTACACGGCGTTGACGAATCCAGCGGCCTGCGCTTCGGCGGCCGACCACTTGCGGCCGGTGTAGGCGAGCTCGCGCACGATGCCTTCGGCCACGAGCTTCGGCATCCGCTGCAGCGTCCCCACGTCGGCGGTCATCCCGATGTTGATCTCGGCGATGGAGAAGAACGCGTCCTCGGTGGCGTAGCGCATGTCGGCCGCGGTGACCATGTCGATGGCACCGCCGACACAGGCCCCTTGAATCGCGCAGAGCACGGGCATGCGAGCCGCTTCCAGGGCGGAGAACGACTTCTGCAGTTGGAGCGCCGTCGACCGGAACCGCTCGTTGCGTCGGCTGCGATGTCCCGATGTCGCCGACCCACCGAGGCCGTTGTCGCCGGCCGCGAACACCGACAGATCCATGCCCGAGCAGAAGTGCCGACCCTCCGCCGACAGGACCATGGCGCGCACGGATCCCGACGCCGACCACTCGTCGACGATCAGCGGCAGGTCCCGCCAGAACGACGGCACCATCGAGTTGGCCTTGTCCGGACGGATCATCTTGAGGTGGGCGACCTTGTCGGTGACCTCGACGTCGAAACACTCGTATCCCATGTCGCAAGCTTCGCACAGGGCCCGATCGCCTCCGCAATGACGCAGCGCGTTCGCGATGAGACGACCCGGATCGCCGGGCTACGGTCGGGCCATGTCGACGATCGACGCAACCATCGGCGCCCGGCGGTTCCCGCGTCCGATCCCGTTCGGGTGGTTCTCGATCGGGCGCCAACGCGAGTTGCCGACCGGGATGCTCCCGGAGTCGGGCTCGCCGGGTGAGGTGCTTGCCTTCCAGGCCGTCGGTCGGGAACTGGTCGCCTGGCACGACGGCACCACGTACCGCGTCGCCGATGCGTTCTGCCCACATCTCGGCGCACATCTCGGCGTCGGGCGGTCGCGTCGACGACGGCTGCATCGTGTGCCCGTTCCACGAGTGGACCTTCGACGGCGACGGGCGCAACGCGTCGATTCCCTATGCCGAGCGGACCAACGCGAAGGCCCGCCTGCGGATGTATCCCACCAGCGTCGTCGACGGCCACGTTCGCTTCTGGTACCACCCCGACGAGACGGTCTCCCCGATGTGGGAGATCCCGCAGTTGGTCGACACGTCGATGGTGCACTGCGGTGGCGCTGAGTGGACCGTGGCGTCGGCGTGGCAGGAGATGGCCGAGAACTCGATCGACATGGCGCACTTCGTCTCGGTTCACGGCACGCCGGAGATGGGAGAGGTCGGCGAGGTGTTCGAGGACGGACCGGTCCGCAAGGTGGTGAACATCACCAAGTACACGACGGCCCAGGGCGTGATCGACGGCCGGCTGAAGGTCGAGATGTACGGCGCCGGTACGAGCGTGACGCGGTTCGAACTGTTCGGCAAGATCAACCTGTTGTCGACCACCACCCCGATCGACGACGGGCACTGCACGATCAGGATGGACTTCTTCCACGGCGGTGACGACGTGTCGGCGTCGATCGCCGAACCGTTCGCGAAGGAGGTCCAGCGCCAGTTCGAGCAGGACGTCCCGATCTGGGAGAACAAGCGCTTCGTCGAGTCGCCGGCGCTGGCTCCGAACGAGAAGCCGATCACCGAGTTCCGGGCGTGGGCGGCACAGTTCTACGCCTGACGGTTGCGTGAAGACTTCGTCAAGGTGGGAACCATGACGATGTCACGGGCGTCACACCGTCATGAAGCGCACGACACTGGTCCCCACGCTCCTCTCCGCCGCACTGCTCGCGGTGAGTGCCTGCAGCGCCGACACCCCTGACGGTGGCGGTTCGTCCGGCGACGAAACTCGACGAAACCGACATGACCGACGGCACGGACGACACCGGCGGTTCGAGCGGGACGACACCGACGCGCGTCGATGACCCCGACCGCCTCGCGAAGGTGGCGCTGCGCCAGTTCGACGAGTGCGGCGCGTTCCTCGACTACGTCCACACCGAGGGCGCCGAGCGTGTCGGCGCATACGGCTTCGACAACCAGCAGTACTGGCTCGGGATGGACGACGTGATGGTGATGGAGGCCGCGACCCCCGATGCCGCGGAGGCCGAGGGCGGCGACGTCGCGCTGGGACCAACGGTCGTCCAACGACGCGCTCGCGCCCGTCGAGACCTCGGCGCAGGCGGCACCGACGAGCCGCTTCGGGTGACGGTGGCACGGACTTCTCGACGACGAACGTCCAGGTCGAAGGTGTCGACGAGCCCGACATCGTCAAGACCGACGGCACCCGCATCCTCGCACTGAGCGAGAACGGCGTCTTGCACTACGTCGACATCGACGACGACGGCGCCGCGGGCACCAAGCGCGGATCGGTGACGCATCATCGATCCGTCCGACCCCAACGGCTACTCCTGGGGCCAGGAGATCCTCGTCTCGGGCGACCGAGCCTTCGTCATCACCCGCGGCGAGAGCGGCGTTCCCGGTCCCGTGCCGATGCCGGTCGACGAGGTGTTCGTCGACGAGGTCGTCCCGGAGCAGACCGACCACCGTCGAGTGCGACGACGGCGACGCCGAGGCGCAGTTCGCCGACGACGACGTCGTGTTCGAGGAGCCGATTCCGATCGACCCCTTCCCGGGACCCGGACGGCAGCTACGGGCCGACGACCACGGTGGTCGAGGTCGACCTGTCGAACCCGGACGATCTCCGCATCGCCGGGTCGTTGACGCTCGACGGCAACTACATCAGCGCCCGCTCGATCGGTGAGACCGCCCGGATCGCCGTGACGACACCGCCGACCCAGCTCGGCTTCCTCTACCCGTCGTCGCCGAACGCCGAGGAGTCGGCCGCGGAGGCGAACCGCCAGCTCGTGCGCGACACGACGGTCGAGGACTGGATCCCGGGCTTCTCGCTCACGGCGGCCGACGGATCGCAGTCCGATCGGTGCACTCGTCGACTGCGCCAGCATCCATGCGCCCGCCGAGTTCGCCGGCTTCGACATGCTCTCGGTGGTCACGCTGCCGATGGACGAGTCGCTCGCCGCACCGGCCGCCACGACGTCGATCATGGCGACCGGCGACACGGTGTACGCGTCCCAGGATCGGATGTACATCTCGACCAACGAATGGGTCCAGCCGACCTTCGACGAGCAGGAGCGAGGCGTCTGGGAGGAGAACTACCAGACCGGCATCCACCGCTTCGCCCTCCCCGCCGACGGCGCTGCCGTGTACGAGGCATCGGGCACGGTCGACGGCCACCTCCTCAACCAGTTCTCGATGCACGACCGTGACGGCACGTTCTTCGTGGCGACCACGACGGGGACGCCGTGGTCGGGTCAGCAGTCCGAGAGCCAGATCGTGGCGATGCAGCCCAACGGCGAAGTGCTCGAACAGATCGGCCAGGTCGGTGGCCTGGGCAAGGGCGAGCAGATCTTCTCGGTCCGCTACGTCGACGACACCGCCTACGTCGTCACGTTCCGCCAGACCGATCCGTTCTACGTGGTCGACCTGTCCTCGCCGACCGACATGGTGGTGCGCGGGGAGCTGAAGATCCCGGGTGTCTCGAACTACCTCCACCCGATCAGCGACACGCTGGTGCTCGGTGTGGGCCAGGACGCCACCGAGGACGGCCGTCAGACCGGCTCGAAGGTGTCGCTGTTCGACGTGAGCGACCCGGGCGACCCGCGTGAGGTCGACGTGTGGACGCTGCCGGGTGCGACGAGCGACGCCGAGTTCGACCATCGGGCGTTTCTCTGGTGGGCGCCGACGTCGACGGCGGTGCTGCCGCTCGTGTCCTGGTCGGACCAGTTCGCCGGCGCCGTGGTGCTGAACGTGACCGAGGACGGGATCTCCGAGCAGGGGCGGATCAGTCAGCGCGACGAGGCCGGGCAGCCGACGGGGGTCACCGACTGTCGGGTGCTCACGGTCGACGACGTGCCGGGGCTCGACGAGAACGAGAGCGAGCTGTTCTGGATTCTCCAGGAGCCCGGCGCCCAGTTCCAGCTCTGTGGCTCGGACGACGAGGGCGGCGCAACCGGCTACTCGTGCGAGGTCATCCCCGTCGATCAGCTCGACGAGTGGTTCTGGCCCGGCGTCGACGACCAGTTCCCGATCGACCTGAACGGCGTCGACCGTGTCGAGTGGTGCTGGCAGGACGGTGGGTTCGACGGCTACAACGAGCGGATCCAGCGGACACTCGTCATCGGCGACCAGCTGTGGACGATGTCGCCGACGGGCCTCCAGGCCAACGACCTCGCCACCCTCGACCGCACCACCGCTGTCGCATTCTGACCGTAGCGGAGTGGGTCAGACCCACCCCGCTACGCGACGTCGCATGTGAGTGCCGCAGGCGCAAACCCGCAGGTGTCAGGTCGAGTTGCGGTACGGGGCCATGTCCATGTCGGGGTAGCGCTGCTGGACGTCGGTCAGGGTCTGGTCGTTCCAGTAGGGCGAGCCGACCGGCGGGAACCCGAACAACTCGCGTTCGCCCGGCGTGGCGCGCTCCATCGTCTCCGCGAAGTGAGCGAGGTTTGCGCGGCCGGGCCACGACACCTTGCCCGCCCACGACGGGCCCCGTCGTTGGAAGTCGACGAGCATCGCAAACCGTGACCGCTCGGGCGCGCCGAACGCCGTCCCACGATGGAGGATGTCCGTGCGGTAGAGCAGCAGCGAGCCGGCTGGTCCCGTCGCCAACACTTCGTCGTCGGCGAACGAGCCGACGGGCACGGCGGTGTCGGAGAAGTCGCTTCCTGCTTGCGGCGACATCGGCGTCGATCGGCCGGCCTCGAGGGGAACGAGGGCGGTCGGCCCGTCGAGTTCGGTGACGTCGGAGAGCAGGATGAACGTGGTCAGTTGGCGATCGA
Source organism: Ilumatobacteraceae bacterium (assembly GCA_963695475.1). Classification (GTDB taxonomy): domain Bacteria; phylum Actinomycetota; class Acidimicrobiia; order Acidimicrobiales; family Ilumatobacteraceae; genus Ilumatobacter_A. The sequence continues at coordinate 257,643 of CAVOHA010000007.1, forward strand.
AACCGTCGGCACGCGGGACGACCAGGGAGTGGTTGGCGAAGTCGCGATGGTGCGGCTGTTCGTAGTCGGTGGCCCCGGCGTACTTCGCCCACAGCTCGACCTTGTAGATCTCGAGGTCGTCGGAGTGCAGGTAGCGCCGTGCGGCGTCGACCAGGTCGGGGTGGAACGCCAGCCGATTGAGGTCCCACCCGTTGAACGGGAACACCCGGAGCCCGGCGAATTGGCTGCGAGCGAACGCCGGATGGGCGCTGGGATTGGCGAAGTAGTCGTCGTGGGTCGGGTAGTGCTCGGCCACTACGGCCTGCGCTGCGGCAAGCTCCAACGGATCGAGGAATCCTTCGACCATCGTGAAGCCTCGCCGGTCCAACTCGTCGAGATGACGATCGCCGATGCGCATCCCCCAATGCTGCCGCACTCTGCGGCGCGTGTCCGTCACCGGCCGCCGCGCGTAGCGGAGTGGGTCTGACCCACTCCGCTACGCGTCGAACGCGGCGTCGAGCTCGTCCATCGCAGACGGCGACATCGACGTGTAGAGGAGTTCGGCGCCTCGGAAGCGTCGAGCCTCTTCGGCGAGCGCGTGGACCTGGACGTGCTCGGCGAGCACGACCACCGTCGATGTACCGGGCTCGACCGCCTCCTTGAACCAGTCGACCCACTCGTCGGGGATCCCGAGGTCGATCACCTTCGCGGCCACCGCGCCGGCACCGGCGCCGATGCCGATCCCCGCAATCCACCCGACCGGACCACCGACGAACAGTCCGAGGAGCCCGAGCCACATGCCACCGCTCACAGCGGCTCGGCCCGGCGTCGGGTCGATGGTCTCGGTCACGGCGACCTTGCCGTCGTCCTGTTTCGTGACCGTCACCGCGTCCTTCAGCTGGAGCACGCCGTCCTGGCGGAGTCGCGACATCGCGAGCAGGTATTCCTGTGCCTTGATCGGGCTGTCGAACGACACGCCGATGATCACCGGCGCGCCGGGGTCGGACACGACGCGATCGTGATCGTCCACACCGACACGAAGCGACGGGTCCGGTGGTGCGAACGTTTGAGGGGTGTCGGCGTCCTCGGTCATGGTGCTATTTGTATCCGAACCTTGGCCGACCTGCGCCCTTCGAGCCCCGAGCCGTCGAAAGAGATACCGTCGGCGCATGGTCGATTTCGAGCGGCATCGGTTACGCAGCCGTTTCGAGGCGTTCCTGCTCGACGGGTCGGCCGAGGCGACGCATGCATCGCAGGGCGCGCGAAAGTCGGCCGAGATCGGATCGATGTCGGGCACGATCGTCGAACTCGGACCCGGGACCGGTGTCAACATGCGGTACTACGCACCGGGCGTGCACGTGATCGCGATCGAACCGAATCCGGTGATGCACGACCGTCTCCGACAGCACGCTGCCGAACACGAGGTCGACATCGAGATCCGGACGGTGACCGGTGAGTCGCTCGACGTCGCCGACGGCGAGGCGGACGGTGTGGTCGGCACGCTGCTGTTGTGCGGGGTCGAGGACCCGGCCAAGGTGATCGCCGAGGCCCATCGGATCCTCAAGCCGGGCGGCCGGTACTTCTTCACCGAACACGTCTGCGCTCCGGACTCGACCTGGACGCTGTCGAGTCCAGCGCGTGTTGCGCCGACCCCATGGTTGGTTGTTCAACGGTTGCCGCACGGATCAGGACACCGCTGCCATCCTGCGCGACAGCCCGTTCGAGGCCATCGACATCGACGAGGAGGACCGAGGTCGCCGCGGGCTCTACGTCCGCCACGGGCTCATCGGGACGGCGACGAAGGTGGCGGAGCCCGTCAGTCGCTGACCGAGCGGCGCGCCCGAACCGAATACAGGGGATCGCCGCGAGCCCCGGGGTTGCGATGCTCGACCACCGGTTCGTCGAAGCCGTCGGTCAGATCGAAGTAGGTCGCGACGATCGCGCAGCGTCCCCGATCGTCGGTCGACAGCCACCCCCGGATCGCCTTCGTCGGGAAGCAGCGATTGGAGAACGTGCACACGAGGACCCCACCGGGTCGCAGGACCCGCGCCACCTCGGCGAAGACGTCCAACGGTCGTGTCAGGTAGTCGACCGAAACGCAGCACGTCACCGCATCGAACGAGCCGTCGGGGAAGGGGAGTCCCGGCGCCGTGTTCTGATCCAGGACGAGCCATTCGTCGGCCATCGGGTTCGCGGCGAGCTCGGCGGCGTTCATCCCGGTGACGACCAACCGCCGGGGCTTCGTGCGGAAGTGTGAGACCCACGACGAGCAGATGTCGAGCACGTCGCCGGTCAACTCCAGTTCGTCGTACAGCGCACCGACTGCGGCGATCGCGCCGTCGTCGATGTGGGTGACGAACCGGTCGAACGCATAGAACGCCGCGTCGTCTCGGTCGTCCTGTCGCGAGAAGAACCCCGGTGGGAAGACATCGGCGCCGGCGCGATTGCTCATGTCGGCAACGTAGGACGTCGGAGCGCCTCATGACCGACGCAGCGAGGGTTTCCACATAAATAGTGCTAAAGTATGCGTAAGCAACAAAACAGAAAGCGAACATCATGAAATCTCTGCTCGACAACCTCCCACCCTCTCTGAAACCGAAGGTGCCGTTCCTCATCGCGGGCTTTCTGTCCTTTCTCTTCTCGGTGTACCTGTACTTCGGGCTCGGTGAGGAGATGGCCGGCATCTTCGTCGGGCTCTGGGTCCCCTCGATCCATTCCCTCGGCACGCTGATCGCCACGCCTGTGGCGAGCCAGTCCGAGGACCGCGAGAAGGTCCTCTCATGAGCCTCGTCATCTTCGGATTCGGCGTCTTCGTCTTCTTCCTCACCGTGTACGGCACGGTCGTGGCCGGCGGGGTGCAGTTGACCAAGCAACAGCTCGAGGTGAGCCCGGATCTGGCTCCCGATCTCGCCGCCGCCGTCGACGAGCGCGACTCGGACGACGGCATTCTGACGAGCGACGTCGTCCGGGCCGACTTCTAGGTGCCGTGTGATGCCGGTCGATGCTGATCTGATCATCGCCGGTGCCGGATGTGCGGGTCTGAGTGCACTGTGGGCCACAACGCAGCGTTCGGACGTACATCGCCGCGTCATCGTGATCGACCGTGACTTCGAAGTCGGCGACGACCGGACGTGGGGCTTCTGGGGAACGCGTCGACGCGCCGTTTGCGCACCTCGCGGACCGGAGCTGGGACCATCTGCGGGTGCGCTTTCCGGCGTGGGAATCCGTCGGGCAGCTCCAGGGACCCACGCGGGCGTCTCGTTGCGCCGGCCGGCGCCTCTACCACCGTGTGCGACGGCGCGACTACGACGCTGCGATCCTCGGCGCCGCCGCCGCATGCCGCAACGTCCGGTTCGTCGCCCAGGACATCGTCGACATCCGAGACGAATCGGACGGTGGTGTCGTGGAACTCCCCGAGGGAGAGCTCCGAGCGCCGCTGGTCTTGCAGAGCGCTCGGATGGCGCCGGGTGACCTCGACGCGCCGGTGCGCCATCCCCTGCGGCAGCACTTCGGGGGGTGGGAGGTCCGCACCCAGCATCCGGTGTTCGAGCCCCGGGTCGCCACACTGATGGACTTCGACACCGATCAACTCGGTGCGACGGCCTTCTTCTACGTCCTGCCCGAAGCGCGGATCGCGCGCTCGTCGAGTTCACGATGTTCTCCCCGAAGCCAGAACGCCGTGAGTTCTACGACACCCAGCTCCGTCACCATCTCGACCGCCTCGGTGCCGGCGAGGTGTCGATCGAACGCGCCGAGTACGGCGACATCCCCATGGACGATCGACCCCGCAGTCAGCAGTGGGGACGGCACGTCTGGAACCTGGGCACGGTCGGCGGGATGACCAAGCCGACCAGCGGGTACACGTTCCAGAGAATCCATGCCCAGACACGCCACCTGGTCGAGCACTGGACGCATGGCACCGCGCCGACGCCGGTGCCGCAGCCTCCGGCGAGGTACCGATTTGCCGACCGTACGTTGCTCAACATCCTGCATCACCATCCCGAACAGGGCCGCCCGATCTTCGAGCGTCTGTTCCGCACGACCGCGATCGACGATGTGTTGACGTTCCTCGATGAGGAGAGCACCCTTCGCGATGATGCCCGGATGGTGTCGAAGTTGCCGCGGATGCCGTTCGTGCGAGCGGCGGTCGCCGAGCTGGGGGCCGATCTCTCGACGACCATCCTGGGCCGCCGATGACCGCGACCCTCTCCCGTGTCGATGCCCGACTGGCTCCGACGTCACGACGTGTCTTCATGTCGGTGGTGGCGATCACCGCACTGGTCGCCCTCGCCGGGGTCGGAGCGGAGCCGAATGATGCCGCCTCGGTGACGATCGTCGTGTTGGTGATCGCCTTCCTCGGGATCCCGCACGGTGCCGTTGATCATCTGGTCGCAGAGACACCCGACCGCGCGTCTCGCTCGATGTCCGATGGCACGATGTGGCGGTTCCACCTCGGCTACGTGGCAGCGATGGCCGCATACGGACTGGTGTGGTTGGTCGCGCCGGGGCTCGCGCTGGCAGGGTTTCTCGTCCTGTCGGTGCACCACTTCGGACAGAGCGACCTCGCATACCTGCGGATCGAGCCGCACCTGCAGATCGTCGTGCAGGTCTCACGGGGACTCTTCCTCGTCGGGGTTCCGCTGGTCGCCCACCTTGCGACCGTTGCGCCGGTGGTCGAACGGCTCGGCGGGGTGGACCCGACCTCGTGGCCCTGGCTTGCCGACCACACCGCTGCGTGGTGCCTGCTCCTGGTCGGGCAGCACATCGCGGTGGGTGCCCTCGTCGCCCCTCGGATCGCTGGTCGATCGATCATCGTCCGCGAGTCCGCCACCGTTGCCGTCCTGACGGCGCTGTTCGTGTTCACCGACCCGCTGATCGGATTCGCCGTCTATTTCGGGTTGTGGCACTCGATCAACCACCTCCACGTCCTTGCGAGGGTGCTCGGGCGGCGCGCCGGGTCGGTCGCCTTGGCGCCGACAGAACTCGCCCGTCTCGTCGCACCGCGAAGCGCCGTGTCGATCGTTGCGCTGGCCGTTCTCGTGGCCGGCGCGAACGCGTCTGGCCGACCCGAGTCGATCGTGCCGGTGGCACTGGTCTTCGTCAGCATGCTCACGGTGCCGCACATGGTGGTCGTCGAACGACTCTGGCGGGCGGAGCGGTAGAGCGTGCCGGGCCGGCGGCTCAGGGAGCTTCGCCGTCGGCTGCACGTTGAACTGCTTCGACGAGCCCCCCGAGCGTCTTGCCGGCACCGCCCACCAGCGTGGGGATCCCTGCGGACCGGAGCTGCTCACCGGCGTGCTCGGCGCGTTCGCTCGCTTCGGGGTTCGTCACCGAGATCACCGCCACGTCGATCTCGTCGTGAGCAGCACAGAACCCGACGAGTTCGTCGCCCGGCATGTTTGCTCCGAGGTGGTGGACGTGCCAGTTCGCCTCACGGAGCGCAACGGTCGCCATGGTCGTCGGGAGTGAGTGCATGTCGCCGGCGATCGCTGCAACCATCACGGTGCCGCGACGGCGGCCGCGAGGGTTGGGAAGGAGGTCACCGAGCATCCGTTCGACGATCGCCGAGGCGCGATGCTCGACCCAGATCGTGAGTTTTCCGTCGTGCCAGTCCTGTCCGATGGCGCGCAGCGGTGGCGAGATCACCTGCTCGACGAGGTCGACGATCGTGGTTCCTTCGCCGACCAGCCGGCGGGCGATCTTGCGGACCTCGGACTCGTCCCCGACGAGCAGCGCCTCGTGCATCCGCTCGGATTGGCGACGCAGTCGGGCGCCGCTCGGCGCCGTCGGGGTCTGCGGTTGCTCGCGGCGTGCGCCGACCTCGTCGACATCACGCGCCGACACGAGGTACTTGCCCCCGGTCAGCTGGGCCGGCAGTTGACCACTGCGGACCCAGCGGTATGCCGTCTGGTAGTGCACCCCGAGCGCATCCGCTGCGGCCTGCAACTCCAGCATCTTGTCCGCGTCGTCGCTCACGGTCGACAGCGTACGCGATTTCGAATTATTTGCACTGATGGGAGCTAAAGAATAATAAAGCATGCTAAAGTCTTCATTGTTCACATCGACGTGAACCACTCATCACAAGGAGCCAAGTCATGGATCTCACGTTGTCCGAGGCGCAATACAACCTCGTCTACAACTCGTTCTCGTTCGTGATCGCCAGCATGGGCGCCGCGCTGATCTTCTTCCTGCTCGTCAGGAACCGCGTTGCGCCTCGGCACCGAATGGCGGTCACCCTCTCGACGCTGGTCGTCGGTATCGCGCTGTACCACTACGTCCGCATCTTCGGATCATGGTCCGATGCGTTCAGCTTCGTCGGTGGCGAATACGTCCAGGACGGCCCGCCCTTCAACGAGGGCTACCGGTACGTCGACTGGTTGCTGACCGTCCCGCTGCTGCTCGCCGAGCTCGTGGTCGTGTTGAAGCTCACCAAGAGCAAGACCCGCAGCCTCATCGTCCGGCTCACGATCGCCGCCGTCGCCATGATCGCACTCGGCTACCCGGGTGAGATCGCCGCCGCCGATTCGACCGCCCGCACCGTGTGGGGCGTGCTCTCGACGATCCCGTTCCTCTACATCCTGTATGTGCTCTTCGTCGAGCTCGGCAAGTCGCTCGATCGCCAGAGCGGCGCCGTCAGGAAGCTGGTCGACGGCCTGCGCTACATCATCCTCGCAACGTGGGGCGTCTACCCGATCGCCTACATGTTGCCGTCGCTGATCGACAACCCGGCTGACGCCGAGGTCGCCCGTCAGGTGATGTACTCGGTCGCCGACGTGCTCGCCAAGCCGCTCTTCGGACTCTTGGTGCTGGCCATCGCACTCGCCAAGTCCCGTGAGGACGGCTACGTCGAAGCGGGCGGCCAAGACGTCGACGCCATCACCCCGGACGACGCAGGCGAACTGGTCGACGCCTGACCGTTCCACCACCCCCCGCAGGCGGGCTCGGCATCCACCCCCGGATGCCGGGCCCGCCGGCGAAAGGACACGACGATGAACACCTCACCCCTCAAATCACTCGACATGGAGACGGACCTCACCGAGATCGTGCAGGTGCCCGTCGATTGGAAGCTGCAGGCGGCGTGCCGTGGCCGGCTCGAGCTGTTCTTCGCCAAGAAGGCGGAACGGCCCCAGGCCCGGGCACGCCGCGAAGCGAAGGCGAAACAGCTCTGCGACGCGTGTCCGGTGTTCGCCGAATGCCGGATGGCCGCACGGACGAACCGTGAATACGGCTACTGGGCCGGTGAATCCGAAGAAGACCGACATCTTCTGGGCTTCCGGGTCACCGCGCCGATCGGCATCCGTGCGCGAGCTGCCGACGACGAGCACCGCCAGGACCGCAGCGCGTAGCGCTGCCCGCGGCTCGTCCACCCGGCGATCCGTGTGACCGACTGCGACGCTCTGCGGCGCATGCGGTCACACAAACCGGATGGGGGGCGCGGCGGGTCAGCGGATGGGGTCGTACTCGGGGAGCGATTCGCCCGGCGGGGGCTCGGTGTAGATCGTGACCGAGCCCTCCTCGATGAACGCCTTCGGCGGGCCCTCGGGGATCTCACCTGGCTTGTAGCGCAGCCCGCCGTCGACGTAACGCCACAAGCCGGTGCCCTCCCGGTCGATCTCATCGGGTCCGGTCGCCGCGGGATCCCACCAGATCTCGGTGATGTCGTCCACCCCGCGATAGTCGGGCTCGAACTCGTCGGGCCAGATCCCCTGCGTGCCCCATGACAGCGAGGGACCGGTGAGCGCACGTGCCGTCGGCTCGCCGCCGAACGCCCCCTCGTTGAACGACTCGATGGTGAGGTTCGGGCCGGTCGCCTGCAAGAACGCGTAGAACGTGTTCGGCACGGGTGTGATCACACCGATGTTGTCGGGTGCGGGCGGCGGCTCGCCCTGGAACCACTCGTAGACGGCGTACGAGCTGCCGATCGACCGGTCGACGCGAGCCGACAGGTTCGACACACCGAACGCGTTCGCCCACTGCTCCTGGTCGTAGGTCCGCGAGAACGCCGCAGTGTCGACGAGCACCGACCCGGTGACGACCCACTCGGGGAAGTAGTTCTGAGCCGTTGCCTCGTTGGTGAACTCACGGGGCGCGATCGGATCGCCGTTGAAGATCACCGATGTCACGCCGGCCTCCTTCATCCGGGTGATCACGTTCGCAGCCGACTCCTGCAGCGTCGCCGGGTCGAGCGCGTAGCTCTGCGACTCCGCGATCTCGAATCCGTTGTCGGCGGCGTACCCCTCGAAGCGTTCGTTGGCGACGATCGAGTCGGGGCTCGACTCGATCCAGATCCGGCCGAAGACGCGCTCGGTGTCCTGCATCGATTCGTCGCCGGCATGGATGGCAGGGTCGCCGGCCAGCCGCTTGCCGATGTACTCGGCAACCAGCAGGTCGAGCTGATCGGGCCCCTTGCCGACCGTGTAGGCCAGCCCGGCGTTGTCCTCGTACCACTCCTTGGTCTGGCCGGGCCCGCAGCTCATGCACGGGATGCCGCGCGCCGCGAGCTCCTCGGCGAACGCATTGGTCAACGTCGGCCCGCCCCAGACCATGAACGGGTCCAGCTCCTCGTCGATCCGGACGGCGTCGGCGCGTGCCGACGCGGCGTCGGTGATCGCGCCCGACCCCTCGACCACGATCAGCTCGACCGAACGGCCGTAGGTCTCGTAGTAGGTCTCGTAGTACTCCATCATCCCCCGCAGCGTTTCCTCGTCCTCTGCGTTGGTGTCGTCGTTGAGGATGGCGGAGGTGATGAACTCGAGGATCGGATCCTGCTCCTGGCTCACCCACTGGACGATCCTGATCGTGTCCTCGGTGACCCCTCGGGCGGTCGCACCACCGTTGTCACCCTCGAAGGGTGCGTAGCACTCGGGAGCGAAGAACGTCTGCACCTTCACGCGGCCGGTCTCGGTGTCGCAGCGTTCGCCGAAGTCGACGTCGAGCCCGAGTTCCTCGGCGACGCTGAAGCTCATCACCCCGTCGGGGAGCGGGCTCTCCACCGGCGCGTCGGGCTCGCTGCCGGGCACCTCGGTGTCCGGTGTCGTGTCGGTGCCGTCGTCGGTTGTCGGCGTGTCGCCGTCAGTGGTGGCCGCCGTGTCGGCGGGGCCGTCGGTCGCCTCCGGCTCCGTGCTGGCGCCCGTGTCCACCGGTGCCTCGGCGTCGTCACCTCCTCCGGCGATCACGACGCCGATCACGACGAGCGCGACCACGGCGATCGCGGCGAGCGGTCCGTACCGCCGCAGGGCACGGCCGGTGTCGCTGTTCGAACCTTCTGCTGATGCGGGTTGCATGGTGGCTCCTTCTTGCTGATGTCGTGTGGTGCTGTGGGTGGTGCTGTGGGTGATGGTGAGCGGTTGACGGGCGGGTTCGGGTCAGGTGCTGGTGGACGTGTTCGAGCGGTGGATGGCGGCGGGGTCGGTGCCCAGATACGACGCGACGACCGCGGGGTCGGCCAACACGGCGGCCGGTCGACCGTCCGCGATCACCGATCCCTGATCCATCGCGACGATCCGGTCGGCGATCGAGCTCAGCAGGTTGATGTCGTGTTCGATCACGAGCAGGGCGGACCCCATCTCCGTGCGCATCCGCTCGATCACCGGGCCGAGGGCTTCGACCTCGCGTTGGGCGATGCCGCTCGACGGTTCGTCGAGCAGGACCACCGTCGGACGGTGGGCGACGACGCAGGCAAGGTCGACGATGCGACGGCTTCCGGTCGACAGTTCACGGATCAGCTTGTGGCGGTGCGGGCCGAGGTTCATCAGCTCGATCAGCTCGGCGACGCGGCGACCGATCTCCGCCTCGCTGTCGAACGTGGTGGGCAGGTGGAGGGCGGCCGACACCGGGTCGCGCGAGGAGATCCACCGTTCGAGCGCGACCGAGATGGTCTCCTCGACCGTGAGGGACGGGAAGAGACGGGCGTCCTGGAACGAACGACCGAGCCCGCTCCGCGCCCGTTCGCTCGCGGTGGACGAGCTGAGATCGCGACCGCCCAGTTCGACGCGCCCGGCGTCGGCCGGCGTCGTGCCACCGATCAGGTCGAACAGCGTGGTCTTGCCCGCGCCGTTCGGCCCGATGAAGCCGACGATCTCGCGCTCGGCCACGTCGACGTCGACCTGGTTCACCGCGGCCAGCCCACCGAAGCGTCGCGACAGCCCGCGTACCGACAACGCCATCGACGCGTCGGCCGCGGCGTCGTGGGCGGGGCGCAACTCGGGTGCGTCGTTCGCTGTGTGCGCCGCTGAGGCGGGTGATCCCGGTGCGGCGAAATCGCCGAGGAACACCGACCGCAGCAGGTCGTCTCGCTCGACGAGCTCGGAGGTCGGTCCGTGGAATCGGATCCGACCGCGCTCCATGAAGTACGCCGTGTCGGCGAGTTCGAGGGCAACGTTGACCGACTGTTCGACCAGGATGATCGTCACGCCGCTGGCCGCGATCTTGCGCACCATCGCCAGCAGCTGTTCGACGATCACCGGGGCGAGACCGAGCGACAATTCGTCGATCATCAACAATCGCGGCGTGAGCAGGAAGCTCATCCCGAGCGCGAGCATCTGCTGCTGGCCGCCCGACAGGTTGGCCGCGGGTTCGTCCAATCGATCGGCGAGCACCGGGAAGGTGTCGAGCACGGTCTCGATGCCGGCCTGCAGCGCCGCGTCGTCCCGGCGATTCAGCCATCCGGCCGCGTCGAGGTTCTCCCGCACGGTGAGCCCGGGGAACACGCCGTGTCCGCCGGGGATCTGGACGATGCCGTGTCCGGCGATTTCGTTGGGCGGTGCGTGGGTGACGTCGCGTCCGTCGAAGATGATCGCGCCCTGGTCGGCCTGCACGACACCGGAGATCGCCCTGAGCAGTGTCGACTTCCCGGCGCCGTTGGTGCCGAGCAGTGCGACGACCGAACCCTCGTCGATCTCGAAGTCGATCTCGTGCAACACCCGCACACCGGAGTACCCGACGTCGACGCCGCGGCACAGCAGCAGCTTCACCTCGCCGCGCCGGCGTTGGTTCATCACCTCGGCGCGGGCGAGCGCCGTCTGGCGCACCTGCAGGATGTCGTTGTCGATCACGTTGCCGCCGCTGGCGATCACGAGGCCGCCGAGCAGGAACATCGGCACCATCATCGCCATGCCGGTCCGGATGCCCCAGTTGTCGGCGATCCACCCGATGAACGGCAGCATCAGCAGCCCCGGCAGGATCCACAGCGACGCCATCGAGAAGCCCATCGAGCGTGCCCGTGGGGGAATCGCGAGCGAGAGCGACGCGAGGATGCCGGGTCCGACGATCGCGAGGCACATCGCGATGGCGAAGTTGGCCGCGATGGCCACACCGAGGTTCGGCACGACGGCGAACACGAGCGACAGCGCCGACGTGACGACGGAGACCACCGCGAGGAACTTGAGGATCAGCGCCGGGTCACGCTTGACCAGTTTGGTGGCGATACGGGCACCGATGAGGAGCCCGATGAGCTGGCCGGGCTCGGACGTGGCGGCCACGACGCCGCGGGCGCGTTCGTCGAGGCCGTACGCCTGCTCGTAGAGCAGCGACGCGAGCGTGGCGAATCCGATCAGCGACACGGCGAGGAACGGCATTGCGACGAAGATGCGGCGCAGCGACTCGATCTTCCAGCACATCCGCCACGCTTCCGCGTACGAAGGCGGCGCCTCCTCGGTTGCGGCAGCCTCCTCGTCACCGCCGGCGAGTCGACGCTCGTGCGCGCCTCGAACCGGTTCGCGGAGGCGCAGTCCGAGGACGACGAGGATCAGCGTGGGGAACGCGAAGACGAGGAACGGTGTCCGCCAACCGAACTGGTAGGCCAGCACGCCGGCCAGGATCGGGCCGATGATCGCGCCGACGGCGTTGGCGGCGCGGTGGAAGCTGTACACCTTCGGGCGGTGGTCCGGGTCGAACCAGTCGGCGAGCAGTGAGTTGTGGGTCGGGTCGTTGACCGCCTTGCCGATGGCGGACCCGGAGCGGGCGAACCCGAGCATCACGATGCCGGCCGCAAGCCCGGTCATGAACGAGAAGCACGCCCACATCGCCGCGCCGATGAGCGCGATGCGCACTCGTGGGTAGCGGTCGGCCATCCCGGCGATCGGGACCTGGAGCGCGAGCGCGAACGCGAGGACCACCGCGACGAGCGTGAGCAGCCCGGCGAAGCCGAGGCCGAACTCGTCACGGATGTCGGGTGCGAGGACGGCGAACGCGGTGCGATCGAGTTCGTCGACCGCGTTGAGCCCGAACAGGATCAGCAGCGCGTAGCGGGGGCCGGAGCCGGTGATCGAGTGGAGCCATCCCTGCTCGGTGGTCGGCTCTCCGTCGGGCGGAGTCTGCGGAGCGAGCGTGTCGGTCACGGGGATGCCGTTTCGATCGACTCGTCCAGGAGGTCGGTGTCCGCGATGACGTCGGCGGCGATGGCCGCCGCCGCATCGACCACGTCGATGTCCGCGGTGTCGCCGTCCCCGTCGAGGAGGTCCTCGGCGCGATCGCCTTCGACGATGCCGCTGCGGGCGCCGAACCAGCGCAGCGTGAGGTCGCGCAGGTCGTACCAGAGGCTGGTGAGCCCGCCGGGCGCGACGAGCAGCACGCCGAGCAGTCCGACCCCGCTGGCGAGCAGGCGCCACGAACCCTCCAGCCAGAAGAAGGTGCCGTTGAAGTAGAGCGACCCGATGAATGCCCCCAGGGGGCTGCCGAGACCGCCGATCACTGCGGCGGAGAAGGCGAGCAGGTTGAACCCGGGGTCGTCCACGACCAGTGCCTGCTGGTGGTGCACGAAGATCGATCCGGAGAACGCGGCGAGGAACCCGGAGATGGCGAAGGCGGTGAGCTTGGCGCGCACCGGGCTCACGCCGTACGACTCGACGGCGGCCTCGTTGTCGCGCAGCGCGATCAGCACCCGGCCCGTTCGACTGTTGCGGATGCCGCGCACCGCGATGAACGCGAGCATCATGGCGATCAGCGAGACGTAGTAGATGGCCCGCGACGACGACCAGTCGATGACACCGAAGATCGGCTTGCGTTCGATCCGCCCGGTGGGCAGCCAGTCGAAGAACCGTGGGTTGAGGAAGTAGCCGCTGACCGTGATCGCGAACGCGAGCGTGGTGACGGCGAGGTACGCGCCGCGCAGCCGCAGCGCCGGCACGCCGACGACGAGCGACACGACGGCGCCGACCGTGCCGGCGACGAGTGTCGTGAGGGTGATGTCCCAGTTCCAGCGTTGGGTCAGCCACGCGCTCGTCGCTGCACCGATCGAGGAGAACGCGAGCTGGCCGAGTGACAGCTGGCCCGCCCACCCGGTGAGCACGCCGAACGACATCAGGGTGATCGCGAACAGGAAGATCAACGCCATTCGCACGACCACCGTCGTGCCGAACACCGACGGGAACACGACGAACGCGACGGTGATGAGGGTGATCCCGACGATGCGCCCGACGCGGACGAGCGGCATCCCCCGGTACACGTCAGCGATCGGGCGGACGTCTCCCGCGTTCTGCCACGTCGACGTGTCGATCTCGGAGCGCATCCCGCGAGTGCGGCGGAACAGCAGCCCGGCGACGATCACGACACCGGTGATCGCGCCCATCTTCGCCTCGGCCTCGATCGAGCCGGAGTTCCACACGACCGCTTCCTGGAGGATGCCGAGGGCGATCGATGCCGCGACGATCGTCGGCAGGTGGACCAGGCGCCCGAGCGTGAGCGCGGCGAGTGAGCGCAGCAGGAGCAAGAGGCCGAGCGCGCCGCCGACGGGCAGCCCGTAGATCCCGCTGCGGAGGAACAACGCGAGGAACCCGAGGATCGTCGCGACCGACCAGACGACGCTCTGCAGCCCCTTGACCGGGATGCCGAGCATTGCGGCACGGCTCGGCATCTCGGCCGCGGCCCGAATCGCGATGCCGATGCGTGTGGATCGCAGCAGGACCCCGACCGCGAGCATCGCGAGGGGGGCGACGACGAGCGCGACGACGTGGTTTGCGTTGAACACCCGAGACCCGATTTCGAAGTCGATGTCGAACGGCGCGTCGATCCGCTGCGACTGCACGCGGGCACCCCACCAGCCGGGCAGGAACAGCGCGGCCACGCCGAGCAGCTGTGCGACGCCGATCGTCGCGACGGTGACGACCAGCCGTGGCGCGTCGAAGAACCGGCGGATGATCAGGAACTCGACGGCGACACCGAGGACGGCTGCGGCGGCGAACCCGATCCCGAGCCCGAGGTACCAGCTGAGACCCGACTCGATGATCAACATCACCGAGAGCACTGCGGGGAGCAGCCCGAGTTCGCCGGCGGTGAAGTTGAGCACGCGGTTCGCCCGGTAGACGAGGTACATCCCGAGCGAGATGAGGCTGGTGATCAGCCCGAGAACGAGTCCGGCGAGCAGTGCCCCGGCCGGCGCGGGGAACCAGATCTGCTGGATGACGACGATCACGATCGGCCACGTCAGCCACGTGATTCGATCCGCCCAGTCGGGGAGCTTCACGCCTCGCCTCCGACCGCGACGCCGCACTGCAACACCGGGTACTGCCGTGCCGGGTCGTCCTGGACCGTCGACGGGTCGAGGAGTTGCTCGACGACCAACCACCCGTCGCGATCGAACGCGTCGATCTGGTCGCTCGTGAGTCGGCGCGGTGTCGTACCGGGACGTCGCCATTCGAACGACGTGTTCCACGGATGCCGCGCCGCCCCGGTCATGCGGGCCCGGTCATTCGACGTCGATCCGCCGCTCGAAGACGAACTCGTACTCGAGGTACGCGTTCACGTGTTCCTGGCCGGGTGCGGGCGGGACCAGCTGCGCCGACTGGAGCAGCATCCAGCCGTCCTGCAGTGCCCGGAGCCCGTTCGAATACGGCGCATGACCGGCCGTCGTGGGTTCGGGCAGCTGGGGGCCGACACCATCGGTCCCGTCGTGGAACGCCCAGCCGATGACCTTCTCGTCGAGCGACGACCCCTCCATCCAGAGGTACAGCACCTGCTGCCGCTGCGTCACGCCCCGCCCGACCCTCGCTCGGCAGCGTCGACGAGCGCGGTGCGACCCTCCAGGCGCGTGAGGTAGTAGTCGACGTCGAAGTCGTCGTCGCCGGTCAGGTAGCGCCACAGCAGTGCTCGCTGCATCTGGTCGTTGCGATAGTCGGTGATGCCCATCCACGGATGCCAGGTGCGGAAGATCTCCGCGACGGTGCCGGCTTGCATGCGGGCGAAGACGTGGTCGGTTCGCGCGCTCTGCACGTCGTCGAAGTCGGCGGTGTCCCAGAGTCGGACCTGGGGGCGCGTCGGGTTGAGTCGGATCTTGTAGAGCCAACGATCGTGCTCACCGGGGTTCGGTTGGCCGGCGTGCCAGAGCCCGTGGTGGAACACGAAGACGGTGCCCGCATCGCAGGCGACCTGCTGCTCGCCGACGATGTGTTGGTAGCGATGCAGCCCCGACGATCGGACGCGCGTGAGATGGCTGCCGGGGACGAACCGGGTCCCTCCCCCGCCCGGCGCGACCGCGCTCGGATACCAGAACAGCTGGATGTCGAACGTGGGGTCGGTCGTGTCGGTCGCTGCGTCGACGTGAAGCGGCTGCACGTAGCTCCCGCCACCGGGGATGTAGTGGACCCAGTCGTGGTCGAAGACCGCGTCGGCGCCCACCAGCGACTCGATGATCCCGCGGATCTGGGGGAGTCGGAGGTACTCGCCGATGGCCGACGGTTCGGGGTAGCAGTCGTCGAGCGGGGTCAGCGAGTGCGGTGGCTTCATGCCGTCGGGGAGCAACCGCTCGGCGTTGAGCCGGCCGATCTCGGCGATCGCCCGTTCGTTGATGTCAGCGGGGATGATCGAGTCGAAGCGCAGGTACCCGTTGGCCACGAACTCGGCCATCTGACGCGTCGACAGCCGATGCTCGTCAGCGGTTGTTGTTGTCATGGACATCCCCCCAGATGGTGACGCCCGTCACCGTAGATCCTCCGAGGGGTCGGGAGGCGATTCGAGAGTGGGTTTGCCCGCAGCCGCGGCGCGGTCGCGACCGGATCGGGTTCAGGCCTGCGTGCCCACCTTCAGCTCGCGGAACGGGACGCCCCGGTCGACGGCGGGCTCGCGCGGGAGGCCGAGCACCCGGTCGCCGATGATGTTGCGCTGGATCTCGTCGGTGCCGCCGGCGATGCCCGCGGCGAAGCTGCGCAACGTGAGGCTCTGTGCGGACCCGCCGTGGGGGTCGTCGTCGGCCCAGGCGATGGATCCGACGCCGGCGATGTCGAGCGCGATCTCGCGCATCTTCCACGAGATGACCGAGCCGTAGAGCTTGCCGAGCGATCCGCCCGGTCCGGGGGTCTTGCCCGCCTTCATCTCGGCGCGGGTCCGCATCGCGATCAAGCGCTTTGGTGGTCTCCATCGAATACACCTGCATCATCTGGTCGCGCACCACGGGATCGTCGATGGCACCCGAGGTCGTCGCGTACTTGAGGAGCAGGTCGTACATGGGTGTGCTGATGCCGCCTCCGCCGCCGGCGCCGATGGCGACCCGCTCGTACATCAACATCGCCGTGGCCAGCTTCCAGCCCGTGTTCAGCTCGCCGAGCAGCCAGTCCTTCGGGATGTGCAGATCGGTGAAGAACACCTCGTTGAAGTGCGAGCCACCGTCGATCTGGTGGATCGGACGGATCTCGACGCCGGGGTCCTTCATGTCGAGGATGAACATCGACAACCCGGCGTGCTTGACCTGATCGGGGTCGTTCCGCGCCACCGCGAGGCCGTAGTCGGACACGTGGGCGAGCGTGGTCCACACCTTCTGGCCGTTGATCACCCACTGGTCGCCGTCGAGTTCGGCCTTGGTCTGGAGGCTGGCGACGTCGGAGCCGGCGCCGGGCTCGGAGAACATCTGGCACCACAGGGTCTTGCCCGAGATCAGGTCGGGGAGGAAGCGCAGCTTCTGTTCGTGGGTGCCGTGGTCGTTGACCATCGGCAGGCACATGCCGTGGCTGATGACGAAGTCGGCCTCCATCACCGGGTAGCTGTCCTTCACCTCACGCCAGATCTTGTCGTGGGCGAGGGTCAGCCCGGCCCCGCCGTACTCGGCCGGGTAGGGCACGCCGGCGCCGAGCCCGGCGGCCGCGGCATCGGCATGGAACTGACGCGACTGCTCGGCGGTCGGTGCGCCGGTGGACGGCGGGCGCGACTCCATGAAGTCGACGCATCGCTGCCGGAACGCGGCGGCCTCGTCGGCGCTGAGTGCTGCAGTGGCGGTGTCGGTCATGCGGTCTCCGTCTCGTCGCGGTGGTGTCGCGAGGGTACGGAACCGCATCGGAGCCCGACGAGCGGGAGCGACGCGGCCGGTCAGCTGGTCTGGGTGCCGACCTTGAGGTCCTTGAACGGGACGCCCTTGTCGACCGCGGGTTCGCGGGGCAGGCCGAGCACCCGGTCGCCGATGATGTTGCGCTGGATCTCGTCGGTGCCGCCGGCGATCGACGACTGGAACGAGTTGAGCACGATCCGCTGACGTTCCGCGCCGCCGGCGTCGGCGGGGTCCCAGGCGATCGACGACGGGCCGGCCATCTCGAGCGCGAACTCGCGCATCTTCCAGGCGATGTTGGAGCCGAACAGCTTGCCGAGCGAGCCGCCGGGGCCCGGGGTCTTGCCGGCCTTCTGCTCGGCGCGGTTGCGCATCGCCACCAACGCCTTGGTGGTCTCCATCGAGTAGATCTGCATCAGCTGATCGCGCACGACCGGGTCGTTGATCCGGCCCGTCTCTTCCGCGGCGCTCTTGAGCAGCTTGAACGTCGGCTGGTTGATCTTGCCGGCGCCGGCCGAGCCGATCGCGACGCGCTCGTACATCAGCATCGCGGTGGCGAGCTTCCAGCCGGCGTTGTACTCGCCGAGCAGGTGATCCTTCGGGATGCGGACGTCGGTGAAGAACACCTCGTTGAAGTGGCTGCCGCCGTCGATCTGGTGGATCGGGCGGATCTCGACGCCGGGTGCCTTCATGTCGAGGATGAACATCGAGATGCCGGCATGTTTGACCTGCTCGGGGTCGGTGCGCGCGACGACGATGCCGTAGTCGGACTTGTGGGCGAGCGTGGTCCAGACCTTCTGGCCGTTGAGGATCCACTCGTCGCCGTCGAGCTCGCACTTCGACTGGAGGCTGGCGACGTCGGAGCCGGCGCCGGGCTCGGAGAACATCTGGCACCACATCGTCTTGCCCGAGATGTTGTCGGCCATGTAGGCCGCCTTCTGCTCCGGGGTGCCGTACTCGTGGAGCATCGGGAGACACATCCCGTGGCTGATGATGAACTCGCCGTCCATCATCCGGTAGTTGCCCTTGACCTCGCGCCAGATCTTCTCGTGGGCGAGCGACAGGCCGCTGCCGCCGTACTCCTCGGGGTACGGGATGCCTGCGAGCCCGGCACCGGCCGCGGCGGCGAGGAACGCCTTCTGGTCGTCGAGCGTCGGGATCGAGTTGCCGGTCTTGACGGCGTACGTCTCCATGAAGTCGACGCACTTCTGGCGGAACTCGGCGGCTGCTTCGGGGGTGAGGGTGTCGCTCATGTGGGGTCCTCCATCGGTACGGGTGATCGACTTGGAACATACTGTACGTCGCCATACAATACGAATCCACACGAGCAACATGATGTTGATCCCGGATCAACATCACGTTGCTCGGCGCCGAACCATGAGCAGTCTCACCAACAACGAACTCGATGCGCCGCCGTGGTTGCGAGTCGAGTCGACGCTGATGGCCACGGCGCGCCTCGTTCGTGAAGCGTTCGACGCCCGGCTCGTCCCGCTCGATCTCAACCTCACCCAGGCGAGCCTCATCGGGTACGTCGCCGAGTTCGGTGCAACGACCCAGACGCAGCTCGCCGACCACCTCGGCATCGGCCGCGCCGGCATCGGCAGCGTGATCGACCGCCTCGAACAACGCACCCTGGTCGAACGCCATCCCGATCCGGCGGACCGACGGGTCTGGCGCGTCGACATCACCGACACCGGTCGCGACATGGCCGGTCGGATCAGTGAGATCGACGAGGTGTTGCGCGCCGAGCTCCGCCGCGGCATCGGCCGCGAGGAACGCCAGGCCCTCAGCTGGGTGCTCACCCGCCTCCAGCAGAACCTCCAAACAGCCATCCAGCAGACCTGACGCGTGTGTCCAACAGCCGCATCGGGTCGGCCCAATCCATCAACACCAGACCATCAAACACCAGACCATCAACACAGGAGACCAGCAATGACCGAAGCAGTGATCATCGATGCCGTGCGCACACCGGGCGGCAAGCGCAACGGCCAGTTCAAGGACCAGCACCCCGTCACGATGGCGGCCCACGTCCTCAAGGCGCTCGAGGAGCGCAACGGCCTCGACCCCGCAATGGTCGACGACGTCATCATGGGCTGTGTCATGCAGGTCGGTGAGCAGTCGCTCAACATCGGCCGCAACGCCGTGCTCGCCGCCGGATGGCCCGAAGAGGTCCCCTCGACCACCGTCGACCGCCAGTGCGGTTCGTCGCAGCAGTCGATGCACTTCGCTGCGCAGGGCGTGATCGCCGGCGCGTACGACGTCGTCGTCGCCGCCGGTGTCGAAGTGATGACCCGCACCCCGATGGGCGCCTCGATCGTCCAGGGCATGGGCTTCCCGTTCCCCCAGGAGCAGCTCGACCGGTACGCCGAGACCGGCCTCCCGCCGCAGGGCATCGGCGCCGACATGATCGCCGACGAGTACGACATCTCCCGTGAGGACCTCGACGCGTTCGGCGCCGAGAGCCAGCAGCGTGCCGCCGTCGCCCGCGACGAGGGTCGTTTCGAGAACGAGATCGTCCCCGTCGAGGTCGAGATCGACGGCGAGACCGTCGTCGTGAAGGACGACGAGGGCATCCGCGACGGCACCACCGCCGAGTCGCTCGCCAAGCTCAAGCCCGCCTTCAAGGAGGACGGCAAGATCACCGCCGGCAACTCCTCGCAGATCTCCGATGGTGCCTCGGCCGTGCTCATCATGAGCGCCGAGAAGGCCGCCGAGCTCGGCATGAAGCCCCGCGCCAAGTTCCACAGCTTCGCCCTCGCCGGCACCGACCCGGTCACGATGCTCAAGGGCCCGATCCCGGCGACGAAGAAGATCCTCGAGAAGACCGGCCTGACCATCGACGACATCGACCTGTTCGAGGTCAACGAGGCGTTCGCCTCGGTCGTGCTCGCCTGGCAGAAGGAGACCGGCGCCGACATGAGCAAGGTCAACGTCAACGGCGGCGCGATCGCCCTCGGTCACCCGCTCGGCGCGTCCGGCACCAAGCTGATGGCGACGCTGCTCAACGAACTCGAGCGCACCGGCGGCACGCTACGGCCTCCAGGTGATGTGCGAAGGCGGCGGCATGGCCAACGCCACCATCATCGAACGCCTCGACTGAGCTGAGCGGCGTCAGCCACGCGGGCGATTGATCGCTCGACGGATCGCCAGCAACGGTCGGACCCTCCCAGGTTGGGTGGGGTCCGGCCGTTTGCGTTTTCGAACGGACGCGAGGCCGGGAACTGGTACGGTCCGGCGCGGGCCACGACGAAGGGTGTCAACCATGAATGCACCGATCACCTCTGCGACACGTCGCGCGGTTCGACTCGTCGGGGCTGCGGCCCTGGTCGTCGGCTTCGCGGCCTGCTCCAGCGACGACACCGATGAATCGACCGATGCGGCCGACGAGCCGGTCGAGTCGGCCCCCGCCGACGGCACGGACACGACCGACGCTCCCGGCGATCCTGGCGACGTGGCCGTTGCTGTCGACGCGTCGATCGTCGACTTCGCCTTCGATCCGGACCCCGTCGCCGTCGCCGACGGTGGGACGGTCACCTGGACCAACAACGGCGGCGCGCCGCACACCGTGACCGGAACGGGTGAGCTGGAGTTCGACTCCGGCACCATCGCTCCGGGCGATGCGTTCACGCTCACGGTCGATGGCGCCGGTGAGTTCGCGTACGTCTGCACGATTCACGGCCAGATGTCGGGCACGATCAGCAGCAGCTGACGACATCGCTCGGACGAGGTCGGGCCGATGCGACGTCGAGCGTCGTCTAGCGTGCGAGCCATGCCCGGAATCGCTGATGAGAAGTACGTCGCACTCACGACCTACAAGAAGGACGGCTCGACCAAGTCCCTGCCGGTGTGGATCGCCGATTTCGGCGGCGGGCAGATCGGATTCACCACGTCGTCGTCGAGCTACAAGGTCAAGCGCATCAACAACGACGCACGCGTCACCGTGCAGCCGTCCAACGCCAAGGGCGAGGTGAAGGAGGGGACCGAGGCCGTGTCCGGCACCGCCATCGTGAAGACGGGCGCCGAGTTCGAGCCCTACGCCGCGATGGTCAAGAAGAAGTACGGCATCCAGTACGGCGCCATGAAGCTGGTCGGCAAGTTCATGAGCCTCATCGGCCGCGGCTCGGGCACCGACGCCGCCGTCGTCATCACCCTCGACTGAACCCGGACCCGCGGCCCGGGCCGGGTCACACCGTCGTCGACTCGAGGTCGGCCAGGACTGCCTTGGCGGTGACGGAACTCTGCAGTTCGAGCTCGGTGCACTCGCGCAGCGCAGCGAGCGTGGTCTCGTCGGTGATCTGCTCGGACATCCGCACCCATGCCTGCGAACCCTGGATCTCGGCCTCCGACTGGAGGTAGAGCTGGTCGGCGGGCGAGTACGGCGCGAACACGTCGTAGTAGAGCGCAACGGCGGCCGGGAGCGCCGCGTCGATCTGCGCCGCGCAACTCATCGCTGACCGGGAACAGCCCGGTCACGATGTCGGCGATGCGGTCTTCGCTCGCCGCGCACGCCAGCAAGGCCTCGGCGTGGTCGGTCAGCTGGTCGGCCCAGTCGCGGTAGCGCTGGGCAGCTGACCGTTCGAGCCCCGCGAGGAACGCCGGCTGGGCCTCGGGTGGGACGGACTGGATGTGCTCGCGCAGGAGCGCACCGAACTGCGGGACCTCGGGGCGTGACGACATGTCGTTCAGTGTCGCGCGTGCGCCTGGCCACTGCGTGATCGCACGGGTTGCGTCCTCGTCGATATATCGATACCGTAGCGATATATCGAAAGAGCTCGCGAAAGGAGCATCGAATGGGACAACCTCCCGGACGCCTCGACCGAATGCGGCGTCGCCAACGACATCACGAACATCACGAACACCACGAACACCACGGAGACCACATGCGACACGAACACATCCATCACACACACCACGGCCGCGGTGGCCCCGGTGGTCGAGGCGGCGGCCGACACCGCGCCCGTCGCGGCGCCGTCGTCGACGCCACCCTGCTCCTGCTCGACGAGCGCCCGATGCACGGGTACGAGCTGATCACCGAACTCGAATCCCGCAGCGACGGGCGCTGGCGACCCAGCCCCGGCACGATCTACCCGGCGCTCGGTCGGATGGAGGAGCGCGGCTTCATCGAGGCCGAGGAGGTCGACGGAAAGAACCAATTTCGTCTGACCGAGAGCGGGCGGGCACGCCTGGCGACGTATCGCGACTGCGCAGGGCGATGACTTCGTCGAGCCGTGGAACGACACGTCGAGCGGAACGCGTGGCGATCTGCGCGGCCACGTGTCCGAACTCGTCGGGCAGGTTCGCCAAGTCGGTCGCTTCGGCACACCCGAACAGATCGAGCAGGCCGCTGCGGTGCTGACCGAGACCAAGCGGCGGCTCTACGCGATTCTCGCCACCGAACCGAGCGCCGACCAGTCTCCGGGCGACGACACCGACTGACCCCGCCTCACTCACGCCGACCCGCGCCTGCCCCGACCACGTCGCGTCGCGTCGCGGGCCGGAGTGGGATCGGTCGACGTTGCCGAGGATGACCTCTCCTCAAGCACCGATCGGATCCGGCTTCGGGATGGCGTGTTCAAGTCGCCCACCCAGGGGGCGACGACCACGCTGTGGTGCGCGACCTCGAGTCAGCTCGACGCGATGGGTGGCGTCTACTGCGAGGATTGCGGCATCTCTGCGCCGACCGACCCCGACAGCCCGTTCGCGAGGTTCCTCGGCGTCGACGCCCACGCGATCGACCACGCGGAAGCTGAACGCCTGTGGGTCCGGTCGGCCGAACGTACCGGGGTCGACGCGTTCGCCTGATCAGCCCGCGGTGGCGACCCGTTTCAGATCGGGTCGGGGCGATCTCCAGGATCGGGACCGTCGGTGCGGGTCTTCTTCAGCTCGAAGAAGCCGTCGACGTCCATCATGTCCATGAGGGCGTCCCACATCTTGAGGCTGTCCTCGGTCGAGGGGATCTTGGTGATCACCGGGACCGAAGTAGCCGACGCGCTCGCCGTGCGAGTTGTGCGTGGCGATGATCGGTGTGCCGACGTCGGTGCCGACCAGTCCGAGCCCATCGTCCATCGCGGTGCGGATCACCTGATCCCACGCGTCGTCGTCGGCTGCTGCGGCGTGCGCCGGGTCGAGGTCGACCGTCGTCAACGCGTCGGCGAGATCGAAGTCGAGCTCGCCGATCGTGATGGATCCGCGAGCCGAGCTCCCAGTACAGCTTGAACACGTCGTGGTTGCCCGCCTCGGGCGAGTCGCCGGCCGCGCGAACGGCCTCGAGCACCCGCAACATGCGGTGTGTCGTCATCACCGCGTCGTAGTAGTCGGACCCCTCGGGTGGCTCGTTCTTGAACAGCAGGCTGATCGGTTGCCACGTGATGTGGAGATCACGGTGCGGGATGACTTCGTCGACGACCCAACGGGCCGTTGCCCAGCAGAAGGGTCAAATCGGGTCGATCCAGAAATCGATGGTGCGGCGCTGGTCGGGGGTGGAGCTCATGTGAGCCTTTCGATGGGGGTCGGGTTCGGGACCGGAAGGAAGGTGCCCGGTGGACGCGAGCGGTCACACCCAGGCGGGGCGGGACACGCCGACACCACTGCGCGCGTCGGCGCCGAAACGGGACAGTTCGGCGTCGAGGTCGAGTGGACCGACCGTCGCCCGTGCGGCGACATCGTCGGGCGTGATGAGCTCGGCGGGGAGCAGCCAGACGAGCTCGAGCTCCAGACCGTCGGGGTCCTTCGCGTACAGGCTCTTGGTCGTGCCGTGGTTGCTGGCGCCGACCAGTGCACCGGCGTCGCGCAGTGTCGTTGCGAGCTCGGCGAGTTCGCCGAGCGTGTCGACCTCCCAGGCGAGGTGGTACATGCC
The DNA here is from genome assembly GCA_963695475.1 of Ilumatobacteraceae bacterium. GTDB lineage: Bacteria > Actinomycetota > Acidimicrobiia > Acidimicrobiales > Ilumatobacteraceae > Ilumatobacter_A. The sequence goes on from CAVOHA010000007.1 coordinate 281,726, forward strand.
GACCGTGCGTCGACCGGCGTCGGATGCCTCGGCCCCCTCGCCGATCGCGAAGATGCCGAGGTCGTGATCGTTGTCCGATGCGGGAGCGCGCAGGAAGGCGGCGCCCGAGAACTCCGACACGATGTCGAACCCGAGCGTGCCGCAGTAGAAGGCCGTGGAGCGTTCGACGTCGCGGACGTACAGGACCGCGTGGTTCAGGCGGTGAATGGCCATGACAGGTGCAACCCGGTTGCGACCGCAACATTCCCGGGTGATCGACCGGCGCGACGGCGTCAGCTCACGAGGTGGTGCGAGAGCGGCGACGCCGATGATCGGCCGTGTGGGTCCGACTCGCGCATCGCGGGTCGGAGCAGAAGCGCTTGGAGCGGTTCCGCGTCGCGTCGTAGAACAGCCGCGCGCAGTCGGCCGCGGCGCAGGTTCCGAATCGGATGGTGCCGTTGTCGCAGATCTCCTGGGCGAGCGCCATCATCAGATCGGCCATCACCTGATCGTCGAACCGTGCGGTGGGTGGGGTCCAGTGGATGTGTGGTCCGACGCCACCGTGGTCGACGATCGACGGGGTGATCGGGAGCTCGGTCAGTTCCTCGGTGACGCGGGTCGATGCCTCGGCAGTGTCGAGTTCGGGAAGTTGGGAGAGGAAGTCCCCGAGTGCGCCGACCCGACCGCTGAGGCGATGCAGCGATGCGGACGAGGCGTCGGGGGCACGACTGAATCCGGCCTCGGCGAGGATGTGCCGCGGGTCGGCTGCGGGATCCTCGGTCAGTGCGTTGTGCAGTTCGACCATGGTGTCGAGCGTGATGCGGTGCTCGGACTCTGTGACCGATGCGACGTACATCTTCGCAAGGCTACCGGCGTCCGGAGTTGTGTAAGTAGTCAAAAGCTGTTAGACCCTCACTTCACGTAAGGAGTCAAACTCCGAACAGTCGTTACTCGCACACCGAACAATTCCGAGGGAGGGCCTCATGAACGCCGTACTCGTCACCGCCATGCTCGTCGTCGCCAACATCATGGGTGCCGGAATGGCCTACCCCCAGGCCGCACGCCTCGTCCGCCAGCGGAGCACCGCCGGCGTCTCGGGCGTGTGGGCCGGTGTCAGCCTGTCGATGAACCTGTGGTGGCTCGCCTACGGCCTGGCCGAGGGCCTGTGGGGTCTCGTCCCGGTGTCCGCCGTTGCGGCCGTGCTCTACGGCGTGATCATCGTCGCGTACGTCCGCGCCGCCGGCCGCGCGACCGTTCCCGGCGTGGCATTCGGGTTGTTCGTGCTCGGCATGGCCCCGCTGCCATTTCTCCTCGTGGGGGGTTGGCGTGTGGCCGGTCTGGCGATCGGGCTCTGCTACGGCATGCAGTTGGTGCCCGCCGTGGTCGCGGCGTGTCGGAGTCGCGAGCTCGACGGCCTGGCGCCCAGCACCTGGATCATGGCGTGGATCGAGGCCGCGATCTGGCTCGTGTACGGCGTGCTGGTGCTCGACCCGGCCTTGCTCGCGGGCGGTGCCTCGGGCACGGTGATGGCAGCGGTCATCCTCGTGCGGCTGGCGGTCACCGGCCACCGCCCGTTTCGGGTGGTCCGACCCGCTTGGGCGGTCGCCTGACCGCTGTGGGTCCTCGCACGTTCGGAGCACCTGCGGCTCCCGCGGGTCGATTTCGCCCGGTCGCGAGTACAGTGGTCACGCACACGTGAGTCGATTTGAGGCTCTCTGAACACAAGGAGCCAAAAAATGGCCACAGGTATCGTGAAGTTCTTCAATGACGAGAAGGGCTTCGGATTCATCACTCCGGATGAAGGCGGCAATGACGTCTTCGTCCACTACTCCAACATCGTTGGCTCGGGTCGTCGTTCGTTGAACAACGATGCCAAGGTCGAGTTCGAAGTCGCCCCCGGGCGTAAGGGACCGGAAGCAGTCGACGTCAAAGAGATCTGATCCAGCAATCCAAGAAGGAGGCGGTTCTGCATGGCATCGAGCCCGCAGAGTTACCAGAAGCGGCAGCGAGAACTTCGCAAGAAGGAACGCAAGGCCGAGAAGCAGGCAATTCGACACGGTCGCAGTGCGGCCAAAGCCGAAGAGTCTGACGACGGCCCGGACGAGGACGCGCTGCTCGAAGAATTCCGCATCCTCAACGAGAAGTTCGCTGCGGGCGAAGTCGAAGAAGGCGACTTCGAATACCGCAAGGCGGAGATCTTCCACCAGATGGGACTGGGCGAAGCCCCCGAACCACGTGAGGAAGAGCCGGTGCAAGCCGACGCTTGAGCGACTCGAACATCTGTGACGGAGGCCCCCGGAGCGATCCGGGGGCCTTCTTCGTTTTCGGGCGCCGTGGGCTCGATCCGCGCGGGTCGGTCATTCAGCGGGCACGCGGAAGCGGTCGAGCTCGTGGCGGTCGCGGCCGTCGGCGTCGAGTCCGGCATCGATGTAGCCGTCGATCATGCGATGGTGCATCCGCATCCGGGTCTCCTGGTACAGCCCGAAGCTCACCCCGCGCTTGCCCGTCGACTTGAGGCCGGCCTGGACCCGCGGCAGGTTGTCCATGTCCTGCTGGAACACGTCGGCCAGTTGACCCATCCCCTCCGCCTCGTGCCATCGCTGATCGAGGGTGAGCACCTGCTGCGGCGCAGGATCGGGGATCTCGCCGCCGTCCGGGTTCGGTGCCATCCGAATCACGTCCATGAAGCACGTGTCGGGTGTTGCGCCCGGGCGCCAGCGGTAGACCAGCGATTGCCCCACGCCCGCCCACGGCGCGAACGCCGGGAACAGGTGGTACAGCACCGCATCGAGGAGTTCGGTGTCCGACTTCTCGGAGAGGTCGGCGTCGAAACGAGCCTTCATCGCCTGGCGGAACAGGTCGGCCACGATCGCGCGTGGGTTGGCGTCGTCGGGCACGTCGATGCGCATCCCGGCCGGGATCTCGCCCTTGACCGAACCCACCGAGAACGCCACGTAGGCGTCGACGACCTGCTGTGGGGTCAGCTCGGCCAGGTGGGGGCTCTGGGCACCGAAGCCGTTGATGAACCGGGTGACGTGCGGTGAGTCGGGCCAGATCGAGTACTCGCTGTTCTCGTCGGCGGTGAACTCGAGGATCTGCGGGTGCGTGGCGATGACGTGATAGCCCTCGCCGAACGCTTCCATGCACACCTTCCAGTTCGCCGGGACCTCCTTGGTCGCCCAGAACGCCCGATGACGCCCGGTCATGTCGAAGTCGCGGTCGAAGTGTTCGATCAGCTTGTCCGCGTAGGTCCCGAACGGCTGCGGATCGTCGGCCATGTTGACGAACACGAACCCCTGCCACGTGGCAACCGCGGCCTCGGGAAGACACGAGTCGGGCTGCTCCCACACCTGCGGGAAGTCCCACTCGGCCGGGAGCTCCACGAGGTTGCCGTCGAGGTCCCACCGCCATCCGTGGAACGGGCAGCGGAACGACGCAACACGACCGTCCTCGGTCCGCAGCTTCGTGCCGCGATGGAGACAGGCATTGTGGAACGCCTTGATCGCGCCGTCCCTCGTGCGGGTGACGATGAGCGACTGGTCGGCGACGTCGTACACCACGTGGTCGCCGGGATTCTGCAGGTCGACCTCCATGCACGCCATCTGCCAGGTGTTGGTCCACAGGTACTCGTTCTCCAGCGCCGCGAAGTGCGGATCGACGTAGCGCAGCTTGGAGATGTCGGTCGCCCCCTGCGGCGCCGAGCTGTGGTCGAGCAGCGACTCGGGGACCGTGCGGGTGTCGGCGGCGAGGAAGTCCTGCACCGACGGTCCCTTGCTGCGTGCGGTGCCGATCGAGACCGGGGTGACACGTTCGTTCTCGGTTGCCGTCATCTCGCCAGTCTCGCGGCCGGGGCCAGGTGGCGTAGAGCCGAGCGCCCCCGACGGTCTACCGTTCGGCCATGCCCGCCGCCGACCGACCAGCCTTCGATGCTTCCTCGACCACCGACGATGTGCTCGCGGCGGTCGATCTCACCGGACGTGTCGCTGCGGTGACGGGCGCGTCGGGTGGACTCGGGTTGGAGACGGCACGTGCGTTGGCCGCACGCGGTGCGCACGTCGTGCTCGCGGCGCGCAGTAGCGAGAAGCTCGACGCTGCCGTGGCGAGCATTCGCAGCGAACTTCCCGATGCGTCGGTGGAGACGGTCCTGCTCGACCTCGCCGATGTCGCGAGCTGTCGGCGCGCTGCGGTCGAGGTGTTGACGTCGGTCGATCGCCTCGACCTGTTGATCAACAACGCCGGTGTGATGTGCACGCCGTTCGGACACACCGCCGATGGCTTCGAGACCCAGATCGGGACGAACCATCTCGGGCACATGGCGTGGACGATCCCGCTGATGGACATGCTCACGCAGCACGGTGGCGGCCGGATCGTCAACCTGTCGTCGGCCGGGCACCGCTTCGGCGACGTCGACCTCGACGACCTCGACTTCGAGCGACGGCCGTACGACCCGTGGACGGGCTACGGCGCATCGAAGACGGCCAACGTGTTGTTCTCCGTCGAGCTGGAGCGTCGGCTCGGGCCACTCGGTGTGCATTCGCTCGCCGTCCACCCGGGTGGGATCCACACCGATCTCGGTCGCCACATGACGCCGGAACTGCTCGGTGAGATCCAGCAGCGGATCGTGCAGAGCAACCCCGGCGGGTTCGACTGGAAGTCGATTCCGCAGGGGGCGGCGACGACGGTGTGGGCCGCGACCGCACCCGAGTTCGCCGATCGCGGTGGGGTCTACTGCGAGGACTGCCACGAGGCGGCGGTGGTCGACCCGAGCGACGCCGGTACCGACGGCGTGTTGGCGTACGCGGTCGATCCGGATCGCGCGGCGGCGCTCTGGGACCGGTCGATGGAACTCCTCGGGTCGGTCTGAGCCGGCGTCGCCATGGCACTGCGCTGGCCCGACGGCGAACACGACACGATCGAGCCGGCCGACGCTGGCGAGCTGCGTACATGGTTCGAGGCGAACCACGAGACCGCCGCAGGAGCGTGGATTCGATTCTGGAAGAAGGAGACGGCGCGCCCGTCGGTCTCTTGGTCGGACGCGGTCGATGTCCTGTTGTGCTTCGGATGGATCGACTCGCAGATCCAACCGCAAGGCGACGGCTCGTACGTCCAGTACGTGACGCGGCGTCGCCCGGGCAGCATCTGGTCGAAGGTGAACAAGGCGAAGCTGGTCGAGTTGGAGCGGGCGGGGCTGATGACCGAGGCGGGCCGTGCCGTCGTGGAGCGGGCGAAGGCCGATGGGTCGTGGGATCTGCTCACCGCCGCTGAGGACGGCGTCGTCCCCGACGACCTGGCCGACGCGTGGGCTGCCGAGTCCGGCGCCCGGGACTTCTACGAGGGGCTGACCGCCGCGCAGCAGACGAGTCTGCTCCGCAAGATCTACCTGTCGAAGCGCCCCGAGACCCGCGCGAAATGGGTGGCGATCTCAGTCGAGCGGCTGGCCGCAGGCGACAAGCCGCCGTACTGATCGGCGTGCGGGTCAGGGTGAGCGCCGAGCGGTCACCCAGAATCCGGTCCCGGCGTGTGCGGTCACGCCGGACCAGGTGCCCGGGAGTGCGTCGAGCACGTCGGCCGCCGGCAGGTGGATCGGCGTCTGATCGCCGAGCGTGTTGACCCATACGACGACACCGTCGCGCGGAGCAGACGGTCGACTTCGGCCGGGAACAGCAACATGTTGATGAGCAGGATCGCGTCGAACGACTCGTCGGGGAACGGCAGCCGTGAGGCGTCGGCCCGCACGCGAGGGGCGAGGTCGGGTGCGTGGAGCAACATCTGCTCGGCCAGATCGGTACAGACCAACGAGGTCACCCGCGGGGCCAGGATCCGCGCGCCGGCACCCGTCCCGGACCCCACTTCGAGCCAGGTGCCGAGCAGCGGCACGTCGCTGCGGTCGAGCGCGTCCTCGACCGGTGCGGCCTTGACCGGGTCGACGTGATCATCGCTCCACGCCGGCGCCAAACCGTCGAAGACCTCCTGCACGCGAGCGGCGTCGTCATCGGTCCACGCCTCGCCGAACGCGTTCGCTCGGGTCAGACGGCGCATCGGATGGTCGGGGCCGGCGAACGGTGCTGGGTCCGATGCCGATGCGTGCGGCGCCAGTTCGACGAGGTCGTGCTCGGCGCCCGCGGTCATGGCGTCGTTGTCGCCACGCTCGTCGAGGTCGTGGTCGTGGTCGTGGTGGTCGTGGTGATGTCGAGGCGGCGAACGAACAGCACCGTCGGGTCGACCTCGTCCGGCAGGAGGTCGGTCATCTCCTCGACGAGCTCGGTCGCGTCCGGTCGGTTCTCGCCCGCCACCTGGACGACGGCCCGGGTCCCGTCGTAGGTGACCGACACGACGTCGACGCCGGCGTCTCGGGCCCATTCGTCGGCGGCGGCGGTGATCTGTTCGGCGATCAACTCGTTGGGGCTCGGCCCGGTGTTGCTGGTGACGTTTCGCCGCTCGACCCAGGTGAGTTGCACCTCGAGGGTCTCGTCGAAAGCCTCGTCCAATCGCTCGGTGAGATCCTCGATCGGCGGGGCCTCGCCCACCCCGCTCGCGTCGACGCGCACGACGCCGCCACCGATCACCAATGCGTCGACGCGGCGAACGCCTTCGAACTCGCCCGACTGCAGCCAGTCGTCGACGATGTCCTCGATCTCGTCGGCCAGGCGTTGGGCGTCGGAGAGCACGGTCGTCGTGGGCGCGACGGTGGTGGTCGTCTCGAACTGCGCGAGCTGCTCCCACTCGAGCGACACGATCCGGTCCTCGCCGAACCGGAACTGGAGTGCCTCGGTCAGCGGGCGGTCGTCGACGGGCGCCTCGAAGCTGCGGACGCGGACCAGGATGCGTTGGTCGTTGAACTCGACCGTCGGCGTGTCGGCGGGCTCGATCGGCGCGAGCCAGGCGTCGACGATCTCCTTCGCCTCCAGCTCGCGGTCGGTGTCCTCGGCCGCCGAGACCGAGGCGCGGTAGAGCGGCACGGCGATGGCGACGACGGCGATGGCCACGACGGCGGAGACGGCAATCGTGCGCGGGTACGTGGTCGCGAGGCGACGCGGTGGAACGAAACCGGTGGCGACGAAGACGATCGACGCCGCGAGCACGATCGCCACGAGGTTCGTCGCGTACAGGAGGAGTGCACCGCGGGCGAGCGTGCTGTTGCCGGCCTCGAGGGTGATGCCGACCGCCGCGATCGGCGGCACGAGTGCGACCGCGACGGCGACGCCGGGCAGCGACGACGAGACGTCCTTGCGGACCGTCGCGTACGCACCGGCGGTGCCGGCCGCCAGGGCGACGATCAGGTCGCGGATGTCGGGCGCGGTCCGGCTGGTGACCTCGTTCGGTAGATCGCCGTTGACGAACAGCGCGGAGAGCACGTACGCGAGTGCGATCGAGCCGACCGAGGCGAAGAACACGTGACCGGCGGCGGTGAGCGACTTGCGGAAGAGCGCCATCGAGATGCAGGCCGCCGTCGCGAGAACGGGCTGCATCAGGGGTGCGAGCAACATGGCGCCGATCACGACGGCCGCGGAGTCCGCCGACATGCCCATCACGGCGACGACGACCGACAACCCGAGCATGGTGCCGAACCGGAATCCCCAGTGGGGTTGGCGCTTGATGCCGAGCTCGGCGAGGATCCGCTGTCGCTCCTCCGACTCGAGATGTCGATGCCACCAGTGTCGTTGCCGCTTCTTCAGGACCTGGTCCTTCGGTGCGGTGTCGGTCGGTGCGTCCTCGAGCTTGGCCTTCGCGTGCTCGATCTTGTCGTCGCGCGACGCGTCGTCGATGTCGACGGCTGCCGTCGATCCGCCTTCCTCGTCGTCGCTCACGGCGTGATGTTACGGGTCACCGCGGCGAAGGTGATGGCAGCCGCGTGCCCGACGTTGAGGGAGTCGACCTTGCTGTGGATCGGGATCCGGACCCGGCGGTTCGCCGAGCGCATCGTCTGTTCGTCCAGCCCCGGCCCCTCGGCGCCGAGGATGATCGCGAGCCGTTGCGGCAGATCGGTGGAGGGCATCGCCCACAGGTCGGACGCGTCGTTGGCGGGCGTCATCGCCCAGGACTCGAACCCGGCGTCGTGGAGCAGCGTCGAGGTCGTCGGGCCAGGACGTCGGCGCGGCCGACCGGCAGGTGGAGGACCTCGCCCATGCTGACGCGCACGGTGCGCCGGGAGTAGGCATCGGTACACGTCGGGTCGAGCACGAGCGCATCGAACCGCAGTGCGCGCGCCGCGCGGGCGATGACGCCGACGTTCTCCGCATCGTTCAATCCGACGAGCACGGCGATCCGCTGGGCACTCGACGCCGCGATCTCGGCGACGGACGGCACCGGTCGTCGCTCGGCGGAGGCGACCACGCCACGGTGGAGGTCGAAACCGACGGTGGCCGCGAGTCGGGCCCGGTCGACGACGTAGACCGGTACCTCGTCGTCGAGCAGGTGCGGATGGTTGGCGAGCAGCCGCTCGAGGCGTGACGGGGTCACCACGATCGAGCGGAGTCGATGTCCCGAGTCGATCACGCGGTCGATCGACACGTACCCCTCCGCGATGAAGGAGTCGTCGCCTTCACGTTCGCGTCGAGCGGCCTGGTCGTTGAGGAGGGCGTAGTCGTCGAGGCGCGGATCATCCGCGTCGTCGACGTCGACGATCACGACAGGTCGGCGATGGTCGAGCGGATTGCGTCGATCCCCGCATCGAGCTCGTCTGCGGTCACGTCGAGCATCGGCGCGAGCCGGATGACGTTGCCGTACAGCCCGCCCTTGCCGACCAGGAGTCCGTGGCGTTTGCAGCCTTCGAGGAACTCGACGGTCTTCGCCGCGTCGGGTTCGGTCCCGCCCGGCTGACAGATCTCGAACGCCCACATCAAGCCGCGGCCGCGCAGCTCGGCGATCCACGGCGTGTCGTCGACGATCGGCTGCATCGTCTCGATGAAGCGTTGGCCCATGGACTTTGCGTTCGCCTGGAGGTCGTTGTCGAGGACGTAGTTCAGCGTGGCGGACCCGGCGGCGGCCGACAGCGGGTTCCCGCCGAACGTCGAGAAGCTCAGCACCTTGATCGTGTCCATGATCTCGGCGCGGGCGACGCATCCCGCAAGGGTGATCCCGTTGCCGACGCCTTTGGCGAAGGTCAACATGTCGGGGACGATGCCGTGAGCCTCGTAGCCCCAGAAGTGTTCGCCGGTGCGGCCCCACCCGGTCTGCACCTCGTCGGCGATGAACAGGATCCCGCGGTTGTCGAGCTCCTTCTTCATCGATCCGAAGAACCCGTCGGGCGGGACGGTGAACCCGCCGACCCCCTGGATCGGTTCGGCGATCAGGCAGGCGACGTCGCCGGCCGAGGTCATGTCGAGCAGTTGGACGAGGTCCTCGACGCAGGCTGCGGTGTACGCGTCGTCGTCGAGCGTGGCGAACGGCGACCGGAGGCGGTATCCGCCCTGGACGAAGTTGACCTGGAGTCCGGAGAGCGACGTCGACGACCACGATGCGTGCGAGGTGATCGCCTGCGTGGTGAACGAGCGGCCGTGGTAGCTGTTGCGCATCGCGAGCACCTGGTTCGACTTGCGATAGCTGGTCGCCAGGAGGATCGCCGTGTCGTTCGCCTCCGAACCCGACGTCGTGAAGCACACGCGCGCGTCGGGAATCCCCGACTGTTCGGCGATCTGTTCGGCGAGGTCGAGCATCGGCGGCGACAGGTAGAGCGACGACGTGTGCAGGGTCTTCGCCGCCTGCTCCTGGATCGCGGTGGTGACGGCCGGGTTGTTGTGGCCGATCATCGTCGTGAGCACGCCGCCGAAGAAGTCGAGGTACTTCGTTCCCTCGACGTCCCACACCCAGCTGCCCTCACCGCGTTCGATCGAGATCGGGTCTGCGTAGTAGGGCGAGAGGAACGACGGCAACACCCGGCGGTACTTGGCGAGGAGCTCTGCATTCGTGGTCATCTCCGAGACGCTAGGCCACTCACCGATCGGTCGGGTCCACGACCACGCAAATCGTGGGTTGATCGCGTCAAGGTCGGATCGCGCGGACCGGCGCTCCACGGGCTGACCGCTAGGTTCGGTCCCGTGGAGATCGACATCGACGAGGTGGCCGGCTGCGTTCCGGGCGACGCAGTCGGTTCGTCACACGTCACGCTGCACGACTCCGGGCCGGTCGCAGCATCGGCGTTCGACGTCGACGGGATGCTGGCGGATGCGGCCGTGTACTCCATCGCCGCGGCCGACCATGCCGGCGTTGCCCGCGGCGTCGCGACGCCCGAGCGAGAACTCGACCTCGCCCACCTGCTGACCTTCTGCACCACTCATGTCGCCATCGATGGCCAGCCCGTCCCGGCGTGGGCCGACCTGTCCGGCGTGTATCCCACACGCGACGGCCGCCATCTCCAGATCCACTGCAACTTCGCCCACCACGCCGACGGTGTCGTGGCGCGACTGGGATGCGCCTCGGACCGCGACTCGGTCGCCGCGGCCATCGCGACGCACGACGCGTTCCCGCTCGAAGCGGATCTGGTCGCCGACGGGATGATCGCCGCGGTCGTTCGCACACTCGACGAGTGGGATGCGCACCCGCACGCCCGCGAAACACGCGATCTCCCACCCGTGTCGGTCGAGCAACTGTCGGAGGCCGATCCGATCGTCGACGCGACGGCGACACCCGGCGGCCTTCCACTCGCCGGCCTGCGGGTCCTCGACTGCTCCCGCGTCCTCGCCGGACCGGTCGCCGGTCAGGTGCTCGCATCGCTCGGGGCCGACGTGTTGCGGGTCGGTGCGGACCATCTGCCGTCCGTTCCCGTCGGCGTCATGTCGACCGGCTTCGGCAAACGCAACACCGCCATCGACCTCCGCACCGAATCGGGCGCCGCAGCCATGGATGACCTCCTCGCCGACGCCGACGTCTGGATCGACGCGTACCGTCCCGGTGCCCTGGCCGGCCTCGGCTTCTCCGCAGATCGGGCCGCGACACGCCGACCCGGCATCGTCGTCGTCCAGGTCAGCGCATTCGACTGGGAGGGCCCGTGGGGTGGGCGGCGCGGCTTCGACTCGATCGTCCAGTCGGCGACCGGGATCCGATGGGCGGGTGGTGTCTGTGCGACCGACTCGGAGGGGGAATCGCTGAACGGTGACCCACTCGGTCTGCCGGTCCAGGCGCTCGACTACGCCACGGGGTTCGTCGCCGCCGGCGTGGCCGCGCAGTTGGTCGCCCACCAGCGTCGGGTCGGCGGCTCGTGGCTCGCCCGACTCTCCCTGCTCCGCACCCGCAACTGGCTGGTGCGACGTGGTGGTCCGCACGCCTTCCGACCGCAGCCGGTCACGGTCGATCGGCGGTTCCTCCACGACGTCGACTCGGAGTTCGGTCGGCTCACGAGTGTCCGGCCGCTCGCCGGGCGGATCGGGCACCCGCCGCGCCGGCTCGGCACGTCGGCTCCGACGTGGCGCGCCTGACGCGTGTTCCCCGATCGTGCCCTGACCGACGGCTAGCGTTCGGGCGCACACGGGACTCGAACAGGGGAAGCGCAATGAACGTCAAAGCACTCGCCGCCGAGCTGATCGGCACCTTCTGGCTGGTTCTCGGCGGTTGTGGTGCCGCCGTCCTCGCCGCCGACTTCGGCGTCGGCGGGAACGGCACCAGCCTCGGCATCGGATTCCTCGGCGTCAGCTTCGCATTCGGCCTCACCGTCGTCACCGGTGCCTACGCATTCGGTTACGTCTCCGGCGGTCACTTCAATCCGGCCATCACCCTCGGCCTCGTCGCCGGCGGTCGTTTCGAAGCGTCCAAGGCTCCCGCCTACATCGCCAGCCAGGTCGTGGGCGCGATCATCGCCGCTGCGGTGATCTTCGGGATGGCCTCGGGACAGCCCGGCTGGGAGATCGGGGAGGGCGCCGGCGTCTTCGCCTCCAACGGCTACGGCGACTTCTCGCCCGGCGGCTACTCCCTCGCCGCAGCATTCCTGGGCGAGGTGGTCCTCACCGCGGTGTTCCTCGTCGTGATCATGGGGGTGACCGCGAAGAAGGCGTCTCCGGCGATGGGCGGCTTGGCGATCGGTCTCACCCTGACGCTCATCCACCTCGTGTTGATCCCGGTCACCAACACCAGCGTCAACCCGGCTCGCTCGACATCGCAGGCGATCTTCGCCGGCAGCGACCAGATCGGCCAGCTGTGGCTGTTCTGGGTGGCGCCGATCATCGGTGGCGTGCTCGGTGCGTTGATCCACCGCTACGCGATCGGCCACCCCGAGGACCTGCTCGTGACCGAGAGCCTCGCACAGGGCGAAGACACCCGCGGCTGATCCGCTGTGCCCAGTCGCCTGCTCTGTGTCGGCGACCTGAACGCCGACGTCACCGTCACCCCGCACGGCGCGATCTCGGTCGGCTCCGACACCCCCGGGACCGTCGTGATGTCCGGTGGTGGCTCGGCAGCCAATGTTGCGGCGTGGGCGGCCGACGCGGGGCTCGCGGCGCGCTTCGCCGGCGTGGTCGGTGACGATCCCCTCGGCGACTTCCTGGTCGACGAACTGAGCGGCCATGGCGTCGAGGTCACAGCGGTTCGCCGAACCGGAGTCTCGAGTCGCGCGATCGCTGCGATCGTCGAAGCGGACGGCAACCGCTCGATGGTGTCGGCGCTCGACCCCGCGACCACGCTTGCCGGCGGCGACATCGCTGCCGCCTGGTTCGACGATGTCGACTGGCTCCATGTGACCGCCTACACCTACCTCCAGCCGGCGGGACGCGACACGTTCGCCCGGATCGTGGAGCGCGCGACCGAGCGGTCGCTGCCCTGGTCGGTGGACCCGTCGTCGGCGGAGATGCTCGCATCGCAGTGCAGTCGGGACGACGTCGCCGGCGCGTTCGCCGGCGCATCGATCCTGTTTCCGAACCAGGACGAGGCTGCGTGGCTCGCCGGGGTGGACGATCCGTCGGTCGCCGCCGACCGTCTGTGTGAGCTGACCGAGACCGTTGCCGTCACTTGCGGCGCAGACGGAGCGGTGATCGCCCGCCGCGGTGCGCCCACGTTCCGCATCGCCGCCGCGCCGACCGACCTCGTCAACACCCTCGGCTGCGGCGACGCATTCGCCGGTGGGTTCCTGTCGGGACGATTGGCCGGACTCGACGACCGATCGAGTGCGGCCCGCGCCGTCGAGATCGCCGCTCGCGCGGCACGATGTGCATCGAGTCGTTGACGGGCTCAGTCGACGAACGGCCCGGCGGTCGAACCGCTCGGCGGCCGGGCCGGCGCACCGGGTGGCACGGCATCGTCGGTGGAGTCGACGCTCACGCTGGGCGGTCTGGCGCGTTTGCGGAGCCGCAACACCGCGCCGAGCACGAAGACGATCGCGAAGATCGCAATGCCGTTGACGACCGAGATCAAGAGGAACGGGAACAAGAAGCCCTGGTCGGTCGAATCGCCCCGCTCACCCATGCAGTACAGGCTGAAGTTCGTGACGGTCTCGCCAGGCCGGGGGCTGTAGGTGTCGGCGACGACGAACGCGTCGGGCTGTTCGGCGCTGCAGAAGACGGGTGCGAGGAGCTTGAGTTGGCCCGGCCAGATCCCGATCGTGATCAGGCACGAGCCGATGACGCCGACGAAGGCGAACACGAACAGCAGCGCGAGGACACCGGCGATCGGGTTCTGCGGACGGGACGGTGTGATCGACATGGTCAGACCTCGACCTCCTGGAGCACGCCGTTCGTGTCGAACACCGCCGTGCCCGTGCGGCGGGTCGACGCGATCTCCATGGTGATCGTGGGCTCGCCGCTGCGGAGCGAGACGCTGATCGACGTGACGTACGAATCGGGTTCGTCGAAGTCGGTGAGCGCCGTGTCGACCAGCTCCTCCAGCGAGTCGAGGGGGAGTTCGTCCAGCGCAATCGTCAGATCGTCGAGCGGGAGCTCGTCGGCGTCTTGGATCGGCACCGTAGCGAACCACTTGCCCTCTTTCACCGTTACCGAGTCGACGAAATCCGGGCGGTCGCCCCGCCGAGCGTTGACGGTGAGCGTGCGGCGCGTTCCGTCGATCAACAGCGTGAGCACCTCGAGGTCGCCGCCGTCGGCGACGGACAGTTCCGCAGCGGCGACGTCGAGGGCCTCGTCGACCCAGGTGCTGGTGATGCCGCCGCCACGCCGCCGGACCTCCTCATCGAACTCGGACCGGTCGGTCGCTCCGATGCAGCCGGCCGCGATGATCGGCACCGCCGCAACGGCGATCATTCGGCGGACCCGTCGAGCCATGAGGCCAAGGTAGTCACCGGCCGCCCACCGATTCTTCGGATTCCGTTGCGGAGTGGGTCAGACCCACCCCGCAACGGTGGCTCCCGGCGGTGCCACGTGTGAGCCGCGGCTACGTTCGGCGAATGGACTACGTGCGTCTCGGCAAGACCGGCCTCCAGGTCTCGGAGCTCTGTTTCGGCTGCATGAGCTTCGGGTCGTCGACCTGGCGACCGTGGGTGCTCGAACCCGCTGACGCCGAACCGTTCTACCGACGTGCGATCGAGGCGGGCATCAACTTCTTCGACACGGCGAACATGTACTCGAACGGCGCCAGCGAGGAGGTGACCGGTGAGCTGCTGCGCAAGTACGCCAACCGCGACGAGCTGGTGATCGCCACCAAGGTGCACTTCCCGACCGGCCCCGGGCCGAACATGGGCGGGTTGTCTCGCAAGCACATCGAGCAAGCGTGCGATGCCAGCCTCCGCCGCCTCGGGGTCGACACGATCGACCTCTACCAGATCCACCGACTCGACCCGCACACCCCGCCCGAGGAGATGCTGGCCGCGCTCGACTCCCTCGTGCAGAAGGGCAAGGTTCGCTACCTCGGCGCGAGCTCGATGTACGCGTGGGAGTTCGCCGAGCTGCTGTCGATCAGCGAGCGGAACGGATGGGCGCGGATGGTCGCGATGCAGGACCACTACAACCTGCTGGCACGCGAGGAGGAGCGCGAGATGCACCCGCTGTGCGAGTACACGGGGGTCGGCGTGATTCCGTGGTCGCCGCTGGCACGCGGTCACCTCGCCGGCACGCGCAATGCCGTCGGCGACGCCTCGAACGAGACGACGCGCGGCCAGACCGACGGTCTCGATCAACACCTCTACACGGCGGGGAGCGATGCGGCGATCATCGATGCGGTGCGTGCGGTGGCAGCGCGGCACGGCCGGCCCATGGCCCAGATCGCGCTCGCCTGGGTGAGCTCGAAGCCGGTGGTGACCGCGCCGATCATCGGGGTGACGAAGATGGCCCAACTCGACGACGCGATCGCTTCGCTCGACATCGAGCTCACCGACGACGACGTCGCCGAGATGGAAGCTCCGTACACCCCGCGTCGGGCGATGGAGCTCGGCCGCCCATCGCTTCGCGCGTAGCGGAGTGGGTCTGACCCACTCCGCGACGCGCTCCTACTGTTCGGGGTTGATCGATTCGGCGGCCGCCGAGATCGCGCGCTCGGTCTCCGGGCCGATGATGCCGTCGACGATCAACCCGTAGTCGCCTTGGAACGCGAGCACGGCGCTGTTCGTCGCGGAGTCGAACACGCCGGTGTCGCTGCCGGTCGGCAGGTAGCCGAGCACGACGAGCTTGAACTGGATCACGCCGACCCGCGGCCCTTCATCGCCTTGGCGGAGGAAGTCGGGGTTGCGTGCCTCAGTCGTCGCCGGTGCGACCTCGGTCGCCGGCGGTGCGGTGGTGGGCGGAGCCGCGGTCGTCGGCGGCGCGTCGGACGGATCCGGTGCGTCGGTCGGCGCGGGGGTCGGCGTCGGCAGCTCGGTCACGATCGGGGGCTCGGAACCGGGCGCGGACGCGGGCGAGGGTGCGGTGGTGACGACGGTGGTTGCCGCGCCCGGGCACCTCGACGGTGTCGGAGCCCCCCGTACAGGCAGACGCGGCGACGACGAGCAATGCGGTGCCGGCAACCCGGGTCGTACGCAGCGTCATGTGATCATGCCTCCTGACGCACCAGGCTGGCATACGACCGTGCGACGCGAGGTGCACCAGCGGCGCTGCGATCGGTGTCAGCCCTGCTGTTCGCTCCAGCGGCGCCCGACATCGGCGTAGATCTGCGGCGTCGGCAGCGCGAGCAGCGACGCGCCGCCGTCGACGCACAACGTCTGACCCGTGACGTACGACCCGAGTTCGGAGCAGAAGTAGAGCGCTGCGTTCGCGATGTCGGCCGGCGATCCGACGCGGCCGAGCGGCGTCATCTCGGTCACGGCCTGGATCGCCGGCTCGACGCCGAACACGCGCGAGGTCATCGGGGTCTCGATCAGCGATGCCGCAATCGTGTTGAACCGGATGTTCGCGTCGCCGTACTCGACGGCGGCGATCTTCGACGCGTACTCGAGGCCTGCCTTCGCGCTCGCGTAGGCGGCGAGGCCGCGCGCTGGATTGTGGGCGGTGAGCGAGCTGATCGACACGAACGACCCGCCGTTGCCGAGGTCGCGCATTGCGTTCGCGGCGTGGCGCATGCAGTACATCGCACCCTGGATCTGGACGGCGTGCATTTCGGCCAACAGCTCCGGCGTGAGATCGGAGATCGGCGTCGATTGCTCGTAGCCGGCGCAGTTCACGAACGCATCGAGGCGGCCCGTCTGCGAGACGGTCGTGTCGACCAGCGCGACGACGTCGTCGTCCGATGTGATGTCGCACGTGACGCCGATGCCGCCGATCTCACCGGCAACCTCGTCGACGACGTCGCGTCGTCGCGCACCGATCACCACGGTTGCGCCGTGCTCGGCGAAGAGACGGCTGATCGCTTCTCCGAATCCACTGTGTCCGCCGACGACGACCGCCGTCGTGCCTTCGAGGAGTTGCTGAGTCGACATCGAGCCAGCATGGCACGGGCACCGTCGGGATCCCGGGCCGGAAATCGTCGCGGCGCAGTGATCCAGACGCGGCCGGCTCCCGAACCTCGGGCATGTCAAGCCCCGCTCTGTCGAAGCGTTCGATCACGGCGCTCGGCGCCGTTGCCGGGATCGTTGCGGCGATCCTCGCACTCGGCGTCGCGGAACTGGTTGCGGGAATCAGCCAGGAGTGGCGTTCGCCGGTGATCGACGTCGGTGACCGCGTCATCGACAACGTGCCCTCGTTCGTCAAGGACTTCGCGATCGAGACGTTCGGCACCAACGACAAGCCGGCGCTGCTGATCGGCATCGGGATGACGTTGCTGGTCTATGCCGCCGTCATCGGGGCGCTCGCGTTTCGTCGCCGGATCGAGATCGGGCTGGTCGGGATCGGCGTGTTCGGGTTGATCGGATCGATCGCAGCCGTGTCGAGCCGCGCTGGCGGCTCCTTCGACAGCGCCGTCCCGACGATCGTCGGATCATCCGCGGGCGCTGCCGCGTTGTGGCTTGCGCACCGGATGTTCCGACCTGCGATCGCCGGGGTGTCGTCGGCGGACGCGATGTCTCCGAGCAAGCCGGCGAGCGCCGTCTCGCCGACGCCGACCGATGCACCGCGAGCCACGCGGCGTGAGCTCCTGGTTCGCGGCGGTGGCGTGCTGGCCGGGCTGGCGTTCGTGGGCGCGGCGGCGGGCGCCGTCGGCCGGACGATTCGCAGTCGGTTCAGCGCGACCGAGTCACGCATGAACGTCGTGCTCCCGCAGGCGACCAACGGCCTGGCACCGATTCGGGATGGTGTGTCCGTCGGGGTCGACGGCGTTGCGCCGTTCGTCACCCCGAACGCGGACTTCTACCGCATCGATACTGCCTTGACCGTGCCGCAGGTGCCGACCGAGGGCTACGCGCTCCGGGTGACCGGAATGGTCGATCGGGAGCTCGTCCTGCGCTTCGACGACCTGCTCGCTCGCGACGTCGTGGAGCACGACATCACCTTGACGTGCGTCTCGAACACGATCGGTGGTGAGCTGGTCGGCAACGCGCGATGGACCGGCGTGCGCCTCGACGACCTGCTCGCCGAGGCGGGTGTCGATCCCGCAGCCACCCAGGTCGTCGGCCGATCCGTCGATGGCTACACGTGCGGGTTCCCGGTCGAGGCGGCGACCGACGGACGCAACGCGCTCGTCGCGTTCGGGATGAATGGCGAACCGCTCCCGCTCGAGCACGGGTTCCCCGTGCGTCTCATCGTCCCCGGTCTCTACGGCTACATCTCCGCCACCAAGTGGCTCACCGAGATCGAGCTGACCACGTTCGAGGACTTCGAGCAGTACTGGGTACCGCGTGGTTACGCCGATCGGGCCCCGATCAAGCTGATGAGCCGGATCGACTCGATCGACGGGCTGGGGACACTGACGCGCAACGTCGACGGCACCGCTGCGATCGGCGGGGTCGCGTGGGCCCAGACGCGTGGCATCAGCGCCGTCGAGGTGCAGCTCGATGACGGACCGTGGCAGCCCTGTGAGCTCGGTGAGGCGCTCAACGACGACACCTGGCGCCAGTGGGCGTTCCGCTGGACGCCGCAAGCGCCCGGTCGTGCATCGATCCGCTGTCGGGCCACCGACGGCGATGGAGTGATCCAAACCGCCGAACGATCCGAACCCCTTCCGAACGGTGCCTCCGGGCATCACCAGATCGTGGTCTTCGTCGAGTGAGCGCCCCGGGCTCATCGACGAGGCCACCCAGAACGCTGTCACGCAGCGTGAACACCAACCCCCCAAATCCCCCCACCAACAAGGAGAACACCATGAACACCCGTAGCCGAACCACCAAGATGCTCCTGGCAGCAGCGTCGCTCTCACTGGTCGCAGCCGCCTGCGGCAGCGACTCGAACGATGACGGTGCCGGCACCACCGATGCGCCGGTCGCCACGTCGGCAACGACCGAGGCCGCCATGGACGAGATGGCCGATGGCCCATTCGGTCCGGCCTGTGATGCCGTGCCTGCCGAGGGCGAAGGCTCCTTCGCCGGGATGACCGACGACACCGCGGCGACCGCAGCGTCGAACAACCCGCTGCTGTCGACGCTGGTCAGTGCGGTCTCCCAGGCGGGCCTCGTCGACACGTTGAACAGCGACGGCCCCTTCACGATCTTCGCTCCCACCAACGACGCGTTCTCGGCGATTCCCGCCGCGGATCTCGACGCGGTCCTCGCCGACCAAGATGTGCTCACCTCCATCCTGACGTATCACGTCGTGGCCGGCGACAGCTTCGACGCCGCCGCGCTGGGTTCGGCGGGTGCCGCCGAGACCGTCAACGGCGCCGAGCTGGAATTCGGAACCGACGGGACCACCGTCAACGGTGTCGAGGTGCTCTGCTCGAACGTGATCACCGCCAACGCCACCGTCCACATCATCGGTGAGGTGCTGATGCCGCCCGCCGACGAGATGAGCGACTCGGACGACGACAGCATGGACGACGGCACCATGGACGACGGCACCATGGACGAGGACAGCATGGACGACGGCACCATGGACGAGATGGAGGAAGGCGCCGCCATGCCGACCGGTCCGCTGTGCTCGGCCGTTCCCACCGACGGTGAGGGTTCGTTCGCCGGCATGACCGACGACACCGCCGCCACGGCAGCATCGAACAACCCGGTGCTGTCGACCCTGGTCGCTGCGGTTCAATCTGCCGGTCTGGTCGACACGCTCAACAGCGACGGTCCGTTCACGATCTTCGCTCCGGCAGACCCGGCCTTCGATGCACTGCCCGAGGGAACCCTCGACGCCGTGCTCGCCGACACGGACCTGCTGACGTCGATCCTCACGCTGCACGTCGTCGCCGGCGAGCAGTTGTCGAGCACCGATCTTGCCGGCCTGGACGCGGTGACCACGGTCAATGGTGCCGACATCACGTTCGAGGTCGCCGACGACGGCACCCTGATGGTCAACGGGCAGGCGTCGGTCGGATGCGCCGACATCCAGACCTCCAACGCCACGGTCCATGTGCTCGACGCGGTGCTGATGCCGTGACCCCAACGGTGTAGCGCACCGAACACGATCACCCAGAGTGCGACCAGTGCTGCGTGGCGAGGAGGCTTCGGCCTCCTCGCCACGTTTCGCGTCGGAGAGTGATCCGGAACCGAGTGTGTTGCGAACCAGGACCATGCCGTCTTCTTCGAGCATCACCGTTGCGGGGATGGTCTCGGACCACCGAGAACTTCCCGTCGAACTCCTCATCGACATTGCAGGCGTCGACGCCGACGGACGCTGCTTCGTCTCCTTGATCGACGTGCTCGCACGGATGCAACTCCACGTCGATGCCGAGCTGTTGCTCGTCGAGTTCGCGAACGGAGCGAGCCGGGCGATCCGCATGTCCGAGATCGTCGAGCGTGACGCGATCCGTATCCAACTGCGGGTTCGGGAGCGACCCGGGTGCAGCGGCGACGACTGGTCCGCCCACCTCTGCTCATCGGACTCGGGGGCGTCGCCGGCGATCACGTCGGTCCGTGCCCTCTCGTTCGCTGCATTCGTCGGATCGCCGTGAGCGCCGCCGCGCTGGAGTGGAAGCCGCTCGATCGGGTACATCCCTGGCATCATGAGCCGATCGTTTCGCCTGGACCTGACCCCGTGTCGCTGATGCAACTCGTTCAACGTGGAGACGAAGCGGCGTTCGCGACGCTCTACGACGAGCTCGCCGGTGTTGTTTTCGGCACCGTCAAGCGGGTGCTGCGAGACCCGGCGATGTCCGAGGAGGTCACCCAGGAGGTGTTCCTCGAACTGTGGCGCACTGCTGCTCGCTTCGATCCGGAACGGGCGAGCGTCTCGACGTGGGCGATCACGATGGCCCGTCGACGTGCGGTGGATCGCGTTCGTCGCGAGCAGTCCCAACGCGATCGCATCGAGCGATCGGCCATGCAGCGCCAAACCGAGCCGTCGATACCGGGCGACACCGTCGTTGCCTCGATCGAGGCCGAACGAGTGAACCGAGCGGTGGCCGAACTTCCCGACGAGCAGCGCACGGTGATCCAGATGGCATTCCTCGACGGCGACAGTCACGCCGAGATCGCCGAACGTCTCGATCTGCCCCTCGGCACCGTGAAGGGGCGGGTCCGGCTTGGACTGAAGAAGCTCGGTGGCAGACTGGACGTCGCGACATGACCTCCGACCGCATCGACGAACTCATCGCGCTGGCCGCACTCGGTGAGCTGTCCGAAGCAGAGGAACGCGAACTCGACGACGCTGCCGCGGGTGACCCGCTCGTTGCCGCCGAGCTCGACGAAGCGATTGCTGCCGCCGCTGCGCTCCAACGGGTGCACGTCGAGCAACCGCCTCCTGCGCTCCGCAGCTCGCTGATGGACGCCATCGCGTCGACGCCACAGGAGGCGCCGATCGACCGGCCGCTCGACGAGCACGCATCGGCTCCAGTGGTGTCGCTCGACCCGCAGCGGCGGCGCCGCCGGTCCGGTCCGGTGATCCTCGCGGCCGCGGCCGCCATCGCCCTCTTCGTCGTCGGTGGCGTCGCCCTCATCGCCGTGAACGACGACGCATCCGATCCGATCGCCGCAGTCGTGGATGCACCCGATGCCATGAGTCGGCAACTCGACGGCGAGATCCAGGGTCTCACCGTGGTGTACTCGGCGACCGAGCAGGCCCTTGTCGTCGAAGGCGCTGATGTTCCGGTGCTCGGCGACGATGCGACCTACCAACTCTGGCTGGTCGATGACGACGGCGCGACCTCCGTGGGCACGTTCGGCACAGCGGCCGACGGCACCGTGTCCGAGCGCTTCTCCGACGCCGACCCGACCGGATTCGTGCTGGGTGTCACCCGAGAGCCTGCGGGCGGCAGCGAGTCGCCGACCCTGCCGATCCTCGCGTCGGCCTGACGCTGCGCTGGCCGAGCGAACCCCGACGGCCCGTTTCGATCGGCAGCATCGACGGGTCGTTCCCGATCGGGCCTTGACCAGTGCCGCCGTCTTCGCGAAGATCGAACACATGTTCCGTCAAGCGTCTCTCTTCGGGTCGGACGAGCCATGCTTCGATCCGTCGTTCTCGTCGGCGTCGCGCAGCGCGCTGTCCGGGTCGTCGTGGATCGAGTACGTGCCCGGGTGGCTCGGCGGCGCCGACTCGCTCTTCGACGATCTGACGGAACGCCTCGACTTCCGCCAGCGCACCGGCATCCCCATGTACGACCGATTGGTCGACGAACCGCGCCTGACGTCGTGGTGGAGCGAGGCGGAGTCCACCGAGCTCGCCGCACCGGTGCTCGCCGACATTCGCTGGGCGTTGGCCGATCGCTACGACCGCCACTTCGACTCGATCGGCTTCAACCTGTATCGGGACCAGCACGACTCGGTCGCCTGGCACGCCGATCGGCACCGTCATCGCGTCAGCGACCCGGTCGTCGCGATACTGAGTGTCGGGGAGAGCCGGCCGTTCCAGATGCGACGCAACCGCGATCCCGAGCACGGCGAGGTCGGTGGAGCCTCGCTCACGTGGGGGCTCGGCCACGGCGACCTGTTCGTGATGGGTGGCGCGTGCCAGCACGAATGGCAGCACTGCGTGCCCAAACGGCGACGTCCGGTCGGGCCGCGCCTGTCGATCACGTTCCGCAACGACGCGCGCTGAACGCGCGATTCGCAGCCGTTGGATCGTCAGGTGGCGAACACCTGGCTGTCGTCGGCAAACGCCTTGAACTCCGAGCGCGTTGCCCGACGGATCGAGGAAGAACATCGTCGACTGCTCGCCGACCTCGCCGGCGAAGCGAGTGTGTGGAGCGATCACGAAATCGACGCCCGCAGCCGTCAGGCGATCGGCCAGCGCATGCCAGGCGTCTGGCGCCAGGAGCACGCCGAAGTGGGGAACCGGGACATCGTCGCCGTCGACCGCGTTCGTCAGCCGCACCGCGTCCGTGTCCGACGTGTCCAGATGGGTAACCAGCTGGTGGCCGTAGAGATCGAAGTCGACCCAGTGGTCCGCGGATCGACCCTCGGGGCAACCGAGCAGACCGCCGTAGAAGGCTCGCGCTGCGTCGAGGTCGTCGACGGGGACGGCGAGGTGGAAGCGAGGATGACCGGACATCGGCGTCGTGTCACTCAGAACGGCATCGCGTAGGTGCCCTGCGCCGTGGCGGAGGGCTTGTGCTCGCGGTCGTCGCACCACACGTGGATCGTGCCGACCACGTTGCGACGGCCCGCGGATTCGACGGTGGCGCGCGCCCACAGCGTGTCGCCCTGCGCGGGTCGCAGGAACCGGATCGACAGCTCGGAGGTCATCGCCATCGGTTCGATGCGGCCGGTGGCGGCGAACACCATGTACCACAGGGCGGCATCGGCGAGCCCGAACTGCGTGGGGCCGGACACGAACCCGCCGGGTCGCAGCAGCGACTCGTCGACCGGTCGACGGGCGAGCGCGTAGCCGGGCCCGATCTCGGCACAGGTATTGCCGGTACCGGGGAACAGTTCCTCGATCATGGCGTTCACCTGATCGGCGGTGGGGAGCGCGAGCTCGGAGAGGTTGTCGGTGGTGGACACGGCACGCACGGTAGCGGCCGTGTGGGTAGCGTCGAAGCCATGATTTCGGGAATCGACCACATCGTGTTGTGCGTACGCGACGTCGAGCGATCGGTGGAGTGGTACCGCCACCATCTCGGGCTGCAGGCCGAGCGGCTCGACGAGTGGCGAACCGGCGACGCACCGTTCGTGTCGCTGCGCGTCGACGATGACACGTTGATCGATCTCCTCGCGGCCGAGCCGACGGGTCGCAACGTCGACCACGTCGCGTTCGTCACCGACCGAGCGTCGTTCGAGGCGTTCGTGGACGCGCACGGCGACGAGATCGAGATGGGGCCGGCGTCGCTGTTCGGCGCTCGGGGCCACGGCGACGGCGTGTACGTGCGCGATCCCGACGGCCACCGGGTCGAAGTCCGTAGCTACTGAACCTGTCGGGATGGGCGCGTGGGCGCTCGGCCGGGGTGCGGGCGAGCCGGTGTGCCATGTTGGCGGGATGCAGATGGATCGCGTGGTGGTGGTCGGGGCGTCGCTGGCCGGATTGCGGGCGGCGGAAACGTTGCGGTCGGACGGCTTCGAGGGCGAGGTGGTGGTCGTGGGCGCCGAGCCGCACCGCCCGTACGACCGGCCGCCGCTCTCGAAGAAGGTGTTGGCCGGCGAGTGGGAGCCGGACCGCATTCAGCTTCGCCAGCCCGACTCGTTCGACGAACTCGACGTCGAGTGGCGACTCGGCCTCGCGGCGACGGGACTCGACCCCGACGCGGGAATCCTGCATCTGTCCGACGGCACCGACGTGTCGTTCGACGGTTGCATCATCGCGACCGGCGCCGCCTGCCGGCGCCTGCCCGAGCAGGGTCGGCACGGCCATGTCCACGAACTGCGCACGCTCGACGATGCGATGCGCCTGCGCGCCGACCTGTCCGCGGGCGATCACCACGTGGTCGTGATCGGTGCGGGCTTCATCGGCCTCGAGGTGGCCGCGACCGCCAAACAGCTGGGCAACCGAGTCACCGTCCTCGAGGGTGCGCCGGCGCCGTTGATCCGCGGGCTCGGCGAAGAGATGGGTGCCGCCGTCGGCGCGTTGCACGCCGAGCGTGGGGTCGACATCCGCTGCGGCGTGCAGGTCGATCGACTCCACGAGAACGGCGTGCTGTTGGCCGACGGCGAGCTCATCGAGTCCGACCTCGTCGTCGTGGGGATCGGCGTCGTGCCGGCCACGGCGTGGCTCGACGACAGTGGACTCGAGCTGCGCGACGGCGTGGTCTGCGACGAGACCCTGAACGCGCGGCGTGCCGACGGCGGGTTGCGACCGGGCGTGTACGCGGCCGGCGACGTTCTGCGCTGGCCGAATTCGCTCTTCGACGAGGAGATGCGGATCGAGCACTGGACCAACGCTGCCGAACAGGGAGCGGCCGCGGCTCGGAACCTCCTGGCGGCCAGCCGTGGTGAGGAGCCCGAGGCGTACGCGCCCGTGCCGTTCTTCTGGAGCGATCAGTTCGACATCCGGGTGCAGTTCCTCGGACGGTCGGCACCCGACGACGAGGTCGTGGTGGCGGCGGGTCGCCGTGGCCGACGGCAAGTTCCTCGCGCTCTACCGCCGCGGCGATCGGCTGCACGGCGCGCTCGGGTGTGAACGCCCCCCGGTGGGTGATGAAGATGCGCGGCTCGCTCGCCGACCGCGCCTCGTGGGACGACGCCCTCGCCGTCGCCGACACCTTCGAGTAGCCCGCCCACCCCAGCGGTTTGTGTGACCGAATACGACGCGGGGTGGCGGGTTCGGTCACACAAACGCCGGGGTCGGGGTGGCGGGCGCATCGACACGCTGGATATTCCCGATCTCACTGTGAATCTTGATTCGGTGCGACTCAACATTTCTGCCCATACCGTATGGGCATGTCTGAGCCGACGACCATCGACACTGCGAACGAGACCCCGACCACGACCCGCCTGCCCCTCGCCCATCTCCCCACCGTCGTGTTGCCCGGCGCGACCGTCACGCTCATGCTGGCGACCGACGAACTGCGCCGCGCGGTCGAAGCGGCGGTCGCCGACGCCGACGGTCGGATCGCGCTCACCGGCGGCGAGGAGCACGAACTCGCGGTCGTCGCTCGGGTCCCCAACGTCGGAAGCCTGCCGACCGGTGAGTCGGCGGCGATCGTCCAGGTGGAGCGCAGGGCCCGCATCGAATCGGTCGAGACCACCCCGGACGGCCCGCCCTTCGCCACCGTGGAGCCCGTGACCGATGGAGCGGTGTCGCCGCGTGTCGAGGCGGCCGTGCGCGAGCTGCGCGCCACCCTCGAGCTGATCGCCCAGCTCCGCAACTCGCGTCGGCTGCCCGAGCTGCTGCGCACCGTCGATTCACCCGGCCAGTTGGCCGACTCGGTGGCGCTGTGGGCGGAGTTCACCGATGACGATCGGCTGCGCGTGCTGCGTGCGGTCGAGGTCTCCGACCGCGTCGATGCCATTCACGCGTGGGCCCGCAACCACCTCAACGAACTCCAGGTGGCGGAGACGATCCGCAACGACGTGAGCGAGGGGATGGACAAGCAGCAGCGCGAGTTCGTGCTGCGCCAACAGCTGAACGCGATTCGAAAGGAGCTCGGCGAAGGCGACGACGATGTGGTCGGCGACTACCGCGTGCGTCTCGATGACCTCGACGCTCCCGACGGCGTGAAGGCGTTCGTCGCGAAAGAGCTCGATCGCCTCGAGCGGATGAGTGAGCAATCCCCCGAACACGGCTGGGTCCGCACCTGGCTGGACCGGATCTTCGAGATGCCGTGGGGTGCGCGCACCGACGACACGCTCGACCTCGACATCGCGCAGTCGACGCTCGACGCCGATCACTACGGCCTCGACGACGTCAAGGAACGCATCGTCGAGTTCCTCGCGGCGAAGAAGCTGAAGCAGGAGCGCGGCATCGTGCGCGAGGACGGCGATCGCCGTGGGACGGGATCGGTGCTGACCCTGATCGGGCCGCCGGGTGTCGGCAAGACGTCGCTCGGCGAGTCGATCGCCCGCGCGATGGGCCGCGAGTTCGTGCGTGTGGCGCTCGGAGGTGTTCGGGACGAAGCCGAAATCCGTGGGCATCGACGGACCTATGTCGGTTCGCAGCCGGGTCGGATCGTCAAGGCGTTGCAGGAGGCGGGGACGATGAATCCCGTGATCCTGCTCGACGAGATCGACAAGTTGACCGCCGGCGGCTGGTCGGGCGACCCGACGGCCGCGTTGCTCGAAGTGCTCGACCCGGCGCAGAACCACACGTTCCGCGACCACTACCTGGAGGTCGATCTCGATCTGTCCGAGGTCGTGTTCATCGCGACCGCAAACGTCGCTGACACGATCCCCGGGCCGCTGCTCGATCGGATGGACCTCATCCGGCTCGACGGCTACACCGAAGCCGAGAAGGTGTTCATCGCGAATCGGTACCTCCTGCCGCGTCAGGTCGAGCAGGCCGGGTTGACCGTCGACGAGGTCGTGGTCGACGACGACCTGATCGGCTCGATCATCCGCGGCTACACGCGAGAGGCCGGCGTTCGTGCCTTGGAGCGGGAGTTGGGTCGGCTCGTGCGGAAGGTCACCGCGAAGGTCGCAACGGGTACCACCACACCGATCGAGATCACCGACGACCAGTTGTCCGACTGGCTCGGTCGACCGAAGATCGACGACGAGATCCCCGAGCGGACCTCGGTGCCGGGTGTCGCGACCGGACTGGCGGTCACCGGAGTGGGTGGCGACGTGTTGTTCATCGAGACGACGGCGTTCCCGACCGGACCCGACACCGAGCCGGGCCTCACCCTCACCGGGCAGCTCGGTGACGTGATGAAGGAGTCCGCGCAGATCGCCCTCAACTACGTCCGCAGCCACGCCGACGGGCTCGGCCTCGACGACGCGGCGTTGCGCCGCCGCTTCCACGTGCACGTCCCGGCCGGGGCGGTTCCGAAGGACGGTCCCTCGGCGGGCATCACGATGACGACGGCGCTCGTCTCGTTGCTCACCGACCGACCGGTCAAGCCGACGGTTGGGATGACCGGGGAGATCACGCTGCAGGGTCAGGTCCTGCCGATCGGCGGGGTGAAGCAGAAGGTGTTGGCCGCGCACCGGATGGGCCTCACCGAGGTCGTCCTGCCGAAGCGGAACGGGCCCGACCTCGATGACGTTCCCGAGAACGTGCGCGACGAGATGACGTTCCACCTCGCCGCCACCTACGACGACGTCATGGCCGCCGCCTTCTGACCCCACCAACATGACACTCATCCCGGATCGACATCACGTTGCTCGCTGACCAACGTGATGTTCATCCGGGATGAGTGTCATGTTGTGCATAGGCTCGTCGGATGGCACATCTCTCGAGCGTCTGGGCCACGGCGACCGACCTGCAGATCGAGCGCGGCGCCGGTTGCCGGGTGATCGACGTCAACGGCCACGAGTATCTCGACTTCACGGCCGGCCTGGGTGCGGCCTCGACCGGCTACGCCCATCCGAAGGTGTCCGCGGCGATCGCGGAGCAGGCGGGTCGGATCATCCACTCCCAGATCAACGTCTACCGCCACGACCGGCTCGAGCCGCTCGTCGCCAAGCTGGCCGAGATCACCCCGGAGGGCATCGACACCTTCTACTTCGGGAGCACCAGCGACGAGATCGTCGAGGCCGCGGTCAAGTTGGCCAAGCACGCGACCGACCGGCGCAACGTCATCGCCTTCGACGGCGCCTTCCACGGGCGCACGCACTACACGCTCGCGATGTCGAGCAGCCGTGCGATCGATCGCGCCGGATACGGGCCGTTGCCCGGCGGCGTGTTCATCGCACCGTTCCCCGACCCGCACGCGTCCGATCAGGAACGCGAGGTGAGCCGAGCGTTGCGTGGCCTCGACCGGATCTTGTCGACGCAGGTGGCGGCGGAGAAGGTCGCCGCGTTCGTGATCGAACCGGTGATCGGCGAACGCGGCTACATCCCGACGCCGAAGGAGTTCCTCCAGGGCCTCGCCCGACGATGCGAGGAGCACGGCATTCTGCTCATCGCCGACGAAACCCAGAGCGGTTTCGGACGGACGGGAAAGATGTTCGCGATCGAGTCGATGGGTGTCAACCCCGACATCATCTGCATGGCCAAGGGCATCGCCTCCGGCTTTCCGTTTGCAGCGCTCGGCACCCTGCGCGCCTTCGACGAACGGTGGATCACCGGGAGCCACAGCGGTTCGTCCAACGGCAACCCGATCGCCTGCGCCGCCGCACTCGCAACGATCGAGGTGCTGCAGGAACCCGGCTTCCTCGAGAACGTCCGAGCTCGCGGCGACCAACTCATCGACGCCCTCCGCGAGATGCAACAACTCGATCAGGCGCTCCTCCACGTGCGCGGACGCGGGTTGATGGTGGCCACCGAGTTCGACACCTCCGAACGCGCCCAGGCCATCGTCGACCACTGCTTTCGTGAGCACAACGTGATCCTGATGATCGCCGGCACCTTCCGTCGCGTCATTCGCTGGAGTCCGCCGCTGATCGTCACGCAGTCCGAGATCGACGAAGCGGTGTCCGCGTTCGCGTCGGCCATCCGCGCCACGAGCTGATCGAGGGCGAGGTCGGTCGGTGCCCCGCCTCGACAACGTTCGCGTCGGCACGTGGCGTGGACTGCAGGCGCTCGTCGGCGAACTCGAACGAAGCATCGACGAGGAGCTGCGCGCCGACTGGGACATCACGATCGGCTGGTTCGACGTGCTGACGTCGCTGCAGCGCCTCGGTGGGCTGGCTCGTCCGCTCGACATCGCCGCCGACCTGCGCCTGCCCGCGTCGAGCGTCAGCCGCCGCCTCGACCGGTTGGAGGAGGAAGGGTGGATCGCTCGACATCGACACGTCGACGACGCCGACAAACGCGCCGTCGACATCGAGCTGACCAAGTCGGGTCGTCGTCTGTGGCGGGAGATGAACGTCAGCTACCGCCGCGCCGTCCAATCGTCGTTCGCGACGCACCTCGACGACGACGACATCGCCGACCTACGTCGAGTCCTCGACCTGCTCATGGCGGCCGGCAACGAGATCGAGGAACTCCCGAACGAGATGTAGGGCGATGCCACGTCGCGTCGCCCGCGCTCCGACGCCCGCGTCGGCTCAGGCGTACATCGCCTCGATCGCGTCGGCGTAGCGCGCCGTGACGCCGCGACGCTTGAGTTTGGACGTCGGAGTGAGCATGTCGGAGTCGGGCAGCCACTCTTCGCCGAACAGCGTGAACCGCTTGATCTGTTCGACCCGTGCGAACTTCTCGTTCGCTGCGTCGACGCCGGCCTGAACTGCGGCGATCACGTCGGGGTCGGACGCCAGTTCGACGAGCGACATTCCGGCCTTGCCGTTCGCCTCGGCCCACACCGGGGCCACCTCGGGGTCGAGCACGAGGATCGCCGACACGAACTTGCGGTTGTCGCCGATCGCTGCGGCTTGCCCGACCAGGGGGATGGTCTTGAGCTCGGCCTCGAGGTTGGCGGGGCTGATGTTCTTGCCGCCGGCGGTGATGATCAGTTCCTTCTTGCGGTCGACGATGCGCAGGTAGCCCTCGTCGTCGAGTTCGCCGATGTCGCCCGTGTGGAACCAGCCGTCGATGATCGCCTCGGCGGTCTTGTCGGGCTGGTTGAGGTATCCCTGGAACACGTTGCCGCCGCGACACAACACCTCACCGTCTTCGGCGATCTTGATCTCCAAACCGTGACACGCGCGACCGACCGAGCCGATCTTGTTCCGCTCCGGCGACCAGGAGAGCGGACCGGTCGTCTCGGACAGGCCGTAGATCTCGGTGAGGTTGATCCCGACCGCATGGAACCATTCGAGGACCTGGTTCGGGATCGGCGCGGCGCCGGTGACGCCGACCTTCAGGGCGTCGAGCCCGACGAGAGCACGGACGTTCGCGAACGCGGCATCGTCGAGGAACTGCAGCGTGCCCGCCTCTTCCTCGGTGCGCTCCCGCCCGAAGCTGGCCGCCTGGATGGCCGCGGCGGCGGCGACCCCGTCGTCGAATTGGGCCTTGCGGTCCGGGTCGGCGCCGAGCGCGGCGTTGACGCCGCCGTAGATCTTCTCCCACACTCGCGGGACACCGAACAGGATCTCCGGGTGGACCTCTTTGAGGTACGCGGTGAGCTCGGCGGGGTCGGGGCAGCAGTAGACGTCGTAGCCGAGGCCCATGCCCGAGTAGTGGCTCATGTCGCGCTCGGCGATGTGGGCCATCGGGAGGTACGACACGGTGCGCAGCCCGGCGAAGTCGGGGAAGGTCGACGCCATCGATCGCTTGAGCATCTCGATCGCGTACACGATGTTGTACTGCGTGATCATCACGCCCTTCGGCGGCCCCGTCGTCCCCGAGGTGTAGATCAGCGTGGCGAGGTCGTCGGGCTCGGTGGCGTCGGCGAGCGCGGCCAGGTCGGCCTCGCCTGCGGTCAGCAGGTCGCTCGCCGGGAACACCCCGTCGGGCAGGTCACCGGCCGGTGGATGGACGACGAAGATCTTCTTCAGCGCGGGCAACTCCGAGCGCACTTGCAGCATCCCGTTGAGGAAGTGCTCGTTCTCGAGGACGGCGATCTCGGCCTCGGCGTGCGCGGCGAGATACTGGATCTCCTCGGGCGACGAGGAGTTGTAGATGCTCACCGGGGTCGCCCGCAGGAACTGGGCGGCGGCGTCGAACCAGTGGAAGTCGGGGACGTTGCGGAGCATCAGCAGCATCCGGTCGCCGGCGTCGAGCCCCGCCGCCGACAGCCCGGCCGCGGCCTGCGCGACGTTCGTCGCATAGTCGTCGAACGTGTAGTCGGTCCAGCCGCCGTCGTCGTTCATGGCGTGGAGCGCCGGGCCCGAACCGTGTCGGGCGACGAGGTCGACGAACAGTTGTGGAACCGTCGTGCCCTGCACGGCGGCGTCGACGTCGGCGATGGATGTGAGGTCGGTCAGCCCGGTCATGTGACGAGTATCTCACGACACGGATCGCCGATGCTCGCCCTGATCGAACCGATTCCGGGTTGTTCGGTTTGGGCGGAGCATGGCCGTGCGTCAAGACTCGACGTCAGCGAGGCGTCGTGGGGGCGCAGCCTCCACGAGACGAGGAACGAAATGGGGAGACAAGCCACACTGCGCGAGGCCGTCATCGTCGACGCCGTGCGGACGCCATTCGGTCGGCGCGCCGGCTCGCTCTCCCACTGGCATCCGGTCGACCTCGCTGCTGAGACGCTGACCGCGCTCGTCGACCGGACCGGCATCGACCCGGGCGTCGTCGACGATGTGATCATGGGGTGCGTGATGCAGGTCGGTGAGCAGGGCACGAACATCGCCCGGAACGCCGTGCTCGCCGCGGAGTGGCCCGAGCACATCCCGGGGACGACGATCGATCGGCAGTGCGGGTCGGGCCAGCAGGCGGTGCACTTCGCCGCACAGGGTGTGATGGCCGGGGCCTACGACGTGGCGATTGCATCCGGTGTCGAGGTGATGACCCGTGTCCCGATGGGTGCATCGACGGCGGACGGCCGATACGGGTTCCCGTTCGGTCCGTCGGTGAGCGCCCGCTATGCCGAGCGCGGCGGGCTCGTGCAGCAGGGGGAATCCGCCGAGATGATCGCCGACCGCTGGGGGATCACTCGCGAGGAGATGGACGAGTACGGCTTGCTCAGTCAGCAGCGCGCAGCGACCGCGATCCGCGAGGGCCGCTTCGATCGCGAGCTCATCCCGGTGTCGGGTGACGACGGCGCGGCGATCGCGACCGACGGGGGCATCCGCCAGACGTCGCTCCCCGAACTCGCGCGCCTCGCCCCGGCTTTCCGGCCGGCCGACGGGAGGGTCACCGCCGGCAACTCGTCGCAGATCACCGACGGAGCCGCGTCGGTGCTCGTCAT
This sequence comes from Ilumatobacteraceae bacterium, assembly GCA_963695475.1. Lineage (GTDB taxonomy): Bacteria > Actinomycetota > Acidimicrobiia > Acidimicrobiales > Ilumatobacteraceae > Ilumatobacter_A. The sequence goes on from CAVOHA010000007.1 coordinate 313,859, forward strand.
GTCCGCGGAGCGGGCGCGCGAACTCGGCGTGACGGCGCGAGCGAGCATTGTCGACTTCGCGGTGGTCGGCGACGACCCGCAACTGATGTTGACGGCCAACATCCCAGCGACGCGTCGCGTGCTCGAACGGGCGGGCCTCGGGGTCGATGACATCGATCGGTTCGAGGTGAACGAGGCATTCGCGTCGGCGGTGATCGCCTGGTTGCGTGAGATCGGCCCTGACGATCCGACGCTCGTCGATCGGGTCAACGTGAACGGTGGCGCGATCGCGCTCGGCCACCCGCTCGGCGCGTCGGGGACGCGCCTCACCGCCACGCTCGTCAACGAGCTCGAACGGATCGAGGGTCGCTATGGGCTCCAGGTGATGTGTGAAGGCGGCGGAATGGCCAACGCGTTGATCATCGAACGGCGCTGACCGAGCCCGGCCGCCGCACTCGCCCGACCCGTTTCGGTGCCCGACAGCGCAGGGTGAACCACCGTCGGTAGCGTGGTCGTGTGCCGGCCGTGTCGACGATCATCTGGGTGGCCTTCGGGGTGTTCTTCGGATGGGTCCTGTGGAAAAGTGGGATCGGCATGCTGCGGAGCTTCACGCGGCTGCCACCGGAGCCACCGCCGACCGGTGAACTCCGGAAGGTGAAGCGGAGTTATCGCTGCGACGTGTGCGGTGTCGAACTCAGAATGACGATGGCGCCCGACGAGGATCCGCCGCCGCCGAAGCACTGTCTCGAGGACATGATCGAAGTCGCGCCGCTCTACGACTGAGTTGTCCACAGGTTGTGGACGAAACTGGGGACGAATGACATCGATGTCATTCGGGGACAGTGCCGGGATTCGAACTCGTCGACCGAGCTGATGCTGGCGCAGCTACTCCCACTTCGTGGCGAACCAGAGCCCGCCGAGGATGCACGCCAACCCGACGCCGGTGAACCACCGCGACGCATCGCCGACGAGGTACCCGGCCATGATCACGAGGCCACCGATGATCAACAGTGCGACCATGATCACCGGGATCATGTTCGGCGGGATCAGACGACGCCGCTGCGCCTTCGGCGTGTACCGCGACGATGCCGCCACGGTGGTCCGCGACGAGGTCACCTCGTGATCGCTGCGGTCGGACGACGAGCTCACCTTGCGGTCGCCCGGTTGGGTTCCCTTGGGTGTGACCCGTCCGCCGCCGGTCTTTCGCTTCGGAGGTGCCATCGGTCCGAAAGCATAGGCGATTCGTCGGCAGGACCGCGCCGCCGGTTCAGGTGGAGCGAAACGCGTGGGTGGGGCGACGTCGGCGCACGGCAGACTACGACGATGCGCGTGCTCGTCATCGACAGCTACGACAGCTTCGTCTACAACCTCGTCCAGTACCTCGGTGAGCTCGGTGCCGACCCGGTCGTGGTCCGCAACGACGAGGTGACAGTGGCCGAAGCGGTGGCGCTCGCGCCCGACGGTGTGTTGCTCTCGCCGGGGCCCGGTCGGCCCGAAGCGAGCGGGATCATCTGCGACGCGATCGGTGCGTTCGCCGCGAACTCGACGCCGGTGCTCGGGGTGTGCCTCGGACATCAGGCGATCGGGCACGTCTACGGCGCCGAGGTCGTCGGCGCCCCCGAGCTGATGCACGGCAAGACGTCGCCGATCGAGCACGACAGCGGCGGCGTGTTCGAGGGCCTGCCCTCACCGCTCACTGCGACCCGGTACCACTCGCTGACGCTCGCACCCGAATCGATCCCCGACGTCCTCGAAGTGACCGCACGCAGCGCCGACGGCGTCGTCATGGGTGTGCGTCATCGGGAGCACGACGTCGAAGGGGTGCAGTTCCACCCGGAGAGCATCCTCACCGCGTCCGGTCACGACCTGCTCCGCAACTGGCTCCGCCGACTCGACTGAACCCCGACCTCGACTGAACACCGACGGCGCCGCCCCGTGTGGTGAGTTGTGAGACCGACAGGTCGTCGTCGGTCTCAGCGACGTGGTGCCGGGAGGCCCGCACCGGTCACGGTGGCGCGAGGAGCGTGGTGCTGGTCGTCGTGGTCGTCGAGCTGCTGGTCGTCGTCGACGACGAGGTCGTGGTTGCGTCCGACGTCGGCGGCGTCGTCGACTGCGGCGGGCTGGTGCTCGGCGGCACGGTGGGCGGTGGGAGTGTCGTGACGGCGATGACCGAGCGACCGACCGTGATCGTGACCGTCGACCCGCGTTCGAGGCGCGTCGCCGCGGCCGGATCCTGCGAGATCACCACACCGTCATTGGCGCTGCCGGGTGGCACGTCCTGGAAGCGTGTCTCGACATTGAAGCCGTCGGCGCGCAAGCGGTTCGTGGCTTCGCCCTGCGTCAACCCCTCGACCACCGGGACCGCGACGGGAGCGGCACCGCTCGACACCTGGACGGTGATGTTGCCACCTCGATCGATGAGCTCACCCTGGCTCGGCGAGGTCGAGATGACGAACCCTTCATCGATGGTCTCGCTCGGGACGCGCTCGACGGTGACGACGAACTCGAACGGTGGCGCCTCGAGTGTGTCGACTGCCACCTGTTCGATCTGACCCACCACCCCCGGGACGGGAACCGTGTTCTGGCGACCGGCCACGGCGATGTCCACGGTCGTGCCCTGGGCGACCGGGGTGCCGGCCTCGGGTTCGGTGCTCAGCACCGTGCCCTCCCCGAGATCGCTGTCCTCGTCAGTGGTGATCGTCCCGATGTTGAACCCGAGGGATTCGAGGGTTGCCGTTGCCTCGTCGATGTTCTGGCCGACGACGTTCGGCACGTTCTGGAGTTGCGGGTCCGGGTTGTAGAAGACCTGGATCTGCTGGTTCTCGAGCACCACCTCGCCGGCGGCGGGGTCGGTGCGGTGGACGAATCCGAACGGCACCGACGCGTTCTCCTCCTCGACCGACGTGAACAGCAACCCCTTCTCCGAGAGTTCGGCGGTCACGACGGCGAGTGAGCGACCGACGTAGTCGTCGAGGATGAACTGCGTCGGCTCGGCAGCTTCGTCGTCGGGGGCGAGCGACTGGAACAGGAGCACACCGCCCACGACCAGCGCGATGAGCGCGAAGAACGCAGCGAGCGCGTACCAACCGGTGCGCGAGCCGCCCGAGTCGTAGTAGGCCGCCTCGGACGACGCGCCGGTCGGATACCCGGCCTCGTACATGCCGGTCGAGGGCACTGCGGACGACTGGGGGTTGACCGGCGCCACACCGGATTGGGGGTTGGCGGTCGTGGCCGCATAACCGGGGTTCGCCGATGTGACCGCAGCGGCCGCGGCAACTCCACCGGCCGCACCCAACACCGGATCGATCGCAGGCCGGGCCTTGGCCGTGGCCGCGACGAGCGCCTGGACGGGCTCGTCGTTGCGGAACCGGCGCAGGTCGTCGCGCAGCGCACCTGCGCTCGGATAGCGCACCTTCGGGTCCTTGGCGAGCAGCTTGGCCACCATTGCCTCGTAGGCCTTGGGGACGTCGGCGACGATCTGGACCAGTGGCTGTGGCGCGTCGTGCACCTGCTTGTAGGCGATGCTGACCGGGTTGTCGCCGGTGAACGGGGTCCGCCCCGCGACCATCTCGTACATCACGATGCCGAGCGAGTACAGGTCGCTGCGCGGGTCGGGTTGCGCCCCCTGCGCCTGCTCGGGCGAGAAGTAGGTTGCGGTGCCCATCACCGAGCCGACCTGGGTGAGGTTCGACTCGGTGGGTGCGTTCATCGCCCGGGCGATGCCGAAGTCGGCGACCTTCACCTGCCCGTTCTTGCCGATCAGGATGTTCGCCGGCTTGATGTCGCGGTGCGCGGTGCCCTTCTCGTGGGCGAATCCGAGTGCGGCGGCGACCTCGCTCGCGATCTCGGCGGACTGCTTCGACGTGAGCTGCCCGTTGGTCTTCAGCACATCGGCCAGCGTGCGACCCTGGACCTCCTCCATCGCGATGAAGTACGTGCCCTCGTACTTGCCCCAGTCGTAGACGTTGACGATGTTGGGGTGGCTCAGGTTGGCGGCCGACTGCGCCTCGCGACGGAAGCGTTCGACGAAGTTGTCGTCGGTCGCGAACTCGGGGAAGAGGACCTTGATGGCGACTTGGCGGTCGAGGAGCAGATCGCGCGCGGAGAACACGTCGGCCATGCCGCCGCGCCCGATGCGCTTGTGGACCTCGTAGCGGTCGTTGATGACCGTTGCTTCGCCTTGGTTCGTCACTGTTCACGTTCTCCCGCCAGCCTGCGAAGGCCGCCGAGCAAGGCTATCTGTCCGCTTTGTCCCGTACTCGTCACCTTCAGCCGCCGCTCAGCTGGACGTCGGCTCCGGGGCCCGTCAGCAGGTAGTCGAACACGGTCTTGACGACGGGGCCCGCTTCGCGCCCTCCGGTCGCCGCGTCGGCCTGGGTCGAGGTGAGATCGGTCAGCACGACCGCGATCGCGTACCGCGGGGCTTCGAGCGGGGCGAAGCCGATCATCCACGCGTGGACCCGATCGGGGTCGCCGATCACGCCCAGTTCGGCGGTGCCGGTCTTCGCTGCAAAGCGCTGCCCGCCGTCGAGCACGACGCTGCGCGCCGTGCCGCGATCGCCCTCGGTGACGCCGGTCATGAGCTCGGTGAGCAGCGCTGCGGTGGGCGCGGAGATCGGTGTCTTCCACACCGTCGGGCTCGTGCGGTCGAGGACGCGGCCGTCGTGGTCGAACGTGGCCTCGACGACGTAGGGCGTCATCATCCGCCCGCCGTTGGCAACGGTGCCGGCGACCATCGCCATGTGCAGCGGCACCATCTGGTCGTCGTTCTGACCGAAACCGCGGATGCCGAGCAGCGGGAGCTGCTGGTCGAGGTTGCTCGTGTCGCCGAACGTGCTCGCCGCCGCATCGGGCAGGTCGAGCGGGAGCTCCTCGCCGATCCCCCAGGCTTCGATGCCGGCGACCATCCGATCCGGGCCCAGGTTGATCGCCGTCTGTGCGAACGGGATGTTGCAGCTCCGGCGGAACACTTCGGGCAGGTCGCCGCCGCAGGTCGAGCCCCGATAGTTCTGGATCGGGTTGGTGGTCTGCGGCGGTACCCACTCCGACTCACGGACGAACTCGGTGGTGCGGTCGATCACGCCGGCCTCGAGCCCGATGCCCGTCGTGATCACCTTGAACGTCGACCCGGGCATGAAGCGCTGCTGGTAGGCGCCGGCCAGCAGCGGGTTGCCCGGCGCGTTCTGCAGGTCGACGATCGCCGCTTGAGCCTCCTCGAACGGGAGGGTGACGAACGTGTTCGGATCGAAGGTCGGGTTGCTGTACATCGCGCGCACGGCGCCGGTCGCGATGTCGATGACGACGACCGAACCCGTGCGCCCACCGAGGGCGAACTTGGCGACCTGCTGGAGGTCGTGGCGGACCGCGAGTTGGACCGACCCCGAGTTGTCGATGTCGCTGGACAGGATGTCACCGAGCGCACGGATCTGTTGCTCGGTGGTATCGCCGGTGAGGACGTCGCCGTACACCCGCTCGACCTTGGTCGATCCGAAGTTCAGGGTGAAGTAGCCCGTGACGTTCGAGAGCAGGTCGCCGGTCGGATAGACGCGAACGCGGTCGAACCCGGAATCGGGGTCGGGGTCGGGGAGCGACTCGGCCGCGACGATGCCGTCGGCGGTGATGATCGGCCCGCGCGGCTTGTTGAACTCGCGCCGCACCGCTCGAGTGTTCTCGACGTTGGCGTTGAGCTCTTCCTCTTGAGCGACCTGCCAGTAGTTGAGCGTCGCGAAGAGCACGACGTAGCAGGCCATCAGCCCGACGGCGAGTTGGCGGATCTGCCGGTTCATCGGCCGCCGCTCGCGTGCGCCTCGACGCGCTTGCGGTCTCGGCGCACCTGGCGACGCAGCTGCCACGCCGCCCACCGCTCCGCGGGGGTCGGCTCGTCGGGCACCTCGCCGAGGCGTCGCGCCGCCGAGTCGGACACTCGGATCAGCAGTGCCAGGAGGATGTAGTTGGACACCAACGACGAGCCGCCGTAGCTGACGAACGGCAACGTGATACCGGTCAACGGGACGAGCTTGATGACGCCGCCGATGATGATGAACGCCTGGACGCCGATGATCGTGGTGAGCCCGACCGCGAGCAGCTTCTCGAAGGTGCGCTCGGTGCGCAGCGCCGTCCGCAGGCCGGCGCCGACGATGAGCAGGTACGACATGAGGATCGCCGTGCCGCCGACGAGGCCCAGCTCCTCGCCGATCGCGGCGAAGATGAAGTCGTTCTGCGCCTCGGGCACCTGGTTCGGATTGCCACGGCCGAGGCCCGTGCCGGTGATGCCGCCATCGGCGAGTCCGAACAGCGACTGCACGATCTGGTAGCCGCGCCCGAGCGAGTCGGACCACGGGTCGAGCCAGATGTCGACGCGGGTCTGGACGTGGCCGAACCGGGACCACGAGAAGTACGCAGCACCGGCGAACAGCACCGCACCGAGCAGCAGCCAGCCGACCCGTTCGGTCGCCACCCAGATCATCACGACGAAGAGGGTGAAGAAGAGCAGCGACGAGCCGAGGTCGCGCTGGCCCACCATGACCACCACGGCGAACCCCCAGGCGACGAGCACGGGGAGGATGAACCGCGGTTCGGGCAGCCGGAAGGGCCCGACCTTCCAGGTCTTGGCGGCGATCAGCTCGCGGTTCTCGGCGAAGTACGCCGCGAAGAAGATGGCGAGGGCGACCTTGGCGAACTCGCCCGGTTGGAAGTTGATCGGCCCGACGCTGACCCAGATGCGGGCGCCGTTGATGTTCGCTCCCAGACCGGGGACGAGCGGCAGCAGGAGGCCGCCGGCGCCGGCGAAGAACAGCACCCATCGGTAGCGGGCGAGGTCGGTGGCGCGCGGGATCAGGATCAGCACCGCGCAGAACACGCTGACCCCGACCAGGCTCCACAGCGACTGGAGGCCCGCGAGCTCATCGTCGAGCCGGGTGATCATCACGAATCCGATGCCGTGCAGCAGCGCGGCGAGCGGGAGCAGCGTGGCGTCAGCGCCGGTTGCGAACTTGCGCACGACGAGGTGGGCGACGAGGAGCAACCCGAGCACGAAGGCGACGAAGCCGAAGATGCCCGGCGGGATCTCGGCGTTCGATCCGAGCGACGCCAGGGTGTAGGCGATCGCCGTGATCGTCGCGGCCAGGATGATCAGTGTCAGCTCGGCGTTGCGCCGCCGGTAGGCGAGCGGGGCCGCGGCCCGCCGCTCACGGCGGGTGAGCCGAGTCGGCTCGAGATCGGACTCGAGCGTGTCGGTCATGGTGACCCGTCGTCAGCCGAGGTCGGTGGCGAATCGTCAGCGGGTTCGTCGGCGTCGCGGTCTGGGCCGTTTCGACCATCTCGAGGCCCCGGATGAAGAGCGTGGCGTCGCTCAGGCTGGAGAACGTCGGCTGCGCCTCGACGAGCGCCACGCTGGCGTCGGTCAGCTCGTCGCGCGTTGCCGATCCGGTCGCCTCGACCGTCGGGTCGATCCACAGCAGCCCGCCGGGTCGACCCTGGTAGAGCACGACCTGGCCGGAGTCGTTGAACTCGACGAAGAAACCGCGACGGGCCCATGCCGCGGTCGACACGAATGCCGTGACGATCAACGCGAGCAACACGAAGATCCCGATGGCCTTCACGAGGCGCGAGCGCTTCTTCTTCGGTGGTGACGCGTCGTCGCCGTCGGACGGTGCTGCGGCGTCGTTGTCGGCGGCAGTCGGGGCGGCGCAGGGTGCCGGCGTCCGACGCCGATGCAACCGACGTGGCCACGGTTGTCGCCGCTGCAGCGGCGGCGAGCTCCTTCGCCTCGCGACGGTCGCGTCGTCGCTGGCGGCGACCGGGGGCGACGGCAACCTCGGCGGTCGGGTCAGCCGCGACGCTGTCGCCCGCCTCGATCCGCTCGATGTCGTCGAGGCGTCACGTCGGGGTCGTCGGCCCAGGTCGGCGTGAGGTCGAGTTCCTGGGTCGGATCCGGCGGATCGTCGCCGTCGAGCACGTCGAGCACGATGACGGTCACGTTGTCGCGGCCGCCCGCCTCGTTCGCCTGGGCGATCAGCGTGTCGGCGGCCTCCTGCGGATCGTCGTGTTCGAGGAGCGTGGCGACGATGTCGGCGTCGGCGACCTCGTCGACGAGCCCGTCGCTGCACAGCAGGAACCGGTCGCCGCGCACGAGCGGGAGCGTCCACCAGTCGACCTTCACGTCGGGCTCGATTCCGAGCGCACGGGTGATGATGTTCCGGCGCGGGTGGGTGCGTGCCTCGTCGTCGGTGATGTGGCCGGTCGACACGAGTTCTTGGACGTAGCTGTGGTCGATCGTGACTCGGCGGAGGCGTCCATGGCGGAGGAGATAGGTCCGCGAGTCGCCGACGTTGGCGAGCACCAGGGCCTCGGGCTGTTCCTTGGGGACGATCGGCGTGATGCGGTCGGGTTCGATCGGATCGTTGGCGTCGATGTTCGGCTCACCGCGTCCCGCCATCGGGTCCTCGATCACGGCGATCACGGTCACGGTCGTGCCCATGCCCGCCTGGCCGGGGTTGGCGATCGCCGCGCGGAAGATGTCGCCGTTGGCGCTGGAGATCGCCTCGACGACGCGTTGGGCCGTCGGGGCCGCTTCCTCGTCGGCGAGCGTCTCGCGAATGCGCTGCACCGCCAGTTCGCTGGCGACCTCGCCCGCTTCGTGGCCGCCCATCCCGTCGGCGACGACGTAGACACCCTGCGACGCATGGAGGAAGTCCTCGTTGTCGGGCCGAATCTGGCCCGGGTGCGTCCCGGCGCCCCACTTGAGCTCAGCCATGGGACCGACCCCCCGAGGTGATGGAGGGGTGCGTCACTGGGCCTCGATCACGGTGGTGCCCACCTGAATGCGGTCGCCGGGTTGGAGGAGCTTGGACCCGTGCATCTTCGTGCCGTTGTGGAACGTGCCGTTGGTCGAGCCGAGGTCTTCGATCATGGGTTGGCCGTCGTAGTCGTAGACGCGCAGGTGCAACGTCGACACGTACGTGTCGTCCTGGATCGAGATCGTGCAGTTCTCGTCGCGTCCGAGGGTGATCTCTCCGGCGAGCGCGATCGTCATGCCGCGACGGTGCTTCGGTTCGAGGATGACGAGCCGACCGGCGCGTCCCCGCGTCCTTTGGCCGGCTTGGGTGCCGTGCTCGCGGCGGCAGGTGCGCTGCGCTGCTGGGCGGCGACGGGAACCTGTTGGGCGCGCGGGACCGGACGGGCGCGCGGGGTCTTGACCTCGCTCCACACCGCCCAGAGGACGCGCGCGAAGAAGACGTAGACGAGCCCGAGAAGGCTCAGTTTGAGGATGTTGAGGACTTGGTCGCTCATGCAATCGTCACCGCCACGCGGGCTGAGGTCAGGACGCCTCGAAGCGCAGGTGAGTGGAACCGAAACTGACGATGTCGCCGTCGGCGAGGAGCTGCTGGCCGACGATGCGGACGCCGTTGACCAGCGTGCCGTTGGTCGAGCCGAGGTCGGTGACGATGTAGCCGTTGGCGCCCGGCGCGATGCGGGCGTGTTCGCGGCTGACGTTGCCGTCCTCGATGGTGATCGTGCTCTCCGGCAGACGGCCGACCGTGGTGGTGTGTTCGCCGAGGCCGACGCGCTCGCCGGACGGAAGCACGAGCGATCCGGCGCCGACACCGCCGGGGGCCTGCTTGAGTTGGGAGACGATGCCGAAGCGGCCGGTCTTCAAGCTGTTGTCGACGCTCAGGGCGACGTGGACCGGGCCGATGAAGTGGTAGGCCTCTTCGCGGGCGTACTCGCGGGCGGCTTCGGCGAGCTCGGTGGTGAGGGCCGTTTCGATGTCGCTGAAGCTGGCGTGGTCACTGGGGTTGAGCAGGACCGTGAAGTCGTTCGGGACCATGCGGCGGCCCTTCACGTCGACGGTGCGGTTGTCGTCCATCTCGCGTACGAGACGACGACCGAGCTCGATGGGGCGGATGGACCCGCGGGAACGTCGGAACACGCCCTCGACCATACGCTCCAGACGGCGCTCCAGTGACTGCAATCCCATAGGTGGGCCCTGACGCTACTTGCCGGACCCCGCAGTCCGGCGGCGTCGGCATGGGTCGATCTCCCCGCTCCCTGGTGGGATCTGCCGGGCCCCGCCCGGGATCTGTGCGCTGTCGACCGAGGTTTCTCGGTCTCGGCCTCACATTGGCGGGTGCGGGCGCGTCAGCTGGTGCCGACGGTCTGGATTTCGTCGACGTCGTAGTCGAAGGTGGACGATCGGTCGAACGTGCCGAGGCTGCCGGAGCCGCCGTTGCTGGTCGTCCAGGTGAGGTCGTACGTGATGGTGTAGGTCATCTGGTACGGCGCGTCGTCGGGAGTGCGTTGTCGATAGGTGTGGCCGCACGGTCCTTCGTCGGGGTTGTTGGCACCCTCGGGATACGGGGTGCCGAAGCCCTCGCAGGTGATTGCGGGTGAGCCGTCGCCGGGGTCGATGCTGACGCTGGCGAAGGTGCCCTGGACCTGCGCCCAGGCGTTGGCGAGTGTGGCGCGGGCCGTCGTGACGCCGGGGTCGTCGATGGCGAACCACAGTCCGAGGTTGACCACGGCGCCGATCTCGGGCGCCGGGCTCATGTCGGGCGCGGGAAGCGGCAGCAGCGCGCGCGGCACGGGCGGCGGCGCCGGGGACGAGATCGACCGGATCGACCGGGCCCTGCCACACGAAGTCGGGCACGACGTCACCGGGGCAGAAACGGAGCCAACCGTACTCGCCGGCATCGTTGGTGATCTGGGCGAAGATGTCGGTGTCGTCGGTGACGTCGCCGGGCAGGAACGCACCGCCGAGGTTGCTGATCGTCGCAGGGATCCAGTCGCACTGTGGCCCGAACGTCGCCGGCCCCGGCGACCCGCCCCCACCGCCCGACGGCCCGGTGTCCACGCCGGCCCCGATCGTCCCATCGCCACCGACCCCACCCCCAAACGTCGGACCCTGATCGCCTCCGCCACCGTCGTTCTCTGTGTCGGTTGGAAGCGGCGCATCCCCCTGAGCGGAGGCTGTTGCCGCTGGTGTCAGGGACCAGGACAGCCGATGCGACGATGAAGGTCAAGCGTCGGAGCATCGGTTGACCTCGTCTCGGATCTCCTCGCCGCGAGTTCCAGAACTGGACTTCCACTCCCCGTCGACGAGTTGCATTCGAACGGTGATCAGGATCGATACCGGGTCGTCGCGGCGAAGTGTGTCTCCGCCACCCGGCGCCGTGCCGACCTCGAAGATGCGATCACTGTTGAACTCACATGCAGTCAGCCGCGCTGTGTTCGGCTCGTCCGTCACAAACTCAGCGGGTTCAATGATCTCGGCCGATGTCGGATTGTCGGCGTTCTCCCGTGCGATGAAGCCACCGTCGATCGTGCGCCGGAGATTCTCGAGGGCCACCTCCAGGTTTGCGCCGGTGAAGTGAGCCTGAAGCAGCGCTTCGTTGTCGGGATTCGTCTGGGTCTCGAAGAACTTCCTTGCCCACCTCGAAGGCTTCGAGGTAGGCGGCTTCGGCTTCGGCGAGGATGGCGGCTTCGTCGATCGTGGTGGTGGGGGCTTCGGTCGCAACGGGTTCGGTGGTCGTCGGCGCCTGGGTCGGTGGGGTCGAGACCGCCGTGGTCGTCGCGACCGTGTCCGGCGGTGGGACGGTGGTGTCCGCGGTGTCGTCGCTCCCGCCCGAGCAGGCGCTGACCAGCAGGGTGGCGGTCACGAGCATCGGCAGGGCGCGGCGCATCGCGCGATCGTAGATCGTGTACGTGCGAGCCGATCGACGACGCGCCGACGGGAGAGATGGGGCCACACCCCGTCAGTGGGTCGGCAGAACCGGAGACGGGAAGGGCATCCTCGGTCACACAAACGCCTGGCTGCGGTCCAGACCAGCCGGTGAACCTGGTGGGCAACGTGATGCGCAGCCGCTAGCGTCTCGATGTCCACTTTGCGCGAGTGGCGGAATTGGCAGACGCGCTGGCTTCAGGTGCCAGTGTCCTAACGGACGTGGGGGTTCAAGTCCCCCCTCGCGCACGAAGAACCCCTTGCTCGGCAGGGGGTTCGTTCGCGTTCGGTACCGGACGGCCGGAAGTCGTCGTCCCGAGTGGCCGAGATCGTGATCGTGTTGACGCCGACCCAGGAGGGGCCGGACTCACTTGTCGAGCGCACACAGCGAGCGACTGTCCGCTAGCGCACGCGCCGAGGATGGGGTACCGTCGAATCGGGCGGATTTCTCGATGTGGGAGTGGACATGAGGGAATCCATCGATGGCACCGCCTCGCTGCAGTTGTTGGGCGGATTCGCCTTCCGAGTCGCCGGCGTCCCGGTCGAGATCCCTCGCGCCGGTCAACGCGTCCTGGCCTTCGTCGCACTCGCCGGCGGCGCAGTCAACCGCAGCGTGCTCGCCGGCAACCTGTGGCCCGATCGTACCGAAGGGCGTGCGCTGGCGAATCTGCGCGGGGTTGTCTGGCGATTGCCACAGCCCGTCCAGAGACTGCTCCGGTCGAACACCGGTCGCCTCGCCCTCACGGATTCGCTCGACATCGACGTCGATTCCACATTCGAGGCAGCAGCGGCGATCCGATCCGGTGGGGCGACGGCGTCGGTTGACCGGCTCGTCCTCCTCTCGGATCTGCTCCCCGACTGGGACGACGACGACTGGCTGACGATCGCCCGCGAACGACATCGCCAGCTCCGCCTTCACGCCCTCGAGGAACTCGCCGCCGCCGAACTCGCTGCCGGTCGGCCCCTCGACGCCGTCGACACCGCGCTGTGTGCGGTCGCCGTCGAGCCACTGCGCGAGTCCGCACAGATGTTGGTGCTTCGAGCGCACCTCGCTGCGGGAAATCGCGCCGACGCACTGGAGCACTACCACCGTGTTCGCGAGCTGCTGTGCCACGAACTGGCACTCGATCCGAGCCGGCAGATGGTCGACCTGATGTCGTCGATCCATGGCGACGGTGACGCAGGCGTGACGATGGAACGCGTTGATGACCTCCATGGAGCGGCGTGTCGATGACGGTCTGATCGTCCTTCGCTGGTGGTTCGACTTCGCCGATCCCCAGATCCGCGGTCGGCTCGTCGACCCCGATTCCGCTCTCAGCGCAGCGGCGACCGGTTCGGCGGCGCGGGGCGTCGACGACATCGTCGAGATGGTGCGCGACCGACTCGTGGCGCTCGAACGCGATGCCGGTCGGCCGCCACGCGCGTGATCCGCGACGCCACCGCGACGATGACGACACCGCAGGTGTGACTCTGCCGAGTCGCCGCCGCAGGCATCGTGGTCCCTCGCAGGCGATGACTGGAGGGATACATGGAGACGACGCGAGTTCATCTGCTCGGGGGATTCGAATTGCGGGTCGCAGAACGGGTGGTGGATGTCCAGCCCGCGGCGCAACGCGTCGTCGCGATGGTTGCGTTGGCGCCGCGGAGCATCGGTCGCAGCTACGTGGCGGGCCAGCTCTGGCCCGACTACGACGAGTCCCGCGCGCACGGCAACCTGCGCTCGGCGCTGTGGCGTCTCGGACGGGTCGCCCCCGACACTGTTCGTGCGACGAAGTCGACGCTGCAGATCGGTGCGAACGTGTGGGTCGACGTGCGCGACGAGGGCGCACACCGTGACGATGCCGCCCAGCGGCACCGTTCGCCGAGCCTGATCGAGCCGTCGCCGTTCGAGGGGATCATGGACGGTCTCCTGCCCGATTGGTACGACGACTGGCTCATCGTCGAACGCGAGCGTCTGCGCCAACGCCGCGTCGCCGAGATGGAGGCGGCAGCGCGGAGCGCGATCGACGACGGCGACTGCGCCCGAGGCATCCAGTGGGCACTCGCCGCCGTCGCCGCCGAACCGCTCCGTGAGAGTGCGCACCGTCTGGTGATCGAAGCCCACCTGGAAGAACACAACCAGTCGGCGGCCCTCGCCGCACTCTCGCAGTATCGCCGCCTGCTGTTGAACGACCCCGGCATCGTCCCGTCGCCCGATCTGGTTCGACTCGTCGAGCGCGAGCACGCCCCGCCCCTGCCGGTCTGACGCGCGCTGTCGGTGACGGTGCGGTGACGCACATCGGTTGTGATCGATCCCGGAGATCAACCCATGCTCGACGCCGTCACCCGCACCATCGTCACCCATCTCGAGGCGCACACAGCGGACCTCAATGCGACGACCGGTGCCGCGTCGTGGGTGGCGATCGAAGGTGTCCACGACGACGCGAACCTGGTGGTGGGCCGACTGAACGTCTGCCTCTACTCGGTCGAGGAGCAGACCCATCTCCGGAACCAGCCACCGATTCGCACCGACGACGGCTTCGTGCCGGCGCCACTCTGGCTTCGACTGCACTACCTGATGGTCTACGTCGACACCGACCACGAAGAGACCCAGAAGCGGCTCGGCCGCGTGCTGCAGGTGTTCCACTCCCACCCCCGACTGGGACCCGGCGAACTCGACCCGGATCTTCGCGGCAAGGTCGATCACCTCGCGGTGCGGCTCTACAACCCCGCACCGGAGGAACAGAATCACATCTGGGGCGGCATGAAGCGGGCGATGCGGACCTCGCTCTACTACGAGGTCGACGTCGCCCCGATCGAACCACTGGCATCCGAGCCCCAACCGGAGATCCGGAGTGCGCGCACCGAGTACGCCCTGCACGAGGTCGGCACGTGACCGCGCTGCCCACCGAAACGGTCACGCGGCACCTGCGTCACGAGGCACGTGTCGTCCATGCGACGACCGGCAACCCGATCCCCGGTTTCCGTGCCACGCTGATCCACCCGGCACTGCCGGGTTGGACGATGACGAAGTCCGGACATCGCGTGATCGTCAGCGTCATCGAGCGGCACGACAACCCAGCGATCGTCCCGCTGTTGACGCTGGAGATCACCGATCCGGTGTCGAAGGCGCGGCTCAAGCCGTTCGGCGCGCCGGCCGGTGCGGCGCGACCGGACTTGTGGCACGAGATGACCGTCGACCTCGACCTGCCCACCGTGATCGTCGCACTCGACCCCGCTCCCTCCTCACTGCACCTGACGCTGGTCGACCGCACGGGGACGCTGCTCACCGGCCGCACGGTCGAACTGCACGGCACGGCCGGGGGAGTGGTGCCGCTCACCGAAGGCGCGCCGGCGGTCTACGAGGTGCTCGACCACGAGTGGACGGCGGAGTTCGCCACCTCCGACATCGTGATCGACGCCGTGGTCCACGAACGCACCCTGTCCATCGACCCGAACATCCGCGACCTGCGCATGCAGCTCATCGCGGTGTGACCCCACGCCCGACAACCGATCTCACCAACCATCCACCACCGAACACCAACCGACCCGAGCCCAGGAGGCAATCGTGGCAACCACCTACCAGACACCGGGGGTCTACATCGAGGAGGTCCCGTCGGGGCCACAACCGATCGCGGGCGCCTCCACCAACGTCTTGGCCGTCGTCGGCCCCACCGTGAAAGGGCCGGCCGCCCCGACCCGCATCACGAGTTGGACCGACTTCGTGACCAAGTTCGGGCCACCGATCGCCGGAACCTTCACCGCACCCGCCGTGTATGGCTTCTTCGAGAACGGCGGACCGGCGGCCTACGTCGTGCGCGCCGACTCCTCGACGGCGGCGTCGTGGATGGTGACCGATCGCACCGCGGCCGACGCCTTCCTCATCTCGGCAGCGTCGGCGGGCACGTGGGCCAACTCGCTGGGCGTGACCGTGGCCCCCGACACCGGCGGTGCGAGTGGGAGCCTGTTGCACGTTCGCCGCACGGCCGGCTCGGCGGTGACCAACCCCGGTGGTGGCTCGCTCTATCGCATTCCGGTGACATCGACCGTCGGACTGGAGTTGAACCAGGACGTGCAGGTCGTGCGGACCGGTGGCGCGGCGCTCGACGCGACGGTCAGTGCGGTGACCCCCGATTCGGTGACGGTCGACTCGGCGGCGAACCTCACCCTCGAGGACGTCATCGGTGTCGGACGCGGAGCCGCCGCGGCCGCCACGTCGATCGTCCTGGCGTCCGGCGCAGGCTTCAAGGTCGGCGACCTGATCGAGGTCACCCAACCCGACCGGTCGCGCGTCGCCGCGCGCGTCACCGCCATCGCCCCGGCCGGCAACGGCTTCGACCTGACCCTCGACGCTGCGCTCGCGGCCGACGTCCCCGCCGCCGAGTTCGTCACACGGACCGTGACCTATCACGGCTCGATCGACGTCGCGCGCCGCCATGTCTCGTTCGCCAACCTGTCGTTCACGGAACTGCCCGCTCCCGTCGTCGGCCAACTCGTGTCCGATGCCCACCGCGCAACCGCCCACAACGGTGCCCAGGCGACCTGGGAAGAGCTGACCGCCGGCGAGTTCGACTTCCTGAGTTCCGTCCCGGCCGGCGCGGTCGACGTCGAAGCGTCACTCCGCGCCGAACTGTTCACCGAAGCGGTCGCCGTGGCCGGCAACATCACCGAAGCCGACCTCGATGCGCAGTTCGGCTTCATGCCCGACGGTGCCGTGCTCGAACTGTTCAACGGTGCTGCTTCGCTCGGCACGGTCACCAAGACGGCGGGCTCGTTCGCGCTCGGCGGCATCGCATCGCCGGTGACCGAGGCACGGTTCGTCCCACCGGCGGACCCAGCACCCGCGGGTGATCCTCGTGATCCAAGCGCCGGTGTCGTGGTCCGCTGCAGCCACCCGATCGTGATCGGCGACCACCTCGACTACGCGGCCGGACCGCTGGTCGTCACCGGCGTGAACTCGCCGAGTGGCAACGTCTACATCGTCACCCACGCGGCGGGCTCCCACGATGTCGGCGCCGGTCCGTTCGACGTGCAGGACATTGTCGCCTCGGAGGTGAACCCGCTGCGGTTCTCCGTCGCCGTGACCGAAGCCGGAGTGGAAGTCGAGCGCTACAGCGGGCTCAGCCTCGACGGGAACCACCCCGCGTTCTACGCCAAGGACGGCGTGATCAATGACGTGTCCGAGCGCATCGTCGCCGGGCCGCGGCTCGTCGCCGGAGTCCCGACGGTTGCCACGACGCCGGCAGCGGTCGCCCTGAGCGCCGCGGGGACGACCGGTCCGGCGACGAACGCCACGTTCAAGGCGGCGATCAACCAACTCGACACCGAAACGGAACCGGCGATGCTGATCGCCCCGGACGCACTCGGTCTGGGTGACGATCTGCTCACCGCCGACGTGATCGGGGCGATGACCACGCACTGCGAGAACTTCAGGCGCTACGCGATCATCGACCTCCCCGACGAGGACGACGACCAGGACCTGCTCAGCTGGCGGCTGAGCAATGTGACGTCGATGTATGCGGGCACCTTCGCTCCGCACCTCAAGATCGTCAACCTCGATCCCGCGGCCAACGAGCGCTACGTCCACGTCCCGCCGAGTGGTTTCGTGGCCGGGGTCATCGCCCGCACCGACAACGAACGGGGTGTGTGGAAAGCGCCCGGCAACGAACGGGTCAAGGGAATCGTGGGATTGCGGGTCGACTACACCGACCGACGCCAGGACCTCCTCAACCCTGGCGGCGTCAACCTGATCCGATCGTTCGCCACCCGTGGGAGGCGCGTCTGGGGAGCGCGCAACGCAACCGACGACACCACCTGGCGATACATCAACGTGCGGCGACTGTTCAACTTCCTCGAGAACTCGATCGAGCGGGGAACGCAATGGGTCGTGTTCGAACCGAACGACGCCAAGACGTGGCTTCGCGTCCGCGTCTCGGTCGAGAACTTCTTGAACGGGGTCTGGCGAGCCGGAGGATTGCTGGGCAACGCCCCCGACGAGGCGTACCGCGTCCGCGTCGGCCTCGGCGAAACGATGACGGAGACCGACATCGACCTCGGTCTGATCGTGATCGAGGTTGCGGTCCGGCCGGTCAAACCAGCGGAGTTCGTCGTGTTCCGCTTCAGCCACAAGCGGCCCGAGCAGTGACACCCAGAACGGAACTCAAGGAGGAATCATGCCAACACTGACCAGTCTTCACTTCGAGGTCTCCTGGGGAGACTCGCTGAACACCGCCGCCTTCTCCGAGGTCAGCGGACTCGTCGCCGAAGTGGAGGTGATCGAGTACCGGACCGGCGACGACACGTCATTGACCGTCGACAAGATCCCCGGGCTGAAGAAGTTCGGCAACGTCACGATGAAACGGGGCATCGCGGCGGCGAACGGCAACGGCATGTTCGAGTGGTACGACTCGATCATCTCCGGGTCGGTCGATCGCCGACCGGTGACGGTCAGCCTGCTCAACGAAGAACGAGCGATCGCGATGAGTTGGGAGATGGCCAATGCCTGGCCGGTCAAGATCGAAGGCGCCAGTCTGAACGCGACCGGCAACGAGATCGCGATCGAGACCGTCGAGTTCGCCCACGAGGGACTCCGGGTGTCGCTCGGAGCCGGGGCGTGACCGATGTCCGACGTCATCGTGCGGCCGTTCACGACGGCTCACTTCCAGCTCGCCGTGGACGGGCTCGCGATCGGTGACTTCTCGGAGTGCACCGGCCTCACGACCGAGGTCGGCACCGAGGAGTATGCCGAAGGCGGTGAGAACCGGTTCACCCACAGGTTCCCGGCGCGCATGGCGGCCTCGAATCTGATCTTCAAGCGCGGCGCAACCGCATCGGGCGACCTCTTCACCTGGTACGACGAGTACCGCTCACTCGGTGTCGTGGCGCCCCGCTCGGGCACGGTGACGTTGCTCGTGATGCAGGACGGAGCGCCGGCTCCCGTCAAGGCGTGGGTCTTCCATCGCGGCTATCCGGTGAAGTTCACCGGCCCCGACCTCAACGGGACCGCCGCCGCCGTGGCGATCGAGTCGATCGAGATCCTCCATCACGGCCTGGTCGAAGTCGGGGTCGCGGCATGACGGTGCTGATCCGCGAGATCGTCAGCGAGGTGGTTCTCGCGCCACGCCGCCCGAACGAGTCGGGCCCCGCAGCTGCGCACGCCGGCCAGGGCATCGACGACGCACTCGTCGAGGCGATCGTGCGTCGAGCCTCGGCGCGTGTCCTGGCCGAACTGCGCCTGGAGTGGGATCGCTGATGGAACTCGACAACCGGCAGCTCGCAAAGCTGACCATCGATGCGTACCGCGACCAGACCTTCGACGAGCAGGTCGCGGACAAGACGTGGACGGCGTTGTTCAACCCCACCGAGCTGTCGTACACCCGCAAGAACAACTACAACAACGAACCGTCCGCAGGTACCAGCCAGCCGCAGACCTCCTTCGCGAACGGCGAACCCGACTCGGTCTCGCTCGACCTCTTCTTCGACGGCACCGGGGTGGTCTCCGACGACCAGACCGTTCGTGAGCGGATCGAAGGACTGCTCGAACTCCTCACGTTCCAGTCCGAGGACCATCAGCCGTACTACGTGCATGCGTACTGGGGTGGCTGGGAGTTCCGAGGTGTGCTGACCGAAGCGAGCGTGACCTACAAGCTCTTCGACCGGGACGGCGAGCCATTGCGCGCCACGGTCGGGGTGACGATGCAGGAGGTGATGGCTCCCGAGGAGGTCGCTCAGACCGAGCGGCGCGAATCGCCGGATCTGCATCAGACGTGGGTCGTGCGCGAGGGCGACACGATCGACCGCATCGCCGCCACCGTGTACGGCGCGCCGAAGTTCTGGCGGCCACTTGCGGCGCGCAACGCCCTGACGAACCCCCGTCTCCTGCCGACCGGACTGGTCTTGACGCTGCCCCCGAAGGCATGACGAGCATGGCCGAGATGTATCCGCTCGATGTGGTGCCCGACCGGCCCGAGTTCGCCGTGCGCATCGACGGTGAAGAACTCGAACCGGTCGTGCGCGCGGACATCGTCGAGATCGACGTCTACGAGCACGTCGATCGCCACGGGCGCGCAACGCTGCTCGTCCAGAACTGGGACACCGCGAGTCTCGCGGTGCGCCACAGCGACGATGCCCCGTTCGTTCCGGGTGCCGAGGTCGAGATCGACCTCGGCTACCACAGCACGCTCGACCCGGTGTTCTCGGGTGTGATCACTGCGTTGCGGGCGCACTTCCCCGCGGAGCGAGCACCGACGCTCGAAGTGGAGTGCCGGAGTCGCAGCATCCTGCTCGACGCGGTCCGCCGCAGCAGGGTGGTCGAGGACTCGAGCGACACCGAACTGGCCGACACGATCGCCGGCGAACACGGCCTCACCCTCGACGGCGCCGATGGGATCGAACAGCCCGTAATCGTCCAACACGACGAGACCGACTGGGCGTTCCTCACGCGGCGCGGTGCAGATCTCGGGTGGGTCACCTACGTCCGGGGAACCGACCTCGTGTGGAAATCGCCGGCCGCCGCCGATCAACCCGTCACGCTGACCTACACCCAGAACATCATCGAGCTGGAGCTGTCCGAGGATCTCGCCCGTCACTCGAGCGGCGTCGCCGCAACCGGGTGGAACAGTGCCGACCTCGAAGTGGTCGAGTCGGAATCGACTCCGTCGGACGCCGAAGTGGGCAGCGACGCGCGAGCGGCGACAGGCGACGCGCTCGACGACGCAGGCTTCACGTCTCGCGACACGGTTCGCCCGACGTCACTGCAGCTCGAGACGACCGAACTCGACCGTCGCTCGGTCGGTGTCGTCACGTCCGAGAGCGAACGGCACTACTGGGGTCGGGCCCGCACGATCGGGTTGCCGGCGCTGCGCTGCGACCAGTGGATCGTGATCGATGGCGTCGGCACCCGACTCGCCGGCGCCCATTGGATCGCTGGCGTGCGGCATCGCCTGGGAGCGGCCGGTTTCCACACCGAACTCCAGCTCGGCCGCCAGGAGCCGCTGCTCCCTCCGCCGATTTCGGCCGGACACGTCGGCGGCGGGTTGATGATCGGCGTCGTCGAGGATCTCGAGGACCCCGAATCCTGGGGTCGCGTCAAGGTCGGATTCCCCTGGCGCCGAGATGCCCCCGAGGCCACGTGGGCGCGAGTTGCGACGCTGTCGGCAGGTGAGGCGCTCGGAACGCTCTTCGTGCCGGACGTCGGTGAGGAGGTCGTCGTCGGTCACGTCGGCGGTGACCAACGGTTCCCGGTCGTGCTCGGCTCGCTCTGGAACGGGCAGCATCCGCCGCCCGACGATCTGGTGACCGACGGCAACGACCACCGCGGCATCGTCACCCGTTCGGGTCATCGGCTGATCTTCGCCGACGGAGATTCGACCGCGGTGACGCTGACGACCGCAGGGGGACACGTCGCTGCGTTCGACGACGAGGCCGGCTCGATCACCCTGACCGAGGCCGCCGGGCAGAACGTCGTCGAGATCACCGACGGTGGCATCGTGCTGACCGCTGGTTCCGGTGACATCGAACTCGTCGCGTCGGGCGGCTCGGTGAAGGTCGACGCCCTCGAGTTCGAGATCAAGGGATCGAGCGGCGGCGCGGTGACGAGCAGCGGCAACCTCGACCTCAAGGGCAGTGGCATCGTCGACATGTCCGGCGCACTGGTGAAGATCAACTCGTGAGGTCATGATGCCACCAGCAGTTCGTGTCGGAGACTCCACTGTCCACGGAGGGACCGTGATCGGCCCTGGCGTGGCCACGGTACTGATCGGCGGCATGCCGGTCGCGGTGCAGGGTGACATGCACGTATGTGCCATCCCACCGAACTCGCACCCGCCGAGCACCCCGTTTCCCAGCGGCAGCACCACGGTGCAGGCGGGGGGCCGGGGCATCATCCGCACCACGGACACGGCGGGTTGCGGCGCGATGGCCGCCCCCGGTGAAGTGACGGTGATGATCGGATGAGCGCCGAGACGCCGGAGTTCCCGCTCGTCGGTCGCGGCTGGGCCTTCCCGCCCCGGTGGGGCCCGGACGGCTCGGTCGCGATGTCCTGTGACGAAGTCGACCTCAAGGAGGCGATCGAGATCATCCTCCTGACGACGCCGGGCACGCGGCGGATGCGGCCGGAGTTCGGCGTCGGCGCCGACGCCTACGTGTTCGCCCCCAACTCGGCGGAGACCAAGTTCCGGCTCGCCCATCACGTCGAGCGTGGACTACGCCGGTTCGAGCCGCGCATCATCGTGGAGTCGGTCACGACCGAGGAGGCGGGCACCGCAGGCGAACGCATCGACGTCGAGGTCGTCTTCCGGATGGACCACCATCGCCGACCGTCGAGCCTCGTCGTTCCCTTCTACCTGGAGGACGCCGGCCAATGAGTGACTACTCGATCGACCGCCGGACCCACGACGAACGGATCGCCGAACTCGCGTGGTTCGCCAGACGTCACGACCTGCCCGCGTCGATGGACGTCGTGGGCACCTGGGAGGCGCTGCTGTTCGCGGGGAGCAATTGGGTCGATCCGACCGAGCCGTCGCAGGCGCTGCTCGACGTGCTCGTCGACCGCCACGGCGAACTCTCCGCCGACTTCAACGAGCTGCCGGCAACTGCTGCGTCGTGGTACCTGCGCGATCGGCTGGGTATCGAGGCTGCACCGGCCGAACCCGACCGCGTCGCGGTGGTTGCAGAGGGCGACCCGAAGAAGCTGCCGACCGTCGTGCCGCGCGGCACGGTGCTGAAGGCCGGCAAACGGCCGAACGGCGTCGGTGACCGGCTGTACCGCACCGACGACGCAGTGACGATCGTCGGTGCCACCGTCGCCGAGGTCCGATCGTTCCTGTCCGACCCCGCCGGGCCGACGGACCGACAGGCAACCTGGGACGACGCCGAGGTGCCGTTCGATCCGTTCGCCGCCACCCATCCGGCCGCAGCCCACGAGGTGTACCTCGAGCACGAGATCCTGGCGACCGAACAATCGTCGGCGATGATCACGATCGAACTGGCGACGCCGTCGGCGGAGCTGTTCGACGAACTCGAGTGGTCCACGTCGCATCCCGACGGCGATCAGCCCGCCGCATGGGTTGCGGCATGGGATCGCTGGATCTGGATCGGGCCCGGGGGCCCGGTGCAGCCCACCGAACCGGGGGCGGCACCGTACGTCAAGGCGGTCGTGCCCCCAGCCGGCATCAGCGCCGAACTGCTCGCCGCAACCTTCGACGACCTGCAACTCGAGGTGTTCGGCAGCCTGGTGCCCGAGCTGGTCCTCGCCAACAACGGTGCATTGGACATCAGCCAGCAGTGTCTTCCGTACGGGCCGACCCCCGCCACGGGGTCGACGTTCGCCGTGTCGTGCGAGGAAGCGATGCGTAAAGAGCTGCGCCTGCTCCACCTGTACTTCACCGCGAGCGGATTCGAAGGGGGCGCTCCGGCGGTGACGTGGGAGCGGTGGGCGGCGAGTTCGTGGTTCCCCACGTCGCCGACATCGGCGGCGACGCCATCGGGGTACACGGCCCTCGTCTTCGACCTGGACATGCGGTTCGATCCGACCACGCTCGGCGCGCACGACGGACGGTTCCTGCGGGCGCGCATCGCCTCGGGGGACTACGGCTGGGCGGACTATCAGGCGCGTATCCGGCGGTTCTCGGCCGCTGCTGCCGACCCCGATGCGACGCCGGTCGAGGCGGACCTGCTTCCGGCGGCCACGCCGACGATCGAGGGGCTGCGGCTGGCGTATTGGACACCACCCGTCCAGCCGCGGATCCGGACCCGCAACGGGTTCGTCGAGGTCGATCACGGCGTCGGTGGCACCGTGGCACCGTTCGTCTCCCCGAACGAGGGCGCGATCACCGGGACGATCGAGGTGGGCGTGGACATCGCCGCAGCACATCTCGGCCAGACCCTGTCGTTGTTCGTCGACGTGGACGCGGCCAATGCGTGCGATCCCCACGTCGGCGACGGAGTCGAACGGTGGGAGATGCTCGTCGACGGGGTCTGGCGGTCCGTGGACCTGATCGACGGCACCAGTGGGTTCCGTCAGAGCGGTGTCATTCGGGTGCTTGCGCCGGCGGATTGGACCGCGGCGGTCCCGGAGCATCGCACCGTCCGATGGCTGCGATTCCTGACGACCAGTCCGCACGTCGTCGGAGCGGTCTCGACGCTCGTGCCCGATGCGGTGATGGCGACCTATCACCCCAACGAACTCGATCTCGACGTCGACGACACCCCCGCAACGCCGATCGCCTCCGCCACGATCACCGGACCGAAGGCATCGATCCCGGGGCTGAAGAAGGCGACGAACCCGCTGCCGTCATGGGGCGGGCGCGCACCGGAGCGCGGCGCACTCGAACGGGCGCCGCACCAGCTGCGAACGAGGAACCGGGCGCTGAACGTGTGGGACTACGAGACGATCATCGCCGATCGCTTTCCCGAGATCGCCGTCTCGCGCTGTCTGCCGCACACCGACGCGTCGAGCAATCGCGCGCCCGGCCATGTCGGCCTCGTCGTCGTGCCCAACGACGGCCGGCTCGCACCGAGTCCGAGCGTGCGCCTGGCCGAACGCATCGAGGCCGATCTCCGCCCGCTGATGCCCGTGCATGCGACTCCGGTGGTGCTGTGTCCGCTGTACGAGCTGATCGGTGTCGAGGCCGATCTGCGGCTGCTGCCCGGCGAAGCCGCGGCAGAAGCCGGTGCTGCACTGCACCAACGACTCGACGCGTGGTTGCACCCGCTGTCCGGCGGCGCAGCGGTGTTCGGCCACGTCTTCTTTCGGTCGTCGGTGCTGCAGTTCCTGGAGGAGCAACCGGAGGTCGACTTCGTCGAGCACGTCGGACTGGCATCGCACCCCGGCGTCGAGCGGATCGAACTCGATCCGTGTCGCGGTCTCATCGCCTCGTCCGGCGTCCACACCCTTCGATTGACGGAGGCACTGTGATGGCTGACATCGAACCCCTCCGGCTCGCCGACGACGTCCGGACCTGGGAGGAGATCAGGGCGTCGAGTGTGCAGGATCTGACCGATCGGGCCGGTGATCGCTGGACCGACCACAACCTCACCGACCCGGGAATCACCGTCCTCGAAACGGCGGCATTCGCGCTCGCGGACCTGGAGTTCCGCACGACCGAACGTGACTTCGGGAGCTGGTCGCTGGAGTCGAGCCCGTGGCTCGCGCACGACGACCACCACTGGAGTGGGCTGCCGCTCGCCACCGAGCCAGCGGATCGCGTCGCGGCGGCCGACGCCCTTGCGAACCACCTCGACGTGCTCACGGCCGTCGTGCTCGCCGCCGACTCGCGACGGACGGCGATCTCTGCGGTGATGGCGGGAAGCACGGAGCGGGTCCGTTGAACTGGGCGCAGGCTGTTGTCGTCGTGCGCGTGGTGCGCCAGCCCGCACTCGACGAGGCCTACCTCGTGCACGCTCACATCGTCGGCCGTGTCGTGGAGAACGCGGCGGCGTCGACCCCCGTTGCCGATCTCGTGGACGTGCTCCGGACAGCGCCGGAGTTCGACGACGTGTGGACCGACGAGTTGTCCACGCTGGTGCGCCGCCACCGTCACGACCGCATGGTCGCCACGGTCGAGCAGCACCGCGATCGCATCGCCCGTATCGTCGCCCGGTCGACCGGCGTGCCCGACGCGCTCGCGATGCTGACCGCCGACTCCGAGCTGGCCGGCCTCGACGCACCACACATCGGGCAGGCGCTGGCACTCTCGCCCTGCCCGCCCGGCGCGCAGCCGGAGCACTTCGAGACCCCCGGAGGCGACACCCTCGTCTGGCCGCCACACCCGCTCCAGGCCCGCACGGTCGAGCCGGTGACCGACGACGACTACGCAGGTCTTGCCCGGACCGTCGACGGTGTCAGGCGGGCCTGGGTCGTCGTCGGGCGTCTCCCAGGCATCGACTGGCAGGGAGCGGCCACCACCGGCGGCGCGGCCGATCCCGGAGCGCTGACGATCCTCGTGGAACGCGAGGCCGGCGCTGCGTCGAGTGGCAACACCTTCCTCCGGGAGGTGCTGTACACCGCGCTCGGATCGACCGACCCGGGATGGTCCCCGGTGTTCACGCAGCGCTTCGGCATCGATGCGCCGTGGGAGTTCTTCGAGGGTCCGGCGACGTCGCAGGTGCCGCGTCGTGTCATGTGCGACGAGATCGGTGTCGCCGTGCTGGCCGAATGCGACATCGTGGTACGCGGGGTCGTCCACGTCCCCGCGGCCGCCAATCACGCCCTCGTTCTGGATCGGATCTACGCCGCGATCGCGGCGTTCCTCGTCGACGGTCGGCCGGAGTCCGTCGGCTCTGGTGCGGTGGACGACATCGCGAACGCACCCGGCGGCGATCGGCGGTCCCTGGCCACCCGACCCCGGGCAGCCGACCGGCTGGAACCCAGGTGAAGCGGTCCGCGTCTCGGAACTGGTGCAGCTCATCGTCGCGGACGCCGACGTGCTGGGCGCAGTCGACGTACAGGCACGAGTCGAAGCCGGCGGCGCGTGGACATCCGACTTCGTGCCGATCGAGCCGTCGTGCGTCCCACGGTTGAGCCCGCGCCGATGTCTGAAGCTGCAGATGGAGCTGGAGCGCGACTGTGACTGAACAGCGCTACACGCCCCTCGTCGAGGACCTGCCACCGATCTATCGGCGAGACCGGGTCAGCTACGACCAGTTGGCCGGATACCTGGGCCTCGTCGACGACCTGCAACGCGGCTACATCGAACGGCTCGACGAGATCACGAGTTGGCTCAGCCCGCAGGCCCTGGACGTCTGGCCGGCCGGCGTTCCGCTCGACGCAGGAGCCGACCGATTGCTCACCGCATACCGCGAGGCGTTCGACGAACTCGCGGGATGGTTCGCGTACGTGTTCCCCGGAAGTTGGAACGACGAGTACCACGGCCTCGACAAGAAGCGACGGTTTCTGCAACGCGTCGCTCGGCTGTGGCGTCGGCGGGGTTCACCGCGGGGATTCGTCGACTGGGTGAGTTTCGCGTTCGACATCGCGGACGAGCACCGGCCGATGCTGTTCGAGCACTTCAAGTACGGCGAGGATCCCGGCTCGCCCGCGAAGCCCCCGTGGCTCCGCGCGACGCTGCTCGTCCGTTCGAGCGACCCGGTGACGAATCCCGCACCGGCCGGCCAGCCGGCTGCGGTGACGAACAGCACCGAACAGTTCCAGCACTTCGCACGCCGCCGCGAACTCGTCGAGTTCGTCGAGGCGTCGGCGCCGGCGCACGTCGACGTTCGCGTCTGCTGGGTCAACCTCGAGATGGCACCTCCCGCCGACCTCGAGCCACCGTTCTCCCCCGCAGAGCTCGCCGACTACAACGCGAAGATCCGCGAGCTGCTGTGCACGCTTGCCGACGACGTTCCGCACGCGCTCGCCGTCAACGCCCGCGAGTGCGGCAAGCCGGACGCACCGAAGGACCGACTCGGCATCGCCAAGTTGCCGACGAAGGGTCGCACCATCACCCACACCCGACACACCGGAGGTCCCACGCCATGAGTGGATCGACATACGCCATCTTCCAAGCCGGTCAGACGCTCACCCACGACGAGCTGAACCTCGGCATCGACTTCCTCGACCGCGAGACACAACGCCTCGGACGAGTCGTCGGATTCGGCATCAGCTGTGGCCTGGACGGGCGCATGGACGCAACCAGGCTGACCATCGATCCTGGACGCGCGCTCGATCAGATCGGCCGTCCGATGGAGGTCGGCGTCGCCGCGTTTGCTCCGACCGAGAAGGCGCCGGCCCAACTGCACCTCGGTCTCGCACCGCAGTTCGAACTCGCTTCGGGTGAACCCGTGGGCGCCGCAGGATCGGCGCTCCTCGACGAACGGTTCGACTTCGTCGAGCCGACGGATGGCGGGTACACAGCGATCCTTCGCATCCTCGAGACCGACGAAGTCGCGCCGCCTTGCCCGGAGGACGGGTGTGACAAGCAAGCGACCATCCGGTGCCGCGAAGCCGAGATCGTGTTCGTCAAGGGTCGGCTGATCACCTCGCCACCCGACCCTGACCGCATCACGCTGCTCGACATCGGGCCGATCGACATCGGCCCCAACGGAAAACTGCGGTCGCCTGCGGCCGCCCTGCGCAACGAGCTCGGTCGCATCCTGTCCGCCGCAGGCTTGTCCAGCGATGCGAAGGCGGTACTCAACGGATTGTCCTTCACGGCCGGAGTCACCGATCTGGTCAAGGCGCAGCGTGCCGGTCTTCTGAACCGCCTGCTGTTCTTCACCATCGAGTTCCTCCTGTGTCGCGAGTCGATGGCACGAGCCTGTGTGCACGAGACCGCAACGCCCGGTGTCGCGCTCGGCTGGTTGGAAGACCGATCAGGGGCGTGGAAGTGGCATTGCGGGTATCGCCACGACTGGATGACACCACTGCGCGAACTCGCGGACGGCTTCCTCGCCCGGCCGTGCGAGGACCCGTGCACCCGACTCTTCGATCGCATCGAGACCGAGATCCTCACGTTCGTCGAGATCCCGGAGACGACACCGCCGGAGGAGGGAGAGCCCGGTGGCGGCTCGATCCCGTGCTACCGCTGCACCGACTCGGACGTTCCACGAAGAACTCCTCTGGATCCTTGACTATCTCGACGACCCCCGTGTAGTGGGTGGTCCACGCGGTGGAATCCCGGGCGGGGGCTACACGGATCCGCCCCGCGATCCCCTCTGGGAGGGCACGGTGTACCCGGCCGATCACGTCCACGTCGACGGGGTGCTCGGCTGGTCGGTCAACGCCGCGCTCGACAACATCACGACGGTCCTCGAAGAGGAGCTGGGTGTCGTCAACCCCGGCGTCGAGATCATCTCGGAAGGTGAGATCGGGTCGTACCGCGGGATTCGTCATGACGACCGCCCCGCTGGCCGGCGACAAGTTCGTCCTCGTCAAGGGACCCGGTGATCGGGTCGTCGGTATGGGGTCCGTGCCGCTCGCGACGACGATCGCCCAGAACGGGACCGCGATCGCACACGTCGGCCACACCGCCGAGGTGGTTGACGTACTCGTCTCCGACTTCGGCACGATGCGCGACGAAACCGCAGTGGCGATCGAGTTCGCCAAGGACTTCGCGGCCGAGGCCGACCGCCTCGGGACGTCGTCGTTCGGGCAGACGATCCAGGCACTGACGATGGAGAATCCCGATGTGCTCGCGATTGCGGGGAAAGTGAACGCTCTGGATCGCACCGCGGCGTCGTTCCAGGTGGCACTCCAGGAGACGCAGTACGACACGCGCGCATGGCGTCCAACCGGGTGCACGAACTGTCGCTGCAACACGTCGGGCCGGGGCGGGGAGTGAAGGGCTCCAACGCCGAACTCGGTGCCGTCGTCGACGTGCTGGACCACATGGGGGCGGCAGCTCGCGCTGCCGCAGGCACCGACGCGCAACGGGAGAAGGTCGACAGCGTGCTGTCCGAGACGGACCAGCCGTTCGCCGAGTTGCGCAACGTGGCGGTCGGCGGCGGCGGTATTGCCGACGCTGCCGGACCGATGCTCGACGTGCTCGACGCAATGTCCAGAGCCGTGCGGGCGGCCGGCGCCACACAGGCGCAGATGCGCTCGACCAACAACGCCCTGGACAAGCTGCGGAACGAGCTCGGATGACCGACGTGCAGGTCGATCGCGTCACCGTGCGGTCGCGGCTGGGTCGAGGACGTGATCGGCCCGCGATCGAACGGACCCGCGCCCGATCGGGCCGACTCGCACGAATCGCCCGCGACCGGCTGCCTGCGCTCGTCGACGTCATGCTCGACGCCCGACGGATCGGCGAGGTCGAGATCTCCACGCTGCACGTCACGATCGATTTCGACGTCGACGCGTACGACGACGACACCGTGGCCTGGCTGTGGGCGGACCGAATCGTCGGCGCGGTCGAAGAGTGGCTCGTCGCGTCGGGAGTGACCCGACGGGTCGCCGTCGCCGGCAACGGGCCGCACGCCGCGGCCGACGCGTCGGCGGGATCGGACGCCCGGCTCGAACTCGAGGCCTGGTTACTTGCCACGCTGCGGCTCCACCACGACGAGCTGCGGGACATCCTCGCGTCCGACGCTGCTCGTGTCGTCGAGGTCTTCGGCAGTGTCGACGACCTCGTCCGGCAGGCACTGCTCGGCGACATCGCTTCGATCACGCCCCACGGCCGCGGCGATGCGGATGCGGATGCGGACCGGGTCCACCCGGTCATCGGCGCGATCGAGTCGCGAGAAGCGGAACTCCCCGGCGCAGGCCCAGGCGAACCCTCGGTGACGGCGGGTGACCGTGTGCCGCTGCGGGCCTTCGTCGAGCGCCTCGGCGCACGTGCTGATCGTCGAGATGACCCGGCCGCCCCCGCACCGTCGAGTCCGACGTCGATCGACCTCGGCCGCGAACTGGACGATCGGCTGAACACGGTCCGCCGATACTCCGGCTCGACCTGCCCCACCGTTTGCGCGGGCCTCGTGCTGCTCTATCCGTGGTTCCCCCGATTGTTCGAGTGTGCCGAGGTACTGGACGTGGACCGTGAGACGGGTCGCAGCATCGCACTGTCGTCGCTCGCCTTCGGGTCCGATCTCTTGGTCACCGACCCGCTCGTCCTGGCGCTGGCCGGTCTGGACCTCGATGGCGCAACACCGCTCTCCAGACTCCCGGACCGGGCGGTGCTCGACGAACCGATCGAGCGGGCCTTCGAGCGCTTCGCCGCCTGCCTTCCCGGCTTCGCGACGTCGAGCATCGACTTCCTCCGCGACGAACTGATTCTGCGTGACGGGCGGATCGACGACGTCGGGGGGACCTCCACCTCCATCCTCATCGTCGACCACTGGACCCGCTCCTGGCGATGCTGCCGTATCCGATCGAACTCGTGCAGCTGCCCTGGACGCGGCCGGTGCGAATCGTCTGGACGAGCTGATGTTGACCGCCGAGGCGACGAGGTCGCTGGAACGGGCGCTGAGTGCACTGGAAGCAGTCGTCGCCGATCGACTCGCACGCCGACGACCGTCGGCGGACGCCCGACCTCCGGAGGACCCGCCGGCGATCCCGGGTCTCGGCTGCTACTGCGACCCTGGCCCGCTCGCCGATCTGATCGAGCGCGCCGGTCTGGATGCGGTCGACGCGCTCGTCGTCGTCGCGGCGCTCGCACCGACGATCGATGCGCAGTGGCGCGGCTGGTATCGCCAGCTCGACCATGCCCCCGCTGACTTCGGCCTGACGATCGACGCGGCGCGCGTCCTGGCCGCAGCATCGTTCGGCGCTCGCCTGCGCGTCACCGAGCGGCTGCGCCCCGCAGCGCCGCTGGTCGAGATGGGGGTGGTCGAGGTTCACGCACACCACCACCACAGCGAAGTCGTGCTGACCGAGCACGTTCGGGACTTCCTCCTGGGCATGGCACCCGTTCCACCGGAGATGAGCACGACGTTCCCTGCGGTTCCCCTGACGACCGTGCATGACCGTGGATCGCTCGTCGTGCGCAAGGACATCGGTGATCTGCTCGACCGAATCGCGAATCGCATCCGCTTCGAGCACCGTGTCGTGGTCGACTGGGGTCTCGGTGAACGGCTCGACCACGCCAGGGGGCTGGTCGCGCTGTTCCACGGACCCCCGGGCACCGGCAAGACGCTCGCGGCGGCCGTCGTTGCGAAGTCTGCCGGTCTCGACGCCTACCGCGTGGACATGCAGGCATGCGTCAGCAAGTACATCGGCGAGACCGAGAAGAACCTCGATCGGGTGTTCCGCCGTGCCGAGGCCGAACGCTGTCTGCTCTTCTTCGACGAGGCCGATGCGTTCTTCGGCCGGCGCACCGAAGTGCACGACGCCCACGACCGATACGCCAACCACGACGTCAGCTACCTCCTCCAACGTGTCGAGCAGCACCCCGGTGTGGTCGTGCTCGCGACGAACCTGCCCGCAGCACTCGACGAAGCGTTCGAGCGGCGCATCGATGTCGATGTCGAGTTCGTCCGTCCCGGTCGGGCTGAACGCATGCAGCTCTGGAAGGGCCTGATCCCCGACTCGATGCCGGTCGATGTCGACGTCGACCTCGCCCGTCTCGCGGACCGGTTCGACCTGTCGGGTGGAGAGATCCGCAACGCCGTCGTCGAAGCTGCGTACTGCGCCGCCGTCGAGGACGCAGCCGTCGGCCAACGGCACTTCGAGCACGGCGTGGCGACCCAGTTCGCCAGGTCGGGGCGGATGATGCCCTCCGGGGTCTAGCGCGATGGCCGGCGCAACGATCGCGGCCGAGGCGGCGATGGGCGTCGACGACCGGGCGTCCACCTCGACGGTCGACGTCGATCTCGATGTGTCACTTCACGGCCACCTGCCGATTCCCGACGCGCTGCGGGCCGTCGACGGAGTGATCTTCGATGACGTCGTGCTCGATGTGGGCGACGAGGGCGCGCTGCATGGCGCGGTTGCGCTCGGTCGGTTCACGGTGCCGCAGATCGAGGGAACCGTGCGGATCGATGTCGGGACGGACGGTCAGTCGATCGGAGGTGCGTCGTGGACCGCCATCGTCGGCGGCAGCGTGCCACTCGCGCTCGTCTCGTGGTCATCGGCAATGTGGTCGCCTGCGGACGACGTGCCGATCCCGGCGGCCCGACAGCATCCACTCGGTGTCCACATCGACCTCCCCGATCCGGTCGGTGGGTTCTACGAGGTCGTACCGCTGGCGGCCGAGGTGGAGATCCCCGGGCAGGATCACCTCACGGTCGACACCGAGACGACGATGATCCTGCGGCCGCCAACCGGCGCGCGCTCCGATGCCGCCGACGCGGCGTCGATCGTCTCGCTCGTCGACGAATCCGGACTGGCCGATGCGCTCGCGGCCGTTTCCGAACTCGCAGCCGACGAGGCTCGCGCCCTGATCGAGCGGGTGAACGAACTCACTGGCGCCTCGACCGACGTGGCTCCGGCGTCGGCACCGCAATCGGCCGGAACCGCGGAACCGACGAGAACCGACGGTGCGGCCGAGGTGGACGTCGAGGCGAACGCCGAGACCGATGAGCCGCTCTCGGCCGACGGTGAGGCGGCAGCGATCACCGACACCGTCGGTGATCCCGAACTCGGCGCAACCGATGCGAGCGCCGCCGACACCGTCGTCGAACTCCTGATTCCGCCGGCGCCGAGCGAACCCTCACCGGCCCAGCGCAGCAGGGCCGCCACCGTCGGCTCCAGGGTGTCAGCGGCCGGACGCTCGACGACCGATCTGCCCAGCGCTGCGGACACGACTGCCGAAGCGCGCGGCGGTGACCGAGCCGGTCGAGGAAGTCACCGCCCGCGCCGAGGCAGATCTGACCGAGGCGTTGGGCGAGCGTCCTGCGCCCAGCCCGGAGATCGTCGAACTCGCCGACCGCATCCGGCAGTCGATCCGCGATCGTCGACCGGTCGACGAAGACGAGTTGCTCGACACGGATCCGGAAGAGGTGGCCGCTGCCGCCGGCCGCGATCTCGATGCGTCGGTCCAGGGCGATGCCGATCGGGTGACCGGCGACTACGACCAGATGAGCGAGGCGCCGCCGACCGGCGCCCCGGCGGCGGGAACGCCGACGAACCCGCCACCTGCGGGCGCCGAACTCGGCGACCTCGACGCAGCGAGTGCCGCTCCGATGCGATTCCGGCCGATGACCTGTCGCTGGCCAACGACCAGCAACGGGTCGCAGACGACGTGGCTGCGTCGGGCATCGAGACTCCCACGACGCAGGGGATCCCGAGTCATCCGTTCTCGACGGTGCGCGAGGGGCAGGACGAACTCGGGGAGATGGAGGCCGACCGAACCGCGGAAGTCGCTGCCGCCCAGCAGGCCGCCATCGACACGAGCCGCGTCGACATGGCCGCGCTCCAGGCGCAGGCCGTCGAAGCCCTACGCACGTCGCGTGCCGACACCGTCGGCACGCTGGGTGCCGGTCAGGACTCGATGGTCGGGTCGGAGGAGATGACCCGCAGCGAGGTCAGCCAGCGGGCCAGCTCGATCTTCACGACGGCTCAGACACAGGTGGCCGGACTGCTCGAGCCGTTGTCGCGCAATGCGATGGCGCGATGGGACGCCGGGGTGACGCGGCTGTCCACCGTGTTCCGCACCGACCTGGACCGCGTGAAGGACTGGATCGAGGACCGGCACTCGGGAATCGGGGGAGCGCTCGTCGCGATCGGTGACGCCGTCTTCGGCCTCCCCGGTTGGGTGGTGGAGGAGTACGACCGCGCAGAACGCGCCTTCGGCGACGGGGTCCACGATCTCCTGCTCGAGATCTCGACCGAGGTCAACGGCATCATCGCCGCCGCGGAGGCGATCATCCAGACCGCCCGCGATCAGATCACCGAGCTCTTCGAGAGCTTGCCGGCCGATCTCCAGGAATGGGCGAACGGCGAACTCGCCCGGTTCGACGAGCAACTCGACGGACTCGCCGCGGACGTCCATGCGGCGCAAGCCGACATCAACTCCGGCATCTCGGAGCGGGCCGTCACCGCCGTTGCCGAGGTGCAACACGAGGTCGAGCAGTTGCGCGTCGAAGCGGGAGGGGTGGTCGGACGGATCGCAGCAGCGATCGCCGAGTTCGTCGACGATCCGGTGCGCTTCATCATCAACGGCCTGCTCCAGATCGTCGGGATCCCACCCGGGTCGTTCTGGGCGTTGATCGCACGCATCCAACACGTCGTCTCCGATATCGCCGACGACCCGATGCGATTCCTCGACCTGCTGCTGCAAGGGCTCGGCCTCGGCTTCGAGAAGTTCCTCGATCACTTTCCTGCGCATCTCGTCGACGGGTTCTTCGCCTGGCTCTTCCGGGGCCTCGGCGACGTCGGGGTCGAGATTCCCCCGGACTTCTCGCTGCCATCGCTGGTCAAGCTCGCCCTCCAGATCATGGGGATCACCTGGCAACGCTTCCGCCAGGTGCTGGAGGACCACCTCGGCCCCGAAGCTGTCGAGGTCCTCGAGACGGTCTGGAACATCGTCGACGCGTTCGTCCGCGACGGCATCCAGGGCATCTACGACCTGTTCCTCCCGCAGTTCAATCCGCAGGAGCTCGTCGACACGATTCTCGACGCGGCGATCTCGTACGTGACCGAGGTGCTCGTCGTGCAGGTCGGCGCCTGGATCGTCAGCCTGTTGAGTCCGGCCGGCTGGGTCGCCAAGGCCGTCGAGATCATCTACAAGGTCGCCAAGTGGGTGTTCGAGAACGCAGCGCCGATGTTCGAGTTCGTCGAGACCGTGGTCAACGGTGTGGCCCGGCTCCTGACCGGCGACGTGTCCGGGATGGCCGCGGCGGTCGAGATGGGTCTTGCGGCGACCATTCCGATCACGATCGACTTCTTCGCCGGGCTCATCGGACTGGGCGATCTCCCGGAGAAGGTCGTGGAGGTCATCGGCCGCCTCCAGCAGATCGTGTACGACATCATGGATCGCGTCGTCGGTTGGCTCGTGGAGCACGGGCACGCGTTGCTCGCTCGACTGGGTCTGGTCGACGAAGACGTCGATCAGGACGACGCGGGCGGCGGGGGTGGCGACACCGAGCTCGGTGACGACGTGCCGTTCACCGGTGGTGGCGAACGGCACCGCTTGTGGATCGACACGCGCGGCACCGACGCCCGGCTGATGATGGCGAGCGCTCCCAGACAGGTCATCGATCGGCTCCCGGAGTTGCGTGCCGACGTCGATCGGAAGTTCGAGAACGACGACGAGAAACGCAGTCGTGGGCGGACGTTGGTCGACGAGGCGACCACGCTCGCCGAGTCGACCGACATGACCGCCGACGAGCTCGTCGCCGCGTTCGCACAGGCCGCTCAGGACGACGCCGTCGATCCGCCCGACGATGCCGCGGTCGAGGCTGCGGAACGCACACTCGCAGGCGTCCTGCGGGAGCTGTTCGACCTGCTCGGCATCGAAGGCGACGACCTCGAACTCGAGTTGTTGAAGGTGGAGATCGCCGCTGCACTGCCCGGCAGGGTCGCTGATCTCGGGCAGCGGGCGCACCAGTGGTGGCAACAGTCGATCGAACGGGTCACCTTCGGGATGACGGCCGACGAGCAGCCCCAACAGCTCTGGCCGACACTGCGTCCCAATCCACTGTCCCCGGCGCAGTTCAGCGGCGCGACCGCTGAGGCGGGCGACACCGCGAACTACGACGACTACCTGTTCGACTACTTCACGGACGAGGACGGTCGCCGTAATCAGAAGGCGGCCGACACCAACGTGTTCTCGAACCACGCGTTCTCCTCGACCGCCAACCCGGGCAAGGTCCGACGCGAGGTGATCGCGAAGCTCGTGACCGACGCTGCTGCCCGTTTGCGCGCGGACTACGAGGCCGAGATCCAAGCGACCGACAAGGACGACGCCTTCAAGTCGGCGGCGCGCCAGAAACTCGCCAAATTCGACGCGCCTCCGGATCTCGAGGGCTACTACGGTCGGCTTCCGCTTCCCGTGGACCGTGTCCCTGACCACTCCTGGTTCGCGCCGAAGGAGAAGCCCACCTCCAACCCGGACGTGAGGGTCGAGGCCGACAAGCGGGTCACGACCTACGAAACCAAGGCGGGCAACCAATTCAGGATCGAAGAGACGAACCTCACGCGCGGAGCCCGTATCCGTTCCGAGGGAACGAACCTCAGCTTCCATTCGCTCGGTCGTGGGGTCACCCAGGACTCCCCGGGCATCATCACCAACCGCAATCTCAATCGTGCCCACATCATCGCCAATGAGATCGGCGGGTCCGGCTACTCGGCCGCGCGCAATCTCGTGACGACGAGTGCGTACTACAACCAACGCCCCATGCGGGCGTCGGAGGAGGATCTGAAGCATCGTGTCGAAGACTCATTGGATCCACGTGGTCCGCTGGCACTGGGCGATGTCACCTTCAACCTTGCGGTCACCGTCGAACTCGCAGATCTCGAGCCAGAGCCCATCGCCGACGCGATCCTCCGGCATCCCGAACTGAGGGATCACCTCGTCCAGTACGCCAACCTCGTCTCCGTCCTGACGCGTCAGGACGTCGCCGATGCGCCCTTCATGCGGGTGATTCAGATCATCTACGACCTCGTGATCGCGGGATCGCGGGCCACGCCCGACATCTCGAAACCGGGAATCGACCTCTGGATCGTCTTCGATGTCTGACCTTCCCGCGCCGCTCCCGAGTCGCCGCTCGATCTCCCCGAGGTGCCCGACCTCGCGGTCGTCGGCGTCGGCAACGCCGGCGCGTGCCGATCAGCGACGTGGCCGGCTGACGATGGCCAGTGCGGAGGCCACGACGAGCATCACCAGCGACAGCGCGAGCCCGACCGTGGTGACGGCGTGCGGTGTGGTGTCGAGCGTGCCGAGGTTGCCGACGGCGACGCTCACGGGCTCGTCGCCGATTCCCGCCAGGGTGGTCACCCACAGCCAGGTTGCGACCGACAATCCGCCGCCGGCCAGGCCGAGGCCGTAGGTGCGGACCGACAGGAAGCCGACGATCCCGGTGAAGGCGATCAGGCTCAAGATCACGAGGCGGCCGGCGAAGAACGCCCGGGGGAGGCCGACGAATCCGAGGTTGAGATCGGCCGTGGCCTCACCGAGCGGAATGAGCGGCCCGGCCGCGAGGATCACCGCGCCGACCGCTCCGACGGCGGCCACCCACGGGTTGAGTCCGGGTCGCCCACCCGTTCCGGCCATTCGCAGCGTGGTGAGGAACACGA
This sequence comes from Ilumatobacteraceae bacterium, assembly GCA_963695475.1. Taxonomy (GTDB): domain Bacteria; phylum Actinomycetota; class Acidimicrobiia; order Acidimicrobiales; family Ilumatobacteraceae; genus Ilumatobacter_A. The sequence continues at coordinate 351,148 of CAVOHA010000007.1, forward strand.
TCACGCCGAGGATCCCCACCGCCAGGATCAGAAACCATCCGAGGTCGCGGGTGATCGCGAGTTCGAAGCCGTTGATGTCCGTCGGCGTGTTGCGGGTGATGCCTTCCGCACTGTGGATCGGCACCTCCACCAACCCGATCGTCATCGCCGCCCAGCCCGCCAGTGCGAGCCCGGCGCCGCCCGCGATGCCCGCGCCCGAGCGCAGGCCGAAGCAGCTCAACAGCCCGCCGATGAGCATCACGGCGGCGCCCACGAATCCGGCGACGGACAGGTTGGTGCCGAAGTCCTCGAGCACGCGGATGCCCACGCTGATCCCGTCGACGGGACGGCTCGTTCGGATGTCGATCACGTCGGCGACGCTCGCCATCAGCGTGGCGACCGTCGCCAGGAACCCGAAGACGAACGACGCACGGAGCTTGAAGCCCTCCGAGGGCGGCACCGTGTACTCGTCGACGTCGTCGATCCCGTCGAAGATCGGGGCGCCCGCGTAGTGCGCGGGGAGCTGGTCGGTGTCGCCGAGCCCACCGCTCGGCGGGCCGGCCGGCACCACCGCAGTCGCGGTCATCGCCGCCGTCGACTCGAAGGCCGGTGTCGACGCCGGCGTGGCCGACGGCGAGTACATCGGGTCGGTCAGGTCGTGCGTGTACCGACGAACCGGCGCCCGCGGCGGCGCTCGGGACCGGGTCGATCGCCTCGGTGGGCGTGAGCGCGATGTCGTCGACCGGGGCGGCGGCCGCTGCTGTCGGAATCGGATCGGCGACCGCCGGAGTCGGCGGTGGCGCATCCGCCCACCAGCCAGGATCGCCCGGACCCGGTTCCGACGCCGGCACGGGCTCGTCGATCGTGGGCGGGTCGACCGTCGCACTCGACGCCACGGTGTCGTCGGGTTCGCTGTAGTCGATCGTGGTCGCATCGTCGTTCGTCGGGGCGCCCGCAGCCGCTGCGGATGCAGCCCCCGGGACGACGTCGAGCGGTTCGGTCCGGTTGGTCACGCCCTCGAGCGACTCACCGCATTCGTGACAGAACCGTTGTCCGTCGCCGACCGCGACGTTGCAGACATGGCAACGCATTCCACGACTGTACGAGACGAGACGACCGGTTGCGGATCGTTGCCATCAGCGCGCCCGTCACGGGCGACGCGACTTCGACAGGCGCCGCAGTTGGGACGCCACGTACGGCCGCGCCCGGCGTTGCCCGCCGCGCTCGCCGATCTTGGCCTCCAGCGACTCCAGCACGCGGACGAGTCGATCGCGGTCGGGCGTCCAGCCGAGCCCCTCGCACTCGTCCGCCCAGTCGCTCGGGGTCCGATGTCCGCGACGGCCGTTGCAACGTCGACACGCCGCCACCTCGTTCTCCACCCAACTCGGTCCGCCCTTGATGCGCGGGACGACGTGCTCGGTCGTTGCCTCGACGAGACCGACGTCGACCTCCCGGCCGCACCACACACACGTCGTGCCGTCCCGTGCGAGGATCAGTTCCATGCGCGATCGGCGATCCAGACGGCTTCCCGACGCGGTCGGCGAGGTCGTGCGCGCCACCGTGCGCCGCCCGCCCGGCGTGTTTCGTCGTTGGCGCGACCTCGACGACATGGAGAGAATGCTCACATGAGCGGCCGCTTCGCGCCATCTCCGACCGGCACGTTGCACCTCGGAAATCTTCGCACGGCCCTCCTGGCCTGGCTGGCGGCGCGTTCCACGGGCCGCGACTTCATCGTGCGGATGGAGGACCTCGACCGGGTCCAGGCAGCGCCCGAGCACGAAGCGAACCAGCTGGCCGATCTCGGGGCGATCGGGCTCGAATGGTCCGGTGACGTCGTGCGCCAGAGCGAGCGCTTCGACCTCTACCGCGATGCACTGGCCACCCTCCGGTCACGCGATCTCGTGTACGAGTGCTTCTGCTCGCGCCGCGAGGTGCGCGCCGAGATCGAGAACGCCCCGAGCGCGCCGCATCTGCCACCGGGGTCGTACCCGGGCACCTGTCGCACACTCACCCTGGCGCGCCGCCAGCGGTTCCTCGACGACGGGCGCACGCCGGCGCTGCGCCTGCGGGCAGAGGAATCGTGGGGCGCGACGCCGTCGCTGATCGAGTTCACCGACCTCGTGGCGGGTCGGTGGTCGGGCGGCGTCGATGACGTCGTCCTCCAACGCAACGACGGCGTGCCCGCGTACAACCTCGCCGTGGTCGTCGACGACGCCCTGCAGGGTGTGACCCAGGTCGTGCGCGGCGACGACCTGCTCGCGTCGACCCCCCGACAGATCCACCTCCAGCGGCTGCTCGGGCTCCCGACGCCGGACTACGGGCACGTCCCGCTCGTGTTCGGCAGTGACGGCGAACGCCTCTCCAAGCGCCACGGGTCCGTCACGCTCGCCGAACTCGTCGACGCCGGAGCGTCCCGGGACGCCGTCGTGCGCACGCTGATGCGGTCGTTCGGGTGCGACGTCGATGGCGGTCAGGTCGATGGCGATCAGTCCGTATCGTCCCTGCTCACGGATGCTGTGGGCAACTTCGAGATCGAGGCGATCACACCCGGGGTCGTCGTGTACGAACCGGTCGCCGAGGATGCGGCGCGGTTCACACTTCGAAACGGCCGGTGAACACCGGGTTTTCGGGAGCAATACCCGGTCTCGTCCATGTACTGCCGGTAACATCGCACATCGTGGCCATGGACGAACGCCGGAAGGCGATGATCGGATGCGCTGTCGTGTTCGGTCTTGCCGCGCTCGTCGGATGCTCGTCGGCCATGACCGGTGGCAACACGGGTGGCGACGGCGCATCCGCCGCTCCCCAGGCGCTGGCCCCGGCGACGACGATGGCACCGCCCACCACGGCCGCCCCGACGACCACGACCACGACCACGACCACCACGACGACGACGACCACGCTGCCGCCGACCACGACGATTCCTGACACGATCCGCACCGTGGCGCCCCTCGACGTGCCCCTGCAGGCCGTCGGCAGCTCCAACGGTCCCGAAGCGGCCCGTGTGCAGATGCGTCTCTTCGAACTCGGTTTCTGGCTGCAGGGCGCCGACGGCGACTACGGGCTCACGACCACCCAGGCCGTCATGGCCTTCCAGAAGTACATGGGCTTCGACGACCCGAGCGGGCGCGTCGACGAGCAGACGGCCAACGCGCTCAGTATCGAAACCGTCCGACCGCATGCCCGCGCCAACTCCGGCACGCTGGTCGAGATCGACAAGAGCAAGCAGCTGCTGTTCTTCGTCATCGACGGCGTCACCGAGTGGGTGCTCAACGTGTCGACCGGTAACGGCAAGGAATACACCGAGCCGGACCAGAACACGCCGGGCGAGACGATCTCGGGTGTGTCGCTCACGCCGAGCGGGCTGCACGAGGTCAACCGCCAGCGCGCCGAAGGCTGGTGGGAGGGCGACCTCGGTCGGATCTACCGACCGAAGTACTTCGTCGGTGGCGTGGCGGTGCACGGATCGAGCAGCATCCCGAACTACCCGGCATCGCACGGTTGCGTCCGGGTGAGCGTGCCGGCCATGGACTGGATCTGGGACTCGGGCATCATGCCGCTCGACACCTCCGTCTGGGTCCACGACGGCGCCTGACCGGTCCAGATCGCCCGATCGCGGCGTTGCGCAGGCTCCTCACTGACGGACGTCAGCTTCGTCGCTGCGCGCCTTGCGCTCGAACGATCTGATCCCGGTCAGGAGACCTGACTCGCGGCTCGCTGCTGCCTGACCTGCTGGGGCGGCCACGCTCCTGCTTCCCCCGCTCCCTGCTGGTAGGCGCCACCGGGCCGTGGAGTGCGTCGGGGCTCGGTCGTGCCTGGCACGATGGGCGGATGCTTCCCGTCATCGGTGCTGTCCGACCCTGGGCCGATCCGGCGATCACGTCGATCGGGCGGATGCCGATCGCGCCGCCGTCGCCGGCCCATGCCTCGATCGCTGCGGCCCGCGCCGCCGACCCGTTCGACACCGCGCCCGACCCGTGGGGGCGCGCCCTCGACGGTCGGTGGAAGTTCCGGCTGTTCGATCATCCCGACAACGTCCCCGCAACGGCGATCACCCAGGCCGCTGACGGCCGCCGCTGGGCGAAAGTGGCGGTTCCGGGCAACTGGACCGTGCAGCACGCCGTCGATCAAGACGGTGCCCCCGACCTGCCGCAGTACACCAACGTGCAGATGCCCTTCGACGGTCCGCCGCCGAACCTGCCGGACCGCAATCCAACCGGGGTCTACCGGCGCGACGTCACCGTGCCGAAGAGCTGGATCGGACGCCGCATCGTGCTGCACGTCGGCGGCGCCGAGAGCGTCCACGCGCTCTACGTCAACGGCGAGTTCGCCGGGTACGGCACCGACAGTCGGCTGGCGAGCGAGTACGACATCACCGAACACGTCGTCGCGGGCCGCAACGACATTGCGATCGTCGTCGTGAAGTGGAGTGCGCACAGCTACGTGGAGGATCAGGACCAGTGGTGGATGGGCGGCCTGCACCGCGAGGTCCGCATCGAGGCCCGTGCGACGACCAGTGTCACCGCGGTGGACTGCGACGCGAGCTACAACCACATCTCCGGTGGCGGAACGCTCGCTGTGCGATCCACGGTGGGCGGGGCCACGCCGCCCGGACCGGGCTGGAAGGTCCGCACGAGCATCGAGACGCTGGCCAAGAAGCGCCTCGCCAAGTCGGTCACCGCGAAGGTGCCGCATGCGTTCGCCACGCCGTACCTCTTCAGCGGCCATCACGTCGACGCGTCGTTCGACGTGCCCGCGGTCGACCCGTGGTCGGCCGAGACCCCCACCCGGCACCGGGTGCTCGTCGAGTTGATCGACCCTGACGGCACGGTCACCGAGGTGCACACGCAACTGATCGGATTCCGATCCGTCCAGATCGCCGACCGCCAGTTCAAGGTCAACGGACAACCCGTCTGGTTCTTCGGTGTCAACCGCCACGACCACCATCCGGTGCGCGGAAAGGCGGTGACCGTCGACGACATGCGCGACGACCTGCTCGCCATGCGCCGCCACAACATCACCGCCGTCCGCACCGCGCACTATCCCAACGACCCACGGCTGCTCGACCTCGCCGACGAGATCGGCCTCTACGTGATCGACGAGGCGAACATCGAGAGCCACGCGTACAACACCAGCCTGTGCAACGACCCGGCGTATCGCCCGACCTGGGTCGAGCGGGTGGCGCGGATGGTCACCCGGGACCGCAACCATCCCTCGATCGTGATGTGGTCGCTCGGCAACGAATCAGGCCATGGCGACAACCACGAAGCCGCCGCCGGGTGGGTCCGTGCATTCGACGCGTCTCGCCCGCTCCACTACGAGGGTGCGGTCTTCCACGACGGCTGGGTCGACGGCGGACGCGCATCGTCCGATGTCGTCTGCCCGATGTATCCGACGATCGACGCCATCGTCGCCTACGGCAACGACCCGCACGGGGATCGGCCGCTGATCATGTGCGAGTACACCCACGCGATGGGCAACTCGAACGGTTCGATCGCCGACTACTGGGATGCGATCACCTCCACGCCGGGGCTGCAGGGCGGATTCATCTGGGAGTGGAAGGACCACGGGATCACGACGACCCTGCCGAACGGCAAACGGGGATTCGCGTACGGCGGCCAGTTCGACGAGCCGATCCACGACGGGAACTTCGTCGCCGACGGGATCATGTCCGCCGATCTCGTTCCGCACCCTGCGATCCGCGAGGTCGAGTGGGTGTATCGACCGGTGACCGTGGAGGCGGCCGGCCGCTCGAAGCTCGCGATCTCCAACCGCCGCAGTTTCACCGATCTGGCCGACCTCGATGCGACTTGGGAGCTGACGGTCGCCGGCGAAGTGCGCGCTTCGGGTCGACTCGACGTGGAGGTCGAACCGCACGCGACCATCACCGTCGGGCTCCCGTGCGCGCCCCCGACCGAGGCTGATGCCCATCTCAGCGTGTGCTGGGCGCAACGTGCGTCGACGACGTGGGCACCGGCCGGGCACCTCGTCGCCTGGGACCAGATCGAGCTGCGGGCGCCGAAGCGGATGAGCGTGAAGAAGCTCCCGCCGGCCGCCGGCGGCCACTCGTTCGACCTTGCCACCATCACGCCGGTGGTGTCGATCTTCCGCGCGCCGACCGACAACGACGGCTACAAGCTGATGCCCGAGTACGGCGAACGTCACGGCATCGGTGGAGCGGCGCTCCGTCACTGGCAGCGGGCCGGCATCGACCGTCGACCGGCCGACGAGTTGGTCGAGCACACACATCGCGTCGAGGTCGGCGCCGACGGGAGCGTCATCCACCGACACACCGTCGTGGTGCCCGACGACTTCGTCGACCTCGGGCGGGTCGGCGCGACGTTCGAGTTGCCCGCCGGCTTCGATCGTCTGCGGTGGTTCGGTCGGGGACCCGACGAGAACTATCCGGACCGAAACCGCGGGTCGGTGCTCGGGACGTGGGAGGCCGTGCCCGACGAGCCGCCGTACCTGGTTCCACAGGAGTTCGGTCTGCGTACGGACTGTCGGTGGTTCGAGTTCATCCGGTCGGCAACCGGTGAGACGGTGCGTCTCGACGTGCTCGTCCCGACGGCGCTGCACGTGTCGGCGACGCGCTACAGCGACGCTGCGCTGTACGCAGCCGCGCACGAGACCGACCTGAAGCCCGGACGCGTGCTCGTCGTCCACGTCGATGTCGCCCACCGCGGCGTCGGCACCGCCAGCTGTGGCCCCGACGTCCTGCCGCAGTACGAGATCCCCACGGGCACGCACACCTTCGCCTACCGCCTCAGCTGACGCGTAGCGGAGTGGGTCAGACCCACCCCGCAACGCGTAGCGGAGTGGGTCTGACCCACTCCGCAACGGTGTTCTCGTCGGTGACGTTGTCGATGCGGTCGCCGAGCCAGTCGAAGAACGACGCCTGGACGACGACCTGGAACACGAAATAGGCGACGAGCAACACGATCCCGATGATCACGATCCGGCGGATCCACTTCTTGACGTCGCTCGCGTACTCGGTGATCAGCGGCGTGACGCTGCGCACCGCGTTCGTCGCACGGTTGCTGAACTCCTGCGCGGCACGATCGACTTCCTGGCGTGCGACGTTGCGCACCTCGGCGATGATCTGGGACGCGTCCTGCTGGGACACACCCCCAGGTTGCGGCACGTAGCCGGCCGGCACCTTCTCGCGTTCGAAGAACTCGCGGTTCTCCTCGGCCGCCATGAGCTCGGCGTTGCTCGGCGGGGCCCGCCTGATGTCGGTCCAGTCGAGGCCGTCCCACCAGCGAAGGTGGGTCTTGCCATCGGGATCGGGATACCACCCCGCCCGAGGTGCGTCGACGTTGCGCATCGGTCAGCGACTCCGGAACTCGTCCCGGTCGGGTTCGGGCAGCTCCACTCGATCGTCGTCGGCCGGGATCGGCAGCCCGTCCTTCGGTCGGACCTGATCGTCGTCGTCGTCCGGGCGGATGGTCTCGGCGAACGCGGCGACCGTGCCGAGCAGCCCGGAGAACTCCGCAGGAATGACGAGCTTCGTGGCACGACCGTCGCCGATGCGTTCGAGCGCAGACAGGTACTCGACGGTCAGCACGTTGTGGTCGGTGTTCGCGTCCTTGATCCCGCTGAGCCGCGCCTTCGCTGCTGCACCCTCGCCTTCGCCGAGCAGCTGGAGGCGCATCTTGTTCGCTTGCGGCGCGCAGCTGGATCGCCTCGGCGTCACCCTGTGCGTCGAGCACCGCGGCCTCCTTGCGGCCCTGCGCGGACAGCACCGCGGCCTGTTGCTCACCGTCGGCGCGAGCGATCGCGGCTTCCTGGTAGCCCTTCGCCTCGGTGACGGTCGCTCGGCGGTCGCGCTCGGCGCGCATCTGTGCGTGCATCGCCGACACGATGTCCGGCGGCGGATCGATGCGCTGGATCTCGACACGCACGACTCGCACACCCCACTTGTCGGTGGCGTCGTCGAGGACCTCACGCAACTGCGTGTTGATCGTGTCGCGTGAGGTGAGCGCCTTGTCGAGCTCCATGTCGCCGATCAGGTTGCGGAGGTTGGTCTGCGCAAGTTTGGTGATGGCGGTGAAGAAGTCGGCGATGTTGTACACGAGCCGCTGGGGGTCGGTTGCCTCGTAGTAGACGACGGCGTCGACGGACACGACCACGTTGTCGGCGGTGATGACCTCCTGCGGCGGCACGTCGACGACCTGTTCACGCATGTCGATGAGCTGCATGGTCTCGATGAAGGGCAGGATCAGGTTGAGCCCCGGGTCACGGGTGGCCTTGTACTTGCCGAGACGCTCGACGAGGCCGCGTTGGTAGGGGCGGACGATCTTGACGGCACTGACGAGAACGGCGATGCCGATCAGTGCGATCACACCGACGACGATGGCGACGGGGGTCATGCTTCCTCCGATGGTTGGGTGTTCGGGTTCGGTGCCGGCGAGGCCGGCGGCGGGGCGGTCGGCGGGTTGAGGGGCGGTTCACTCGGCGGGGCGAACGCGATCGCGTCGACCATGACGCGGGTCCCGTTCATCGCCACGACGCGCACCTTCGATCCGGCGGGCAGGGTTTGGCCGCCGTCGGTCAACGCGCCCCACTCCTCGCCGACGACCTTCACGCGGCCTCGACGCTCGGTGTCGTCGGGATGGATGTCGGCGGTGACGATGGCGGTCATCCCGACCAATCGATCGGCGCCGACACCCTCGGGCATCGCGTTGTCGTCGGCGAAGCGTTTGGCGTACTTGTAGAACGCGATCCACAGCGCTCCGCCGAGGAAGAAGAAGATCGCCCACTGCACTTCGACGGAGGCGTCGTAGAACCCTGCGAGCGCAGCGACGAACGCCGACACGGCAAAGGGGAGCAGGACGAACGATCCGGCGAGCACCGTGAGCTCGACCAGTGCGAAGAGCACTGCGACGCCGATCCACACCCACGGCCAGACATCGAGGTCGATCCCGAGATCGAGGACACCAGCCATGCCACCACGGTAGTGGCCCCATGTGACGGAAGTGTCTCGAATCATTGACAGCGCGTGTGTCTCGGTGCTGCGTGCCGGTGTCCGGCACCAACGAACACTCAGGCGCGGCGGATGCGGAGGGGTTGGGCGGCGCTGGTCTTGCAGGTGCCGGTCTCGATGTCGAAGCGCCAGCCGTGGAGGGTGCAGACGAACTCGTCGCCGTCGATCTCGCCGAAGGCCTCCAAGTCGGCGTCGCGGTGGGGGCAGCGGCGCTGCACCACGTAGTCGCCGATGCGGATGTCCGGTTCGGCTGCCATGGCGTCGGCGTCGGGTGGCGCGATCTTCCGCACGGCCTCGGCCTCGGTGCGCTTCATCCGCTCGCGCGAGAGCGACTTCAAGAAGTTGTACACGTACTCGTTGAACTCGCCCGCTCGCCACGCGACGAACCGGCACGACAGCAGCAACGAATTCGACCAGTCGACGGCGCGCTGCTCGACCACGGTCTCGACGAGGCGACGGTCGATGTCGAACCGGAACGCGAACGGCTCGCCGGCGTGCTCGCGGACCTCGCCGTTCGGGAAGTCGATGACGATGTCGAGCTGTTCGGCACTGCCGTCGGCGGGCGCCATCGCTCGGAGCACGACGTTGGCACCGACCTGCTCGCGCAGCGTCGGGGCCATGTCGAGCAGTGGTTCCCACCACGATTTCAGGGTCTGCAACATGTCGGTCGAGGGTGGGTTCCACCCGGCCTTCATGTCGTCGAGCCAGCCGAGCCAGTCGGCTTGGTACGCGTCGAGGTAGGACTGCTTCTCGGAGAAGATCGCGGCGACGTCGGCGTCGGGGAGCGGATGCGTGACGCCCAGCGACGAGTCGACGGTGATCGTCGTCCCCGGGATGTTCAGGATCCCGTGGTGGCCGGAGCGCTCCAACATGTCGAGGAACACGGTCTGGTCGGGGAAGATGCTCGCCTCGGACCCGTCGATGACGTTCAGCCCGAACAGGTCGGGATCGAGGAAGCACGGCGGGCCGGCACTCGGAACGATCGCACGCGCACCGATCTTCTCGACGTAGCGCATGGCGCGGGCGAATTGGGCCTCCACCTTGGCGTCGCACGCGGCCTTCTTCGCAGCGGCGTCCATCTCGTAGACCATCGGGTACCAGATCGCGCCCGAGAACTGCAGCCAGTGGAGGTCGACCGGGCCGTGGGAACGGAGCTGGCCGAGGTCGGTCGTGCGACAGTCGTTCTGGTTGACCACGATCGCATCGTCGGCCATCACCACGAGGGCCGAATCGCCGCCCGGGCCGTCGGTGATCGAGGACTCGATGTGAATGGCGATCGTCAGCCCGTCGGCGATCTCGGTCTCGACGGTGTCGACGGTCCGGATGAACTCGGTGAACCCGAGCCCGGCGAGCGTGCGCTGCTGCTCGCGGGTCGGAAACCCGGGGAGCAGGATCGGGATGTCTCGCCGGAGGTGCTCGGTGAGCCAGGCCTCGTCGTGGTGGTCGCCGTGCAGGTGCGAGATGTAGAGGAAGTCGGCGTGCTCGATCCGGTCGCGCAGATCGTCGGAGAGCCGGTCGTTGCGCGGAAACGGGAACCACGAGCCGAAGAACGCCGGCTCGAACCACGGGTCGCACAGGATCGAACCGCCCTCCGTCTCGATCAGCATCCCCGCGTGTCCGATGGAGGTCACATCCATGGCGTCAGGCTACGACCGGGGGCCAGGGCTGTTGCGGAACTCCGGGCGGAAAACGACGAACGGCAGCTGCTCGCGCAGCTGCCGTTCGGCGAAGTTCCGGTCGGATCAGGCGACGGGCGGATCGGTGTACTGCTGGCCGGCGCGGCTGACGTGCTCGGTCCAGGCGTTGCCGTCCCAGTAGCGAAGCTCGAAGCGTCCGGACGGGTCGGCGTACCACCCGGCGGGAACGCCGGAAGCGGACTCCTCGCGGCGGCGGTCTCGGCGACGGCCTCGGTCGCGCTCTCGGTGGTGTCGGCGACGGCCTCCGTGGCGGCCTCCTCGGTGGTGGCGACCGCGTCGGCCACGGTGTCGGTGGCCGTTTCAGTGGCGGTGTCGGCCATGCCGCCCGCTGCGTCTCCGGCCCCGGCTGCGACATCACCGACGGTGTCGGTCGCGGTGTCGGCGAGGCCCCCGGTCAGGTCGGTTGCGGCGTCACCGGCGAGCGCAGCGCCCCCGGCAGCGGCTCCGGCGGCAAGTCCGGCGCCGCCGGCGATGGCACCCAGGCCCGGTCCGTCGTCGACAGGAGTGGCTTCGGGAATCGTCGGCACGTCGGGCGCCGCGGGTTCGGCGGCCGGCGCAACGCCCCAGCCGGCGGGCTCGCCGGACTCTTCGACCGCGGCCACGGCTTCGGGTGACGCTTCGGGGGTGGGGACGACCGGCTCGGACACTTCGCCGGGCAGCGTCGGCGTGATCGCCGTCGCCTCGGCGGGGACGGCTGCGGCCTCGTCGGCGTCGTCGGACAGCGACTCGACGGCGGTGGCCGCGACGGCTCCTGCGGCGAGTCCTCCCGCCGCTGCGGCAACGGCGGGCGCAGCGTCCGCAGCCGAGGCTTCGTCGGCCGCGGGCGCAGCGGCCTCGCCACCTCGGGTCAGGTACGCGACGACATTCGTGCCGGCCGAGACGATGCTGACCACAGACCAGCCCTCCTGGGCCTTCTCCGTGAGCATCGGCGCGAGTGATTCGGCGTCGTACGAGGACGCGGTGACCGATGAAAACTCCTGCATGCGCTCAGCGTAGACCACCGGGGCGGGGAGGAGGCGGACGTCTCGAAGAAGAAGTCAGTCGTCGACCTCGTGGTCGGTGTCGGCGCGTCCGTCGTCGACGGCGGCCGTGTCGTGGAACGATCCCTCGGCGAGCGCGTCGGGATCGGCGATCGCCGGGTCACCGTCGAAGATCAGTCGGCCGTCGCCGAGCGCGATCAACCGATCGCTGGCGGCCACGCTGGCCAACTCGTGCGTTGCGATGACGATCGTCGCGCCGTCGCCGTGCGCCCATGCGACGAGCTCGAGCAACGCCGCTCGCCCGACCTGATCGAGCCCGACGAACGGTTCGTCGATCAGCATCACGTCGAAGGGCCGCACGAAGGCGATGGCGATCGCTGCCTTCTGCTTCAGACCACGGCTGAACGTGGCGGGAAGATCGTCGGCTCGCGCCGTGAGGCCCACCGTGTCGATCAACCATTCGGCGTGGTCCTCCCACTCCTCGGTGTGATGGAGGCGAGCGATGTACTCGAGGTGCTGGCGCACCGTGAGGTCGTCGTAGAAGACCGGCTGGTCGGAGAGGTAGGAGAGCAGGGCGCGGGCATCGGGGGTGCCCGGCGCGAAGCCGGCGATGGTCGCCGTGCCACCCGACGGATCGAGCAGACCGGTCAACATCTTCATCAGCGTGGTCTTGCCGCTGCCGTTGTGGCCGATCAGCGACACCCGCTGGCCGGGGGGAATCGTCAGGTCGAGCGGCGCAAGCGCGTCATGGTCGCCGTAACGCTTGGTGAGCCCCCGGGTTTCGACTGCGTCGGTCATCTCGTGGTCCCTGCGGCGCGCCCGGCCACGAAGAACTGTCGAATCGACGCCGACCACCGGTCCCGCCGCACCACCCAGAACGTCATCACGACGAGACACAGTGCCACACCGACGATCGATCGCCCCACCGTCGAGGCGTCGGGTTGGACGCGCATCGCGGCAATCGGGCCGGCCGCGATGGCGCTCAGGACGATCGGGAGCGCCCCCGTACCGATGTTGCTGAACCCGGCGAACTCCGGCATCGAGAACGGACTCTCGACGTTGCGGTCCGCGCCGGTGAGCGTCGTGTTGGCCAGCGCCGGCGGGTCCGGTGCGTCGCGCACCGTCGTGACGACGGCACCGATCGCTCCGGCCCATGCCACCGGAATGGCGAGTACGAACGCCGACGACGGCATGATCGCGCTCGACCAGCGTCGCCGCGATCGCACCGATCATCGCGGCGACGACGAGCAGGCCGGCCGGCGCGACGAGGTGATGCGCGTACAACCAGCCGCGGGGTTCGGGGAACCCGTCGGTCAGGTCGGGCCGGTCGACTTCCTGCGCGAGCGGTTCGAGCGATTCGAGCCCGAGGAGGAAGCACGCGCCGACGAACACGATCAGGAACAGCCACGACGACGTCACCGTCAGCGAGGCGGTCACCCCGGCGATGGCGGCGAGCGCGGCCATCCGGACCAGGCGACTGAGCGGGAGCCGACGGATCGCTGCGACACCGCGTCGCCAGACGTAGGTCGGGAACCGATCGGTGACGGGCCCGGACGCGCCGGTCGGGCGCTGCGCCGGTCGGGCGGGGACGATCTCGTCAGGGCGCGGCGGCGTGGGCGAGCCGAACCGGGATGCCGAGAACCGGGATGCCGAGAACCAGGGCGTCGACTCGGACCGATTCGGCGCTCAGCTGGCGTCGGAGCAGCACGACGGTGCGGATGTCCTGCACCGTTGCGGCGAAGCGCAGCTGCGACACGAGTTGCCCGCGCCGCTCGAGCGGTTGCAGCCGCAGTCGCCCGCCGAGCGCGAGCGCAGCCGCGACGAGCACCACCGCCGCGCCGATCGCGACGAGGTCGATGCCGCGCTGACGAATGCCCCAGAACAGCACGCTGCCGGCGAGGTTGGCCGGACCGATCCGTTCTCCGTCCGACCCCTCACCGTTCCAGATCCGCCATGCGACGAGTGACTGCCAGGTGACCGCGATCGTCGCGATCACCGATGCGAGCCAGCGGGGCATTCGCAGGGCATGGGCGACGACGGCGGCGCCGACGTAGTACGCAGCCAGGAGCGCACCGAACAGCGCGCCGCTGGCCGCCCACGCCGCGCGTGACCCCTCGATTTCGCGGGCGACGAGCTGGGCCAGGACGGCGAGCCCGAGGCCGAGCCCGAACGCCACCGCGCGAAGGCGTTGGCCGATCGGCCGCATGAGAACGCGCGTCCGACTGATCGGTGACAGCAGGAGGTGGCGCACGTCGGCCGACTCGACCGAGATCGGACCCCCTTCGGCACCGTTGCGGAGCCCGATGCCGATGGCGAGGGCGGCGACGATCCCCGCGATCGCGGGTCCGCGACCGAGGATCAGGTCGGTGTCGATGGGCTCGTCGAGCACCCCCTCGATCGAATCCGACGCGAACACGACGGCGATCGTCCCGACGAGCGCGAACAGGTAGACGCGGTAGAGGACATCGAACCACTCGGTGTCCCCCAGGCGACGTTCCCGGCGGACCCTGCGCAAGTCGCGCAGTACCGCCGCGTCGGTCTCGACGTGCTCGCTCATCGCCGAGCGACGGTACCCGGCTGCTGCCCGTCGAGGACGCGAAGGCGGCAGACTGGAGGGGTGACCTCCACCGACTCCCCCCGTCGTCCGATCGTCCGTCGCGCGCTGGTCGGCCTCGCCGCCGCCGTCCTCGTGGCGAGCGCCTGTGGCAGCGACGACACCGTTTCGACCGCCGACGCCGCGAGCGAGAGCGTCAGCTCGGCCGCGCCTCCCGAAGACGCATCGGTCTCCAGCGACGATGCATCGGATGGTGAGGTGGCGCAGGCGCTCCAGCAGAACGGGCCGATCACCGTCGACGGTGACCCGCTCGACCCCTTCGACAGCTCGCTCGACGATCTCGCCGTCGGCAAGGTGGCGCCGGTGGTGTCCGGCGAGAGTTTCGACGGGACGCCGATCACGTTCGGCGGTCCGTCCGAGAATGCGACGCTCGTCGTGTTCCTCGCGCACTGGTGCCCGCACTGCAACGACGAGATTCCCGAACTGCTCGCCCTCGACGCGGCCGGTGAGCTGCCCGACGGGCTCGACGTCATCGGGGTCAGCACCGCGGTCGACCCGGAGGCGGACAACTACCCGCCGAGCGACTGGGTCGTCGAGAAGGGCTGGGCGTGGCCGACGATGGCCGACGACGAGAACCTGACCGCGATCCAGGCCTACGGCGGCACGTCGTTCCCGTTCGCCGTCGTGCTCGATGCGGACGGCACGGTGCTCGCACGCCGTGCGGGCTCGTCGAGCGCGGCCGAGACGACGGCGTTCCTCGACGCCGCCCTCGGTGGCTGACACCCGAATGGTGGCGTCGCGTGACCACCTCACTGCGTAGCCTCGATCGCTGATGACTGACGCACGACGGCTCTCCGGCTCCCGCTCGACGGATCGGCTTCTTCGGTCCGCTCGGAACCTTCACCCAGCAGGCCCTGCTCGGCATCGAGTCGGCGATGGATGCCGAGCACGTGCCGTATCGGACCGTGCCCGACGTGCTCGACGCGGTCGAGGCCGGCGAGGTCGATGCCGGGTTCGTCCCGATCGAGAACTCGATCGAGGGGATGGTCAACTTCACGCAGGACGCGCTCGCGTTCGACCACGAGTTGTTGATCATCGGCGAGGCCGTGATCGACATCGAGCACTGCCTGCTCGTCAAGCCGGGGTGCTCCCTCGACGCGGTGCGGGAGATCCTGTCGATTCCTGTCGCGACCGCCCAGTGCCACCGGTACCTCCGGGAGCGACTGCCCGACGCCGAGGTCGTCGCCGCGAACTCGACCGCTGACGCGGCGCACCGCGTCAGCCAGTCCGAGCGCGACGACGTCGCCGCACTCGCACCGCGCATCGCTGCCGAGGTGTACGGCCTCGACATCGCCGAGGCCGACATCGCCGATCACGCCGGCAACCAGACCCGGTTCGTGATGGTTGCCCGCTCGGGTGTGCCGGCGCCGACCGGGCACGATCGCACGGCGCTGGTCGTGTACCAGCGCGCCGACGAGCCGGGCAGTCTCGATCGCGATCCTCCAGGAGTTCGCTGCTCGCCGGATCAACCTGTCGAACCTGTTCAGTCGCCCGACCAAGGACGGTGGGCTCGGCCACTACTGCTTCATCATGTACGCCGACGGGCACGTCGCCGACGAGCTGGTGGCCGACACGATGCGGGCGCTGCACGCCAAGCAGGGCGGCGTGAAGTTCCTCGGGTCGTACCCCGCGGCGGGTGAGGCGGCGGCGACCGCGCGTGAGCACGCCGGCGGTCGATGGCGCGACGCAGACGACTGGCTGGCCGACATCCGCGGCTCGATCACGACCTGAGCCCGACCGGACTCGGCGGCGGACGTGCGCCGTAGTCTGGCGGCCATGTCATCGCCAGCCCCCGGTCAACCCGTCACCGTCGTCACCGGGGCCAACTCCGGGATCGGACGGGCGACGTCGATCCATCTCGCGTCGGTCGGGCACCACGTCGTCGGCACGGTGCGTTCACTCGACAAGGCCACCAAGCTGCACACGATGGCCGAGGCCGCCGGCGTGGAGGTCGATCTCGTCGTCGCCGACGTGGCCGACGACGCGTCGGTCACCGGCGGGTTCGAGGAGATCTTCGCCCGGACGGGCCGAGTCGATCACCTCGTCAACAACGCCGGCGTCGGGGGCAACGCCGTGGTCGAGGAGTGCCCGTCGGAGCTGTACCTCGACGTGATGAACGTGAACCTGTGCGGCGTCACGCGCTGCACCCAGGCGGTCCTCCCGCAGATGCGCGAGCGCGGAAGCGGCACGATCGTCAACGTCACGTCGGTCGTGGGGCGGATCGCGGCGCTCGCCCAGTCGCCGTACGTGGCGTCGAAGTGGGCGCTCGAAGGAGTGAGCGAGGAGCTCGCCCAGGAACTGGCCCCGTTCGGAATCCGCGTCGCGATCATCGAGCCGGGCGTCACCAAGTCGGCGATCTTCGCGAAGAACATCGATGCGCCGAACTCGACCGACGCCTACGAAGCCCACTACCGACGGATGTTCCAGATGTACGCCGCCGGGATGGCCAACGCCACCGACCCGTTCGAGGTGGGCCGCGTGATCGAGCATGCGATCACGACCGACGAACCACGGCTCCGCTACCCGGTGAGCTGGGCCGGCGAGGAGATGTCCGCACTCCACGACCGCATCGATGATGCCGACTGGATCGGCCTCGGTGCGATCGAGGACGACGCCGACTACATCGACTCGGTTCCGCGAGATCTTCGGCGTCGACATCGCCACCTGAGACCGTCCGCCGTGCCCACCTGGACCTGCCCCGACTGCCACCGGGAATTCGGTGCGACGGGTCAGGGTCACATGTGCCGGCCCGGGCTCACCGTCGAGGAGTTCCTCGGCGCGTCACCCGACTTCACCGCGCCGGTGTTCGAGGCGGTCCACGACCATCTCGTGGCCGTCGACCGAGCGCACCCCGACGGCGCGCTGATCGTCGACCCGCTCGCGAAGAAGGTGCTGTTCAAGAACGGCCCGACGTTCTGCATCCTCGACGTCAAGACGAAGTGGGTCGCCGTCGGCTTCTCGCTGCGTCGACCGCTCGACTCGGGTCGCCTGTCACGCAAGGTCGCCGACTACGGGTCCAAGTTCTTCCACGTGGTCAACGTCGCGGACCCGGCGTTGATCGACGACGAGTTCCGGGAGTGGCTCACCGAGGCCTACACCCACGGCGACGAACCGGCCACCACCGCGTCGGCCGGTGGCGACCCGATGGTGCCCGACGACATCGACTTCGTCATCGCACCGCCGCCGTGACGCTCTGTGCGCTGAGCCACTCGATCCGCTCGCGCATCAGGTCGAGGCCGTCCTCGGGCGGACACGGGGCAACGTGTGAGGTCGGCCGGTCGAAGACCATCTGCTCGGGTGCCTCGGTCCCATAGGCGGGCCACACCGATCGCCCCGGCGAGTCGGGCACACCGGTCGCCGCGAAGGCGAACCACCGGTCGCCCATCTCGCGTGCCAGGAGATGGGCGTCCTCGGCCACGGGAACGAGCGGGAAGCTCGTGTCGAACACGAAGAAGACCTCGGCGGCATGGAAGGCGCCGGCGGTCTGCTTCGGCGACGGCGGCACCGCTCGGAAGTGGTAGCGGTACACCGGGTTGCCCTGTTCGGCGTGGCACCGGGAGGCGTGATCGACGTGCACGCCGAACATGTGGTCGCCGGCGTGATCGATGCGAGCCTGCATGTCGCCGACGGCGAGGCCGGGGTAGACGGCGAACAGCCTGTCGACGTGCTCGGGCGTCGGGTACGAGCGCTCGAATGCCGCACGGATGTCCGCAGGCGGGACGTCGGCGCCGTCGGCCGGCGGCTCGAACTCGGCTCCCGCGGGATGCATGAAGCTCGCGAGCAGGGTGCCCTCGTCGGCGTTGTAGCCGATCATCAACGGCACCGGTGCCTGGGTGCCCCGGCTGAAGGCGGTCATCGGTGTGGTCGGCAGGACGACGCCGTCGACGACGGGGTAGAAGGAACGGCCGAGGTGCGGGGTGTCGGTGTACAACGTCGACAGCGTCTCGGCGTCGATCGATCGAAGCGCCGCGATCGACGATGCGCCGGCCAGTTCGGCGAAGGCCCGACCGGTGTCGACGGCCGGCTCGAAGTCGAGCATCGGCTGGTCGAGGTGGAGCCAGCGGCCGCTGTCGCTCGGGCTCTGCGCGATGGCCTGGTGGAACAGGTCGCGAGCGCGTGGCGAGGTCATCAGGTTGAGCACGGCTTCGCCACCGGCGGACTCACCGAAGATCGTCACGTTGCCGGGGTCGCCGCCGAACGCCTCGATGTTGTCGCGCACCCACTCCAGGGCGGCGATCTGGTCGAGCAGGCCGTAGTTGCCGGACACGCCGTCGGCGGACTCGGCCGACAGTTCGGGGTGGGCGAGGAAGCCGAACAGGCCGAGGCGATAGTTGATGGTCACGAGGACGCACCCGCGCTCGGGCAAGACGTTGCTCTGGTACATCGGCTCGGCGCCGCTGCCGTCGGTGTGGTCACCGCCGTGGATCCACACCATCACGGGCAGCCCGGTGGCGTAGCGCGGCGCTCGGACGTTGAGCGTCAGGCAGTCCTCGCTCTGCTTCGTCGGCGCGAGCTTGATCGCAGTGGCGAGCGCACGTCGGCGAGCGGCTCCGAGCCCGAGACCCGACACGAGCTGGTCGAAGAACTGTTCGAATCCGGCAGCGCGCTGATGCGCGTACGGCCCGAACTTCGTGCAGGCGCGCGCGTTCGACCATGGCTCGTGGGGCTGTGGGGGCCGCCACCGCAGGTCGCCCACCGGCGGGGCCGCGTAGGGGATCCCACGGAAGAGCGCGATGTTCCCATCCGACGTCGTCGTGCCCCGGATCGGGCCGGTGGTGGTCATCGCGGTCGGTGCGGAGCGTTTCCGGAGTCGTGGCATCTCTCCAGTTTCACGCATCGGCGCGTCTCGCCACGACGCCGGGTCAGCCCGAGCGTGCGGCGAGGTCGTGCGGACCCGATGGGAGGTATCCGGCAGCGGCGCGGATCTGACGCCCCCACGGCTCGAGGAGTGCGATGAGTTCGTCGAGATCGTCGCCGAGCCGCTCGACCACCGGCCGCATCTGTGCGTCGGTCTGCTGCTCGATGCGTTCGCGGAACGCGCGCCCGGCGGGCGTGAAGCCGTCGTCGACGAGCCCGAGCGGTGCGCAGCCGCTCGTCGGCGCGATCGAAGTCGTCCTCCGTCCAGGCGCGGGTGCGGGTGTAGGAGCGGAGCGGGAGGCCCCAGAACAGTTCGGTCAACAATCCGATCTCGACGGCGTCGAGGCCGGCGTCGACCCATGCGGCCGTGTGGCTGTCGCCGCGGAACTCGCGGAGCAGATCGCCGCGCCGCCAGATCGTCCCGAGTGGATGGTCCGGGTCGGGGAGCGCGCGCACACCGGCGGCGAGCGGGCGCCCACCGATCGGGAGATCGTCGGTGGCCCGTTCGAGGAGGTGCGCGACGCGATCTCGGCCATCGGGTTCGGGTCCGAGGATCCGCTCGAGCTGGGCGAGGGCGCCGGCGTCGCGTGCGGCACAGATCGTGTCGGCATCGGTGAGCGTCCAGCCGTGCGCCACGCAGGGCACCACGATCGCCGGGTTGAACACGCCGAACGCCGCCGCCACGACCTCCCCGCGGACCTGGCCGAGCAGCGACCCGCGACTGGTGAAGTAGGCGGGTCCGTCCGGCAGGGCGACGCCGTTGGCCTCACCGCCCGACGGGGCGAACCCGAGTGCGGCGTAGCCGGCGTGGCACTCGGGTGAGAAGTAGACCTGGCCGATGACGGGTTCGAGGGCCCCGCCGAGGCGTCGTTCGGCGGTGTCGACATCGGTGGTGTCCATCCCGGCGAACGTACTGGAAACGGTGAGCCCTCGACCGAGGAACCTCGGTCCAGAGCGCACGGATCGCAGGGAGGGGCCGACACCGAGGCGGGTTTGGAGCGTTCGGGCGATGGGCAGCGTCGAGCAATGAACGGATCTGCACCGACCGACGACGATCTCCTCGCCGCGGCGCGGGCCAACATCGCCCGCGCGTACTCGCCGTACTCGAAGTTCGAGACGGGTGCCGTGGTGGTCACCGACGCCGGCGACCGCGTGAACGGCACGATCATCGAGAACGTGTCGCTCGGCCTCGCGATGTGCGCCGAACGGGTGGCGATGTTCAACGCCGTGACGGCGGGAGCGAAACCCGCCACGCTCGTGCTCGCAGCGCCCGACACCGACGGCTCGGTCACCTGGCCGTGCGGCGCATGTCTGCAAGTGGCACTCGAGCTCGGCGGTCCCGACCTCGTGGTGATCGTCGGAGACGACGCCGACGGACCGGCGCATCGGGCCGTGCTGTCCGAGCTGTTGCCACGGGGTCCGCGTGTCGAGCACTGACGCTCGGGCTCGGCCCGTTGCGCCGTCTCCCGGCCCGCTCAGCGTGCTGCGGAATCTCGCCCGTGCGTTCATCACCACTCCCGTGTTCCTCGCCCGCCATCTCGTCCGAAACCGGAACATCGATCGCAGCGTCGTTCGCGTCGCGCAGTTCTCCGAGCCGGCACCTCCACCGTCGATGAACGCGGGCGCCGAGGGTCTCCAGGAGGCACCCGACGGCGAGGGGCCGCTGGTGATGCGGTCGTACACGATTCGGGTCGAGCAATCCGAGCGGACGCGCGCCGAGCTGATCGAGCGGTTGATCGCCGACCCCAACGCACTGAATGCAGGTGCCGTGGCCGGTTTCGTCGCCGATGGCCGGCCGGCCACCGATCTGCGTGCGGGCGACCGCCTCGTCGTGGAGTTGCCCGGACCGTGGAACGGGCCGGTCATGGTCGAGCGGGCCGACGACGCGGAACTGCTGCTCGCCACACTCGAGGGTCACATGGAGGCGGGTCGGATCCGCTTCGACACGGTGGCGCCGGCGGGCGGGGACGCGGAAGGATTCGTGTTCCGGATCACCTCCTGGGCTCGC
This sequence comes from Ilumatobacteraceae bacterium, assembly GCA_963695475.1. GTDB lineage: Bacteria > Actinomycetota > Acidimicrobiia > Acidimicrobiales > Ilumatobacteraceae > Ilumatobacter_A. The sequence goes on from CAVOHA010000007.1 coordinate 372,269, forward strand.
GCCGGGAACCGTGTGTTCGAGTTCCTGCACCTCCGACTGCCGATCGGACGCGAGCTGCAGACGGCGATGTGGGTGGCCATGTGTCGCAACGCAGCATCCGCGTCGAACGGCCGCGTCGGTGCGATCCGCGTTCGCACCGAGATCCTCGATCGGAGTGCCACGCCGTGACCGTCCGGTTCGAACGAACGACCGTCCTGCCCACCACGCCCGATCGAGCCTTCGACGTGTCGCTGGACGTCGACTTCCACCTCCAGTCGTTCGAGGACGCCGACGAGCAGATCGTCGGTGGCGTCCGTGCGGGCGGGATGCGCCTCGGCGACGACGTCACCTGGCGCGCCCGACACTTCGGGGTGTGGTGGACGATGACCTCCGTGATCACCGAGTTCGACCGCCCGCACCGTTTCGTCGACGAGCAACGCTCGGGTCCGTTCAAGCGATTCCACCACGAGCACGTCTTCACCGAGGCGAGCCCGGGAACGACGTCGATGTTCGATCTCGTCGAGTTCGAGGCCCCGCTCGGGCCGCTGGGGCGAATCGCCGAGCACCTCGTCCTCGCCAGCTACCTCCCTCGGTTGATCGATCAGCGCAACGCGGCGCTGGTCCGCGTGCTCACCCGCTGACGGTCGTGGCCACCGCCACCGATCCGACGGCGGAGGTGTCGATCTCACCCATTCGGGGAATGGTCCGCCCATGATGATGTGGCTCAGGGTCGAGACCGACGACGAAGCGCTGGTCGACGCGCTCAAGACCGACGGGGTCGACGGCTGGGCCTGGACCACTGCAGGGATCACGATCCTCGTGGCGTTCCTGGTGTCCCGCGCGCTCAAGTACGCGATCGAGCGGACGCTCCGCAAGCGGATGGATGCGGCCCTCGCCCTCCTGCTGGCACGTCTCGTCGGTTACGTCGTGATCGCCGTGGGGCTCGTGTACAGCCTCGAGGCACTGGGGGTGCGCGTCGGGCCGGTGCTCGGGGCCCTGGGTATCGCCGGCATCGCACTCGCATTCGCGTTCCAGGACATCCTCGAGAACTTCGTGGCCGGCATCCTGCTCCAGCTCAAGCGGCCGTTCACGTTCGGTGATCAGGTCTCGATCAACGATCACGAGGGCACCGTGCGCACCGTCGACTCGCGGCTCGTCACGATCGACACGCCGGACGGCGAAACGATCATGATCCCGACGGCGACCGTCATCAAGGCCGACATCAACAACTACACCGCGGGAGGTGAGCGGCGCACCACGGTCCCCGTCGGCGTGGCGTACGGCACCGACCTGCGGCGCGCCCGCACGGTCTTGGACGACGCGGTGCGCCGCGCCGAGGGCGTGCTGGAGCACCCGCAACCCGAGGTCCTCTTCGAGGGGTTCGGTTCATCGAGCATCGACTTCGTCGTGCGGTTCTGGCACGACCCGTCGATCGCTTCGTTCTGGAACACCCGCAGCGAAGTCGGCTTCGAGATCGACGCCGCCCTGGCGGACGCGGGGATCACGATCCCGTTCCCGCAACGAACGCTGCACTGGTCGGGCCACGCCGACGAGTGACCGGGCAGAGACCCGCACTCAGACGGTGTCGTCGTGGTCGGTGTCGTGGTCGGTGCGGGAGCGCTTGACGAGTGCGGCGATCCCGACCACGGCGAGTGCCAGTACGAGGACCTTTGCAACGGTCGAGCGCTTGCGCCATGCGAGGCGGCCGGTACGGCCCACGAGGCGACCGCCGTGCCTGCCGATCACGACCGCGGAGTCGGCGACGAAGTCGGATGCGTCGTTCCAGACGTCACCGACGTCGGGGAGCGCGATGTCGCTGACGAAATCGACCGGAATGGAGTCGAGTGGGATCGCTTCGGCGACGGAGGCGGCGACGGTGGAGGCTGTGGAGCGTTGCATGGGGAGGGCGTTCCCACGGGTGTGGCGGGCCAAACCCGGTCGGGCGGCTCAGCCGACCAGACGTGAGCAGCGCAGGACGCGATGGCCGTCGTCTTCCACGATTTCCACCTCGTCCATCACCGCTTGGACGATGATCAGCCCCCGCCCGGACAGCGCAACGGCTGTCGGAAGCGAAGGGTCGAGTGACTCGAGGCCGTCTGCCTCGTCCACGTCGAGCACCCAGCGGCCCGGCTCGTGGCGCAGGCTGACCGACACGCTGGCGGCGTCGGAGTGCTGCACGACATTGGTGGCGAGCTCGCTCACCGCCAGTTTGAGATCGCCCACCACGGCGTCGTCGGCGCCCGCCGCACGCGCCGTGGCCCCGACTCGTTCGCGGAGCGAGGCGACCATTGCGGTGTCGGCGGGAACCGTGAAGTGGTGCCCAGCCGGCGGATCGTCCGACGCGTCCATGGCCCCAGTATTCCCGACGGCGCTGTGCCCAAACCGGATCGTCGGTCAGTCGGTGACGTGGAGGTGGTCGCTCAGTCCGCTGATCTCGATCAATCGCATCACGGCGCTGCTCGGGTTCACGATCACGAGCCGGCGATCTGCCTCGCCGGCGCCCTGGTGTGCGGCGATCAGCGCACGGAGCCCGCTGGAATCCATGAATCCGACGGCGGAGAGATCGACGTGGACGTCGCCACTCCCGGGAAGCGGATCGAGCGCGGCGGCGAGCTCCGGGCACGTGTGTGCATCGACTTCTCCGTCGACGATCACGGTCGAGCCCTCGGCCGAGATGTTCAGGCGGGGAACTGCGTCGGTCATCGCCGTGGAATGTACTGCGACCGTCGCCGTCCTGCACGAACGGGTGAGTGAGTCATCCGTTCGAATGGGCGGGGCCGCGCGTTCACGACGCCTGGACGATGACCGCTGCGGCGTCATCACGCTGGGCCGGGTCGCCCGCCCGTGCGCGGACCAGCTCGGTGAGCACGGCGACGGCGTTGCCGGCGGTCGTCGACAGCGCGAGGTCGACGCTGCCACAGAAGTCGACCATGCTCTCGTCGATCGTGCGGTCGCGTTGTTCCACGACGCCGTCGGTGAATCCGATCAGGATCGCCTGGGTCGAGAACGGTCGAGCGACCGACGTATAGCCCCCCAGACCGCTCCCGATGGGCGGCCCGAGGCCGCAGTCGAGGGTCCGCGCTGCAGTTCCCGGCTCGACCACGACCGGTGGGAGATGCCCGGCCGACGCAATCTCCAGATGCGACCGGTCCGAATCGAACACCATGACGATCGCGGTGGCCATCGTGTCGTGGACCCGACGGTGGAAGTAGCGGTCGGTGGAGGCGAGGCTCTCGACCGGGTCGCCGCATCGGGCCAGGTTGCTCGCGAGGACGTGACGGACCTGGCCCATCTCGGCAGCGGCGCGTACGTCATGGCCCACCACGTCGCCGACGACGATGGCGGCGCGCCCGTCGTCGACCTCGACCACGTCGTACCAGTCGCCTCCGACCTTCATCGCGTCCTTTCCCGCCTCGTAGAACGTCGAGACGGTCAGTCCCTCGACGTCGGGCAGGTGGCCGGGCAGGAGCCACGACTGGAGTGTCGTGGCGATGTCCTGGTCGGTTTCGGTGCGGCTCGCCCGGCGAAAGGCCGGCCCGGCGACTTCGGCGAGTTCGGCGAGCAGCTCCCGCTCCACGTCGTCCATCTCGTAGGGACGGTCCCACCCCAGCGCGATGACGGCGGCGGGCAGCTGCGCACCGCGGACCGGCTCGACCGTGAAGCTCGACAGGCGGGCGCGGTCGGACTCGTCGACCAGGATCGGCCACGGGGCGAATGCGTCCCGGTTCGGCAATTCGAATCTGGCTCCGGTCCGGAGCGCCTCGCAGATCGGCACGCTCACGTCGAGCGGTGTGGTCGCCCAGTCGGATCTGATCTCGTCGGGGACGCGGGGCCCGTGGACGATGTGGACGATGTCTTCGTCGCCGACGAAGGCAACCATGATCCAACCCGCCGTGAAGACTTCGCTCGCCTTGCGGGCGATCACCGAGGCCACGCCGCGCCGTGTGACCTGTCCGCTGGTGACCGCGGCCAGCTGGGTGATCTCGAGGCGGTGACCGCGCGCCCGGCGCTCGCGGTCGAGCTGCGCCTTCAGGTCGGCGACCTCGCGACGGAGTTCGGCTTCGAGATCGGCTGGCACCTCGGTAGTTCAGCACACCGGGCGCGGCCGCCGCCGTTCGGCACTCAGCTCGTGCGGCGGTGCATGATGTCGCCGTCGGAATCCTTGAGGTGCGCCCGGATGAACCACTGGAACAGTTCGAGCTGAGCGAGCTGGCCGATGAACAGGTCTTCACTCACGGGGTCGAGTTCGCCGAGTCGGCCGATCGCCCGGCGGTGGTCGCCGGCGACACCGTCGTACACCTTGTCCAACTCGACGAGGTGCTGCACGGTGGGGGCCCGGTCGAGCGGGTAGTCGTTCCAGGTCCGGATCTGCGTCACCGCGCCAGGCGTTCCCTTCGGTTCGCCGCCCATGGTGGCGATGCGTTCGGCCACGGTGTCGGTCATCTCGCGTACGGCGTCGACCTGCGGGTCGAGCATCTCGTGGACGGCGATGAAGTTCATGCCCACGACGTTCCAGTGGACGTGCTTGAGCGTGAGCTGCAGGTCGATGAGTGCCGCAAGCCGCTCCTGCATCAGCGCAATCGTCTCTGACGCGGCGCTGTCGTCCAGCGCGGGCACCGAGGTGAGGGTGTCGTTCGGGGTGAGGGTGTCGTTCGGCGTGAGGGTGTCGTTCGGGGTGAGGGTGTCGTTGCTCATGGGTCGACACGTACCCGCTGTGGCGCGATCCAAACGCGAGCTGCCCCGAGTCGATCGAGGGGGTCGAGTCCGCTCAGTCGAGTGGATCGCCGACCATCGACCCGCGCATCTGTTCGAACGATCGCCTCAGCAGCCGGCTCACGTGCATCTGCGACACGCCGACCTCGTCGGCGATCTCCTGTTGTGAGCGCTCCTCGAAGAAGCGCAGTCGCACGATCTCGCGCTCACGCGGCGCGAGCTCGTCCATCAGGTCGGCGATGATCTGTCGATTCTCCGCATGTTCGTACGACGTGTCGTCGTCGGCCAACACCGCCTGGCGGTCGGTTCCGGAGTCGCCGTCGTCGAATCCGCTGTCGATCGTTCCGACCGAGGACGCCGCGCTCGCGGCGAGTCCGCGCAGGACGTCGTCTCGGTCGATCCCGAGATGCGACGCGAGTTCATCGACGGTCGGAGACCCGCCACCGCCCTGCTCCAACTCCGCAGCCGCGCGGCGCACGGCGAGGTGGAGTTCCTTGGCACTCCGCGGCACCTTGACCGTCCACGACGTGTCCCGGAAGTGCCGCTTCAGCTCGCCCTCGATCGTGCGGCCGGCGAACGCCGAGAACGCCGCGCCGTACTCGGGGTCGAACCGGTCGACCGACTTGACGAGCCCGATCATCGCGACCTGACGCAGATCGTCGTCGTGTTTGCCGCCGCGGGCGTAGCGCTGAGCGATGTGCGCGGCGAGTCCCATGTGGCGCTCGACCAACTGGTTGCGAAGCGCGCGACGGCCGCTGGACTTGAAAGCTCGGAAGAGCTCGAGGTCGTCGATGTCGGACATTGATGCTGCCGTCGGGGAGCCGGGTGCTCAGGCCACCGACTCGGCGACACGCTTGAGGAGGCTGACGCCGTTGCCGGTGACGCGGTGCGCATCGACGACCGACGAGAGAATCGCTCCCGACAGGGGATCGAGTTCGAGCGGCCCGGCGTCGACGCCGGCGCTGACGTGCACGCCGATCGTCGCGTCGCCGACCGTCAAACGGAGGTGCGCGCGCCCGGCCGAGTCGGCGTCGGCGTGCTGCTCGACCATCTGCGTGAAGACCTCCGACACGGCGAGCTTCAAGTCGTCGATCTCGTCGATCGAGAAGCCCGCGTCGGCGCCGACCGATGCGACGAACAATCGGATCGTGGCCGCGTACTCCGTCCGCAGGGGCACCTCGACGTCGATCGCGTCGCCGTCCGGCAAGATCTCAGCAGCATCGGCCATACCCCGTGAAGGTAGCGGCCGCTGGTCGTCGATGTTCGCCCGATCGCCGGCCGGCTGGGACATTCCGAATAGGGGTTCGGTAATGTCGATCGGGTGACCGACACGCAGGAACGACCGCTCGTTGACCCCGACATCAGCGTCGACGATTTCATCGCCGAGGCCCGCGTCTGGCTCGACGCCAACGCCGAGAAGCGATCCGATCGCGGCGGTGACTTCGTCTGGGGCGAAGGTGACTTCGACGTCGCCGTCTTCCACAACATGACCCACGACGAGGAGGCGGCGTACATCGCCGGCATCTCGGACTGGATCAAGAAGAAGGCCGAGCGCGGCTACCACGCCATCACCCGCCCACCGTCGGTCGGCGGCCTCGGGCTGAGCCGCGCCCACCAGCGCGCGTACGGCCGGCTCGAACGTGAATACGTCTCGCCCGGGCGCCACGAGCTGATCGGCGTGACCGCCGGCCTGATCGCGTCGACCGTCGAAGCGATGGGCTCCGACGCGCTCAAGGACCGGTTCCTCGCCGACCTGCTCCGGACCGACATCCTCGCCTGCCAGTTGTTCAGCGAGCCCGGTGCGGGCTCCGACCTCGCCGGGTTGTCGTGTCGTGCCGAGCGCGACGGAGACGAATGGGTGATCAACGGACAGAAGGTGTGGAGCTCGGGTGCCCAGTTCAGCGAGTGGGGCGAACTCATCGTGCGCACCGATCCCGACGTGGTCAAGCACAAGGGGCTGACGGCGTTCATGATGCCGTTGGACATCCCCGGTGTCGAAGTGCGGCCGATTCACCAGATGAGCGGCGGCTCGTCGTTCTGCGAGGTGTTCTTCACCGACGCGCGGGTTTCCGACGACCTTCGGATCGGCGAGGTCGGCGCCGGTTGGCTCGTCGCGATGACCACCCTCGGCTTCGAACGGGATCATTCAGAAACCGGTGGCGACGGTTCGAGCTCGGGCGGCAACTGGACCAAGCTCCTCGCCACGGCCCGTGCCGCCGATGTCCTCGGCGACCCGGTGCTGCGCGACAAGGTGACCCAGCAGTACATCCGCGGTCGGGTGGAGTCCTTGACCAACCGGCGAGCGGCCGATCTGGCCAAGTCCGGCACGCCGGGCCCCGAGGGTTCGCTCGGCAAACTGCTGTGGACCGAGGGGATGCGGACGATGACCGAGACCGTCGCGTCCATCCTCGGCCCCAAGCTGATCGCCGAGACCGGCGAGTGGGGCACCTACGAATGGGGCGAGCACGTGTTGGGCGCCCCGGGTTACCGGATCGCCGGTGGCTCCGACGAGGTCCAGCGCAACATCATCGGCGAGCGGGTCCTCGGCCTGCCGCGCGAACCTCGCGCCGACACCGGCGCCTGGAAGGACATCCCGCGCTGAGCGCGCGGCGCCCGGCTCAGAGCACGCGGACGGGATCGTCGCCGGTCCAACCGAGCGACGCGTCGCGCACCATCGCGTAGAACCCGGCGAGGCGTTCGGTCCGCTCGTAGATCTCGAGCAGGTGGCCCATCGTCGGCCGGGCGTCGTGGAACGCGAACGCCTGACCACCCGCGGTCGTCGCCCGCAGGCGGCACGCGAAGCCGTCGGCGGCCAGCGCCGCGTTCGCCGTTGCGAAGTCGTCGACGAACGAGGCGACGTGATGGATGGCCGTCGTCCCGACGACCGGGTCGGGACCCGGGTCGTGCTGCTGGATGAGCTCGACCATGATCCCGCCCCACTGCCCGTACGCCGACGAGTGGTCGAAGGTGGCCGGTGCCTCGTCGATCTCGACGTCGGAGAGTGCGATGTGTTCGATCACGAAGAAGGGGCCGATCCCGCGCTCGGCCCATCGATGGGCGGCCGCGTGGACGTCGTCGGTCGCGTACGCGACTTGGACCGGTGCCCCGAACATCACGAATCCCGCGGGGTCACCGACACGTTCGTCTCGCCGATCTCCAACCAGCGGAACATGTTCTCCCAGAAGTGCCGGATCTTCGTCTCGTTGTAGTTGGCGAAGACGACTTCCTGCTGCTCCTGGGCCTTCAACCCGGTCTGGACGTGCGGCAGGTTGAGCGAGTCCTGCTGGAAGATCTTTGCGGCGGCGCCGAGTTCGGTGGCGAGCGTCCAGTCGTCGTCGGGGCCGAGGTGACGCACTGCAGCCGGTGTCGGCTTGTTGTCCGGGTCGGGCGCGACGGGGAACGTCATCACCTCGAAGATGCATTCGTCGGGATTGTTGCCGTTCGGACGCCACCGGTAGAAGAGCGTGTTGAACACGCCCCACGGCGACCAGTTCGGGAACACCGAGTAGTACATCGCGTCGAGGACCTCGGCATCGCTGAACGCGTCCGGATCGATGGTGTCGCCGATGGTCTCGCGTGCGGCGTCGCGTCGCTGTGCGGCGATCCACGCCCTGATCTCCGCCGGGGTCTCGATGCCGTCGGGTGGGTCGGGGAGGGTGAGTGGGACATCGAGCAGGGGCGCTGCGGTCGGGCCACCGATCCACTTGCACAGGTGGGGGTCGGCCTGATGGATCGGGCCGTCGATCCATGCTCCCTCGTCGTCGAAATGGCTCTCGTGGCCGTCGAGGTCGAGCACGCGGACGAGCCCGAGACGGACCCGTTCGTAGATGTGGCCGTTCATCGGGTGGCGGTAGCGGGCGAACTGCTTGCCGTCCTCGAGGCGCTCGTAGTGCGTCATGTTCGCGAGGTGGGGGCTCTCGACCGCGTGCGGCGAGATGGCCCGCGAGAAGTTCTCGTACGTGTCGTAGCGGGTGTTGGCGTCGCCGAGATCTTCCATCAGCGTCGGATGCGTCGCGACCACGTGGTAGCTCTCCATGAACGCCTCCTGGCACGCCTTCCAGTTGACACGCATGATCTTCTCGACGTGTGCCGCCTTGTACCGCTTGTCGAAGCTGCACTTCGCGAAGTGATCGCCGAGGTCGCCGAGGAAGTCGGCGAGCGGCGCGGCGTTGCGGTCGGGATTGATGAACACGAATCCCTGCCACGTGTCGACGAGCGCCTCGGGCAGCGCGTAGTCCTCCTTGCGGATGCTCGGGAAGTCCCACTCGCAGGGGATCTCCTTCATCGACCCGTCGAGGTTCCAGGCCCAGCCGTGGAACGCGCAGCGCAGGTTGCGCGCCCCCGTGCCGTTGGTCTCTCGCAAGAGCCGGCCGCGGTGCAGGCAGGCGTTGCGGAACGCCTTGATGCCGTCGTCGGTGCGCACGACGAGGAACGACATGTCGGCGATCTCGTAGACGTGGTAGTCGCCCACGTCGGGGATCTCGTCCTCGAGGCAGGCGAGCTGCCACACCCGGCTCCAGAGCCTCTCGACTTCGAGCGCGTGGAACTCGGGCGAGGTGTAGTACCACGCGGGGATGCGGGTGTTTCCCTCGCGGAGTCCGATCCGGCTCTCGTTGCGCAGGATCTCGTCGACGGGGCCGGTGTCGCCGTCGAGCAACTCGGTGAAGCTGATGCCGGCGGAGCGGTCCGTCCCGGTGATCGTCTCGGTCATGGGGTCAGGTTTTCACACCGGGCCCGGCTCGCCGGGGTCGGACGGGACCGATCAAGATGGCTCGATGCCGAACGAACCGTCACCGTCCGGAGGTCCGCCGTCGGGCCGTCACGTCGGTCGTGTCGCGATCGTCACCGGCGCGGGCTCGGGCATCGGGCGGGCGGTCGCCGAGCTCCTCGTCCGCGAAGGCGGTTCGGTCGTCGCGGCCGACCTGAGCGACGCCCGTCTGGCGTGGTGTCGCGACGTCGAGCGCGTGGTCGCGGCCGCCGCCGATGTCACCGAAGCCGACGCGAACGACGCGCTCGTCAGCCTCGCGGTCGAGTCCTTCGGCGGGCTCGACGCGGCCGTCCTCAACGCCGGCATCTCGATGAGCGGGACGATCGAGTCGCTGCCGATGGACCAGTTCGATCGGGCCGTCGACGTCAACGTGCGTGCCGTGGCATTGGGGATCCGGGCGGCCGCGCCGGCGATGCGCGCCCGTGGCGGGGGAGCGATCGCGATCACGGCGTCGACGTCGGGGCAGCGTGGCGATCCGGCGATGTGGGCGTACAACGCGACCAAGGCCGCGGTGATCAACCTGGCGCGCTCGGCCGCGCTCGACCTCGGGGCGGAGGACATCCGGGTCAACGTCGTGTGTCCCGGCCCGACGATCACGGGCATGACCGAGCGCCTGCAGGAGATGCCCGCTGCCTACGAGGCGCTGCGTCGTCGGACCGCCCGCCAGCAGTGGGCGACGGCCGACGAAGTGGCCGCCGTGTTCGGGTTCCTCGTCAGCGCCGAGGCTGCCGCGGTGACCGGCGCAGTGATCAACGCCGACGGCGGCATCTCGGCCAACACCGGCCAGTTCCTCCCGCCCGAACGCCCCGCCTGACCAACGTGATGTTGATCCCGGATCAACATCACGTTGCTCGATCGGGCACGCAGATGTGTACGTGATCGAGCGCCCCCGTTCGGAATCGTGGTCGATCGGCGATCGAGCTACGGCTGGAACTCCGTGGTGGCGTTGGCGAACAGCTTGGCGAATTCCTCGTCGTCCTCGGCGGCGATCAGTTGGTCGACCCAGCCGTGGAAGCGTTGTCCACCGGCTTCGTTGCGACCGAAGACCACGTTGGGTTTCGCGCCGGTCTTGAGCGCACGCTGGATGCGGTTGCCGGTGAAGTAGTCCTCCTCGACGACGACGCGGAGGAGGAACTCGCGTTGCGCGGCGATCGCGTCGGTGAACTCCTCGGTCGGCTCGAACGTGGCGAGGAAGTTCTGGTACGTGATCGACGTGTCGGGGGTGGCGCCGGGGTACAGCGTCGAGATCATGTACATCCGGCCGCCGCCCTCGACACCGTCGAGGCGCACGTCGAAACCGGCGATCGACACGTGCGGGAAGATCGTCCACACGCCGCCGGTGAGATGCCGCTCGTTCCAGTCGGACTCGTCGAGCTCGCCGATCGCGACCAGCCGATGATCGGGTGACGTGACGCGCTGGTGGGGGCCCCACGCGTCGTAGATCGCGGTGTTCGCGTAGTCGGGACCGAACGTGTTCTTGTGCAGGATCGGCAGGTGGTAGAAGTCGAGGTAGCCGTCGTAGGCCACCTTCCAGTTCGGTCCGTCGGCCGTCTGCGATCCGACGAACCAGGCGTCGGCGATGCCCAGGTGGTCGAGCATCGCGTCGTATCCGCACAGGTGCGCGTCGATGTCCATCGAACCGCCGGGTGCGAGCTTCACGAAGACGATGCCGGAACGCTCCGCGCACGGCAGCGGGGTGAGTCCGTGGCAGTCGACGTCGATGTCGCCGAAGGTCTCGCGGTCGAGAATGCCGACGAGGTTCCCGGACGTGTCGTAGTTCCACGCGTGGTACGGGCACGTGAAGCGCCGCGACGTCCCGCTGCCCGGCTCGACCACCACTGCACCGCGATGGCTGCACATGTTGACGAACGCGCGCAGTTCGCCGTCGCCGCCACGCACGATCAACACCGGCATGCCCGCGACGTCCATCGCCTTGTACGAGTTGGGTTCGCGGAATTCGGCGGAGAAGCCGAGTACGAGCGGGGTGCGGCGAAACACGCGCTCCATCTCGAGCGCCCATCGGTCCGGGTCGTAGTAGTTCGACGCCGGAACCCGCGCCACGTCGGGCGCCTGCGGGACGGTGCCCGCACGGGCATGTGCGACGGTGCGGCGAGTGAGTTCGACCAGGGTTTCTCGACTCATGCCACCAGTTGAGCAGATCGTCGGCCGGGACGGGTCAGTGGAGGTACTCCGCATCGGCGTCGTCGTCGACGGACGTCTACGGTCATCGCATGGCAGGAGACGCGTACGACACGATCAAGAGATTCTGGGAGATCCAGGATGACGGTGACTACGCGGCGCTGAGCCCGCTCTTCGCCGACGACGCGAAGCTGGTCGACCCCGTCTACGGCACCTTCACCGGTGGCGCGGCGATTGCCGGGTTCATGCAGATGATGAACGAGGAGATGAAGAAGGCCGGAGCCTCGTTCCGTCTCGTCGAACTCGCGGGTGACGACGAAACCGCGTGGGCCCGGTGGGAAGCCACGACCAACAAGGGCACCCGCGAAGGAGTGGGCGTCTACCGGGTGCACGGTGGCAAGTTGACGTTCTACCAGGACTACATGAACGAGATGAGGGGATGAGCGACATGAACATCACAGGAGATTTCAGCGGCAAGACCGTGCTGATCACGGGCGCATCGATGGGCCTCGGTGAGGGCTTCGCACACGGTTTCGCCGCAGCGGGGGCCGACCTCGTCCTGACCGCACGGTCGGAGGAGCTGCTCGAAGGGGTTGCCGCCGTCTGCCGTGAATCGGGCAGCACGGTGACCGTGATCCCCGGCGACGTGTCGGTCGAGGCCGACGTCGCCCGCGTGGTGTCCGGGGCGATCGACGCGCACGGCAAGATCGACGTGTTGATCAACAACGCCGGAGTCAGCGACATGAAGGGCGTCGCGCCCGAGCAGTTCGACATGGAGACGTGGAACTGGATCCTGTCGGTCGACCTCAACGGCGCGTTCATGTTCCTGCGCGACGTCGGCAAGCACATGCTCGAGACCGGCGGCGGTTCGATCGTCAACATCTGCTCGATCATGGGGCACGGTGCGAACGAGCTGAACATCATCGCCTACACCGCCGCGAAGGGTGCCCTGCGCAACGTGACGCTGCAGCTCGGCTGCGAGTGGGCCGACCGTGGCGTGCGGGTCAACTCCGTGTCGCCCGGGTTCATCGTCACCGAGATGGTGCGCCCGGCGATCGAGGGCATGGGCATGGACCGCTGGATCGCATCACGGACGCCGATGCGTCGGATCGGCGAGTTGGAGGAGATCGTCGCACCGGTCATGTTCCTTGCGTCCGACGGCGCGAGCTACATCACGGGGCATGATCTCAACGTCGACGGTGGCACCAATGCCGCGAACGGCTACTACCAGATCCCGCCGATCCACCAGGCGTGGAACGCCGACACGCGGCCGCGCATCGGCGAGGGCTACCCCGGTGTCGTGCCCCGGCCCGACTGGTACCAGGCGATGGAGGCCGGCATCCCCGGCATCCACTTCGACCCACCCGCCGAATGAGCCGTTCCGAGGTGGGGTGGTGATGTCGTGATCCGGGTCGCCGTCGTCACGAAGGGGCACCCGTTCGACGCGGACGCGTTCTTCGCGGTGTTCGACTCCTTCGACGACGTCGACTGGGAGCACGTCGAGCACCCGCACGCGCTCGAACTCGTCGAGCCCGATCGCTCAGCCGAGTTCGACGCGTTCGTCATGTACGACATGCCCGGTGTCGTCTTCGACCGATCGGGTGGACCCGCCGGCCGTGCCGACCCGCCCGAGGGATACGCCGACGCGTTCGAGGCGCTGCTCGCCCGGGGTGCGGGCATGGTGTTCCTCCACCACGCCATCGCGGGCTGGCCGGGTTGGGATCGCTACGGCGAGGTCATCGGTGGGCGGTTCCACTACACGCCGGCGAGGTGGAACGGCGTCGACCTGCCCGACTCCGGTTATCGCCACGACGTGACACACACGGTCGACGTGCTCGACCCCGACCACCCGATCACCGATGGCGTGCCGTCATCGTTCGAGATCACCGACGAGGTCTACCTGTATCCGGTCGACGAGGCGAACGTGTCGCCGCTGATGCGCAGCCGGCATCGTTTCACCGACGACGGCTTCTATTCGGCGGATCTCGCCGTCCGCGGCACGCGGTTCTCGAACGAGGGATGGAGTCACCCTCCGGGGAGCGACCTGGTGGCATGGACCCGTCGGGAGGGGCCGTCACCCATCGCCTACATCCAGTTCGGTGACGGACCGCAGACCTACGCGGACCCGACCTATCGGCGGGTCATCCACAACGCGATTCGATGGGCCGCAGCCACCGTCGAGCACTGATCAGACCTCGGTCGTCGTCGCCCCGGCCGGGGAGTTCGCGAACATCGCCTCGGAGTCGAAGCCGATCCGGGCGTCGGGCACGAGTTTGATGACGACGCGGCCGGGCGAGTCGAGGTGCGCAGCGAACGCCGCCTGCTTGGCCGGATCGCCCGGGCGGACCTTCGCGGCGAGCGCGGTGTACATCCACTGCAGCGTTTCGGTGTCGTCCAGCACTTCGGCATTGCCCTTGTAGGTGACCGCCTGGCTGATGCCGATGTCGGTCCCGCGGCTGCTGATGGCCACGGCGACACGCGGGCGAGCCTCGACGGCCGGGACACGCTTGCGTCGTCGTGTGCACGTCAGCCAGAACGCGCCGTCTGCGTGGACGAAGTTCATCACCACACCGACCGGGTCGCCGGCCGAGGTGGTCCACATGAACGTGCACTCGGTCTGTTTGTCGAGCAGGGTCTGCTCGCGGTCGCCCGACAGCGTGAACATCGAGACGTCCTCGTAGCTGTCGGTGTATTCCTGGTCCTGGTCGCTCATCGTGGTTTGGCTCCTCCTCCGACGCGGAGGATCTCTCCGCTCATCCAGCTTGCGGCATCTGATGCGAGGTACACGCAGGCCGCGCCGATGTCCTGCGGTGTGCCGAGCCGTCCGAGCGGGATGTTCCACTCGTCGAGCAGTTGGTCGAGTTGGTCCTCGGTCTTGCCGACGGCGGTCAGCATCACCTCGGTCGGAATCGCGCCCGGCGCCACGCCGTTGACTCGGATGTTCGGCGCCAACTCGGCGGAGAGCGTCCAGGTGAGCGAGTTCGTTGCGGCCTTGGCTGCGCCGTAGTGCGCGCTGCCGGGGACGGGACCCGTCCCGGCGCCCGAGGAGATGTTGATGATCGAGCCCCGCTCGATGTAGCGGGCGGCGGTCATCGAGCCGACGTACACCGCGGTGAGGTTGAGTGCGATGGTGCGGTCCCATTCCTCACGCGGGAGATCCTTGAGCGGCATCCGCATCGGCGACCCGCCCGCGTTGTTGACCCACACCGTGAGCGAGCCGAACTCGTCGACCGCCGCGCGCGCGAGTGCATCGACCGCGTCGTCGTCGGTGACGTCGGTCGTGACGGCGATCGCGCGTCCTCCCGCCTCGCGGATGTCGGCAGCCACCTGTTCGATCTCGTTGGTTCGGCGGGCGGCGACGACGACGGCTGCTCCCGACTCGGCGAACGCTTTGGCGATGCCCTCGCCGATGCCACGGCCGCCGCCGGTGATCACGGCGACATGGCCGGTCAGGTCGAACAGTTCGGGTGTCGTGCGCGGCGGGGAGCTCATGTCGGCCAGTCTGACCAGGGGTGACGCCACCTGGCGAAGCGGACGTCAGGCCGTGCGGACGTCGGCGTTGTAACCGATCGTCGTGCGGTGCAGCAGTCGATCGTGGCCGTCGTAGCCGCCGGTGGCGCGGTGCAGGATGCAGCGGTTGTCCCACATGACGAGCATGTGCGGCTCCCACCGGTGGCGGTACTGGAACTCCTCACGGATCTGCCAGGCGTACAGCTCGCCGAGCAGGGGCCGAGCCTCGTCATCGGGCATGCCCTCGATCCCGATGATGTAGCCGATCGTCGAGTACAGCGTCTCGGCGCCGGTCTCGGGATGGATCCGGATCAACGGGTGGGTCTGGGTGGCGTACGCGTCGGCGCTGGGACGGATCCGCATCGAACGCTCGGCGGTGTCGTCGTCGCCGTACGTCCCGTCGGGTGCGTAGCCACCGCGTGCCGAATGAATCGCCATCCGACCCTCGATTCGTGCTCGGAGGTCGGCGGGCATCGCGGCGAGGGCTGCCTGCTGGTCGGCGTACAGCGTGTCGCCGCCGACGGGCGGGATCACCTTGCCGTAGAGGCAGGTGCCGTCGGGCGGGAACTCCTGGAAGCTCCAATCGGCGTGCCAGTTCTCGGCGAACAGCGATGATGTCTCGTCGGCGCGACGCATGATCGCGGCGATGTGTGGATGCCCGTCGATCGATGCGAAGAACGGATCCTCACCGAACGGACCGAAGCGCAACGTGATGGCCTCCAGATCCTCGTCGGTGAGCTCCTGGTCGGGGAAGGCCAGCACCTTGTGGACGAGCCACGCCGCACGAATCGATGCAACCGTGTCGTCGTCGAGGTCGCGCAGGTCGACCCCGCGAACCGTCGCGCCGCACGCCTGGCCGCTGGGGGTGATGTCCAGTGTCATCAGGTCTCCATTCCAGCACGTCTGCACGTCCCTCGACATCACCGCGTAGCGGAGTGGGTCTGACCCACTCCGCTACGCGGGTCGATGACGCCGGCGAGTTCGAGGATGGTGGTCGGTGGCAGGTACTGCGAGGTGACCCTGGCACCGAACGGTGACAGGGCGTTCTCGATGGCGTTGGTGATCGCCGCCGGTGCGCCGATCATGCCGCCCTCGCCGACGCCGCGGAAGTCGTTCTCCCCACCGGCCGACAGCGTCTCCATGTGGTGCACCTCGATCTCGGGGATCTCCATCGCGGTCGGGATCAGGTAGTCCATGTACGTGGCCGACTGGAGGTTGGCGTCCTCGTCGTAGGTCGCCTTCTCGTACAGCACCGCACCGATGCCCTGGGCCACCCCGCCGCGGACCTGACCGTCGACGATCGCCGGGTTGATGATCGGGCCGCAGTCCTCGACCACGAGGTAGCGCGGGAAGGTCACCTTGCCGGTGTCGAGATCGACATCGACGACGCAGGCGTGGGTGGCAACCGACCAGCCGCCGTCGCCCTTGCCGCCGTACGAGAACATCGCATCGAAGGCTGTGTCCGCACCCGTGTCCCCCACGACCTTCGCGGCGAGCTCGGCGAAGGTCATGCCGCGTGCCGGGACGCCCGCGACGTGGATGTTGCCGTCGACGATCTCGATGTCGGCGGCGTCGGCTTCGAGCAGTTTCGCGGCCTCGTCGATCAGCTGTTGCCGGACCTCGCGCGAGGCGTACTTCAGCGCGCCACCGCCGATCGGCCCACCGCGGCTCCCGCCGGTCCCGAGCAGTCCGAACGGTGTGCGGCGAGTGTCGCCGAAGACGACCTTCACGTCCTCGATGGCAACGCCCAACTCGTCGGCGACGACCTGGCCGTAGGTCGTCTCGTGGCTCTGGCCGTGGGGCATCTGCGACGTGTAGACGACGACCGACCCGTCGGCCTCCACGGTGGCCTGTGCCTGCTCGGCGAGCAGGGTCTCGGTCCCGGGGCTGACGTAGTCCCAATACCCCGGCGGTCCCGGTGCGGCCTCGTGGTAGCTCGCAATGCCGAGCCCGAGGTAGTGGTTGTCCGCGCGGGCGGCCTCGCGGTCGCGTTCGAACTGCTCCAGGTCGATCAGTTCGAGTGCTCGTTCGAGCGTCTTCTTGGTCGACATCGTCTCGTCGATCATCGGTCCAGTGATCATCGCGGTCGGCATCTGATCCTCGCCGATCAGGTTCTTCAGGCGCAGCTCGGCAGGTGACATCCGCAGCGCCCCGGCCACGATGTCGATCATCCGCTCGCGGGCCCAGGTCTCGTTGGCCCAGGGGCCGCGGTACGCGACGTACTTGCCCTTGTTCGTCGCCACGATGCGCGTGCGCATCTCGAACGCGTCCCATTGGTACGACCCGGGGAACATCACCTTCATCATCCGGGTCGCGGTCGGCGCGCCGACCGGGAACCCGGGGTAGGCGCCCTGATCGACCACGAGGTCGACCCGGAGGCCGCGGAAGGTTCCGTCGTTGTCGACCGCGATCGACACCGTGAGGTCCTCCTCGCGGGCTTGGCCGCCGTCCATCAGGTTTTCGACGCGGTCCTCGATCCAGCGCACCGATCGCCCGAGTTCGCCGGCCGCGGCGATGAGCGCGATGTCCTCGCGGGCGATCGAGCCCTTCGACCCGAACCCGCCGCCGATGTCGTCGGCGATCACATCGGGGTAGTGGTCCCGACCCAGGAGGCCGAGACCGATCAGGTTCGCGTGCTTGAGGAACGACTTGTCGGCCTTGAGCTGGCTCTTCATGCCGTCGTTGTCCTGCGACTTGAGGCCCTCGGCGTTGGCGGCGAAGAACTCCTTGGCACCGCTCACGAACTTCGATCGCCGCTCCTTGTTCGTGGCGATCCCCTTCATGGCGGTGGTCGCCTTCTGCTTGCCCGTCAGCGCTGCACCGAGCCATCGCGAGCGCGTGGCTCGACTGCGTGGCGTTGCGGATCGTCATGTGGCCCGTCTCGGGGTCGACCTCGACCATGCTGCCGCGGGTCTCCATCGGCTGGTTCGACTGGCGCGGGCACGACAGGCGTTCGGTGATCACCCGGTCGGCCGCAGCGAAGATCGCATCGACGTCGCCGGTCGTGGCCTCGGCTCCGGCTGCCGTGGTGAAGGTGTCGACGTGGTCGTAGAGGACGTTGCCGGTCGCCTTCTCCCACAGCTGCGGCTTGTCGGAGGAGAGCCCTTCGGCGATCGTCGCCACCGAGTCGAGCGGGTCGTAGTCGACGTCGATCAACTCGATCGCGTCCTCGGCGAGGTGACGCGACTCTGCGATCACGATCGCGACCGGATCGCCCACCATCCGGACCGTGTCCTTGCTGAGTGCGTAGTAGAGCGGTGTGTAGAGGTCCGGCATCATCGAGAACGGCGGGAACGGATGGGTGATCGCTTCGATGTCGGCGCCGGTGAACACGGCGACGACGCCGGGCGCCGTGCGTGCTGCACTCACGTCGATCGACGTGATGCGCGCGTGCGCGAGCGGGCTGCGGAGGAACACGGCCTGCAGCACGTCATCGGGTGCGATGTCGGCGACGTATCTGCCCCTGCCGGTCAGGAGGCGATCGTCTTCGACGCGCTTCACGCTCTGTCCGACGAGCCCGGACCTGTTCGTTCCGGTCGGCTGGTCGGTGACGGTCATGATGCGTCTCCCTTCGTCTCGGACTTCATGATCTGGACGGCACGCTCCACGCCCGCGACGATCGACTGGTAGCCGGTGCACCGGCAGAGGTTGCCGCTCAACTCCTCGCGGATCTCGGCGGTGGTCGGGTCGGGATTCTCCTCCAACAGCGCCACTGCGCTCATCAGGAACCCCGGCGAGCAGAAGGCGCACTGGAACCCGTGCGCGTCCATCATCGCCTGCTGGATCGGATGGAGCGAGCCGTCGGGCTGGGCGAGCCCTTCGATCGTCGTGATCTCGACGCCTTCGGCCTGTCCGGCGAACATGAGACAGGAGCGAGCGGGTTGCCCGTCGACGAGGACGGTGCAGGCGCCACACACGCCGTGCTCGCAGCCGAGGTGGGTGCCGGTGAGCCCGATGTCCTCGCGGATCACGTCGCTCAGCGTTCGGCGAGCTTCGACGGTGACCTGATGGGCGATGCCGTTGACGGTGCAGCCGACGTTGATGACGCTGCCGCCGGCGGTCTGTTCGGCTTCGAGCCGGGTGCGCTTCGATGAGTCGCTCATGCGGGTGCTCCGATCGTGGCGACGGCGGCGTCGAGGCCGCGTCGGGTGAGGGCGCCGGCGAGGTGTTTGCGGTACGCCGTGCTGCCATGGATGTCGGCGGGCGGGTTCAGTTCGGCCGAGACGATCTCCGCCGCAGCGGCGAACGTGTCAGAGGTGGCGGGAGCGCCGACCAAGGTCTCCTCGGCGGCCCGCACGCGGATCGCCGTCGACGCGGCACCGAGGAAGGCCAGTGCGGCATCGGTGACGACGTTGTCGTCGCCGATCTCGAGGCGGGTCACGAGACCGACGAGGGCATAGTCGCCGTGTCGGCGGGCGACCTCGACGACGGAGCCGACGGCGTTCGCCGGCCATGCCGGGAACGTCACCTCGGTGAGGATCTCGTCGGCGCGCAGGGCGGTGTCGAGGTAGCCCTCGAAGAAGTCGTCGGCGGCGATCTCCCGGCGGCCCGATTCCGAGGTGGCCACGAGTGTTGCGCCGGTGGCGATGACGACGGCCGGCATCTCGGCGGCGGGGTCGCCGTGGGCGATGCTGCCGAGGACGGTGCCGCGGGTGCGGATGGCCCGGTGTGCGACCCACGGCATGGTCTGCGCGATGAGCGGTGCATGTTCGGCCACGACCCGGGACGTCTTGGCCTGCTCGTGGCGGACGAGGGCGCCCAAGGTGACCGCACCGGCGTCGTCGACGGTGATCTCGGCGAGGCCGGGAACGTGGCCGATGTCGATGACGTGAGCGGGTCGACCCATCCGGAGCCCCATCAGGGGGATCAGGCTCTGGCCGCCCGCGAGGATCTTGGCGTCGTCGCCGTGCTCGGTCAGCAGGGCGAGTGCCTCGTCGAGGGTGAGGGGGCGGTGGTAGCTGAAGGGTGGAGCTTTCACGTCATGGTCCTCCGTGGTTGCCGACGTGCCGACACGCCGATCCGGGACCATCCTTGCCGCGATCTCGGATCAGGTCGAAACCGGTGCGCGTCGGTCGGCCGACTCCTGCTCCTCGCGTCCGGGCAGGTGGCGCGTGAACGCGAGCGACACGACCGACAGGAGGGCGGCGAGGAGCAGTCCGGTCTTCAGGGCGCTGAGCTGCGCGTCGCGATACTCGGCGACCACGGCAGCAGTGTCGTCGTTCGCAACTCCGGCCTCGATGAGTGCCTGCTCGACGACGTCGGCGGCGACGAAGCTCGCCCCGTCTCCGACCTCGATCGCGATCGCATCGCTGAGCTCGCTCGGAATGCTGGCCTCGTCCGAGATGTTGTTGACGAACGCCGCAACCAGCGCGCTGATCACCACGGCACCGATCAGCGCGGTGCCGATCGCCGAGCCCAACTGCTGCGCGGTGTACTGGAGGCCACCGGCCTCGCTGCGGTCCGCAGGGCCGACCGACGACTGGACCACGCTGCCCAGCTGCGACGAGATCAGCCCCATCGAGATGCCGAGCACCGCGAGGGCCAGGCCGAAGGCAACCCCTTCGAGCTCGGGTTCGATCGACTGGAGCATCCAGAACGAGGCGAGGATCAGCAGTGAGAAGCCGGCCTGCACGACCCGTTTCGGCCCGAAACGGCCGGCGACCAGCGGCCCGCTCGACGATGTCACGAACATCGCGATCGAGATCGGGAGCATCTTGATGCCGGTCTCGAGCGCGTCGAAGCCGAGCACGATCTGCAGGTACAGCGGCAGGATGAAGAAGATCCCGAGGAGGATCACGCTCTGGTTGAGGAAGCACGCGAGCCCGGAGCGCAGGGGCAGCACCGAGAACAGCTCGAGACGGACCAGCGGGTCGAGACCGGCCCGCACCCGGTGGCCCTGCCAACGAACGAACGTCCAGACCACGATGCCGCCGGCGAGGATCACGAAGGGGGTCAGCGCGAAACCGAACGGCTCCAGCGGTGACTGCTTCGGGCTGAGCCATCCCCACGTGCTCGCCTGCAGCATCCCGTACACGATCAGGCCGAGGCCGAGTGCCGAGAGCACCGAGCCGACCACGTCGAGGTTCGGTCGACGTCCGACCAGTTTGGCGTCGACGATCAACCGGGCCGTGAGCACGATGATGCAGGCGACGATCACCTCGCCGACGAACACCCACCGCCACGAGAGGTTGGTCGTGAAGAAACCGCCGACGATCGGGCCGGCGGCGATGCCGACCCCGGCGACCCCGCCGATCACGCCGAATGCCGTGATCCGGTCGCGCCCCTCGTAGTTCGCTGCCAGGAGTGCAACCAGCGCGGGCAGCACGAGCGCTGCACCGATTCCCTCGAGGATCGACCAGCCGAACACCAGCGCAGGAACGTTCCACGACGCTGCGGTCAGGGCCGAGCCCGACCCGTAGATGACGAGCCCGACGACGAACGCGCGGCGACGGCCGATGATGTCGCCGATCTTGCCGCCGGTGATCATCAGCGTCGCCATCACGAGCGCGTAGAAGGTGATCACCGCTTGGATGGTCGTCACCGTCGTGTCGAAGTCCTCGACCAGCTGGCTGATCGCGACGCTCATCACGGCTTGGTCGAGCACCATCAGGAACTGCGCGAGGGACAGTACGACGAGGGGACCCCATTTCTGCATGCGGTGGCGAAGCTAGCCGAAACGTCGCCTGTCGATCGAAGGTGTTCTGCGAGTTCGACTCGCAATTGCCTGCCGAAGGGTCTAAGGTCGCGACCCATGGCCGACGAGCAGCAACCCGACGGGCGCCGAGCCCGACGAGAACGGGGCGCGCGGCCGTGATGGATGCCATGTTCTCGTTGGTGCAGGAGGGCAAGGTGCCGCCGCAGGTCGACGACGTTGCCGCTCGCGCCGGGGTGTCCGTCTCGTCGGTGTTCCGCTACTTCGACGGGCTGGCAGATCTCCAGCACCAAGCGTTTGCCTCGTTCCACCAGCGGTTCGCCGATCTGTTCGTCGTCAGTGATGCCGACCAGCCGCGAGGGGAGCGGATCCGTGCCCATGTTCGAGCACGCGTCGAGCTGTACACCGTTGCCGGCAGCCTCATGCGAATCGGGCGGGCACGGGCGCTCGACCACGAGCCGATGGTCGAGGGACTGGCGCGGCTGCGTGGTCGTCTGGCGGACCAGACGACGCAGCGGTTCGCCGTCGAGCTCATGCAACTCACACCCGCCGAGTCCGTCAACCTCGCAGCGCTGATCGACGCGACGACCTCACCGGACGCGTTCGACGTCATGACCGCCGCACACGCCCGCACCCCCCGCCAGATCAGCAGGACCTGGGTCACCGCGCTCGACGCAGTCCTGGCCCGATGGGTCGCCGACGACGATGTTCATCGGTGCCAGGCGCCAACGCACACTTCGGGTGGGGCCGAATCCAGTCACAGGGAGACCCAGCCATGACCAGGACATCACGATTCGACGGCACGATCGGCCGCACCATCGTCGACTCCGAGGCGTGGTTCGACGATCCCCCGCACCCCGGTTCCGACGCTCCGAACGTCGTCATGGTGCTGCTCGACGACACGGGGTTCGCACAGTTCGGGTGTTACGGCTCCGACATCGACACGCCGAACGTCGACGCGCTCGCCGCCGGCGGACTCCAGTTCACCAACTTCCACGTGACGCCGCTGTGTTCGCCGACGCGGGCCTCGCTGCTCACCGGGCGATCGCAGCACGCCGTCGGCATGCGCGCGGTGTCGAACTTCCGCACCGGCTTCCCGAACCAACTGGGCCACATCAGCAACCACGCCGCCACCGTCGCCGAGGTGTTGCGCAGCGCGGGCTACTCCACGTACTGCGTCGGCAAATGGCACCTCGCTCCGATGGAGCAGTGCTCGGCCGCCGGGCCCTTCGACCAGTGGCCACTCGCCCGCGGGTTCGACCGTTTCTACGGGTTCCTCGAAGGTGAGACCGACCAGTTCCACCCCGAGTTGGTGTGCGACAACCATCCGATCGAACCGCCGGGCGGTCCCGAAGACGGCTACCACGTCAGCGAGGACATGGTCGACCAGCTGATGAAGATGATCAGCGACAGCAAGGGGGTGCGGCCCGACCGTCCGTTCTTCGCGTACGTGCCGTTCGGTGCGACACACGCTCCGCACCAGGCCCCGGAGCGCTACCTGCAGAAGTACCGCGGCAAGTACGACGAGGGCTGGGATGTCGTGCGCCGGCGTTGGTACGAACGTCAGCTCGAACTCGGCGTCATACCCGAAGGGACCGAGCTCGCGCCGCGCAACCCCGGTGTCGACGCCTGGGACGACCTGCCCGAGAACCAGCAGAAGATCGGTGCGCGGTTGCAGGAAGCGTTCGCAGCCTTCCTCGACCACACCGACGACCAGATCGGCCGACTGGTCGAGGCGCTGCGTGACATGGGCGAACTCGACAACACGATCTTCGTGGTCCTCGCGGACAACGGCGCTTCGCAGGAGGGCGGGCCGTTCGGCGTCATGCACGAGATGAAGTTCTTCAACGGCATCTTCGAAGACGGCGACGCAATGATCGACCAGCTCGACGACATCGGCGGCCCGCACAGCCACACCAACTACCCGTGGGGCTGGGCCCAGTGCGGCAACTCGCCGTTCAAGTGGTACAAGCAGAACACCCACGAAGGCGGTGTCCACGTGCCGATGATCGTCCACGCGCCAGGCGTGATCGACGCGGCCAACGCGGGTGAGTTGCGCGATCAGTTCGTCAACGTGTCCGACATCGTCCCGACGATCTACGACCTGATCGGCGTGACACCTCCCGAGACCTACAACGGTGTCGACCAGCTTCCGGTGACCGGCCATTCCTTCGCCTCGGTGTTCGGCGACGCCGATGCGCCGGCCACCAACACCCTGCAGTACTTCGAGATGGGCGGGAGCCGAGCGCTCGTCCACGAGATCGACGGCGTGGCCTGGAAGGCGGTGTGCAAGCACGACAAGGGCGCCGACTACGACACCGAGCCGTGGGAGCTGTACCGGCTCACCGACGACTGGTCGGAGTGCCACGACCTCGCCGCAGCCGAACCCGAGCGGCTCGCGGAACTGATCGAGCTGTGGTGGCAGGAGGCCGAACGCCATGGCGTGCTGCCGCTCGACGACCGCATGTTCGAGCTGTTCGGCGCTCGCTTTCGCGACAACTCACCGCACCCCGCCGACATGCGCTACGTGTACCGACCTCCGATGTCGCCGATGCCCGGTCAGGCGTCGGCGGCGATCGGCGGGAAGTCGTTCGACCTCACCGCTCGCGTCACCCGCGAGGCGGGCGACGAGGGGGTCATCTACGCCACCGGCACCGAGAACTCCGGTCTGTCGGTCTTCGTCCAGAACGACCGGCTCGTCGTCGACTACAACGCGTTCGACAAACACACGATCCTGGAGTCCGACGTCGAGATCCCCGCAGGCGATGCGACGGTTGTCGTGAAACTCCGGCGCCGAGCCGGCAAGGCCGGCGAGATGTCCGTCGTGGTCGACGGCGCGCCTGCCGGGACAGCGCACCTCGATCTGTTCATGCGGATGATGTCGTCGGTCGGCCCGAGCGTCGCGTACGACCACGGCTCGGCCGTCTCCCAGCGCTACACCGCACCGTTCCCGTTCGAGGGAACGCTGCACGAGGTCGAGATCCAACTCCTCAGCCGGCAAGACGCCGAGTCCCGAGACGCCGAAGCCGCAGCAGAAATGAGCCGCCAATGAGCCTCACCGTCACCCTGCTCGGCACGGGGTCCCCGATGCCGTCGCCCGATCGAGCCGGTCCGGCCACGTTGATCTCGGCCGGGGACGGGCCCGACGCCGAGCACTACCTGGTCGACACCGGCCGCGGCGTGCTGCTGCGCCTCGCAGCGGTCGGACTCGGCGCGGCGAATCTGACCGCCGTGCTGATCACACATCTGCACAGCGACCACATCACCGACCTCAACGATGTGATCACCACTCGCTGGGTGATGACCTTCGAGGAGACGCCGTTGACGATCGTCGGCCCGGTGGGGACACAACGCGTGGTCGACCACATCCTGGCCTCGCTCGAGCCTGACATCGAGTACCGCATCGCACACCACGAAGACCTGGATCACGGTCCGCCGGTGACGGTCATCGAAGTGACCGAGGGCGACGTCGTGCTTCCCGACGGCCAGGGTGGTGGCGTGAAGATCACCTGCGGCCAGACCGATCACAAGCCGGTCGAACCCAGCGTCGGGTTCCGGTTCGACCACGGCGACGTGGCCGTCGTCGCAGCCGGCGACACCGTGCCGTGCGCCGGTCTCGACGCGCTGTGTGCGGGCGCTGATGCAGTCGTGCACACCGCGATTCGCAAGGACATCATCGCCAACGTGCCGCTGCAGCGGATGAAGGACACGCTCGACTACCACTCGTCGCCCGAGGAGGCGGCCCAGACCGCTGCCCGCGCCGGGCTGTCGACGCTGATCCTCACCCACTACGTCCCGCCGCCGCCGCTGGGCGGCACCGAAGACGACTGGCGCGCGCTCGCCGCCGAGCACTTCGACGGCACCGTCGAACTCGGCGACGACCTCCATCGCGTCGACATCCCGTCCCGACAACCCGAAGCGAGCACGAAATGAAAGCACTCCGCACCCCCGACGACCGCTTCGTCGATCTCCCCGACTACCCGTTCGCGCCGAACTACGTCGACGTCGACGACCAGGACGCCGACGAACCGGGTGGCACGCTGCGCGTCCACTACCTCGACGAAGGCCCGGCCGACGGACCGGTGGTGCTGGCCATGCACGGTGAGCCGTCGTGGAGCTACCTGTATCGCAAGATGATTCCGCTCCTCACCGCAGCGGGATTGCGGGTCATCGCCCCCGACCTCGTCGGTTTCGGCAAGTCGGACAAGCCGAGCGAGCAGGCCGACTACACCTACGCCCGCCACGTCGCCTGGATGCAGGCGGCGATCATCGACCACCTCGATCTCCGCGACGCGACGTTCTTCGGACAGGACTGGGGTGGCCTGGTCGGGCTTCGCTTGGTCGCCGAGAACCCCGATCGCTTCGCACGCGTCGTCATCGGCAACACCGGCCTCCCGACCGGTGACCAGATGCCGAGTGATGCGTTCATGGCCTGGCAGAAGTTCAGCCAGACCACCGAGGTGTTCGACATCGGGTTCCTGCTCAACAGCGCCACGATCACCGAGCTCACCGACGCCGAGGTCGCCGCCTACGATGCACCGTTCCCCGACGACACCTACAAGGAGGGGGCGCGCATCTTCCCGTCGCTCGTGCCGACGTCGCCCGACGACCCGGCGGCGGCCGCCAACAAGGCTGCGTGGGAGGTCTTCACGAACTGGGACAAGCCGTTCCTCTGCTGCTTCAGCGACAGCGACCCGGTCACTGCGGGCGGCGACAAACCGTTCCGCAAGCTGGTGCCCGGTGCGCAGGGTCAACCGCACGTCACCGTCGAGAACGCCCACCACTTCTTCCAGGAGGATGCCGCGCCGCAGCTCGCCCAGATCATCATCGACGCGATCGCGCGCGGCTGACCCCGTGGCCACCGTTGAACGCTCGGGTCTCGTCGCAGCCCCCAGTGATGCCGTCTGGGAGGCGCTCGCCGACTTCGGCGCGATCAGCTCGTGGGCGCCCAACGTCGACCACTCCTGTCTGATGACCGAACAGACCGAGGGCGTCGGCACGGTGCGCCGCATCCAGACCGGCCGTACGACGATCGTCGAGACGGTGGAACGCTGGGAACCGGGGGTGGGGATGTCGTACCGGATCACCGGGTTGCCGCCGGTCATCAAGTCGGTCACCAACACGTGGCGACTCGGAGCATCGGGCGACTCGACGATGGTTCAGCTGACCACCGACATCGACACGGGTCCGCGGCCACCGCAGCACGTCATCGCGAAGGCGGTCGGGCGCCGGCTGGCCGCTGCGTCGGAGCAGATGATCGCGGGCCTCACCGACCACCTCGAGCGAAGAGGTGCCGCATGAGCGACCGACCGACCACTCGGCCCGACGTCATCGTGATCATGACCGACGAGGAACGGGCGGCGCCTCCCTACGAGTCCGACGACGTGGCCGAGTGGCGGCGCGCGGTGCTCTCGGGCGCGACGTGGTTCGAGGATCACGGCGTCAACTTCCGGCGCCACTACACGGGCTCGCTCGCGTGCGTGCCGAGTCGCCCGACGATCTTCACCGGCCACTACCCCGCGGTCCACGGGGTCACCCAGACCGACGGCCTCGGCAAGACGGCCGACGATTCACGGATGCGGTGGCTGCGGCAGGGTGAGGTCCCCACGCTCGGCCACTGGTTCCGTACCGCCGGCTACGACACGCACTACGACGGCAAGTGGCACATCAGCCATGCCGACCTCCACGATGCCGAGGGCAACCGGATCGACACGAACGACGACGACGGGAACGTCATCGACGACGGTGTCGACCAGTACCGACGCGCCGACCGGCTGGACCCGTTCGGTTTCTCCGGGTGGATCGGCCCCGAGCCGCACGGTCGGAAACTGCGCGACGCGGGCGTTCGGCGCGATCCACTCATCGCCGATCGCGTCGTCGCGTGGCTCGAGGATCGCTATGCCCGCCGGGCGAGTGGCGACCTCGATGCGCGGCGCCCCTTCCTCCTCGTTGCGAGCTTCGTCAACCCGCACGACATCGTGCTGTTCCCGGCGTGGGCCCGTCGCGGCAACCCGATCGAAGCATCACCGCTCGACCCTCCACACGTTGCGGAGGCACCCACCCAACACGAGGATCTCGCCGCCAAACCGGCCGCACAGATCGCGTATCGCGAGACGTACGCCTCCGGATACGGGCCGGTACGAGCGGTCGCCGGGCTGTACACGAAGCGGTCGCAGGAGTACCGAGACCTCTACTACCGGCTGCACGCCGAGGTCGATGCGCCACTCGATCGAGTGCGTCGTGCCGTCACCGGTCAGGGTTCCGACGCCGTCATCGTGAAGACATCCGACCACGGCGACCTGCTCGGCGCCCACGGCGGCCTGCACCAGAAGTGGTTCAACCTCTACGACGAGGCGACCCGCGTCCCGTTCTCGATCGCGCGTGTCGGGAGCGCACGCCACGGCGGGCGCCACGATCGATCGCGCGCCCGACGTCTCACGTCGACATCGTCCCGACGCTGCTCGCTGCGGCCGGCATCGACGAGTCGACCGCCGCCGCCGCACTGCACGACGAGTTCAGCGAGGTCCATCCGCTCCCCGGACGCAATCTGATGCCGGTCGTCGACGACCCGTCGAGCGCCGACCGGGACCGAGCGGTGTACCTGATGACCAACGACAACATGCTCGAGGGCGACACGGGCGCATCGGCCCTTGCTCGCCGTCTGCGACGCACCGAGAAGCCACCGTTGCCGTTGCGGATCAACACGCCGGCCCACGTCGCGTCGAACTTCGAGGGGCTCGTGCGGCGGATCGACGGAACACTCTGGAAGTTGGTCCGGGTCTTCGACGATCCGGCGACCTGGACCGAGCCCGGTGTCCGCCATCTGGCGTCGAGCGGCGGCCCCGGTCCCGAACAGTACCGGAGCACACCGCTGCCCGATCAGTGGGAGCTCTACGACCTCGACGACGATCCGATCGAAGCACACAACCGATGGAACGACGTCGAGAACGACTCGGCCGTCGCTCTGGTGTTCGACCGGATGCGCGACGCCCTCCAGGCGGAACGCGCACGCGCCGTCCCCGAACGCAACGAACCGTGGCCGTACGCGTCACGCCGACCCACCGCAGGACCGATGACCAAGTCACCACCACCACCCGCCCGAGCGCTGCGCAGGCTCGTTCAGAAGCTCGGCATGCACCCGGACGATCCGGATGCGACCACCTTCGACCTCGCCGGCAAGCGAGCCCTCGTCGTTGCGACGAACGTCGCCTGGCTCGACATCGCGAAGCCGACCGGTGTCTTCGCCAGCGAGATGACCGTGCCCTACTACGCGTTCCTCGACGCCGGGATGCACGTCGATGTCGCGAGTCCGGCGGGCGGCATGGTCGCCGTCGACCCGAAGTCACTCCGGCCCGTCATCCGGACGCGCCGAGGACGATCGATTCCTGGCCGACGACGAGTTCCGCGACAAGGTCGCCGACTCGTTGGCCATCGGCGACCTCGACATGTCCGACTACGACATCGTGTTCCTCGCCGGCGGGTGGGGTGCCGCGTTCGACTTCGGCTTCTCGGAGGACCTCGGCGTGAAGATCACCGAGGCGAACGCCGCCGGCCAGGTGATCGGCGGGGTCTGCCACGGCCCGCTCGGTCTGCTCAACGCCAAGGCAGCGGACGGCTCGCCGCTCGTCGCCGGTCGCAAGATCTCGGCGGTGACCGACAAGCAGGTGCACGAGCTCGGCATCGACGCGACGCCGCACCACCCCGAACGCGAGCTGCGCGGCGAGGGCGCACTGTTCGAGAGCGAGACGAAGTTCCGAGATCCGCTGGCCAACCACTGGGTGGTCGACGGGAACCTCGTGACCGGACAGAACCAGAACGCCGGGCCGATGGTGGCCCGGGAGATGATGCGGATCCTCGCGGCCTCGGCCGCAGAAAGCGAGCCGATGACATGAGCGAACAGCATGGACCCCGCTACGGCACCATCGACCAGGGCTATGCCATGCAGCTGGCCACGACACCGGCCGACGAAGACGGCCCCGTGTGGATGGTCAACCTGATGAAGTATCGCGAGCGGGCCGACTACGCCGACGGCCGTGAGTCTTCGATCAGCGGTCAGGAAGCCGACGATGCCTACTCGCCACTCGACTCCCTCGCGGCCGTCGGTGCGCGGCCGGTGTTCTTCGCCGACGTCGATCAGCAACTGCTCGGCGACGACACGGTCTGGGATCGCGTCGGCATCGTGAAGTACCCGACCCGCAGGTCGTTCATCGACATGCAGTCGCTCCCGAGCTTTCGGGAATCGCACCAGCACAAGGACGCCGGCATGGAGCGGACGATCGTGATGGGGACCCAGCCGATGGCGACGCCCGAGCCGCCCGCCGGATTCGAGCCGGTCGACTGGGCCGACGTGGCGCACCCGCCGACCGACGACGACGGGCCGGTCGTCGTCATCCACGTCCTGCGATTCAAGGACGCCGCCGCGGCCCACGAGACACCCGACCACATGCGCGAGTACCAGACCGCGGCCGGCAGAGGTCGCGCTGCGGACACGGCGTGAGGATCAACGGCTGGTTCGCCGTCGAGGGCACGATCATCGGCGACGGCCGGGCCTGGCACCAGGTCCGCTTCAACGAGTTCCCGAGCAAGGCGGCGTTCATGGCCGTCGTCACCGACCCGTCTCGGCTCGAAGCGCAGAAGGACCACCGTGAGGTGGCGATCGCCGACACCTACACGATGATCGTCCGGGCGGGGATCAACGACCTCGCGGCGTCGATCGACGCCTGAACCCGACATGCTGAGGCGGTGACGACCGATCTTCGACGAGCACGGACCGCGGCGATCTGCGCCCGCGTCGACCGCAACGGTTTGATCGCCGCCGAGTGTCGGAGCCTGACCGGTGGTGTGCCCGACGACGACGGTGTCGCGGCGTGCACGACGGTCGACCTCGTCGGTCGCGCTGCCTACGTGCAGCAGGGGGTGGAGGTGATCGCCAGCGCCGCGTGCTTCGACGAGCTCGTTGCGGCGGTTGCGGAGCAGGACTTCCCCGCAGCAGCGTTCCGGATCGACCTGCACGACCCGTCGGGCCGCATCGATCGATCGACGGTGGCGGCCGCAACTGCGCTCGCGGACGTGATCCCACACGGCCCGAACCTGCGGCGACCGCGTCATCGGTTCGTCGTGGCCGCCACGTCCGAGTGCGTGTGGTTCGGCGAGGTCGTCGCACAGACGGATGCGTCGTATCGGCGCCACGATTCGAAGCCGTGGACGACGTCGTCATCGCTCGACGGACGCTTCGCGCGGGCGCTCGTCAACCTCGTCCCGGACGCTCGATCGGTGCTCGACCCGTGCTGCGGCGCCGGATCGATCGTGCTGGAGGCGGCATCGCTCGGCCTCGATGCGCACGGCGTCGATTGGAAGCCGGCCATGGTCGGGATGACGCAGCAGAACCTCGCGCACTTCGGCTACGGCGCGACGGTCGTGCGCGCCGACTCGCGTGTGCACCATCAGGTCGCCGACGCGATCGTCACCGATTTGCCGTACGGCCATGCGATCGACGCCGACGAGGCGACGATTCGCGCCATTCTCGAACGCGGCGTCGAGGCCGCACCCGTGGCGGTGTACGTTGCACGCGCCGACATCACGATCTGGCTGCGCGCCGCCGGGTACGACGAGGTCGACGTGTACACGGTGCGCAAGCGTGCCGGCTTCACGCGCTGGGTGCACGTGGTGCGACGCCCGCCGCCGGCTCCTTCGAATCCCTGACCAAGACTTTACACTCTGCGTGGTGACAGACCACCCAGGGGGGTGGTACGTTTCCTTGCGAGTTCGGCGGAACTCGGGAGGAAACGTGCTCAGCGACGGACGTCGCCACGCCACGGCGGGGATCAACAAACGAGTCGGCTGGTTGCTCTGGTGCGTCGCGCTCGTGCTCCCCGTTCTCGCCATCGGTGCCGAACCGAGTGCGAGCGCACAGACCGTCTCCTATTCGTCCGTGCCGATCCAGTCGTGGCGGCTCAACGGCGACGGACATGCCGTGCTCAAGGTCGGCAACACCGTCTACGTCGGCGGATCGTTCACCCGGGCGACCAGCCCGAGCGGTGCACAGTCGGCCAACCGTTTCAATCTCGCCGCCTTCGACGCGTCGACCGGGGCACTGATCTCGTCGTTCGTTGCGGACACCGATGGCCGCGTGCACGATCTCGCCACCGATGGCAGCTCGCTGTACGTCGCCGGCAGCTTCAGCAACATCAACGGCCAACAGCGGCGTCGGCTCGCGATGCTCGACCTGAACACGGGTGCGGTTCAGCCCGGCTTTCGCGCCGATGCGGGCAGCACGGTCTACAGCATGTCGCTCGCTGCCGGGAAGCTGTACGTGTCGGGGGCCTTCACCAACATCAACGGAACCAGCCGGGCCCGCGCCGCCGCAGTGTCTGCGACCACCGGTGCCGTCGATCCTGGGTTCCAGCCCGACGTCGATGGCACGGTGCTGGCGATCGCGGCGCAGCCGGACGGGTCGAAGGTGTACATCGGCGGACCGTACGGGCGGGTCAACGGCGCCGACGACACGAACATCTCGACCCTGGACGGCGTCACCGGTGCGACCGTCGGGCCGGAGCTGAGCGACGTGACCGGCTACGTCGACGACCTGAAGGTCTCGCCCGACGGCACACGGTTGATCGGCGGGCACTCCGGGATCCCCGGCATCGGCAACCGGACGGCCGTGTACGACACCTCGACCGGGAGCCGCGTGTGGCGTCAGGTGGTCGACGGCGACGTCCAGGGTGTGCACCTCATCGGCGACACGGTCTGGTCGGGCTTCCACGACGGCGCCCGTGGTGACGGTGCGTCGCGCTTTGCGGGCTACAGCCTGTCGAACGGCACCGAGGACACGAGCTTCCATCCGACCTTCGACCGGTTCATGGGTGTGCGCGACGTGCACGGCGATGCCGGGTCGCTCGTCGTGTCCGGCGACTTCTCCACCATTTCGGGCGTGCGCGTCGAGGGATTCGCGATCTTCCCGGCCGGTCCGCCCACGCCGTTCGTCGCCACGCACTGGGGTGACGAGAGCTGGCGCTACCTCGACAACGGGACGAACCAGGGGACCGCCTGGCGGAACCCCGGCTTCGACGACGGTTCCTGGAAAACGGGAATCGGCGAGTTCGGCTACAGCAACGGCGGCGAACGCACGAAGCTCTCGTACGGCCCGACGTGGACGGACAAGTACATCACGACCTACTTCCGTACCACCTTCGATGCGTCCGCGGTGCCGTCGTCGGCGGCGATCTACATGCGTGTCGACGACGGGGCCGTCGTCTACGTCAACGGCGTCGAGGCGGCACGGGACAACCTGCCCGCCGGCCCGATCGACTCCACGACGCTCGCCTTCGACCGCAGTGGGAACTCGGAGGGCAGCAGCCGCTACTTCGCGATCGACCCGTCCCTGATCGTGCCGGGCTCGAACACGCTCGCTGTCGAACTCCACCAGTCGTCGCCCTCGTCCGACGACGTCAAGTTCTTCGCGACGTTCGTGGCCTACGGTTCGGCGTCGTCGAACCTCGTGCCGACGGCCGACATCGCCACCGACCGGATCGTGGGTGAGGCGCCGCTCGCCGTGGCGTTCGACGGATCCGGATCGTCCGACGCCGATGGCACGATCGTCGACTGGTCGTGGGACTTCGGTGACGGCTCGACCGCGTCGGGACCAACGGCTGCGCACACCTACACCGCCCCGGGTACGTACAACGCCACGCTGGCGGTGACCGACAACGAAGGCTCGGTCGGGGTGTCCGGACGAACGATCACCGTCGCTCCACCGCCGCCGGCCGATCGCGTCGTCGACGTGCCCGCCTCGGCCGAATGGTCGTATCTCGACGACGGCTCGAGTCTCGGTCCCGAGTGGTCCGCACTCGGCTTCGACACCTCCACATGGCAGGTCGGCGTCGGTGAGTTCGGCTACGGCGACGGCGACGAGAACACCGTGGTGTCGTACGGACCATCGGCGAGTCGCAAGTTCCGCACGACGTACTTCCGTACCCTGTTCAACGCCGCTGCCGTCCCCGACGACCTCACCCTCGATCTGCGGATCGACGACGGTGCGGTCGTCTACATCAACGGCGTCGAGGCCACCCGCTTCAACATGCCCGACGGGCCGATCTCCTCCGCCACGGCGGCACCCGAAGCGATCTACGGGTCCGGGGAGCGACTCGACCGAGTGTTCGACCTCGATCCGGCGCTCGTTCAGGTCGGCGCCAACGTGATCGCGGTCGAGGTCCACCAGAACACGCTCGGGTCCTCCGACCTGACGTTCCTCGCGTCGCTCACCGGGACCGGCGACGGCGGTGCCGCCTCCGCCTCCGCCACCACCGCCACCACCTCCGCCGCCACCACCACCTCCGCCACCGCCTCCGCCACCTCCGCCGGCCAACGAGTTGCCGACGGCCGTCCTCAGCTCCGACGTGACCGCCGGAGAGGCCCCGCTCGACGTGGCCTTCGACGCAACCGGGTCGAGCGATCCCGACGGCTCCATCGTCGCCTGGGCGTGGGACTTCGGTGACGGTGCGTCGGCGTCCGGATCCACCTCGACACACACCTACGCCGCCGCGGGGGTCTACACCGCCACGCTGACCGTCACCGACGACGCCGGCGCCGCCGCCGTCGCCACGACGACGATCACGGTGGCAGCACCGCCGCCACCTCCGCCACCTCCACCGCCGCCGCCAGGTGATGGGAACGTCGTGGAAATCGCGGCGTCGGCGACGTGGTCGTATTCCGACGTGGGTACCGACCTCGGCACGGCCTGGCGCGATCCCGCCTTCGACACATCGAGTTGGTCGAGCGGCGTCGGCGAGTTCGGCTACGGCGACGGCGATGAGAACACCGTCGTCTCGTACGGACCGTCCGCCGGCAACAAGTACCGGACCACCTACTTCCGCACTCCCTTCGAGGCGACCGCGGTGCCCACCGAGCTGACGCTCACCATGCGGGTCGACGACGGAGCCGTCGTGTACGTCAACGGGGTCGAGGCGGCACGGTTCAACCTGCCCGATGGTCCGGTGAGCTACTCCACCGCAGCACCGAGCGCGATCTACGGCTCGGGCGAACGCACCGATCGAGTCTTCACGCTCGATCCGCAGCTCGTCCAGGTCGGCACGAACGTGATCGCAGTCGAGGTGCACCAGAACACGCCCGGATCATCCGACCTCAGCTTCCTGGCCACCCTCGTCGGCACCGACAGCGGTGACGCGCCGCCACCGCCACCGCCACCCCCACCGCCACCACCGCCACCCCCGCCACCACCGCCGCCACCGCCACCGGCGGGTGATGTGGCGAGTCTGGCGGCGACGGCCGTCTGGTCGTACTCGGACGACGGCACGGACCTCGGGACGACATGGTCGCAACCGTCGTTCGACGACTCGGCCTGGGCCACCGGCGTCGGCGAGTTCGGCTACGGCGACGGCGACGAGAACACGGTCGTCTCGTACGGCCCCTCCGCCAACCCGAAGTATCGAACGACGTACTTCCGCTCGTCGTTCACGTCGACCGCGGTGCCCACCGCAGCCAGCCTGAATCTCCGCGTCGATGACGGCGCGGTGGTCTACATCAACGGCGTCGAGGCCGCGCGGTTCAACCTGCCCGACGGGCCGGTGAGCTGGGGGACTGCAGCGCCCGCCGCGATCTACGGGTCCGGTGAGCGACTGGACCGGGTGTTCGACATCGACCCGGCGTTGATCCAGGCCGGCGACAACGTGATCGCCGTCGAAGTCCACCAGAACACGCTGGGCTCGTCCGATCTCACGTTCCTCGCATCGCTGACCGCCGCGGCCTGAGCGCGCGCGGGCTCGTGCTCAGTGCAGCAGGACGGGCTTGATCACGGATCCGTCGGCACTCGCGGCCTCGGCATCGTTCACCTGATCGAGGGTGAACGTGGTGATCAGTTCGTGGTACGGGAAGCGTCCCTCGGCGTTGAGCTGTGCGAGCCGGGGGATGAACTCGTTCGGCGTCGAGTCGCCTTCCATCACGCCGGTGATCGTGCGGCCACCGATCAGCGACAGGAAGTCGAAGGTGAGATCGCCGAACCCGACGCCGGCGAGACCGATCGTGCCGAGATTGTGCAGGCCCTCGAACGACGCGCGCACGACCGCCGCGTTGCCGGTCGTGTCGAACGCGTAGTCGGCGCCCCCGCCGGTGGCCTCGTGGATCCCGAGGGTCAGCTCCTCGGGTGTCCCCGACAGCGAGTGTGTCGCCCCGTACCGCTCGGCGAGTCCGAGACGGTTGGCGTGACGGTCGATCGCGATGATCGTCTCCGCCCCCGCCACCTTCGCGGCCATGACGGCGCTCAGCCCGAGCGCGCCGGCGCCGGTGACGACCACCGATGACCCGGGTTGCACGTCGAGCGTGTTGAGGATGGCGCCGGCGCCGGTCTGGATCCCGCACCCGAGCGGGCCGAGCAGCGTGAGGTCGTACGACGGATCGACCTTGACGACCGACGTGCGCGCCACCACGGAGTGGCTGGCGAACGACGACTGTCCGAAGAAGTGGGAGCCGATCGCTTCGCCGGACGCGTCGGTGAACGCCTTCGAGCCGTCGGGGCGGCCGCCACTCATGTTGTACTGCGTGAGGTTGAAGCAGTACGGGAGCTTGCCGGTGTCGCATGCGGGGCAGGCGCCGCAATGGTTGAACGACAGCACGACGTGGTCACCCTCGGCAAGATCGTTCACGTCGGCGCCGACGGCTTCGACCACGCCCGACCCTTCGTGGCCGTACACCTGGGGACCGCCGAAGAACTCCGGTGGCAGCTCGCGGGCCAGCAGGTCGGTGTGGCACATCCCCGACGCGACCATTCGGACGAGCACCTCGTCGCTCCGTGGCGGCTCGAGCTCGAGCTGCTCGATGGTGAACGGACCGTCCCCGGTCCGCATGACTGCTGCCTGCACCTTCATCGGGTACTCCTCAGGGTTGATGCGCGTGTCTCAGCTCGCGTGCTGCTCACCATACGCGTCGACCACCGGGCGCAGTTCGATCGGAGTAGCGCCGTGCAGGATCACCGCATCGGCGCCCAGCGCGAGTTGCGATCGCACGGCGGCGGCGCACGCGACGGCGCTGCCCGTTGCGGCCGGGGCGAGCCACTCGTCGGGAAGCAGCGTCGCGATGTGTTCGAGTTGTGCCGTCGTCGCCTTGTCGTCGATCGCGCCCCGGAACCCGGAGACCGTCTCGTCGGCTCGGAACGCCGCGAGCACCGCGGGGTCCCACCGGTTCGTCTCGACGAGCAGATCGCCGTAGCCCTGGAGGTAGGTCGCAAGCCGACCGACCTGCTTCTTCAGCCGGAGTGCTTCGTCGATGTGGTCGCCGATCGTGGCGTAACACGACCACACGCGCACGTCGTGCGGATCACGACCGGCCCGCTCGGCGGCGTTCTTCACGGTCTCGACGCTGCGCACGAGTGTCTCGTCGGTGAAGAAGGTGTGGAGGATCACGTCGTCGAAGAGACGTCCGCCGAGGTCGAGCGACTTCGGTCCGAATGCGACGAGGCCGAGCGGGATGTCGGCATCGAAGTCGGGGTCGAGTCGCAGGACCGGCCACGAGCCCGCCGGTCCGTCGTGGCCGATGATCGTCTCGCCGTGCCAGAGGCGTCGCATCAGCTGTGCGAAGTCCTCCATCTGCGCCGTGGTGATCCGGTCGATGCCGAAGGCGTCCTGCATCGGCGGGACGCCGCGGCCGATCCCGAGCGTGAAGCGCCCACCGGACAGGAAGTGCATCGTGCTGGCGTAGGACGCCGTCACCATCGGGTGGCGCGTGTTGTGGTTGGTCGCACCGGTGATGATGCGGATCTCGTCGGTCACCGCCGCGGTCGCGCCGCTCAGCGTTGCGGCCTCTTTGATGTTGAACCGTTCGGAGATGAACGCGGCGCCGAGCCCCATCGCTTCCGCGTCGCGGACTTCGTCGAGCAGCTCGCGCGGCGATTCGGGCGCGCCGGCGAGCGTGTAGAAACCGAGTTCGGGATGTGCAGCCACCGTGTCGACGGTAGACGCAGACACGTCCCGGGCCGGTGCCGAGCCGCAGTACCGTGGTGGCGGGCGCCATCACACGGGGAGTGATCATGACCACAGCAATCGATCGCGGGCGCACCGACATCGCGCTGCTCGACGAAACCATCGGCGCCAATCTGGAGCGAACGGTGCAGCGGTTTCCCGATCGGGAGGCGCTCGTCGTCGAGCACCAGGGCATCCGCCAGACCTGGGCGGAGTTCCACGCCACGGTCGCCGCTGTCGCCAAGGGGCTGATCGCCCGCGGCGTGGGCCGCGGCGACCGCGTCGCGATGTGGAGTCCGAACTTCGCCGAGTGGGTGTACGTCCAGTACGCCACCGCGCAGATCGGGGCGATCCAGGTGAACATCAACCCGGCGTACCGCACGACCGAGCTCGAGTATGCGCTCCGCCAGTCCGGGAGTCGGATGCTCGTCACCCGCACCGAGTACCTCACCTCCGCGTACCGGGACATGGTCGAGGTGGTCCGCCCGAATCTGCCCGACCTCGTCGACGTCGTGTACTTCGACACCGACGACTGGTCGGAGCTCGTCGCCGCCGGCGCCGCGGTGACCGACGCGCAACTGGCCGAGCGGGCGGCAGCGCTGGCACCCGACGACGCGATCAACATCCAGTACACGTCGGGCACGACCGGACTCCCCAAGGGAGCGACGCTCAGCCATCGCAGCATCCTCGGCAACGCACAACTGGTCGGTGCGGCGTGCGGCTACAGCGAGCAGGACCGAGTGTGCATCCCCGTGCCGTTCTATCACTGCTTCGGCATGGTGATGGGCAACCTGGCCTGCTCCGTGTACGGGGCGACGATGGTCGTACCGTGCCCGACGTTCGACCCCGATGCGGTGCTGCGCACGGTCCAGCAGGAGCGGTGCACCTCGCTGTACGGCGTGCCGACGATGTTCGTTGCCGAGCTCGGCCACGAGCGGTTGGCGGGCTTCGACCTCTCGTCACTGCGCACCGGGATCATGGCCGGCTCGCCGTGCCCGATCGAGGTGATGCGCAAGGTGATCGACCAGATGAACATGGCCGAGGTGACGATTGCGTACGGCATGACCGAAACGTCGCCGGTGTCGACGCAGACCACGGTGACCGACTCGATCGAGCATCGGGTCACGTCCGTGGGTCGGGTGTTGCCGCACGTCGAGTCGAAGATCGTCGATCCCCTGACCGGTGAGATCGTCGAGCGCGGGCAGGAGGGCGAATACTGCACCCGCGGGTTCCACGTGATGCTCGGCTACTGGAACGACGACGCCAGGACCGCCGAGGCGATCGACGCCGACGGCTGGATGCACTCGGGCGACCTCGCAACGATGGATGCCGACGGCTACGTCAACATCGTCGGTCGGATCAAGGACACGATCATCCGGGGCGGCGAGAACATCTCCCCGCGCGAGATCGAGGAGTTCCTCTACACCCACCCGTCCGTCGTCGACGCCCAGGTGATCGGTGTCCCGGACGAGAAGTACGGCGAGGAGATCATGGCGTGGGTGCAGCTCGCCCCGGACGCGGACCTGACCGAAGAGGCGCTCAGGGAGTTCTGTCGCGGACGGATCGCCCACTTCAAGGTGCCGCGGTACGTGCGCTTCGTCGATGGGTTCCCGATGACGGTCACCGGCAAGATCCGCAAGGTGGAGATGCGCGAAACGTCGATCGCCGAGCTCGGACTCGACGCCGCAGCGGCCACCGAAACCGCCTGAGCGTTCGGTCGCCGGCGCTGCGTCTCGGGTCCGATCTCGTGAACAGTTGGCGCACGGTGCGCTCGAACTGTTCACGAGAACGGGTGGAAGCGGGGTGGCGGGGGCAGGCAGGGAGGTGGCAGGGAGGTGGCAGGGAGGTGGCAGGAGGTGGAGGTTGGGGGGGGAACGTCGGCTTCGGTGCGAGCGGTGTGGAATCGGCCAACGATGATGTGGTCCATGGGATTTCGTCTCGGCAACGTCGCCGACCGTGCGGTGCTGATCGTCGGCGACCGGTACGTCGACGTGGAGTCGGCGTCGACCG
Source organism: Ilumatobacteraceae bacterium (assembly GCA_963695475.1). GTDB lineage: Bacteria > Actinomycetota > Acidimicrobiia > Acidimicrobiales > Ilumatobacteraceae > Ilumatobacter_A. The sequence continues at coordinate 412,008 of CAVOHA010000007.1, forward strand.
GTCGGCTCGGGAGCGACGCGTCGACGTTGCTGTCGAACCCGTCCGCGCTGGCTGCGCTGCGCCCCGATTCGGGCTGGCGGCAACTCGCCGACGTCTCGCTCGGCCCACCGGTCCCGAGACCACCGCAGGTCTTCGGCGTCGGCCTCAACTATCGCAACCACGCCGCCGAAGGGGGCATGGACGTCCCCGAGGTGCCGGTGATCTTCACGAAGTTCCGATCGTGCATCGCGGCGCCGAACGCCGACATCGAGCTGCGCAGCGACTTCTGCGACTACGAGGGCGAGCTGGTGGCGGTGATCGGCGCCGGTGGGCGCGACATCGCCGCGGCCGACGCCTGGGATCATGTTGCCGGACTGTGCGTCGGCCAGGACATCTCCGATCGTGCGGTGCAGATGGCAGCGACGCCACCCCAGTTCAGCCTCGGCAAGTCGTTCGACACGTTCGGCCCGATCGGCCCGGTCGTCGTCTCCCCCGACGAAGTCGCCGACCGGGCCGCGCTCCACATCACGACCCACGTCAACGGTGAGCTCCGCCAGGACGGGACCACCGCCGACCTGATCTTCGACATCCCGACACTCGTGTCGTACCTCTCGCACGTCACCACCCTGCAGCCCGGTGACCTGATCTTCACCGGCACCCCCGGCGGTGTCGGCGTCGCCCAGGGCCTGTTCCTCGCGGAGGGCGACGTGATCACGACCACCATCGACGGCATCGGCACGATGACCAATCGCTGCCGCCGCCTGCCCGACCACCCGAATGCCACCACGATCCCTGCAGGCTGGCGAGCAGCCTGGAAAGCGAGCACCACCGATGACTGATCAGCCGACCGACCCGAACGAGATCGTGGTCGTTCTCGAACCGGAGGACGAGTACACCCACACTCCCGACGAGGCCGAGAACTACAACGAGTCGATGTACCTCAACGCGTTCGACCTGGGGCTCCAGGCGGGCGGCTGGTTCCGGCTCGGCAACCGGGTCAACGAGGGCTACGCCGAGATGACCGTGTGCCTGTATCTGCCCGACGGGCGGGTCGGCTTCATCTACGACCGACCGAAGATCGACAACAACGACCAGATGAGCGCAGGCGGGCTCACCATCTCGGTCGTGGAGCCCTTCGAGCACCTGACCGTCGAGTACGCCGGTCGAGTCTGCCTGCTGGACGACCCGAGCCAGATGGCCGATCCGCGCACGGCGTTCCGCAACAACCCGATGGTCGATTGCACCGTCGCGCTCGACTACCGCGCCGTGTCACCGATGTACGGCGGCAAGCCGCAGTATGCCGACGGCCGCGAGATCGAGGTCGAAGCCGGCAAGAGCTTCGCCAAGGCGCACTACGAACAGCACTGCGCGGTCACCGGCACGATCACGGTCGGGGCCGCCGAGGGCGAGGGAACCGGCACCGTGATGGAGATCGACGGGCTCGGCCTGCGCGACAAGTCGTGGGGTCCGCGCTACTGGCAGGCGCTCACCTGGTACCGCTGGCTTCCCATGGTGTTCAGCGACGAATTCGCGATGATGCTGTCGGTGATCGACCGTGGCGAGGGGCGTGCACCGTCGGCCAGCGGCATGGTCCTCGTGGGTGACGAGTATCACAAGGTGATCGACTGTCGCGTCGACGCCGACTTCGACCAACGGGGCGAGCAGACGACCATGCGGGCGTGGGCCAAGACCGCCGAGCGCGAGTACGAGATCACCGGTGAGGTGCTGTCGATGATCCCGCTCCGCAACCGCCGCAAGACGCCCGACGGCGAGCAGCTGCACACGCGGATCACCGAGGCGATGACGCGCTACGAGTGCGACGGCCAGGTCGGGATCGGCATGAGCGAGTTCCTCGACCAGGTCGTCGACGGCTGGCCGATCGGCGTGCCCGCACCCTGACCGGGCGGTTGATCTCCGACGGGTGATCGATGATCAGCGGGCGGCCGACGACGGGTCGTCGGCATCGAAGCGAAGCGCGTGACCGCGAACGACACGCTCACCACGGTGCGGCCCCTGGGTCTCGGTCACGACGGTCCACCGATCCTCATCGGGTGTGTCGGCGAAGATCACGACCCAGTCGTTCGTCCGACCCAACTCGTGCGCCCGGGCCGTGTTCGAGAACATCGCCGTGAAGTGGTGACCATCCCGCGTCGTGTGCAGCACCGGCAGCCACCGCGCACCGGTCGGGTTGAACCGCTGCGGAGCGATCGTCACCAGCTCGTTGCGGTCGGCCTTGTCCCGGTACTCCTGGTCGATGCTCAGCAGGAGCTCGACGCTGGGTTCCATCGGCGGGTGATCGGGACCGTGTGGCGGCCGCGTGCGACGAGGGTGGAGTCGCGCGAACACCGAGTCGCGAATCGCGTGCCAGCGTTTGTCCCCGATCCCGCGGAGGCGCCCGAGGCGCCCGTTGTAGATGGCGCGTTCCAGATCGTCGAGCGACTCGATGCCGAGCTCGAGGTGCAGACGTCGAGCGAGCTTGGGGCCGATCGTCGGCAATGTCGCCAAGACCTTCTCCGGATCGGTGTCGCCTTCGAGCCGGTCGAGCCAGCGCCAGTGTCCGTCGTCGACGACGTCTGCGATCGCCAGCGCCAACGAGCGGCCGATTGCCGGGAGCGCGATCAGCCCCCACAGCCCGTCGCGGCGGTAGATCTGTGCGGCCGACTCGGTCAGCGACTCGAGCTCGTCGGCGCCGTTCCGGTAGGCGAGGACGCGAAACGTGTCGGCGTCCTGTGCCTCGAGGAGGGCGGCCGCGCGTCGAAACATCGCGGCCATCCTCGAGTTGAACTCGGCATCCGGTAGCTCGTCATGCGCCGTCGTCCCCATGCATGAATCCTGCACCTCGTCACGGCGACTCCGCCAGAGGCGAATTGCCCGGTGCGGTCTCAGCCGATGTCGCGGCGGCGCAGACCGGTCGCTCCCAGCGCGGTGAGCAGCACCGCGACGACGAGCAGCACTACGACCGGCGTCGCTCCGACGGGCACCGCGGGAACGGCGGGTACGTGCTGGAAGGGAGAGAGGTTCAGCGCCCACTGGGGCAGGTCGAGCACCGCGCCGAAGATGTCGATCACGACGATCGACTGCGACCACACCCCAGGCGAGCATCGCCCACCTGGGCCACCAGGCGAGCAGGCAGAACACCGTCGCGCCCACGACGAGCAGCGCGGGGATCATCAACAGCGCCGCCCCGGACAACTGGGCGACGCGGGACCACTCGCCGGTCATCGCCGCAAAGCCGATCCCCGTGGCCGCGCCCATCGCCGTCAGCGCCACCGCCGTCCCCGCGGTCGTGACGGCCAGGTGGCTGCTCCACCAGCTCGTTCGCGACGTCGGCGTGGCCATCACCAGGTCGGCACGAAAGGCGATCTCGTCACTTCGGAGGCGGAGGACCGATGACACCGTGAAGCCCATCGTGAGCAGGGCCATCATCAGGATCGATGTCGCGAGGAACGTGTCGGTGACCGACGCGTCACCGAGTTCGGGAAGGTACGACTCCAGTTCCGGGTTGTCCTCGAAGATCGACTCGGCCTGCTCGCCGACGATGCCGTAGAAGAAGCCGATCAACGCCAGCCCGACCGACCAGGCGACGATCGACGCCCGCTGGAGGCGTACCGCGAGGCCCAGCGGTGAACTGAGCGAGGCGGGTGCGTTCGGGCGGCCCGCGCGCTGCGGCAGGATTCCCGCACCGAAGTCGCGATGCGCCTGCAGCTCGACCGCCAGGAACACCAACGCCGCCGAGGTGACGGTCGGGAGGAGCAGCACCCACCAGCGTTCGTCCGCGAACGCCCGGATCGCCTGCGCCCAGCCGATGGGAGAGGTCCACGACAGACGTCCGTCGCCGACGTCGCCGAGCGCCCGCAGCACGAACGACGCAACGAGTGCGACGCCGCCGAGCGCAAGCGCAGCACGCGGCGACGCAGCGATCTGCGACATGGTGGCCGAAAGCGACGCGAACACCATTCCCGCTCCGACGAGCGACATCGTGAAGGCCAGCGTGCCGGCGGTCGGCAATCCGCTCGTCGCCAGGACGATCCCCACACCGACGGCGACGGCGACCGTCGAGATCAGAGCGCACAGCAACGCGGCAGCGGTGCCCGCGTACCGCCCGACCGGGGCGGCGCGGGTCAGCTCGGCGTTCTCGGTCGACTCCTCGGTGCGCGTGTGGCGGACGACGACGAAGATGTTCATCAGGGCGACGGCGATCGTCGTCCACACCGACAGTTCGTTCATGATCACGGCGCCGAGCGTCGGATCGTCGAGCCCGTATCCGGGTCCTGCCTGGACGATGAGCGCGGTGTTGCCACGCACGAGCCGGGCGTACTGTTCGAGCTCGGCGGGCGTGGAGTACAGCCCGGTGATGCTCTCGACGGTCGCGACGACGACGGCGACGAGCCCGATCACCCACAGGGCGATTCTCGTGCGATCACGGCGAAGCGCGAGCCGGAGCAGGTGCCCGACCCCGACGAACGCCGATGCCGGGCGGACCGGTGGGGCAGCGTTGCGGTGGGCGCTGCGCGGGGCCTCCACGGTGACCGTCAACGTGACCCCTCGGGTTGCTCGTCGCTGTAGAGCCGGAGGAAGAGATCTTCGAGCGTCGGTGGGTGACTGACGAGGGAGCGCACGCCGAGCGGTGCGAGCTCGCGCGACGACGGTGTCGAGCGTGTCGCCGTCCACCTCGAAGCGGACGTGGTCGTCGAGCTGACGCAGCGCGTGGACACCGGCGACCCGGTCCAGACCCACAGGCGGTCGGTCGGTGGCCACGGTCACCGTGGTTCGGGTGACGGCGCGCAGTTCGGCGAGGGTGCCGTTGCGAACGGCGCGACCTTCACGGATGATCGTGATCCGGTCGCACAACTTCTCGACCTCCGCGAGGATGTGGCTCGACAGCAGCACCGTCGTGCCGCGCTCGACGGCGTCGAGGATCGTCTGCTGGAAGGCCGACTCCATCAGCGGGTCGAGGCCCGACGTCGGCTCGTCGAGGATCAACAGCTCGACATCGGACGCCAAGGCGGCCACCAGGGCCACCTTCTGGCGATTTCCCTTCGAGTAGGTGCGGCTCTTCTTGCGGGGGTCGAGCTCGAACCGATCGATGAGTTCGTCGCGACGGCGTTGATCGATTTCTCCGCGCAGGCGAAGCAGGAAGTCGATGATCTCCCCGCCCGACAGGCTCGGCCACAGGCTGACGTCGCCGGGCACGTACGCGAGTCGCCGGTGCAGCGCGACGGCGTCGGCCCACGGATCGCTGCCGAGCAGGGTGACCGTGCCCCGGTCGGCGCGGAGCAACCCCAGCAGAATCCGGATCGTCACCGTCTTGCCGGCGCCGTTCGGGCCGAGGAAGCCGTGGACCTCGCCGCGGTCGACCTGGAGGTCGAGTTCGTCGAGCGCGCGTGTCGGCCCGAACGTCTTGACGAGCCCCGCGATCGACACCACGGCGTCGGGCCCGGCGACAGCGTCGTGTGGGCGTGCCGGGGAGGATGCGCTCGTGGTCATGTCCAGGATCCCTCTTGTCGTCGGCTTCCACCCAATCACGTCCGTACTGCCCGCTCAAGGGTCGTTCGTCCTCTGGTCCCGGGCCGAACGACTCTGGCCGGTCGTCGACGACGGGCGCAGCATGGGGTCATGACCGATGACCGCGCACATGTGTTGATCGTGGTGGAGTCGCGGCACGGGGCGACCCGTGAGATCTCGGGCGTGCTGGCACAGCGGCTGGTCACGCACGGGGCGAGCGTGACCGTCGTGGCGCCCGGCGACTGTGACGGTATCGATGCCGATGTCGATGCCGTCGTGATCGGCAGTGGCGTGTACTACGGGAAGTGGCTCAAATCGGCCCAGCGTTTCGTCGAGGCCCACGCAGCGGCGCTGACCTCCCGACCGGTGTGGTTGTTCAGCAGCGGACCGCTGGGGGAGGACACCGATGCCGAGATCGAGTGCGCGAACGCCGGGATCGAGCCCGACGTCGTCGCCCACCTGATCCACGTCACCGGTGCGCGTGCGCACCACGTGTTCTCCGGCCGACTCGATCGCGATGACCTCGGTCCGATCGAGAAGCTCGTCGCCGCCGGCGTCCATGCCCCCGAAGGCGACTTCCGCGACTGGGAGGACGTCCGCAACTGGGCCGACGCGATCGCCTCGGAGGTGTGTCCGTGAACGAGCAGCAGTACCAGCGGATCCGATCAGGCCGCGGCTTCATCGCCGCACTCGACCAGAGCGGCGGCAGCGCGCCCGGTGCGCTCGCTCGCTACGGCGTCGACGTCGCGCCGGGCACCGCCGACGCCACGGTCCTCGACTTGATCCACCAGATGCGGACGCGGATCATGGTGAGCCCGAGCTTCACGAAGGATCGGGTGCTCGGGGCGATTCTCTTCGCCGGGACCCTCGATCGTGAGGTGGCCGGTCGTTTGGCAGCGGACTACCTCTGGAACGTGAAAGGGATCGTGCCATTCGTGAAGATCGACGTCGGTCTCGCCGACGAGCGCGCCGGCGTTCGACTCATGAAACCGATTCCCGATCTGTCGACGCTGCTCGGTCGCGCCGTGGAACTGGAGGTGTTCGGCACGAAGATGCGCTCGGTCATCGATGCGGGCGACCCGGCGTCGATCCGCTCGGTGGTCGAGCAACAGTTCGAGGTGGCCCGGGAGGTGATCGCGGCCGGCTTGGTCCCGATCATCGAACCCGAGGTGTCGATCGACAACCCGGACAAGGTCGATGCCGAAACCACGCTGCATGCCCGCATCTCCGACGAACTCGATGCGCTCGCGGCGGATCAGCGCGTGATGCTCAAGCTGACGTTGCCGACCGTCGATGGCGCGTACGACGACTTCGTCGCCCACCCCCGCGTTCTGCGCGTGGCAGCGTTGTCCGGTGGGTACGACCGCGACGAGGCGACGCGCCGGCTCGCCCGGAATCAGGGCATGATCGCCAGCTTCTCCCGCGCCCTGACCGAAGGTCTCGACGTCGGCCAGTCCGATGACGAGTTCGATGCCCACCTGTCCGCGGCGATCGACGCCATTTTCGACGCGTCGACCACATGAGCAGCGGGGGAGCCTCGTGCAGCTCGATCTCTACTGGATTCCGCTCGGAGCGGGGACACCCGTCGTTCGCGCGTCCGGTCGGATCTTCGAGTTCGTCACCGCGTCGATCCACCGTCGGCTGCGCTGCGACATCTACCACGCCGCGCTGATCGCGACGACCGTCGACGGCAGCATCGCCGTGGAGATGGCGCCGATCCCCGATCGCAACGGGCGTGATGTGCGCGGCGTCGTCGCCGAGGGCGCGGTCGGATCGGGTTGGCTGGGACGGTGGCGATTGTTCCGCTACGAGATCCGCTGCTGGGACAACGGCGTGATCCCCGACCTGTCCGACGCGGTTGCGAGTCCGATCCGGCTCAGCGATGACTCGACAGTGGCTCGACGTGTGCTCGACACGTTGCCATCGGTCCCGACGCCGGTGTGGGGACGAGACGAACTCGGTGCCGGCGAGATGTGGAACTCGAACTCGGTCGTGTCGTGGACGCTGTCGTCGGCCGGCCTCGATGTGGACCGGATTCCACTCCCGCCCGGTGGACGGGCGCCCGGCTGGGACGCGGGGCGGCGCGTGGCGGCCGGGTCGACACCGCGGCAGCGCACGTCGGCGCGGCGGTTCCGAGTCGTCGACCTGCCGCGCCGTCACGAGCATTCCTACTTCGTGTGCCTCGAAGACTGGTCCGATGAGATGCAGGAGGCCGGCGACGCGAAGGAATGCTGGTACGAGCGGATGAAGCACCGCGGGCTGCGGGTGAAGATCGCGCTCGACGACGAGGACCGACCGCTCGGGATGATCCAGTACCTCCCGATCGAGGAGTCGATGGCCGAGGGGTCCGGCCTGTACATGATCCTCTGCATCTGGGTGCTCGGGTACGACGAGGGCGACGTCGGCGATGTCCAAGGGGCGGGCATCGGCACGGCGCTCCTCGCCGCAGCGGAGGACGATGCCCAGCGGCTGGGCGCGCAGGGGATGGCGGCCTGGGGGATCCGGATGCCGTTCTGGATGCGGTCGTCCTGGTTCAAGAAGCACGGGTACCGGAGCGCCGCACGGCGGCGCGGTGCCGAGCTGGTCTGGAAGCCGTTCAGTGCCGCAGCTCGGCCGCCGCAGTGGTTGCCGGAGAAGCCCGTGCCGGTGGGCAGACCGGACCGCGTGACCGTCACCGCGTATCAGAGCGGCTGGTGTCCGGCGATGAACGTCGTGTGCGAGCGTGCCGCTCGCGTGGCAGAGGAGTTCGGGGAACCGGTCGAGTTCACGCGTATCGATGTCACCACGCACGACGCAATGGCCGCCCAGGGGCACAGCGATGCGGTGTTCGTCGACCGACGACCTCTCCAACGCGGCGCTCCACCGTCGACCGACACCATCCGGCGCCGCATCGGTCGGCGGGTCACGCGCCTGCGACGCAGGGGTGTCACGCCACCGGTCGGTTGACCGGGACGACGTTCAGCGCGGCGACGTTCGGGGCCTGCGACCGGAGGTAGTCATCGACCTCGGCGCGGTCCGGAATCCCCGCACGCGCCCCCGGTCGCGAGCACTTCAGCGCAGCGGTGGCCGACGCGAAGCGAAAGGCGTCACCTTCGGTCGTCTGCTGGGCGAGCGCGAGGGTGAACGCCCCGTGGAACACGTCGCCGGCGCCGGTCGTGTCGACCGCCTCGACCGGGAAGGCGTCGAGGTGCCGGAGATCGTCACCGTCCAACCAGGTGACCCCCCGTTCGCCCAACGTCACCGACACCCGTGCGCCGGTGGCACCGGCGACCGACCGGAGCCCGGCAGCGAGGTCGTCGGCGAGGTCGTCGGTGGCGCACAGCTCGAGCATGGCGTTCTCGCTGAACACGAGATGGCTCGCGTTGTCGAGCAGCGAACGGTCGGCGGGCAGCCGGTCGACGTCGACGACGCCGGGGATCTGCGCCTGCTGCGCCATGTCGAGGGCGGCGCGGGTGGCATCAGGCCAGCGCGCGTCGACGAGCACGGCGTCGAACGCGCCGGCCGGGAGCGTCGGAGGGTCCACACGGTCGAGGCCGATGCCGGCGTGGGTCACGATCGTCCGCGCACCGTCGGGTTGCACGATCACGATCGACTCGGGTGTCGTGAGGGTCGTCAGACGACGAATGCCCTCGACATCGACACGCTCGTTGCGGAGTTCCTCCACGACCACTTCCCCGACCGCGTCGGCCCCCACGACGCCGAGCAGGGTCGCCCGCCCGCCCAGGCGGGAGATCGTGACCGCCGCGTTCGCTGCCAGTCCCCCACCGATGTCCCACAGCGACGTTGCCCGCTGCTTTCTCCCGACCGCGAGGGGTGCCGGCACGGTGAAGACGTGGTCGTAGGTGATCGATCCCGCGCACAGGACGCGAGGTGCGTTGCGCGGTCGAGCGGGGAATCGGCGAACCATGTCGTCACGATGGACCGGAACGCTGCCGGATCACAGAGGAAAACGGCCCGTCGATGCGCAATGGAGGACCTCCGACTCTGCGTCCTGGACGCGAATTGCGTTCGAATGGGAGCGAGGTGGTGATCCATGGCACAACCGGGTTCGTCGATCACGCGACCGCCGGTCGCCGCGTCGACTGCGGATGTCGGGCGCGTCGACTCGCTGCGCGACCCGTGGATGATCGACCTGGTTCCGTGGGACAGCCGTCGGCGGCGTGCGTACGAGTCGATCGCCACGGTTGCCGACGCATCGTTCGGGTCGCGCGGACTTGCCGGGGTCGACGGTTCGGTGTCGTGGCCCGCGCTGTTCGCCGCCGGTGTGTACACGGGAGACGACGTCCCCGAGCTGCTCCCCGGCCCGGTGTGGACGATGGTGAAGGTGCGCCTCGATCCGTCGTGGGAGGAATCGGTCCACGTGGACCTGCGTCACGGGATCGTTCACCACCGGTGGGACCTCGGGGGAGCGTCGGTCGAGCTCACACGATTCGTTTCGGCGGCGGACCGCGGTGTCGCAGTGCAGCGGGTCGAGGGCCCGGTCGGCACGCTGGAGGTGTCCGAGCCGCTGGTCCGTCCCGACCGACACGGCGAGATCGAGGTGACCTCAGCGCTGATCGGCGGCGCGGAGACGATGACGGTTCGAGATGCCCGATCGGGCGCGTCGATCGCCGCTGCTGCCCACGACGACGTGCGTGACACGTCGTCGTCGCGAGCGCTCGTCCGAGTCGTCGGACTCGGGACGGGCGGCGCGGCCCGTGCGCAAGACGTCGCCGCGGAACGCCTGCGCCGCGCCCGCAGGGCGGGCCCGGCCGAGTTGACCCGGCGCCACCGAGCGGCGTGGGACGAGCGGTGGGCGCGATGCGGAACGTGGTTTCCCGCTCGGCCCGATCTCGAGCGAGCGTTGCGATTCGCCACGTTCCACCTCCTGTGCGCAGGGTCGGGGGGAGACTCGGAGACTGCGCTCGGCGCGCGCGGCCTCACCGGCACGGCATATCGCGGCCACGTGTTCTGGGACACCGATGTCTTCGTCGTCCCGGCGCTCTCGGCGATCGCACCGGACGCCGCCCGGTGTGCACTCGACTACCGCTGGGCCCGTCTCGGGCCGGCTCGGGCACGCGCCCGCGGCGAAGGACGACGCGGGGCGCGTTTCCCGTGGGAGTCGGCAGCCGACGGCGTCGAGGTGACCCCACGGTGGGCCCAGGATCTCCATGGAGATCGCATCCCGATCCGGACCGGTGATCTCGAGATCCACATCACCGCGGACATCGCCTGGGCCGTCGGCAATCATGTCGCCTGGACCGGCGACGACGGGTTTCTCGCGTCGCACGGCCGCGAACTGCTCGTCGAGACCGCCCGGTACTGGACCTCGCGCGTGGAGATCGATCCGGACGGTTCCGGCCACCTGCGGGGCGTCATCGGCCCCGACGAGTACCACGAAGACGTCGACGACAACGTGTTCACCAACGTGATGGTCCGTCACAACCTCGAACTGGCGGCGGCGGTGGCGTCCAGGTTCGGGGGCTGCGACGACGACGAGATCCGTGCCTGGCGCGACGTGGCCGACGCGCTGGTGGTCGAGTCCGATGACGCAGGGATCTACGAGCAGTTCGCGGGCTACCGAGCGCTCGAGCCGTTGGCGGTCGAGGAGATCGGAGTCGCGCCGATCTCGGCCGATGCGTTGCTCGGTCACGACGCCGTCGCCCGCACGCAGATCATCAAACAACCCGACGTGATGATGGCGTACCACCTGGTCCCCGATCTCATGGACGGGGCGGCCTTCGAGCAGAACCTGGCGTTCGCCACCGAGCGCACCGCACACGGCAGCTCGTTGTCGCCGGCGATCACGGCATCGCTGCTCTTCAGGGCGCGACGGTGGCGTGAGGCGATGCACTGGTTCGAGCTCGCCGCCCTCCTCGACCTCGACGACCTGACCGGCACCACCGCGGGTGGCCTGCACCTGGCAACGATGGGCGGGTTGTGGCAGGCCGTGACCGTCGGTCTCCTCGGACTCCGCGCGACGCCATCGGGGCTGTCGTTCGACCCGCGCGTTCCCGCCGAGTTGGGGCCGGTGCAGCATCGCGTGGTGTACCGCGGTGCCCCGATCGACGTGCGCGTGTCCGGTGACGACGCTCGAGTGGAATGCGCGGTACCGGTCCGGCTGATGGTGTCGGACGAGATCCGGGAGGCGCGTCGACACGACGTTCGGCGTGTGGGAGCGAGGTGGGAGCACCGATGAGCGACGTGCCGAGGAAACGTGTACTGGCGTGTGTCGACGACTCGCCGGTCGCGGACATCGTGCGTGCCACCGCCGTCAACGTGGCGCGAGCCATGGACACAGATCTGGACGTCATCTCGGTCGACTCCGGCTCGATCGAGGCCACCCTGATCGACGAACTCGCGCAGGACGACGTGGTTGTCGGGGTCCTCGGATCGCGCCGGCAGACGACCACACCCGATCTGCTCGGCCACGTCGCACAGGCCGTCGTGACGACGAGTCGGCGGCCACTGATCGTCGTCCCACCGGGCGCGTCTCCGCTGACGGGGGAGGGGCTGCGATTCCTCGTACCGCTCGACGGGCACACGCACACCTCACGGGCGATCGCGCCGGTGCTCGCCGACCTGATCGAGCCGATGGGAACGATCATTCCCCTGCACGTGTTCCACGACGACCACGTACCGATGTTCATCTCGTCATCGCAGGACCGAGACGTACTCGCCGACGACTTCGCCGCGCACCATCTCGGCCGAGTGGTGAGCCGGACCGAACGTCCTCGACTCCGAGTCGGCGAACCGGTCGAGGAGATCCTCGCGGCGATTCGCCGCGATCACGTCGACGCCGTGGTCGTGTGCTGGGGTCAGCATCTCCGCGAAGGGCGGGCGGCGGTCATCCGGGGCCTGCTCGCCGAGGGTGGCGTCCCGGTGGTGTTCCAGCCGATCGATGTCGACCGCAACGACGACTCGGGGTCACCCTGACGGGTCGTCGTCGTGTTCGTCGTCGTGTTCGTCGTCGAGGATGACGGTGCGGGCCTGATCGATCGCGTCGACCGTGGGGACGTCGAACGGTGCGTCGAGCGGGACCGGGATCTCGTCGAGCACGTCGTCGTCGACCGTTCGTTGATCGTCGGTGGTGTCGACGGGAGGCGATGGCCGTGGGTCGGAGTCCATGCCTCCACACTCGTCGCGTCCCCGCGAGGTCGAAAGGGTCCGAGGTCATTTCCGTGGTGTTGACCATTTTCGTTGTGCTGACCTTGGTCCCTGTTTGACGGGGTGGGCCGGCGCGCTCAATGAAGGCAGACCAACAGCGGGCGACCGAGAGAGAGGAGACAGACAATGGCCAAGAAATCGGCCCCCAAGACATCGGCCGGGAAGGGTGTCGCGCCCGTTCCCGAGAACGCGCCCACGTCGCGATTGGATCCGTTTGCCGACTGGTTCGACCGGTGGCCGGAGATGTTCGCGCGCCGGTGGCCGGAGAGTTTCCACGCGATGACCTCACCGTTCGCTGATCAGGGCTTCCGGATGGAGCAGTTCGTCGACGAGGACGGAGCGCTCGTCGTACGCGGCGAATTGCCCGGCCTCGATCCCGACGAAGACGTCACCATCGTCGTCGAGGGTGACCGCCTGAAGATCTCCGGGACCCGCGAGGAGCGGTCGGAGGACTCCACGGACGGAACCTTCCGTACCGAGTTCCACTACGGAGCGTTCGAGCGGTCGGTCGCGCTGCCGACGGGCGCCCGGACCGACGACATCACCGCCGGGTACACGAACGGCATCCTGGAGGTCAGGGTTCCGATCGACGCGGAACGTACCGAGGCCACGAAGATTCCGATCTCGACGACCAAATGATGCGCTCGCGGTGCGCGGGATCGCTCAGGCGATCTCGCGCACGAGCGAGAGATAGCCGAGTTCGAACCGCCAGAGTGACCCGCATCCGCTGCATCGGAACGCGACGCCGCGTGAGGAACGAGCCGTCCGGAACTCGACGCTCGCGGACGACGGGCAGCTCGTGATGGGGCAGTGGGTCCGTTCGGACGCCGGTGGATGGGACGGAACCATGTTGTCCAGCCTGATCCACGCGACGACGCGGGAACAGGGTCTTTCGGCGGTGCCGTCGTGCATCGACGCGGACGGAGGATGAGCACGGAGGTGGCCCATGTCCGAATCGCCATGGACGTTGGATGCGGAGAGCACGGACATCGGTCGACATGACACGGTGACACTCGTCGACGGCTCACACTTCATGCTGTGCGGCCGCGCCGGCGACATCGAGGGCGGCGTCCACGGCGTCTTCATGCTCGACACGCGTGTGCTGTCGCGGTGGGTGCTGCGGATCGACGGAGTGCGAGTCGAAGGTCTCTCCGTCGTCGGCGACGGCCCGTTCACCGCCGACTTCGTGGGCCGGGTGAACCCCGGTGACACGGCAGACGCACCGCTCGTGGTGATGCAGCGTCGCTACGTCGGTCGCGGCCTCCGCGAGGAGATCGAGATCCGCAATCACGGTGGGGAGGTCCATCACCTCGACGTTCGCCTGAGCATCGATGCCGACTTCCGCAACGTCTTCGACGTCAAGGCGGGGCACGACATCGAGCTGCCCGACTCCGCCTTCGTGGCCGTCGACGGTGGAGCGGACATCCGCTCGGCGCGCGAGGCCCATTCGCCGGTCGACACGGTGTCGGTGCGAGGGTTCCCCGGCCCCGACGAGCGCGCCGAGGGAGTGCTCGGGTGGCACGTCCAGATCGATCCCGGTGGTCGGTGGCATGTCTGCTTGGAGGTGACGGTCACTGCCGACGGTGTCGAGATCGAGCCGAGTTCGCGGTGCGGAACCGATGTCGCCCACGCCGTGCCGGTGACACGGCTGGCGAGCTGGCGCGAATCGACGGCGCGCATCGCCGCGGGGCACCGTGCGCTGGCCGCTGCGGTGGATCGCTCACTCGACGATCTCGGCGCGCTGCGGATCTTCGACCCTGATCATGTCGATCGCGTGGTGATCGCCGCCGGCGCCCCGTGGTTCATGACGTTGTTCGGTCGAGACTCGTTGCTGACGAGTTGGATGGCGCTCCCCGTCGACCATGCGCTCGCGCACGGCGTCGTGGCCGAGCTCGCCGACACCCAGGGCCGTCGGACCGATCCGCTGACCGAGGAGGACCCGGGAAGGATCCTGCACGAGGTGCGTTTCGACCGGTTGAGTGCGCGCCTGCTCGGCGGGTCGGGCCGCTACTACGGCTCCGTCGATGCCACGCCGTTGTTCGTCATGCTCGTGGCGGAGTTGACCCGGTGGACCGGTGCGAGCGAGCGCACCGCGCGGTTCCTCCCTGCGGTCGATCGCGCACTCGACTGGGCCGAGCGCACGGGGGATCTCGACGGCGACGGATTCATCGAGTACCTGCGGCGTGACGAGAGCGGTCTCGAGCATCAGGGCTGGAAGGATTCATGGGACGCGATCCGTCACCGCGACGGACGAGTCGCAACTCCCCCGATCGCGCTGTGCGAGGTCCAGGCGTACCACTACGCCGCGCTGCGTGGGCGCGCCGAACTCGCCCGTGCGCACGGGGAACGTGACGAGGTCGTCCGGACGTTCGAGGAGCGCGCAACGGCGCTTCGCGAGCGATTCGACGACGCGTTCTGGATGGATGACCTCGGGTGGTACGCCGTGGGCCTCGACGATCGCAAGCGACCGATCCGGTCCTTGACGTCGAACATCGGCCATCTGCTCTGGACCGGCATCGTCCCCGAGGCGCGCGCCCTGCGTCTCGCCGAGTTGCTCGCCGGCGACGACCTCTTCAGTGGGTGGGGCGTGCGCACCCTGGCGGCGTCGGCCGCCGGGTTCAATCCGCTCTCGTACCACTGCGGTTCGGTGTGGCCCCACGACACGGCAATCGCGATCGCCGGGCTCGCGCGGTACGGCTGTGACGACGCGGCCCAGCGGGTCGGCCGCGGGCTGCTGGAGACGGCAGCGTTCTCGGGTGGTCGCCTCCCCGAGCTGTTCGCGGGGTTCGACCGCTCGGACGTCGCGGTCCCGGTGCCGTATCCGGCGTCGTGCTCACCGCAGGCCTGGGCGGCGGGCGCACCACTGCTCGTGGTGCGGGCGTTGCTCGGGCTCGAACCCGACGTTCCCCGCAGGCGGTTGACGCTGCGACCACGGATACCCGACGACTTCGGCAAGCTGTCGCTGCTCGACCTCCCGTTGGGGGACGCCGTCGTCGACATCGAAGCCGCAGGCAGCCAGGCGTCGGTCGACGTGAAGCAGGGCGTCCTCGACGTCGTCGTGCTCTGATCCGGACCGATCAGACCAGGTAGGCGGTCAGGAGGTCGCGCATCGAGACGACCCCGAGCAGGCCGCCGTCGTCGGTCCCGACCAGCACGTGACGGAGGTAGTTCTCGAGCATCTCCTCGGCGACGTCATCGACCGTCGAGTCGGCGGTGGCCCACTTGAGATCTTCGGCTTCGATCGTCTCGACCGCGGTCGCGTCGAGGTCCAGCCCGAGTGCGACCGCGCCGACGATGTCACGCTCGGAGACGACGCCGTAGATCTGTGTGTCGTCGGCGACCACCGCGAGGCTCACGTCGGTGGTGCGCAGCGCCTCGGCCACCTGTCGCAGCGAGGTGCCCGGTGCAATACGCGTCGTCTCCTCGGAGACGAATCCGACGACGGCTCGTCGCCCGCCGATCGCTCCCACGTCGTCGTCGCCCATCTCGAAAACCTCGTCGTCGCTGTTCACGCCCCCAGACTTCCACTCAACGCGCGCAATGTCGAAGGGGAAAAGGTCCCGAGTCGCGTCGGGAGGGCCGTCGCGAAGTCGGGACCTGGGACCCTGGGGCGACGGCGATCGCGTGATCAGGATGACGAGCAGGAGGATCGGCGATGTCGATGCGCGAACTCGTGATACTCGGCACGGCGGGTCTGGCGCCGACCGAGCAACGCAACCACAACGGCTACCTGCTCCGATGGGACGGACAGGGCGTGCTCTTCGACCCGGGTGAAGGCACACAGCGACAATTCGCCAGAGCCGGCGTGTCTCCTGCCGCTGTCTCGCGGATCTGCATCAGCCACTTCCACGGCGACCACTGCCTCGGGCTCCCGGGCATGATCATGCGCCTCGCGATCGACGAAGGACACCTGCCCGTCCCGATCCACTACCCGGCCAGTGGTGAGGCGTTCTTCCAACGTCTCCGATTCGCGACTTCGGGTCAGGAGCTCGTTCCGGTCGACGCTCGCCCGATCGCCGAGCCCGGGATCATCCATCAGGACGAGGTGTTCACCCTCCGTTGCCGGCGGCTGGCGCACAGCATCGAGACGATGGGGTACCGACTCGAAGAACCCGACGGGCGGCGGTTCGTGCCGGAACGGCTGGAGGCGCTCGGCATCGAGGGAGCCGCCAGGGGGCGACTCCGGTCCGATGGGTCGATCGTCCACCGCGGTCGTCGTATCGACCTGGAGGAGGTGACCGACCATCGACCCGGTCAAGCGGTCGCGATCATCATGGACACCGGGTGGTGCGACGCGGCGCTGGAACTCGCCGCCGGCGCAGACCTGGTCGTGTGCGAGTCGACGTTCCTGTCGAGCGACGAACAGCTCGCCGCCGAGTACGGGCACATGACGGCACGTCAGGCCGGGCGCCTGGCCCGGGAGGCGGGCGCACGTCGCCTGGTGCTCACGCACTTCTCGCGGCGCTACGACGACCCCGATGCGTTCGCCCGTGAGGCGCGGTGCGAGTTCGACGACGTGGTCGTTGCCGACGACTTCGACCGCATCGCCGTGCCGGTCCGGCGTTGACCGTCACGACGTCACGCAATCTCACGCAACTCACGCAACGTCACGCGACGTCGTCGTGCAGCACCGGCCCGGCGTGGCACCACCGCCGATAGAAGCGGGAGTAGTCCGCGGCCATCCGGTCGGAGGAGAAGCGGTCGACCACCGCCTGTCGACACGCGTGCCGGCTGATGCGCTCGACCCGGTCGAGGCCGTCGACGAGCGATGCGACGTCGTCCGCGAGGAAACCGGTCACGCCGTGGTCGACGATTTCGGACGCGGCACCGAGTGATCCGCCCACCACGGGCGTCCCGCACGCCAGCGATTCGGTCATCACGAGCCCGAACGGCTCGGGCCAACGGATCGGGTTCACGAGTGCGGCGGCGCTCGTGAGCAATCGGATCTTCTCGTCGAAGTCCGCTTCGCCCACGAAGGTGGCGTCCCGACCGAGGCGCGGCTCGATGGCCCGGTGGAAGTATTCGATCTCACCTGGCTCGCGCAGCTTGGCGGCGATGAGCAGGGGGCGCCCAGCGCGACGTGCGACGTCGATGGCGTCCTCGACGCCCTTGTCGGGCGACATCCGCCCGAGGAACAGCACGTGCTCGCCGGGTTCGTCCGAGAACGGATATCGCTCGAGCTCGATGCCGTGATGGATCACGTCGGCGACGCGGATCGTGGACGGCGCCCGGTGGGCCTGGTCGTGCGAGATCGCGACGATCGGTATCTGGTCGCTCACCCGTGCGTACAGATCGCTCAGGCCCTCGTCGAACGGCCCGTGCATCGTGGTCACGATCGGGACGCGACTGCGGGCGGGTCCGACGAACATGCCCGCCACGGTGTGGTCGTGGATGATGTCGACATCGGTGAGCGCGTCGTACGCGGCGAGGGTGTGGCGGAATTCCTCGACGGCCGCGCCCATCCGGTCGGGGTTCATCGCGTCGAACAGCCAGCGGCGCTCCACCGGGGTCGTCGAGGTCCCGAGCGTGAACAGGACGACCTCGTGGCCGAGCCTCCGCAAGCCCAGGCACAACGCATCGATCATCAGCTCGGTGCCTCCGTAGCCCGGCGGGGGCACGGGCAGCCATGGCGGAGCCACGACACCGACTCGCAGTGATGGCGTGTTCATGATGCTCTCCTCTCTCCGCCGCGGATCGAGTGGCTTCGGACCCCATGGTTCTCGTCGGAGACGGTGGTCACCATGGTCATTGGTCCCTTGTTCGGGGTCGTCGGACCCTGGTGCACCGGATGTCGCGGGGAGGACGATGACCGTGCGGCGGTTTCGCCGCCGCATCAGCACGATCGACACAGAGGAGGAGACGATGAGTACGAATGCCGTGAGGGACGCCTGGCTGGACGTCGGCGACGAACTCGAAGCGGTTGCGTTGAAGCTGAAACTGCACCTCGAGCAGGAGCGCTCCGAGAGTGACGACTTCGAGGAGCTGCTGGAGCGGCTGGCGGAGCGCATCGACGACGCCTTCGACGCCGCCGGGAACGCGGCAGCCGACCAGGCGGTGCGTGACGATCTTCGAGAGACCGGGCGCCGGCTCGTCGATGCCATGGGCACGACGGTGCGCGAGGCCATGCGGGCGGTCCGGTCGATGACCGGCACGTGACGCCGGTGGGAGGAGCGAAATGAGAAACATGGTGGTCGGTGTCGACGGGTCGGAGTCCGCGCTGGCGGCGCTCGACTGGGCCGCGGAAACGGTCGGGAGCGCCGGTCGGATCCACGCGGTCGTCGGTCTGAACCCCTGGACTCGCTACGTCGCCGACGCCGTCGGTGGACACGAGGTGTCGTTTCGGGAGGTGCTCGAACGCGATCTCGTCGACCGCTGGACGGCCGAGACCGGATTCCGTGTGGGTGAGCTTGCAACCACCGTCAGCGACTCGACGGCTGCCAAGGCACTCGACGAGATCGCCACCGATGATCGCGCCGACGCGATCGTCGTCGGAGCACACACGTCGATCGTGGGCGCACCCGCCCGGGTCGGGCGCACGATCAACCACCTGATCCGCACCACCGACCATCCCGTCGTCGTCGTCCCCGGGCGACCACCGCTCGGTGTGGACGACGGCGTCGTGGTGGTCGGCATCGGGCACGGCAACGCCACGCGTGCAGCGGTTCGGTGGGCGGCACATCTCGCACGCGAGCGCAGCCTCACCGTCGAGCTGTTGCACGCGACCGGCGACGCACCCGTGTTCCAGGCCGACGGAGTGCTCGAACTCGTTCGCTACGAGGTCGGGCGAGAGGATCCGGACGAATTCGAGCGCGGGTCGATCGAGCACTTCGCGGAGCTGATGCAGACGCTCGCCGGCCCCGAGCTCGATCTGGTCGTGTCGACCCCGCCGGGCCTTCCCGCACTGCGCCTCGACGAGGCCAGTGAACGGTCGTCCCTGCTCGTGCTCGGTCGGCATCGCTCGGTGTGGGACCGGGGGCACCACACCGCACAGCCGCTCCGTCATGCGTTGACGCACGCCCGCTGTCCCGTGGTGGTGATCGCCGATCACCCGGATTGGCTGACCGACGACTGAGCGACGCGCGGAGTCGCGCGCTCACCGAGCCGGATCACGGGGATGTCCCAGCGGCGGGCGAGTTCGACCAGGACGTCGTCGTGGTCGCCGTAGACCACGCCGAGATGGTGCTCGACACCCGCACCGAAGATCGTGGCCGCCACGTCGCGGACGGGCCGATCCCAGTGGATCGTGCCGCACGTCCCGCGGTACGCGCGCGGCCGATCGAGCATCTCGCCGCCGGCGATCACGAGACCGAGTCGCCCCGAACACTGCGAAATGCGAGCGACGGTCACTCGACCGGGCTTGAGCGCGAATTCGTTGACCAGCGCCACTCGTCGATTCGGGTGCACCGTGCCGCGCACCGAGTCATCGGGGTGCGCCAGTCGCGACGACGCCACGCCGCAGTGCCACAGCACCGACGTGTCGTCGGACTCGTCGACGTCGACGAGATCCGCGATGAACGGATCGGCCCCGGCCACGAGCTGCAGCACGAGTGCCGTGATCGAGCCGAGGACGTCGGCTTCGCAGACACCCGGCACACGATCCTCGGTCAGCATGGCGTGCGGCGTGCAGGCGGCGCCGCCGAACCGGTCCATGCACTCGGGCCAGCAGCGCGTCGCGACTGCGGCCAGCCCGCGACCGTCGACGAAGTGGCGCATCCCGCAGTACAGACGGGCGCTCGGCTCGAGATCGTCTCGGGTCAGTCCGGCGTCGAGCGACAGCGTGGACGAGACGCGCCCGAGCACGTGGTCGACGTCGATGCGTTCGGCGTCGGTCGCCCGATCGAACAGGTCGTCGAGCATCAGCCGGTCGACCTGCACCCCGAACATCCACTCGATGAGGTGGTCGTTCCCCTCACACGGTTCGAAACCCGTCGGTGGCTCGCCGATGATCCCCACCCGGCTGCGATGCAGTCGCTCGATCACGCGGTCGGCCGCCCGGGCGACGTGCGGATCGAACACGGCGGGACGCGCCGCGATCGTGGCCGCCCGCACGCTCGGTGATGCGCAGGCGTCGGCGATCGCCTGCGCGACGCGCTCGCCGCTGTCGGGTTGTGCCGGGTCGACGTGGACGAACGCGCATCGGTGGCGTCGCCGACGCAGCGAGTAGGCCGCGAGGTTCGCGCCACACAGCGAGTTCAACCGCAGGCGTTCGCCGTGCCGGGCCTCGGGAAACGACCAGACGACGATCGGTACGTCCGAGGCGTCGGCGATCGAGATCACCGTCGAGGCATCGGTGAAGGTCGCTTGGAGGACGATCACGGCGTCGACTCGCTGATCGACCGCTGACCCGACGGCCGTGGCCATCGAGACGGCATCGGTGCAGACATCGCCCTCGCCGACCATCGTGACGCCGATGCCGGCCAACACCTGTCGGGCAGCCGACGCCAGCACGGTGCCGAGCGGTACGTCGAAGGTGGGGCGACCGAGGGTCAACACCGCTGCGGTCGTCATCGCGCCGCCATCCAGCATCGAACGTCGTCCACATCTCCACGATGGGCGCATGCGGCCTGCGTCGACAGTGCCGAAAGCCCCACCGGAGTGCATGTGACCGAGGACCCTGGGCGAGCACGCGGTGGCGGTGAACCATGGATGTTCTCGACGAGCGAGACGCCGTCTTGCTGCCGACACGACTGGTGAAAGGACTGCATCATGAAGGCGCACACGGGTGACACACTCGTCATTTCGGGCCACGAGGTCGGCCGCCCCAAGCGAGTCGGCAGGATCGAGGAGGTCCGTGGCGACGACGGTGGGCCTCCCTACCGCGTGCGGTGGCGCGAGGACGACCACGTCACGCTGCTGTTCCCCGGCCCCGACTGCACGATCGAACCGATGGGTTCCGACGACGAGAAGGGAGCGGAGTGATGAAGGTCAGTGACTTCACCTGGCGCGACCCGGTGACGATCTCAGTGTCCGACACGATCCAGGCCGCGGCGCAGTTGCTCGCCGACGCCGGTGTCGGTTCGTTGGTCGTGGTGGACGGCGATCGCCCGGTGGGCGTCGTCACCGATCGGGACCTGGTGGTCCGGGCGATGGCGCGGGGCCTCGGGCCCGACGGCCGGGTCGACGGCGTCATGTCGATGGGCGTCGTCGCACTGGATGCCGACGACGACGTCGAGGAGCTGTACGCCGTGTTCGGTCGTCATGCGATCCGGCGGGTTCCGGTCGTCGACCGCGACCGAGTGGTCGGCGTGATCAGCCTCGACGACGCGCTCGTCTCGACCGCGAGCCAGCTGGCGGTGCTGTCCGGCGTGCTCTCCACCCAGATCGACTACCCGCACGTCCGGGACGAAGCCGAGCCCCCGGCGGTGATCCCCTCCTGACCGCGCGGTCCTTGGCCTCTGGCGCTGCACGGCGCAGAGGTCGACGATGGGAGTTGGGCCTCACGAAAGGATCCGGTCATGGCGACCGCCGACATTCAGACAGTTCCTCGTTCCGACTCGCCGAGTGCCGCCGAGCCCTCGACGATTGCGCTCTCCGAGGTCGGATCGTCCGATGTCCTCCTCGTGGGAGGCAAGGGCGCCAACCTGGGAGAGATGCTCGCGAGCGGCTTTCCCGTTCCCGACGGCTTCGTCGTGACCGCGGCCGCGTACCGACGGGTGGTCGACGAGTCGGGGATCCGACAGCGCCTCGCCGACATCACCGCAGCCGCGGCGACGGCGGATGCCGGTGAGCTGACCGAACTGGCGCGCACGGCCCGCGACCTGCTGGGCGAGGTGTCGCTGCCCGATGACCTCATCGCCGAAGTGACGCGTATGTACGCAGCCCATTGCGCCGGCGCGCTGGTCGCCGTGCGATCGTCCGCAACGGCCGAGGACACCGCGGAGACCTCCTTCGCGGGGATGAACGAGTCGTTCACCAACGTCACCGCCGTCGACCTCCTCGATCGGCTGATCGACTGCTGGATCTCGCTGTTCGGTGAGCGTGTCGTGTCCTATCGAGCCGAACGCGGGCTGGCCGACGAGCCGGCGATCGCCGTGGTCGTCCAGCAGATGGTGAGTTCGGACCGCTCGGGCGTCATGTTCACCGCTGATCCGGCCCGCCGTGACCAGGTGATGATCGAGGGTGCCTTCGGGCTGGGCGAGATCGTCGTGTCCGGCGCCGTCGAACCCGACACCTACCGCGTCGATCGGGAGTCGGTCGGCGTCCGTGAGATCCGCATCGGGCACAAGGCGGCGCGGATCGTGAGCGGTCCCGACGGCGATCGTCACGAGGTCGTCGAGGGGAGCGAAGCCTGGAGCCGGGTGCTGTCCGACGAGGAGATCCGGGCCGTCGCCTCGATCGGCCTCGACATCGAGCGGCACTACGGTGTCCCCCAGGACATCGAGTGGTCCTACGTCGGCGATCGTTTGTACATCGTGCAGTCGCGGCCGATCACCACGCTCGACATGGAGGCCGACGTCGACGACGAGCCGCTGCTTCGCGGCCTGGGGGTCGGTACCCGATCCGGTGTCGGTGCGGTGCGGATCCTCACGTCCCCGGCCGACGGCCACCTGCTGGCCGACGGTGACGTGTTGGTGGCCGAGATGACATCGCCCGACTGGGTGCCGACCATGCGCCGTGCTGCGGCCCTCATCACCGATGCCGGGGGCAGCACGTGCCATGCGGCGATCGTCAGCCGCGAGCTGGGCCTCCCCGCTGTCGTCGGCACACGCTCGGCCACCGCCGACCTGCGCGACGGCGATGTGGTCACGGTCGACGCCCGCCGGGGCATGGTGTTCGCCGGTGGACAGCATGTCGCTGTCCCCACCGTGGTCGAGCGCAGCGCGCAGACCGTGACGACGGGTGCCGAGCCCCTCGCCACGCGGTTGTACGTGAACCTGGCGATCGCCGACCGGGCCGAGGAGATCGCGGCGCTCGATGTCGACGGCGTGGGCCTGCTGCGCGGCGAGTTCATGGTGACCGAAGCGCTTGCCGGCCGTCATCCACGTGCGCTGATCGCGAGCGGTGGACAGGGCGAGTTCGTCGACCGCATGTCGTCGCAGCTCGGTCGCATCGCGTCGGCGTTCGCGCCGCGGCCGGTCGTGTACCGGACGATGGACTTCCGGTCCAACGAGTTCCGGGGGCTCGAGGGCGGTGAGCAGTACGAACCGCTCGAACAGAACCCGATGATCGGCTACCGCGGGTGCTATCGCTACCTCCACGACACCGAGACCTTCGCGCTCGAACTCGAGACGCTCGCTCGGGTCCGCGAGGCGTCGCCCAACCTGCACGTGATGATCCCGTTCGTCCGCACGAAGTGGGAGCTCGAAGCGTGTCTCGAAGCGATGGCGCAGAGCCGACTCGGTCGCCAAACCGGTCTGCGGACCTGGGTCATGGCCGAGGTGCCGTCGGTCATCCCACGGATCGCGGAGTACGCGGCGCTCGGGATCGACGGCGTGTCGATCGGGTCCAACGACCTCACGCAACTGATGCTCGGCGTCGATCGTGACTCCGAGGTGCTGGCCGAGCTGTTCGACGCTCGCGACACCGCGGTGCTGTGGGCGATCGAGCAGATCATCTCGGCGTGCCATCGTGCCGGGATCACGTCGTCGCTGTGCGGCTTGGCGCCGTCGTCCGATCCGGAGTTCGCGGAACTCCTGGTGCGGATGGGGATCACGTCGATTTCGGTCGACGCCGACGCGGTCGGGCCGGCCCGACGAGTCCTCGCGTCCGCTGAACGGCGAATCCTGCTCGAGCACGCGAGATCCCGGCCGATCACCGGCGACGGGAGCAGTGGGTGATGACCACCGAGGTCTGGCAGGTGGCGCGTGGCGAACTCGGGCTCGCATCGGACGCGAACGACGTGAACATCGCGGACCTGGCCGTGTCGCGCCACGTGCGCGCCGGCCGCGGGGAGCAGACCGCCCTGCGGTGGTTCTCGCGCGACGACCTCGACACCGAGCGCCCGGTCGACATCACGTACGCGATGCTCGAACACCGCATCAACCGATTCGCCGGTGGGCTGCACCGCCACGGCTTCGACCCCGGGTCCGGTGTGGCAACGCTCGCCGGGCGCATTCCGGAGCTGTACGTCGCGGCGCTCGGCACGCTGCGCGCCCAGTGCGTGTACTCGCCGTTGTTCAGCGCGTTCGGCCCGGAGCCGATCGCGCAGCGGCTCGCGATCGGCAAGATCCGCGTCCTGGTCACGACGCCGGTGCAGTACCGACGCAAGGTGACGAAGATCCTCGACCGCCTCCCCAGCCTCGAGCTCGTGTTGATCATCGGCGCCGACGAGGGCTCGTTGCCCGATCCCCCCGACACCCGAACGACCGTGATGTCGTTCGGTCGCTTCGTCGGCGAGGGCCACGATGTGTACGCCGCCGCCGCCACTGCCCCCGACACGCCGTCGCTCCTGCACTTCACGAGCGGCACGACGGGGGCGCCGAAGGGAGCGGTCCACGTGCACGAAGCGGCGGTTGCGCACTACGCCACGGCGCGGTCGGTGCTCGACCTGCACAACGGTGACGTGTACTGGTGCACCGCCGACCCCGGATGGGTGACCGGTACCTCGTACGGCATCGTCGCCCCGCTGCTGCACGGCGTCACGTCGATCATCGACGAAGCCGACTTCGATGCGGCGCGGTGGTATCGGATCCTGCGGGACCAGGCCGTCAACGTGTTCTACACCGCACCGACCGCGATCAGGATGCTCGAACGCGTCGGCGACGACGCGCAACCCGGCGACTTCCCGGCGTTGCGGCTGGTGGCGAGCGTCGGTGAGCCACTCGACGCGGAGTCGGTGCTCTGGGCGCAGCAGGTGTTCCGGGTGCCCGTGCTCGACACGTGGTGGCAGACCGAGACGGGAGCGATCATGATCGCCAACCGCAAGGATGACGAGGTCCGGCCCGGGTCGATGGGCCGTCCGGTCGACGGGATCACGGCGACGCTGCTCGAACGAGATGCGCAGGGCGAGTTGATCCTCGGTCCGGAGGGGGCGGCGCGCGAGGTGGTCGAGCCGGGAGCGACCGGCGAGATCGCCGTGCGCGCCGGGTGGCCGTCGATGTTCCGCGGCTACCTCGACCGTGACGAGAAGTACCGGTCCTGCTTCGTCGAGGCGGGTGATGGTGCCGACGGGGATTGGTACCGATCGGGCGACCTCGCCCGACGTGACGAGGACGGCTACTTCTGGTTCGTCGGCCGCGGTGACGACGTGATCAAGACCGCCGGACACCTGATCGGGCCGTTCGAGGTCGAGGCGGTGCTGGACGAGCACCCCGCAGTGGTCGAATCCGGGGTGATCGGCAAACCCGACCCGACGGCGGGAGCGGTGATCAAGGCGTTCGTCGTCCTCCACCGCGGTCACGAACCGAGCGCGGAGTTGCACACCGATCTCATGGCGCACTGTCGGCGTCGTCTCGGCGCGGCGGTGTCGCCGCGCGAGATCGAGTTCGCCGACTCGCTCCCGCACACCCGCAGCGGCAAGATCATGCGGCGGGTCCTGCGGGCCCGCGAGCTGGGCGAAGACGAAGGCGACACGTCGACACTCGAGACCGTCCCGTCCACGACGGGGGCCCGAACGATGACGCGCTTTCGACTCGACGGTGTCACCGCAGACGAAGCCCGCGGATTGCTCGGTGACATGATCCGAGTCCGGGTGTTCGAAGAACGGTGCGCCGAGTTGTACGCCGAGTCGAAGATCCGGGGGTTCTTGCATCTCTACATCGGCGAGGAGGCGGTGGCGGCCGGCGTGATCGGTGCGCTCGATCCGGCGGACAACGTCCTCGCCACGTACCGCGAGCACGCGCACGCCCTGCTGCGTGGTGTCCCCGCCGAATCGATCATGTCCGAGATGTTCGGCAGGGCGACCGGGTGCTCGGGCGGGCGGGGTGGCTCGATGCACCTGTTCGACGAGTCGACCCGCTTCTACGGCGGCAATGCGATCGTCGGCGGGCACCTCCCACTCGCCGTCGGCCTGGCGTTGGCCGATCAGATGCTGCACCGTCGAGCCGCCACCGTGTGCTTCTTCGGCGAGGGTGCGATGGCCGAGGGGGAATTCCACGAGGCGATCAACCTCGCCGCGCTGTGGAACCTCCCGGTCCTGTTCTGCTGCGAGAACAATCGTTACGCGATGGGCACATCGCTCGAATCCAGTGAGTCGCAGGTCGACCTCGCGCTCAAGGCGGCGGCCTACGCGATTCCGGCCTGGGTGGTCGACGGGATGGATCCGTTGGAGGTCCGTCGCGCGGCGCGCCGCGCGCTGGCGACGATCGAGGCGGGCGGAGGCCCGGTGTTCATCGAGTTCCAGACGTATCGGTTCCGGGCGCACTCGATGTTCGACCCCGATCTGTACCGGGACCCCGCCGAGATCGAGTACTGGAAGCAACGGGACCCGATCGACGTCCTCGGCCGGTGGCTCGCCGCCGAGGAGCTGGTCACGACCGCCGAGGTCGACGCACTGTGGGAACGGGCACGATCCGAGACCGATCAGGCGGTGGTCGCGGCCGACGCTGCGCCACTCGAACCCGTCGAGGGGCTGCTCGAACACGTCACCGCGGCTCGTGCCGGCCGACACGGAGAGGAGCGGAACGATGTCCACTGACACGGCCTCCGACGTCGTCGAGACAGGGCCGGTTCTGGAAACGACGTACCGCGAGGCGATGCGGCTGGCGATCCGTGAGGCACTGGAGACCGACGACCGTGTGATCGTGCTCGGTGAGGACGTCGCCGACTACGGCGGCACGTATGCGGTGACCAAGGGCCTCCACGAGGAATTCGGACGCGACCGCGTGCGCAACACACCGCTGTCCGAGTCCGGCTTCGTCGGTGCCGGCATCGGCGCAGCGCTCGGCGGGCTCCGGCCGATCGTCGAGATCATGACCGTCAACTTCAGCCTGTTGGCGCTCGACCAGATCGTCAACACGGCGGCCACGCTGCTCCACATGTCGGGCGGGCAGTTCAACGTCCCGGTCGTGATTCGGATGACCACCGGCGCGGGTCGGCAGTTGGCGGCGCAGCATTCTCACAGCCTCGAGGGCTGGTACGCACACGTTCCCGGGTTGAAGGTCGTCGCCCCGGCGACCGTTGCAGACGCACGGTGGATGTTGCCGACGGCGCTGGCCGACCCGAACCCCGTGATCATCTTCGAGCACAACGCGCTGTACGGCATGAAGGGAACGCTCGATCCGGACGGATCGCCCGTCGACCTCGAGACGGCCGCGATTCGTCGCCGGGGCGACGATGTCACCCTGGTGGCGAGCGGCGGCATGGTCCCCAAGGCGCTCGCCGCCGCGGCGACGCTCGCCGAACGCGGCGTGTCGGCCGAGGTGGTCGATCTCCGATCGCTGCGCCCACTCGATGTCGCGACGCTCGAGACGTCGGTGACCAGGACACACCATGCGGTCGTCGTCGACGAGGGCTGGCGGACCGGTGGGTTGAGCGCGGAACTGTCCGCCGTGATCACCGAGGCGTGCTTCTGGACGCTCGACGCTCCGGTGCGCCGGGTGGCGGCCGCCGAAGTACCGATCCCGTACGCCAAGCACTTGGAGGACCACGCGATTCCCCAAGCGGACGACATCGTGGTCGCGGCCGTCGAACTCCTCGAGGAGGGCGCGTGAGCGACGCAGGGGTCACGACCGCCGCGGCGGCGACCGCGACGTCCGAAACCGAGTCGTCGATCGAGTACGCGATGCCGTCCCTCGGCGCGGACATGGAGGAGGGTGCGGTCGTCGAGTGGCTGGTCGCCGTCGGCGATCACGTCGAGCGAGGACAGGTGGTCGCACGCGTCGAGACCGAGAAGTCCGACATCGACATCGAGATCTGGCACGAGGGGATCGTCGACGAGATCCTCGTGCCGACGCACCGCACGGTCCCCGTCGGGACCCCCCTCCTGCGGTTCCACGCCGCCGGAGCAGCCGTGGACCGGCCCGCGACGCTCGACCCGGTCTCCTCCGGCGTCATCCGCGCCACACCGTTCGCACGCCGGCTCGCTGCGGATCGCGGCGTCGAACTGCGTGACATCGCCGGCACCGGGCCCGGTGGCGCGGTGCGTGCGCGCGACGTGCCCGATGTGTCCGTGCCCGTGGCGAGTCCGGCGCCGACGCCCGCCGTGCCGCGGGAGCACCGCGGCGAGCGGATGCGAACGGTCATCGCGCAGCGGATGGACCGGTCGAATCGTGACATCCCGCAGTATCGGTTGGAACGGACGGTCGACCTCGATGCGCTGCTCCGTCACCTCGCCGCCATCAACGAGGACCGCCCGGTGGCGGAGCGGATCGTGCCGGCCGCAGCATTCGTTCGAGCTGTCGCCCTGGCCGCCGGACGTCATCGAGCGCTCAACGGGACGTGGATCGACGACGGCTTCCAGCCCGGACCCGCCGTGAACGTGTCGATCGCGATCTCGCTGCGCACCGGTGGACTCGTCACGCCGACGATCCCCGATGCCGACCGCCTGTCGCTCGACGACACGATGGCACGGATCCGCGAGTACACGACGGCGGCGAGGTCCGGGACGCTGCGATCCGAGTGGACGCGTGCCGACAGCACGATCACCGTGACCAACCTCGGCGACCGCGGCGCCGACCTCGTGCACGGGTTGATCTCACCACCGGAGGTGGCGCTCGTGGGGTTCGGACGGATCCTCGAACGTCCGTGGGTGGTCGACGGCGCGGTCGTCCCGAGACCCGTCGTCCACGTCACCCTCGCTGCCGACCACCGCGCAACCGACGGCGCGGTCGGCAGCCGCTTCTTGTCCACTCTCACCCGCATCCTGGAGGAGCCCGATCAGACATGAGCAACGACACCGCGACCATCCGACTGCGGCGCGCGATCGACGATGCGATCTCGGCCGTCGCGCCCGACGTGACCGACGAACTCGCCGACCTCGATCCGGATGTCGACCTGTTCGAGGAGTTCGGACTCGACTCGATGGACCGCCTCAACATCATGACAGCGCTCGCGCAGTCGACCGGCGTCGAGATCTCCGACGACCGGTATCCCTGGCTGACGTCGATCAACCGCCTGCTGGCCGAGTTGTCGTCGGCCCGGTGATCACGAAGGCGACACCCGGGGCGGGTGCGGGAGGCGGAAGACGAGCACGGGGCACGGCGCGTGGCGAACGAAACCGGATGTGACGCTGCCCATCGTCAGCCGGGACAGACCGCTGCGCCCGTGGGACGACGCAACGATCAGCGACGCGTGGTGTCGCTGCGCGTAGGCGCACACCGCAGCGACCGGGTGCCCATCGTGCAACTCGTCGAACTCGACCGAGTGGTCGGACGCCTCGCGTAGCTCGCTGGCCAGTCGGGCGAGGTAGACGGCGTCGGTCGCCTCCCCACCGTCACCCGGTGTGGACGAGCCCGTCGCGTGGACGATCCACGGTGTGGTCCCCAGCTCGACCGCCCAGGCCACACCCAGTGGCACGGCCGCCTCTGACGCCTCCGAACCGTCGACCGTGATCACGAGGGGGCCGCAGAAGTCGTCGGGTTCGGCCTGCGGGCCCACCAGGACGATCGGGCCGAACGAGTGCCGAAGGATCTGATCGGCGACGCTTCCGACCACTGCGGCGGAGCGCCCCTTTCCGTGCGACGCCATCACGACGAGAACGTCGGGCACCGACTCGACCAGCGCGCTGATCGTTTCGCCGACGGACCTCGCGCTCGAGCTGGACGTTCGTCGTCACCGGGACGTCCATCGGCGCGCGTCGATCGATGTCCACCGCCAACTGCTCGCGAGCGAGGTCTGCATCGACGGGATCCGACTCGACCTGCACCACCTCGACCTTGGCGTCGAACCGCCGCGCCAACGCGATGGCGACGTCGAAGCCGCGCCACGAAGCAGCCGATCCATCGATCGGCACGATGATGTGCGTGGCCATGTCGCTCCCCTCCGATACTCGGGCGTTCCGCGGGTCCACATCCAGATACGCGCGTTCGAGGTCGTGCCGCCAGGTCCGTTGGTCACTTCGGCGTCGTTTCGGCGTCACGACGCAGGGACATTCGGCCCTTGCCGTCGACGTCGCGTCG
Organism: Ilumatobacteraceae bacterium; assembly: GCA_963695475.1. Classification (GTDB taxonomy): domain Bacteria; phylum Actinomycetota; class Acidimicrobiia; order Acidimicrobiales; family Ilumatobacteraceae; genus Ilumatobacter_A. The sequence goes on from CAVOHA010000007.1 coordinate 442,634, forward strand.
CGCGATCAATCGAGACAGAGCCGACACGTCGCATGTCGGCAGGAAGGTGACCGAACGATGTGTTTCACCGAGCCCGGATGTGTGCAGTCGATCGACGGTTCCATGGTTCGCGTCGACACCGTGCACGGAGTGTGCGACGCATCGACACGGATGGTCGAGGCCGCCGGCACGACCGTCACGCCCGGCGACTGGGTGCTGATGTCGCTCGGCCTGGTCGTCGACGTCGTCGACGAAGCCGAAGGACGTGCGCTGCTCGAGCAGATGCGCGAACTGCACATGGGGGTCGAGCCATGGCCGATTCCGTGAGTGGGCTCCGCCTGGCGCTCGTCGCCGCGGGTGTATCGGGCGTGGCGGTGTACGTGAACGGGGAGGCGGTCGGACGGTTCTCCTCGGCAACGGTCTACACCACCGGAAAGAACCTCGTCGCGGGGCTGCTGCTGGTGACACTCGCGATCGCCCTGCCGCGCGCCGGGGGATCGCCTGCGCCCGCCGCCGGTCGGATGTGGTCCACCCGGGAGCGGCTCGGTCTCGCCGCCGTGGCGTTGATCGGCGGTGCGGTGCCGTTCGTCCTGTTCTTCGAGGGGCTCGCCCGTGCGACGTCGAGCGATGCCGCCTTCCTGCACAAGACCCTCGTCGTCTGGGTGGCCGTCTTTGCCGTCGCGCTGCTCGGTGAGCGACTCACGGCCCTCCATGTCGGCGCCATCGCACTGCTGATCGCCGGGCAGGTCGCTCTCGCCGGAGGGATCAGCTCGCTGCACGTCGGGGCCGGCGAGGCGATGATCCTGGCGGCGACGATCTGCTGGGCAGCCGAGTTGATCCTGGTGAAGCGTCTCGTCGAACGGCTGCCATCGACGACGGTCGGTGCGGCTCGGATCGGGGGCGGTGCGGTGCTGCTCGTCGTGTGGCTGGCGTTGTCCGGACGCCTCGACGAACTCGTGTCGCTGTCCATGTCGCAGTGGGCGTGGCTCCTCGTCACCGGAGGCATCCTCTCGATGTTCGTGACGGTGTGGTTCGCGGCGGTCGCCCGGGCGCCGGTCATCGACGTTGCGGCGTTGCTCGTGCCGGCTGCGGTGATCACCGGGCTCATTCGGCTCGCGGCCGAAGGAAACACTGCGCCGATCCAGGTGGTCGGCTGGTCGCTGATGCTGCTCGGGGTGGCTGCGGTGATCGCAGGGCGCCGCGCCGATCAGCGCGATCACGGTGTGATCGGGGCGGTGACGTGAACGACCCGATCGGCGTGGCTCGCTTCATGCGGTACGCCGCCCCGCCCAATCAGCGCGGATTCTGCGGGCCGTCGGGGTTCGGATCGCTCGACCCGACGATGCCGGAGGCCCACGCGGAGGCCCGCCACCGGGCGAAGGAGTTCCTGGGTGCGTATCCGTATCTCGAGCTGTTGGCGGGCGCGGCCGGACTCGAGGACCCGCTCGCCGACGTCGCGGTCGAGGCGTACTGGCTCGGCAATCGGATGGCCGCCCGCGTCTCGACCGGCGATTTCGGGCGGTCGCTCGCCGATCGGTTCCGTGTGCGGAGCGGTCGCAACTGGGCGCCCGTGGAGTCGGCCGTGCCGGGTGCTGTCTGCAATCACGCGTTCCATGTGCTCGTCGCCTCCCCGTGGGTCGGGCTGATGCGCAGTGGCGTGGTCGACGAACCGCTCGCGATCGTCGACGAGTGTCGAGTCAGCTGGGGCAAGGTCGTGTCGATCGACGACGCGCCGCGTCACTCGGTCGAGCGCACGCCACTCGAGTGGCACAACGGCCGTCTCCTTCCCGGCCGCCTCGAGACGGTCGAGGTGTTCAGCGAGCTCCCGCTGTCGCTCGGCGATCACGTCGCCCTCCACTGGGGGTGTGTGTGCGACGTCCTGTCTCAGCGTCAACTCGCGTGGCTGCGCTCCGTGACGGCGTCGCAACTCGCCCTGTCCCACTCGATCGGACGGCCCTGCTGATGAGCCCGCGTGCCGCTACACCACCCATCGTGACCGGTCCGGATGGGCTGACCGGCATCGTCGACGAACTCGATCGCGCCGGCTTCGACGTCTGGGGGCCGGCCGTGCGCGACGGCGTCATCGTCACGCGTCGCATCGACGGGAGTGACGAGTTGCCGCTCGGATACCGCGTGGAGCAGTCGCCGGGTTCGTCTCGCCTGCTCCAGACCGGCGACCGCTCACGCTTCGGGTGGGCGGTCGGCCCGCAACCGTGGAAGCCGCTGCTCCATCCGCCATCGGTCACCACGATGCACATCACCCAGCGGTCCGCCGCGCAACCCGTGACCGTGAGCCTGCGTGGCCGGCCGCCACGACCGCTGGCGCTGTTCGGGATGCGGCCCTGCGATCTCGCCGCACTCGAGACATTGGATCGCGTCCTCATCGATGCGCCGCCGGTCGCCGAGCCCACCTACGACGGTCGTCGCACCGACGCGTTCCTCGTGGTGGTCAACTGCGCCGTTCCCGCGTCGACGTGCGCCTGTACGTCGTTCGGGACGGGACCCCACGTCGGCGAGCCCGACGGCGATCATGCCGGCCACGATCTGGAGATCACCGAACTCCTTCCGTCCGATCCCGCCGAGGATCCCGAGTACGTCGTCGCCGCGATGAGCGAGCGAGGCGCTTCGCTGATGGCCCGTGTCGCCGAGCGCGTCGCGGTCGACCAACTCCGAGATCGACACGTCGCGGCAATCGCCGATCAACGGGCGGCCGCGGCGACGGCGATCTCGCGCCGTGCGCCCACCGATCGCGTGCGCGGCGCCTTGGCAGATGCCCACGATCTGCACCGCTGGAGCGAGCTCGAAGGGCAGTGTGTCGCGTGCGGCAACTGCACCGCGGTGTGTCCCACGTGCTTCTGCACGACCGTCAACGACATCGGCGACCTGACGGGAACGCAGGTCGAGCGACACCGTGACTGGGAGTCGTGCTTCTCGCTCGAGTTCAGCCGTCTGGGTGACCACTCCGTTCGCTCGTCGGTTGCGTCTCGCTACCGCCAGTGGATGACACACAAGCTCGGAACGTGGCACGACCAGTTCGGCGAGTCGGGCTGCGTCGGGTGCGGTCGGTGCACGACGTGGTGTCCGGTCGGTATCGACTTCTTCGCTGTTGCCGATGGCATCGTCGATGCAGTGGAGGCGCGGTGATGTCCGCTGCCGAGCTCGTCGACATGCCCGTTCCCCACCGCATCGTCGCGCGTCACGAGGAGACCGTCGACGTGGTGACCCTGCGCGTGCAGCCGGTCGCGACGCAGCTCCCGGACTTCCAGCCGGCTCAGTTCTCGATGATCGGGGTGGTGGGTGTCGGCGAGGTCCCGATCTCGATCAGTTCGACCTGCGACGACCGGACGGCCCACGACTACACGCTGCGCCGCGCCGGCGCGGTCACCAACGCACTGTGGAATCGCCGAGTCGGTGACGTGGTGACCGTGCGCGGACCGTTCGGCCGACCCTGGGACCTGCAACGCGCCGACGGTCGTCACGCGGTGTTCATCGCCGGCGGCATCGGGATCGCGCCGCTGCGCGCCGCGATCGTCGAACTTGCCACCCACCGGGCGGCCACCCCGAGCCGCCTCTCCGTCCTGGTCGGCGCAGCGACGCCGAGTGACCACCTCTACGAACCGTGGCTGGCCGACCTCGCGGCCGGCGGCGTCGAGGTGCTGCGGTCGGTGGATCGAACGGGTGACGTCGATGACTGGCCACATGCGATCGGATTCGTGACCGAGCTGATTCCCCCGGTCGTCGCGGAGTGGACCGGGAACGTTGCGGTCAGCGCCTACGTGTGCGGCCCGGACGCGATGATGTCTGCTGCCATCGACACCCTGCGTCGGTGCCGTGTTGCACCCGCCGATGTCGAGGTGACCCTCGAGCGCAACATGCAGTGTGCCAACGGTTGGTGTGGGCACTGCCAGCTGGGGCCACTGCTGGTGTGCCGAGACGGCCCGGTTGCAAGCGCAGTCGAACTCGGCGACCTGCTCGAACGGAGCGAGTTGTGAACCGGCCCGTGACGCTCGGTCGCCCCGAGGCCGTTCCCACGCTCGCCGTCTGGAAGTTCGCGTCGTGCGACGGATGCCAGTTGTCGCTGCTCGACTGCGAGGACGAGCTGTTGGCGATCGGCAATTCGATCCGCATCGCGTCGTTTCCCGAGGCCTCGAGTGCGATCGTCGACGGCCCGTACGACCTCTCGCTCGTCGAAGGCTCGGTCACCACGCCGGACGATGTCGAACGGATCCGGGCGATCCGTGCCGCGTCGACGACCCTGGTGACGATCGGTGCGTGCGCGACGGGAGGTGGGATCCAGGCGCTGCGCAACGGTGCCGACATCGAGGAGTATCTCTCGATCGTGTACGCCCACCCCGCGTACATCTCGACGCTGGCGACCTCGACGCCGATCGCCGACCACGTGGACGTCGACTTCGAACTCCGCGGATGCCCGATCGATCGGCGACAACTCGTCGAGGTCGTCGCGGCCTACCTGACCGGCCGTCCGCCACGCATCGCATCGACGAGCGTGTGTACCGAGTGCAAGGCTCGTCGAGTCGCGTGCGTCATGGTCGTCGACGGCGAACCGTGCCTGGGTCCGGTCACGCACGCCGGGTGCGGCGCGCTGTGCCCCTCGTTCCGCCGCGGCTGCTACGGGTGTTTCGGGCCGGCCGAGACCGCTGACACGGCAACCCTCGATCGTCAGCTCGAACGACTCGGACTCGACGAGCGCGACCGGGAACGCCTGTGGCGGGGGTTCAGCGGGTGGAAGCTCGGAGGCCCGCGATGACCCACAAACACGTCGACTTCCGCGTGCCGACGCTCGCCCGTGTCGAAGGTGAGGGTGCCCTGCACGTCGAAGTGCGTGACGACGTCATCACCGACCTTCGCCTGGAGATCTACGAGCCGCCCCGCTTCTTCGAGGCGTTCCTGCGCGGACGGGGATTCGGCGAACCGGTCGACATCACCGCTCGTATCTGCGGGATCTGCCCCGTCGCCTACCAGATGTCGGCGGCGGCGGCACTCGAGCAGATCGCCGGCGTGACCGTCGACGGCCAACGCCACCAACTCCGTCGACTGCTGTATGCGGGCGAGTGGATCGAGAGCCACGTGCTCCACATCGGCTTCCTCCACGCTCCGGACTTCCTCGGTGCCAGTTCGGGCTTGGAGCTCGCTGCCAGCGACCCCGAGCTGATCACGAACGTGCTGCGCCTCAAGAAGATCGGCAACGACGTGATGGAGGTGGTCGGCGGCCGGCCGATCCACCCGGTCAACGTCCGGCTCGGAGGATTCCACCGAGCGCCGGACCGAGAGGCCATCGCGGCGCTTGCCGAGCCCCTCGAATGGGCGCACGGAGCGGCGGTCGACCTGGTCCGCTGGGTCGCCGGATTCGACTTCCCCGAGCTCGAGGTCGACCACGAACTGGTGTCGCTGCGCGGGGTCGACTGCTACCCGGTCCTGGGTCGCAGGATCGTGTCCGATCGCGGGCTCGACCTCGACGTCACCGAGTTCGACCGCGAGTTCTCCGAGGAGCACGTTGCACACTCCACGGCACTCCACGGGCGTCGTCGAACCGGTGACATCTACCTCACCGGTCCGCTGGCCCGGTGGGCCAACAACCGTGACCTCGTGCCCACCGAGGTCGACGCGCTCGCAATCGAACTCGGTGTGGCGACGGTCGAACGCAATCCGTTTCGCAGCATCGTGATCCGTGCCCTCGAAGTGCTGATCGCCGTGATCCAGGCCGAAGAGATCGTCGCTGCGTATGCGGAGCCGGAACCGTCGGCGGTCGACGTGATCCCGTCGGCAGGTGTCGGTTGGGGGGTGACCGAAGCACCGCGGGGAATCCTCGTCCATCGCTACGAAACCGACGCGGCGGGCACGATTCTCGACGCCCGCATCATCCCGCCGACCGCGCAGAACCAACCGGCGATCGAAGCCGACGTTCGCCGAGTGGTCGAAGATCACCTGGCCCACGATCGCACCGACGCCGAGCTCCAGCACCGGTGTGAGACGGCGGTACGAAACCACGACCCGTGCATCTCGTGCGCCACCCACTTCTTGTCCGTCGACGTCCGACGGGTGGACGGGCGATGAACGCCGCCCGTCCGGCGGTGGTGATCGGCGTGGGTCATCGCGACCGTGCCGACGACGGCATCGGCCCCGCGGTGGCAGAGGCACTCGGCGAGCGCAGCGACCAGGTGCGCACGATCGTGCGCGAAGGCGACCTCGCGGTGCTGCCGCTGCTGTGGGACGGCGACGACGACGTCGTGATCGTCGATGCGTTGGCCGGCGTCGGGTCGCTCGGACAACTCGTCGAGCTCGACCCCGACGACCTGACCGCGGGTGCCGGGCTGTCGACGCACGGGCTGAACATCGCCGACGGCATCGAGCTGGCCCGTCGGCTGCACCGGTTGCCGGCCCAACTGCGGGTGTTCGGCGTGACGGGACAGGACTTCGGGTACGGGCCGATGTCGAGCAGCCTGCGTCGGCGCGTCGACCCACTGGTCGAGGAGCTGATGCTCGAACTCGGAGTTGCGGAGGTTCAGGTCGTCGCCGGGGAGGGCGGCGTGCGACGATCGACCGATGCCGACCAATCGCCGTGTAGCCCTGACCCGCCGTCCGATCGGTCAGGCCACCCCTGACTGCTTCGAGGTGGAGGACGTCGAGCTCGCTCCGCTCGAAGCGGGAGAGGTGCGAGTGGCGGTCGAGTTCATCTCGGTCGACGCGGGAACACGAACGATGTTGCGCGGCGAGGGCTTCCACATGCAGGTCGGTCTCGGCGAGACCGTGCTGGCCGGCGGCGTCGGGAGGATCATCGAGACCGCCGCCGATGAGTGGAACGTCGGCGATGCGGTGATCGGAGGGCTCGGTGCCCAGACCATTGCGACGCTGCCCGCCACGGCAGTCCTGCCGGTCGACGACTCGCTCGGTCCGCTCAGCCTCCACCTCGGTGTCCTCGGTGGGTCGACGGGGGTCACGGCGTGGATCGGGATCCGCGAGGTCGCCAAACCCGGGCCCGGCGACAACTTCGTGGTGTCGGCGGCCGCCGGCGCCGTCGGATCGATCGCCGGTCAGATCGCGAAGCGCGATGGCGCGCGGGTGATCGGGATCGCCGGTGGTCCGGTGAAGACCGCACACCTCGTCGACACGCTCGGATTCGACGAGGCGATCGACTACAAGAACGACGACGTCAACGCCCGACTGCGCGAGCTCTGTCCCGACGGTGTGAACGTCTTCTTCGACAACGTTGGCGGTCCGGTCCTCGATGCGGTCCTGGACAACATCGCCATGCGCGCTCGGGTGATCATCTGCGGGGCGGTGTCGCAGTACGACGACATGGACGACATCACCGGTCCGTCGATGTATCTGCGCCTCGCGGAGCGCCAGTCCCGGATGGAGGGATTCGCGTACTTCCACTTTCCGGAGCGGATCGGTGCGGCGATGGAGGAACTCGCCGAGTGGGTCGCCGAGGGGTCGATCGTGCTCCCCGAAACGGTGCTCGAGGGCATCGACCGCTATCCCGAGGCGCTTCAGTTCATGTTCGAGGGCGGCAACATCGGCAAGCTGCTCGTCTCCGCGTAGCGGAGTGGGTCAGACCCACCCCGCTACGCGGGTCGTCAGGTCGCTGGTTCGAGCACCACAACCGGGATCTCCCGGTCGGTCTTCTTCTGATAGTCGGCGTAGTTGGTGTACTTGGTCGAGATCTGCTCCCACAGCTCGGCTCGCTCCTGCCCGGTCGCCGTGCGAGCGGTCATGGGACGCTCGCCGTCCCGTGTCCTGACGGTCACCATCGGATCGGCCTCCAGGTTCAGATACCAGGAGGGATGGGTGTCGTTGCCGCCGGCAGACGCGACGATGGCCATCGAGTCCCCGTCCCGCCAGGGTGTCGTGAGCATCGTCGAACGCGGCTCGCCGCTCTTGCGACCGGTGGTCGTGAGCTCGAGGACGGGCATGTTTCCCGCAGTCCATCCGATCCGTCCGCCGGTGACGGTCATTGCGGTGCGATGCAACGTGTTCATCGTCTTCATGACGAGGGCTGAGGGCATGGCTGCCTTTCGGTGGGATGAGTTCGTTCGGTGCTATGCATTGCGAACGGCTCGCCGAGATGCTCTCGCAACGCGAGCCACACGCTCATGAAGTTGCCACCGTACATCGTCCGCCGCGTGGTGATCGCGCCGTTGGTCGTCGTGTCGGTGGTGCTCGCGCTCGGGCTGCTGCCGCTGTGGTTGCCGGTGGCCGCCTTCGCGTCGCGCTACGTGCCCGGTCGATGGCGGATTCTCCGCGTCGCCTGGTTCCTGTTCGTCTACCTGGCGCTCGAGGTGCTCGGTCTGCTCGTGCTGTTCGCGATCTGGATCGCGTCCGGGTTCGGGTGGAAGCTGCGCTCGCCGTCGTTTCGTGAGGCGCACTATCGGTTCATGGCCTGGTGGCTGCGCCGGGTGATGGGCGCGGCTCGGCGCACCTTTCGGATCTCGATCGACATCGAGCCGCCCCATGTGCCGCCAGATCCGGAGCGTCCCCTGCTCGTGCTCAGCCGACACGCCGGGCCCGGCGACTCGTTCCTGCTGGTCGATGGGCTGCTCAACGGCGATCACGCTCGACGACGGCCGCGCATCGTGCTCAAGGACCTGTTGCAGTGGGATCCGTGCGTCGACGTCCTCGTCAACCGGCTGCCGAACCGTTTCGTGCCCGCCGACGGAGGCGGGGGAGACGACGCGATCGCTGCCATCGCAGATCTGACGTCGACGATGAGCGGTGGGGACGCGTTCGTGATCTTCCCCGAGGGCGGCAACTTCACGCCCCGGCGTCGGGAGCGTGCGATCGAGAAGCTCGACGAGATCGGGCGCCCGGGGCTTGCCGAACGGGCGCGCTCCATGGAGCACGTGCTCCCACCGAAGCCGGCCGGCACCCTGGCGGCCATCGACGCCGCGCCGGGCGCCGACGTCTTGTTCGTCGGCCACGTGGGGCTCGAAGGTCTGTCGACGATGCGCGACCTGTGGCGCGGGATTCCGATGGACGCAGCGGTCGTCGTTCGATATTGGGTGACCCCCGCCGACCAGCTGCCACCTCCCGAGGAGCGTGAACGATGGCTCTATGATCGCTGGGCGGATCTGGATGTGTGGATCGACGGCGTCGTCGACGCGCGCGACACGTGACCTGACGTCACGACGTGGATTGAGCCGGACCGTCGGTCGTCGCAACGGCGCCCGCGAGCTTGGCGGTCGAGCGCTTGCGCCACGCGACGAACGACGCCGAGCCGAGTGCCATGCCGGGGAGGAACGTCAGGGCACGCCAGATCAGCACCGCAGCCAATGCGTCGGTTGCCGACGCGTTGCCGGCGCTGACGAGCAGGGCGGCGAGCACGCCGTCGACGGTGCCCAGACCTCCTGGCGAGATCGGGATGAACGTGCCGAGTCGGCTCACACCGAACGCGAAGAGCGCGGTGGCGAAACTGGTCGAGGTGGCCGAATCTCGCTGGACCGCCGCCAACGCCACCTCCAGGACCGCGAATTGGGACAGCTGGACACCGACCTGCGCGATGCTGATCTGTGCCCACCTGGCCGACAGCAGCTCATGCGTCGACTCTCGGAACGACACCAGCGCATCGCCCCAGTGCAGCGGTCGATCACGGTGGAAGATCCGCAACGCCCGGTTGGCCACGCGTTCGGCGCGTGCGCCGACGCTGCGTGCCACCTCCCCACTGCGAACGAGCGCACGCAGCAGCAGGCCCACGATGGTGAACCCGGCGACGCCGCCGATGATCGTCCACCACCATGTCGGCGTGTTGTCGCCGGTCCCGACCAGGAAGCAGACCCCGACCAGCGGTACCAGCAGTGTGGCGAGCACGTTCCACAGCGCGGTGACGCCGGTGGCGGCCGTCGCCCGTGCCCGCCGGACCCCCTCGTCGGCCAGCATCGAATACTGCGTCGGGAGGACGAGCGCTCCACCACCGGGAATGCCGTTGCTCACCATGAACGATGTGTTGGCGATCCGAAACGACGCGGGATAGGTCAGCTCGGGTAGGGGTGCGCGCCACTGGAGTCCGTAGACCCCGACGCTGAGCAGTGTTGCGCCGCCGAGCGCGATCAGCCACAGCGCAGGGAGCCCGCGTGCTGCCGACAGGGCGTCGCGGTAGTCGGCGAACTGCGGCAGGATCCCGAAGAACACGACCGCCAGCGCGGTGATGGTGATCATGCCGAGCAGCACCTGCCGCTTCCGGCTGGGGCCGGTTTCGGCGGCCGATGCGTCGCTCAACGAACTGTCCACGCCGAGGTCCCCGTCATCCGCCCGCGTGCTCGAGATAGTCCACCGTGGCCTCGCGTGCCCCGCCGATGAGCTCGTCGCTGTCGGTGAAGTCGCTCCACTTGAGTTGGCGCCGGTCGTCGGGTGCCAACGTGTGTCCGCTCGGCAACAGGTGCAGCTCGACATCGGTGGGGAGGTTCTCGTTGACCGTTGCGAACCGATGGCGGCGCGAGATCTCCAATGCGACGATGCCCGCCTCGTACCAGCGCTTCGGAACGGTCAGCTGCTGCTCGACTCGCCCCACCTGGAGCACGTAGATCGTGGTCGCGCCGAGTTCGATGGCGCGGCTGATCGGTACCGAGTTGACGAGGCCGCCGTCGTAGAAGTGCTCGCCGTCGATCTCGACGGGCGGAAACACGCCGGGGATCGACGCCGACGCCAGGAGCGCCGGCACGAGTGGCCCCGAGCGGAACCAGGTCTCCGCGGCGCGTTCGATCGATGCGGCGACGCATTCGAACGGAACGACGGCTTCGTCGAAACGGCTGATCGGGAGTCGGTCGCGGAGCCAGTGCTCGAACGGGCCGTGGCCGACCAGTGACGGGGCGAGCCGCACCAGGTTCCGCAGCTGGTCACGTTTGCGTGGAACCAAGACGTCGTTGTCGGCCAGGTCGCGCCACGCCCGCTCGAGACGGGCGATGCCTGCACGTGTCGGATCGGCGGCGAACATCGCCCCGTTCACTGCGCCGATCGAGGTCCCCACGATGACGTCGGGTGCGATGTCGGCGTCGACGAGCGCGGCGAGCATGCCGACCTCGACGGCTCCCCAACGGCCGCCGCCACCGAGTACGAACGCGACCGACATCGCATCGACCATACTTCCTGGTCGACATCTCCGCCGTGGAGATCGGAACGGCTCAGTAGAGCTGGTCGACGAAGGTCTGGTCGATGAGCGGCGGTCGGATGTAGGGCACGTTCTCCCGTTCGGGGATCTCGACGGGGTCGGGTGCGCTCTTCTCGTACGGGATCGAGTCGAGGATGTGACCGATGCAGTTGAGGCGAGCCCGGCGCTTGCAGTCGGAGGGGACGACGTACCACGGCGCCTGCTTGATGTCGGTGTACTGGAAGGTCGTGTCCTTCGCCATCGAGTACCGCACGTACCGGCGGTGTTCCTCGAGGTCCATGTCCGAGAGTTTCCAGCGTTTGAGCGGCTCCTCGTTGCGGGCTCGAAAGCGGCGTTCCTGCTCCTCGTAGCTCACCGAGAACCAGTACTTGAGCAGGATGATGCCCGACCGCACCAGCATCCGCTCGAACTCGGGGCACGTGCGCAGGAACTCGGCGTGTTGTTTCTCGTTGCAGAACCCCATGACCCACTCGACGTTCGAGCGGTTGTACCAGCTTCGGTCGAAGAGGACGATCTCACCGCCGGCCGGCAACAGCGGCACGTAGCGCTGGAAGTACCACTGGGTCTTCTCGCGCTCGGTCGGCTTCGGGAGTGCCTCGGTGCGTACGATGCGCGGGCTGGTGCGCTCGCTGATCCGCTTGATCACCCCGCCCTTGCCGGCCGAGCCCCGGCCCTCGAAGATGATCAGGACCCGCAGGCCCTCCTGCTGCACCCAGTGCTGGAGCTGGACGAGCTCTTCTTGCATCTCGGCGAGGCGGTGCTCGTAGAACCTCTTCCGGAGTCGACCGTCGGCGTGGTAGTTCTCGTCGCCGGCCGGCTTCGGCCAGTGGGCGAGATCCGGTGTCTCCAGTTCGTGTTCCACGTGGTCCATCCGCCCATCATCCCATCCCCACGGGGGCGGTCGTTCACTCGGAGGAGACGGTGGTGCGTGGTCAGGCCGTGACGAGGCGGAACAGGCCGTCGGCGACCAGTGCCACTCCGAACGCGATGGCCAACCAGACGCTGAACAACGCTCGGTTGGTCTCCATCCACGACTGGCATCGGGCGATGATCTCGGCGGCTCGGCGGCCCGCAATGAGCACGAAGAGGACGGTCACGGAGACGAGCGCCGTCGACACCGTCACGTAGAGCACGAGCAGCGTGAGGTCCGCCACGTCGCCGAGGTCGGCTTCACTGATCGAGGCCATTGCCAACAGCGTCAGAACGAGACGTTTGGGGCCCCCGAACCCGAGCAGGCCGGCCATCGACACGGCAGCGCCCGGTCCGACTCGTTCCAGACCCGCCAGGATGGCCGCCATACGACCGGATTCGGGCGTGCCGACCGGTGCCGATGGCGTGCGGCGTTCGCGCAGCCCGACCCCGATGAGCGCGATGCCGAGCAGCAACGCCAAGAGGCCCTGGACGGTCTGGTGTGAGTCGACCCGCGTGACGATCGCTTCACCGACGATCAGACCCAGGATGGCTGCCAGGCTCGTCCCGACGACGAAACCGCTCAGGAACGCGACGCCGTTCGCACGCGGGCGCCCACTGCGCAGCACGATCACGGTGGCGGTGAACACGACCGGGCTGATGGCCGCGACCAGGGCGTAGAACAGGACGTAGGCGGTCGCGGATGTCATCGAGAAAGGGGGCGGGGATTCGGTTACTTCGGGGCGAAGCGCGTTCCCGCGTCCAATCGTATGGTGTCGCCGTTGAGCATGGCGTTCTCGATCATCGCCACGGCAAGTTTGGCGTACTCGTCCGGACGGCCGAGGCGACGCGGGAAGGCCGCGTCCTTGGTCAGGTGGGCGGCGATCTCGTCGGTCACGCCGGCGGTGAGGCCGGTCGCGAAGAGGCTTGGTGCGATCGTGTTGACTCGGATCCCGAGCGAACCGAGGTCGCGCGCCATGGTCAGCGTCATCCCGGCGATACCGGCCTTCGCTGCGGTGTAGGCAACTTGACCGATCTGGCCCTCGAACGCCGCGATCGACGCCGTGTTGATGAGCACGCCCCGCTCGTCGTCCTCGTTGGGATCGTTCTTCGCCATGTGTACCGCGCACAGCCGGTTGGTGTTGAACGTGCCGATCAGGTTGAGATCGATCACCGCACGGAAGTCATCCAGGTCGAACGGCCCGGAGCGCCCGAGGGTTCGCCCGGCCTTGCCGCCGCCGGCGGTGTTGACCGCGACGTCGAGACCGCCGAGCGCCTCGACGGCCTCGTCGATGACCACGGCGATGCCGTCGAAGTCGAGCACGTCCGTGGGGTGCCACGTTCCGCCGAGTGCTTCGGCCACCTCCGCGCCTGCCGACTCTGCGCGGTCGAGGATGGCCACCGAGCCGCCGCCGGCGACGATGCGTTCAGCGGTGGCGCGGGCGAAGCCGGAGGCGCCGCCGATGATGATCGCTCTGAGTCCTTCGATGTCCATGACGTGTACTCCCTCTGATTCTCCGTCGGTTCGATGCGTGGTGTCAGGTCGGACCGTAGCCACACGGGCTGGGACGATGGCGATCAGAGTGCGCTGACCTCGTCTCCGGCAACTCGATCGGTCGGGGCGATGGTCGGCGACGTGGTCATCTCCGATCGGAATAGCCGTTCGGTTGCACATGAATACAAACACCTGTACGATCTGTGTATGGATGGGGACACCATCAATCCGAACATCAACCCGGACAGTGTCGACGCGTTGCTCGACGACGTCGCCGGACACCTCAATGCCCAACACGGCCGCCTGATCGATCTCACCGTGTGGTTGCTGGCCAACCCGTTCGAGTGGCAAGGCGACGGTGTGTGGACCGCGGCGCAGTTCCTTGCGTGGCGCTGTGGTGTGTCGGCGTCGACGGCGCGCAGCGTCGTGGAGGCAGCGGAGCGGGCGAGCGAGCTTCCCGAGTCGATCGAGCTGGTGCGGCGTGGTGAGCTGTCGCTCGACCAGTTGACGCCGATCGTGCGCGCGGTCCCGGCGTGGGGAGACGCACAGGTGGCGTCGCTCGCGCCGCGTTTGACCGTGGCCCAGCTCCGGCGGGTCTGTCGCGACACCTCGTGGAACTGGAGTCCCGGCGGCATCGACGCGGAAGAGGTCCCGGCGGCCGAGGAGTCTGCGCCGGGGGCGGACACGAAGGATGCTGCGGCGATCCCGACCGATCCGTTCGCCGAGGCGGCGCCGCTCGATGACGAGAACCGCGTGAGCTCGGGGTGGGGACCCGATGGTCGGTGGTGGTTGCACGCTGATCTCGACGCGGACCTCGGTGCGCAGATCGAGGCGTCGCTGAATGACGCCCGCGACCGGTTGTTCCGCGATCTGAATCACGGTGGCGAACAGGCTCCGTTGACACTCGTGAGCGATGTGGACGCGTTCGTCGCGGTCGCTCAGGCGGCGGTCGACGTCGCAGTTCGTCGCGATCGACGGGATCGTTTCCGGGTGAATCTGTTCATGGATCCGACGGGTGCTCTGTTGACGACCCAGCACGTGGCGGTGCCCGACTCGATCAAGCGGCTGATCACCTGTGACGGGCGGATCGATCCGGTGTTCGTCGACGGGTCGATCCCGGTGTCGGTGGGCCGTTCGCAGCGGATCATTCCCGATCGGCTTCGTCGTGTCGTGCTGTTCCGCGACGAGCATCGTTGCCAGGTGCCCGGGTGCACCGCGACGCGCGGGCTCGATCTGCATCACATCATTCACTGGTCCGACGACGGGCCGACCGATTCGTGGAATCTGATCACGATCTGCTCGCGGCATCATCGGATGCATCACACACACCGACTCGGGATCTCCGGAAACGCGGACCGACCCGACACGCTGCGCTTCGTCAACGCCCACGGGGTCGAGATCCGAAGATCCGGGGCGAAACCCACCGCGCCGAGCGCGCCACCGTCACCGATCGCGGGTGAGTATCAACATCCCATCGGAGAACGCCTCGACGGCCGCTGGATCACCTTCGTCCCACCCGACGACCGCGAGCCGCCCCACACCCGACACGACCAGGATCCCGAACACGGCGAGCCGCCCGACGGCGAGCCCGACGTCGCATGCTGAACACCAGGTCGGCACCGGGGGTGCGGCCCGGCGTCGAGAACGCGGGTCTCGACGGGTTGTCGACGTGGTGAACGTTGTACTCGAGTGGCCCGCGTCGGCGTCTTCGCGATCACTACGCGGGGAGCTGGATGGCTTTGGTTTCGAGGAACTCGTCGAGCCCGGACCGGCCGAGCTCACGCCCGTTGCCGGACGTCTTGTACCCGCCGAAGGGCGCCAACGGGTTGAACCGGCCGCCGTTGACCATCACCTGGCCGGTTCGCAAGCGGCGGGCCGCTGCGACGGCGCGATCGTCGGTGTCGGCCCACACCGCGCCCGACAGGCCGAACGGTGAGTCGTTGGCGACGGCAATCGCCTCGTCGTCGCTGTCGACCGGGATGATGCAGAGCACCGGTCCGAAGATCTCCTCCTGAGCGATCACCATCGAGTTGTCGACGTCGGCGAAGATCGTCGGCTGGACGTAGAACCCGGTGTCGTATCCTTCGGGGTCGTCGGGTCCCCCCGCCACGAGCCGTGCCCCTTCTTCGATACCCGTGCGGATGTAGCCCTGGACGGTCGACTTCTGTGATGCAGACACCAGTGGTCCGAGGAAGTTGTCGTCGCTCGTCGGGTCGCCCATCGACAGCGAGGCGAGCGCGCCGACGGCCAGATCGACCACTTCGTCCTGCTTGCTGCGCGGCACGATCATGCGGGTGAGCGCGGTGCAGGTCTGACCGCAGTTCAGCATCATCCCGGTGATCCCGGCGGGAACCGCCTTGTTCAGGTCGGCGCCGTCGAGGATCACGTTCGCCGACTTGCCACCGAGCTCCTGGCAGATGCGCTTGACGGTTGGGGCGCCGAGCTCGGCAATCCGTGCGCCGGCCTCGGTCGAACCGGTGATCGAGATCATGTCGACCTCGGGGTGGACGCAGAGCGCCTCGCCGACCGTTCGGCCCGCTCCGGTGACCAGGTTGAACACTCCCGGCGGGAGCCCGACGCTGTCGATGATTTCAGCGAGCAGGAACGCATTCAGCGGGGTCTCCGAACTCGGCTTGAGGATCATCGTGCAGCCAGCGACGAGCGCGGGCGCAACCTTGCCGACCGTCTGGTGCAGTGGGTAGTTCCACGGGGTGATGAACGTGCACACGCCGATCGGCTCCTCGACGACCAGCGAGTGCCCGACCCGTTCGGGCTCCGCCTCCGCGAAGTCACGGCCGATGTCGACATAGCTCTGCATCACCATGATCGGCAGGCCCGCTTGGACGCGCCGGGCATTCGCCATCGGCATGCCCTGCTCGGAGGAGACGAGTGCGGCGATCTCCTCTGCCCGCTCCGCCATGGCGGCGGCGATGCGCTCGACGTAGTCGACGCGCTCGTCGACCGACAGCGCCGACCACGAGTCGAAGGCATCGCGAGCGGCGAGGACGGCGCGATCGGCATCGTCGGTCGAGGCGGCGGGAACGGTTGCGATGACCTGCTCGGTCGAGGGGTTGACGACCTCGATGACGTCGGTTCCGGTGGACGGGACCCATTCGCCACCGATGTAGAGATCACTGTGTACGTGCATGGCCGCCACCATATGAGCCCGTCGATTGGTGGCTCCCACCGAAAGCCCCGCGTGGGCGGTTGCGGCGGGCGTCGTGTCAGTCGTTGTCGAACTTGTCGACGATGTGGTGGACGGCGTCGGCGATCTTGCCCTTCGCGCCACCCTCCTCGGCGATCTGTTCGAGGCGGGCGTCGGCGAGGCCGAGCTTGCCGCGGACGTCTTCGACGGCGGAGACCTCGCCGTCGCCATCGAGGTCGTACGCCGCGATGAAGCTCTCCTCGTCGGCGGCCCGCTCGTTGTCGGGGTCGGGTGCTGTCTGATCCTCGCCTGGCATGGTGGGGAGCGTAGTCACGTCGTGGCCGAGCGGATCGCGCTCCATACCCGCTCCGCCGTCAGCGGGATGTCGACATGGCGGACACCGAGGTGCGCCAACGCATCGACGACCGCATTCTGCACTGCGGGCGTCGCACCGATGGTGCCCGACTCGCCGATTCCCTTCGCGCCGAGCGGGTTCAACGGCGACGGCGTCTCCTGCGGGAACCGTTCGAAGCTCGGCAGCTCGGCCGCCGACACCAGGCCGTAGTCCGCGAAGTTCACCGTGTTCGGGTTGCCGTCCTCGTCGTAGACGAACTCCTCCATCAGCGCCTGGGCGATACCCGACGCGACGCCGCCGTGGACCTGACCGGCGACGAGCATCGGGTTCGCCATCACGCCGCAGTCGTCGCAGCACAGGTGCCGGATCGGGATCACCTCGCCGGTCTCGCGGTCGACTTCGACGATCGAGAGTTGGACGCCGAACGGAAACGCCGAGCCCTCGGGTTGGAAGTCGGCTTCAGCGAGGAACGGCCCGGATCGGGTCTCGATCGCCGACGCCGCCACCTCGGCCCACGACTTCGACACCGTCGGCGTTCCGACGACGGCGAACGTACCGGTCGCGGGATCGAGCACGATGTCGTCGCGGTTGGCCTCGAGCAGGTTGGCGGCGATGTCCTTGGCCTGCTCGACGAGTTGCTCGCTCGCCTGCATCACGGCGGAGCCACCGATCTGCAGGGAGCGGGAGCCACCGGTGCCGTTGCCGCGGGCGACGAGATCGGTGTCGCCGTGGCGGACTTCGATGTCGTCGAATGCGATCCCGGTCGCGTCGCTCGCGATCTGGGCGAACACCGTGTAGTGACCCTGGCCGTGCGGCGACACGCCGGTGAGGACCAGCGCCGTGCCGTCAGGGCGGACTTCGATCGAGCCGAAATCGGGGGAGGTCACCGGGTTGGTGATCTCGATGTAGGCCGACCAGCCCAGCCCCAGCAGCTTCGCGTCGGGGTCGTCGCGACGGCGGGCCTGCTCGGCGCGCAGCTCGGCGTAGTCGATCCGGTCCATCACCGTGTCGAGGGCACCGACGTAGTTGCCCGAGTCCATGGTCGTGCCCGACGCGTTGGTGTAGGGGAACGCCTCGGGTGAGACGAAGTTCTTGCGGCGCACTTCGGCTGGGTCCATCCCCAACTCGGCGGCAAAGGCATCCATCATTCGTTCGATGATGTGAGCGGCCTCGGGACGGCCCGCCCCGCGATACGCCCCGACGGGCACCGTGTTCGTCGCAACCGACACGGTCGAGACGTCGACGTTGGCGATGTCGTAGGGCCCCGAGGCGAGGTTCTTGGCGAAGATCGGCAGGATCGAGCCGACGTTCGGATAGGCGCCACCATCCTGGATCACGTGGCTCCGCAAGCCGAGCACGCGACCGTCGCGGGTTCCGCCGATGGTCGCGGTGATCTCCTGGCCGCGACCGTGGACGAGGCCGAGCATGCTCTCCGAGCGGGTCTCGTTCCATCGCACCGGACGACCGAGACGGCGGGCGGCCATTGCGACGACGACGTCTTCGGGGTACATCCCGTTCTTCGCGCCGAAGCCGCCCCCGACATCGGGCGTGATGACTCGGACCTGGTCGGGCTCGACGCCGAGGGCGGCGACCAGCCCGTCACGGGTGCCGTGCGCCCCCTGGTTCTCCGACCACTGCGTGAGATGCTCGACGCCGTCGATCGTCTCCCATTTCGCCACCGTGGCCCGTGGTTCGAGCGGGCACGGCGCGAGGCGATGGTTGCGGAACGACAGCTCGACGGTCACGTCGCAGTCGGCGAACACGTCGTCGCCCGAGCCGGGGATCTGGAAGATCGTGTTCGTCCCCGCGTCGGGGAACAGCAGGGTCGAGTCGCGCAACGAGTCGTGCACGGTGACGACCGCGTCCAACGGTTCGATGTCCGCCCACACCGCCTCGACGCCGTCGACCGCCGCGTTGTGACTGTCGGCGACGACCACGGCGATCGGCTCGCCGACGTAGCGCACCCGGTCGGTGGCCAGACGCGTGCGCAACATCGCCTGATCGAACATCGGCATCTCCGGCGGCAGCGCCGGGAGTTCGAGATCCGCTGCCGTGTAGACCGCGACGACTCCCGCCATGGCGGCAGCGTCGGTGGTGTCGATCGACTCGATCACGCCGTGCGCGACGGGGGAACGGACGAATGCCGCGTGGAGTGCCCCGTCGACGACGATGTCGTCGACGTACAGCCCTCCGGTGGTGAGGAGGACGGGGTCCTCTTTGCGAATGACGTCGGTGCCGAGCATGCTCATGATGCGAGCCAGCCTTGCCGACGGACCGCCGTGGTGTCGACGCCGGCGTCCGGGTGATGATGACGGCAATCAGAGCGTCGCACCGAGCCACGTCGCCGCGACGACGGCGATACCGGCACCCATCTGACGGAGCCCGATCACCTTCACGGGTGCGATGTGGACGCGTCGAAGTGCGATCGACTGCCCCAGCACGAGCACGGCCACCGCAATCGTCCCGAGCAGTACGTCTCGGTCGACGGCGGTTGCGCCGGCGCCGATGACGAGCGCAACACCCGAGAACGCGTCTGCCGAGCTGACCGTTGCGTTGCCGTGACGCAGTCGAGCGATCTGTGCCCGGACGTACGGGATCGATGCGACGGCTCGCGCGGCGAGGATCATCCATGCCGCAGCTGCGAGCCGCGCGTCGCCGTCGCCGGCGACGACGATCGCTGCGGTGACCGCCGCGATGCCGATCGCCCCGCACAGTTCGGGCGCGAGCCGTCGGCTCCGACTGCGGACGTCGAACCACAGCTCGACGGCGACGAGGGGGACTGCCAGTGCGACGGGGACGAGCCAGTTCCAGCCGGCTGCCGTCAGCGCAAACGCCCCCAGCCCGACGATCAGGATCAGCTCGACCGCCGCCACCTTCGTGGCGAGTGCGGTGCGTGGCAGGGCCCGGTGGCGACGCCGATCGACCAGCGCCAGCTTCAGCGGTGTGCGGACCAGGAACGCAAGGAACGCGGCGCCGCCCACGGCGGCGCCGGCCCATGATGCGGTCAGCAACATACCGAGCAGCACGGGTTCGAGGGTGAGGCCCCAACCCCCGTGCTCGGCCGGGATCACCACGCCTCGCCACAGTGGGCGAGTGGCGGCCGGCGGCATGGCGGCGCTGATCAGATGAAGATCACCTGGGCGCCGTCGGACAGCTCGATGAATTCACTGACGTTGATGATGTCCTCGACGCCGTCGATCAGATCGTCCTGCTCGAGGTCCATCATGTCGACCGACATCCGGCAGGCCCACAGGTGGGCGCCCATTTCGACGAGCAGCTCGAGGAACTCCGGCACCTCGGGCACGTCGAGGCCGGCGATCTGCTTCTTGAGCATCTTCGTCGCCATACCGGTCATCCCGGGCAGGCCGCCGAAGCCCTGCGGCATGTGCTTCTCGGACAGCTTGCCCCAGCCCGGGGGCATGTGCATCGCGGTGTTGCCGAGCGGAGTGAACTGGAGGTCGTCGACCGTGGCCTTGTTGATCATGTCCATCCCCCAGAACGTGAAGAAGATGTGGGTTTCCACGCCTTCGCCGAGTGCGCCGTTCGCCATGATCAGCGCGGGGTACGCCATGTCGAGCGTGCCCTTCGAGCAGATGAAGCAGATCTTGCGGTCGTTGTCGTCATCGCCGAAGTCGGGGACGACGCTCGGGGTGGTTTCGGTGGCGGTCATTGGGTGGTCCTTTCGAGAGAATCGGTTCGTTGCTGCGGTCAGACGCAGCCGTGTGGCTTCGGGAGCCCCGCGATGTAGGCCATCTTCTTGGCCGGCTTCTTGGGGAACAGGGCGAACAGTTGCTTGGTGGGGATGCCCCCGACCTTGGTGACGCGGCGCAGGGTCGCGGTCTCCTGCTGCTCGGCGAAGTCCGACCGGAGGAAGCGGATCGCTGCCCAGTGGTCGTCGGTCATCTCGGTGATGCCGATGTTGCTGGCGAGTTCTCGTCCGAGGTCCTCGGTCCATTCGTCGTACTCGGTCATGAAGCCCTCGTCGTTGACGTGGACCTCGCGGCCGGCGATGGTGGTTGTGGCCATTTTCGGTGTCTCCTTGTGCGTGGTGTGAGTGGTGGTGTGGGTGTGGTGGTGTGGTGGGTGGTGTGGTGATGCTCAGGTGGTGGCGTCTTCGGGGTGCTTGCCGGCCATCGACATGTCGGCCTTCATCGGGATCGGGCGGCCCGGGAGGAGCATGTTCCAGTAGATCCACTTGAAGCCGAGCTTGCCCATGTGGTTGGCGCGTGTCTCCTTGAGCAGCGAGAAGGGGCCGACGCCCGGCACCGGGAACTTCCCCGTCAGCGGTTGGACGTCGTAGTTGAAGTCGAGCAGCAGGCCCTTGCCGTTGCCCGACTCGACGAAGCAGTTGGCGTGCCCGTCGAACCGCTCGGTCATCGGGCGGCCGGCGATGTGCTCCATGAAGTTGTCGACGAAGACGTCGACGGCGTAGTGCGCCACCGATCCGGCTTTCGACGTCGGGAGGTTGGCAGCGTCGCCGATGGCGAACACGTTGTCGAGGCCGTCGGCGAGGAACGTGTGCTTGTCGACCTCGACATGGTTCAATTCGTCGCCGAGGCCCGACCGTTCGACGAAGTCGGCGCCCATGTTGACCGGGACGGTGACGAGCAGGTCGTAGGGAACCTCGCGTTCGTCGTAGCTGACGAGCATGTTGCGCTCGGTGTCGGCCTCCATCGTCATGAAGTCGGTCTCGAGTTCGATGCTGCGCGTGTCGAGCATCGTGCCCAGGTGCTTCGCGGCGACCGGCTTCGTGAAGGCGCCGTCGAGCGGCGTGACGTAGACGAGTTCGACCTTGTCGCGCATGTTGCGCTCGGTGAAGAACGCGTCGGCGAGGAACATGAACTCGAGCGGAGCGACCGGGCACTTGATCGGCATCTCGACGATGTTCATGACGAGGCGCCCACCGGGCCAGTCGGCCAGCTTCTCGGCCAACGCCGTGGCACCTTCCAGCGTGTAGAAGTCATGAATCGTCGAGCCGTACTCGTCGCTGTCGAGCCCTTCGGTCTGGTCGCGTCGCGGGTGCGTCCCGGTGGCGATCACGAGCTGGTCGTAGTCGAGGCTGGTGCCATCGACCAGGACCACCGTCGACGTGTCGGTGTTGACGACGTCGACCTCGCCCATGATCAAGTCGATGCCGTCGTGCAGCAGCGGTCGGGTGTCCTTCACGATGTCGTCGGGCTGATAGATCCCGAACGGGATGAAGAGGTAGCCGGGTTGGTAGTGGTGTTTGGGCGTTGCCTCGACGACGGTGATCTTCCAATCGTCGTCGAGCCGCTTGCGGAGTTTGTTGGCGGTCATCGTGCCGGCGGTGCCGGCGCCGAGGATCAACAGGGTGTTCATGAATCGATTCCGTTCTGTGAGGGGCGAGTGTTTGCGGGGCGTGCCAGGTCGGCGATCGCATCGAGTTTCGACACGAGCCGGCGCTGTGCGGTCAGGAGTTGGGTGACGAGGTCGCCGACCTGGGGCAGTGTGTGGAGCATCCAGCGTTGGCGATCGTAGCGGGACGTCGAAGGTCTCGTCGACGACGGCGTCGATGTCGTCGGTGCGACCCCGATCGCGTCGGCGATGCTCGGAGACGAATGCCGGGTTCGGGGGCCATTCGGGTGGGGTGACACCGCCGATGAGCAGCATGCCGACCGGCTCGTGGCCCGCCCAGGCGAACGTGCGGGCGCAGTGGAAGCCGAGGTGTGACGGTGTGAACCGTGGTGACATCTGCGGTCGTTGGGCGAAGGACCGCCACTCGGTGACGCAGAGTTCGGCGGCGGTGGGCTGCACGGCGATCGCGGTGTAGAAGCCGCACGGGTTGACGACCGGGGTGAGCGGGTTGCCGTCCATGTCGGTCACGACCGCCATCACGCCGTAGAGGTCGGCGAGCAGTTCGGCGACGGTGCGGATGGCGTCGTCGGTCGAGCAAGATCGGTGAGGTGCGGGAGTTCGCCGATGGCACCGCGTCTGGCAGGCGCCGGCGTGGTCGGGAACTCCGAGTTGGTCGGCGATGCGATCGGCGGGAAAGCGCCACTGCCGACCGACCTTCACGCCCGGGAGTCGACCGTCGTCGGCCATCCGGTACACGGTCGACTTGTCGACGTGGAGCAGTTCCTGCACATCCTGCGTGGTCAAGAAGGTGGTCATGTCGTCGGGTCGTCTCTGCTGCCTTGTGCCTACTCCTGCATCCTGCGCCTTCTCGATGCCCGCTCGTAGGGTCTGAAGTCCTCTCGCGGCGGGCGAGAATGACCCGATGAGGATCTCGCTCCCCGACGACCGCATCCGCATCGACGGTGCCGTCGAGGTGGAGGTGGTCGACGGAGGTGTTCGGCCGCACCGGCTCGCGCTCGCGTACGCGCACGGGTTCCCGGTCGAGACGGCGTTCGTCGAGGCGATGACGTCAGGCGTCCGGCTGGTGTTCGACACCGATGCCACGGAGATCACCGTCGGTTGTACCCCGATGCGGCTGTCGCTCGCGGGCGACATGCGACCGGCGATGTTCGAACTCCTCGTCGATGATCGCCGGGTGAGCTCGGCCGTCGCCGACTTCGGCCACGTCGTCGAGGTCGATCTGGCGGACGAGTCGACCGAGCTGACGGTCGGCGGTCCGGGCGACGTCGTGCTCGTCGCCGACGCCGACGCCGTTCGGACGGTGACGATCTGGCTTGCCGCACGCCGCCGGCGTCGAAATCCACTCGATCTCGGTTCCCGACGGTGCGGTCGTGCTTCCGTCGCCGGCCGACACCCGTCCCCGCTGGGTGCATCACGGCAGCTCGATCTCGCACTGCATGGAAGCGGAGGGACCGTCGCGAACCTGGCCCGCGATCGCCGCGGCCCTGACGGGTCATCAGCTGACCAACATCGGGCTCGCCGGTCAGTGTCACGTCGACCAGTTCGCTGCGCGGACGATCCGGGAGCTGCCGGCAGATCGAATCAGCCTGAAGCTCGGCATCAACGTGGTCAACGGCGACACGATGCGCGCGACGAGCGTTCTCGTCGGCGGTCCACGGATTTCTCGACACGGTTCGTGACGGGCATCCGGACACGCCGATCCTCGTGATCTCGCCGATCATCTGCCCGGTCGCCGAGTCGGCCCCCGGACCGACCGTCCTCGGCGAGGACGGGCGGATCACCGTGCCGGCTCCCGGTGCCCTGCTCGGCACCGGAATGCTGCATGCCGGTCGCCTCGGTGTCGGACGGATCCGCGAGCTGCTGGCAGAGATCGTCGAACAGCGGCGGGCGGTCGGCGACGACACACTGCAGTACCTCGACGGCCGCGAGCTGTTCGGGGAGGCCGACGTCGCCGACCTCCCCGACGGGCTGCACCCGAACGGCGTGGGATACCAACGGATGGGCGAGCGGTTCGCCGCCCGTCCGTTCCTTGCGCTCTGATCCCTGATCCCTGCTCCCTGCTCCCTGCTCCCTGCGCTTCCTGGTTGCTTGCACTCGGATCCCACGATCGAAGAAAAGTTTCGACGCGGTGTCAACCGATGGACCCGAGTGAGCGTCTCTGTCATCGTCGTACCGGGAGCGGTGCGATCTCGACCGAACGCTGGAGTCCGATCTTCCATGACCACCGTGTTGTCCCTGCTGCTGCTGGCCGTGCTCGGCGCGGCCCTGATGGCGGCCCGCCTGATCGGATCGTCTCACCAGGCGGGCCGGCGCTCGGCGTGGGCCGTGGTGGCGAGTCTGGTCGCAGGCGTGGTCCTGGTGGCCGCGCCCGGGAGCGCATCGGCGGCGGGCGACGTCGTCGTCACCGTCGAGGACGCGTCGGGCGATCCGATCGAAGGTGCATGGGTCACCTACGACGACCCCACGGCGTACTTTCAGTCGACCGACGTCAACGGCGAGACGACCTGGTCGGGCCTCGATGCGGGCACGGTCGACTTCCAGGTGCTCAGCACCTGGTGGGACGAGCTCGGCGTCGGTACGGTCACCGTCGTCGACGGCGCGTCGGTGCCGCTCACGATCGTCGCCGATCCCGAACCCGCGGTCGTCGACGTCGAGATCACGGTCGAGGACCTCGCCGGTCAGCCGCTCGACGACCCGTCGAGCAACCCGAACGCCTTCGTGTGGTATTCGGTCTACGTCTACGCCGGCCAGAACGAGTTCGGGTACGGCCCCGACAACTTCACCCAGACCTACGTCTCCGGTGATCTGGTCTTCCCGGACAGCGCGGTCACGCTGTCGGGCGTTCCCGTCGGCGATCGATTCGTTTCGGTGTTCCGCCACAGCTCCTTCGGTGCACGACAGCTCTTCGCCGGCCCGTTGACGGTCGCCGCCGACCCGACCCAGGCGACGGTCCAGGTGGCGCAGGTCGGCTACGGCAGCGCCGAGATCACCGTCGTCGACCAGGACGGCAACACGCCGAGCGGCGCCACGGTGATCTTCACCGTCGACGCCGCCGAGAACCTCCCGTGGGGATTCCCCGACGGCAGCGGTAGTGGCGGACAGGTCGTGGGGGGCGTCTACACCCAGACCGACATGCCTGCCGACACCTATCTCGCGACGGTGTCCGACAACTACGGCAACGTGGTCGGGTCGACGACGGTCACGGTGACCGCCGGCACGACCGCGACCGGCCAGATCACGATCGCCACCGGTGACGTCGACGTGAGTGTCGTCGACGGCGTGGGCGATCCGGTGACCGAGCACGTCTTCGTGGGTGTCTCGTCTTCTGACGCTGTGCCGGTCGACGCAGCGGGAGAGGCGAGCCTGCTCGACGTTCCGGTCGGCGTCTACTTGATCGCTGCCTACGACCCGTGGGGCAGTTGGCTCGGTGAGGTGGAGGTCACGGTGCTGCAGAGCCCGGCCGGGCCTGCGCAGGCGGAGATCGTGATCGACCCGGTGCCCGAGTACGGCGTGCTCGAGGTACACGTCGAAGATGCCGGCGGCACCCCGCTCGAGAACTTCTACGTGTCCCTCGACACGTTCCTCCTGCCCTCGACGCCGTACGTGGAACCCGTCTACACCGACGCCAACGGCGACGCGATCTTCGACCCGGCTCCCGTCGGCACGTACGACGTGTATGTCGACGATTTCAACGGCTTCTCGACGACTCAGTCGGTGACGGTCGCTGCGAGCGCCACGACCTCCCTCACGGTGATCGGCCCGGATGCCCCGGCCTTCGGTGACGTCGCCGTGACGGTCTTCGACGAGAACGGGGACCCCGCCCCCGACGTCTACGTGGACTGGGACGGCGGGTTCGCTGGCGACTACACCGACGCTTCCGGTCAGGTGACGCTCGTCGGTCTCCCGGTCGGCCCGGCCACCCTGTCGGTGGAGGACTACACGCTCGGTGCGGGTTCGACCACCGTGACCGTGGTCGAGAACACGACCGTCCCGGCGACGATCAACCTCGTCGCTCCGGTCTTCGTCGACGTCAACATCACCGTCGAGGACACCAACGGAACCCCGGTCCCGGGTCTCGAGGTGTCCATCGATGTGTTCGGCACGGTGACGACCGATGCGAACGGCGTGGCGGCGTTCTCCCCGGTCTGGACCGGGCTGCGCAACGTGTCCGTGTTCGAGCCGGGCGTGTTCTACGTCGAGTACGCGAACGAACTCATCGACATCCAGACCGACCCGACGAACGCCACCATCGTGATCCCGCCCCCGACGTACGGGGACATCGAGGTCAGCGTCGTCGACGGATCGGGCGATCCGGTCACCGACAACGTCAGCGTCGGTGGCTACGACGGCCAGTTCCCGGTGGACGCGGCCGGTGAGGCATACCTCTCCGGCGTTCCGACCGGCACGTGGTACGTGACCGCGTTCGATCCGTGGGGCAACTGGCTCGCCGAGACGCAGGTGACCGTGGTCGACGGCGGCGTCTCCACCGCGCAGATCGTGATCGATCCGGTGCCCGAGTACGGCGTCCTCGACGTGCACGTCGAGGACGCCGACGGCACGCCGCTGGAGAACTTCTCCGTCTACCCCGATGCCGGTATCGCCATCGGCGTCTATGTCGACTCCCAGAACACCGATGCCAATGGCGACGCGATCTTCGACCCGGCGCCGGTCGGCACGTACGACGTCTACGTCGAGGACTTCAACGGACTCCTCACGATCGAGTCGGTGACGGTGACGGCCGGCAACACGACCAACCTGACCGTGATCGGGCCGGACGCGCCGACGTTCGGTGACGTGACCGTGACGGTCCTCGACGAGAACGGCGACCCTGCACCGTTCGTGTACGTGTACGAGGACGGCGGGTTCAACGGTGGATTCACCGACGGCGCCGGCGAGGTGACGCTCACCGATCTGCCGACAGGCCCGTCACGACCCGTCGGTCGACGACTTCACGCTTGGGCAGCGGGTTCGACGCACGGCGACCATCGTCGCCAACTCGACCGTCGACCGCGACGATCAACCTCGCTGCGCCGGTGTTCGTCGCGGTGAACATCACCGTCGAGGACACCAACGGCGATCCCGTCCCCGGGTTGAACGTGTTCATCGACAGCGGGTTCTTCAACTCTGCCGTCACCGACGCCGACGGCGTGGCGGCGTTCGGCGCCATCCGAACCGGGCCCCGCAACGTCTACGTCGCCACGTTCGACCCCGATCTTCGTCCAGTACGCGACCGCCGTGGTCGACGTGCAGAGCGACCCGACCAACGAGACGATCGTGATTCCGAAGCCGGCCTTCGGTGACGTGGAGGTCCTCGTCGTCGACGACGTCACCGGCGATCCCGTCCCGAACGTCCAGGTCCTAGCGCTCTGAGCCTGCCGTGACCGGTGCGGACGGCCGCGTGCTCGTGACGGGCTTCCCGGCCGGAGCCGAGTTCTACGCCGATCTCTACGACCTCATGTTCGCCAACCCGCTCGGGTCTGGCGTGATCACCGTGGTCGCGGATACGACCACGACGTTGACGATCCCGATCACCACACCGGCATCGGGCTCGATCTCGGTCGACGTGAGCGGCGCGGGCGGCGCACCGTTCGCCGGGGCCGACGTCCACCTCTTCAACAGTTTCAACGAGTGCGACCCGGTCGAGTTCACGTTCTGTGCCGGCGTCCTGCAGGAGCCGACGAACGCCGGCGGAAACGTCACCTTCGACGTGGTCCCGGCCGGCGAGGTCCGGATCGTCGTGATCGCCAACGGTGTGATCGTGTTCGACGACGTCGTCACCGTCACCGAAGGTGCTCAGACGAACGTGGCGGCGTCGGCGCTCCTCGGTGCGCTCGACGTCACCGTCACCGCCGGCGGTCAGCCTGCCGCCGGATTGAACGCGGTCGTCACCCACTCCGCCGGCACCGCGACGGTGATGACCGATGCCGCCGGTGTGGCGCACTTCCCGTTCCTGCCGCTCGGATCGCTCGACATCGAGATCCAGACCCAGCTGGCGACACCACTCGCGAACGGCACGGCGACGATCACCGCGGGAGCGACCGCTCAGCGGGCGTTCGTCGTCACGATCCCCGCACCGCAGCCGCCGAAGTCGACGGTGTCAGCGGGGACGGCGAGCGTCGTCCAGAACCCCGAGACGGGTCAGTTCACCACTTCGATGGCGAACGGCAACCGCCAGGACGTCACCCTCGAGTTCGAGGCCACCTGTGCCTCGGGGAGTACCCCCTCGGCGGTCACCGTGTACTACGGCGCCGACTCCTACACACCGACCATCGTCGGTTCGGGTCCGGGCTACACGGTGACGATCCCCGCGGCGTCGCTCGGTGCGGGTGGTTTCGTCACCGTCGAGGCCACGTGCGACGGGAACCCGGAACTCGACGACCTGGGCCGGATCGTGCTGTACGACCCGTCCGGGCTGGTGACCGATGCGGTGTCGGGCGATCCGGTCGTCGGCGCCGAGGTGTATCTCTACCGGGTCCCCGGTTGGTCGCCGCGGGCATCGTCGGCCGACGACGCCACGCCGATGACGTGCCAGACCAACGAGTCGAAGGCGCCCGGTGCGCCATGGTCACAGCCTGCGCCGACCGGCGAAGGCGTGTTGGAGCCGGCGAACAGCGTGCGGATCGATCCGCAGCTCAACCCCTATGTGACGGACGGCATCGGCTACTACGGCTGGGACGTCGCCGAGGGCTGCTGGTACATCACGATCGACGCACCGGGCTACGAGCCCTACGTGTCGCCGGTGGTGGGTGTGCCCAGTGAGGTGACCGACCTCGACGTCGAGCTCGACCCGATCCCGACGGTGCCTGGTGTGCCGACGGGTGTGTCGGCGGTGGTGTCGTCGTCGAGTGACACCTCGGTGGTCGTGGCCTGGTCGGCTCCGGTCAGTGACGGGAATTCGGCGATCACGGGGTATTCGGTGTCGACGTCTCCTGCTTCGGCGGGGTGTTCGACGGCGGGTGCGTTGACGTGCACGATTGCCGGTCTGTCGCCGGACACGACGTACACGGTGAGGGTGGTGGCGACGAACGCGGTGGGTAGTTCGGCGCAGTCGGCGGGTGCCGATGTGACCACGCCGCCTGTTGTCGTGCCTCCGACGGTGCCTGGTGTGCCGACGGGTGTGTCGGCGGTGGTGTCGTCGTCGAGTGACACCTCGGTGGTCGTGGCCTGGTCGGCTCCGGTCAGTGACGGGAATTCGGCGATCACGGGGTATTCGGTGTCGACGTCTCCTGCTTCGGCGGGGTGTTCGACGGCGGGTGCGTTGACGTGCACGATTGCCGGTCTGTCGCCGGACACGACGTACACGGTGAGGGTGGTGGCGACGAACGCGGTGGGTAGTTCGGCGCAGTCGGCGGGTGCCGATGTGACCACGCCGCCTGTCGTCGTGCCGCCGACCGACGGTCCCGACCTGATCGGCGTGTCGCCGGCGCGGTTGTTGGAGACGCGGGCTGATGCGGCGGAGCCGACGGTGGATGGTGAGTCGTTCGGTGGTGGTGCGGTTGGTTCGGGTGCGTTCGTGGAGGTGCAGATCGCGGGTCGTGGTGGTGTGCCTGATGGTGCGTCGGCGGCGATGTTGAACTTGACGACGGTGCGTCCGACCGGGAAGGGGTTCGCGACGTTGTATCCGTGTGGTGATGTGCCGAATGCGTCGTCGTTGAACTTCGTGGCTGGTTCGAATGTGGCGAATGCGACGTTCGTGCAGTTGTCCGACGAGGGCACGGTGTGTGTGTTCACGTCGCGTGAGACCCATCTGGTCCTCGACGTCGTCGGGTTTGCACCGGAGGATTCCGAGGTCGGGTCGGTGTCGCCGGCGCGGTTGTTGGAGACGCGGGCTGATGCGGCGGAGCCGACGGTGGATGGTGAGTCGTTCGGTGGTGGTGCGGTTGGTTCGGGTGCGTTCGTGGAGGTGCAGATCGCGGGTCGTGGTGGTGTGCCTGATGGTGCGTCGGCGGCGATGTTGAACTTGACGACGGTGCGTCCGACCGGGAAGGGGTTCGCGACGTTGTATCCGTGTGGTGATGTGCCGAATGCGTCGTCGTTGAACTTCGTGGCTGGTTCGAATGTGGCGAATGCGACGTTCGTGCAGTTGTCCGACGAGGGCACGGTGTGTGTGTTCACGTCGCGTGAGACCCATCTGGTCCTCGACGTCGTCGGGTTTGCACCGGAGGATTCCGAGGTCGGGTCGGTGTCGCCGGCGCGGTTGTTGGAGACGCGGGCTGATGCGGCGGAGCCGACGGTGGATGGTGAGTCGTTCGGTGGTGGTGCGGTTGGTTCGGGTGCGTTCGTGGAGGTGCAGATCGCGGGTCGTGGTGGTGTGCCTGATGGTGCGTCGGCGGCGATGTTGAACTTGACGACGGTGCGTCCGACCGGGAAGGGGTTCGCGACGTTGTATCCGTGTGGTGATGTGCCGAATGCGTCGTCGTTGAACTTCGTGGCTGGTTCGAATGTGGCGAATGCGACGTTCGTGCAGTTGTCCGACGAGGGCACGGTGTGTGTGTTCACGTCGCGTGAGACCCATCTGGTCCTCGACGTCGTCGGCTACACCGCCCCCGTCTGAGTCCGATTGCCGGTGTCGGGCGGCGAACCCGCTCGACACCGGCATCAGCGACACCGGCATGACGACACCGGCATCGCGACACCGGCATGACGACGTCGGCCCGCCGTTGGATCAGGTCGTCTGGCCGGCGAACTGTGCGTCGTGCAGACGCGCGTAGGCGCCGTGGCGGGCCAGGAGTTCGGCATGGCTGCCCTGCTCGACGATGCGCCCGTCTTCCATCACCAAGATGACGTCGGCGCCTCGAATCGTGGACAGGCGGTGCGCGATGACGAAGCTGGTGCGGTCCTGGCGGAGCGCGTTCATCGCCTCCTGGATCAAGCACCTCGGTACGGGTGTCGACCGAACTCGTGGCCTCGTCGAGGATCAGGATCGACGGGTTGGCGAGGAACGCCCGGGCGATCGTCAGCAGCTGCTTCTCGCCGACGCTGATGTTGTCGCCCTCCTCGTTGATCATCGTGTCGTACCCGTCGGGCAGCGACTCGACGAACCGGTCGGCGTAGGTGACTCGGGCGGCCTCGAGGATCTCGTCCTCGCTGGCGTCGGGATTGCCGTAGGCGAGGTTCTCGCGGATCGTGCCGCCGAACAGCCACGTGTCCTGGAGCACCATGCCGACCTTCGATCGCAGCTCCTCACGGGGGAACGACGCGATGTCGCGACCGTCGAGGCTGATCGAACCACCGTCGAGGTCGTAGAACCGCATGATCAGGTTGACGAGCGTGGTCTTGCCGGCGCCGGTCGGGCCGACGATGGCGATCGTCTGCCCCGGTTCGACGGTCAGGTCGAGGCCCTCGATCAGCGGCTTGTCGGGCACGTAGGAGAAGTGCACGTCGTCGAACACGACCCGACCGATCACGGGTGGCGGGTCGACCGTCGGTGCCTGTTCTGGGCTCTGCTCGTCGGCGTCGAGCAACTCGAGCACGCGTTCGAGCGACGCGATCCCCGACTGGAACGTGGTGGCCATCGACGCCATCCGAGTCAGTGGCTCGGAGAACGAGCGGGCGTACTGGATCATCGCCTGCATGTCACCGATGCTGATCGCGCCGGCCGAGATCCTGAGCCCGCCGACCACGGCGATCAGCACGTACTGGATGTTGCCCATGAAGGTCATCGCCGGCTGGATCAGGCTCGACATGAACTGCGCGGCGTAGCTCGCTTCGTAGAGCTTGTCGTTGTCCTCGGCGAAGCGCTGTTCGACGTCGCGGTGGCGACCGAAGCTCTTCACGATCGCGTGGCCGGTGAAGACCTCCTCGGCCTGGCCGTTGACCGCGCCGGTGTGGCGCCACTGCTCGACGAAACGCGGCCCCGCACGGCCGCCGATCGCCTTGATCAGCAGGATCGACCCCGGCACGGTGACGAGCGCGATCACCGCCAGCAGCGGTGAGATGAGGAACATCATCAGGGCGACACCGATGAGCGTCAGCAACGAAGTGAGGATCTGGCTGACGGTCTGTTGGAGGCTCTGTGCGAGGTTGTCGATGTCGTTCGTGACTCGGCTCAGCAGGTCGCCGCGCGACTGGCGGTCGATGTATGCCAACGGCAGCCGGTTGAGCTTGGTCTCCACCGATTCGCGCAGTGCGAACATCGATCGCTGGACGACACCGGCGAGCATGTACGCCTGTCCGTAGGCGAGTGCGAACGACACGAGGTACAGACCGCCGAGGAACAACAGCAGCGCGCGGAGTTCGCCGAAGTCGATCCCCTCGTCGCTGCCGATGCCGTCGACGATGATGTCGGTCGCGTTGCCCAGCAGCCGCGGGCCGATCACGATGATCGCCACGCTGAGCACGGTGAGCGCGCCGATGATCGCGAGTCGGACCTTCTCCGCGCCGAGGATCTCGCCGAGTCGGCGGACTGTCACGCGGAAGTTGGAGCTCTTCTCGGCGGGCATCCCCGCCGCCCCACCCGGCCCGAAGCTGCTGCGTCGTGCTTCGGCGCCCGTGGTGGTGAGGATGTCCCGCTCCTCGTCGGGGGTGATCTCGTCGTCGGAAGTGATCCCGTCGTCGGGGGTGATGTCGTCGCTCACGCGCTCGGCTCCCGCTCGAACTGCGAGTCGACGATCTCCGCATAGGTCGGACAGGTGTCGAGCAGCGCGAGGTGTCGTCCGCGCCCCACGACCCGGCCGTTGTCGAGGACGATGATCTGGTCGGCGTCGGCGATGGTCGACACCCGCTGCGCGACGATCAGCACGCCGGCGTTCGCCACGTGGGGTCGCAGCGCCAGTCGCAGCCGGGCGTCGGTGGCGAGGTCGAGCGCGGAGAACGAATCGTCGAACACGTACAGGTCGGGGCGCAGCACCAGCGCTCGGGCGATCGACAGGCGTTGGCGCTGTCCACCCGACACGTTGGTGCCGCCCTGGGTGATCGGGCTGTCGAGCCCCTTGGGCATCGACTGGACGAATCCCGCCGCCTGCGCGACTTCGAGTGCCTGCCACAGCTCGTCGTCGGTGGCATCGGGCCGCCCGAATCGAAGGTTCGATGCCACCGTGCCGGAGAAGAGGTAGGGCTTCTGTGGGACGTAGCCGATCGACCCCCACAGCAGATCGGGGTCGAGGCGTCGGACGTCGACACCGTTGACCGACACGGATCCCGCGGTGACGTCGAAGAGGCGCGGGACGAGGTCGACGAGCGTCGACTTCCCCGAGCCGGTGCTCCCGATGATCGCGGTGGTCCGGCCGGGCCGCACGGTGAACGAGATGTCGGACAGCACGGCGTGGGCGGCGCCGGGATACGTGAAGCCGACGTCCTCGAAGTCGACCGTTCCGTGCTCGCTCACCGAGGTGACCGGGTCGACCGGCGGGGTGACGGACGAGTCGGTGTCGAGGACCTCGACGATGCGTTCGGCGGCGACGGACGCGCGAGGGATCATCGACACCATGAACGTCAACATGACGACCGCCACCAGCACCTGCACGAGATAGCTGAGGTAGGCGATCACCGAACCGATCTCCATCTCACCCGACTCGATCTGCGAGGCACCGAGCCAGAGCACGGCGACGCTCGAGAAGCTGATGAACAGGGTGACGGTCGGGAACATCAGCGCCATCAGGCGACCGGCGCGCAGGGACGTCCTGGTCAGCTCGTCGTTGGCGACGGCGAAGCGCTCCACCTCGACCGGTTCACGCACGAATGCCCGCACGACACGGATGCCGGTGATCTGATCGCGCAGCACCGCGTTGACGCGGTCGACACGCAGTTGCATCTTCTGGAACGTGGGGACCATGCGCGTGATGATCACGGCGAGCACCGCGATCAGCGCGGGGATGGCGACGAGCATGATCACCGAGAGTCCGACGTCCTCGCGGACCGCGAAGATGATGCCGAAGACCATGGTGATCGGCGCGGCGATCATCATGGTGCAAGCGAGGACGACGAGCATCTGGACCTGCTGCACGTCGTTGGTGACGCGCGTGATCAGCGACGGGGCGCCGAACTTGCCGACCTCGCGGGCCGAGTAGCTGTTCACCTGCTGGAAGATGTCGCGTCGAACGTCACGCCCGAAGCTCATCGCGGCGCGTGCGCCGTACCGGACGGCGCCGACGGCGAAGACGATCTGCACGAAGCTGAACGCAAGCATCACCACGCCGGTCCGCCAGATGTAGCCGTTGTCGCCCTGCAGCACGCCGTTGTCGATGATGTCGGCGTTGAGACTGGGCAGCGTGAGCGCGGCGGCGGTCTGGATCGCCTGCAGGACGAGAACGATGCCGAGAAGCCGCCGGTACGGGCCGAGGTGGGTGCGGATCAGACGAACAAGGCTCATGCGGGACTGCCGAACCGTAGCCCGCAACGGCTCCGATCAGCTGGGCCAGACCTCGGCGACGGCGAGCAGCTCCTCGCGGAACTCGGGGTGGCCGATGGAGGCGAGGGCACGGGCCCGTTCGCGCACGGTGAGGCCGCGCAGTTCGGCGACACCGTGCTCGGTGATGACGACGTCGACCATGTGTCGGGGCGTTGTGACGATGGAGCCCGATGGCAGCTTCGGGGTGATCCGGGAGACGAGGTCGCCGTCGACCGACGTCGACGACGGGAGACACACCAGCGAGCGGTCGCTGAGTTCGAGCGCTGCGCCGGCCACGAAGTCCTCGTGCCCGCCGATGCCGGAGAACTGCACGCCGCCGATCGTGTCGGCGACGATCTGGCCGGACAGGTCGACGGCCATCGCACCGTTGATCGTGATCATGTTGTTGTTGGCGCTGATGATCTCGGGCGAGTTGACGATGTCGACCGGCAAGAAGCGCACCTCCTCGTTGCCGTCGAGCCACTCGTACAGCTCGGGGACGCCGGCCGCGAACGTCGTGATCGAGTAGCCGTCGTAGACACCCTTGTTCGCGTTGGTCACCTTGCCGGCCTTGCAGAGCCGCATCAGGCCGCTGGTGAACATCTCGGAGTGGACCCCGTAGCCGGAGCCCGATCCCTCGGCGAGCGCCGTGGCGATGGTGTTCGGGATGCCCCCGATGCCGGTCTGGAGCGTCGCACCGTCGGGGATGAACGGGACGGCGTACGAGGCGATCGCTTCCTCGACGGCGGTCGTGGGTGCATCGGCCAGGTTGATCGGCGTGTAGTCGCCCTCGACGACGATGTCGACCTCGTCGACGTGCATCGCATGGCGGTACTGCGGTTCGATGCCGAGCGTGCGCGGGAACTGTTCGCTGGTCTCGAGGAGGCAGATCCGGTCCGGGTCGGCCGCGGCGCGGTGCAGTTCGGCCACGTGCGCACCGGCGTGGAGCGAGAGGCTCATCCAGCCGTCGGCGTCCGGCGGCGAGGCCATCGACGCGACGACTCGGGCTTGCACCTGCTCGAGCATGCTGATGAACCCACGGAAGTCGGAGGGGACGAACTGCACGTCGACACCTGCGCTGAGCAGGAACCGTTCGGCGGGCCCGAAGAAGCCGGAACGGTACGACACGCCGGGTTTGGTGAACACGCCGAACAGGTCGGGCAGGAGCGCACCGTTGACCTGGAAGTCCTCGAAGTCCTCGCGACCGTCGAGCGCGTGCAGGAACTCGCCGGGAACCCCTGGCCCCAGTGGCACCGACAGCGTGTCGACCGGCCGGATGATCCCGGCTGCCTCGGATGGTGAAAGCTTGCGCACGATGAACGTCCCCTCGGTTGTGAAGCTCATCCCACGAGCTCACGCTCCAGTATGCGTCGTCCGCCGGACACCGAACCATGGACCAAAGCCCCAGAGGAGGTGACGAGTTCAGGCCTCGCGCAGGGCGGTCGCCGTGACCGAAATCGTGGGTCGGCCGGCCAGCGTGCGTCGTGACGCATCGACGTGGGTGAGGCCGGCATCGGCGAGCAACCGGCCCATCCGACCTGCGTCGACCATGGTGAAACCGTGGTGCCCGTCGTCGTGGTCGGCGGCGAAACGCTCGTGCTCGGGATGGGTCGGATCCTCGAAGTCCTCGTCGACGAGGACGACGCGGCCGCCGGGACGCAGTGCCCGGCCGATTTCTGCCGCCCCGTGCTCGGGGTCGGTCCAGTGGTGCATCGTGTTGACCGCCCAGATTGCGTCGACGGTGCGGTCACCGACCGGGAGCTGCTCGGCCGATCCGTCCACGACGGTGATGTGATGACGCGCCCGCTGGAACATGCGTCGAGCTCGCAATGTGCGCCGCATGAAGGGGGTCGGCTCGACTGCAACCACGTCGGCGCCGGTGCGGGCGGCGATGACGACGCCGGCACCCATACCGGCACCGATGTCGACGACGCGTTCGCCGCTTCGTGGATCGACGAGCTCGACGACCGCGTCGTTCACGTCCGAACGCCACATCTGCGGCGCGAACCGGAGGTAGCGCAGCGCGCCGCGGATGCCCTGATCGTTGGCGTGCCCGTGCCCGTGCTGATGATCGTGCCCGTGCTGATGATCGTGCCCGTGCCGATGATCGTGCTCCTGATGGTGGTCCATGTCAGACGATTCCCTTGGCCTGGGTGTAGCGGAAGAAGCCGTACCCCGGGAGGGTCGGCAGCCAGAACGTGAGCGTGCGGAAGAAGAGCACGATCGCCGCAGCGGTGGCGTTGTCGACGCCGTAGGCGATGAGCGCGGCGGTGAGGGCAGCCTCGACCCCGCCGACCCCGCCCGGTGTCGGGACGGCGGATCCGATCGTCGTGGCGATGATGTACATCGCCCCGGCCTTGGGGAACGAGATGTCGACGCCGAACGCCTCCATGCTGGCCCAGAAGGCGATGACGTTGGCGAGCTTGCCGAGCAGCGCGCCGCCGAAGAGCTGGGCGAGTTTGCTCGGCCGTGTCAAGAGGTCGCGGATCGAATCGAGGATCTTCGAGAATGCGGTGGCGATCCACGGGCGGATCACCGTCTTGCCGAACCTGGTGATCATGAACAGCGACACCAGGAGTCCGACGACGAGCAAGGCGACCACGACCGTGCCGATGTCGGGGAACTCGAAGTCGCTGAACCGGTCGCTCGCGCCGCCCCAGATCAGGAACACGACGATCGTCACGACCTGCGCGACGCCACTCGCCCCGGACGTCAACGCGACAGCCGACGCGGACACCGCCGTGTCGAGACCGTTCAGCTGGAGGTACCTGACTCGCATCGCCATCCCGCCGGCGTTGGCGGGGGTGAAGCGGTTGAGGTACGACTGCCCGAACATCACCGCGACCGTGCGGAAGTAGACGAGGTCGATCGTCACCGAGCCGATGAGACTCATCGCGCCCGAGAAGTACGTCGAGATCATCATGATGATGACGGGGATCGCCCAGATCAGGTCGGCCGTGGTGAACGCGTCCCACATCTGGTCCCAGTTGGTCGCCAGGTTGAACAGGTACCCGACCAGGACGAGCGACCCGACGAGGGACACGATGCCGCCGATCGTGAGGCGCCGAACCGGTGCCAGCTCGACCTTGTCGATGCCGGCCACCGCTGCGGCGGCGTCGCGCAACTCGTCGAGGAGTTCGCCGTCGTCCTTGTATCGACGGCGGAGGGGCGCAGACAGCACCGCCGGTTGGATCAGCGGAACCGCACGTTGCACGACCTCGGCGGGGAGGTTGGCAGCGGCGCGTCCGACGGTGCGCTCGACACCGATCAGCAGAGCCAGCGAAGCGAGCAGTTCGGCGACGTCGGCGCCGAGCGTTTCGTCGCCGGCTTGGAGATCGGCCTTCCCGAGGTCGACGAGGTTCACCTCGTCGCCGTCGACGATCACGTTCGTCGCGTCGAGTGCACCGTGGGCGAACCGCCGCGCCTGGAGCCGTGCGACGTTCGCCCACAACGTGTCGAGAACCGAGTCGTCGACGTCGTCCAGATCACATACTCGAATGCCGTCGGCGAAGGTCGTGACGAGCACGGACGCCTCGTCGTCGGTGCCGAGGATGGCGACCGGCGCCGGTGTGCTGGCGACGTTGCCGACGATCGCCAACGCCATCGCCTCGTGCTCGACGGCTCGACGCGGCGACGCGGGCACACCGCCGCCGAGACCCTTGAGCGTGAGACTCCGCCAGGTGCGCAGCAACAGGTCGGCATCGCGCTGGTCCCGACCGAGGACCTTGATGAACAGCTTGCGCTCGCCCTGCCCGGACCGCGCGGTGAACGTCGGCACGCGGTGCTCACCGCGGCGGGGCTCGATGTCGATGGCGGCGATGCCGGCCCGGGCCAGCGAGTCGTGCACGGTGGCGACGTCGATCCGACGTCGTGGTGCCCCGAAGATCACCAGTGCCAGCGAGCCGGCCGCAGCGCCGACGGTGAGGAGCAGCAGGTTGCGTACCGGCACCTCGACCGACGAGAGCACGCGGGCGATCATGATCAGGACGATGAGGACCCAGCCGGTTCGCCTCCACGACTTCGTCAGCCACGGGCTCGCGGTGACCAGCAGCGCGGTGAGCATGCCCAGGTACGTGCTCGACGGGAACTGGCTCCCGACGAACCACGAGTCGACGGCCTCGAAGCCCAACTCGTCGATCGGCACGCTGTCCTCGACGACCCCCGACAGGAGCACGAGGGCGACACCGGCGATGGCGGCGGCCAACGCCATGAGGAACATCAGCGGCCACTGACGTGCCCGAACGACCACGACCAGTGCGATGGCCGGCGCGAGCACCGCGAGCAGTTGGACGAGGCCGACCAGTCCGTTGACCAGCGCCCGCGGGAGCCCGTCGACCAGGATCAGCAGATCGGTGGAGATGCCCGCCAGTTCGCTGTCGCGGACGACGGCAACGAGGACGAGGACGGCGAGCGCGACGAGCGTGAACACCAGACGCGCCACGTCGGACGGATGCCGGTACCACCTCGTCGACGCGTCGGCCGTCATCGTCAGTCGGTCAATTCGAGGTCGACCATCAGTTCGTTGGCGAGCGCCTCGAGGTCGTCGGCCAACGCGGCGCGGTCGGCGCCCGTCGTTGCGACGAGTACGGCGGTGGCCTCGAACAGCAGCTCGCCCGACATCGGGGCACTGCTGGTCGATGTCTGCAGCTCTTCGATGCTGACGCCGTTGCGAGCGACGGCCTGGGAGATCTCGTGCACGATGCCAGGCCGGTCCTGGCCGATGAGATGCAGCTGCCAACGCACGCCGTCCTGGGGGTGCGCCGCTGCCTCGGTCGCACGCTCGACGGTGACGTCGAGCACCCCCTGCGATCCGAGCGGACCGAGTTCGTCGATCAGGGCGTCGACGCGCTCCTCGGTCACGGAGACCTCGACGATGCCGGCGAACTTGGTCCCGAGTCGAGCCATGCTGCTGCGGTTCCAGTTCCCGCCGTGGCGGGTCACCACGCCGGCCAACGCCTCGACCAGGCCGGCACGGTCGTCGCCGATCACGGTGAGCACGAGCAACGTCATCGCGGTGAGGTTAGCCCGCGGCCGATGGCAGCAAGATCGACTCACCAGTCGAGTTAGGTGAGCCTTACAACGGCAGCGGTATACTCGCCACATGCCGTCCGACGACTCGATCATCGACCCCACCGACGTCAACCCGGTGCTGAACGAGATCATGCTGGCCGAGCTGGCCGGGGTGATCCGGTACACCCACTACTCCCTCGTGATCACGGGCCCGAATCGACTCCCGCTCGTGACGTTCATGCAGGAGCAGGCCGACGAGTCCCTCCTCCACGCCCGTCAGGCCGGCGAGATCCTGACCGGTCTCGGTGGCCACCCCACGCAGGGCATCGGTGCGATCGAGGAGTCCCACGACCACTCGATCGAACAGATCCTGCGCGAGTCGATCGCGCACGAGCAACACGCGCTCGGGCTGTACCGGCAGCTGCTGGCGTTGGTCGAGGGCCAGTCGATCTACCTCGAGGAGTACGCCCGGACCCAGATCGGTTCCGAAGAACTCCACGTGATCGAGATGAACAAGCTGCTGCGGGACTACACCATTGCCTGATCAGCCGCTCGTCGCGATGTGCGCCGGCAAGGACTGTCGGACGCGCTGTGAGTACGAGAAGCTGCGCGCCGAGCTCGATCG
Organism: Ilumatobacteraceae bacterium; assembly: GCA_963695475.1. Lineage (GTDB taxonomy): Bacteria > Actinomycetota > Acidimicrobiia > Acidimicrobiales > Ilumatobacteraceae > Ilumatobacter_A. The sequence goes on from CAVOHA010000007.1 coordinate 482,939, forward strand.
GCACTGCGAACTACTCGAGCTGAAGTGCGTCGACATCTGTTCGGGTCCCGTCGTCGTCGTGGGTCCCACCAGCGACACGGCGGTGGTGCTGTCGAAGCTGCGGTCCAAGCAACACCGCAAGCACCTGCTCCGGATGCTGTCCACGAACGGTGCGATGAGCAAGGACCTCCAGGGCCTGACCGTCGGCAAGAAGAAGCGCGAAGCGACCCTGCGCCGTGTGCGCCGGGCGCTCGAGCGCCGCGCCGCCTGACTCCGGCGGAATCCTCGCCGCGCTCGACCTGGTGGAGACGTGGTAGAGAAGTGTCGATGCGACACCGACGACTGGGTCGAACCGCCCTCCAGGTCAGCGAGCTCTGTCTCGGGACGATGAACTTCGGTCCGAACACGAGCGAAGCGGACTCGTTCGCGCTGCTCGACCACGCGCTCGATCACGACATCGACTTCATCGACACCGCCGATCGCTACGGCGGTTCGGTGGGGGTCGGAGCAACCGAAGAGATCGTCGGGCGGTGGCTTGCGCAGGGCGGTGGCCGTCGAGAACGGGTCGTGCTCGCCACGAAGCTGTTCGGGCCGATGTCCGACCTGCCGAACGACCGGGGGTTGTCCGCACGCCACATCCGACTCGCATGCGATGCGAGCCTGCGGCGACTCCAAACCGACCACATCGACCTCTATCAGATGCACCACATCGACCGGACGGCACCCTGGGACGAGGTCTGGCAGGCGATGGAGACCCTGGTGGCACAGGGGAAGATCTCCTACGTCGGGTCGAGCAACTTCGCCGGTTGGAACATCGCGCAGGCGAACGAGGCCGCTGCGTCGCGCCACTTCCTCGGGCTCGTGTCGGAGCAGAGCCTCTACAACCTCACCGAACGCTCCATCGAGCTCGAAGTGATCCCCGCGTGCGAGTCGTACGGCGTCGGGCTGCTCCCGTGGAGTCCCCTGGCCGGTGGACTGCTCGCCGGCGTCCTCTCCGCCGACCACGGCGGGCGGCGATCGGCGCCGAGCATGCGAGCGCGCGTCGACGCGATTCGGCCGCAGCTCGAAGCGTGGGAGGACGTGTGCAGCGACCTCGGCGAGTCGGCGGCGACCGTTGGAATCGCGTGGCTCCTCCACCAGTCGGCCGTGACCGCACCGATCATCGGGCCGCGGACGATGGAACAGCTCGACGATGCCCTCGGCGCACCGGCGCTCGAACTCGACGACGACGTGCTCGTTCGACTCGACGAGATCTTCCCGGGGCCCGGGCCGGCACCGGAGGCGTACGCCTGGTGAGCCGAACCGCCGACGAGATCACCGCGAGCTGGACTCACCTCGTCGTCGAGGCGGGGGCCGCGCAGCTCCACGTCCATCGGGCAGGCCGGAGAGATCGTCCGCCGCTGGTACTCGCCCATGGCCTCGGCGACAGCGGACGCTGTTGGTGGCGAGTTGCGGCGGCACTGGAGGACGATGCCGACCTGATCATGATCGATGCGCGACATCATGGCCGCTCGTCGAGCCCCGCGATGTCGGCCTCGTCGCTCACCGACGACCTGGCGGTGGTCGTCGACGCGTTGGCGCTCGATCGACCCGCTTTCATGGGCCACTCCGTCGGGGCGCGGACCGTTGCCCAGTTCGCCGCGACTCACCCTGGTCGTGCCGATCGACTCGTCTTGATCGACCCGCCGTGGACGGCCGATCGGGAAACCAACGGCGAGGTGCGGGCATCGGAACGCGAGGCGATCCGAGGGTGGCTCGGCTCGTTCGCCGGCATGTCCGACGCAGACCTGGCGCAACTCGGGCGTCAGCAGCACCCGAACTGGCCCGACGCCGAGTACGACACGTGGATCGAGTCGAAACGGCAGGTCCAACCCGAGGCCGCGGATGACCTCTCGACCATCGGGTGGGGCTCGGTGGTCACCGCCATCGACTGTCCGACGTTGCTCGTCCACGGCGAGTCCGAACGCGGCGGCATCGTGACCGACGAGGTGGCTCGGCGCATCGTCGACGTGAACGACCGGGTGACCTGTGTTCGTCTCGACGGCACCGGCCACAACATCCATCGCGAGAACTTCGACGCGTTCATCGACGTCGTACGCGAATTCCTGTTCCCCGAGGCGACCTGAGGGGGCGCCACGTGTCGTCAACATCGTCGATCGACTTCGGCGCCCTCGGTTGGCAGGACCGTGATCGGCACACGCCCGACCTCGATGCACAGCGCGAGTACCTCCAGGCGAACAACGGGTTCGCCGGGCTCGAGATCCTCGACCCGTCCGAGATCGAGCGCGCGGTCCGGATCTTCCGACGGGACGGTTTCGTGGTGGTCCGCGACGCCCTCGACGCGGACCAGACGGCCTTCCTCCGCGCCGGCGTACGCGAGGTCGCGAGCGAGATCATCGCGCTCGACGAGCAACGCAGCGGCAATCGTGGCTCGCATCGCTACTCGTTCGGCGGGTCGAGCGTGACGCGCAGCATGCTGCATCGGCCCGAATGGCAGATGCTCGTCGACCTCCCCACGGTCACGCCGATCATCACCGCGATCTTCGAGTCGTCCGATTACCTCTTGCGCGCCGCGAGCGGCGACTTCTGTCTGCCCGGCGCGTTCGAGTACCAGCCGTTGCACAGCGACATGGGTGACCATGTCGACGACACCCGGACGCCGTTCAGTTCGTTCCGCGATCCGCGCGGGCTCCTCACGACTCGTGATCTGCCGTGTCCGTACCTCGCGGTCAACTTCCTGCCCGACGACCAGACCGCGCTGAACGGACCGACGCGTCAGATCCCCGGCACGCAGCACTCCCGCTCGCCGATTCCGAAGCTCCGTGACGAGCCGGAGTGGATGCGTCTCAGCACCGTGTGCCCGGCGCCGGCCGGCTCGATTCAGATCCGCGACGTGCGGGCCTGGCACGGTGGGACCCCCAACCTGTCCGACGACCTGCGCGCGATCCCGAACCTCGAGTTCTACGCCCCGTGGTTCCGCGAGCCGATGATCCCCGGCATCTCGTATGCGGATCACCGGGCGCTGTCGGAGCACGCGCGGCACGTCACGCGCCACAGCGTCATCGACTCGTCCGAACAACTCCCGAGCGGGTACGTCGTGAAGCCGCTCCCCAAGCGCCTGACGGAGCAGTGACCCTCCGACTCCTGGACGATCGCATCACGGGATTACCGTGGGTCGCACCCATTTCTCCACGAGAGCGAGCGCGATCATGTACGACATCGTCATCAAGAACGGCCGACTGATCGACGGGACCGGGGCGGACGCGGTCGATGGTGACCTCGCGATTCGCGACGGGGTCATCGCCGAGGTGGGCGGCACCATCACCACGGCGGCGGGCCGCACGATCGACGCCGACGGCGCGATCGTGACCCCGGGCTGGGTCGACGTGCACACGCACTACGACGGCCAGGTGAGCTGGGACTCCCAGATCGCGCCGTCGTCGCACAACGGGGTCACCACGGTGGTCATGGGGAACTGCGGCGTCGGGTTCGCGCCCGTTGCGCCGGGGACGGAGCAGACGCTGATCGAGCTGATGGAGGGCGTCGAGGACATCCCGGGTGCAGCGCTCCACGAGGGCATGGACTGGGGGCAGTGGGAGACGTTCGGCGACTACCTCGACTACATCGAGGGGCGTGAGTACGCCCTCGACGTCGGCGCCCAGATCGCCCACGGTGCGGTGCGCTTCTATGCGATGGGCGAGCGCGGCCGACTGAACGAAGACGCCACCGCCGACGACCTCGATTCGATGGGCCGCATCGTGGCCGAGGCGCTCGATGCCGGTGCGGTCGGCTTCAGCACGTCGCGCACGATCGGCCACCGCTCGCTGTGGGGTGAACCCGTCCCCGGCACGTTCGCAGCCGACGAGGAACTCCTCGCGATCGCCGACCACATGAAGCGGGTCGGCAAGGGCGTGTTCGAGATGATCCCGGCCGGAACCGTCGGCAAGCTCGACGCGCTGGGTGGCGAGCGCACGACCCAGGAGGCCGAGCACGACCTGATGCGCCGATTCTCGATCGCGAGCGGCCGGCCGGTCACGTTCACGCTCGTGCAGTCACCCGACTACGACCCGCAGCTGTGGCGCGAGATCCTGCGCCTGACCGCCGATGCGAACGCCAGCGGCGCGCAGTTGTACCCGCAAGTGGCATCACGACCGATCGGCTTCCTCACCGGGCTCAGCGGGTACCACGCGTTCATGCGCAAGCCGACCTATCTCGCGCAGCTCGCCCACCTGCCACTGGCCGAACGAGTCGCGGCGATGCTCGACCCGGAGATGAAGGCCACGCTTCTCGCCGAGCCCGACATCCGCCCCGACGAGCCCGGCTCGATGGAGAACGTGTACGGCCTGTTCAAGCGAGCTGCACCCGTGATGTATCCGATGGGCAACCCGGTCGATCTCGAGCCACCGCTGACCGACACGATCGGCGCGCGCGCCGCCGCTGCGGGCTGCGACCCGTTGGAGTACCTCTACGACTTCATGCTCGAAGACGGCGGCACCCGGTTCGCCTCGCTCAGCACGGTCGACGTCTCGGAACGCATGAACGTCCTCCGCGAGATGCTCGTCGACCCGAACACCGTCACCGGGCTGAGCGACGCAGGCGCCCACGTCACGCTCATCTGTGACGGCACCGCACCGACCACGCAGCTCACCTACTGGACGCGCGACCGTGTCGGCGAGCAACTGCCGATCGAGTTCGTCGTCCACAAGCAGACGGCGCGCAACGCGGCCCTCTACGGCTTCGACGACCGGGGCAGCCTCGAGGTGGGCAAGCGCGCCGACGTCAACGTCATCGACCACGCCAACCTGTCCGTCGCTGCGCCGGTCGCACATCACGATCTTCCGGCCGGCGGTACCCGCCTGATGCAGCCCGTGCGGGGCTATCTCGCAACGATCTGCAACGGGGCGGTCACCCGCGAGAACGACACCGACACCGGAGAACTCCCCGGCCGACTCGTGCGGAGCTGATCAGGAGGCGGCCAGCCGGGCGCACTCGTGGTGGAGCAGGAAGAGCTCGACCTCGATGCGTTCGGCCAGGGCATCGAGATCGGCGACCATGTCCCGATCGGCGACGAGCGTGATGTCGACACGATGGTCGTGTGAAATCGCGCTGATCGACAATCCACATCCATCGGTGATCGGGACCATCGCATGCTCACGGACGATGTCGTGACCGGCGATCGGCCCTTCGTCCCGCCCCGGGATGCTCACGATGTAGACGTTGAACGGTGGCATCATCCGCAACCCGGCGCCCGTGGTCAGCAGCAACCGTGCGGCGGCACCGGCCAGGACCGACGGTGCGCCCATCCGGTTGCTGATCGCCGCCGCCGGCTGCGGATCCAGTTCGAGGGTCAGCTCGGACATCGACGCGTTGATGTCCTCGAGGCGCTGCAGTGGATCGTGCCGCTGCGTCGCCAGCGGCACGAGTGCGGCGCCGAGCTCGTTGGAGTCGGCGTCGACGAGGAGCGGCGTGAGCGCGACGAGCGGGTCGGCCGGCAGCTCGTCGTTGACGACGAGCCAATGCCGCAACGCACCGCTGATCACGGTGAGCAAGACGTCGTGGAACCGCACGCCGCGCTGGCGTTTGATCTCGCGCAGTTCGATCGACGGACAGCGTCACCCGCGCGACGCGGCGATGGCTGCCGACGGTGCGGTTGAACGACACACGCGGGACCGGCCGGTCGTTGCGAGCCTGCTCGACGGGATGCACGGTCGAACCCGCGGCGGCGAGCACCAGCCGCGCGACCTCCCCGAGGACCGGGATGCGGCGGCTCGCGTTCAGGACGTGGCGCGTGGTGCGGATCGGGCTGCGCACGGTCGACCACGCCGCCTTGATCAGCAGGTCGGAGTCGGTCGGCACCATGTCGGGTCGCCACGCCCGGGTGATCGGCTTGTCGAGATCGACGACCGGGCGGGCGAGTACCGGCGACAGCGGTCCCATCGGGCCGAGTTCTTCGATCAGCACCACGTGCACCTTCACGAACAGGTTGCTGGCACCGTCGGGGTCCTCGATGAGGTAGAGCTCCCACAGCGGTCGGTTCCGGTCGAGTGGCCGTTCGTGCAGCCGGGCGAGCAGCTGCTCCATCGCATCAGGGTCGGACGAGCTGGGTACAGCGAGATGACGAATGTGATAGTCGAGGTCGAAGTGCGGGTCCTCGATCCACCACGGGTCGTCGAGGCCGAGCGGCACGTGACGCACGCGCCGTCGCAGCGACGGTGCGAGATGCAGGCTCTCCTCGATCACGGTGCGGAGCCGGGAGAGGCTGAGATGTTGTCCGTCGGCGTCGGGCGCGAGCTCGAGGCACATCGACTGATGCCCCAGGTTCGTGTTCGTCTCGCCGGCGAGCAGCGCGGTTTCAGACGGTGTCAGCTGATGCATCGAGGGCTTCCTGTTCGAGGGACGGGTACCACCAGCGCAGACGCCGGCGGGGCGTGAACGGTTGCCACTCGCCGGGCCGTTGGGCCAGGCGGTCGGCGATCACGTACATCACGGACGGGTTCGTCGCGAGACCGATGTGGGTGCCGCGCACTTCGACGCACTCGGCGGTCGGCCCCGGGGTCTGTCGGCAGAGGCGCCCGGGGACGATCCCGTCGTGTGCCGTCCAGATGGTGGTCGACGGGACGGGGATGTTGTCGACGTCGATCCGTGGCGGAATCGGGACGAACAGCTTGCCTGCCAGTTCCTGCAGCATGCCGATGTTCGAGTCGCCGGTGCTGAGTCGGATCGGGGAGCCGAGGCTGATCACCTGTCCCACGAGCTCGCTGCGGTGCTGCGCCAACAGACGTCCGAGCAGCCCGCCGGCGCTCCACCCAACGATGTCGATCGTCGAGCCGTGCCGATGGGCGAGCTCCTGGATGAGCCGGTCGAGCCCACCCGCGATGTGATCGGCGACCCCGACGTTGAGTCCCAGGCCCCACCCGAACGGTCGGTGCCCGAGCGAACGGAGAAAGGCGCGCAGCGGGGCGGTGGTGACGTCGCCGGTCACGAAGCCGGGGAGGACCAGCACGGGACGGGCACCACCCGTGGGAGCGGCCAGCGCGGCGACAGCGGCGCCGGGCAGCGTGACCAGCAGCTCGGGGAGCGTCAGTGCCTCGGTCCAGATCGGGCGCGGGCGCGGGCCATCGGCGGGAACGGCCGATTCCTGGCCATCACCGTCTGCGCGGATCAACACGTCGCTCCGCCTCCGTTCTCGAGTGACTGTCCGTCATCCCAGTGTCTCACGCTGATGTCCCGGCACCAGAGGCCAAGTGCCTCTTCGATGTCGCCTGCGAATCAGGCCGATGCAGCGGTTGATCCACTCGATGCCCGGCACACTCCCCATCCAACCGGCCTGATTCACCCGGCCGGCCAGCCAGACCGTCTGGCTCGCCACAGGTCACCTCGCGTACCTTGCGAACCATGAAGTCCCTCGTTGCCGTCACCGCTGCGCTGGCCGTCGCCGGATACGGCCTGTCCCGTCGTCACCGACGTGTCGCGTCAGCAGCTCCCGAGCTACGCAGCCCGCAGCTGTACGTCCCGCTGTCAGTGCGCAGCGACGCTGCGATGCGCGTGGGTCGCAAGCTGATGGCGGCGCGCCCGGCCGAACCGCTCGCTGACGGCGTCGAGTCACGAACCGACGAGCTCCCGGCGACCGACGACCGGCCCGCCATCCCGGTCGTCGTCTACGAGCCCGCCGACCACCAGGCACCGTCCGGCGCACTGCTCTGGATCCACGGTGGCGGCCTGGTGATGGGGTCGCCCGAGTCGGGACGGGGGTTGTGCAGCCGCTTCGCTGCCGACCTCGGGATCGTGGTGGTGAGCGTTGCGTATCGACTCGCACCCGAGGACCCGTTCCCGGCCGGACTCGACGACTGCTTCGACGCCCTGACGTGGATGCACGACCACGCGGCGGAGCTCGGTGTCGACACCGACCGGATCGCGGTGGGCGGCGACAGTGCCGGCGGCGGCCTCGCCGCGTGTCTCGCGCAACGCGCGCTCGATCTCGACGGTCCGCCCATCTGCTTCCAGCTGCTCCAGTACCCGATGCTCGACGACCGCACGCCGCGCACCGACGACCACGACGCATTGATCTGGAGCGCGTCCTCGAATCGCTACGCCTGGTCCGCCTACCTCGGGCACGAGGCGGGGCAGCACGAGCCACCGCTCTACGCCGCTGCAGCACGCCGAGCCGATCTCGCCGGGCTGCCGCCGGCATGGGTCGGCATCGGCGACATCGATCTGTTCCACGACGAGGCGACCGACTACGTCGAGCGTCTCCGCGACGGAGGTGTCGAGGTCGAACTGCACGTCGAGCCGGGCATGTACCACGCCGCCGAGCTGTTCGCTCCCGACGCCCCGTCGATGCGCCGATTCCGCGACCGAATGGTGGCCGCCCTCGGCGCAGCAATGACAACCGTCGCGTAGCGGAGTGGGTCAGACCCACTCCGCTACGCGGGAACGTCGGGAGGTGGTGCTCGCGGCGGCGCTGGGCTGAGTACGATCCCGTCGATCGTTTCCTCCTCTCGAAAAGGCGCTCACCGTGCACCGTCCTCTCCTGTTGCGGCGATCTGCCGTCCCTCGCGCGATCGCCGCGCTGCTCCTTGTCGCTGTCGTCGGTGCCTGCGGGAGCGATGACGTGGCGGAGCAGGAGTTCCCCGCCGGATCGTGGCGTCTGACCGAGGTCGACGGTGCCGCCGCTTCCGCCGAAGCCGTGGCGACGATCGACTTCCTCGACTCGGGCAGCGCCTCGGGCACGACCGGGTGCAACTCGTTCTCCGGCGAGTACCGCGTCGACGGCAATTCGATCGAGATCGGACCGCTCGCAGCGACCCGTGCACTGTGCGTCAGCGACGAGCTCAACACGCAAGAAGCCGCCTACCTCGCCGCGCTCGGGTCGGCGGCGAGCTGGTCGCTCGACGACGACGCGTTGTCGCTGGCCGACGACGACGGAACCGTCGTCGCCACGTTCGCGGTGTTCGCCCCGTCGGTCGTCGGTGACTGGACCGTCACCGGATACAACACGGGAACCGAGGCCGTCACGAGCGTGATCCTCGACACGGAGATCACCCTGCAGTTCGCCGACGACGGCAGTGTCGCCGGCAACGCCAGCTGCAACCAGTTCTCGGGTGGCTACACCCTCGGCGAGGACGGGGCCGACTCGATCGCGATCGGACCGCTCGCCGCAACGCAGATGGCCTGTGAAGAGCCGGACGGCGTGATGGACCAGGAGTCGCAGTTCCTCACGGCGCTCGAGGCCGCCAGCACGTGGCAGTTCGTCGGTGATCGACTGGAGCTGCGCAACGAGGACGGCGCACTTCAGGTGTCGGCCGCACCGGCGGGCTGACACCCACCGCCCACCGGGGTGGCGACGTCATCACCGGTTCGCGAACGCGCTCGGGAAGCGGGCGAGGAAGGCGATCGCGAGGCGCAGCTCGCGGGCGTCGACGCACTCGCCGATCTTGTGGGTGTTCTGCTCGATGCCGGCGCCGAAGCCGAACATCGCCGGATGCTTGAAGCCGCCGGACTCGACCCAGCACTTGGTCGCGGGCACGTCGATCGTGGTGTCGTCGACGGGGATCGGGAAGCCGACACCGTCGGTCGAGAAGATCCAGCGATCGACCCGGGCCTCGGCGCGCATGCCGCCGCCATCGGTCGACGGGACGACGTTCGGGGCGACCACGGCGTCGTACACGTCGACCGCCGTCCGGATCGCCGGGTGGTCCTCCGGGGTGACCCAGCCCATGTAGATCTGCGGGTTGCCGGGGGTGTAGCCGCGCCAGGTCACGCCGTCGTAGATCGGCACGGTCACGTCGACGGTGAGGCCGGCGTCGCGTGCGGCGCGCACCGCGTCGAGCGACTCGACGTCGAGGCGGGCCTGCTCGGGGTCTCGCCGACGGTGAGCCGACGGTCGAAGCGGAACGTGAACCGGTCGGGCACGGCGCAGTCGCTCGGCGTGTCGAGGTGCGCCCACGATGCGGTTCGCGTGCCGTGGCCGAGGAACGGGTCGTCGAGGAAGCCGTCGCGCTCGTCGTAGCGCCGGGCCGCCTCGGCGACGATCGCGCCGCCGTACTCGAGCGGGTTCAGGCCCTCCCACGGCATCGAGCCGTGGCACGAGCGGCCGGTCACGGTGACCTCGATCTGCATGCGGCCGCGCTGGCCGCGGTAGATCCCGAGCGCCCCTCGCTGCGCGTCGCCGGTGCCCTCGGTGAGGATGACGACGTCGGGAATCAAGTCGGGCGATGCGCCGGGCAGCACCTCGTGCATCAGGTACATCGGACCCGCGCCGTCGTTGTCCTCCTCGGCGGCGGTCGCGTAGGCGCGGACGATCACGCCGCGCAGCGCGCCCTCGGCGGCGAGCTCGAGGACGATCTTGGTCGCGATGATCTGCGAGATCACGCCGGCCAGCTGGTCGGCGGCCCCGCGTCCGAAGACGAGGTGCTCCCACTCGTCGTCCGGGGGCAGGTGGCCGAGCTCGCTGCGCAGGAAGTCGCGATCGACGGCGTCGAGGTCGAGCAGCCCGTCGTAGGCGTCGATGCCGCCGAGCTTGTCGCGCCAGGCCGACCGCAGCGCCTGGACGGTGTCGGTGTGCCCGTCGAAGTAGACGACGCGCTTGTCGACCGGATCGATGCCGTCGGTCGGGTCGGTCACGGTCCACACCAGGTTGCCGTAGTCGTCGAACCACACGTCGTCCGCGGATCGCACCGCACCGATGTCGACGATCGTCTGCTTCAGGTACTCGAGTCGCGGACCCTCGTGGTTGCTCAACCCGCCGCGGGGTCGCCTCCGGCCTCGACCGGCCGGTCGACGTAGTCGGCGGGGATGCGGATTGCTTCGCGCAGGATCTCCACGGCGAGCGCCAGGTGGTCCTGGCTGCGTTCGGCGATGTGGATGTCGAGATCGTTCATCGGTGTGCCTCCTCCAGAGTGGTCAGCACGCCGCTGAGGTCGGGGACCTTCGCCCCGGCGAGCAACGCCATCACCACGTAGACCTTCCAGTTCGCCTCGCGGGCGACGTTCACCCGGTGCCGTTCCATCACGCCGGCGCTGACCTCGGCCCCGATGTCGGCGGGCAGACAGTGCATGTAGAGGGCGTCGCCGTCCGCGGTTGTGGCCATGCGGCGCTCGTCGCAGATCCAGTCGGTGTGCTCTGCGTTGCGTTCCAGCGCTCGCGCCTCGATCGCGCGGAGTTCGTCGGCGTCTCCTGCAGCGTTGGCCGCCACCCGCTCGATCATGAGGTCGTGGGCGCCCCAGCTCTTCGGGTACACGATCGTCGGCGCCGCCGAACGCCTCGTCCATGTCACCGACCATTCGGAACGAACCGCCCGCCGTCGCGTTGTCGGCGGCAGCCGTCATGGCCTCGTCGGTCAGCTGGTACCCGGGTGGGTGGGCGAGCGTGACGTCCGCACCGACGCGGGTCAGCAGCGTGATCAGGCCCTGCGGCACCGACAGCGGCTTGGCGTACGACGGCGAGTAGGCCCAGCTGACCGTGATCTTCCGGCCGGCGAGGTCGTCGAAGTTGTCCTCCAGCCAGAGCAGATCCGCCAGCGTCTGTGTCGGGTGGTCGACGTCGCACTGCAGGTTGACGATCGGGACGGACCGGGCGTCGTCGGTGGCGGCGAGGTAGTCGTCGATGCCCTGCTGGACGTCGCGGATGAAGGTGTTGCCCTCGCCGAGGATCAGGTCGTGACGGATCCCCATCGCGTGGGCGTTCATGCCGAGCATCGCACCGGTCTCGACGGCGGTCTCGCCGTGGGACACCTGGGTCGACGAGCCGTCGACGATCACGGGGTGCATCCCGAGCCGCGCGGCGGCGCCGGCCCACGCACTCTTGGTGCGGGTCGACTGGTCGAAGAACACCGCCCAGGCGAGTTCGTCGGGGCACAGATGCGTGCGAATCCCGCGTTGGTCCAGGGACGCGAGCGCACGGGCGATCGAACGCACCGTGGCGAGGTCGGCGTCCGACCATTCCTGGGTGGTGAGCAGGCTCCTGCCGAGCAGGCCCGCGTTGTCGAACGGGATCACTGATGACTCCTTCTGATGTGTGTGCCGGCCCGACCATCGAGCGCCTCGAGGAGGTCGCCCGGCAGGCAGATGACGACCTCGCCGTCGATCGCGTCCAAGAAGCCGATGGCGGCTTCGATCTTCGGTCCCATGCTCCCCGCTGCGAACTGGCCGGCCGCCTGCAGCTCCCGGGCTTCGTCGACGGTCAGTTCAGGGCGCGCTCGCGGGTGATCGGAATAGAAGTCCTCGTAGACGGCGTCGACGCTCGTGGTGATCGCGAGCCGCCGAGCGCCGAGACGAACGGCGAGCAGCATGCTCACTCGATCCTTGTCGATGACGGCTTCGTGCCCGGCGATCTCGCCATCGGCCCGCCGGCTGACCGGAATGCCTCCGCCGCCGCAGCAGATCACGGTGACCCCGAGGTCACAGAGTTTCTCGATCGTCTCGAGCTGGACGATGCGGCGGGGGATCGGCGAGGCGACCACGCGCCGAACCCCGCGCTTCGGGTCGCGCATCACCTGCCAGCCGCGTTCGCGGACGAGCGCGTCTGCCTCGGCGGCCTCGAAGAACTGGCCGATCGGTTTGTCCGGGTCGTCGAAGGCCGGGTCGTCCGGGTCGACTTCGACCTCGGTGACGATCGTGACGACATCGGTGTCGACGCCTCGCCGACGGAGCTCCGTGCGCAGCGCCCGCTCGATCATGTACCCCATCGCCCCCTGGCTGTCGGCGACGAGTGAATCGAGCGGTACTTCGGGGAGCGTGTCGCGGGCCATCTCCGAGCGGAGTTGGAGGAAGCCCACCTGGGGGCCGTTGCCGTGGGTCAGCACGAGGTGCTCGCCGTCCTCGATCAGGTCGGCCACCGGCTGCATCGCCGCCTGCGTCACCGCGAACTGGTTCGCGACCGTCGGCGCGAGATCGGGATCGAGCAGGGAGTGCCCGCCGATCGCGACAACGGTCGGCCCCGCTTTCAATTGACCCTCGGTTTCACCCACGCTGTCCTCGATCGCCGGTGTTCGCGTTCACACCTTCCACGATCGTCCGCTCCGACCGACGATCCGGCCAGAGCACTAGGTCCCGCGGCGCCGGAGGCGCAGCACGATCGCCACGACGAGCGAGCCGACCCCCAGGCCGATCAGTGCGGAGCACAGCGTGTTGACCAGCCAGGCCAGGACGCCGCCGATCCCGGCGATGTCCTCGACCCGGTGCTCGAGCTCGTGCACGAAGTCGACGGGTCCGTGCCATCCCAACTCCTCGGCGCCGACCAGGAGGATGTGGCCACCGACCCAGAGCATCGCGGCGGTGCCGACGACCGTGAGGATCGACAGCACCTTCGGCATCCCGGCGACCATCATCCGACCGACGCGCTGGGAGGTTTCGGAGTCCCGGCCCGCGAGCGCGAGGCCGACGTCGTCCATCTTCACGATGAGCGCCACGACGCCGTACACGATCGCCGTGATCACGAACGCAACGACCACCAGGATGACGGCTCGGGAGAAGAGGGCCTCGTCGATCACCTCCTTGAGCGCGATCACCATGATCTCCGCCGAGAGGATGAGGTCGGTCCGAATCGCTCCCTTGATCGTCTGCTCCTCGGCCTCCGGACCCTGCATGGCCACGGGGACGTCGTGGTCGTGGTCGTCGTGTTTGAGCCGGTGGTAGATCTTCTCTGCCCCCTCGAAACACAGGTACGTCCCGCCGAGCATCAGGATCACTTCGACCAGGGTCGGTGCGATCGCGCTGAGCACCAATGCGAGTGGGAGGATGATCAGCAGCTTGTTGCGCAGCGACCCGACGGCGATCCGCTTGATGATCGGCAGTTCGCGTTCGGCGGCCAGGCCGCGTACGTATGCCGGGGTGACCGCCGTGTCGTCGACCACCACGCCCGCTGCCTTCGCGCTCGCCCGTCCGGCCGCCGCGCCGACGTCGTCGACGGACGCCGCCGCGAGCTTCGCCAGCGCAGCGACGTCATCGAGCAATCCGGCGAGTCCGCCTGCCATCTCTTCTCCTCAACTGCTTCGCAGGAGCCGCGCCACCTCGGCGACGGTCTCGATCTCGGTGATTCGGTCGGGTCCGCACGGCGTGAGGTTCAGCGTCGTGGCGCCGGCTTTGACGTACGGGGCGAGGAACTCGGCGATGTCTGCCGCGTCGCCCATCGGCGTGTAGCGCTCGAAGGCATCGAAGCTCGACTTGTAGAACCCCTCCATGGCGACCGACACGTGGCGGCGTGCGGCCTCGGGGGTTCGATCGGTCCCGACCCAGACCTGTAACCCGTGCTGCCACACGACGTCGCGATCGGCGCCGACTTCCTCGGCCATCGCGGTCGCGGCGGTGAAACGCTTGGCCGAACACCACGCAGCGAGCCACCCGTCGCCGAGGAGCCCTGCCCGTTGCACCGCGGCGTCACTGCGCCCGCCGACGAGGAGCGGAACCCGCGGGTCGGGCGTCGGTCGGATCACGCCGGCGGTGAAGTCGAAGAACTCGCCGTCGCCGTCGACGGTCCTGCCGTCGAGCAGTGAGCGAACGATGTCGAGTGCCACGTCGGTCCGACGTCCACGGGTGTTCGGGTCGACGCCGCACACTTCGATCTCGTGGCGATCCTCACCGCCGACGCCCACACCGATCGTGACCCGTCCCGGAGCCGCCTGGGCGAGTGAGGCGATCTGGCGGGCGGCGACCATCGGATGGCGCAGCGCCAGGAGGTAGACGCCGAGGTGGAGATCGAGACGACCCTCGAGGCCGCTCAGTGCGGCCAGGTGAACGGGTCCGTCGAGCCCGGAGCCGTCGAAGAAGCTGACGTGGTCGGCCGTGAACAGGTGGTCGATTCCGGCGTCGGCGATCCGCGTCAAGGACTCGCGCCGCTGGTCGTGCGGCAGTTGCCACAGGTCCCACGGGACGGAGACGCCGACACGCACGGGTTGCATTTCGCAAGTCTCGCGGAACAGCACCGGGTTTGCGCTGCCGCGTGAGCGAGCGCGTTCTGGCACGATGGGCGGATGCTGACCGAGACGCTCGACATCGACGCCGCCACGTTCCAGGCCGGAACCGGCTGGGAGATCAAACCCGAAGGTGCCTGCAAGGGCGAGGTGTGCGTGCCGTTGGGCGGCGGAGACTTCGACGTGCACACCGCGGCCGAACGGCTGGGAATGGTCGTCGTGTCCGACGACGCAACCGGCCGCCATGCGATCGGCCCCGAATCGCTGGGTGGTCGTGCGTTGACCACAGCCGTTGCCCCCGATGTCGTGCTCCACGACCTCGACGGCAACGAGGTCCGGCTGTCGGACCACCGTGGCGAGAAGGTGGTGATCGTCGCCTGGGCGCCCTATTGAGGCTGCCGCTACGACCTGCCAGGTTGGCAGGCACTCCACGCAGAACTCCGTGACGCCGGCACTCCGGTCACCGTCATCGCCGTCGGCATCGAGATGGACGGGGCCGAGGCCGTGCGCGAGTTCATCGAGGCGGCGAACCCCGAGCACCCGTCGCTGATCGACACCGACCACGTGCTGGAGCGAGCATTCGGCGTGGTGAACATCCCGAACGTCGTGTGGATCGACGAGGACGGCACGATCGTCCGGCCGGCCGAGCCCGGCTGGGCCGGCCCGCAGGACTATCCGAAGTGGCTCGCCGACATCCTGGCCGACGCCGAGCGGCAGGCCGCCGAAGCCGGTGAGGAAGCGCTCGCTGCGTTACGCGCCGGCCAGGACCGCGACTCCTACGCCGACGCCATCCGCGACTGGGCCGCCAACGGTGCGAGCTCCCGATTCGCGATGACGCCCGACGAGGTCATCGCAGCGTCGCAGCCACGTGACGCCGGCCAGTCCGAAGCGGCTGCCCGATTCGAACTGGGCGCCGCCGCCTGGCGTGACGGCGATCGCGACTCGGCGTTCGCCCACTGGCGCGAGACCCACCGGCTCGACCCCGACAACTGGACCTACAAGCGTCAGGCCTGGTCGCTGGTCGGCAACGAGGCTGCCGGCGGCGGCGACTTCGGGCGGTTCATGCAGTTCGGCGCGGACGACTCGTGGCCGTTCGAAGGCGACTTCAACCGAGACCGGGCCGCGATCGAGCCCGGGACGTACTACCCGAAGACCCTGGAGGTCTAGCAGCACGGAGTTCGCCCAGTGTTTGCCCAGGCGTGGCCTGAGCGCCATTCACGGTGTTCACACTGGGTGCATGCGCAGCTGGTGGGACCGGATCCTCGAAGATCTCGCCGACTACATCGCCGTGTACGGGTGGGCTGATCCCACCTCGTCGACACCCCCGATGTGGATCGACGAGCCGTATCGAGATGACTGTGGAGGCGATGGGCGGGATCCGTCGCCGGTCGAACCCGATCAGGCGCTGACCGCGACGGAGCTGACCGCGTTCGGCGGGAGCTACTTGTTGCCGGCTTCGGGCGAGCGTGCCCACATCAGGGCGCTGTCGAAGCCGAGCTTGTCGTCGGGGCGGAACTCGATGATCACCCGTTCGGGCGAGTCGAGGAACGTCTGGAACGTCCGGGCGGCGACCTCGTCGTCGGGGCGGATCCGCTTCGCGAACACGGGGTAGAACCAGTCCTTCACGTCGCGCGACGAGTGCACGGTGCACTCGCCCTTGTAGGTGACGGTCTTGCCGGTGCCCATGTCGGTCCCGGCGCTCGTGATGCACACCGCCGCCCGCGGGAAGCGTCGGATCGCCGAGATGCGGGCCCGCCGCTCTGCTGCGGTCAGCCACAGGGTGCCCTCGTGCGGGAGATACGACATGATCACGCCGAACGCCTCACCGGCCTTGTTGGTCCACATGAACGTGCACTCACGCTGCTTCTCCAACAGTTCTTGCTCGAGCTCCTCGCTGAGCCCGCAGTCGGTCAGGTCCTCGTAACTGTCGTGCATGTTCTGACACTTGCAGACGGGTGGGTCGACGTTCCGACCCGGGCGGTTGGCCGCAGTCAGCTCGCCGGGGTGAGGCGTGAGTTGGTGTGTGGGGACAACGCCGAATGGGGTGGGCGCAGGGCTGTGTGCCGCCGCGGGGTCGATCGAGATGTCGAGCTGCACAGTGCGAACCCGAGGTGTCGGCGCGTGATGGCGAGACAAGAGTCATCCGGCCACACCGCCCGACCAACGTGATATCGATCCGGGATCAACATCATGTTGGGCCCACCGACTTGGTGGCGATCACGATCGACCGGGCGACGCCGAGCGACCTGATGCCGATCCTGCTCGATTCCTACGGTTACACGCCCCGAGAATGCGACATCGTGATGGCCATGTGCCGAGGGCTCGCCACGAAGGAGATCGCCGTCGAGCTCGGTATCTCGGCCCACACCGTTCGTGATCATCTCAAGGTCGTGTTCACGAAGACCGGTGTCAACAGCCGTGGCGAACTCGTCGCCCGTCTGTTCACCGACCACGTCATCGACCACTTCGAGGAGCGAGTGATCACGCTCACGAGCGGCTGACGACTCCAGCGTCGCGGACAACTGAGCTGCGGTCGCCTGCCGGGGTGCGGTGGGGGGTGCGGTGGGCACCTCCACGGCCGGTGACCGAACCCCGACGAGTAGAAGGTGCCGGCATCGACGGCGGCTACGGGGTCGGGGGGCGATGACCCCAGAAGCTGGGTTTGGTGATCTGGGTGACGGTCCACGTCGCGTCGTCGACGAGGAGTCCGCCGCATCCGAATTCGACGTCGAATCCCGACGGGCGAGCGGCTGTAGAAGGACACCATGTGATCGTTGGTGTGCTTGCCGAGGGTCATCGAGATCGGCGTGCCCGAGTCGATGTGGCGGTCGAGGGTGTAGCCGACATCGTCGAGTGTTCGGGCCTCGACCATGAAGTGGTAGAGCGCCGGTTCCGATGCGGGGACGAGAGCGAGGCTGTGATGGCGCTGATTGCAGCGAAGGAAGACGACATCGTCGTCTCCGGGCCGCCAGTAGTCGCTGACCCGGAAGCCGAGCACGTTGGTGTAGAAGTCGACGGATTCTTCGAGTGCGGGGGTGCCGAGCACGATGTGGCCCATCCCGTGGGCCCCGGTCCTGAACCCGCTGATGCCGGTCGGCGACACGAAGAGCTGGTGATCGAGGATCGGCCCGTGGAACAGCTCGAGCGTGAAGCCGCCGGGGTCGGTCGCTCGCACGAGCCCGCGGACTCGCCGATGCTCGCATTCGTCGATCGATCCACGGTCGACGGTGCATCCGGCCGCCGCCAGCTCGGCGACGGCGGATTCGAGCGCGTCCGAATCCGGCAGTTCCCATCCTGCGAATGCCAACCCGTTCGGGCCCTGGCCGACGAGCACTCGGTACGGTCGCTCGTCGAATCGCATCCGGAGCCCGACGCCGTCATCGGACACCATGGCGCCCAGCATCTCCCCGTATGGGCGCCATTCCTCGACGTCGTCGGTGGTGATTCCGATGTAGCCCAGACCTCGGATGTCCATCTGCTTCTCCTTCGCTCGGTTCCTGGGTCAAGCATGGAGATCGTCGTCGCCGGATGCAAGGTCAGAGAACATGGCCGCTGATGGTGGGAATCGGACATGGCCGATCTCGTCCCGGTTGACCTCGAGTCGGCTTTCCGGCGGGTCGATGACGAACAGCGACAGATTTCGGGCGTCGGGATCGTTGTCCTGGTGACCAACCACCCAGAAAAGGAATCACCATGAGAACATCGAAACGAAGCACGAAGATGATCGGTGGCGCGCTTGTCGCCGCCGGCCTTGCCGCCAGTGTTCTGGCGCCAGCCACAGCACATGCCAAACCACAGGGATTCGTCCGGGAGGTGTACCCGGTCGGTTTGGTCTACGCCACGTTCGATGACGGCCCGAATCTCACGCTGCTCGTCGGCGGTGCGGTCGAGGAGTTCTGCCCCGGCGACCCCGGCACCGCCCCGATGCGGGTGTTCCTCCGCGCCGACGGCACCGTCGACCGCAAGGTCAACGACCGGGATCAACCGATCTACCTCTACGAGCAGAACGTGGGCGACTCGTTCGACTGGATCGATGACGTCTGCGAGAACCTCGACGACTCGGACACGGTCGAGCCGTACGCAACCGGTACGGCGCACCTCGTCGTCCGCGAGAGTGAGACCCCCGACGGCGTCGTCGACGTGTTCAACTCCGTGAACGGCAAGTTGGTGGGGAGTGACGACACCAACTTCGAGTCCGAGCATCGGCCGACTTCATCCTCGGACCCCAGGGTCCCGAGGGCGATCCGGCGGACTTCGTGAGCCTCCGGTTGATGAAGATCGGGCGCTGACGATGATCGAGGTGTGCCGTCGGTTCCGACCCCTGGGAGCCGCGGCACACCTCGAGCCGAGTCGGATGCGCTGATCGCGGTCAGCCGCCGTCGGTGCGCTCGATCGTCTCGATGATCGAGTTCGTGATCGCCGATGTCGGCGATCCGAATGCGGCGAACTGCTCGACGATCGCGATGCCGATGCTGTCGTCGACCTCGAGCACTGTCGTGAAGTTCTCGGATCCTGAACGCAGCGCCAGCGGCGACAACCCGGGAGCGACGGTGTCGAGCCCGGTGCACGGTTCGCCCGCGACGCAGTCGAAGCGAGCGATCGCCTGTGCGGTGAGCGTGAGATCTCGACGCTCGATCGTACGGTTCCCGACACCTCCCACACTTCGTTCGACACGGAGCAGCCCGTCGGCTTCGGCCCGTTCGATCGCCGCGTCGAGAGCCGAGCTCTCGATCGGCACGACCGACACGGACGCATCTCGGTCTGGCAGACCGATCGTGAGGCGGTCGGGTTCGACAGCGACGAGCACGACGCCGTCGGGCACGTCGAACGAGAGGCCGCCGGCAACCGTGGTCTCGTACCGGCCGGGCGGGATCGGGTCACCGATGGTGAGTCCGTCGATCTCGGGAAGCGTCGGATCCGTCGGCGCAGTCGTCGTCGTGCGGGCCACGATGCTGGTCGGCGGCGCTGGTGGCCGGTCGACCACCGGCTGCACGTCCGAGTCTCGGTTGCCGACGATCACGAGTCCGCCGACGACGATGCCGATGATCGCTGCGGCCGCCACGAGCGCCATCGTCCCCCGACCCGTCGGCGGTTCCGACGTCGACGCAAGGGTCAGGACCAACTCGGATTCATCGGCGACTTCCGTCGCCACGACGCTCCGATCGAACTCGCGCAGCACCTCGGCACGAATCTGCGACTTCCGGGCCGGATCGAACGTTCCACCCACCCCGGCTCGGTCCAGCACGCGCGCCAGATCCCGGTCGCTCAACTCACCCATCGTTGTCTCCAGTCGACGTCCACGCTTGTTCGAAGCCGCGCCTCCCGCGCGCCAAGAGCGACTCGGCTGCCGAGTACGACAGTTCGAGGAGCTCGGCGACTTCGGCGACGGAGTATTCGTCCAGGTACCGCAGCACGACTGCGCCGCGTTGGCGCTCCGGCAGCGAGGCGAGGGCCCGTCGTGCCCGTTCGGCTTCGTGTTGGTCGGCTTCGTGGCCAGAGTCGTCTTCGGTGGACCTTCCGGGCAATGCAGCGATGCGCTCTCTCAGGCGGACCTGGCGACCCTGGCGTCGCCAGCCATCCACCAGTCGGCGACGGGCCGTGACGAACAGCCACGGTTCGCCGACCTGCGCATGCGGGTCGGCGGCAAGGGTCCGGGCGGCCTCGACGAATGTCTGAGCGGCGGCGTCCTCGGCGATCGTCCGATCCGCCGATCGCCCGAGGCAGAAGCTGTAGACACTCTCGAAGTGGTCGTCGAAGAGACGCGCGACGCGGTTCCGCGCCACATCGGTGAGGGCCTCGCTCACCTGCGTTCGCTGCGTTGTTGACATCTCGTTGTATTTGACGACGGTTGCCATCGTGATCTGTCGCGAGACGAATGTCGAGGTCCCGCGACAGATTCGGAGGTGTGGCAACGTCGTACCAGGCGAACAGGGACCGGGAGCGAGAAATGGCCAACGCACGCAGACTCAAGACCGTCGCAATCGCAGGAGCGCTCTGTCTCGCTTCGTGCGGAAGCGACACCGCCGATCAGGCTAGCGACGCGGCCGCCGCAGCGCACCGACGTCGACCGCCGAGCCGACCGCGGAGACGACCGCGGAACCAGCAGCGGTCGACTCGACGCCACCAACCGCCGAGACCGGACCGACGACGACCGACGTGCCCGCGACGAACGCGCCCGAGGCCGACGGAGCGCAACTGCCCGACGACAGTGCGCTCGACGCTGCAAACGAGCTCCCCGACGTCGCGCTCGGCGAGGTCGACGCCGGGGCGACCGTGGTACTGACGTCGCCCGCGATGGGAGGCGTGCGCTTCGAGGCTGCCGAGCAGCACAACCCGAGCTCGGGCGCCGACTTCGTGTCTGTGCGTATCGACGAACCCGGTGATGGCCTGAAACCCGAAGCCAACGTCGCGTTGATCACCCAGAGCGTGAACCAGACCCCGGTCATGACGGTCGACGACTACATGGACGCCGTCTCCACGGATCCGTCCGCCCGGGTCGAGCCGACCGGCGATGCGCTCGACCTGTTCGGCTACCGGCTGACCGGCTACGAGATCTCGAACGATGCGACATTCGAGGAACCGATGCTGTTCGGCGCGAACCGAATCGGCGCAGAGGTGACGTCGGTCGCTGGGCCGTTCCCGTACTCCAGGGTCTACCTGGCAGAGACCCCGGCAGGTCTCCTGCAGGCGGCGATCGAAGGATTGGACGCCGATCATGCCGAGCAGGCGGCGGGCGCATTCAGTCTGCTCGTCGACTCGATCGAGTTCACGGGACCCGGGCTCGACGTTCCGCTGCCGCCGGGCGAGGTCATCGAGTCGACGACCCCCGCCCCGCCCCCCGAACCGGCGACACCCGTCGAGGACGGCCCTGCGCCGCTCGAAGCGGCGTTCGAGGCCGTCGATGCAGCGCACCTATCAGCTCCTCAACACCGGCCTGTCGACCACGATCGCGGTACCGGAAGGGTGGTTCGTCCAGCCGAACTTCCCCGGCATCGTCGTGTTCACTGCGCCGGACAGCCAGGGTCCCGGTGACCGCGATCTCGTCATCACCCGGAACGTTTCCGAGTTCGTTCCCACCGGAGCCGGCCCGCACGCCGTGGGACCCATCCAGACGATCGATGACGTCGATGCCTTCATCGAGGGTCTGCCGAGCGGCGTGACGGCGGCGGACGTCACCGAGGTCGACTTCGGAGCGGTGACGGGCGTGCAATTCGATCTCACGACCGATGCCGCGTCGGACTGCAGCGATGACGACCCGTGTGAGCTCTCGCTGCTCACGACCTTCGGCTTCGCGGTGACGTTGCGAGCGAACCACGACCACCGGATCTGGTGGATCGACACGCCGGACGGGTCCCTCGTGATGGTCGCGGCGGCGCTCGATGACCCCGAGTTCATCGATCGGGCAGCAGAACTCGCGCTCTCGGTCGAGATCTCATGAGTCGATCACCGGACACCGAGCGGCGAAGCGCCGGCCCGCGCCGGCCGTCGCCGCTCGAGCACCCGAGGAGGATGGCGTGATGACCAACGGAACCCCGACAGAAACGAGCACAGCATGAAGCGAGCAACACGAGCGGGCAGCCTGATCGCGACGGCCTGTGTCCTGGCCGTTTCGGCGTGTAGCAGCGACGGTGGCGACACGTCATCCGCGAGCACGCCCACAGCTGCCCCGGCGACCGCGGTCGAGGACACGACCGAGGACACGGTCGAGGACACGACACAACGACAACGACGACGACGCCCGCGACGACGGCGCCGCCCGAGACCGCCCCCAGCACCGCCGCGCCGACGACCGTGTCGGCGGTGATCACCGAGCCCGGAGCCGAGGATCCTCCGGTCGTCACGGCCGCCGCCGAGTCGACGCTCCCGCCCGCCGGCGACACCATCGAGGTGCCCTTCTACCTCGTCGACACCGGCTATCCGGAAGGCTGGAGCTGCGCTTCCGCGATTCCAGGATTCAACGTGTCGTTCTCCGATGCGAGCGGTGAGCGCGTCGTTGTCGAAGCGCGGTTCGAGAGCGAGTTCGTCGCTGACGAGGCCGTGAACACGACGTGCGCGGTCGACCTCATCGACCAGCCCGCGATCTTCTACGCCGCCGTACTCGAGGTGCCGGCGGCCGAGGCCTACGAATCGATCGAAGTCAGATACCCGTTCGCGAACGGGGCCGGCTCGGATCGGTACGACCCCGTGTTCCAGACGGTGACCCGGGAGCAGGCAGAAGCGGGGCTCGGCGTGCGGGTGGGCGACGGCCCCCCAGTTCCGCTCGACCCTGCAGAGGTCGAGAGCTTTCCACTGGCGAACTGAGCAACACCTGGTCGGACCTGTGCTCGGGTGAAGCAGCCGCCGTCAGCCGCCGTCAGCCGACGACGTGATCGCAGGGACGAGATGTCGTCTCCGATTGCGCGGTCGAGGTCACCGCACGAGAAGCTCGACGGTGTGTTGGCGATCATCGGCAGTGGCGAGTACCTCCCGAAGATGAACGACGTCGATCGCCAGCTCATCGAGCTCTTCGACGCGCCGCCGAAGGTCGTCTGTCTGCCGACCGCCGCCGGGCGCGAGGGCGACGCGATGATCGACAGCTGGGCGCAGCGCGGCGTCGACCACTTCACCGGGTTGGGCGTCGAAGCCGAAGCGGTGCGCGTGTGGGATCGCTCGAGCGCCAGTGATCCGGTACTCGCGGAACGCATCGCGGGCGCCGACTTCGTCTATCTCTCCGGCGGCAACCCCGGCTATCTCCACAGCACCCTCGAGTCCACGCTCGCATGGGACGCGATCTCCGACGTGCTGGCGCGTGGCGGTCTGCTGGCGGGGTGCAGCGCGGGGGCGATGATCCAGGGCGAGGCCTTCGCCGGGCTGCCCCGTCCGCACGACGGGTTCGGCCTGTGGCCGGGCATCCACGTGGTCCCGCACTTCGACGAGATCCCGCCGGCGATCGTGTCCGCGATGCGGCTTGCGGTGGGCCGGAAGCGCACGCTCGTCGGGGTCAATGGAAACACCGCGCTCGTCGAACGGGACGGGACCTATCGAGTCCTCGGCGACGAGGTCACGGTCTGGACGCCACAGGGCAAGGCCCGCTATCGCGCCGGCGAGCTCCCGCCGGACGCGCTGCTCGGTTGACCCGGTCGTTCTTCGAGCCGAACCTCGACTCGGTCGGCGGGTACCGTCGCGCTCGGACCGAGGGGGCCCTGCATGATCATCGTCACCGCGACACTTTCGTTCGAGACCGAAGCCGATCGCGACAACGCCGTGGCGCGGACCGCGCCGGTGCAGCAGGCGACGCGCGAAGACGAAGCGGGCTGCCTGGCGTACTGCTTCGCCGCCGACCCGGTCGAGCCGACGCACGTGCAGGTCTACGAGTTGTGGACCGACGCGGTTCGTCTCGCCGAACACTTCGACCATCCCAACTACGCCAGGATGGTCGACGTCCTGCACCACTGCGGCGGGTTCTTGAAGTCGGAGAACCGCTTGTACGCCGCCGACGACCGTGGCCCGGTCTACGAGGACGGCCGGTTCCGCTACGACGCGGTCGCCGACGCCGGCGACGATCCGGGACGCTGACCGTGACGGGTGTGGTCGACCTGCACGCCCACGTCGTGCTCGACGCGGCCTTCGAAACGGCAGGCGTCCACGGACCGACGCACGGCGACGATGCCGACGGCGTCGAGTTCTTCCGTGTGGGCGACTACACGATGAAGCCGATCCCGTATCGCGGGAGCGTCTTCATGGACGTCGAGCGACGCCTCGCGGAGATGGATCGCGTCGGCATCGACCGCCAACTCCTGTCGCCCAATCCACTCACGTTCTTCGGTGGCGTCGAGTCGGCGCCCGCCGTCGGCTTCGCTCGGGCCACGAACGATGCGATGGCCGCACTGGTCGCGCAGCATCCGGACCGGCTGCTCGGCGCGGCGCAACTGCCACTGCAGGATCCGGCGGCGGCGACCGACGAACTCGACCGGGCGGTGTCCGAGCTCGGTCTCGTCGCCGGCTACGTCGGCACCGACTACGGCATGTCCCTCGACGATCCACGCCTCGACGAGGTCTACGGTCGAGCGGTCGAACTCGACGTCCCGCTCTTCGTGCACGGCGTCACCAACGACGGCGCGGGGCCCGTCGCTGACCGTCGACTGCGTCGGTTCGGACTCGACCTGATCGTCGGGTACACCTACGAAGAGACATTGGCGGCGGCGGCGCTGGTGCTGGGCGGTGTGCTCGATCGACATCCGGACCTCGACGTCTGCATCTCGCACGGTGGCGGCGCGATCGCATTCCTCGCCCAACGGTTCGACTCGATGGCGCACTTCCTCGGCAACGAGTCGGACTTCGCGGCGTCGCTCGGTCGGCTGTGGTTCGACTCGCACCTCGAACCGGGTCCGGCTCGGGATCTCGTCGTCGAGACCGTCGGCATCGAGCGGATGGTCTACGGCACCAACTTCGGTGGCTGGGACACCCCCACCGCGACCGACGAGTTCGATGCCGCCCTCACACCGAACGCCCATCGACTCCTCCGACTGGAGACCACCGAATGACGAAGCTGCTCATCACCCGCGCCCGCCTGTTCACCGCCGTCGACGAGACCGTGCTCGACGACGGGAGCGTTCTCGTCGAGGGCGACCAGATCGCGTGGTCCGGTCCGACCGCCGACCTGCCCCCCACGGCGCGCGACGACGCCGAGGTGTTCGACGTCGACGGCAAGTTCGTCATGCCCGGCATGACCGAGTCCCACGTGCACCTGTCCTACTCCAACGCGCACCCGAGCCAGCTCGATCGCCAGCCGATTCCGATCGCCATGCTCGACGCCGTCGACAACGCACGCACGCTCCTCGGCTTCGGCTTCACGTCGGCGATCAGCTTCGGCTCGGCGCAGGGCATCGACGTTCCGCTGCGCAATGCGATCGACTCGGGCCGGGTGCCGGGGCCACGGTTGCTGGCGTCGGAGAAGGACCTCGGCTCGACCGGGAGCAACGCCGATGCCGCGGCGCCGGACAGCGACGGGCGCAAGCGGATCGCCGACGGACCGTGGGCCGTGCGCGCCGCTGTGCGCGAGGTGGCCAAGGCCGGTGCCGACGTCGTGAAGATCTTCCTCGACGGTGAGGAGTTGTCGGCGCACGCCGCGCCCGGCGTGTTGAGCTACACCGACGAGGAGGTGGCGGCGGCGTGCGACGAAGCCCATCGGCGCAACCTGCGTGTCGCATGCCATGCCCGGTCGGCCGGCGCCGTCAAGCAGGCGGTCCGTCACGGCGTCGACTTCGTGGGGCACGCCAACTTCCTCGACGACGAAGCCGTCGACATGCTCGCCGCAGCCCGCGACCGATTGTTCGTGGGTCCGGGCATCGCGTGGGAGATCCAACTGCTCGAGCGTGGTCACGAGATCGGACTGAGTCGCGCGGCGATGGAGGCTCGTGGCTACCAGCACGAGATCGACGCGACGGTCAGCGCGGTGAAGCGGCTCCGTGAGGTCGGTGTGCGCCTGCTGATCGGCGGCGACTACGGCCTGTCGATCACGCCACACGGCACGAACGCCAAGGACCTCGAGTACTTCGTCGACCTGTTCGACATGTCGCCGGTGGAGGCATTGCTGTGCGCGACCCGCGACGGTGGGCTCGCGTTCGACCCCAGCGGGATGTTCGGGACACTCGAATCGGACACGGCAGCCGACCTCGTCGTGGTCGACGGTGATCCGACGCGCGACATCACCGTGCTCCAGGACGCCGATCGGATCGTTGCCGTGCTGCAAGGCGGCGTCGCTGTCGACGGCCTGCCCCGCTGACGCAGGGACCGGCTCGCCCGGTGGGCATCGCCGGGCCGGTCGTGCAGGACTACTAACGTCAGGTGTGACGAACGTCGCAACACCGAGACACCAAGCACCGAGCCACCGAACAAGAGGACACTCACCATGGACCAGTTCATCAACGCCTACAAGACCGCCCTGACCCGCTACGTCGACTTCTCCGGACGCACGTCGGTCGGCGGGTTCTGGCGCTTCGTCGCCGTCAACTTCGTCGTCGCCCTGCTGCTCGCGATTCTCTCGGGGATCGTCGACTTCTTCATCATCTTGTACTTCCTCTACGCGCTCGCCGTGTTCTTGCCGAGCCTCGCAGTCGCGATTCGCCGACTCCACGACACCGGGAAGTCGGGCTGGATGATCCTGCTGGGGCTGATCCCGCTTCGTCGGGTTCATCATCCTGATCGTGTTCTACGTGCAGCCGAGCGACGGCCCGAACGCCTACGGCTCCGGCCCCGAAGACTGACACCGTTGCGGAGTGGGTCAGACCCACTCCGCTACGCGGCGCGTACCCGCATCTCGCGGAGCTGACGTTCGAGCACGTACTGCGGCCGGGCTCCGACTTCACGAACGCGCGTAGCGGGGTGGGTCTGACCCACTCCGCTACGCGGGTCTACGCTGCCGGGGTGATCTCTGCGTCGTGGTCGTTCCCGACCGCCATCCGCATCGCGCCGGGCTGCATCTCCGAACTCGGGGCGACGTGTGAGCGTCACGGGATCCGGCGGCCGCTGATCGTGACCGATCCCGGATTCCTGCAGCTGCCGGCGTTCGACGTGGTCGCGGCGTCGCTCGGTCGGCCCACGCCGGTGTTCAGCTCGATCCGTCCGAACCCGATCGGCGCGAACGTCCTCGATGGCGTGGAGGCGTATCGCACCGGTGGCCACGACGGCGTCGTCGCAGTGGGAGGGGGCTCTGCGCTCGACTGCGGCAAGCTGATCGCGTTCCAGGCCGGGCAGACCCGCCCGCTGTGGGACTTCGAGGACATCGGCGACCACTGGACCCGCGCCGACGCCGAGTCGATCGCGCCGGTGGTCGCCGTGCCGACGACGGCCGGCACGGGGAGCGAGGTCGGCCGCGCCGGCGTCGTGATCGACGAGGACACGCACCGCAAGGTGATCGTCTTCCACCCGCAGATGCTGCCCGTCGCGGTGCTGTGCGACCCTGAGCTCACCATCGATCTCCCGCGGGTACTCACCGTCGGCACGGGCATGGACGCGCTGTCCCACTCGCTCGAGGCGCTGTGCGCACCGAGCTTCCACCCGATGGCCCACGGCATCGGGCTCGAAGGGTGCCGACTCGTCCTCGAACACCTGCCACGCGTCGCGGCCGACCCGGCCGACCTCGAGGGTCGGACGAAGATGATGGCCGCGGCGGCGATGGGGGCGGTCGCGTTCCAGAAGGGCCTCGGGGGAATGCACGCGCTCGCGCACCCGATCGGCGCCCGCTTCGACACCCACCACGGGATGACCAACGCGGTGCTGATGCCCTACGTCCTCGTCGCCAACCGGTCGGCGATCGAGGACACGATCGAGCCGCTCGCGGCCTACGTGGGCATCGCCGGCGGGTTCGAGGGCTTCGTCGCGCGGATCCTGTCGTTGCGCGACGAACTCGGAGTCCCGCATCGCCTCACCGAACTCGGGGTCGAGGCGAGTGCGGTCGACGACATCGCGACGGCGGCCGTGGTCGATCCGTCGGCCGGCGGTAATCCGATTCCGTTCACCGAGGCGCTCGCCGCCGACGTGTTCGCCAACGCGTGCGCGGGCACGCTCGAAGGACTCGAAGGAGTGGCATGACCCTGGACGAACTCCGCGCCGAGATCGAACGCGGTGAGATCGACACGGTCGTGGTCGCGTTCACCGACCACTACGGGCGCTCGATGGGCAAGCGTTTCGATGCGCCGTTCTTCCTCGAGACGCTCGAGAGCGGGAGCCACGCGTGCGACTACCTGCTGACGGTCGACATGGAGATGGAGCCCGTCGACGGCTACGAGTCGGCGAACTGGGCCCGCGGCTACGGCGACTTCCACCTCGTTGCGGACATGACGACGCTGCGGCGCTGCGGTTGGGCGCCCGGCTCCGCGATCGTGCTGTGCGATGTCCACGACAACACGGACCACGACCTCGTTCCGGTCGCGCCCCGGTCGATCCTGCGCGCCCAGATCGACACGGCCGCGCGGGCGGGGTTCGTCGTCAACGGCTGCGAGCGAGCTCGAGTTCTTCCTCTACCGCGACAGCTACCGCACCGCGCACGACAAGGGGTACACCGACCTGACGTCGGCGGGTTGGTACAACGAGGACTACCACCTCCTCCAGGGCGCACGTGTCGAGGACTACGTCGGTGTTGCCCGCCGCGTACTCGCGCGAGTCCGAGATCCCCGTCGAGAACTCGAAGGGTGAGGCAGCCGTCGGACAGCACGAACTCAACATCCGCTACGCCGACGCGCTGGCGATGGCCGACCGTCACGTCATGCTCAAGCAGGCGATGAAGGAGCTGGCCGAGCAGCAGGGCGTTGCGGTGACCTTCATGGCCAAGCCCGAGCCCGACCAGTCCGGCAGCAGTTGTCACGTTCACCTGAGCCTGTGGTCCGGTGAGACCAACGTGTTCGCCGGGAATGGCGGCCCGTCCGACCTCTTTCGCTGGTTCCTCGGCGGCTGGATGCGCCACACCGACGACCTGATGGTCTGCTACGCACCGACGGTCAACTCCTACAAGCGGTACCAGAGCCAGTCGTGGGCGCCGACGAAGATCGCGTGGAGCACCGACAACCGCACGGCCGGCTTCCGGATCGTCGGGAGCGGGCCGAGCCTGCGCATCGAGTGTCGAATTCCCGGGGCCGACGTCAACCCGTACCTCGCGTACGCCGCGGCGATCGCGAGCGGTCTCGACGGCATCGCCAACCGGATCGAGCCGCCCGCCGAGTTCACCGGTGACGCCTACACCGCCGACCATGTCCCGATGGTGGCGACCACGCTGACCGCGGCGCTCGAACGGTTCCGGAACAGCTCGGACGCGCGACGCCTCCTCGGCGATGCGGTCGTCGATCACTACCTCCACTTCCTGACGGTCGAGCGCGATGCGTACGACGCTGCGGTGACCGACTGGGAGCGTCGTCGGTACTTCGAGCGGATCTAGACGATCCGTGACCGTCGAGCGGATCGCCGGTGCCGACGTCGCCCGCTGGATTCGTCGCAACGCCACCGGGTCACGGCGGTACCTCTTCGGCATCGCTGGTTCGCCGGGGAGCGGGAAGTCGACACTGGCAGCCCGACTCGCTGCCGATCTCGATGCGGTCGTGGTGCCGATGGACGGGTTCCATCTCCCCAATGAGGTGCTCGACGATCGGGGACTGCGGAACGTCAAAGGTGCGCCGGAGACCTTCGCCGCCGACGAGTTCGTCGCCGCCGTGCGACAACTGGCCGCTGCGAACGCCGACGTCGCCCTTCCCGACTTCGATCGCAAGGTCGACGAACCACGCCACGATCGGATCGTGGTGCGTGCGTCCGATCCGATCGTCATCGTCGAGGGGAACTACCTCCTCCTCGACAGTGCGCCGTGGGTCGAGCTGCGGGACCTGTTCGATGCCGTCGCCCACCTCGATGTCGACCCCGTGGAACGCGTCGGTCGCCTCGTGCGTCGCCACGTCCGTTTCGGCAAGGCGACCGACGAGGCGGCGGCATTCGTCCAGTCGTCCGACGAGCCGAATGCGGTGCGGGTCGAGGCGGTCCGCCATCGCGCCCACCTGCTGGTCGATCTCGACTGAAATCACAGGAGCATCCATCCGCTCGCACTGCGCGCGGGCAGATATGCCAGGCTCGGCTCATGACACATCCCCGCCCTTTCCGTTTCGGCGTCATGGCCGCCAAGGCCGGCTCGTCGACCGAGTGGACCGACACTGCGAAGAAGGCCGAGGACCTCGGCTACTCGGCGCTGCTGATGCCCGATCACTTCGGTGACCAGCTCTCGCCGATTCCCGCGTTGACGATGGCGGCCGCGGTGACCGAACAGTTGCGGGTCGGCACGCTCGTGTTCGCCAACGACTTCCGTCATCCTGCGGAACTCGCGAAGGAGACGGCGTCACTCGACCTGCTCAGCGACGGCCGCCTCGAGGTCGGTGTCGGTGCCGGCTGGATGACGGAGGACTACGCATGGACCGGCATCGCACACGATCGTCCCGGCGTGCGGATCGACCGGATGATCGAAGCGATCTCGGTGCTGCGCGGGCTGTGGGGCGACGAGGCGTTCTCGTTCGAGGGCGACCACTACACGATCAGCGGGATGAACGGTTTGCCGAAGCCCGTCCAGGCCGGTGGACCGCCGATCATCGTCGGAGGTGGCGGCAAGCGGGTGCTGTCGACCGCGGCTCGCCTCGCTGACATCGTCGGTGTGAACCCGAACGTCGGCGAAGGCAAGATCGGTCCCGAAGCGATCGCCTCGATGTCCGCCGATGCGACCGAGGAGAAGATCGGCTGGGTCCGCGACGCCGCCGGCGACCGCTACGACGATCTCGAGATCAGCATCTTGAAGTTCGTCACGATCGTCACCGACGCGCGCGACGTCGTCGCCGAGAAGGTCGGCGGCGGGATGGGAATGGACGCCCCCACCATCCTCGCCAGCCCGCACACGCTGATCGGATCCGCGGAGCAGATCGCCGACGAACTGATCGAGCAGCGCGAGCGCTGGCAGGGTTCCTACGTCACGGTGCAATCGGACGCACTCGAGACGTTCGCTCCCGTCGTCGCGGTGCTCGCCGGAACCTGACGGCTGTTCCGATGACGTTCGACTTCACCGGCAAGCGTGCGGTGGTGACCGGCGCGAGCCGTGGGATCGGTGAGGCAATCGTCCGCCAACTCGACGCGGGCGGTGCCCGCGTGGCGTTGGTGGCGCGGTCCGCCGACCGGCTCGAGGCCATCGCTGCGGAACTGACGAACGATCCGATCGTGATCGCCGCCGACCTGTCCGAGCCGGATTCGATCGACCAGATCTCCGACGCGGTGATCGCGGCGTTCGGCGGGCTCGACGTTCTCGTCAACAACGCCGCCGTCGAGCGCAACCAGCCGGCGACCAAGGTGACGGGTGAGGCGATCGACGAAACGCTGTTCGTCAACCTGCGTCAGGCATTCATGCTCTGCTCGGTGTTCGCGAAGCCGTTGTTCGCGTCGCAGGGTGTGATCGTCAACGTGTCGTCGACCGCGGCGACGGGCGCGGGTGGCACGCAGGGCGCCTACGCCGCGTCCAAGGGCGGGTTGAACACGCTCACCAAGAACCTCGCGAACGAGTGGGCGAACAAAGGGGTGCGCGTCAACGGCGTGGCGCCCGGGCTCGTCGACACCGAGATGTGGGCGCCGACCTTCGAGCGTCTCGGCGAAGATGCGGTCCGTTCGGGCTTCGCGAAGCGCGTGCCGATGGAGCGGTGGGGTACGGCGGACGAGATCGCCGACGTCGCCTGCTTCCTCGCGTCGAGTCGGTCCAGCTACGTCACGGGCCAGACGATCCGCGTCGACGGCGGAATGACCAACATCTGACGAGTGCCGCGTCGAGGAACGTGCCCGCGATCATTCGGATCCGGTCCCGACGCGCTCGGTCACGAGTGCATCGGGTTGTCGAGGGTTCGGGCGGCCCGTCGGTAGGCGACGGCGAGCGGCACGAAGAAGAGACCGACGCCGTATGCCGGAAGCAGCAGTATCGACAACGAGACCCAGAGCCAGCTGGAGCGTCTCAACGCCGTCGTCGGCTGCCACCATGGCCCCCAACGACACAGACACCCGAACGCGACGATGATGGAGAGCAACACCAGGTAGAGGAACGTCGCCGCAGCGTCGGCGCCCACGGTGGCGTACTCGATCCCGAGTCCGACACCCGCCGACGTGGGGTAGCCGAGCGCGACGAGCATTGCTGCTGGCAACCCGGCAAGTTTCCTGGCGCCGTCGGTGGACGGTCCGAGATGGGTGAGCACCCCGACGGTGACCCCGGCCAGAGTCGCGACGATCAGCAGCGGCCAGAACGCTCGCGATCGATTGACGGTGAACATCGACGCGAGAGCGGGCGCCACGGTGATCGCCGTCCCGGCCGCCCAGCGGACCGCGGTCCCGACGACAACGGTCGCGTCATGGACGTGGCCGCGACCAACCGTTTCGTCATCCGTCGCGTGGTCCACACACGTTCATCGGCCGGCGGGGATCATCGCTACAGAACCAACCTGGTCGGTCGTGTCGGCGAGTTGACCCCTGCCGACGAGCAGGCGGCTCCGACCTTGCCGAATGCTCCTGCGCGACGTCGGATGGCGGTGCCGGGCTTCGTCGGACGACTACGGCTTGGGGTGAGCGAGCAGGAAGTCGATGACCCCTGCGCTGAAGTCTGCGGTCACGGCGGGGGTGTGGCTCGCGCCGTCGATGGTCCACAACCCGACCTCGGCACCCTGCTCGCACCCGCCGAATGCTTCGACGTCAGTCTCGGCTCCGTCGATGCCGCCATCGAGATCCAGTGCATCGGCGGTGATCGTCGGCGTCGGGTCGCAGCCGTTGTAGGCCACCCAGGACTCGACCGTCTGCGGTGCGCTCGGATAGTCGACGCTGGCGATGGACCCGCCGTCGTACTTGATCGTCTCGTCGCTGGTTCCGTGGACTTGCAGCACGCTCACCGGCTCGGATGGTGTGCAGTCGGCGGTGTCGGCGAAGGTGGCCCCGGCGAGGCTGGCGATGCCCGCGATCGTGTCGGCGTGTTCGCAGGCCATGCGGTACGACATGAACCCGCCGTTGGAGTGCCCGGCGAGGAAGATCGCCTTCGGGTCGACGTTGTACTCGGCCGACACCTGCTCGATGATCGCCATCAGGTACGTCACGTCGTCGGCCGCATCGGGTCCGAACGCGCAGCACGCGTCGGTGGCATTCCAGAATTGCTGGCCGGCCGGATCGACGGTGCCGTCGGGGTGGACGTACAAGAACCCTCGCGACTCCGCGAGCGGTTCGAACTGGAAGTAGGCCTCCTGGATGTCGCCGCTCGCGGTGTATCCGTGGAGCAGGAGGACCAGTGGTGTCGGAGTCGCCGCGTCGTATCCAGTTGGCACGAACACGTCGTACGGGCGATCCGCGATCAACTCGTCGTTGGCATCCGACGGCTCGGCAGCCGTCGTGGTGCTGGTCGTGGTGCTGGTCGTGGTGGTGCTGTCGGGCTCGCTCGTGGACGGCGGTGGCTCCGATGGATCGGGAGCGGGGATCGGGAGCGGGCTCGGTTGCGGGACTTGTCGCTGGCACGGTCGGTTCGGGCGCAGCGGTC
The DNA here is from genome assembly GCA_963695475.1 of Ilumatobacteraceae bacterium. Classification (GTDB taxonomy): domain Bacteria; phylum Actinomycetota; class Acidimicrobiia; order Acidimicrobiales; family Ilumatobacteraceae; genus Ilumatobacter_A. The sequence continues at coordinate 516,877 of CAVOHA010000007.1, forward strand.
TCCGCCACGGTGTCCTGCACCTCGGTTGACGGCGTCGATGCCGCGGTCGTGTCGGCCGAGTCGGAATCCGAGCCGGAACACGCCGCAATGCCGAGGGCCACGACCACTCCGAGGGCGATCCCACGCAACCCGTCTCGCCGTTTCGTTGTCGACATGTTGAATCCAATCCGTCCCGTGGGCTCGCCAGGTGCTCGATCTCCGACGCGAACACCATCCAGTATGCGCACCATCCAGTATGCGCTCGTTCCGACGCGTTCACCCGCCGTGGCACTCTTGGTCGTCGAGGCACTATTGGTCGTCGTGGCGCCGGCGGACGAAGTCGGCCATGCCCGGCACCGTGTAGGCGATCATCCCGTGCTCGGGTGCGTACACGATGCCCTTGCCGATCAGGCTGGAGCGTGCCGGTCCGAGTGATTTCGAGCTGGCCTTCCCGAGTCGATGTGTCACGTCGGCGATCATCGACGGCTCGCCGTCGTCGGCCACCATCGCCGCCAGGAAGGCGCGTTCGGCCTTCGTCGCTCGCTCCCACCTCGACGCGTAGAAGCCGATGTCGAGTTGCTCCTGGCCCTCGGCAACTCCGATCGTCGCGTCGTCGAGCGCAATCGAAGACGGACCAGCCGCGGCATCCCACACGGTCTTGCCGAACTGCTGCAGGAAGTACGGATACCCCTGCGACTCGTCGAGCACGAACTGGATCGCATCTCGGTCCCACGTGACCTGCTGCGCCGATGCCGGTGCGGTCAGCGCGATCCGGGCGCCGTCGGGCGAGAGGCGGTCGATCTTGCGGTAGTCGAAGAGGCGCTCGGCGTAGGACTCGGCTGCCGCGAGACGCGTCGGCAGGTTCGGCAGCCCACCTCCGATCACGAACCAGGGCAGCGCCAGCTGGCCGGCGCGGTGGCACGACCGACAGACGGCCGACATCTGGTCCGCGGTGAGGTCTTGCATCTCGTCGATCAGAATCGCGATGCCGATCGAGTCCTCGAGCGCTGCCGTCCCGACGGTTTCCGCGAGGTCGACGAGGTCGAACTGGATGTTTCCGCTGTCGGCGCGGCCAGGGATCCGCTCGATGCCGAGTGACAGTCCTTCGGCGCCGACCGTCGCCTGGAATGACGTGATCGATCCCAGCGCTTCTCTGATCCGTTCGGTCGCACGGGTGAGCCAGGTCCGCTGCCGGCGCACGGCGTTCGCGAGTTCGCCGGCCAGCGCATGCGCGAAGTGCTCCGGTTGCGTGTGCTCCGCTTCGACCTGCACGACGAGCCAGTTCCGTTCGAGTGCGCGACCCGCGAGTTCGCCGAGGAGCACCGTCTTGCCGACGCCGCGCAGACCGCTGAGCACGATGCTGCGCGAGATCAGGCCGCGCTGCGCTCGGTCGGCCAGGATCTCGAACGCCTCGATGTCGGTGTCGCGCCCGGCGAGTGCGGCCGGCCGGAGCCCGGCCCCGGGGTTGTACGGATTGGTCCGTGGGTCCACGCTGCAAGGCTAGCAATGTCTCCGACATACTACAGTGGGAGCTAGTAGCATGTAGGTTTGGTGAGAGCCTGCGGTACCGCCGGCGTGCCACCGGTCAGTGGGCGGATGCGACCGCAGTCTCAGCGATGACGGTGTCGTCGATCCACGGGCCGACGCCGCTCAGGCGATCGACCGCGACGTTGACCACCACGCTCGTCGGGGAGTCGCGCAACGCGAGCGGGTGTCGACGCAGGCCCGTGTACTTGGCGGCCAACCGATCCATCAGGGCGGGGTTCGGGCCCGGTTCGATCCGGGCGCGGCCGCGAATCACGAGGTGGCGTTGGTAGCCACGCTCGTTGCGCTCCTCGTCCTCGATCGACAGCACGATGCGGTCGTCGCGAGCGAGGTTCTTCGCCTTCTGGCTCGCCGCGTCGGTACCGAAGAGGATCTCGTCGCCGTGGGCGATGACCCACACGACGGACACCTGCGGGCTGCCGTCGGCGTTGGCCGTCCACACGTGGGCCACGGCGTCGGAACCGAGCAGGGTCTGGGCCATTGCTGAAAACGTGGGCACGAGTGCCTCCTTCGTCGAGTTCGATCCAAACTAGTGCGTTTGTGATCGTCTGTCGAGGGGTCCGACGCTCGCCCCGACGGCCGCCACGACGGCCGAGCGGAGGTCGCCGCTGCGTGTGCTCCCGGTCGAGTGCGGCAACATGGGCGCCATGTTGGATCTGATTCAGGACTCGCTGCTCCGTCGACTTCGCACGATGCACATCCTCTACTACCGCGCGGTCGACACGATGGAGATCGAGCACGTCAACCACTTCGAGCGCGAGGGCGTCCTGCCGATCGCCAACTCGCTGTTCCACTACACCAACATGCACGACGCGGCATTCATGGCGTTGTCCGGGCAGCTGCCGATCTGGAACGACGACTGGCAGGCCAGAGTGCAGATGGCGATCAACGACCACGGCAAGGAACGGCCGGTGTCCGACATGATCCACCAGCGCATGGGCGACTACGAGGCGTTCAAGGAGTACCAGCGCGCGGTGTTCGAGCGCACCGAAGCCCACGTCGAGGCGATGGATCCGGCCGACCTGGAACGAGTCGTCGTCCCACGTCCCTTCCCCGACCAGATCGCGAGCACGTTCAGCGCGATCTGTGCCGGCGAGCCCGGCATCACCGTGCTCGACGGGTTCGAGTGCTGGATCTATCAGCACGGGTTGCGTCACATGGGCGAGATCGAGATCCTGCGCGGCCTCGTCGGCCTCGAGGGCATGACGTCGTGACGGCGTGATCCTTCCAGGGTCGACCTCGTGCACTCGAGCGATGTCACCGGCCCGAACCGACGCTGCAATCCGGCTGCGTCGGCCCACACGAACGCTCGCTCGTTCGGATGAAAGGCTCCGTCATGCAACCAACATCGATCGCAACGTGGAGCGAGCTCCCGAACCGCGAACCGCAACACGCACTCGTCGGCAACGTCGACCTCGTGATCGTTCGCTACGAGGACGACCACTCGGTGCTCTACGGACGTTGCCTGCACCGTGGCGCGATGATGGCCGACGGCAGCGTGGTCGGCGACGACTTGATCTGTGGTCTGCACGGTTGGGACTACGGCATCGAGACCGGCATCAGCGCCTACAACAACGCCGAGGTGTTGCAGAAGTTCGCCAGCTGGGTCGAGGACGATCAGCTGTTGGTCGACGCCGACGAGATCGCGGAGTGGGAGCGGTCGCACCCGCAGCCGTACGACCGCGACGCGTATCAGGGCGCGTTCCAGGACGTGCACGGCGCACCCGAGGAGCCGCACGTCGGCCTCATCCGTCGGTTGGCCAAGGAGGGCCTCGAGGTGTTGGGCCACCACGGCACGGTCACGTCGATGGGGGTGCCGCGGGATCAGCTCCCGGCGTGGGACGACATCCAGTTCGTCACCGCACAGGTTGCACGCCGGCCGCTGCTCGACGACGAACCGGTGACGGCGACGACCGTGATCGGTGCCAACGCCACACGTCCGCTCCAACTCGACCGTCCGGTCTTCGTGTCCGACATGAGTTTCGGCGCGCTGTCGGAGGAGGCGAAGGTGGCGTTGGCGATGGGAGCCGATCAGGCCGGCACCGGAATCTGCAGCGGCGAGGGCGGCATGTTGCCCGAGGAGCAGGAGGCCAACCGTCGCTACTTCTACGAGCTGGCGTCCGGGCGCTTCGGGTGGGAGATCGAGAAGGTGAAGCGGGTCCAGGCGTTCCACTTCAAGTTCGGCCAGGGCGCGAAGACCGGGACCGGCGGGCACTTGCCGGGCGTCAAGGTCAAGGGCAAGATCGCCGAAGTGCGCGGTCTGGAGCCGGGCGAGGACGCGATCAGCCCGGCGACGTTTACCGATCTGCGCACCGTCGACGACTATCGAGCGCTCGCGGAGGAAGTACGCGAGGCGTCGGGTGGTATTCCGATCGGCGCCAAGCTCACCGCGCAGCACATCGAGGCCGACATCGACGCGGCGGTCGCCATCGGCGTCGACTACATCATCCTCGACGGCCGCGGTGGTGGCACCGGTGCGGCGCCGGTGATCTTCCGCGACAACATCAGCGTGCCGACCATCCCGGCGCTCGCTCGGGCGCGGCGACATCTCGACGCGATCGGTCGCCGCGACATCACCCTCGTGATCACCGGCGGGCTCCGCACACCATGGGACTTCGCCAAGGCGCTCGCCCTCGGCGCCGACGCGGTCGCCGTGTCGAACGCGGCGATGCAGGCGATCGGGTGCCTCGGCATGCGGGCGTGCAACTCCAACAACTGTCCGGTCGGCATCGCGACGCAGAAGCCGGAGCTGCGCGCCCGGCTGCCGGTGCAGGACGCCGCCGATCGCCTCGAACGGTTCTTTCGAGCATCGACCGAACTGATGGAGGTGCTCGCCCGCGCGTGCGGGCACAGCTCGCTCGATCAGTTCAGCATCGACGACCTCACGACGTTCGACCGCGAGATGCATCACCTCACCGGTGTTGCGTACGGCGGCGTCAACCCGTAGCTGTCAACCCGACGTCCCGGTCGCTGTGGTCGGGGCACTCGTCGTCGCGCTCGTCGTCGTCGTGCTCGTGGTCGTCAAGGTCGTGGTGCTCGTCGTCGGCGGGAACGCGGCGAACCACCACAGGGCGACGACGCCGGCGGAGAGCACGTGCCAGAGGCCGTGGAACTGGAAGATCGCGTTCCGGGTCGCACGCGGGGCCGTCGCTGCGCCCGAGCAGAAACGTCACCGCCGCCACGGCGGCGAGCACGAGGATGGTCCAGGCTCGGCGGGCGGCACGGTGGTCGGTCGCGGCACCGGCCTCGTCGGCGGCACGCGACCACGACCTCGAGGGTCACGATCACCGCCACGCCGACACCCGTCAACATGGTGGCAACGGCCGGGGCCACGGCGGTCGGGACCGTGGCGGCCGCGACTCCGGCGGCGAACGTCGGCCACGGGCGGACACGGCCGGGTCGGGACAACGTCGAGATCGTGGACGAGAGGACGAAGAGGACGGTCACGATGATCGGGAGGTCGTGGAGCACGCGAGAACCCGCCGGTTGGGGTCCGTGGAAGAGAACGCTCCCGACGCCGATGGCCATCAGGCACGATCCGAAGATCGCCGCCGGGATGAGCGGACGATGCCGGCGTCGGGCCGTTGCGATGACGACCGCACCGGTCACCACGTAGGCCAGGCTGGTGAGCGCATTGACCGGTTGGGCGAGCGCCTCGTCTCGCAGGAGCTCGCAATCCGATGCGCCGATCCCGTCGCCCGTCGCAGCAGCGATCACCGCAGCCAACATGCACCGACCCTATCGAGCAGCGGCCGCGCGGTGTCCGGCCGGGTCCGAGCGCCCACGCTGGGACCCGTCGACCACGCGCCGTAGCCTCCCGACATGATCGATCGGGCGCGACAGGCGACGGCGAGGGCCGTTCGATCGACGGTCGGATTCGCGGCCGAGAAGATCGCGTCGAGCGACCGACTGATGGGCGTCGTCTACGACCTCATGAACGAGACCAACTTCGCGGGGCTCGCCGAGCACGAGGAGATGCTGTCCGACTCGGTGCGTGTCGACGCGTACCACCGCGGCATCCACCGCAACGTCGAGCCCGGCGACGTGGTCCTCGACCTCGGCACCGGCACCGGTCTCCTTCACGTTCATGGCGAGCCGAGCCGGGGCGAAGCGGGTGTACGCCGTCGAGCACTCCGACTTCATCGAGGTCGCCCACCGAGATCGCACGCCACAACGGGTTCACCAACATCGAGTTCGTCCACGCCAACAGTCGCGAGTACACACCGCCCGAACCGATCGACGTCGTCGTGCACGAACAGATGGGCGACGAGCTGTTCAACGAGAACATGCTCCAGAACCTGCTCGCCTCCACGATCGTGTGCTGCGACCGGGTGGGCGCATCCTCCCCGCGAAGTTCCGGCTGTTCGTCGAACCGGTCACCATGCACGACTCGATGCGGGTCCGCCGGTTCTGGAACATCGACCTGCCCGACGACATCGACCTGACCGCGATCCGTGGTTCGTTGACAGCGGCGATTCGACACCGGCCGCAACGGCAGATTGTCGGCCCCATCCCCGGCTCGGTGGCCGCCGTCGTCGGCGAGGTCGAGCCGGTGCTGGAATTCGACCTCGACACGCTCGTATCGCTCGACTCGCTGTCGACCGAGCACGTCATCGAGCAGCAAGCCGCGGATGTCATCGTCGACGGCTGCTGCGTCTGGTTCGAGGCGGACTTCGACGACTCGACGACGCTGTCGACC
>CAVOHA010000008.1:0-22686 GCA_963695475.1 Ilumatobacteraceae bacterium
GGGAGGATGGTTGATGGGTGCACCGGATGTGCGTGGGGCTCGATCACCGTTGAGCTTTCCACGTAGGTTCGGCGTCGTTCCCGACCTGGTCTGACTCGTGAACCGGCTGACGCTTCGCTGTCTTCAGAATGACTGGTCGGCCGTGCTCGGGAACGGCACCCACCGGTCGGGCGACGACTGAACTCGAGTACTGCTGGAACAGTTCTCGCAGCGATGTCGCCGTCGCGGCAGGTGCGTGCCAACCCATTCACAGCTACTGAAAGGGATGGCAATGACCATCGTAGAGAATCCCACGATCGCCGTCACCGGCGGCATCGACACGCACTCCGAGTTCCACGTCGCCGCAGCCATCGATGCCAACGGCGGCGTGCTCGGTGTCGAGACGTTCGACACCACCACCCATGGCTACCGCGAGCTCGTCCGCGTGGCTCGCAGGCTTTGGCACGATCAGCCTGGTCGGAGTCGAAGGGACCGGCTCTTACGGGGCCGGCGTGTGTCGGCATCTGGTCGGCAAGGGCATCACGGTCGTCGAGGTCGACCGACCCAACCGACAAGCCCGACACCGCGCCGGTAAAACCGATTCTGTCGATGCGATCGCAGCCGCCCGAGCGGCGTTGACCGGGACCGCGACGGGTGTCCCGAAGTCGCGGACCGGCAAGATCGAAGCGATCAGGGTGATCATGGTTGCTCGCCGGTCGGCGGGCGATGAGTGGATCTCGATCATCAATCAGATGCGCCACCTCGTGTTCTGCGCCCCTGACGAGATCCGCGCTCGCTTCCTCGACCTGTCACCAATCAAATTGGCTCGCACGTGCGCGACGCTGCGACCGCGGCGCAGCGACGACGACATCGTCAGGTTCACCACGCTGTCAACGTTGCGTGAGCTGGGCCGTCGAGCGTTGTTCGTCCGCGAACAGAAGGACCGATTGAGCGCTGAGATGCGCCCGCTGATCAACGAGTTCGCACCGGCACTGATCGAGATGAACGGTGTCGGCTACGACACCGCCGCCAAGCTGCTGATCGCAGCGGGCGACAACCCGCACCGCATCCGTTGCGAAGCGGCGTGGGCGCACCTCTGCGGTGTTGCGCCGATCCCGGCGTCGTCGGGCAAGACCCAACGCCACCGCCTGAACCGTGGCGGGAACCGCCAAGCGAACTCGGCGATCTACCGGATCATGCTCACCCGCATGGCCAACGACGAACGCACCCGCAACTACATCGCCCGACGCAGCAGCGAAGGCAAAACCATGGGTGAGATCGCCCGGATGTTGAAGCGCTACATCGCACGCGAGGTCTACAAGAGCCTGCCCACCACGATCTGACCGACACTTCCTGGCGGTCGGGTCTTGGCTCTCTCGAACCGGCTCACACCATCAGGTTGTGCAACAAGTGACCTGCCACCCGACCGTCCGCGGGCGGACCTTGGGTGACGCGTGGCTTTCTACGAGCGTGACCCCAACCCGCCCGGTTGGGTGTCTCTTCCCTGTCGTGCCCGCAACACCACAACACGACCGATCTTCTCCATGCGATTAGATTTCTCGCGCTCACAGACCGGCGAGATTCCTCCCGCACCACGGGCAGAACTCGATCACGCTGAACGACGACCCACCATCACGGAACAGCATCCGAAATGCCCTGCACGCACACGAACCACCAGCGCATCCGGACACTCCGACAAATCAGCGTGGTCCGGACACGACAGATTCAGCTGAGCCTCCATCACATCGCAGCAGCCATCGATCGCCATCTCGCAACGATGCCAGATTCGCCCTTGACATCCCTACGAGCTTCATTCTGCTCACCCCGAGCAGCTCATAATGCGCACTCGATAACCCGGCCATCGGTTCTCGGACCGCGCCGCATCGCGGCCCAAGCCGCACACTGCATAATCCCGGGGGCCAAGGCCGCACGGGCGACTGTCGGTGATCGCGTTACGTGCGGCACTTCGACCAGCCCGGCCTGACCGACTGCGGCGCAGCGCGGCGGCGATGGCCACGCGACGGGATTGTCGCTCGGGGTTTGGCGTGTCGCGCCCGAGCGATACGTGAGTGCCGTTCGCGAGCGGGATGCAAGCCGGGGATCGGTGCGCCGATATGTGCGCCAGCTCGCAACGAAATCGTTGTCGACGCTTCCCGGGTCGCTCGATTGAGGGCGTTTCCAGAGAGGAGCCGCTGAGACATCAGTCGGCGGAAGCCGCTCGGACAATTGTCGAGCCGGGCGATCGCCCATCTGGCCCGTCGTCAACGGTGAGCACCGAGATCGGAGCAATGTTCCCGATCTGTTGACGCCACAGTCGCGCCGGCTTCGTTGCTGGTTCGGCAATCTCCAGCGGTGGGTCCTCTGGGCCGTCGGGCAGGCCGCTCCGGCGACTGCGGCCCCGCCGTCGGGCTGCGCTCATGTCCACACTTGTTGAAAGACGCGGTAGTTGTTGCCGCCGAGGAACTTGCCACCGTCCGATTCGGAGTAGCCGTGTTCGAGCAGTGTGTCGACCAGGGCCGCGACGATCTGATACGGCGCTGGCGTGGGCACTCCCTTGGCGCCCATCTCCGCCGAATAGCCACCGTCGGGGAACACGACCTGTCCCATCGGCTGCTGGATTGCGTCGGCGGTCCAGGTGATGTCGGGGATGTAGTCGCTGCCGTACCCGACGTGGTCGATTCCGACGAGATCGACCATGTAGTCGATGTGCCGGAACAGCATGTCGGTGGTCACGATGTCGGGGTTCGACATGTCGACGAACGCTCCGACGGTGTTGATCGAACACACGCCACCGCTGTCGGCGACCGCCTTGATCACGTCGTCGGACAGGCTGCGCTGGTAGTCGGCGATCGCCTTGGCCACCGAGTGCGACGAGATCACCGGCTGGGTGCTGTGCTCGATCGCGTCGAGCGAGGTGCGTTCGCCGGTGTGGCTGACGTCGATGATCATCCGGTACCGGTTGTAGGCCTCGATCAAGAGTTTGCCGACCGTGGTGAGGCTGCCGTTGTCCGGTTCGAAGCAGCCGTCGCCGTAGGAGTTGCGCCCGTTGTACGACAGCAGGCAGTAGCCGTAGCCCAGCTGCCGCCAGAACGCAACACGGTCGGGGTCGCCCTCGAACAGTGAGGTGCCCTGGTTCGTGAAGTAGATACCGAGCTTGTTCTCGGCGATCGCGTCATCGATGTCGTTCGCGGTACGAACGAGTTTGTAGGCCTCCGGTCGCTCGTTGATCTTCGTGATGTAGAAACGGCGGCCTTCACGATGTCTGCGACCGACGAGCCGGCACCGTCAGCCGACGGGCACGCCCCGACCGCCGTGAAGCCGGCGGCTACGGGTCGATCCATTTCGTCGTGGAACTCTGGCGCAGCAGGCGTGGACCACTGGTCGGGCCAACACCCTGAAAACAACGTGTCGATCGTGATCGAATCGTGCACGATCTGCTTCGCCCGGTTCGACGACGGATAGCTGTGGAGCCGCTGGGGTATCTGCGAGTAGTCGGTCACTGATGGTCACTCCTCGCGTCGTCCATGGCGATGAATACTTTCACGGCGCGATTCAAGACTCCAGTGCGACCGTGGTCCGGTATACGCAATGCGCCCGGGATCCGGCACGACGAGCGGTGTCGCGCCGCGTTGAACTGCCACCGACAGCGCGAAGGCTCGTCGACCGATCACAGGTCGACAGATGGTCGCCTCCCGGCGATTTGTGTAGTACAGTAATCATGTGTGGAGATCCATCCGTCAGCTCGTCGTCACGGCATCGCCGACGACGACATGCTCCACGCGATCGACCAGTCGCTCGTCGTCGACGACCTTGGCGAAGATCCCGACCGGTGGCTCGTCATCGGACCCGACCAAGCGGCCAACCTCCTCGAACTCGTCGTGCTCGTCACCGCCGAAGGCGACGAGCTGATCATCCACGCCATGCCCCTCCGGGCCGTCTACCGAAAGCTCCTCGAGCCATGACCAATCGAACCTACGGACACACCAAATCAGGCCGCCCCGTCGACGACGACCTGATCGAGCAGTTGGCTGACGAAGCCGAAGCCGGCTACGCCCCGGACGAGATCGTCAGCCGCCGGGGCAAGCGCGGGCGCCCACGGCTGGGCGCCGCACCTTCGACCGTCGAATCCGTCCGGCTGGATCCCGACCTGAAAGCACGACTCGCACAGCGCGCCGAAGATGAGGGCGTCGCCGTCTCCGAAGTCATCCGAGAGGCACTTCGTCACCACCTCGAAGCGAGCTGACGGCCAATCCAGATCCGGCCTGGGAAGCGCAGATCGACACAGCCTGCAACCGCCGGAGCCAGCGCGCTCACCGGCAAACCCGCGCACGGCGATCCCGCCCATATTGCTCCGTCGTCGGCGTGCCTCACCCGTGCCTCACGCAGCAGACAACAGGGGTCAACAGCGGGGTGTCGGTACGAACCGCAGGCGCCCACAAGTGGTCGCGACAGCCCAGCTACGCCCGCGTCGTCCGTGACGTCCTGGTCCTCATCCGTGGGGTCGCCCTCCTTCGTGCCGAGGTCCTCCCCGTCGATGCGGTGATCGAGTTCGACCTCGACGAGACCCCGCGCAAGCCTGCCGACGCCGTGGGTCGCCTGGTCACCTTCGAAGACGGCACCCAGCGCGAGATCGCGGTCGCAGCCGATCACGTCGGCGAACTCGATCGAGCTCCCACACCAACCCGCCACTGACCGGTCGAGCCCGTGACCACGCCGAGGGCGAGGTCGACCGAGCTATGTGGATCGTTTGCGGACGGGGGGCGGCACCCAGATGTGGTCGAGGACCTTCTGGGTCGGTACGTACAGGCGCAACGAGAGTCGGAATGGGCCCCGTGGTGCCGGAAGCCAGTTGGGCACCTCGTCGGGTGCTGGCCGTTCGCGCTGCAGGTAGATCGTGATCGACCCGTCCGCACCGGAAACGAGTTCGTCGCGATCGCCGAGCGCGTACCGGTCGAGTTCGTTGGCGACGAGATAGTTCTCGGCGTCGTACAGGGTGAGCGACCAGAACGCGTCTGCGGGTGGGATCTCCTCAGCGGGGAACGTCAACTCGTAGTGCTCGGACCCCGTCAGCGTGTCGCCGTCGGCGTCGACCAGGGTCGTGGGGTAGAACGCATCCTCGACGAGGTTGCCACCGACACCGACCAGCGACCACGCGGCCCGGACCTCGTGGGTGGCGAAGCGGCCCATGTCATAGGTGAGCGACCAGCCGTTCACCATCTCACCGAGCTGTTGCGCGGTCTCCATCATCTGCCCAACACCATCTTGATGGCCAGCCGTGATCGCTTCGGCCACATCGGGTGGCCACTGCCCCAGATCGAACTGCCGTCCCGCCCCTATACCGAGTGGCTCGAGCGCTGCGAGCGCGGACGCATCGGCGGGGTACGCGGGGTTGTCCACCAGCAACGCGTTGAGTCGCTGGAAGAACGTCTCGGCGCCGAGCCCGAGGAACTGCTCACTGACGAGGGTGTCGCCATCGACGCCCTCCTTGACCGGCGTCTGCGCCGGCGGCTCGTAGTCGGTCCCCCATTCCGACAGCGGACACAGGCGGTACTGGTCCTGCAACGCGTTCACCGCCGCGTAGTCGTCGGAGCCTGAACAGTAGGTTCGTCCACCGATCATCGCGATCCGCGTCGGACACGCGATCAGTTCCATCCCCTCGGGCACGTCGCCTTCCCAGGTCGGCCCGGCGATCAGGAAGTCGCCCCCCCTGGCCACCGCGTGTGCGCGAGCCCGGGGCACCGGGAACGCCGTTCCAGGCATCGACGACCTGCATGATCCAGTACCGCGCGCCCATCTCGGGCACCGACATCACGGTCGGCTCGTCCTGGAGATCCAGGACCGCGAACGAATAAAGATTGTCGACGTTGAACCCGACTACCGAACGATTCGACGCATCCACGAACGCACGGGAGTGCGCGAATTGTCCGACCGGTGCGCGAAGCCCGACCGGCTCGGTCACCGCCGACAGATAGTCCGCCTGGATCGACACCAACACCAGCGGCGCTCCGAAGATGAGACCATCCCGCGCCAGCCCACGCGCCTCGGTCGCCTCGAGCGGTGAAACCTCGGAAGACTCCTCCATGACAGCATCCCTCCAGTACTCAACCGCTAGTGTTCAACACCTGAATCTATGGGCGCAACCCACCCGGCGGCAGAGTCAAACGACCCGGCTACGTACACGACGTAGTGCCCCAGCACACCTGCGCAGGCGAGTTTCCGCCGACCACGGACAGCACGCTCCTGCAACTCCGATCGGCTCCGATTGCCCGCGTTGATGGGCTTGCCACTCGGTGGGGCCTGGGAGGTCGACCGCTTAGAACGCGCGCTCCGTAACGCGGCCGACGACGCTGCGCCCAAGCCGAGCACTGCACTTTCCCGAGCGGCGGTCAACCGTTCACCCTGATAGCTGAGCGGTCGGCACGGCGATGTGAGAGATGTCAGAGTCGAACTGGTGAGTATCGCTGTTGGCGCTCCGTGCGGTCCGTTCGTCGTTGTCGCAGGCACCTGCTCTGGATGCATCCGTGGGCGTGTCCTCGACTGTTCCATCGATGCGCTGGCCGGCCCGTTCGAGGCGCCGTGACGTACCGGATCGTCGCGGTCATGGTGTTCGTGGCCGTCGTGGCCGCCGGCTGTGAGCATGCCGGCAGCGCAGACAGAGACGCGTTGATCGCAGGATTCGACGCCGCCGCCGAGGCAGCCGAAGCAATCGACGTCGACGGGCCCAACGAGACGACGAGCAAGGATGTCACGTACCTCACCGGATCAGGCCTGACCGAAGGCGACGTGGAGACCGCCCTCGCGCGAGCCATCTCGGGCTTGCTCGCCCTCGGCATGGAGGTCGGAGACCCGACACCCGTCGAACAGGGTGCGGTGGTCGCCGCCCACGATGACACGATCGCGGTGCAGATAGCGGTGTTCCCCCGGGCTGGTCTCATCGACGCGCCCGAGGGCATGTCGATCGTCCAGATCGGCGTCGCGTCGGTCGACGCAGGTCTTGCCTGGACGCCCGAGTAGCGGCGTGCCAGCGCTGCGCTGCGGGTGGTCGACGGTCGTGAGTGGTCGCAGCTCAGCGCATGTTCCGTGAACCCTCAGCCGGCCCCGCTCGTCGAGACAGCCGCATCACGGCCCTGATGCGGTGCCACGTAATCGCATCGGCAACCCCGCGCCAGGTGACACTGGTGGTGGCGGTTCCTCGGGGTGGCAGCGGCCTGGCCTGGATCGTCGCTCCCGGGGTCCGGGTCGCGGTAATCGTCGGATGATCTAGCCGGCATCGGTCGATCGGCGGGCGGTGAGGCCGAGCTTCTCGATGATCGGGGTGTCGCTGAAGCGGAACACGTCCAGCCCGTCGGCTGCTTCGAGCGAGACGACGGCCCAGGAGGGAACAACGAAGAGGTCGCCTCGCTCGACGTCCCATCTTCTTCCATCCACATCGACTCGGCCGCTGCCGTCAAAGACCTGGCAAACAGCGGAACCAACCTCTTGACACGGAGCGGTCCGGGTGCCCGGGGCGAGGCGGTGAAACTCGGCCCGAATTGTTGGCAGCACGTCGCCGCCGCTGGTCGGGTTGGTGTAGCGGATCGCAGCGTGACCTGGCTCAACTGTGACGTCGTGCCCTTCGGCTTCGAGATCGAGTTGAGCTGCGAGGGCGGCGTCGGTGTGCTCCCACCGGTAGTTCAGGAGCGGTGTTGCCCCATGGGCGCCGGGTTGCGACAGGGGGCGAAGGCCGGGGTGTGCCCACAGTCGTTCCGACCGCGACCGTTCGGGAACCACGTCAGGGCGGTCGGCTGTGCCAGGGCCAGGCTCGAAGAACGTGGTATCGGCGTAGCGCTGGAAAGGGATATCGAGCCCGTCGATCCACGCCATGGGGTGATCGCTGTCGTTGATGTGGCTGTGCCAATGCCAGCCAGCCTGCGGCAGAAAGTCGCCGCGTCGCATCGTGACGGCATCACCGTCGACCACGGTCGCCACACCCTCGCCCTCGATCACGAACCGGAATGCATGTTGGCTGTGCCGATGAACCGGCGCTGTCCTCACCGGCATTCAAGTACTGGATGGCGGCCCACAGCGTCGGGGTCGCATACGGTTTCCCGCCCAGCCCGGGGTTTGCCAGCGCGATCGCTCGTCGCTCGCCTCCCCGGCCCACTTCGACCAACTCACCGGCCATGGCCGCCGCCTCGTACAGCCGCTTCTATCGCCAGAGGTGAGGGACTGCATCCGAGGTCGGCGATGGGGGCATCAATCCGCTGATTTCGGTCCACAAGGGGATCAGCATCTCGACCTCGAAGTGTCGGTAGAGCTGATCGAGCTCGGGGCTCGGCGGTGGCTGGTTCGGCCCCTCGAGAGCGGTCAGCCTCACCGGACTCAACGGGCCGGCTGCCGACCGTGAGCGCTGGTGAGACGGCATCAGACCAGTGTGCCCGGCTACACCGAGCCGTGACGGACCGGACGGAACGGTCTCACTGCGGACAAGTGCCACTGCGTTGGTGGCGACCAACACCACGACGCGTGGACGACGCACGAATCGATCAACCAGCCGCCTGATGCGAGCCCTGGTGACCGTCCTCAAAGTGCCGCCGGGGAACTCGATATCGGCGCACGACAATCCGACCGCGATCGAGCGCGCCGCGCCGCATCGCGGCCCCAGTGCAGTGCTCGGTAATCACCGCGACGTCGTGGAGCCCGACACGCATCGTGACGGTCCTACGGCGAACCATCGCTCGGCCGAGGCGGGCAGGTGCCCAGCCAGAGTTGGAGGTCACACGAGCCCAATCGGGCCAGGTCGCCACGCGGTGTCGATGTTGTCATCCGCCCTCTTTCCGCCCTCCCGATCGAGAACGAACGAGGCGCATATGCCCTGAGCTGGGCATATGCGCCTCGAAATGCGTGGAGCTGGGGGGAATCGAACCCCCGTCCATCAGCCGGTGAACGAACCCGCTACGACCATTCCCGGCATTGCCTCTGACGCTGAGACACCGACGGGTCGGCTGTCCGCTCGAGGCGGACCACGCTCAGTCTTTCCTGAAAGTCAGCGGTCTTTCCTGCCGTCAATGGTCTTTCCCATCGTCATCCCTCACTTCTGTTGCCGGGCTGTGATGGATTGGCCCCGTGCGGCATTTCTGCTCACGATGACTCTTCACTCATCTGATCGAAATCAGGCGGCGAGAGCGAACTGCTCATCGGCAATTCTGTGGTTTCCCCGTTTAACGAGTCTGAGAAACTCGGGTCGCAAACTCGAACAGCGTTACTGACGTCGAAACCAGTCAGCCCCATGTATCCGATATGTAGCTGTTCACCGTAGCGGTTCGCACGTCGTTCGCGGCGGTGAGCCACAATGTGCGGCATGATCAGACTGCATCGTTCGGCGGTTCTCGCAACTGCGCTCGTCATGACGTTGGCTGCGTGCGGAGGGGGCTCCGACTCGGAGCCGACCGAGAGCGACACCGCATCCACGGAGGTGGTCGCCGGCGGAGCGGCGGACACCGAACCCGCCGACACCGAGCCGATGAACACCGACGTCCCGGCCACCGATGGAAACGCCACCGTCGACGCCGATGGCGCCGCTCGCTGCGCCGTGATCGGCGGTGACGGCGAGTACGACCCGATCGACTGCAATCAACCCCACGATGCGGAGTTGGCAGCAGTGGTCGCAGCCCCCGCCGCCACGGATCCCGTCTCGCTCATGTCGGCGTGTGCGGCATCGGTCGAAGCGCTCACCGGACGGCCGCAGGTCGAGTTCGGCATCGACGTCGGGTCGCTCGTCCTCGAGGGTGGCGACGAGATCGAATGCTGGGCCGAATCGGCCGCGCCGGGCACGCTCACCGCGTCGATCCTCGACGACGGACTCGACGCTGCGATCGGCGACTACGAGTTCGTGACCGATCTCGCCGATGGCACGTGCTTCGTGCTCGCCGACCCCGATGCGTTCGACCTGGCCACGATCGTCGAAT
This sequence comes from Ilumatobacteraceae bacterium, assembly GCA_963695475.1. GTDB lineage: Bacteria > Actinomycetota > Acidimicrobiia > Acidimicrobiales > Ilumatobacteraceae > Ilumatobacter_A. The sequence continues at coordinate 9,927 of CAVOHA010000008.1, forward strand.
GTGATGCGCCTGACGCCGAGATGATCTACGGCCAGTTCGAAGCGGACGACGGACCCGTTCCCGACGACGAGACCGTCGACGGGTTCTTCGCTCGGTGCGACGCCTTCGCGGCGACGGGTGAGATCGACGTGATCGGCAATTCGACGTACATCATCTCGCCGTTGGCCGACAACTGGGAGGCGCTCGATCGTCGCACCGTTCTGTGCGTCGCGTGGACCGACCCCGAGGCCGAACCGATCGAGTCGTCCGGCGAGTTCGATCCGAGCAGTGCGGTCGGACCCGTCTGCGCGAACTACGACGAGGCGATGGCCGACTACGAGCAGGTTCCGTGCGACGAACCGCACAGTGCGGAATACGCCGGCTCCGTCACTCCGCCGGCCGGAACCCTGCCGGAGGACAGCGACGAGGCCTCGGTGCTGCTCCGCCGTCTGTGCCGGGAGTCGGTCGAAGTGCTGACCGGTCGAGACCTCGAATCTGTTCGGGTCCGGGCTCGGCTTCGTCTCCGTCGACGGGCTGGGCGAGCCGATGGTGAACGACATCCAGTGCTTCGTCTCGCTGGAATACGACGGTGCGCTGACCGGGGCCATCAGCGAGATCGGCTACGAGGCCGCGCTCAATTTGGACATCATCTCCGAGCTCCAGCCGGGCACCTGCTTCGTGCTGGTCGATCCCGAGGCCTTCGACCTCGGCGAAATGGTGCCGTGCGACGAACCTGATGCACTGATGGCGATCGGGTCCTTCACGGCACTGGAGGAGTATCCGCCGTCCGCGCCCGTACCCGGGCGATGACGAGCTGCGGAGTTTACGCACCGAGCGGTGCACCGGCATTCTGATCGCCTCGGGTCTGGAGGTCGACGCGTCGACGTTGTCCGGCACGTTTCCGGAGGCAGCCTCGTGGGAGGCGTTCGGGAGCCGGGAGATCACGTGCGACGCGGTCCCGCTGTGAGCCCGTGCCCGCGACGATGACCGAATCATTCGTCAGGGGCGCAGGCGGAGGCCGCGCACGGTCAAGTGACGTCACTGAACTCGCGACTCGCCCGAAATCCTTCGCAGAACCGCTCAGAAAAGCTGATACGAGTGGTATCATGATGACGTGCAGTTGGTCGAACTCATCGGGATCCAGTTGGATCCATCCACCGGGGCCTCGGTCCTCGTGTTGCGTGAGCACGACGCGCCCAACCGTCTGTTGCCGATCATCGTCGGGAGCGCCGAGGCGACGTCGATTGCGATGGCAGCCAGCGGCCAACATTTCGCCCGCCCGATGACCCACGATCTGATGGCAACGCTGGTCGACAGCTTCGATGCGCATGTCGATGCGGCTGAAGTGACCGAGCTACGCGACGGTTCGTTTCTCGCGACGCTTGCGCTGAGCGGCCCGACCGGGCAGCGCCGCCTCGACACGCGTCCGTCCGATGCAATTGCATTGGCAGTGCGGATGAGCGCGCCGCTCTTCGTGAGTGACGCCGTGCTCGACGAGGCCGGGACGTTCCCGATCGTCGAACTCGACGACGACGAGATCGAGGCCGAGGTCGACGACTTCCGGGGGTTCCTCGCCGAACTCGATCCCGCCGACTTCCTGTCGGACGACGCGCCCCCGACGGGGTCCGAGCACGACGACACGAGTGGTCCCGAGCAGACCGACGGGGAGACCGCAGAGGACTGACCAGCGATGGACCGCTTCACCGTTCCCACCACGTACTGGCACCAACTCGACGACGGGCGGGTGCAGTGCGACGTGTGTCCCCGAGCCTGCAAGTTGCGCGACGGTCAGCGCGGCGTGTGTTTCGTCCGAGCACGCGAGGGGGACGGCGTCGTGTTGACGACCTACGGGCGATCGAGCGGCTTCTGTGTCGACCCGATCGAGAAGAAGCCGCTCAACCACTTCCTGCCCGGGTCGGCCGTGTTCTCCTTCGGAACGGCCGGCTGCAACCTGGCCTGCCGGTTCTGCCAGAACTGGGACATCTCCAAGTCGAAAGAGATCGACACCCTCGCCGACGAGGCGTCACCCGAAACCATTGCCCGGGTGGCAGTCGAGCGCGGGTGCCGCAGCGTTGCGTTCACCTACAACGACCCCACGATCTTCATGGAGTACGCGATCGATGTCGCCGAGGCGTGCCACGACGTCGGCGTCGCAACCGTGGCGGTGACGGCCGGCTACATGTGCCCGGAACCGCGAGCCGAGTTCTACCGGCACCTCGACGCCGCCAACGTCGACCTCAAGGGCTTCACCGAGGATTTCTACAAGCACACCTGCGGCGCCGAACTCGGCGCAGTGCTCGAAACCCTCGAGTACCTCGCGACCACCGACGTCTGGTTCGAACTCACGACCCTGCTGATCCCGGGGATGAACGACAGCAGCGACGAACTCGACCGGATGACGACCTGGGTCGTCGACCACCTCGGCCCCGACGTGCCGATGCACTTCACGGCGTTCCATCCCGACTACCGGATGCTCGATCGCGATCCGACGCCGCCGTCGACGCTCACCAGGGCGCGGACGATCGCCATGGCGAACGGCGTGCGCTACGCGTACACCGGCAACGTCCGGGATCTCGACGGGGGCAGTACCCACTGCCACTCGTGTGGCGCCCGGGTCATCGAGCGTGACGGCTACCGGATCCGGTGAGTACCGGCTGGACGACACCGGCCACTGCACAGCATGTGGCGCCGCGATCCCGGGAGTGTTCGACGGCCCGGCAGGCGGGTGGGGAGCGCGCCGTCAGCCCGTGGCGATCCACCGGCGCGACGCGAGGGAAGGACCCGTCATGACGACCGGACCGCTCACCGTTCGACCGCCTGCCGTCGCCGGGACGTTCTACCCGTCCACGCCTCGACGAGGTACGCAGCTCACTGCGCCGCGCCTTCGCAGACGCGGCACCGCGTCCGGTGGACGCGAAGGTTCCCGAAGCGATCGTCGTCCCCCATGCCGGATACGTGTACAGCGCTGCGATCGCGGCCAGCGCGTACGCCCGGATCGCGCCCGCACACGACACGATCCGTCGGGTCGTGCTCCTCGGCCCGAGTCACCGGGTCCCGGTTCGCGGCCTGGCGGTGCCGAGCGTCGACGCGTTCGAGACGCCCCTCGGGCTCGTTCCCATCGATGCCGCAGCCCGGGCGCGTGCGCTCGATCTCGCAGTGGTGCACGTCGATGACCGGGCGCACGCGTTCGAGCACAGCCTCGAGGTGCAGTTGCCGTTCCTGCAGACGGTTCTCGACGATTTCACGCTGCTGCCGTTGTCGGTCGGGGACGCATCCGACGAGGACGTCGCCGCGGTTCTCGACAGCTGCTGGGGAGGCCCGGACACGCTGGTGGTGATCAGCACCGACCTGTCGCACTACCACCGGTACGAGGACGCAGTCGGGCTCGACGCACGCACCGCTGCGGCGATCGTTGCGCTGCCGACCGGACGCGGTGGGCGATGTGGATGCCTGCGGCGCTCGTCCCCTGCGCGGACTGTTGCGGTGCGCGGTGGACCGGAACCTCGGCGTCGCGCAACTCGACCTCCGCAACTCCGGCGACACCGCAGGAGATCACGACCGAGTGGTCGGATACGGAGCGTTCGCCGTTGGATGAGAACGCAACGATCCGACCGGTCGCACCGACCGCCGGCGAGCAGTTGATCGACATCGCCGACGGCGTGATCGTCGCGGGACTCGACGGTCGGCGTGCGCCCGTTCCCGACCTCTCGGCGCTGCACCCCGACCTGCACCGGACGCCTCGGAGCCTTCGTCACGCTCACGGTGCGCGGCGAGCTGAACGGGTGCATCGGATCGATCGAGGGCGAGGAGACCACTCGGCGTCGCAGTCGCCCGGCACGCGTGGTCCGCGGCGTTTGCCGACCCGCGACTCCCACCGCTCCGGTGGCCGGACCATCCGCAGCTCGAGATCGAGGTGTCGGTGCTGTCACCGCTGTCACCGCTTCCGGCCCAGTCGCAGGACGAGTTGCTCGGCGCGTTGCGTCCGGGCGTCGACGGGCTGCTCATCGGCTCCGGCCTGCGGCGAGCGGTCTTCCTTCCCTCGGTGTGGGACCAATTGCCGTCCGCCGACCGCTTCGTCGAGCACCTCTTCCGCAAGGCCGGTCTCGCGCCCGATGTCTGGCCGAGGGATCTTCGAGCGCATCGTTTCAGCGCCCAGAAGATCCGGCGGGACCACCCGGTTTCCGAAATGAGCTGACGTGCCGATGCCTGCGGTGACATGGCAATCGTCGGCCGAGCGGTCGCGGCGTGGCCATGCGTTCGGCTCAGGTCGAACGATCGACCTGTGCGTCGAGCCCGAGGCGGACCTCGCTGGCTGCTTCATCCGATCTTCACGTGGCTCCCATCGTCGCTCGACATCGCTGCGTCTCAATGGATGGTGCACAGACAGATCAGCCAGCGGGATCCGAAGCGGTGGCGGAGGATCCCACCGGACCGCACACGACCGAAGGAGCGACGCAAACCGCATGCCGCACGCTGAGCCGATCCTCGACGAGCAGCCGGCGAGGAGCCGGGCTGACCCGGTAAGCCCTGTACGGGCGGTGGCGGCGGCGTCGCTATCGCGCACTCGAGGTCGGTGCCTTATCGACTCGCATCGACCTGCGGCGCGGCACGCGGATCAAGGTCGCGACGTCGTGTACGAGCCGCAACTCGACGCCGAGGCGTCGGTGTACGTGATCATCCTGACCGCTCGCGCGGAGGAGACCGACACGTTGGTCGGCCTCGAACTCGGCGCCGACGACTACCTCACGAAGCCGTTCAGCCCCCGCGAGCTCGTCGCCCGCGTCCGAGCGGTGCTTCGTCGGCGCCGAGACGGGGAGACCTCGCCGGTTGCCGAGCTGGGTGTTGCCGGTCTCGTGGTCGATGCCGACCGCCACGAGGTGCGTGTCGACGACGTGCCCGTCGAGCTGACGAGCCTCGAGTTCGAGTTGCTCGCGGCGCTGGCCGGCGCACCCGGGCGTGTGTTCACACGACGCCAGTTGATCGAACGGGTGTGGGGCTGGGACTTCTACGGCGACGAACGAGTCGTCGACGTCCACATCCGCAACCTGCGCAAAGCGCTCGGCGACCCTGCTGACGACCCGCGCTTCGTCGGCACGGTGCGCGGGGTCGGCTACAAGTTGTTGGCGTCGTCCTCGTGAGCGGTGCGTGGTGGCACCGCCGTTTGCGGACCCGGTTGTTCCTGTCCTACGTCGTGGTCGTCCTGGCGGGCGCGATCACGATGTTCATCGTCGGGACCGTCGTCACCCAGAGCGAGTACGGGCGCCGGCTCGGCGGACTGGGAGTGGGCAACCGTCAGGGTCGTGGCGCCCAGGTGAGCGAAGCCGAGCTCAACACCGCGCTCGACGACTCGCTGACGTCGGCGTTGCTCATCGGCTCGGCAGCGGCGCTGCTCGTCGCTGCGATCGTTGCCTGGTTCGTCGGCAACCGGCTGTTGCGACCGATCGACGACCTGCGCTCGGCGACGCGACAGATGGCGGCCGGCGACTACTCGGCCAAGGTCCCGGTCCCGACCGAAGTCGAGCTTGCCTCGCTCGCCGACGACGTCAACGAACTCGGCGAACACCTGGCAACCACCGAGCAGCGCCGCAGCTTGCTCCTGGGGGAGGTCACCCACGAGCTGCGAACGCCGATCACCGTCATCCGTGGACAGATGGAGGCCCTGATCGACGGGGTCGTCGCGCCGTCCGACGAGGTCTATGTCACCGTTGCCGACGAGGCATCGCGGCTCCAGCGGTTGGTCGACGACCTCACCATGCTGTCTCGCGCCGACGAAGGCGTGCTCCGGATCGAGCCGACGGCGCTCGATCTCTCGTCGGTCGCCACGGGTGCCGCCGAGCGTCTCCGCCCCCAGTTCGACAACGAAGAGGTCGCACTCGTCGTCGAGGCCTCGGCCCCGCTGCCCGTCGTCGGCGATCGCGACCGGCTCACGCAGGTCGTCACGAACCTGCTCGGAAACGCACTCGGCCACACCCCGGCGGGAGGCGTCGTCACGCTTCGGTCCGGACGCGGCGGAGCGGTGGCATGGGTCGAGGTGGCCGACACGGGCAACGGCATCGCGGTCGATGAACTCGAGCGCATCTTCGACCGCTTCTACCGCGGTGTCGATGCGAGCCCGGTGACCGGCCGGTCCGCTCGTGCTGGTCGTGGCATCGGACTCACGATCGCTCGCAGTCTTGCTCGCGCCCACGGCGGCGACGTGGTCGCGTCGTCGCACGGGCCAGGAACCGGCGCCACCTTCCGCCTCACGGTCCCGGCGAGCTGACCCCGGCTGGCCGCACTCGGTGCTGTCGCGTCAGTCGTTCGCGTACTTCTGTGCCCGGTTGAACGCGGTCTCGATCTCACGATCGGCGTCGCGTTCGGCGAGGTTCTGGCGTTTGTCGCCCTTGGTGCGGCCCTTGGCGAGGCCGAGCTCCATCTTGGCGCGCCCACCCTTCCAGTACAGCCGGAGGGGGACGATGGTGAGTCCGCCCTGGGCGGTGCGCTGGTCGAGCTTGTCGATCTCGGCGCGGTTGAGCAAGAGCTTGCGCTCTCGGTCGGGGTCGTGGGCGCCGAATCCGATGGCGTTCGTGTACGGAGGGATGTGGATACCGTCGATCCACATCTCGCCGCGGCGGACCCGGGCGTAGCCCTCGGCGATCTGGGCGTTGCCCTCGCGCAGGCTCTTGACCTCGCTGCCCGTGAGCACGATGCCGGCCTCGTAGGTGTCGAGGATGTCGTAGTCCCGATAGGCGCGCTTGTAGCTGGCGATCAGCTGCGTGCCGTCGGTCGGCTTCGCCTTCTTGGTCTTCTTGCCCTTCTTCGCCATCAGAGCTGCGAGGGTACCGACCCGGCCGGGTGGCTACGCTCGCCGACGTGCTCCAGGTGACCCGTGTTGCGTACGCCCGTCTGATCGGCCTCGCGCTCGACGAGTACCCGCTGGAGGCGTGCGGCCTGCTCGCCGGGCCGATGTCCGCCACCGGCGGGCCGGGCGACACGGCCCACGTCTTCTATCCGTGCCGCAACGATGCGCAGTCGGCGCGGGTGTACACGGTCAACCCGAAGGACTTCATGCGCGCCGAGATGGACGCAGAGGACCGCGACTGGGAGATCAACGGGGTCGTCCACTCCCACACGCACTCCGAGCCCTACCCGAGCCCGACCGACGTGGAGGCCGCCGTGTCGCCGGACTGGCACTACGTGATCGTGAGCCTCAAGCGGGAGGCGCCCGAGGCGCGCAGCTACCGCATCGTCGACGGTGAGATCGTCGCCGAACCGCTCGTCGTCGTCTGACGACCGGCCATCCAGGCTTCCCAGGGGCTGCTCCAGGCCACCCCACACCCTCCCGGTGGGACGGGCCGGCGGCACCGTGAAGTGTGAGTTGTCACATGGGGTTTCGGGCTCGACAGCTCACAGATGGGGGAGCCGGGGTAGAATCATGACCAATCAGATCGGATTCGTCGGAATGCCACCGACGGCTTCGAGGTTGGAGCATGAGATGACGATGTTGACCCCCACCCCCACGCAGGTCCCGATGCCGGCAACGCGGCATGCGAGCGTGCTCGACATGATCGGCAACACGCCGCTCGTCGACGTCTCGAACCTCTCGCCGAACCCCGACGTGCGCATTCTCGCGAAGATGGAGATGCAGAACCCGTTCGGCTCGGTGAAGGACCGCATCGCCAAGAACATGATCGAGACCGCCGAGGCCGACGGCCGACTCCGGCCCGGTCAGACCATCCTCGAGCCGTCGTCGGGCAACACCGGCATCGCGCTCGCCGCGATCGCCCAGCTCAAGGGGTATCCGATCAAGATCATGATGCCGACGTCGGTGTCGGTCGAACGTCGCCAGATGCTCGAGATCTTCGGTGCCGAGATCATCCTCACACCGGGGGAGGAGGGCTCGAACGGCGCAGTGGCGCGGGCCAAGGTGCTCGCCGACGAGCATCCCGAGTGGTTCTTCCCCTACCAGTACGCCAACGACGCCAACCCTCGCGCCCACTACGAGGGCACCGGCCCCGAGATCGTCCGCGACGCTCCGGAGATCACCCATTTCGTCGCCGGGCTCGGCACCAGCGGCACGCTGATGGGCACCGGCACGTTCCTCAAGGAATACGACCCGTCCATCCAGATCGTTGCGGTGGAACCGCCGCTCGGCGAGCGGGTCGAGGGGCTGCGCAACATCGGCGAGGGGTACATCCCGCCGGTGTTCGAGAATTGGAGCGGCTACGACATCCTCGACCGCAAGCGCGTCGTCCGTCCGCGCGAATCGATCGAATGGACTCGCCGGCTCGTGCAGGAGTGCGGCATCTTCGCCGGCATCTCGGCAGGCGCGGCGCTCGCCGGTGCCGCAAAGGTCGCCACGCAGATCACATCCGGCACGATCGTGTTCATCGTGTGCGACGGTGGCTGGAAATACCTCTCGACCGGCGCCTACACCGACGATCTCGACGTCGCTGAAGCGAACGCCGAGCAGATCATCTACTTCTAGCAGGGTGCGGGAAATCGGGGTCTGAGCGGTCTGCCCTGCTCGGCGTGGCCTGATCTGTTCGGACCGTTTCGTCGGACGGTCGTTCCGGTGAACCGGAGGCGACGCGGTCCGTGGCGTCAGGTGGTGGCGGTGTCGAGTGCTGCGATGCGGATGATGTTGTAGACGGCGGCGTCGATCTTGAACCAGGCCCGGTTTCGTTGTCGGCCGATGTATCTGAGCTTGCGGCCGCCGCCGACGGTCTTGATCCACCCGAATGGTTCCTCGACCCGCTTGCGGATCCGTTGGCTGATGGTGTGGCCGGGGTGTCGGGTGGTGCGACCGTCGATCGCCGATCTTCGGTTCCCGCTGTCGTTGGGCGCGACGTGCGGGGTGACGTTGCGGGCCCGGCACTCGGCGACGAAGTTGCGAGTGTCGTAGTTCTTGTCGCCGGCGATCGTCCGTCTGCGTTCCGTCGCCGGGAGTGGGTCGAGCATCTCGATCGCGGTTGCCCGTTCGGCGTAGCCGTCAGCGAAGGTGAGCTCGGCGTCGACGATCAGCGCGGAGCGGTTCTCCATCAACAGGTGACCGGAGTAGCAGAGCACGGCGGCGGTGTTGTTCGACTTGCGGTAGAGCCGCGCTTCGGGATCGGTCGTCGACGCATGGGTGTCGTTCGAGCGTTTCTGACCGTGCCACGACCTCTCGGTGTTGCGGCCCTTCGGGCCGTCCCCATCGCGGTCGCCGGGGTCGTCTTTGGGTTTGAAGCTCTTGTGCGATGCCCACGCCTCCAGCAGGGTGCCGTCGACGGAGAAGTGATCCGACGACATATAACGGCGCAGCTTCGCTTGGCGCACGACCGCTGCGAAGAACTCGTCAGCCACCTGGTGATCGAGGAGTCGTTGGCGGTTCTTGGTGAACGTGGTCGCGTCGAAGGCCGGCTGGTCGATGCGCATGTCGAGGAACCATTTGAACAACAGGTCGTAGTTCAGGCGTTCGCAGAAGGCGCGTTCGGAGCGGATCGTGTACATCGCCATCAACACCGTTGCCTTCAACAACGACTCCGGCGGCACCGACCGGCGACCACCGCTCGCGTACATCTCGGCGAACACCGGATCCAGCTCGGCGAGCACGGTGTCGACCACGACTCGGATCTTGCGGATCGGGTGATCAGCCGGGATCAGGTCCTCGGTGCTCACAGTCGTCAACATCGCCAACTGCGGATCGCTGCTCCCACGCATACCTCACAGTCTTTTCGATTTCAGTGCCGAACGCGAGCACCAAAGCCGAATTTCAGCACCCTGCTAGCGCTCGCACCAGATTGCGAGCGTTCACGTCGGCCTGGCTACGGTGCAGCCATGACCTCGTTGGACGGAACGCGTTGCGATCGATCACCGGCGCCGGTCGGGGTATCGGCCGGGAGCACGCACTTCTTCGCGGCCGAGGGCTCGCGTCCGTCGTCAACGACTTCGGCGGCGCCAACGACGGATCGGCATCGGGGGAGACGCCAGCCGATGACGTCGTGGCCGAGATTCGCGACGCCGGCGGCTAGGCCGTGGCCAACGCCGACGACGTCGCCGATCGGCGGGCGCCGAGCGTCTCGTCCAGACGGCGATCGATGCGTACGGCGACCTGGACATCGTGGTCAACAATGCGGGCATCCTGCGTGATCGCACGATCGTCAACATGACCGAGGCCGAGTGGGACGACGTGATCGCCGTCCACCTGAAGGGCCACTTCGCACCGACTCGTCACGCCGCCGTCATACTGGCGCACCGAGCACAAGGCCGGGCGTGCCAGCGTCGCAACCTGGTGCACACCTCGAGCACGTCGGGGCCTTCGCCAACCCCGGTCAGGCCAACTACGGTGCCGCCAAGTCGGGAATCGCGACCTTCAGCCAGATCGCCGCGAAGGAGCTGTCCCGCTACGACGTCGTGAGCAACTGCATCGCTGCCGGGTGCGCGGACTCGGCTCACCCTCGCCACGCCCGGGCTCGAAGACATCATGGCGCCCGCCGCCTCGGGCTTCGACGAGTGGGATCCGGCCAACATCTCGCCGCTCGTCGCCTACCTGAGTACGGCCGAGTGCTCGTTGACCGGCGAGATGTTTCTCGCGGAGGGCGGCGTCGTCAAGCGTCTCGACGGCTGGTCGATCCGCAACACGTTGGAGCAGCACGAGAAGTGGACCGTCGCCGGGCTCGCAGCGGCATTCGCCGCTTCCGAATGATCCCGGCCGGGTGATCGCTACGCGGTGATGTCCTTGATCTCCTGAGCGATCTGCTCGGTGAACTCGTTCGACGGCAGCGAGGTCTGCATGGCCATCAGCTTCATCATGTCGCCCTGCACCTTGATCTTGCCGTTCATGAACGACTGCATCGCGACGGCGGGGTCCTGGTCGACGAAGAGCGCCTTGGCGGTCTCGTAGTCGGTGGTGACGGTCACGTCGGCGTCGTCGAGCAGGCCGAGTTCCATCACGACGGAGCCCGACGTCGTGTCGAGGTGGCTGGCCACCTCGTCGTCACCGAACGGGACGTCGGTCACCACTTGGTTGATCCGGAGATCGGCCTCGACCTCGGCACCTGGTCGGCGTATTTCGCACGGATGGCGCGGGCCGCTGTCCATCCATTCTTCTGAGAGGAAGGGGTGAGCCATAGTGGCGCTGACTGTACTGTCGCGCCGCCGGGTCGTCACGGCCGTGCGTTACCGTCTCCGCTCGTGGCGGTGTCGACCCGGATGCAGCGATCGGTGGCGGCGTTGGCGGTCGGATCGATCGGCGCGCGGCGTGCTGGACTCGACGAGGCCGATGTCGCCGTCGTGGTCCAGCGCTCGGATCGAAGCGTCACCACGACCCTGCCGGACCCGGTCGTGTCCGAGCCGGTCGTCTCGGAGCCGGCGGCGGATCGACAGGACACGGTCGGGGAGGACGTGCCGACGACGACCGACTTCGACGTCGACGAGGTGCTCGCCGAGCTGGAGGCAGCCGGGTTCTGCGATCCGGTCGATGTCGAGGACGAAGGCGACGTCACCGCGATGCACTTCGTGGTCGAAGGCGAACTCCAGGCGCCGTGTTACTCCGATCCGCCGGGTGAACGAGACGATCGGCTGCTGGCGGCGTGGGATGCGCTCGTCGCGATCACGCCGAACGAGCTGGTCGACGACATCAGCCTCTTCGCCGGGTACGAGGCGTGCTCCAGTTGCGACACCCTGGCGTTCGTCGTGGCGCTCGACACCGAGGCGTCGTTCTTCCTGATGGCGGTCGATGTCGTGGCGGGGGCCGACGAACCCGACGAGTTGCGGCTCGACGATGATGCACGAGCTGACCCACGTGTTCGCCCAGGAACCGGGGTCGCAGCTGGTGGTGCAGGACGTCGACGACGACTGTGCGACGTACTTCAACGGTGTCGGATGCTTCACCGACGACTCGTACATGTGGGCCTGGATCCAGGAGTTCTGGCCGCAGGACCTGCTTGACGGGCTGCCCGCCGACGGCTCGCCGGACGATCAGCGCGACGCCGAGGAGCGATGCCGGATTGACGCCGCCTACACGGGTTCGTATGCGGCCGTGCATCCTGAGGAGGACTTCGCCGAGACGTTCTCGGCGTACGTGTACGACGTCGCGACCGACGCAGCGCTGGTCGACAAGCTCGCGTTCTTCGATCGGTATCCGGAGTTCGTGGCCATCCGGGAGAACGCCCGTGCCCTCGGCCTCGCCGGCACGGACGCGAAACTTCGAAGGCTGCGGATCGTGAGCGCGGACGAACACTTCGAGGCCAACCGACGGAACTGGGACGAACGGTCGCACCTCCACGCCACGTCGGCCGGGTACGAACTCGATCGCCTGCGCGGCGGCCCGCACGAGCTCAGCGGTGTCGTCCGCTTCGATCGTCCGTACCTCGGTGACGTCGCGGGCCTCCGGGTGGTGCATCTGCAGTGCCACATCGGGACCGACACACTGTCGCTGGCCCGCCTCGGCGCAACCGTCGTCGGCCTCGACCAGTCGGGCGACTCGCTGGCCCACGCGCTGTCGGCTCTTCGTGGAGACCGGCACCGCCGGCTCGTTCGTGGAGAGCAACGTCTACGACGCACCCGGGGCACTCGACGGCGCGCTTCGATCACCCGTCACGGCCTGCGGGTGACGTTGCTGGAAGAGCACCGTGGGCTCGAATGGAAGATGTTCGACCACATGGTCGAGGAGGACGGCCAGTGGAAGCTGCCGTCCGAGCAGCGCGACTTCGTCCCGATGATGTACTCGCTGATGGCGGTGAAGCCGAACGCAGCGAGCTGAGCCGTCAGTTGCCGAGCTCGACCGTCCGGGTCGATGTGGTGACCGAGTCGAGAAACA
>CAVOHA010000009.1:0-167886 GCA_963695475.1 Ilumatobacteraceae bacterium
GAACCGCAATGGCCCGCTCCAACTCGTCCGGGTCATCGGACCCACCGTCACCGCAGCCTGCTCCAGCATCGACGCAAGCGCCGGGTGCCCGAGTGGACGATCCCGATAAAGTCCGCCCGGATCGTCGCCACGACCCGCAGCCCGTGATCGTGGTCCGCGGGAGCGCTTCGATCAGCCCGTCGATGAACCGGGTCCGACGATGCGATCGGTGTCGGTCAACGTGAACTCTTCGAGCTGGTCGATCACCAGCAGGACCTCGCGCACTTCGTCGGGAGCGGTGAGCCGAAGTGCGTGCGGAATGCCTCGCTCGTCGGCCGACATCATCTCGGCCAAGGGGCCAGGCGGCGGTCCTTGGCGCGATCCGGAGCAAGGCCGCGTTGAGCTCTTCCAAGGGCCGCTGACCCGGAATCATGGTGGGCGATCAGCCACCGGTCCGAACCCGCCCGGTCCCCTACGCCCGCAGGGCCGGAATCAGTCCCGCCCGCACCGCACTCGACTTGCCTGATCCGACTGACCGCGACCAACAGCCGCCCGGCCACTCCCGGTCGAGCGAGTACCTCCACGAATCGATCCATCAACAGACCTCGACCACGGAAGTCCGCAGCGTCGGTCTCGGTGAAGGCACGGAGCCCCTTGTACGGATTCGGCGCCTCGACTCGATGCTCGCGCCGCGATACCGGTCGCCCTGTCCGCGGCACCGGAACCGGGAGCCGGATCGTCCAGGCCGCGTGGAACATTCGCAAGCAGTTTGTCGACGTCGGCGAACCGCTCGTCTCGGTCCTTCGCGGCAGCATCCAGCGACGATGGCGTCGACCCACGTGGGCACTCCGTCAGCAACGGCGCTTGGTGCCGGCACCCTGGTCCTCGAGCTGAGCGCGGACCAGTTCGGCTTGGCTCTGAAACGGCTGAAGGGCAACCGGCCGGTTGCCGCCTCGAAGTCACCATGCCGAACGCGTACAGATCACTCCGCTGATCGAGATCCTCCCGGGCGCAACTGCTCTGGGCGACGCGGTACGTGGTGAGCCGGTCGGACATCGCCTCGGCGAACGCATCACCGTCACTTCCACCGAACGCATCCAAATCGCCGAAGAAGGCGTTGCCTTCCTCGTCGAACAGGACGTTGCTCGACTTCACGTCGCGGTGGATCACACCAGCCTCGTGAGCGGTTCGGAGCACTGCAGCGACCTGCTCCACCAAGATGCGGTGGAGCGTGGTCGGGTTCGAGCGGACCGTCCAGCAGCCGCGACCAACGTCCCGCCCCGCAACCACCGCATCACCAGAAGGCGCCATCCGGCTCCCGCCAGTAGTCGTAGAGCGGGACGACATAGGCGATGTTCCAACGACGCGACCAGCTGTGCCTCCGCTTCGAATCGACGGGATGAACTCAGAGGGCCATTGGCCAACTGTGCGCGGCGATCTGCTTCACCGCGACCTGGCGATGCAACGCCGGCTGCGTCGCCCGCCACACCACGGCGAACGCACCTTCGCCCACCACCTCGTGGGAACTGGTACCCCGAAATGGCGCCTTGCCGGTGACGCGGAAAGCGCTCGGGGTCCTGGGCGAGAATCTTCGCCTCGAGTCGCGGATGTCTGGACCGGGTTCGAGGCCGAGTTCATCAGCGAGCTCCTTTCGGTAGCGGGCGAGACTCCGCAGGGCTCCGCCGACGCCCTGACCGATACAGCGCCAACGCCAACTGGCCACGCAGCCGGTCTCGCCACGCGACTCGACGACCGCCTCCTCCACGCTCGACACGATCTGCGTGTGACGACCCTCGTCCAACAGCACTGCGAACCGATGCTCGATCGCAGCCGTCCTGATCTCTTCCAACCGAGCGATCTCGCCCCGCGCCCAATCCATCTCGGCGACGTCCTCGTAGGCCCCGCCCCTCAGAGCCCATGGCCTCCTCCAATCGTGACGCAGCGGCGAGACGGTCGCCCTCGGCCATGGCCTCGTCGCGGCCGACCAGCTCCAACCTGCACGCGTCGAGATCGCCGTCCCACCGGCAACGAGTACCCGGTGGCCTTCCGTCACGATCTCGACGCCGACAGCAGCCAGATGGGACGGAGACGGGAGATACGAGTGTGCAACGCACGAACACCACCGTCCGGAGCTCGGCGTTCACCCCGACACCCATGAAACCAACCGCTCCGCCGACACGACCGAACCCGAATCCACCGAGAGCGCTGCAAGCAGCGTTGTTGACGATCGCTGAGCGCGCAGACCGGTACTCCCCTGGCGGTCGGTGATCACGGTCGGGCCGAGCACCTTTGATCGGCATGGCTCCCCCTTCCTCGTCAGTCTCGGCGTCTTCGACGAAATTGGCCAGGGCCTGTTTCATTTCTCTTTCACCCAGCTCGAACACCCTGAGCAGGGGTGACGCGGGACTCCTACGCATCACGGTGCCTGCGAGATCGCACCGAACGAAGGGCCACACGCTCACTCCTCAGCCGATTCGAGATCGACATGAAACCGGTCGCATGAAGCGTCGAGGGCATTCAGAACCGGGCCAATCGCCCGGCTCGATGAAAGGCTGACCAATGCACACCACCGACACCGAATTCGACACCGACGTCATCATCTTCGACGAGATCGTCGTGTTCGAACCCTGAGACTTCGGGCAGCACCGACGGCCACCGGCGTCTCGCCGGCGGGAGCAAGGCCCTGCTGGCGGCGGGCGGCGCCATCGCCCTCCTGGCGAGCGCTTCGCTCGTCCAGCAGACGACGAGCGAGCCCGGCCCGATACCTGTTCCCGCCGCGCAACCCTCGCCGAGCGACGCAGTCCTCGGATACCTGCTGTCCGACCAGTTTCCCCTGACGTCAGGATCGGTCCAGCCGTGATTCCGACCCCGTCGTCGGCCGACCTCACCCTCGGGTACGTTCTCTCCGACGACGTTCCAGACCTCACCCCAGGCAGGCAGGAGAGCGACACATCCTCACGTCGGTGCTCGGGCAGGCGCTCGAGAACGTGCCGCTCGACAGGTCACCTCGTGGATGCGATCTTCACCGCCGGTATCCAGAGCCGGCTGATGAGCCAGCGTGGCTTGTCGATATCGGCCCCGAACCGGCGGTCCGGGGCGGTCGCTCGTGTCGTTGCGCTGTCCGTCTTTCGCGTCGATGTCTCCGTGTTGGCCGGTTGGCTCCTGAGGCGGGCGGAGACCGGTCCGCTGAGGAGAGACGATCGGCCCTGTTCCGCCGGACTCGGCGGGGTGGATCATCGAAATTGACCGAAGTGTGAAAGGACAGGTTTGGTTATGAAAGTGAGAGCAGCTCTCTTTGATTGCATTGCTGTTCGCTCGCCGTTTCGTCGCTGACGGTCGCGGCATGCGGAGGCAATTCGGAGCTGGAAGACGTCAAGGCCGAGCGCGACGCGCTGGCTGCAGAACTCGCCGCTGTGGAGTCCCGCTCTGAGATGTCGCGAGCCAATCAGGAAATGATCGCCGAGATCATTGCTGAACCCGAAGCGTTCGGCGACCGCAGTGAGGCCTTGGACAAGATGACGGCCTTGGCGACGCCAGAAGCGGTCATGGATGACACCGCTTTCGGGCCGGTCCCGATTCGCGACGCCTGGGACAACACCGTCTTTGGCACCGATTCGACGTTCAAGACCTGGGTCACCTGGCTTGCCGATGACGGATCGGTTGGAGGTTCGTTGTGGACGTGGACCGGTACTGCCAACAACGGTGAGCCATTCGAGCTGATCGGCATCAACCTCGACGATTACGACGAGAACGGGCTCATGACCACTCCCTCGTCGATTGGCCCTACCCAGCCGAGACGGTCAGGGGCAGCGGTTGCGACCGGCGGTCCAGACTGAGGACTTCGATCGCCACCGATGCTCCGGTGAAGGGCACGCATATCGTGCGTGCCCGAAAGCTGGTTGAGCCGAGCAGATCGGCACATGAGGGCGGTGGCACCCGATCAGATCGTGCGGGAGAATCAGTCGGACATCCCACTGATCGCCGCGGCACATAAAGGCCTCGGTCTGTCTGATACCCCGACCGAGGTTGCGCACTCCACCGTCCGTTCAGGAACCCGTTTCCAGTTCTCATGTCGAAGTTGAGAGCGTCGTCACCGCCAAAATTGTCCACCCAGTTGTCCACCTGGCCGAAAACGTCGAAGGCCCTGGTCAGAGGAAATGTCCTCTGACCAGGGCCTTCTTTCGTCGGGCTGACAGGATTTGAACCTGCGACCCCTTGTCCCCCAGACAAGTGCGCTACCAAGCTGCGCCACAGCCCGTGGCGGCGCAAACCCTATCGCCCGTCGAGGAGGGAACCGCTCAACGAACGGGCGATGGCGTCGGCGATCTGCTCGGCCTCCGCCATCAAGTCCGGGGTGAGCCTCACGGAGACGCTCGCCTGGGAAGGTTGACGCGGTCAGACGAAGACGTCGATGAGTCGCCAGCCGAGGTAGGTCACCACTGCGACCACCATCAGCTTGAAATGCCACGGGGTCGACTCGTCGATGGCCTCGTCCGTGGCTTCTGCCCCTTCGGGGAGTTGCAGCGAATCGCCGCACGCCGGGCAACTCCCGTCTTCGTTGACCGAGTTCGGCGTGTAGTACTTCGCACAGTCCTCGCACCACGGCACGGTCAGGACCGCTTTCGCACGCGCATCTTGATCGCGGTGGACCCGAGGCCGAACTCCTCACGGATGGTTCGCTCGATGTAGCGCATGTACGTCGCGGGGATCTCCCGGTTCACGAACAGGGTGAACGTGGGCGGATCGGTGGCTCCCTGGACGGCGTAGAGCACCTTGGCGCCCTTCGGGCCGGGCGCTCGCTGCTGTGCCGCTGCGATGACCTTGTTGATGTCCCGGGTCGGCACGCGCGTGTGGTACTGGGCGATCGATTCCTGGATGTGCGGGAGCAGGCGCGACACGTTCTTCCCGGTCAGCGCCGAGATCTTGAGGATCGGCGCATCGCCCACGAAGGCGAGTTTGCGGTGGAGTTCGGTCATCACGTCGAGGCGATCGTCGGTCGAGACCAACTCCCACTTGTTCAAGACGATCAGGATCGGACAACCCGACGCATCGACACGCTCGGCCAGGCGTTGGTCCTGACTGGTCACGCCCTCGGTTCCGTCGATGACGAGGAGCGCGACGTCGGCGTCGTCGATCGCTCGCAGGGCGCGCACCATCGAGTAGTACTCGGTCGAATCGTCGATCTTTCCCTTGCGGCGCATGCCGGCGGTGTCGATGAACACCATCGGCCCGTCGTCGGTCTCGACGAGCGTGTCGATCGAGTCCCGGGTGGTCCCCGCCATGTCGTGCACCACCGCGCGCTCGGAGCCGACGAGCCGGTTGAACAGGGTGCTCTTGCCGACGTTGGGGCGACCGACGATCGCGATGCGCGGCGCGGCGATCTCGTCGTCGCTCTCCCAGTCGTCGCCCTGCTCGTACTCGGCCAGCTCGCCACGTGCCCGGGCCTCTTCGGGGAAGCGAGCGATGACCTCGTCGAGGAGGTCGCCGGCGCGGCGCCCGTGGAGGGCGCTCACCGGGATCGGATCGCCGAGCCCGAGCGAGAGGAACTCCCAGCGATCGGTTTCGCGACGGTCGTTGTCGGCCTTGTTGGCGATGACGAGCACGTCGGGCCGAGTGCGGCGCAACCAGTTGGCGATCATCGAGTCGTCGTCGGTCAGCCCGACCGATGCATCGACGACGAACAGCACCACGTCAGCGCCGTCGACCGCCTCTTCGACCTGCTTGCTCACCTTGTCGTCGAGCTCGGTGCCGTCGCCCGGAGGCATCCAGCCACCGGTGTCGATCACCAGGAACGGCACCTCGAGCCAACTGGCCTCGAGGACCTTGCGGTCGCGGGTGATCCCGGGACGGTCCTCGACGATCGCCTGCTGGCTGCCGATGATGCGGTTGAACAGCGTGCTCTTGCCGACGTTCGGGCGACCGATGATCACCACCGTCGGCAACCCCCCGGTCTCGACGCCGGCGAGTGAGTTGTCGGTCATTTCGTTCCTTCCAGGGCGGCGCGGAGCGCAGCGCCGTCGGTTGCGACCACTTCGACCGGTCGCGGGAGTTCGTCGATGGTCACGCCGTCGAGGAAACGTCCGTCATCGGAGAGACAGACATCGGGCAGCAGGTAGCGGTGCCCGTCGGGCTCGCCGCTGAGCACGCGGCTGACGTCCTCGCCGGTCATCAAGCCGGTGACGCCGGTGTTCCCGCCGAAGAATTCGTTCGCCACCGGGAGGATCCGCACGTCGTCACGGCCCAGCGATTCGACGAGTGGCGTGATCACCGGAGCGCCGAGGGTCCCGGTCAGCACGCCGACCGGAGCCGTCCGTCGCGGCCGAAGGCGTCACCGAGCTCGTCGCGTCGAGGTGTTCGACGGTGCCTGGCACCGACGAACACGTCGAGCGCAGGCCGGTGTAGGCAGCGGGGTTCGGTGGGGCGTCGACCGCGGCGAAGAAGCCGCGCTGGACGCCGGTGACCGAGTCGGTGCGACCGTGGAACTCGGCTTCGAACGTGCGCGCCATGCCGATGCCGTCTTCGTGCATGTGGAACCCGTCGTAGCGCTCCGCGTCGGGGAACTCCCGCTGCGCCATCAGGTAGTACTCGTCGGCGGCGTAGACCAGGCGTTTGCCGAGCGTCGTCTGGAAGATGTCCTGCCAGTCGGCGACGGTGTCGACGACGGCTTGCGCCTCCTCGAGCGTGTGGAATCGCATTGCGGCCTCGCCGTTGAACTTCGAGATGCCGAGCGGGACCACCGCGACGGAGTCGAGCTCGGGGAATCGGTCGAGGATGCCCGCCATCGTGTCGTCGAGCACGGCGCCGTCGTTCACCCCGGGGCACACGACGATCTGCCCCTTCACGGCGATGTCGTGATCGAGCAGCGCCCGCAGCCAGCGCAGGCTCATCGCACCGCGTGGGTTCTTGAGCATCTCGCTGCGGACGTCCGGGTCGGTTGCGTGGATGCTGACGTGCAGCGGCGACAGCCGCTCGGTGACCACTCGCTCGAGGTCGGCTTCGGTGAATCGCGTGAGCGTGGTGAAGTTGCCGTACAGGAACGACAAGCGGTAGTCGTCGTCCTTCAGGTAGAGCGAGCGACGCATGCCCTTCGGCAGCTGATAGATGAAGCAGAACTCGCAGTGGTTGTCACACGTTCGCACGCGGTCGAACACGGCGCTCGACACCTCGATGCCGAGCGGTGCACCGGCGGGCTTCTCGATCGACATCGAGAGCTCCAGGCCGCCCCGGACGACGTCGAGTTCGACCTGCGCCTCGTCGGTCGCGAGCTGCCACTCGATGATGTCGCGGGGCATGTCGCCGTTGACGCCGACGATCTCGTCACCGGCCGAGACCCCGGCTTCAGCCGCAGGCGATCCGGGCGCGACCGACACCACCAGCGGCGCAAGCGAACGTGTGGGAGTCGAAGACATGGCCGCTCCACGCTACCGCCGCCCTCAACTGGGTAGATTGGACGGGAGATGAGTGACCACAGTCCGCCGCCGTCCGGTCCCGTCGTCGACAAGGTGCTGCTCGCCGAGCCGCGAGGCTTCTGCGCCGGGGTGGAGATGGCGATCAAAGCGTTGGCGTGGATGGTCCGGTCGTTCCCCGGGCCCGTGTACTGCTACCACGAGATCGTGCACAACAAGCTGGTGGTGAATCGGTTCGAGCAGCAGGGCGTGGTGTTCGTCGACCACATCGAGGACGTCCCCGCCGGGAGCCCGATCATGCTGTCGGCGCACGGATCGGCACCTGAGGTCGTCGAGGCCGCTCGGGCTCGCGGGTCCTACGTGGTCGACTCGGTCTGCCCGCTGGTCACCAAGGTGCACCACGAGGTCAAGGTCGCGCGCCGGCAAGGGCTTTCGGATCGTGTACGTCGGTCACGAGGGCCACGAGGAAGCGGTCGGCACGATGGCCGTGGCGCCCGAAGCGATCAGCCGGGTGGAGTCGGTCGAGGAGGTCGCAGCACTCCCCGACATCGAGGGTCCGGTTGCCCTGCTCGCCCAGACGACGCTGTCCCACCGGGACTGGGAGGGCGTGGCCGTCGCAGTGAAGGAGCGGTTCCCCGACGTGTGGACTCCGGGGCGCAGCGATCTGTGTTTCGCCACCACGAACCGTCAGGCGGCGATCGAGGAGCTCGCCCATCGCTGCGACGCGATCGTGGTCATCGGCTCCGCGAACTCGTCGAACACCGTCGCGCTCGAGAAGCTCGCTCGTCACGAAGGCTGCGAGCAGGTGTACCGCGTCAATTCGGTGGCCGAACTGCCCGCTGGGATCTCCGGAACCGTGGGGGTCACGGCCGGTGCCTCGGCGCCCGAGGAGCTCGTCGAAGCCGTGATCGAGATCCTCGCTCCGGTCGGCGGCTGTGAGCTGGTCGTGGTGACCGACGAGGACGAGTACTTTCCGCCGCCGCGCAACATCCGTGAGCTGCAGGCCTCGATCGAGGATTGCCTCGACGGTGATGCTCGGGGGCAGCCTCATCGACCGACCGGCGATGGACGATCGCAGTCTGCCCGCGAGCGACGTGCTCGCCGGCCTGCTGAACTGACCGTTCGGCCTGACCGGGCCGACGTCACCGAAATCGCAACCCAGGTTGCACCTGCGGCAACCTGGGTTGCCATTCTCCGAGCATTGTGGCCGGCGCGCGCGTTCGGTGAGCGGGCCGGCGACGTTTCAGTTGCGCGGGACCTCGCTCCACGGGACATCACGGTCGACGCGCACGTCGCCGGGCAGGCCGAGGACACGCTCGCCCAGAATGTTGCGCATCACTTCCGACGTCCCGCCTTCGATCGAGTTCGCCCGAACCCGCAGGAACGCCTTCTGCGCGGTGTCGGAGCCCATCGCCGTCTCGGGGCGCACCATCTCGTAGCTGCCGTACAGCATCCCCTCGGCGCCCATCAGGTCCATCACCAGCTCGTAGATCTCCTTGTTGAGATCCGCCGACGCCATCTTGCCGATCGACCCCTCGGGGCCCGGATCGCCCATCTTGCGGTTCTGGCTCGCCCGGATGTTCGTGAGCCGGCCGACCTCGGCTCGTGACCACAGCGACATGACCGCGTCGAGACGCGCGGGGTCCTTGAGGCTCTCGTCGGCGTTCTGCCAGGCCTTGGTGAGCTCGGAGATCATCCCCGACCCCTTCTGTGGGATCGTGCCACCGATCGACACCCGCTCGTTCATCAGCGTGGTCAGCGACACACGCCAGCCGTCGCCGGGCTTGCCGAGCATCTCGGACTCGTGGATCCGCGTATCGGAGAAGAACACCTCGTTGAACTCGGCCTCACCGGTCATCTGCCGCAATGGGCGGATCTCGACGGTGGGGTCCTGCATGTCGACGACGAACGCCGTCAACCCGGCGTGCTTGACCGCCTGCGGATCGGTGCGCACGATGAGCAATCCCCACTTCGACAGGTGGGCGAGGGTGGTCCAGACCTTCTGGCCGTTGCAGATCCACTCCTCGCCGTCCTGCACCCCCGACGAGGACAGCCCGGCGAAGTCCGATCCGGAGCCGGGCTCGGAGAACAGCTGGCACCAGACTTCCTCGCCGGTGAACAGCGGTCGCAGGTAGCGCGACTTCTGCTCCTCGCTCCCCCACGCGACCACCGTCGGACCGCACATGCCGTGTCCGATCGGGTTGCGGTACATGGCGTTGGGACCACCGGCGCCGTAGATCCGTTCGTTGACCATTCGCTGCAGCTTCGGCGACAGGCCCAACCCGCCGTGGCCCTCGGGGAAGTGGATCCAGGCGAGCCCGGCGTCGAACTGGGCGCCGAGGAAATCGACCGGCTTCGTGTCGGCAGGCGGATGAGTGGCGAGCAGTTCATCGAGCAGCTCGCTGACACGCTGTTCGTCGGCGGAGAGTTCGGTCTGGTTCTCGATCACGGTCATGGCCGAGAACGTAGTAGCGGTCAGGTTTCGTTCTCGACTCGTTCGAGCAGTTGGTCGCGGATGCTCACACCCGGCTCTCGTGCCTTGTCGCCGGTGACACGCCAGCCGAGTCGGCTGGAGTAGAGCAGCGGTGGATCCTTGAGACGGTTCGGAACCACGGCGACGACGCGTGCGAAGAAGAGCTCGTGGTCCTCCATCGGTACGACCTGGAACGTCTCACAGCGAAGCCAGGCGATCGAGTTCGGCACGATCGGCGGCCCGTCGGGATCATCGGGCCAATCGGTCACGTATTCCGTTGCCACGTACTTCATCTTGTGGGCCGGATAGCTGAAGTACTGACCCTCGGCGATCTGGTCGGCGCCGAGCAGGCTCACCGAGAACTCACCCGACGCGACCATCAGGGGATGGGTGTCGTGCTTGGGTGAGACGCTCGCCATCACGATCGGTTCTTCGAAGCTGACCTGGCTCACCCAGTGGCTGGTGTACAGACGGCGGACGCCGTCGTGGGCGGCACCGACGACCTCGACCCCCTTCATCATCTGTCCGAGGCACTGCTTGATCTCGCGGTCGATCATCGCGGCGAGTGTGTCAGTTGAACACCGCAGTGGCCCACTCGATCTCGTCCTGTTCCGCAACCGCGAGCTGCGGAATCCGGGCCCGCATCTCCATCACGATGCCGAGGCGCATCTCGTCGGATCGCCCTTGGAAGATCGCCCGCAGGTTGTTCAGCATGCGGACGACGATCGCCTGTGCCAGCGTCGGCTCGAGGTACGAATCCTGCCATGCCACCTGGCCGCGGGTGACCGTGCGGAAGAGCTCTCGGGCGCCCGCGGCGTCCAACTCCACGCCGGCTGCGAACGGGTCGAAGAATCGCTCCGGCTCCCCGACCGTGCGGACGAGGAAGTGGGCGGGCATCCCGACGCCGACCAGCGAGACGTCGAGGCGTCGTGCGACTTCGATCATCAAGACGGAGAGGCTGATCGGTATCCCGACCCGGGTCTCGATCACTCGGTCGAGGCAGGAGTTGCGCCAGTCGTAGTAGGCGCCCGTGTTGCCGCGGAACGACAGGTCGCCGAAGAGGTACCTCGCAACTCCGTCGGCGGTGGGTGTCGGGCACTCGGCTGCAAGCAGGTCGAGTCGGGCCAGCCATTCGATCTCGTCGAGCGGGCGTTGAATCGCACTCGACATGGCGAAGCACGCCTCGTCGAGACGGATGTCGGCGGCGTCCATGACCTGCGCGAACCGGGCGACACTCATCGAGGACGAACGCTACCGCTGCATGTGACCGGGGTCGTCGGGCTCGACTACGTTGCGGACCCATGTTCCCAGGCGCACACCTCGAGACCAACGGCGACAAGCCCGCTCTGATCATGGGCGGCTCCGGCTTCACCCAGACCTACGCAGAGCTCGATGCAGCGGCCAACCGGTTGAGCCATCTCCTCCGGTCAGCCGGACTCAACCCGGGCGATCACATCGCGATCTGCATGGAGAACCACGATCGCTACATGGAGATCATCTGGGGGTGCCACTACGCCGGCCTCGTGTACACCGCGGCGTCGTCGCGGCTGCAGAGCGCCGAACTCGAGTACATCATCAACGACTGCGGCGCTCGTGCCTACATCACCTCGAAGTACAAGGCCGACCAGGCAGCCGAGATCGTGCCGACGACCCCCGGCGTCGAGTTGCGTCTGATGCTCGACGGCACGATCGACGGCTACGAGAGCTACGAGACCGCCGTCGAAGCGCAATCCGCCGAGCCGCTCGACGAGGAGCGCATCGCCGGCCTCGACATGCTCTACTCGTCGGGTACCACGGGCATGCCGAAGGGCATCTCGCGAGCGTTCCCCAACGAACCACTCGAGGGATTCAACAACGGCGTGTCGATGCTCGCCGGCCTGCTGTTCGGGGTGGACGACACGAAGCGCTACCTCTCCCCCGCGCCCTTCTACCACGCTGCTCCGCTGCGCTTCTGCATGTCGATGCACATGCTCGGCGCGACGATCGTCGCCATGGAGAACTTCGACGCGGAGGCCTACCTCCAGCTCGTGGACGAACACGACATCACCCACAGCCAGGTCGTCCCGACGATGTTCGTCCGCATGCTCAAGCTCGACGAGGCGACGCGGGCGAAGTACGACGTGTCGTCGCTCGAGTGCGTGATCCACGCCGCCGCGCCGTGCCCGGTCCCCACCAAGAAGGCGATCATCGAGTGGTTCGGCCCGGTCGTCCACGAGTACTACGCCGGGTCGGAGGGCAACGGGTTCGTCTACTGCAACAGCGAGCAGTGGCTGGCCCACGAGGGAACGGTCGGCTCGCCGATCAACTGCACCCTCCACATCTGTGGCGAGGACGGCGAAGAACTCCCGCAGGGCCAGTCCGGGACGGTGTTCTTCGAGGGCGGCGCCGAGTTCGAATACCACAACGACCCGGAGAAGACGAAGAGCTCGCGCCACCCGAAGGGGTGGTCGACGCTCGGCGACGTGGGATACGTCGACGAGGACGGGTTCTTGTACCTCACCGATCGCAAGGCCTACATGATCATCTCGGGCGGCGTGAACATCTACCCGCAGGAGGCCGAGAACGTCCTGGTCACGCACGACAAAGTCATCGACGTGGCCGTGTTCGGCGTGCCGAACGAAGACTTCGGCGAAGAGGTCAAGGCGGTGGTCCAACCCCGCGAGATGCCGGCCGACGAGGCCGCTGCGCAAGCGCTCGCAGGTGAGCTGATCCAGTTCTGCAAGAGCCAGATCGCCGACGTCAAGTGTCCGCGTTCGATCGACTTCCGCGAGGAGCTCCCCCGTCACCCGACCGGCAAGCTCTACAAGCGGATCCTCAAAGACGAGTACTGGCAGGCTGCCGGCCGTTCGATCTGACCGGGACTCGCCCGAACTACGGTCGACGACATGTCGGTTGCGAACCCACCGCTGCGCTCAGTTCGCGCACCGAACCACCTCGTCGCCTCGGCGGACCACCTCGCCACGTCGGCCGGCGTCGAGATGTTCGCCCGAGGCGGCAATGCGGTCGATGCGGCGATCGCGGCAAACGCCGCCATCGCCGTGACCGGACCTCATCTGTGCGGTATGGGCGGTGACCTGTTCGCCTTGGTGTACATCGACGGAGAGGTGCATGCCCTGAATGCATCCGGTCGCGCCGGTTCCGGCGCAGATGCCGCCGCACTTCGCGCCGAAGGCCACGACGCCATGCCGTTCAGGCTCGACGTCCGGTCGGTCACCGTGCCGGGATGCGTCGACGGTTGGCTGATGCTCCACGAACGATTCGGGTCGCTCCCGCTCGAGACGCTGCTCGCTCCGGCGATCGGACTCGCCAACGACGGCTTTCCGGCCAGCCCCTTGCTGATCGGCTCGCTCCATCAGGTCGGTGAGGCCGGCCGAGAGAACCTCCGCGACATCTCGACGCAGGCGCACGCACGCGCCGCCAGAGTGCGCCGACCCGGCGTTGCAGCCGCGCTCGCCGGAGTCGCTGCGGGCGGACGCGAGACCTTCTACGGTGGCGCGTTCGGCGAGGGGCTGATCGAACTCGGGCAGGGACTGTTCACGGTGGACGATCTGGCGCGGATCCAGGCGGAGTGGGAGGCACCGCTCTCGACCGATGCGTTCGGGGTCACGCTCCACACGATGCGGCCGAACTCACAGGGGTACCTCGCACTCGGAGGCGCTCGACTCGTATCCGGCCTCGACTTGCCGGCCGATCCGGACGACGAGTACTGGGCGCATCTGTTGATCGAGGCCGCGACCGCCGCCGGACGTGATCGCCCGCACCAACTCCACGATCAGGCGAACGGTGAGGAACTCCTCGACATCATCGATGGCCGCCTCGATGAGATCGATGTCGAACGCTCGAGCCGACGGCCGACGCCGGCCGCCGACGGCGACACCACGTACCTCTGTACTGCCGGCCGGAGCAGCGACGGCCGCGAGATGGCCGTGTCGCTCATCCAGTCCAACGCGTCGGGGTTCGGAAGTCATCTGGTCGAGCCGAACACCGGGATCAACCTGCACAATCGCGGCATCGGGTTCGACCTCCGCCAGGGACACCCAGCCGAGTTCGCGCCGGGCCGTCGGCCGCCGCACACGCTGGTCCCGATGGCGGCGACGCGCGACGACGGCTCGCTCGCTGCCGTGCTCGGCACGATGGGCGGTGACGCTCAACCGCAGATCATGTTGCAGCTCGCGGCGCGTCTCCTGCATCATCGTCAGACGCCCGGGCGAGCGATCGGCGCCGGGCGGTGGGTACTGACCGGTGAGTCGAGCGGCTTCGACACATGGACCTCAGCGGGCGGACCGCGCGTGTCGATCGAGGGTCATGCACCCGCAGCATGGGCGACCGATCTGGCAACCAGGGGACACCGAACGGTGACGGCCCCCGAATGGGACTCCGGATTCGGACACGCCTGCGCAATCGTCTCCGGTCGCGACGGCATGTGGGCCGGCTCGTCTGATCCGCGCTCGGTCGTCGGGAGCTGTGCCGGCGGCTGACCCACCGGGCATTCACCTCGTCAAGATCTGGCAATTCCGGACGCACTTGGCGTTTCGGCTGCGAGAATGAGGGTTTGAGCAGTCACCCGTACCTCGACAACGACGGCCCGATCGCCTTCGCGCATCGGGGTGGGAACGACGCTGCTCCGGAGAACACGATGGCGTCGTTTCGTCACGCGGTCTCGCTCGGCTATCGGTACCTGGAAACCGATGCTCATCGCACGGTGGACGGGGTACTCGTCTCGTTTCACGATCCCGACCTCAGCCGAACGTGCGGAATCGACGCCAACATCGCCGAGATGACGGCTGCGGAGGTCGCACACGCCCGGGTGCTCGATGCCGGCGGAACCGGGCATCCGATTCCACTCCTGGCCGACTTGTTCGATGCGTTTCCCGACGCCCGCTTCAACATCGACGCGAAGTCCGACGAGTCGGTCGAGCCGCTTGCCGATCTCGTCCGTCGCTTCGGTGCGCTCGACCGGGTGTGCCTCGCCTCGTTCAAGCTGTCACGACTCCGCAGACTGCGCGCGCTGCTGGGCCCGCGAGTGTTGACCAACATGAGCCCGTCCGAAGTCGGCGCGCTGCGCACGCTGGGGCGCCTGCCCGGCGGTGCGCAACGTGCCGCGCAGGTACCACCCACGATGAAGGGGATCGAGGTCGTCACCCCGCGCTTCGTGGCCAACGCGCACCGGACCGGTGTTCCGGTTCATGTCTGGACGATCAACGAACGCACCGAGATCGAACGGCTGCTCGATCTCGGCGTCGACGGGGTCATGACCGACAAGACGGAACTCCTGAGAGACGTGATGATCGAGCGCGGGTCGTGGGGCCAGGTGTGAGATGACATCCTCCGATCGCGACAAGCGGGAGCTCGCGGACATCTGGGCACGCGAGCCCGATTTCCCGGATCGTCCCGAGTTCTACCGGCGGGTGCTCGACCGTTGCCCGACGCCGGTCGTCGTCGTCGACGACAGTGGCAGCATCGTCTACGCGAACGAGGCGCTCGTGGAACTGAGCGGCTACACCAGGACCGAGGGAGTTCAGACCAGCATCTTCGAGTACGTCCACCCGGATGATGTGGCGTGGATTGCCGAGGCGTTCATGCGCCTGGCCGAACAGTCCCCGCACGAAGCCGGATGGTCGGACCGTCCGTGGTCGCCGATCCACGCTCGGATGATCGGCAGCAGAGGTGAGGTCATCCCGGTGGAGGTCCGGGGGCGAGACGCCAGCGACGACCCCGAGGTCGGCGGCGTGGTCTACGAGATCCGTCCGGCCTACGAACGCGAGATCTTCCAACGGGTCCTCACCGGCGTCGCCGCAGGCGGCGACGGCGAGACCCGGGTCGACCTGGTGCTCGAGCTCCTTGCCGGATCGCCGCTCGAAATCTCCGCCGCCGTGCTCGAACTGCTCGATGGCGGCATGGTCAAGGTGATCGCTGCCACGTCGGACGACCTTGCACGGCTCCTCGAACGTGCGGGAGGTGATGTCGGCCTGGCCGCCCTCACTCGCTCGCCGGAGAGCCCGGCATTCACGCAGGTCGAAGACATCGCCGGTCGCCTCGGTCGGGAACTCCGCGCGGCCGGACTCGTCGACGCATGGTGTGTCGATGTCGCGTCACCCGCCGCACGCGCTCAGCATCGCCTCGTCGGGTTCACGCCGACACACCAGGTGCCGGCGGTGGGCGTCGTCGATGCGCTGAACCGTGCAGCCGAACTCGCCTCGGTCGTGTTGTTGCGGCTGCGCACCGAGGCGCTCCTCGAACACGCGGCCCGACATGACGAGTTGACGGCGCTCCCCAATCGGCGGGGCCTGCTCGATGGTGCTCGGGCCATCGCCGACGGTGAAGCCGAGTTGGCGGTGTTGTTCGTCGACCTGGATGGGTTCAAGTCCGTGAACGATCTGTACGGCCACGCGACCGGCGACCTGGTGCTCCGCGAGATCGCGGCGCGAATCGACGCCGTCACACGACCCGCCGACCTCGTGGCACGGCTCGGTGGTGACGAATTCGCCGTCGTCCTGTCGTCAGCGACGGGCGCCGAGTTCGAGACCGCGGTTCCGTCGCTTGCACAACGCATCATCGATGTCGTCGACGAGCCGGTGCAGACCGAGCACGACCCGGTCTCGTTGTCGGCGAGCGTCGGCTACGTCGTGGTCGACGCCGGCGTCGGCATCGAGGAGGCACTGGCCAGCGCCGACCGTGCGATGTACGTCGCCAAACGCGCAGGTGGCGCCCGGGTCCACGACGGCACCATCCAGCGTCACTGAACCGGACCTGAACGCGTCCAGGCGATCCGCTCGGGTCAGGCGCCCGGCCCGCCGCTGCGCACGCGTCCTCGGAAGATTCGGCGGCGGGCGTGGGGAAAGACCTCGGAGAACTTCGACTCGGCGATGTTGGTGCCGACCAGGATCAGCTCCCCGTCGGTCGGCAGCGGTGTGTGCGCATCGGGATTGCCCTCGATCCGACCGCCCGCCTCGATCGCGACGACGTTGCATTCGGTGCGCCGGTACACGTGGGATTCGGCGAGGGTCTTGCCGCCGAGTTCTTTCGGGATCGGGCTCCGGAACACGTTCAGCCCCTGCGCGACCAGGAGGGTCTCGTCGCCTCGGAAGTGGTTCCAGATCGCGGCGGACCCGCTCCCGGAATACGACAGCACCGCGTCGGCGCCGGCTCGATAGAGCGTCGTGACGTTCCGGTCGAGGCGGGATCGCGACACGATCCGTACGTCGGGCCGCAGTCCCCGGCAGTAGCGGGTCAGATAGACGTTGACGTCGTCGTCATGGGTCGTGATCAGGACCGCCGAGGCCTCGTCGAGCCCCGCTTCGGTCAAGACCTCGCGGTCTGCGGCATCGCCGATCACGTACCGAGCGGTGTCGCGCCGTCGCTCCTCGAGCTGCTCGACGATGGCGAAGGTCAGCCCTTCGGCCTCGAATGCGGCACCGATCGCCCGGCCGACACGCCCGCCCCCGATGATCACGGCATGGCGCGATTCGTCGGCGGCGACGGTGTACTCGGCGTCGAACTCGCGGAGTTGCT
This sequence comes from Ilumatobacteraceae bacterium, assembly GCA_963695475.1. GTDB lineage: Bacteria > Actinomycetota > Acidimicrobiia > Acidimicrobiales > Ilumatobacteraceae > Ilumatobacter_A. The sequence goes on from CAVOHA010000009.1 coordinate 17,371, forward strand.
CGGTCGTCGCGGACAGCAGCAGCATCGACGACTCGCGCAGCTCGGTGTCGGCCGATGCGATGGTGAACTCGCCACGGTCCCACACGCCGATGATCCCGATGCCGAGACGTGCGCGCAGACCGAGATCTGCCAGCGTACGCCCGACCATCGCGGTGCCGACGACGCCGGCTTCGGCGATCTTGAGCCCGGCGAAATCGCCGATCACGTGGCTCGTTCCACCCAGACCGAGTGTCCGCGCGGCCATCGCCGAACCGAGGATCTCGCCGAGTTGGACGACGTGGTCGGCGCCGGCGATCTCCAAGATGTCGACCGACGCCGGCGAGTTCGCACTCGCGAGGATCTCGACGTCGGGGGCGATCTCGCGGACGGTGAATGCGATGTTCGTGTTCGTCGGATCGTTGCGCGTGGCGACGACCATCGACGCCTGTTCGACGCGTGCGTTGCGATACGTCGCAGGGTCGTCCAGCGCGCCGACCATCACCTCGCGACCCTCGTCGTGGAGGCGTACCGCATCGTCGACGTCCTCGACGATGATGACGTAGGGCACCTCGGCCTGGTCGGCCCGCTCGACGAGCGAGTGCTCGACGGGGCCGAGGTCGGTGAGCACCAGGTGGCCGGTCAGCGACGCCGGCATCGACCGCGGGGCCCGGCGACGCTCCCGCTCGGCCATCCAGGGCACGAACACGAACTGGATGAACACGAACGGCAGCATCACGAGCAGGAAGGTGGACCCGGACAGGAGGACCACCACCGAGAACAGTCGGCCGGCGTCGGATTCGAACGTGATGTCACCGAACCCGAGCGTGGTCATGGTGGTGAGCGTCCAGTACACGCTCGTGGGCCACGAGTACGAACGGCCCTCGCGGTCCATCAGCTCGTGGAACAGCGTCGAGAACAGCGCCACCATCGCCACGAACACGGCGAGGAGCACCAGGATCGTCTTCAGTTGTCGGCGCCGTTCGGCGCGCTGAACCGACCGCTGGGAATGGTCGGGGTGCCACCCGAGGTCGTGCACGGTGCCGTCACCACGCAGACGCTGCGTGACCTGGGCCATCGTTGCTCCGAGTGACTTCAGCATCGACACCGATGATGGCACGTAGCGGGGTGGGTCAGACCCACCCCGCTACGCGATTGTTCGGAGCGTGTCGATTCAGGTGAGCAGCGGTTGGACTTCTTCTTTGAACCGCGCCATCTGCTCGTCGGCCTGCTTGTAGCTGTCGCCGAGCAGGTGCGGGAAGATGGTGAGCGACTCGAACCCGAGCAGGTCCTTGAGGAACTGGACCTCAGCGGCCACGTCTTCGGGCGAGCCGAGCAGGATCGTCTTGTTCTCGATCGACTCGTCGAGCGTCGGAATCAGGCCGGGCGGCGACGGCTTGCCGTCGGGACCCATGTATCCCCGGCTCCACCCGTACGGCCCGAGGAACTTCCAGAACTCGTCGTGACCGGGGAGCGCGCTCTCCCGCGCCTGCTCCATCGTGTCTTCGATCCGGACCGAGACGACCAACATGCGCTTCTCGTGTCGCTGGAGCTCGCGGTCGTGGTGGGCTGCGTAGGTCTCGCCGTACTTGTCCCAGAACCGCTTGATGAAGCTGTAGTGCTGGTTCCAGAACACGGCGCCGTGATCGACGACGGGTACGTAGTCGAGCGTGGGCGGAGACGTGACCGCCTGCCAGATCTCGTAGGGATAGATCGGCCGCGGGATCAAGGTGAGATCCTGCACCGTGGAACCCCGGTCCGGAATGCCGGGCAACGGAATCTGGAAGTGCTTGCCCTGGAACGAGAACGACTCCTGGCTGAGGGCGCGACGGACGATCTCCATCGACTCTTCGAAGATCTCCCGGTTGAACGCGTCGGCCGCCTGCTGGTCGGGGTTGTCCTGCGACCCGATCGAGACGCCCTTGTCGTTGAGGTGGAGGACCTCGCGCGGCACGGTGCCGCGCCCGACACCGAGCATCGCCCGGCCGCCCGAGAGGTTGTGCAACGTCGCGAAGTCCTCGGCGAGGCGCATCGGGTTCCACTGCGGCACCACGTTGAACATCGCGCCGAAGCGAAGGTTGGTGGTCTGCGCCGCGATCCAGGTGGAGATCAACAGCCCGTTCGGGATGACCTCGTAGCCCTCGTACTGGAAGTGGTGTTCGGTGGTCCAGAACGAGTCGTAGCCGAGTCGCTCGGCTTCGATCGCGGAGTTCACGTAGTCGAGCGTCGCCGCCCAGCACTCCTCGTTCGAGTACCGACGATCCATCGGATTCGGGGCGCCGGCACCGGCGTCGGTCATCTCGACGCCTCCGAAGAAGAACGCCCCGAGCTTGAGATCCTGTGCTGCGACCATGTCGCTCATGTTCGCGCACATCGGGGCACGGGCGCACCAACGACCGCGCATCGTTCACGAGCCCGAAACGCTCCCCCGAGCGCGGCGTGGCCCGCCCCGACGGATCGGGGCGGGCCACGCGGTGTTCGGTTCAGTTGTGTGATCGGGCGATCAGCGGCCGGGGGCGCCTTCGCAGTACTTGTTGGTGTACACGCCGTCGACGCTGTCGGCGATCTCGGTGCCCTGCTCCTCGTAGATCGGCGCCAGGATGTCGTAGAGGGCCTGCATCCGCTCGGGATCGAAGCTGCAGTACGTGCCGTCGGGGCTGTTGACGGCGTAGCCGTCGGACTCGATCAGCGCGAGACCGGCTTCGTTGAGACCCTCGCTGAGCGACCAGAAGCCGTCGTGCGTCTCGTTGATCGAGATCATCGCATCGGTGATCGGCTTGGGGTCGTTCAGGTAGTCGATCCACGCCTGCTGCATCACGGGCACGAGCTCGGTCAGGCAGGAGTCGAGTTCCTCGGCCCGGCTCTGCAGCATGGTGATCGCGGCCGGGTAGTTCTCGAAGCCGAGGTCGCCGACGGTGTAGAAGCTGACGTCGGCGGGGCCGCCGTCCTTCCACGCGATGTCGTTCTCGTACTTGTAGATCTCGTTGGTGGCGAAGCCCTGCTGGAAGAAGTTGCCGCCGTCGGCGACCCACGCTGCGTCGGATCCGTCGTAGCTCGGGTTGCTCTGATCGGCGTTCATGATCCCCTCGGCGATCATGTAGTCGATGTACGACGTTCCCGGGAAGTGCAGGACCTGGGCGCCGCTGGCGGCGATGTCCTCGGGCGCTTGGATGTCGTTCTGCTCCGGATCCCACATGACCATCTGCGGGTCCTGATCCAGGGTCTTGGCGATGGCGATCAGTGGCACGGCAGCGGAGTCCTTGATGATGTCGCTGCTCGTGATGTACGCGAAGTCGGCGTCGCCGTCCGCGAGGACCGAGGCATTGGACTTGTCGCCGTTGACCGTGCGGATCGTGACGGTTTCGATGCCGCCGACCGCGTACTGCTCCTGGATCGGGCCGGAGTACGACACCGTGTCCTTGTCGGCGGTTCCGTCGGGGCCGATCAGCTGGTAGGTGCCGCCGTGCTCCAGCTCGGGGAACCAGTCGGTCTGGATGACCAGCTCGGTCGGGCATTCGGCGGCCGACGCCTCGGTGCCTTCGTCGGTACCCTCGTCGGCTCCCTCGTCGGTGCCTCTCGTCGGTGCCGGCTTCGGCTTCTGCGGTGGTCTCTGCGGGTGCTTCGGAATCACTGTCGGATCCGCATGCAGCAAGTGCGATTGCGGTCACGCTCGCCAAAGCAATGGCTCTGGTTGCCTTCATGTTGTTTCTCCCCCTGTAACGGGTGTGGTGGGTGGGTGGGTATTGCTTGGTAACTCAGCCGTGGCGGGCTGAGTCGTGCCAGTCACGAATGGCACGAACGGTGATCGCTCCCACGATCAAGAACATGACGACGCCGAAGAGCGATGCGGTGATCGTCCCGGCCAACATGTCGGGCCGGTTCGCCGCCCGCTGTTGGGTCACCCGGATGAAGTATCCGATGCCCTTGTCGCCCTGGTTGAAGAAGAAGTCGGCGACGATGGCGCCGATGACCGCGAGGCCCGATGCGATTCGAATCCCGGTCATCAACGCCGGAATCGCGGTCGGGAGTTCGAGCTTCCACAATCGGGTCCAGCGACTCGCCTTGTTGAGCGTGAACAGATCGTGGTGCAGTCGATCGGTCGATTGCAGGCCGAACAGCGTGTTGGTGATGATCGGGAACACGGCGATGAGGAACACCACCGCAAGTCGCACGCCGAGGCGGTCGCCGAACACCTGGGTGAGCAGCGGGGTGATCGCGAGCACCGGGACCGTCTGAGCGACGACCGCGTAGGGGAAGATCGCCCGCTCGGAATACTTCGACATGTTCATCAGCACCGCGACGAGCACGCCCACCACGATCGAGATCCCGAGACCGAGCAGGGTGACCTTGACCGTGGGCCACATGTAGCCGAGGATCTCGCGGGTGCCCTGACGCTCGTCCCACAGCGGGAGGAACCCGTCTTGGAAGACCTCGTGGGGATACGGCAGTGCGTTGCGCCGCTGGAACGCCTGATCGAAGGCGAGCGTCGAATACAGATACCAGATGCCGATGAAGACTCCCAGCATGATGACCGGCGGCAGGAAGCGGCCGAGGAACCCGTCCCCGGGCTCGCGAACGGGCGTGACGCGCGTGATCGGCGCGCCGGCTTCGTCGTCGATCGCGGCCTCCGGCAGGGCCTTCGCAGCGTCGACGCGGTCGTCGAAGGTCGTCATGTGTGCGCATCCTTCAAGTCGTCGTTGATTCGCCCGCAGAGCTCGGCGAACTGCGGCTCGAAGCGCAGATCGTGGGGTCGGTCGGTCCCGAACGGCACCGCGTAGTCTCCGATGATTCGACCGGGCCTCGCCGACATGACCAGCACCCGGGTGCTGAGGAACACGGCCTCGGAGATCGAGTGTGTGATGAACAGCGCAGCGAATCGCTCGAGCGCGAACAGCCGCAACAGCTCGTCGTTGAGGAACTCGCGGGTGATCTCGTCGAGTGCCCCGAACGGTTCGTCGAACAGGAAGACCCCCGGGTTGAGGACGAGCGAACGGGCCAGCGAGCAGCGCATTTTCATGCCGCCCGAGAGCTGCTTGGGGTACTTCTCCTCGTGGCCGACGAGGTTGACGAGCTCGATTGCCTCGGCCGCCCGGCGTCGCCGCTCGGCCTTGTCCATCCCGTGGAGCTCTGCGTTGAGTTCGACGTTGCGCTGGACGGTCCGCCACGGCAGCAGCGTGGCGTCCTGGAACACGTACCCGATCGAGTCGCGGTTGACGTCGCACTCGCCGGTGTAGCCGTTCTCGAGGCCCGATGCGATGCGGAGCAGCGTCGACTTGCCGCAGCCCGACGGACCCACGACGGTCGTGAACTCGCCAGGTGCCACCGAGAACGAGATGTCTTCGAGCGCATGTGTGCCGTCGGGGAAGACCATCGACAGGCCATCGAACCGGAGCCGTGCGTCGCCCTGGGTTGCGGCTCGGTCGAGTTGCTCGTCGACGGAGGTCATGCCCGCGCGACTATAGCCACGCGTGCGGAACGGTCCCGTCCCGGATCCGTGAACATCAGGTTTCCTCGCACACGCCCGTGATACGTCGGTGGCCGTGACGCCACACCCAGCGTTCGGCGGGCGCATCGGCGATGGCACCGCGCACGTTGTCTGCGGGCACCGAGAGCAGATCTGCGCGGGCGCCGGCGACCAGTCCGAGCGGAATGTCGGCGCCGCGCAGCGCGCGTGACGCGTTGGTGGAGACCGTCGCCCAGGCCTCGGCGGGAAGCAGGTGACTGGTGAGGATCATCAGCCCGGCGGTCTCGAACGGACACGCCCGCCCGAGCGGATTGAACGGATCCTGGAGGTTGTCGGCGCCGGCCGAGACGTTCACGCCGCTGCGCTGCAGCGCGTGTACGGCCGTCAACGCCCGTGGCATCGGCGCACGTCCGCGACCCTGCAGGAACAAGTTGGTGTGGGGCAGCGCGACGACATTGATCCCGGCGGCAGCGACACGTTCGGCGGTCGCGGCCTGCTCGGCCTCGGAGCGCTGTCCGAGGCTGACGCAGTGACTCGCGGTGACGGGGAGAGCGAAACCGTCGAGGACGTGCGTCGCGAGTCGGTCGAGACCGTCCGCCGACGGATCCAGCGTCTCGTCGGTGTGGAGGTCGACCGGACGCTGGTGTTCGTCGGCGATCTGGAGCAGGACCTCCGTCGCGTCCGCGATCGTGCCGCCGGCGATCGATTCGAGGTGGGGGCAGCCACCGACGAGGTCGGCGCCCATCTCCATCGCCGTTCGCAGGAGCGCCCGCTGGTCGGCCCCCACCGCGCCCGTCACCGGCCATCCGCACAGCGCGACGATCTCGACGTCGATGACGTCGGCCACCCGTTCGCGCACGTCGAGCAGCGCGTCGATCGACGTGAGCCCGTGCTCGGTCGTCACATCGGCATGGGTTCGGACCGACGTGAACCCGTTTGCGGCCATTCGACGCGCCGCGCGTTCGGCGCGGTCCGCGGTGTCGGCGACGGTGAGGAGATGCCGATTGGCGCGCATGGCCTCGATCGCGCCGATCAGGTCGCCCGTCGGGTTGTGCACGACCTCGGCCAGGAAGGCCTTGTCGAGGTGTGCGTGCGGTTCGGTCGCTGCGGGCAGGAGGACGCGGCCGGTCAGATCGACGCGCTCGACGACGCTGCCGGCCTCGAGGTGGCGATCGAGTTCGGCGTCGAGATTCGTGCCGGTCACCACGATGGTGCCGTCGCCACCGATGAGGACGTCGGTGGCGTCACCGCTGATCGAGACGCCGGAATGGAGGAGTTGTGGCTGCACCGCGACGAACGTATCGAACGTGCTCAGCGGTAGGCGCAGAGATCGAACAGGTTCCCATCGGGATCGGCGAGATTGGCGATCGACCCGTACGGCTCGTGCCGCGGCGGCGACCGGACGACGGCACCACATGCGGCGAGTCGGGCGAGTTCGTCGTCGAATTCGTCGGGTCGGCAGGCCAGGTCGAGGTGTGTGGAGCCGACGACGCTCCTCCCCCGCTGGATGCCGATCCGCCGTGTCCCGTCGCTCGTGCTCAGCACGATCCACCGGTCGCCGTCTTCCCGCTCGGACTCCACCATGTCCAGTACCGAGGTCCAGAACGCGGCAAGATCATCGGGCGTGGGAGAATCGAAGGTGACGAGATCGAACGATGCGGGCATGCTGCGACAGTACGGGTCGTCCCGTGCCGGCGGGCGGTTCGCCGTGCTGTTGTCGGTCGGCGCTGGCGGTGGCGGCGTGCTCAGGAAGCGACGGGACCGAGCCCGAGACGACCGCACCGGCGACGCCGTCGCCGCCGACGTCGGACGTGGTCTTCACGAGCGACGTGCCCGACTCGGTGGCAACGACGTTCCCGACCATCGAAGACGGTCCGCTCGCCGAGGTGTGCCCGGCGACGGTGGCGATTCAGACAGCGTCGTTGCCCGGCCCGGCCGTCGGACCGCTGTACGCACTGTTCGGTCCCGACCCGGTCGTCGACGTCGCCACGCAGCGGGTCTCGGGTCCCCTGGTGCGAGTCGACGGGACGGTCGAGGACGTGGTGCTCGAAGTGCGCGCCGGCGGCCCGGCGGTCGGGTTCCGGGACCCGGTCTCGCTGCTCGCCGAGGATGCGGGCCTGCTGCTCGCCCAGGCGTCGACCGCCGTCGCGCTGCGCAACGCGGCCTCGGCACCCTCGATCGGGGTGGTCACCCTGACCGATCGTTCGCGAGATGTGCTGATCGTCGACCCGGCGACGCATCCGGGCGTGGACTCCGTCGAAGCGCTCCGCGACGCCGGGATCGAGGTTCGACACGTGACCGACGAACCGTTCATCGCCTTTCTGGAATCGACCGGAGCGCTGGCTGTGGACCAACTCGTCGCCGGATTCGACGGCGAACCGGCGGCGTTCGTGCAGTCCGACGGCGCGATCGCACAGCAGGGGGACCTGCTCGTCGAGGCGGTGCTGCTGCCGGCCCTGCCGCAGTGGGGACGCCCGGTGACGGCGATCGAAGCATCGTCGGCCGGCTGGGCCGTGTACGACGACACGCTCCTGGCCCGCGTCGGCGACGTCGAGGATCTTTCCGACTGCTTCGGCCGGCTGGTGCCCGTCGTGCAGGAGGCCATCGCTGCGTACGTCGCCGACCCAGCGCCCACGAACGTGTTGATGGCCGGTGTGCGCTCCCAGTTCGTTCCGCTGTCCCGCCTGACCCCCGAGCTGATGGACGCCGGGGTCGCGGTCGGGCGAGAGGCCGGTGTGTTCGGCGACGGTGCGAGCGACACCGTCGGTGACTTCGACGTCGAGCGGTTGACGCCGTTCGTGCCGGAACTGGCGGATGCGCTCGGTGTCGATGCGGTCGATACCGATCTGCTCGTCACCAACGAGTTCATCGACCCCGCGATCACATCGGCAGGTTGAACGCGGCGATCTCCCCGAGTGCGTCGCAGAACGCGGCAACTGCGGCCTCGAACAATTCGGCGCCGCGTTCGGTGGTCGCCGTCGTCGGATCGCCGATGTGACCGTCGGGTCCGAAGTCGTTCGACAACCACCCGAACCCCACCGTGCCACCGAAGCGAACGTGACGGTTCTCGACGAGTGCATCCGGGATGTTCCGCACCGCTGCACCCATGTCGACGAGTTCGGGGGCGAGGTGGAGCATGATCGACGTCTCGTCGGTGCCGCCGTGGATCCCCATGCCGTGTTCATCCGCTGCGGACACCCCGCCCTGGTCGGGTGGGACGCCGGGGTGGGCGAGGAACGTCATCAGGCCGTGGTGCAGGCGGAGCTCACGATTGGCGACACCGACCAGTGCCGAGTTGCCACCGTGGCCGTTCATGAAGACCAGCCGCTTCGCCGGGGTCATCGCGACGCAGCGTCCGATGTCGTCGAGCACCCGGAGCAGCGTGTCGGCCGACAGCCAGATCGTGCCCGACGACCAGGCGTGCTCGTTCGACTTGGTGTACGCGAGCGGTGGGAGAAGCCAGACGTCGTGCTCGAGCCCGACCCGTTCGACGGCTGCGGTGGCGACGCGGTCAGCGATGAGGAGGTCGGTGTTGAACGGCAGGTGCGGCCCGTGCTGTTCGATGGCGCCGAGCGGTTGGACGAAGATCGAGCGCTCGGTGACGAGCCGGTCGAGATCCGGGGCTCGCAGCTCGTCGAGTCGTCGTGATGCGGGCGGGACGGCGGCGGTCGACACGGGCGCAACGTTACGTGGCGCAGGCGCAGGTGCGGGAGACTGGCGACGATGGCTTCCCCTCCCCCAACCGACGTCGATGCCGTGGTCATCGGTGCCGGACACAACGGGCTGGTGACGGCGACGTACCTCGCTCGCGCCGGCATGTCGACGCTGCTCGTCGAGGCTCGCGACCAGGTCGGTGGGACCGCGGCGAGCGAGCCGTTCGCCGGCGCCACGGTCAACATCTGCAACTGTGACCACCTGACGTTTCGTACCACTCCGGTGATGGAGGAGCTCGCGCTCGCCGACCACGGTCTCGAGTACCTCGACGTCGAACCGGCGCAACACAACATGAGTTGGGATTCGGCCGCCGACGGCATCGGCTGGTCGGCCCATCACGACCTCGATGCGACACTCGACGAGATCGGTCGCGTCGCGCCGGGCGACGTCGACGGCTACCGGCGCTACGCCAAGGCGGCGATGCCGGCGGTGCGGATGATCTTCGAGGCGGCTGCCGAGCCGCCGTCGATCACCGGGCTGACGAAGGTGGCGATTCGGCGACGGCTCGCCGGGACACCCGCACTGCTCCGGTGGAGCCGCCGGAGCGCCGCGGACGTGCTCCGCGAGTTCTTCGACGCCGAGATCATCCGCGGTCCCGGTGCGACCACCGGTCCGATGGTGTGGGGGATTTCGCCCGAGTTCGGTGGTTCAGGTCTCGGCGCGCTCTCGCACGCGATGCGCCACGTCGCCAGAGTCGGACGGCCGGTCGGTGGCAGCGGCCGGGTCCCCGAGACGCTGCGGGCGTCGTTCGAGGCGGCAGGCGGTGTGGTGCGCACGGGCACGCGTGTGGTGGAGATCTGCTGCACCGGCGACACGGTGAGCGGCGTTCGCCTCGATGACGGGTCGCTGGTCTCGGCCCGCACGGTCGTCTCGGCGTGCAATCCACACGACACGTTCCTGCGGTGGCTCAAGCATCCTCCGCCGGTGGCTCGCGACTTGATCCGTCGCTGGCAAGGAGTACCGCACGCAGACGGATACGAGTCGAAGCTCGACGTCGTGCTGTCGGAGGCACCTCGTCTGAAGGACTCGGAGCGCACGCTCGGTCCGACGACGGTGATCGCGCCGGATCTCGCGTCGATCCAACGCGGGTGGGAGTTGATGCAGGAGGGACGCGTGCTGGATCGGCCGGGACTGCTCGTCAACGTGCCGACTCTGCTCGATCCGTCCATGGCGCCGGCCGGGCAGCACGTGCTGAGCATCGAAGCGCTGTTCACGCCGTTCGCCCTGCCGGGTGGATGGCCGGGCTCGTCCGAGCCGCGTCGCTGGCTCGAGGCGTTCGCCGAGTTGTGCGAACCGGGGCTGCTCGACTCGATCGTCGACTGGCGGGCGATGACGCCGGACCGCTACGAGTCCGAGTTCCACCTTCCGGCCGGCCACGCCACGAGCTTCGCCGGGGGGCCGCTCGCCGCCTTCCGGAACCCGAATCCCGAGCTGACGAAGTACGAGACGGCCATCGGCGGCCTGTACATCACCGGCGCCGCCACGTTCCCCGGTGCCGGCGTGTGGGGCGCCAGCGGCCGCAACTGCGCCACCGTCGTCCTCGCCCGCACAACATGATGTTGATCCGGGATGAGTATCACGTTGCGCGGGCGGGAATCCGGACGTGTGTTCTACGGTTGTATCCACCATGAGCAACGGTTCTCTGCATCTCGGGCGCTATGTCGGCATCCCGGTGCGTGCCCACTGGAGCATGGCGCTCATCGCCGTGCTGTTCGGTGTCAGCCTCGCGGGGACGTTCGGCCTGGTCGCCGGCATCATCGCCGTGGTCGCGTTCTTCGTGTCGATCCTCGCCCACGAGTTCGGTCACGCCCTGGTCGCCCGGCGCTACGGGGTCGAGACCGAATCGATCGATCTCTGGGCGCTCGGCGGCGTCGCTCGCCTCGACCGCGAACCCCCGACGCCACGCGCCGACGGGCTGATCGCCGTGGCCGGCCCGCTCGTGAGTCTCGCGATCGGTGTTGTCGCACTCGGCGCCGGCGTTCTGGTCTCCTCGGGCGTCGTCGCCTGGGTCGGCGTCGTCAACCTGCTGCTGGCCGTGTTCAACATGCTCCCCGGCGCGCCGCTCGACGGTGGACGCGTGCTGCGTGCCATCCGCTGGTCCCGCACCGGCAACAAGTACCGGGCGATGCGCGATGCCGGTAACGCCGGACGTGTGCTCGGCTGGTCGCTCGGGATCATCGGCGTCGCGCTCGATGTTCAACGGTCAAGCCGGCATCTTCCTCGCGGTGACGGGACTGTTCATTGCGATGAACGCCAAGGCCGAGATCGCTGCGTCGTATGTCGGTGAGCATCTCGATGGCGTGAAGGTGCGCGATCTCACCTGGTGGGGGTTGGCCCACGCCGGAGCCGACATGGACGCCGACTCGATGATCTGGCAACGATCGCGCCTCGGCGAAGCCGGTGCGGTCGCCATCGACGCAAACGACGACGGGCAACTCGACGGACTGGTCCTCGAAGACCAGTTGTGGGCGATTCCGTCCGACCAGCGGGCACTCGTGATGTTGAACACGCTGATGGTGCCGTTCAGCCAGACCGCCCGGGCGCAGCCCGACGACGACTTCTCGTCGGTGCTCCCCCGCCTCAACCCGCTTCGTCCGGTCGTGACGGTGTGGAGCGACGGCAAGCTGGCCGGCATCGTGCCGCCGAAGGCGCTCCGTCAGCAGCTCGACAGCGCTCGGGCCGCTGCCATCGCCCGGGGCTGACGACGCGGGCGGGACGCCTCAGGCGTCCTTGACCGCCCACGTGCGTTTGGCCACCGGATCCTTGTCGGACCAGGGGAAGTTGATCCACTGGTCGGTGCGCTTCCAGACGTAGTCGCACTTGACCACCGAGTGCGACTTCTCGTAGATGCAGGCCGTGCGAACTTCGCCGACCTTGCCCTCGCAGAACTCCTCGACCGACTTCAGCGTGTGGCCGGTGTCGGCAACGTCGTCGACGATCAGGATCTTGCCGTGTGACAGGTCGACGAAATCCGGCGCGGGCGGCAGAATCCGCGGGACATCGAGGCGCTCGTCGACGCCGGTGTAGAACTCGACGTTCATCGTGTACACGTTCTTCACGGAGAGTGCGTAGCCCATGGCCCCCGCCGGGAGCAGACCACCACGCGCGATGCCGAGGATCATGTCGGGTTCGTATTCGTCGTCGGCCACCATTTGCGACAGCGAGCGAGTCGCCTCGCCCAGCATGTCCCAGGTCATGATCTCGCGCTCTTCAGCCATGCTTGCCGAACCTACCCGTCGGAGGACCCGTCGGACCATCTCGCGACTCCCCCAACTCGAGGGTGACCTGCTCAGAGGCAGATGTCGGCGGGTCGTACCGGAACCCGCTCGAGGGGCTTGTCGATGCCCGCCTGGCGCAGCGCATCGCGAATCGCGGCGACCACGGCCGGGGTCGACGAGATGCAGGGCGGTTCACCCACGCCCTTCGCGCCCAGCGGGGCGTGCGGGTCGGGCTGTTCGATGAGCGTCGCCACGACGGGCGGCATGTCGAGGAACGTCGGCAGCAGGTAGTCGGTGAAGTTGCCGTTGCGAATGACGCCGTCGATCTGGATGATCTCCTCCATCACCGCGAGCCCGAGGCCCTGGGCGATGCCGCCCTCGATCTGCCCGACGACCGACAGCGGGTTGAGCGCGTTGCCGACGTCTTGGGCGGTGGCGATCTGCACGACCTTCACCAACCCGAGTTCGGGGTCGACGTCGACCACCGCCCGGTGCGCCACGAATGCGAACGCAGTGTGGCAGTTGCCCTGGCCGTTCTCGTCGAGTTCGTCGGTTTCGGGGTGGTGGTACTCGACCGTCTCGTCGATCTCCAGGCCCGCCGATGCCTCGGTCACCGGGATGCGGAGGTCACCGGCGGTGTCGATCACGTCGGTGCCGTCGATCAACAGCCGGATCGGCTCGATCCCGTGAGCGGCGCCGACCGCTTCGAACAGTCGCTCCCGTGCGGCGCGACAGGCCGCGTCGACCGCTCCCCCGCTCATCCAGGTTTGTCGTGACGCCGAGGTCGAGCCGGCCGACCCGACGCCGGTGTCGATCTGATCGAGCACCACCTCGTCGACGCCGAGCACGGTGCGGGCGATCTGGCCAGCGATCGTGACGAAGCCCTGCCCGACTTCAGCGGTCGCGAACTTCAGCGTCGCCACACCGTCGGACAGTCGGCAGCGGGCGGTCGAGTAGTCGTCGAACTTCTCCGAGTACATGAGGTTCTTGATCGAGACGCCCCAGCCGATCCCCCGCACGACGTCGGGCGCATCAGCGGTCCGCCCGGCGCCGCCCGGCAGCTTCATCGCGTCGACACCACCGTCGGCGAGCGGTGCGCCCCCGACCGGCTCGTCCGGCAGCGGGAGCGCCGCGGTTTCGCGGATGCATTCCTCGACCGGGGCGACGTTGAGAACGGGTTGGCCGGTCAGCAGCGTGTCGCCGGTGTGCATCGCGTTGCGCAGTCGGATCTCGACCGGGTCGAGGCCGCACGCGTCGGCGAGCTTGTCCATCTGCGACTCGTAGGCGAAACACGCCTGCACCGCACCGAATCCGCGCATCGCCCCGCACGGCAGGTGATTGGTGCGCACGGCGTATCCGTCGATCGTGCCGTTCGGGCACGCGTACGGGCCCTGCGCCATCGTGATCCCGTTGACGAGCACGGCCGACGACGTGGACGCGTACGCGCCGCCGTCGAACACGAACCGCGCCTCGACGTTCACGAGGCGTCCGTCGCGATCGGCGTGATGACGCATCCAGATCGTGGCGGGATGTCGATGGACGTGGCCGAGGAAACTCTCCGCCCGGGAATACGCCATGCGCACCGGGCGTCCGAGCCGCAGCGCCAACAGGCACGTGTGCACCTGCAGGCTGATGTCTTCTCGGGCGCCGAACGCCCCGCCGACACCGCCGAGCACCAGGCGGACCTTGTCGTCGGGGAAGCCGAGGCAGGCGGCGATCTGGCCCTGGTCCTCGTGCAACCACTGCGTCGCCACGTGGAGTTCGACGCCGTCGGCGCCGGGGTCGGGGTAGGCGATCGCCGCTTCGAGGCCGAGGAACGCCTGATCCTGCATGCCGATTTCGTAGGTGCCCTCGACGACGACGTCGCCGGTCGCGGCCGAGTCGCCGTGCACGATTCGCTGATGGCGGATCACGTTGCCGTCGGGATGGATCGGATCGTGCCCGCCCGCGATCGCCACTTCCGGATCGAGCAGCGGAGCGACCACCTCGTACTCGACGACGATGGCGTCGAGCGCCCGGCGCGCGGTTTCGGGATCGATCGCCGCGACGGCGGCGATCGGCTCGCCGACGTAGCGCACCACGTCCTGCGCGAACACGGGTTGGTCCTGGCTGATCAGTCCGTAGGTGAGCTTGCCGGGCACGTCCTCGGCGGTGATGACCGCCTCGACGCCGTTGACCTTCCACGCCGCGGACAGGTCGATCGAGCGGATTCGGGCGGATGGATGAGGAGAACGCAGCGTGGCCCCGAACAGGCAGCCGTCGGCGCTGAGGTCGGACGAGAACGCGTAGCTGCCCTGGACCTTCTCGATCCCGTCGGGGCGGGCGGGCGAATCGCCGATCGTGCCCGGGCGAACCCCGACGGTGGCGTCGGTACGCGGGTCCTGGATGATGCTCACGACGTCGCCGCCTGCCCGGTCGCGCTGCGTCGCACTGCGACTTGCTCGACCGCGTCGATGATCCGGCCGTAGCCGGTGCAGCGGCACACGTTGCCGGCGAGTTCCTCGCGGATCTCGGTGTCGGTCGGCGTCGGCGTGCGTTCGAGCAGGTCGTGGACCGCCATCACGAGGCCCGGGGTGCAGAACCCGCACTGGACCGCACCGGCGTCGACGAAGGCCTGCTGCACGTCACTCGGCGCACCGACCGGAGCAATGCCCTCGATCGTCACGATCTCCTGGCCGATCGCACTCGCGCCCATCACCAGGCACGAACAGACGAGCACGTCGTCGACCATCACGCTGCACGATCCGCACTCGCCCTGGGTGCACGCACCCTTGGAACCGATCAGCCCGATGCGATCGCGGAGCACGTCGAGCAGTGACTCGCCGAGCCAGGAATCGGCGACCTCGTGGTCGGTCCCGTTGACGCGCAGCGTGAAGAACTCGTTGCTCATGGCCGACCTCCGTCGGTTGCGAACGCCCGTCGCGCCAGTCGACGACCCAGCACACCGACGGCGTGACGGCGGTACTCGGCGCTGGAACGATGGTCGGTGATCGGCCGACTGGCCGCGCTGACGAGCTCGGCGAACTCGTCGAGTGCAGCGAGTGCCACGGTGGAGGTGGACCAGTCGACGGCCGCCGCGAGTTGTCGTTCGGCGTCGGGACAGCGAATGATCGTCGGGCCGACCGAACCGAGTGCAATGGCGACACGCTCGGCGTCCGTGTCGACGGTGAGGCAGGCGCTGGCAACCGCGATCACCATCGCGTTGCGCACGCCGACCTTTGCGTAGCCCTGCCAGCCGTCGAGGACCGGCAGCACGATCTCGGCGATCAGCTCGCCGGGTTCGAGCGAGGTGCGCTTGACGCCCACCATCACGTCGTGGACCGAGGCGGTCCGCTCGCCGCCGGCGGAGACGATCCGCACCTCGGCGTCGAGCGCCGAGAGGACGGGGAGTCCGTCGCCGGCGGGCGAACAGGTGGCCAGGTTGCCTCCGAGGGTCCCGGCGTTGCGAATCTGCGGTGACCCGACGGTTCTCGAGGCCTCTGCGAGCGCGGGAAGCAGCGACGCGATCGGATCCTGCATCAGCTCGGTGTAGGTGACGCCGGCACCGATCGTGACCGTGCGCCGCTCGGCGTCGTGCCGCCAGGCCCGCAGATCGCCGACCCGGTTGAGCGCGATGACGAGGTCGCCTGGTCGGCGGTGGCCGTCGTTGATCTCGACCATGGCGTCGGTGCCACCGGCGAGCAGCATCGCGTCGGGTTGCTCGGCGAGCAGCCGCACGGCGTCGTCGAGCGTGGTGGGGACGGCAACCGTCATGGTCGGATCGTACAAAATGTCAAGCTGGAAGATCGGCTCTCCGAGCGGCTTTCACACACCGGAAACGAAGGGACAGTGCCGGCAGCCGGAGTTGCAGCAGTACCCGCGACGAGCGAGGAAGCCGGCGGTGAACACCCGAAACCCACTGATGGGATCGGCGTAGTTCGGCACGCCGGTCTCCATGGCCTCGCGATGGCGTTCGATGATCACGTCGTAGAGCGCATGGCCGGGAGCGAGACGGCGGACGTGTGGCGTCGTCCAGTCGTCGCGCAGCTCGGTGTCGTCGCCCACGGATCGATCCTACGGCCGGGCCCGACTGGTACCGTCGGCGCCGATGGCGGTGCTCGATCGAACGAACGACGTGGTGCGCGAATCGGACGCGGTGGATCTCCGCGCGACGCTCGCCTGGTTTCGCCACGGAGCGGGAGACCCGACCACCTGGCTCGATGTCGGCGGACGGGGTCCCGGCGCGGTCGGTCGGTTCGTCCGGGCGACGTGGACGCCCGACGGCCCGGCGACGCTGATGATCCGCTGGGCACCCGACACGTCGCTGTCAGCCGAATCGTGGGGCCCGGGTGGCGACTGGTTGCTCGCCCGGGTGCCGGCCATGATCGGCGATCTCGATGCGGGCGCGCCCGAGCTCGAGGTCGACCGCCATCCGGTCGTCGCCGCGACGGCGTCCGCCGATCGCCAGGTGCGGCTCGGGGCGAGTTCGACGCTGTACCACGAGCTGCTTCCGACCATCATCGAACAGCGGATCACGAGCGGCGAAGCGAAGCACCAGTGGAGCCGGCTCTGCCACGAGACGAGCGAGGCCGCCCCCGGACCCTTCGCCCGGCTCCTGCTCCCTCCCGATCCGGAACTGCTCCGCCGTCGACCCAGCTGGTGGTTTCATCCGCTCGGGATCGAACGCAAGCGTGCGCAGCCGCTGATCGAGGTGGCGCGCCACGCCTCGAAGATGTGGGCGTGGGCCGACCTGGAACCGGTCGATGCGGCGCGGATGCTGCGGCTGATCCCGGGCATCGGCGTGTGGACGGTCGGATGCGTGCTCGGGACCGGCGCTGGGCGATCCCGACGCCGTACCGGTCGGCGACTACCACGTCAAGAACATCGTGGCGTGGAACCTCGCGAACGAACCACGGGCCACCGACGAGCGTATGCTCGACCTGCTCGGACCGTACGCCGGCCAACGGGGCCGGGTGGTCCAGGCGATCGTGCGTCACGGGAAGAGTGCGCCCAAGTTCGGGCCGAAGCAACGCATCCTGCCGATGTCGCGTTGGTGACCGACGTCCGTCGCGAAATTCCAGACCAATCACTCCTGCCCAAGCCCCACACCGCACCCGCTGACCCCTGCCGATGACGACCGACGACCGAACACTGCCACCATCCCGGGAGCCCGACGTCGACGCGATCGCGCCGGCCGACGCGCCCGTCGATGACCTGTCCCCCGACGACACCCTCGATGCGGAGGCGGTCGCCGACACCTCGAACACGTCGGAGACGCCGACCGACGCTGCGACGGGCGACGACGCGGTGACACAGCGAACGTCGGAGCAGGACCGCTGGCGTCGTGCGGTCACGATCGGACTCCTCGCCTACCTGGTCTCACGGCTCTGCGTGCTCGGCGGCGCGATCGTCCGCGCCTCGCAGATCGTGATCGACCAGCGCGCCGACAACGAGCCCGAAGACGGCGCCGTCGATCTGATCACCAGCGTGTTCACGTCGTGGGACGGTCGCTGGTACCTCGAACTCGTCCGACTCGGCTATCCCGAGAACATCCCGGCGAACATCACCTACGAGCAGACCGAGGCCCGCGCGGCGTTCTTCCCGATGTACCCCGGAGCGGTGCGGATCCTCGATTCGGTGCTGCCCGGAGGCGACACCGCCGCCGCGCTGCTGCTGAACTTCGTGCTCGGCGCTGTCGCCGTCGTGCTCGTCGGGCTCCTCGCCCGCCGGGTCTTCTCGGCGTCGGTCGCCGCCCGAGCGATGGTGCTGTTCGCCGTCTTCCCCGGTTCGTTCGTGCTCTCGTTCGCCTACTCCGAGGCGCTCTTCATCGTGTTCGCAGCGTCCTGCCTCCTCCTGCTGCTCGACGAACAATGGCTGCTCGCCGGCTTGGCTGCGGCGCTCGCGACCGCAACGCGGCCCAACGGGGTCGCCATCGTCTTCGCGTGTCTCGTCGCAGCCGCCATCGCGATCAAGACGAAACGGCAGTGGTCGTCGCTGCTGGCCGTTGTCCTCGCGCCGATCGGCTTCATCGGGTTCCAGCTCTACGTCGACGAGGCGGCGGGCGAGCGCGGCGCGTGGTTCCGCGTGCAGCGCGAGGCGTGGTCGGAGGGCACCAGCTTCGGCGTCACCGCCGTCGAGAACACGTTCGGCTTCATCACCAGCCCGTTCGACTCCACCGCTGATGCGTTGACGTTCCTCTCGCTCGCGGCCCTCGCCGTCATGGCCTACGCGGCCTGGAAGAAGCGGCTCCCGCTCCCCTGGGTCGCCTTCAGCGTCGTGATCATCGCGCTGATGCTGATCCCCGAGACCGTCACCGCTCGCCCCCGTTTCGTCTTCACGGCGTTTCCGCTGTTCATCGCCGTCGCCGCCTGGTGGCCGCAGCCGAGGGCTCGACATCGTGACGACGACGGAGACGACACCCTCAGCTGGGAGCGGCAGAGCTGGAACTTCGTGCTCATCACCTGCGGAGCCGGGCTCGCCGTGCTCACGAATCTGTACGCCGTCTTCGGCGCGATCCCCTGATGCGCACGCTCGTCGTCGTCCCGACCCACAACGAGGCCGACAACATCGAGGCCCTGCTCGACGCCCTGGATCGCCACGTCGGACACGTCGATGTGCTGGTCGTCGACGATGCCTCGACCGATGCCACGCGTGCGCTCGTCCGTGCTCGAATCGCCGACGGCGACGGTCGTCTCCGGCTCGTCGAACGAGACGAGAAGCGCGGACTCGGCGACGCCTACGTTCACGCGTTCGGGGTGGCGCTCGAGGAGGGCTACGACGCCGTGGCCGAGATCGACGCCGACCTCTCCCACGATCCCGCCGTGCTGCCCACGATGCTCGACCTCACCGCACGCGGCATCGATGTCGTGATCGGTTCGCGCTACATCCCGGGCGGCTCCGTCGTCGGCTGGCCACGTCGTCGCACCTGGCTGTCGCGCTGGGGCAACCGCTATGCGGCGATCGCGCTCGGCCTCGCCATCAACGACGCGACGGCCGGCTACCGCGTGTACCGCGCCGACACGCTGCGCTCGATCGATCTCGACGCGATTCGTGCAGAGGGATACGGCTTCCAGATCGAGATGACCTATCGCGCCGTCGCTGCCGGGTGCAGCATCGTCGAGGTGCCGATCACGTTTCGCGACCGTGTCGCCGGTGCTTCGAAGATGAGCGGCAACATCGTCCGCGAGGCCTTTCTGCTCGTCACCTGGTGGGCGATCAGCGATGCGGTCACGCTTGCGACGTCGCCGCCGCGCCTACCGCGAGGGCTGAGGCCCCCAGCCCGCCGTGCGCTGAGGTGAGAACGAACGCAACGCTCGTCTCTCGTCGGAGCCTGGTCGAAGGCATCCGACGACGAACGTCGATCGGTAGGCTCCAGCGGTCATGTCGGACCCCGTGCGCACTCAGGCCATGCCGCGAACCGTCGCCCGCTTCGCCGACGGGCTGCTCGCGTCCGACCTGGCGTCGTTGCCCGACGATCGGCGGCAAGCTGCCGTCGAGTTCATCGGCCGCCGTGTGCGGGTCCTGCCCTCGATCACGCGATTCGGTGTGCTCGTGATCGCCGGATTCGTCCACGCCGTCGGCACGATCATCGGGCACGACCGGATCCGGCGCATCGTGCTCCGTCTGCCGCTGCCGCTGCTCGCCGAGTATCCGCGACTCGTTCGCTCGCTCGGGTACGCGTACATCTGGGAGACGTGGCCCGACACCGACGTCGACGGCGGCCGATCCGACGGGAGCCGCGTCGCGTGAGCACCCATCACGACTGTGACGTGCTGATCGTCGGTTCCGGCGCTGGCGGCGCGACCACCGCTGCGGTACTCGCCGAGGCCGGCCACGATGTCCTGATCGTCGAAGAGGGCCCGTGGGTCGAGCAGGGCAGCGTCGTGCCGTTCTCGCTCGATCAGATGGACCGTCAGTACCGCTCGGGCGGGGTCACCGTTGCGCTCGGGCTCCCCTCGATCGCCTACACCGAGGGCCGCTGCGCCGGTGGAGGCACCGAGGTCAACAGCGGGCTCTACTGGCGTCCCCCCGAGGCGACGCTCGACTCGTGGCGCACCAAGTACCGCATCCAGGACTTCGCGACCGACGACCTCCTGTCGATCTGCGAAGAGGTCGAAGCGTCGTTGAGCGTGCAGAAGGTGCCCGGCGAACACACGCCCGCCAGCGACATCCTGCGCCGCGGAGCGGACCGCCTGGGCTGGAAGAACGACGAGATCCCCCGCTGGATGACGTACCCGGACGGTGCGGGCGCCGCACAGGGCCAACGACAGAGCATGACCCGCACCTATCTGCCGCGAGCCTTCGCCGCCGGCGCGCGGATCCTGTGTGAGCACCGGCTCGACAAGATCGTCCGTTCGGGCCGGCGGGCGACGTCGGCCGAGCTGACCGACCTCGTCGCAGCCCGAGACGGAACCGGTGCGGTGACGATTTCGTTCCGCGACGTCGTCGTGTGCGGTGGCGCAATCCAGACCCCGGCGATCCTGCAGCGGGCCGGGCTCCGGCATCGGGTCGGCCGCACACTCGCGGTGCACCCGACGGTCAAGCTCGCGGCCCGCTTCGACGATGCGGTCAACACGCCCGAGGACGTCTCGGTGTACCAGGTGAAGCAGTTCGCCCCGAACATCTCGTTCGGCGGTTCGGCGAGCCACCCGGGCCTCGTCGCACTCGCGCTCACCGACAACTGGCGCGACTTCGGCTCGGCGGTCACGTCGTGGCCCGAACTCGCGATCTACTACGCCGCGATCACGAGCGAGGGGCGCGGCCTCGTGCAGGCGATCCCGGGCGTGCGTGATCCGCTGGTCACCTACCGTCTCACGAAACGCGACCGTGACCTGCTCGGCCAGGGGCTTGGTCGCCTGGCGATGGTGATGCTCGAGGCCGGAGCCGAGGAGGTGTACCCGTCGTTCAAGGGTGCGCCGATCGTCCGCGATCGCGCCGATCTGGCGACGATGACGACGATGTTCGCGGCGACCAAGGCCAGCGTGATGACGGTGCACCTGTGTTCCACGGCCCCGATGGGCGACGACGAGCACCGGTGCGCCACCGACAGCCACGGCCTGGTGCACGGCACCGACAACGTCTTCGTCAACGATGCCGCGCTGCTCCCCGAGGCGCCGGGGGTCAACCCGCAGGCGTCGGTGATGGCCGTGGCGATCCGCAATGCCCGTCGATACTGCGCGGACCGAGCAGGATGAGCGGTGGGATGACCGGCCGATGACGGAGCTGCACACGATCGACACGCCCACCGCCACGGTGGTGACCGGTGCCGCCGGATGGCTCGGCACGGGCCTCGTGGCTGCGCTCACCGGCACGGGCCCGTACGGCCGCACCGGGACGATCCGCGGGCTGGTTCGACCCGGCGAGGACGCGGACCATCTGCCCGAGTCGGTCGAGCGAATCCGCGGTGACGTCACCGAGCCGGCGTCGCTCGATCGCCTGTTCGACGGGCTCGACGGGCCGGTCGACCTGATCCACACCGCCGGCGTGATCCACCCGACGTCGTCGATCGACGAGTTCGATGCCGTCAACCACCTCGGGACCCGCAACGTGATGGATGCCGCACGCCGCCACGGCGTGCGTCGCGTCGTGCACGTGTCGTCCAACAGTCCATTCGGCACGAACGGCGCGCGGAACGATCGCTTCGGCAACGACGAGCCCTACCACCCGTATCTCGGCTACGGGCGCTCCAAGAAGGACGCCGAACTCGCCGTCCTCGCCGCCGTCGACGCCGGTCTCAACGCCGTGATGGTGCGCCCACCCTGGTTCTACGGCCCGCACCAACCCGCGCGGCAGACGACGTTCTTCACGCTGGTGAAGAACGGGAGGTTCCCGATCCTGGGCGACGGCGGGCAGGTCCGCTCGATGACCTACATCGACAACCTCGTGCAGGGGATCGTCCGCGCGGAATTGACCGACACCGAGCCGGGCAAGGGCTGGTGGATCGCCGACGCCGAGCCGTACACGGTCAGCGAGATCGTCGAAACCGTCGGCGATGCCCTGCGGGCCGAGGGCTTCGAGGTCAAACCGAACTCGTTCCGGCTCCCGAACCTCGCCGGCACGGTCGCCGAGAAGATCGACACGGTGGCCCAGCGGGCCGGGCGGTACATCACGCAGTTCCACGTGCTCGGTGAGATGAACAAGAACATCGCCGTCGACATCACGGCCGCACGAAACGAACTCGGCTACGACCCGCACGTGGCGCTCGCCGAGGGGATGCGCAACAGCATCCGCTGGTGTCTCGACCAGGGCATCGAGCTGTGACCCGCTATCTGGTCACCGGCGGGAGCGGCTACTTCGGGGCGCTCGTCGTCGCTCGGCTGCACGCGGCCGGTCACCAGGTGCGCGTCCTCGATCTCAACGACGCCGACGATCGGCCCAGCGACGTCGAGTTCGTGCAGGGCGACGTGCGCGACCGCGGCGTCGTCCGCGACGCCGTCGACGGAATCGACGTGGTGCTGAACAACGTGGCACAGGTGCCGCTCGCCAAGGATCACGAGTTGCTCCGGACCGTCAACGTCGACGGCACGGTGAACCTGCTCCGCGCCAGCGCTGCGGCAGGCGTCGACAAGGTCGTCCACACGTCGTCGAGTGCGGTGTTCGGTGTGCCGAAGGCGAACCCGGTCCTGCCGACCACGGTGCCGTCGCCGATGGAGGCGTACGGCCACGCGAAGCTCGCCGCCGAGTGGGCCTGTCTCGCCGCGGCGCAGGACGGCCTCGACGTGTCGATCGTTCGGCCCCGGACCATCCTCGGCCACGGTCGGCTCGGGATCTTCGGCATCCTGTTCGAGTGGATCGCCGACGGCAGGGATCCGATCGTCCTCGGTGACGGCAGCAACCGCTATCAGTTCGTCCACTCCGACGACCTCGCCGATGTGTGCATCCTCGCCGCCGAGCAGGCCGACCCGGGCGTGTTCAACGTCGGCAGCGACCGGTTCGGCACGATGCGCGAAACGCTCGAGGCGCTGTGCGCCCATGCCGGCACCGACGCGACGGTCCGTTCGCTGCCCGCCGGGCCGGCTGCGCTCGCCATGCAGCTGACCGCCGGTCTCGGGATCACCCCCTTCGCTCCGTATCACTGGATGATGTACTCGAAGTCGATGTGGTTCGACATCGAGCATCTGCACGACCAACTCGGCTGGACTCCGAACTGGTCGACGGATGCGATGTTCGCCCAGAGCTACGACTGGTTCGTCGCCAACCGGGCGATCACCGACGACGCCGGCGCATCCCATCACCGGCGCAGTTCGAAGCAGGGCGTGCTCAAGCTGGCCAAACGGATGTCCGGACTGCTGCCCCCGGCGCGGTGAACGTGGGGCTGGTCGAACGCCTCCGGCGCCATCAGACGGCGATCTCGGTCGCGATCCTCGCCCTCCTCGCCTACGTCCCGGCACTGACCGCCGCCCCGGGGCGGATGCCGACCGACTCGAAGCTGTACGTCTACCTGAACCCCGGCCGATTCCTCGCCGACGCGACGACCACCTTCGACCCCCGCCAGTTCGCCGGCTGGGTCCCCCACCAGCACATCGCCTACCTGTGGCCGACGGGCCCGTGGTTCTGGCTCTTCGAAACGCTCGGATTCCCCGATTGGATCGCCCATCGACTGTGGATCGGCACCCTGCTGTTCTCGGCCGGGCTCGGCGTCCGGTGGATGAGCCGAGTCCTGGGTTTCGCGCCGCTCGCCGCGCTGGTCGCCGCGTTGGTCTACCAGTTGTCGCCCTACATCCTTCCGTACATCTCGCGCACGTCGGTCCTGCTGCTCCCCTACGCCGGGCTCGGGTGGATCGTCGGCATGACCGTCCTCGCAAGCCTGCGAGGACGATGGCGATATCCCGCCGGGATCGCGCTCGTCGTGCTGACGGTGGGCGCGGTGAATGCGACGGCGCTGGCGATGGTGGTGCCGGCGCCCGTGTTGTGGCTCGTGCACGCTGCCTGGGGCGGAACGATCACCTGGCGGCGAGCGGCGGCCACCGCGGCGAAGACCGGCGTGCTGTGCCTCGGCGTCTCGCTGTGGTGGATCGTGATGCTCATCGTGCAGGGTCGATACGGCGCCGACGTCCTGGCCTATTCCGAGTCGCTCGAATCGGTGTCGTTCACCTCGACATCGACCGAGGTCACCCGTGGGCTCGGCTACTGGCTGTTCTACGTCCGCGACGCCTACGCCGCAACGACCACGGCATCGATCGATCACCTCGTGTCGGGTCGCACGATCCTGGCGGGATACATCGTGCTGGCCGCCGGGGTGCTCGGCCTGGTCTTCGGTCGGTGGCAGCACCGCCGCTTCGCCGCGCTGTTGTTCGGCGCGGGGATCATCCTCGGCGTGGGTGTCAATCCGATCGACGACCCCTCACCACTGATGTCGCTGCTCGTCGGCGACGGCGAGGGCGGCTTGGCGCTTGCGCTGCGCAGCAGCACACGCGCGGTGCCGGTGATGCTCCTCGGGCTCGCCCTCGGCGCCGCACTGTTGGTCAGCGTCGTCGGATCGGTTCGTATCCCGCGTGTCGCGGTGTCGCCGCTCGTGGTGCGCCTCGGGACCGCGGCGGCGATCGGTGTCGCCGCCGTGGTCGCACTCCCGGCGCTGCGCAGCGGCGGGTTCGTGGACCCCGCGCTCGAACGGGACCAGGACCCGCCCACCGCCTGGCTCGACGCGGCCGCCGCCCTCGACGCACGCCCCGACGGATACCGGGTCCTGCAGGTGCCCGGCACCGAGTTCGGCGCGTTCCAATGGGGCTACACGGTCGACCAGCCGCTGCCGGCGTTGACCGAGCGTCCACTGGTGACGCGGGACCTGTTGCCGCTCGGGAGTCCGGCGGCGATGGACCTGGTCTTCGCCCTCGACGACCGGTTCCAGAGCGACACGATCGAGCCCGCGGCCGTCGCCACCGTGTCGAGGTTCCTCGGCGTCGACACGATCTGGATCTCCGGGGACGTGTCCTACGACCGGTTCCGGCTGGCTCGACCCGAAGTCGTCACCGACGAGCTGACCGCTCCCGCCGCCGTCGACGCGGGCCTCGTCGCGGCGGTGCCGTTCGGTGAGCCGGTGGTGATGGGGCCGGTCATCGCGATGGTCGACAACCGTTCCCTCGGCGATCCGCGCATCGGGCAACCGATCGCCCCCGTGACGCTCGTCGACGTCGCCGATCCGATTCCGACCGTTCGCGTCAAGGACGATGTGGTCATCCTCGCCGGAAGCGGCGACGGCATCGTCGACGCCGCGGCCGCCGGCCTGCTCGACGGCACGGAGGCCGTGCTCTACGACGCGTCGATCGAGGCATCCACACCGATCGCGGAGCCGTACCGCTACGTCGTCACCGACTCCAATCGCGATCGGGCCCACCATTGGCGCAGCTCGCAGGACGTGACCGGCTTCACCGAGTCCGCGTCGGACGAATCCGACGTGTTGCAGTTCGAGAGTGCCGATCAGCGCCTCGACGTGTTCGAGTCCGCCGATGCCGACCGACAGACGGTCTCGATCCAGGACGGGCCCGTGACCGCAGCGGCCAGCTCGTACGGCGAGCGCTTCGCGTACCTGCCCGAGCATCGCCCGGTGATGGCGATCGACGGCGACCCATCGACCGCCTGGCTCGTCGCCGATCGTGCGCCCGCCGTCGGCGAGTTCATCGAGCTGACCCTCGCCGACGGCCTGTCGACGGACCACGTCGATCTGCTGCAGCCGCCCGCCGGCGAGGGGCAGCGCACGATCACCGACGTGCGGATCGATGCCGATGGGCTCCCGGTGCTCGTCGACGCGCTCGACGAGCGCTCCCGCACCGGGTGAGGGGCAACGCATCGAGCTCGGTGGCACGACCAGCGGCCCGATTCGGATCACGATCACGGCGACGACGAGACCGCAGCCGCCGATCGGCGAGGCGATCGGCGGTGTCGGTTTCGCGGAGATCGACCTCGGTCTGGGTGCGACGACCGAATTCGTTCGGACCCCGCTCGACACGAACGCGCTGACCGAGTCGGCGGCACAGGTCGACATCGTGCTGACACGACTGCGGACCGAGCCGGCCGATCGCTGGCGAGACGATCCCGAAGCACACCTCGCCCGAGTCGTCGAGGTCAGCGCGCCGCTCACCGTCGACCCGGCGGTGACGCTCCGACTCGATCGGCGGCTCGACGACGCGCGTCTGGCCACGCTGTTGGACGAACCGGTGGTCGCCTCCACCCACCTCACGGGCGTGCCCGCAACTCGCGGTGCGGCGGCGTTCGACGACGACCCGGCGACGGCGTGGACCACGCGATTCGACACCGGTGTCGGCGAGCGGGTGACCTACAGCGGCAGCGGCACGGCGAGCTCGGTCACGATCGTCCAACCGGGCGGCGACTACTCGCCGATCACCGCCGTGCGGATCACCGACCGGGAGGGCTCGTTCGATCTGCCCGTCGGACCCGGCGCCGGGTCGGAGGTGACGACCAACCTCCCCCGACAGCTCGATCTGACCGAGGTGACGATCGAGATCATCGAGGTCGAGCCCCGCACCGTCGCGAACCGCCGGTTCAACGAACCGACGCAGTTGCCGGCAGCGATCGCCGAGGTGCGCTTCGACGGGCGCTCCCCCGCCGTGCAACCCGTCGAACGGCTCACGGCGAGCTGCTCGGACGCGTTCGTCACCGTCGACGGTGCACCGATCGAGATCGGCTTCGACACGGCCACCGCCGATGCGCTGGCGGGCCGCCCGATCCCGGCCGAGGTGTGCAGCGGTCCGATCGAATTGGACGCGGGAACGCACACGGTGGTCTCGACCCCCGGCGCCGAGACCGGCTTCGACGTCGATCGCGTCGTGCTGTCGACGTCGGCCCCGTCGGCCTCCGCCGACCGAGCGCCGAGCGCGATCGACCCGACCGAGCCGGTCGTGATCGAGTCGAGCGCCCGCCGTCGCGTGCTGGACGTGCCGCCGTGCCCGGACGGCTGCTGGGTGATCCTCGGCGAGGGCTACAACGACGCCTGGCAGGCCACCGCGAACGGATCGGACCTCGGTGCGCCGACGCTGATCGACGGCAACGCCAACGGCTGGTGGCTCGAACCGACCACCGAAGCGACGCGTGTCGAGATCACCTGGCCGGTGCAGCGCTCGTTGAACATCGCGTTCGCCCTCGACTGCGCTGGCCGCACTCGCATGTCTCGCCCTCGTCGCGCTCGATCGTCGCCGTGAGGAGGACGTGGTCGCCGCTCACGTCACGACCTCGTCCGCCCCGCCTCCGCTGCGCGCCCTCGTCGTGGCAGGAGTGGCGACCACCGTCGGTGCCGCGGTGTTCATCGACTGGATCTGGGCGGTCCCGGTCGCCGTGCTGTGGGCCGCCGCAGTCGCGGCCCGACCGTCGCTGGCGACTCGGATCATCGGGTTGATCGGCGCGGCGGTCATCGTGGGCGTCGGCCTGATCGTCACGCAGGTCGTGCGGACCGAGAGTCCGTTCCCGGACGCAGGCTGGCCGGTCCGCTTCGCGTGGTTGCACGGGTGGACGCTCTTCGGTGTGCTGCTGGTGGTCGGGTCGTCGCTGACGTCCCTGTGGCGAGAGCGCGACGGGTGAGCACCCGGACGATCGAATACCGTCCTGCGCTCGACGGGCTGCGGGCCTACGCCGTGGTGGCGGTGGTGCTGTATCACGCCGGCGCGACGTCGAACCTGACCCGCCTCGCGCCCGGCGGGTTCCTCGGCGTGTCGGTGTTCTTCACCCTCTCGGGATACCTCGTGACCACGTTGCTCGTCCGCCGGTCGTCGTCACCGCGGGGGTTCGAGGTCGGAGAGTTCTGGGCCCGCCGACTCCGGCGGCTCGCGCCGGTGTCGATCGTGGTCGTGGCGGCTGCCGTCCTGCTGTCGAGTCGCCTGTGGCCCGGCATGCAGTGGACCGAGGCGGCCGCCGGGCTGTTCGGATGGTCGAACTGGAACGTGATCCTCGCGGGCGAGGACGACCTCGTGCGCACCATCGTCGGTCCGCTCGGCCCGTACTGGTCGCTCGCCGTCGAGGAGCAGTTCTACGTGATCCTCACCGCCGCGGTGTTGCTCGCGTGGCGGACGAGGCGGCCGATTCGGACGCTGTCGATCGGCGCGGGCGTCGGGTGGTTCGCCTCGCTGATCGCCCAGGTACTGATCTCCGGGCCGGCGTATCGCATCGAATTCGGCACCCTGACCCGTGGCAGCGAGCTGCTCGCCGGATGTGGTCTCGCCCTGCTGCTCCACGTGCGGCCGACGCTGACCGTCAGGTGGTCGCAGCGGTTGGGCATCGCCGGTCCGATCGCGGCGGCGACGCTGCTCGGCCTGGCCCTGACCACCGACTACGACCCGCCGTGGCTCCTGCAGGGCGGGTTCGCCGCCGTTTCGTTGGTGAGCGCAGTCCTGATCGCCGCCCTGCTCGTTCCCTCGCCGCTGACCCGAGCGCTGGCCACCCGCCCGACCGTGGCGATCGGGCGGCTCAGCTACAGCTGGTACGTCGTCCACTGGCCGGTCATCCTGGTCCTCACCGAGGATCGCACCGGGCTCGACCGGTGGCCACTGGTCGTCGTGAAGGTCGTGGTGTCGCTCGCTGCGGCCGCTGCGCTCCATCTGGCGATCGAGCAGCCGTTGCGTGCGATGACGTGGACGCCGATGCGCACGGTCGCGCTGTGGCTGGCGGTGTCGCTCGCGGTGCTCGGCCTCGCCGTCATCGTCCTCTGAGGGGCCGGCGACGTCGCCGCGGCACCCTGAGCACGATGGCCGGCGGTCCGCGGGCCGCTCTGCTCGGCGGCGGTTCACCCCACTGGAGCGGGGGCTTTCGCCGCCGGAACCGGTAACGCTTGCTCGTGCGGCGAAACACCCGGTCATGGCGGGGTCTTCCGCCGCACCCGATCTGGAGGTCAGGACGCGGGGTCGGTCGCGGTGAGCTCGAGGACGCCGTCGAGGAGTTCGTCGAGGACGAGCGGGGCGAACTCGGGATCGATGTGGATGCCATCGGTGTCGCGCCGAGCGTCGCAGTCGTCGTTGGGACACAGGAACTGGTCGAGGTCGATGTGCTCGACGTCGAGATCGGAGGACAGGCCCAGCATCGCCGAACGAACGCACGCAACGCGTTCAAGGTGATCGTCCTCGACCATGAAGGCGACGCGTTGGCCATAGCGCGCCGGAATGGCGAGGACGGGGCGCACCCCCTGCTCGCGCAGATACGCCACCCGGTTCGCCAAGTCCTCCAGGTACCAATCGATCGAGTCGCACGGGCCTTGCCATTCGCCGTCGATCTGGCGATCGATCACCGGGGCTTGGCCCACGACGAGAAGCCCCACGTCGGTCTGTTCCGCATTGGCGAGGGTCTCGGGATAGGTGATGGTCCAGTCGAAACAGTCGTCGGGTGGAAACAGCTCGGTGCCGCGACGATCGCGCCCGACGGGAAGGTCGACCATCCCGTCGCACGCTTCCTGTGCCCCGTTCAGGATCACGACGTCGGTCCGCGTGAACGAGGACGCCGCATCGCGCAGCAGCCATGCCGGCACGCTGTCGCCGAAGATCGCGACCGTTGTCGGCTCGACGGCTGCGATCGTGGTGCTGGTGGTGGTGGTCGTGGTGGTGGTGGCCTGGACGACGCTGCCGCCCGCCGCCGTCGTGGCCGACGCGTCGGTCGGCACGGCGGATTCGGCCACGGTCGATGCGGAGGGGCCGGCGTCGATGCTGGTGTCGGGGTCCGCGCCGAGTACCGCCGGTGCGGGTGCCGCAACGGTGGTCGTGTCGCGCACGGCGTACGCGGCGAGCGTGACCGTCACCATGGCGAGCACGGCGAGGGCGGCAACGGCCATCGGCCGAAGCGTCGGCCTCGACAGCCGGATCGGACGTTCGAGGACGAAGAACATCACGACCGTGATCACACCGGTGACGGCGAGACGGACCATCGCCAGCGACCAGCCCCCGACGCCGAGACGTTCCTCGTCGAGCACGACGAACACCGGCCAGTGGACCAGGTACACCCCGTAGCTGACCTTGCCGAGTGCGACCAACGGCACCCACGCCAGTACCCGCTTCGTCCGACCCGGCATCTGGAGCCCGGCGATCAACGCCGTGCTGACCAGCGCAAAGATCGGGAGGCCACCTGCATACGCCCAGCCGGTTGCGGTCGGCGTGAAGATCGACGCGATGACGATCACCGCGAGTGCGGGTCCGGGAAGCCACCGCCACCAATCGGGCCACGACGCACGCGCCGACGTCGACATCCAGACGCCGAGCAGGGCCCCGGCGAGGATCTCCGCGGCCCGCGTCCACGTGGCGAAATAGGCGACCTCGGGCGACGCGATCACGGCGGTCACCGCCGTGGCCGCGTAGAGCCCGCCCAACACCCTGAGCAATCCGCTGCGCCCGAGGCCGCAGCGCTTCATCAGGAACAGCATCGTGAGGGGCCACACGAGGTAGAACTGCTCTTCGATCGCGAGCGACCAGAAGTGCGCGACGGGGCTCTCCTCCTGGAACAGCGCTGCGTACGACTCGCCCGACCACAGCTCGTTCCAGTTGTAGACGTTCCACGCGGCCGCGGTCAGATCGCCCTGAAGGCTCGGGGTGCGAGCGACGAGCTCCATTGCCGCGAGCGCGGCGACCGCCAGCAGCGTCGCAATGCTCGCCGGCAACAGACGCTTGATCCGGCGAACGTAGAAGCGGCCGAGGTCGAGGCCCGGCTCCGCCGTGTCGGCCCGGACGTTCCACTCGTCGACGAGCAGCGAGGTGATGAGGAAGCCCGAGAGCGTGAAGAACACCGACACGCCGAGATACCCGCCGTCGAAGATGCCCACGTCGAGATGGAAGATCACCACGAGCGCGACGGCAACGGCTCGGACCCCGTCGAGTGCGGGCTGATAGGTCAGCCGGTGGGGCGCGACGGCGTCTGGTCGCTCCGTTGCCTGCGACCCCCTCGCAACCGGATTCTCGAGCCTGTCCACCGGGGGTCAACGGTAGTCGTCACGGTCGCCGGATACGCTCGTGCCGTGCCGGCCGAGGACCTCGACGACGTGACGGGCGCGTCGATGACGCCGCTCGAGCGACAGCAACTCGATCTCGTGGACCCGACGGCGCACACCTTCTGGCACTGGGTCCGATTCGATCTCGTCGTCGCCGCTGCCCGCGCCACGGGCGCGTCGTCGATCGTCGACGTCGGGGCCGGTTCCGGGATGCTCGGCGATCACCTGCGCACGAAGTACCCCGACCTCGACTACCGCTTCGACGAGTTGTCCCCTGCACTGGACGAACAACTCGAACAGCACTTCGGTGCGGCCGCCCGATTCGGCAGCGACGAGCGGATCACCCGGAGCTCGGTCGCGGCGATGCTCGACGTGATCGAACACATCGAGGACGATGTGGCGGCGTTGGCCGCCTGGCGTGCACGCATGGATCCGGGAGCGCAACTCGTCGTCACGGTTCCGGCGCTGCAATGGGCGTTCTCGACCTGGGACACCGACCTCGGTCATTACCGTCGCTACTCCCGGCCGAGCTTGCGTGAGGTGCTGGAGGCCGCCGGTTTCGACGTGGTCCGCTGCGACTACCTCTTCCCGGAGATGCTGCCCCTGGTGGTCAAGCGCAAGATCCGTCCGTCGGTCGACAACGTCGACATGCCGCGGCTGAGCGACCGCACGAATCGGGTCGGCTACGCCCTCAGCTCGACCACGACTCGGCTGCGTCGCATCTGGCCGGCGGGGACTTCGGTCGCCGCCGTGGCCGAGGTGCCACGATGACCGGCGGTGTGGCGGCCCCCCGCTGCTGGATCGTCAGCCCGATGCTCAACGACACCGAGTCGTTCCTGCGCGTCCGGACCGAGACCCTCGCCGCGTGTGCCGGGCGGGGTGCTGAGTTGGTGTTCGTGGTCGTCGACGACTCGGCGGGCACCGACCCCGACGTCGGCCGTCTCCAGCATCTCGACGACGTCGAGGTGATCATTGCGCCGTTCAACCTCGGTCATCAACGCGCCATCGTCTACGCCCTGCGACTGCTCGCCGACCGTGTCGGTGACGCCGACGTGGTCGTGACGATGGACTCCGACGGCGAGGATCAACCGAGCGATGTCCCACGGCTGCTCGATGCGCTCGCCGGGGAGCACGCCTCGCTCGCCCTCGCCCAGCGGACCCAGCGTTCCGAGTCCCTCCCGTTCCGGATCATGTACGCGGTGTATCGCGCTGCGTTCCGCCTGCTCACCGGGACGACGGTGCGCAGTGGAAACTTCGCCGTGCAACGCGGCGACTCGCTTGCAGGCCACGATCGGCCACCCCACGTTCGACCTGTGCTACTCGTCGAGCCTGCTCGCGCTGCGCCGTCCGACCGCCATGGTGCCGTGTGCCCGCGGGACGCGTTTCGCGGGCACCTCCCGGATGAACGCGCAGTCGCTGATGGCCCACGGCGTCCGCATGCTGTTGCCGTTCGCCGAGCGCATCGCGGTCCGTGCGATGGTGCTCGCAACGGTTGCGGGCGGCGCGCTGGTGACATTGCTGGTCGTGATCGCGGCAGGAATCGGCTCGGGCGACGCGCTGCGGGTACTGATCGTCGCCACGGCGTTCGTCGCCGTCGTGTTCCTGGCCGCGCTGATCGCGTTCCTGTCGCTGTTTGCCCGATTCGACCAGGGTCGGCCGTCCGATCGGGGCCCGGCGAGATGACCGGCGCCGACATGATCGACGACTCGATCGACGGCGCGGACGAGTCCGGACCGGACGTGGTCGACTCCGCCGTCGAGGGAGGGCCCGACGACGGTTCGACGGCGCTCGACGAGCCGCCGAAGCGCATTCGGATCGTCGCCACCGCAATCGTGATCGTGCCGTTCGTGACCGCCGTGTTGCGGGCACTGCGCAGCGACTGGTTCCCCGTCGGCGACAACGCATTGCTGTTCATTCGGACCCGTGACGTCCTCACCGAGGATCACCCGTTCCTCGGATCGTGGACGTCGGCGTCGTTGAGCGTCGGCGAGAACATGAACAACCCCGGTGCGCTCTACGACTGGCTGGTCGCGCCGTTCGCGCATCTGCTGCCACCCGGCCCGGCGGCCGCGATCGGCGTCGCGCTGATCAACATCGTGATGGTGTGCGTGATCTCGGCGGCTGCGCACCGTGTCGGGGGGTGGGCGTTCCAACGCTGGGCCCTGCTGGCGACGGCGTTGATGGCGTGGTCGATGGGCAGCGAGCTCCTGATCGACATCTGGCAGGCGAACGCGTTGATCTTCGCGTTCATCGCCCTGCTGATCATCGGTATCGGGATCGCCGCCGGCGATGACGGGTTGCTGCCGTGGGCGGCGGCCATCACCACGCTGCTCCTCCAGACGCACATCTCCTACGCCTACATCTTCGTGTTCCTGGTCCTCGGCGTGGTCGGCGTGCGGGTCTGGTTGCGCCGCGAGATCGATTCGTCGGCATGGCGTCGCCCGGTCGGTGTGAGTGCGGCGATCATCGCGGTGCTGTGGGCGCCGTCCGTGTGGGAGCAGTTCTTCGGTCCGGGCAAGGGGAACATGTCGCGGCTGCTCGGCAACTCCTCGGGTGGCGACTTCTCGCTCGGCCTCGACAACGCCGCGCAGATCGTGGCAAGCCTGGGTGTCAGGCCACCGTTCTGGGGTCGGTCCGGCTACTCGACGACCGTCGTGGTCACGAAGATCACCGAGACCGCCGAGGGGCGGACCCTCGATGTGCCCGGCGTGGTGCCGCTGTGGGTCGCCGCACTCGGGCTGACGGCGCTCGTGGCCGTCCTGGCTGGTCTCGGATGGCTCGCCCGGGCCGGCCGACGGCGTGCCGAAACCGCCGCGGCCGTCCTGGCCATCGTCGTCCTGATCGGCTCGGTGTTGGCGCTGAGCCGCCTCACGATCGGCTCGGTCGGGCTGTCACCCCACCACGTCCGGTGGGCCTGGCCGCTGATGGCGTTCGTGCACCTCGTCATCGTGTGGCTCGCCGTGAGCGCATGGCTCGATCGGCGCGCCGCGACGCAGGCGGCCGACGCACGTGTCAGCCGCGGCATCGACATCGTCGCCGGCGTGTTGATCGTGGCCGTCTCGCTGTTGAACATCCCGTTCCTGGCCCAGCCGTCGGGTCCGACCGCCGAGTTCCGGACGTTGCCGACGATGCGGCGGATCGAACCGCAGCTCGAGCAGCTGGCCGACTTCCAACCGGTCCTGTACGACATCTCGACACTGCGGATCTACGAGCCGTACAGCTCGACGATGATGATGTGGCTGCAGGAACGCGACATCGAGTTCCGGGTCGACGACGAGGGCATGGTCCGCCAGCTCGGCGAGGCTCGCCGCGCCGACGGCACCGAGCCGACGCGCATCTTCCAGCTGGAAGGCGTCGAGGCACGGACGTACGGCGGGCCCGAATGCCTCCTCGCCGAGGCCAGCCTGCTCACCACCGCCGACGACGCCGATGTGCGGGCGCTGATCGAGGAAGCCGCCGCCGACCTGGCGGTTGCGATCGGCACGTCGCCCGAGGAGGCGTTCGATGCGATCGTGCGCCGGGAGTTCGACCTGTTCGAACCCGAACAGCGCGCCCGGGTCGACGTGTGGATCGATTCGGCCTACGCCCTCTTCGCCGACGGCGAGATCTGCGACACCCTCTGAGTCCCCGTCCGCGAACCGCGGCCGTCGGCTCACAGATCTCGGGAGTATTCGAGTTCGGGGCCACCCACGCAGCACCCGAGTTTCGGCGGCGGCGCTACTCGTCGAGGGTGGCGGTCGCGCACGTTCCCGCTTCCTCGACCAGCCAGCCGTCGCCGAACGGGCTCACTCGCAGGACGACCTGGGGGTTGCCTGCGGCGTCGGCGAACGAGACCACCGTGACGTTGCTGTCGGGTAGCGCGGTCGGTTCACCAGCGGTCAGGAGTCGCCGATCGATGTACGCGGGCGCGTCGGTCAGCCACCAGGCGTCGACGGCGGCGCGCACCGAAACCATCGGCACGGCATCGAAGGCGTAGTCGTAGGTGTTCGACATCGCCTCATCCGTGTAGCACCGCAGGCCCGAGGAACTCTCGAACGTCGGACGGGCCGGCTCCGGCTCGTCGGATGCTTCGATAGCGGCCTCCACGGACGCCTGATCGTCGGCTGGCTCGGTGGCGGCCGGTTGGACCTCGTCGGCGCCGGGGACGGCGGTTCCGGGCGGTCCGAGGAAGACGGCGGTCTCCTGGCCCAGGCGGATCAGCTCGGCGCTCAGCGTCCGAGCCGTCTCGCTGATCCGCTGATCGATGTTGAGCCCGAACAGGTTGGTGTCGACGAGCGGGAGCAGGTCGACCAGGCCGTCCGCTTCGAGATCGGCGATCAGTGCGGCTCGCCACCGCTCGAAGTCGACCAGTTCGTCGGGCGTCCTCGGGTCGACACTCGCCAGCTCGGTGAAGCGGTCGTCGCTGCGCCACTCGTCGACGAACCCCCCGGTCACGAAGACGATGGCTGCGTCGGCCGTTCCGGTCGGAATGGTACGCGAGTTCGTGATCGGCACGGTCCAGAACTCTCCCGCACCGACGTCGTAGCCGGCGCGGCGCAGTTCGTTGACCAGCCCGAACGCCTGGCTCCCGAAGAAGTAGGCATCCTTCCACTCCACGACGTAGGTCCCGTCGGGATCCAGTGCCGACGCCGTCGGGTCGACCAGGACACCCAGCGTCTCGCCGAGGTACTCCTCCGGATGGTCCGTTGCCGGCGCCAACGCGATCATGCTTGCGGTGAGCGCGATCGCCACGATCGCTGCGGTGAACGCGATCCGTACACGCGAGATCGATGTCCCGATCTCGGGCCGGTGTCGACGGAGCCAGATGACCGCCGTCCACAGCGTCGCGACGACGAGCAGCGTGGTCGTCACCCAGGCCCACAGGGTCAGGTAGTACCAACGCTGGCCGAAGATCCGCGACATCGAGAGTGTCGTCAACACGAGGGTCACGGCGAGCACGGCGTGCAGCGCGACGAGCGAGTGATGACGGAGCCGGACCGCCACGAGAAACGCTGCGATCCATGCCACCAGCACGATCACCCCGGCCCAGATCGGACCGTCGGGATCGAAGCCTTCGTTCAAGAAGCGCTCCTGACCGATCAGCAGGCCCGCGTGGGCACCGACGACATCGAGATGGCGCAGCATCAGGCGAATACCGGCGCCGTACCCGATCGGTTCCTCGTCGGGCGACCCGAAGTGGTCGAGCAGCCGCTTGATGTTGCCGGGATCGCGTCGAAGCTGGTCGACGACGGGCGCCAGCCACAGCAGCGCGAACACGCCGATCGTGACCAACACGCTGGCCGGCGGGCGGGCGTCGGCCCCGGCCCGACGGGCCCGCCACCACCGAACGAGTACGACGACGACCGCCAGCAGGCCGATCGCTCCCGCCATCAGGAGGTAGGGGATGTGCGTCTGCGCCGCGAACGACGCGGCGATCACGAGCGGGATCAGCATCATGTCGTCGCCGTCGAGAACGGCCCAGGCGGCGAGCAGCACCACCAGCCAGGCGAGCAGCGGCATGTACGGGTTCCAGGGCTGGGTCAGGACCGACAGCCCGAATCCGCGGATCGCAATGGCGATGATCGCCGCGACGAGTGCAACCCCGGCTCGGCCGAGCCGGCGATGGCCGATCCACATCGCCAACCCGATCCAGACGAGCGCCACCGACACCGTGGCGACCTCCATCGCCCACGCCGACCCACCGAACAGTCGGTAGCCCGGTGCCAGCAGCCAGAAGCTCAGCGGCCCCGGGTGGCTCCCCTGCTCGGGGAGGTCACCGATCCGACCCGGCAGCCCGATCAGCGGAGTCCGCCGGGTCCCGACGTCCTGGACGCGGAACTCGGTCATCGCGAGGTCGAGGACCGGATACCACCGCCGCTGCGCCAACGCGACGACGGCGATGATCAACGGGAATGCCACGCCGAGCGTCGCGAGGACGATCAGGGTTCGTGTCGACAGCGCCTCGCAGGCCCGGCCGACCCGGTCGATCATCGGCCGCGGAGTCGGCGCAGGCGGTCGCCGATGCCCCAGCGGGTGACCAGCATCATCGACTCGACGATGATCCGGCCGGACATCTTCGACTTGCCGAGCGTGCGATCTCGGAAGATGATCGGTGACTCGACGATCGTCGCATCGATCGCGGACAGCCGCCGAACGAGCTCGGTCATGAACGCGTACCCCTCGGCGCCCGTCGAGGTCGGGTCGATCGCCCGCAGCGAGGTCGCTCGATAGGCCCGGTAGCCGCCGGTGCAGTCACGGGGCGACACGCCGAGGATCGTCCGGGTGTAGGCGTTCCCCCATTTCGAGAGGAGTTGGCGCCGCACCGGCCAGTCGGTGGTGCCGCCGCCGGTGACGTAGCGCGAGCCGATCACCAGATCGGCGCCGTCGGCGATCATCGCGAGGAACTCGGGAATCCGGTCCGGATCGTGCGACATGTCGGCGTCCATCGTCACGACGACGTCGTAGTCGGCGTCGAGCACGTGCGCGAAGCCGTCTCGGTAGGCGCTTCCGAGGCCGCGTTTGCCGGGACGCGACAGCAGCGTGATCCGCCCGAGCTCGGCATCGATCTCCTCGGTGATCGCGCCGGTGCCGTCCGGGCTGTCGTCGTCGACGACGAGCACGTCGGTGTCGGGCGCTGCCTTGCGGACCGCTCGGAGGAACCGTTCGATGTTCTCTGCTTCGTTGTACGTCGGAAGCACGACCACGCTACGCATGCGGGTGAGGAGCCTAGCCGTGGCTCGGGTCTGCGGCGGCTGATCGATGGAGCACCGAGAGCACCCCGGCCGCGGTTGCGTCCCACGTCATGGCCCGGACTCGTGCCTCGGCGGCCGCACCGAGGCGGGCGCGCAGGTCGTGATCGGTGAGGGCGCGGACGAGTGCGTCGGCCAAGTCGTCGGGCGCGGCGAGCAGCCCGGTCTCACCGTCGACCACCGAGCTGCGATGCCCCCGGATGTCGGTGGCGACCGCCGGCGTGGCGCACCCCGCTGCCTCGGTGAGGCTGAGCCCCCACCCTTCGGCGAGCGATGCGCTGGCGACGATCCACGAGCGCCGGTAGACGTCGACCAGTTCATCGTGGTCGATGCGCCCGGCGAACTCGACCCAGTCGTC
Organism: Ilumatobacteraceae bacterium; assembly: GCA_963695475.1. Taxonomy (GTDB): domain Bacteria; phylum Actinomycetota; class Acidimicrobiia; order Acidimicrobiales; family Ilumatobacteraceae; genus Ilumatobacter_A. Next base: position 55,718 of record CAVOHA010000009.1, read on the forward strand.
ACCGCCGAGCGCTGCTGCCTGGGCGGCGAGCGCGTCACGTTCGGGGCCATCGCCGACGATCGTGAGGGTCAGGTCCGGCACCCGCTCGCGCGCCGCGGCGGCGGCGTCGAGGAGCAGACCGAATCGTTTCACGGGTGCGAGGCGGGCCACGGCCACGATCGACGGTCGCTCCGTCCGGGTCCCGCCCGGCGAGAACCGGGGGTCGGTGCCGTTCGGCACGGCGACGACCCGCTCGGGGTCGAAACCCAGCTCGACCAGTTCCTCGCGGGTGGCTTCCGATGGCGTTGCGGTCAGCCCGCGGCGGTAGATCGGCGGGGCCACTCGGGCTTCGAGCGTGCGACCCAGCGCGGCGAAGGGACCGGGCAGGATCTGATCCCACATCGGGCCGTGCACGTGATGCAGGAACAAGATGCGCGGACGCCGACACCACACCGGCGAGAAGAACGGGACACCGTTCATCACCTCGACCAACGCGTCGTACGGACCCATCCGTCGCGTCAGTTCGGACGCGATCGTGCGCGGGAACACCGAGTACCTGCTCCCCCGACGAACGACGCGGTAGCCGTTGCGCTCGGCGGTCGCTGGTTGCCCGACCGCGGCCGAGGTCCGGTGGACGATGTCCAACCCGGCGGCCGCCCAGCGCCGTTCGCACTCGTCCGCGTGGACCTCGGAACCGCCCGCATCGGGGTCGTCGAGATCACGCCAGGCGAGCACGTGGATGCGTCGAACGCCGTTCGCACGGAGATCGTCGGCGTCGCGCTGGAGTCGTTCGAGCGCGGCATCGTGGGGGGAGGCCGACATCGACGACGACGATACGCCGTCGGCACCGCTGCGGGTGGATACCATGCGTGCGCTTGTCACCCCAGCCCGACACTTCCGACCCGTCCGACCCTGCGATCGTCGCCACGATCGACGAGCCGACCGATCCGGTGACCGACGCGCGCGCCGACGAGGAAGCTGGGACCGAAGGCCCCGCGCCCGAGCCGTTCGTACTCGGCGGCCGGCCCCGATGGAGCGTGCGCGGCACGGTGGCCCTCGGCGCGCTCCTCGCGTTCAGCCTGCTCCCCGTGCGCGGCCTCTTCCGATCCCCTGGTTCGTCGATGGAAGAGGGCTTCATGCTCGTCTTCCCGCGTCTGGTACAGCAGGGGCAGGTCCCCAACGTCGATTTCCTCCACCTCTACGGCCCGGGGTCGCTCCACGTCCTGGCCGGTTGGTACGGCGTGCTCGGCTACACGCTCGAAGCGGAGCGGGCCTTCGGACTCCTGCAGAACCTCGGGATCGTCTTCGCCCTGTACGCGCTCACCCGGCCGTGGGGTCGTACGGCTGCCGTCGGCGCCGGAGTGATCGCCGCACTGCTCACGATGACTCCGATCGGCCTCGCCGCGCTCGCCTGGCACGGGGCGATCGCGCTCGCACTGTGGTCCGGCGTGTTCGCGATTCGCGCCCGGAACACCGGCGCGGTGTGGTCGTGGGCGGTCGCCGGGTTCCTCGGCGGTGTTGCGCTCTCCTTCCGACCCGACATCGTGATCGCCGTCTCGCTCACGATGCTGGTCGCCGGATGGGCTCATCGCCGCGTTGCGTTGCGTCCCGTGCTGATCGGTGCGTTCGTCGGCTTGTTGCCGATGTGGGTCCACCTCGTCATCGCCGGACCCGGCCCGGTCATCGAGGGCATCGTCGTCGACCCCGTCGTCCGGCTGCGTCCGGGCCGCGAGCTGCCGAGCCCGCCATCGTTCGGCGAAATCGACGGTGCGCTGCAGGCGATCGCCGAGGCCGTGCCGCCGTACTGGCCGATTCCGGCACTCCCGGCAAGCCAGCAACTGTTCTTCTGGTTCTTCGCCGTGATCGTCATTGCGGTCGCCGTTCCGGCCGGCGCCTGGTGGCTGCGTCGTCGCGACGGGTCGAACCCGCAGATCGACACGCTCCTGATCGCCGGCGTGTTCGGCCTCGGGATCCTGCCGCAGGCATTGCAGCGCCCCGATTCGACACACCTGGCCTGGGTCGCCATGGTGTCGTGGCCGCTCCTCGCCGCGTTGATCACCCACGTCGTGTGCCGTGCGCTGCGCACCTCGGGCCGCACCGGCCCACTGGTTCGGATGTCGGTGTTCAGCGGCACCGCCGCCGTCCTCGCGCTGATGCTGGTCGTCAGCCCGTTCTACACCTATCGCTACTACCTGCTGCACACGCGTGTGTCGGTCGGCGACCTCCCGCTGCCGTTCCTCGTCGAGCGCGACGACCGCAAGTTCTGGTTCGGCAATCCCGAAGTCGCCAACGCCCTCATCGCGATGATCCCCGACCTCGAAGCGCGCAGCGAGCCGGGTGACACGCTGGTCGTTGGCACGGCGGACCTCAGCCGCACCGTGTACAGCGACGTCTCGATCTACTTCCTGTTCGACGAACTCGAACCCGGGACCTACTTCATCGAGATGGACCCCGGCCTTGCCGATGCCGAGGACTCGGGGCTCGCCGAGGACATCGCGGCGGCCGACTTCGTGGTGCTGACCAACTTCTGGTCGGGGTGGCTCGAACCGAACACGTCGGTCAAGCGCCAGTCCCAGGAGCACAACCAGGCGATCGCCGACAACTTCTGCCTCGTCGGACAGTACGAGTCGAACCTGCTGATGCTCTTCGAGCGGTGCGAGGGTGGCGGCGGGATCAGCGGTGCCGACATCGAGGGGTTGTACCCGGTCGTCCCGGTGCCCGAAGAACTCGCTCGCTGAGCCGGTCCCTTCAGTCGGGGGCCACGACGATCCACCCTCGTCCCTGCAGCTCGGCCGCCAGCGCATCGGTCGACACCGCGGAGAGATCGATCGCCGCGCCAGTCCGGCGCTGGGCTGCGGCCGCCGGCCTCGGGGCGGGAGCCGCCGGTTCCGGCGGAGCGTCGCCGATGGAGCCGGCCGCTTCGAGTTCGGCGATGAAGGCGTCGGCTTCCTCCCGGGTGAACTTGCCGGCCGCTTGGCGCTGGGTGAAGCCCATCGGCCCACGGGCGTCTCGGAAGTCGCTGTGGCCGGCCGCCTCGAGCAGTTCGAGCAGCTCGCGCACCTGCTTGCCCGTTGCGGGTGGACCGAGGGACTGACCGAATGCCATTCCCGATCCTCGCAGGCTCAGCGGTCGAGTTTGCGCCAGACGAACCCGGGGACGATCCGCAGGATCGCAAACACATAGCGCAGCACCCCGGGCGCCCAGACGACCGCCTTGCGACCGCGCAGCCCGGCAGCGACCGCCTCGGCGACGTCGGTGGGATCGCACGCAAACGGCGCCTCGTCCAGCCCCTCGGTCATGGCGGAGCGGACGAACCCCGGCCGGACGGTCATCACCCGGGCACCGGAGCCGGCAAGTGCGTGGCCGAGCCCGGTTGCGAAGGCGTCCTGGCCCGCTTTGGTGGCGCCGTACACGAAGTTCGAGGGACGGGTGCGCACACCGGCGACGCTCGAAATCACCACGAGGACGCCGTGGCCCTGCTCGCGCAGCTGTGCAGCAACCGCGAGTCCCGAGCTCACCGCACCGGTGACGTTCACGTCGACGAGATCGCCGGCGGCGGTCGGATCGGTGTTGACGTCGGGTCCCCCGAGTTGACCGAATGCCTGGATCACGATGTCGAGATCACCGACATCGGCGACAACCTCTCGCACGAAGGCGGCGTGCGACGCATGATCCGTGGCGTCGAAGGCCACGCTCTGCACGCGGACCGACTCGTCGAGCCCTTCGATCTCGACCGGATCACCCCCGCGATGCGCCAGCACGACGGTCTGCAACGACGACGACGCGAGTTCGCGCACGATGGCGTGGGCGATGTCACTGCGGCCACCGAGCACGAGGATGGTCTGGGGCTGATCGAAGGCGTTCATCATGAGGGTTCCGTTCCGGAGTCGAATTGCGGTCTTGCGGTCAGATCAGGTCGAGGCGCCGCGCCTGGTCGCTCGCCCACACGCCGTCGGGGTCGACAGCGGAGCGAACGGCCTTCCATTCGTCGAGGCGGGGATAGCCGCGGCGAACGACGTCGGGTGTCGCGAAGGCGTCCTTGGCCAGGTAGTGCCGCCCGCCCACGCCGAGCACGAGCTCGTCGAGTTCGGTGAGCAGCCGCCCGAGGTCGGCAACGCCGGCCGGCAGATCGAGCGTCAACGTCCAGCCGGGCTTCGGGAAGCTCATCATGCCGCCGGACTCGGCACCGAATCGCTTGAGCACCGCCAGAAAGCTGGCGTGTCCCTCGTCGGCGATCTTGGCGACGATCGTGCGCATCGTGTCGACGGCATCGAACGGCACGACGAACTGATACTGGAGAAACCCCCGGCTGCCGTAGAGCCGGGTCCACTGGCCGACCATGTCGAGCGGGTGGAAGAACTGCGTGATCGATTCGGTTCCGTGGTGGTGCTTGGGTGTCTTGCGATACCAGAGTTCGTTGAACGCGCGAACCGAGGGTCGAATCAGGACGTTCGGGACGCCGTTGGGGACGTCGGGAAACACCCGCGGGTCGAAGTCGAGCGGGTTGACGGCCGCCTTCGGGTCGAGCTCGCGGAGCTCGTCGAGGGAGGCGTGGTTGCCCATCGACAGCACCGAGCGGCCGAGGCTCTTGCCGGTTGCGACGAGGTCGATCCACGCCACCGAGTAGCGGTAGCGGTGGTCGCTCTCCTCCATCGCCTCGACGAGCGCGTCGAAGTGGGCGATCCGGCGGGTCTCGACAGCGAAGTAGCGCGTCTCGACGGGGATCACGTTGAACGACACGTCGGTGATCAGGCCGGTGAGGCCCATCCCGCCGATCGTCGCCCACCACAGATCGGGATCGGATTCCGCCGTGATCGAGCGCCGTGTTCCGTCGGCGAGCAGCATGCCCATCCGGGTGACGTGTGCACCGAACGAGCCGTCGGCGTGATGGCCCTTCCCGTGGATGTCGCTCGCGACGGCGCCGCCGACGGTGACGAAACGGGTGCCGGGGGTGACGGGCACGAAGAACCCGCGTGGGACGATCTCGCGCAGCAGCGTGTCGAGGCTGACTCCTGCGTCCACGTGGACGACGGCAGCCTCGGCGTCGAGCCGGATCGGCTGCTCGCCGGGCTGCAACTCGATGACGATGCCGCCGCCGTTCTGCGCCGGGTCGCCGTACGAGCGGCCCAGACCCCGGGCGATGGCCCCGCGGGATCCGACCACCGAGGCGAGACCGTCAGGCGCGCTCAGCTCATCGGCGGTCGCCCGGACGACGGTCGCCACGGTCGGGGCGGTCCGGCCCCAACCGGTGAGTGCGCGTCGTTCGGTCTCCACGAGGTGACGAGGCTACTGCTGAGGTCCCCCGGTTGAGCGGGCATCCCGCCACGCCCCGGCGCTGGGCGGGGGCGCAGTCGGTCAGTAGGGCCACTCGGCCTTGACGAGCTTGAGCGTGATCAGGACCTTGAGGCCGACGTTCTTGGCGAACCACGGCAACTGGGCGAGCTGGCGGCCGGCGTTGCGCAGACGTGCGGTGATCCCGGCGTCGAGATCGGCGCGGTAGATCGTCATCGAGCGGGCGCGTCCGACGTAGCGAAAGCGCCCACCGAACACCAGCGACCGCAGGATCGCCAGCGTCACCCCGATCGACGAGAAGGAGTCGTGGATCAGCATCGTGCCGCCGTCGCCGACGCGAGCCCCCCAGGCCCGGATGTCGGCCAGCGCCGGCGCGTATCGGTGAGCCCCGTCGATGTACAGCACATCGATGTCGCCGCCGACCATGTCGATCGCCGCATCGGAGAACTCCCGGATGTGCTCCACGCGGTCGGCGACACCGGCAGCGGCGAGGTTCGCCGTGAACGCGCTGTGGTCGTCGGCGGCCTCGTCTTCGAACCCGTCGATCTCCTGCGGGCCGCGGTCGTTGCCGGCGTGTGGATCGATCGCGACGATTCGGACCGACGGGTCGGCGGCGGTCGCCAACACGATGGTGGAGCGGCCGCGGAAACTCCCGATCTCGACGATCAGCCCGTCGGCGGGGCAGTTCGTCGCCGTGTCGAAGAGCGTCGCGCCCTGGCCGGGGCTCATCCAGCCCTCGACGTCGGCCACGAGCTCCATCGTGGCCTCCAGATCCGGTTGCTGTCGATTCATGCCGTGTACACCGCCACTCCGTAGATGACCACCCAGACGAGACCGGCGAGCTGCAGCACCCGGTCCCGTGCGAACACTTCCTCCGGTGCCGAACCCTCGCCCCGTTCGAGTACCAGCAGGTACCGGAACAGCGCCGCGATCATCGGCACGATCGTCAGCTCGTAGAACGGGAAGTCCTTGCCCTCCGCGGTTTCGAACGCCCAGACGCAGTAGCTGATCAGCGCGCCGCCGAGGCTGACCGACAACAGCATGCGGAGGAACCCGGGCGTGTAGGTGTCGAGCGTGGCGCGGGTGCCCGATCCGACCCCGACCTCCTGGAGCTCGGCGTACCGCTTGCCGACGACGATGAACAGCGAGCCGAACGTGACGCAGAGGACGAACCACCGCGACATCGGGACGTCGACGGCGACCGCTCCCCCGGCGGCGCGCAGGACGAACCCGGACGCCACGGCGAGCAGGTCGATGATCGCCACCTCCTTGAGCCAGAACGTGTAGCTCAGGGTGAGGGCGATGTAGACGGCGACCACGGCGACCGTTTGCCACCGTCCGGTCGCCCCGGCGACGGCGAGTGCGGCGATCGGCAGCACGACGCCCATCGTCCGGGCCACCCCGAGCGGGACCAGCCCGGCCGCGAACGGACGAATCCGCTTCGTCGGGTGTGCGCGGTCGGCTTCGAGATCGTTCAGGTCGTTCCAGACGTAGATGCCGCTCGCCGCGAGGCAGAACGCCACGAACGCGATCATCGTCGTCGCGAACTCGCTGGCGGAGTCGAGCACGCCCGCGGCACCGGGAGCGGCGAACACCAGGATGTTCTTGAGCCACTGCTTCGGGCGCATCGCCCGGATCATCGGGCCGATCACGCAGCCCTCCCGTCGGCGGTCATCCAACAGGCCTCGTCGGCGTCGGCGAGCAACTCGCGGTCGCCCTTCGAGTCGCCGTAGGCCACCACGCGTACTCGATCACGGGCGCCGTACTCGCGGATGATCCATTCGTGGAGCCGACGGACCTTTTCGGGCCCGCGACAGTTCGGGCCGTCGAGCGCTCCGGTCGCAACACCACCGGCGAGTTGCAGTCGAGTCGCGAGCACGTCATCGGCGCCGAGCAGCTCGCCGAGTGGTCGCAGGTACACCTCGAACGACGCGGACACGAGCACCACCCGATCGCCGGCGGCGCGGTGGGCACGGAGCAACTCGAGGGTGTCGTCGCGCAGCCATCGGTCGTGGACGATCTGTGCGAACGATTCACCGTGCTCGGACAGGTCGACGAGCGGCTCACCTCGAAACGCCGCGGCGGCGGCCAGGGCCTTGACCTCGTCACGATCTCGTCGTGCGAGCGCTCGGCCCAGGGCCAGCGGTCGCGCCGCGAGCCGCGGCACGATGCGCCGGACGCCGGTCACCCTGCGCATGAACGGGACCACGCAGTCTCGATCGGTGACCGTCCCGTCGACGTCGAATGCCGCAACGGTGACGGTCATGCGCGTCTCGCCGGAATTGCGTCGAGTGCCTCCCAGTACCCGGGCCAGCTCTTGCTCACGACATCGGGGTCGACGATCTCGATTCCGTCGACGACCAGACCGAGGAGCCCGAATGCCATCGCGAGCCGGTGGTCGTGGTGTGTGTCGAGGCGTGCGCCGTGGAGCAGGTCGGTCGGGGTGATCGCGAGTCCGTCGGCTTCGACCGCGACGTCGGCGCCGAGTTTGTTCAACTCGGTTGCGAGGTCGCCGAGCCGATCGCTCTCCTTCTCCCGGATGAATCCGACCCCGGTGATGCGCGTCGGTGTCGTGGCCTGGGTCGCCACCACGGCGAGTGTCGGCACGAGGTCGGAAATGTGCGCCATGTCGATCTCGATGCCGTGCAGCGGCGTGTCGCGTCGCCGCATGACGACCGTGTCGGTCGGACCGAGCGTGACGATGCACCCCATTCGTTCGAGCACCTCGCAGAAGACCGCATCGCCCTGGAGCGACGCTCGCCCGAGCCCCTTGACGGTCACGGCGCCCCCCACGATCGCCGCAGCGGCGAGGGGGTAGCTCGCGGACGAGGCATCGGGCTCCACCGCGTATCGCGTCGACCGATAGCCGCTCTCGGCCACCGTGACGTGGCGATGGGCGATGTGCACGTCCCGGGCACCGAACGACTCCATCACCGCTTTGGTGATCTCGACGTACGGGCGGCTGACGAGGTCGGTGGACAACCCCAACGAGAGGCCGTCGCGGATCAGCGGAGCGATGAGCATCAACGCCGTGACGTACTGGCTGGACACGTCACCGGGCATCACGATCGCATCGGCGCCCCCGACGGGCCCGGACACGGTCACCGGGAGGTGGCCCCACGCCTCGCCGGGCTCGAGGCGGGCCCCGAGCGCGTGCAACGAGTCGTGCAGCGGCCCCATCGGGCGGGCGCGCAGCGGCGGCGCGCCGTCGATCAGGTACGGGCCGGGTCCGAGCGCTGCAAGCGCCGTCACGAACCGCGACGTGGTCCCGGCGAGCCGCGTGTCGAGCGAGATCGGTCCCACGGGCAGCGCCCCACCGGTGCCGACGACGACCCCGACCGATGTGCCGTCGACGGTGGACACCCCGACGGGCACACCGAGCGCATTCAGACACTCGACCATCGCATTGGTGTCGTCGCCCGGGGCGAGGCCGACGATCTCGGATTCTCCGCTGGCCAGCGCGGCGCACACCAACGCCCGGTTGGCGATGCTCTTCGACGGCGGCACGGCCACGTCAGCGATGACGGGCCCCTCGGCCAAGCGGATGGTGCGCACGTCGCTCATGTCAGCGCCTGCACCGAGGGTCGGAAGCCGCGAGCGATCAGCCCGCCACGGAAGACGTCGGCATGCGCCTGGTCGACGAGGACGACCGCCACGCCGTAGTTGCGGTCGGCGACGTGCACGACCTCGAAGTTCGCGATGTTGACGCTCAGGTCGGCCGCGAGGACGAACACCTCGGCCGCGGCTCCGGCGCGATCGGAGATCGGGATGCGGACCTCGGCGAGGCTCTCGGGGTGGACGACACGGCTCGGGAGGTTCGCTCGCGCCTCGCGGGCGCGGTCGAGACGTGCCCGCAGATCGTCGCGGCGACCGGCATCGATCGCGTCCCTGACGTCGCCGAGTTCGTCGATGAGATGCCCGAGTGCACCGACGATGGCGACCCGGTTCTCGTCGCAGATGTCGAGCCAGATGTCGGGGCGGCCGCTGGCGACGCGGGTCATGTCGCGGAAGCCACCCGCCGCGAGGCGCAACAGGGCGGCGTGCTCGATCGAGCGGTCGTCGGCGAGGGTCATCAGCGATGCCGCCGTGAGATGCGGGACGTGGCTGACGACGGCGACCACGTCGTCGTGTCGGCCCGGGGCGATCGCGACGACTTCCGCCCCGAGATGGGAAATGATGGCCGTGAGCTGGGAGAACACGACATCATCCGCGTTGTCGTCGGGGGTGAGGACCCAGATCGCTCCGTCGAACAGGTTCGGCTCCGCCCCGTCGAGCCCGTCGCGTTCGCTGCCCGCCATCGGGTGACCACCGACGAAGCGGGGGTCGGTGATGGCGGCGCAGATCGGACCCTTGACGCTGCCGACGTCGGTGACGATGCCGTTCGTTTCGGCGAGCGCTCGCCGGACCGTGGAGATGCCCTGGAGGACGGGAACGGCGACGAAGGTGATCTCCGCGTCGGGGTCGAGTCCCACGTCGTCGATCACCGCGCGTTCGGTGGCCGCTTCGGCCGTGGCCTCGTGATCGTCGACGCCGGTGACGAACCAGCCGCGGGCACGCAGCGCCACGGCGATCGATCCGCCGATCAGGCCGAGCCCGATCACGTTGGCGCGGCGCGGCTCAGTCACGGCGGGCGATCGTAGTGGCGACCGCCGCCACCATGGCATTGCGTTCGTCGGCGGTCCACTCGCGCCATTCGCCCGGCTTGAGCGTGCGATCGCTGATCGGCCCGATGCGGGTCCGTACCAGTCGACGTACCGGGTGGCCGATGGCCTCGCACATGCGACGCACCTGACGGTTCTTCCCCTCGTGGATGACGATGCGGAGGACTCCCGGATCGGGCTGTGACACCTTTGCCGGTGCGGTGACCCCGTCGTCGAGTTCGATGCCCTCGCGCAGCTGGCGGATCTTGCCGGCGGAGACTTCGCCACCCTCGACGTCGGCCAGATACTCCTTGTCGACGCCGTGGCTCGGATGGGCGATGCGATTCGCGAGTTCGCCGTCATTCGTGATCAACAACAACCCCTCGGTCTCCAGATCGAGCCGTCCGATCGCAAACACACGCGGCTCGCTCGGCACGATGTCGATGACCGTGGGCCGATCATGGGTGTCAGCACTCGTGGTGACGACCCCTGGTGGTTTGTTGAGCAGGTAGTACACGAGGCCGGGCTTGACCCCGATCGGTGCGCCGTCCACCTCGACGACGTCGCTGTCGGGCTGCACACGGCGTCCGAGGATCGCCACCTCGCCGTTCACCGTGACCCGGCCCGCGGCGATCAGGTCCTCGCACGTCCGTCGACTGCCGAAGCCGACCGCGGCCAACACCTTCTGGAGTCGCTCGCCTTGCGGCAGCTCGGCGCTACGTTCGGCCATCTGCTCCCACAGCGGGCGCTCCGGGGTCCGCTCAGTCATCGGATCCTTTGTCGGCGGGGCCGTTCGTGGTCACGTCGATCTCGGGGGTGACGCGCAGGCCGTGCTCGAGTGCTTCGACGACATCCGAGCTGGGGATGAACTCGGCGATCGCGGGGAGGTCGTCGACCGATTCGAGCCCGAGCTTCTCCAGGAACATCGAGGTGGTGCCGAACAGGATTGCCTGCCCGGGCCCCTCGTCGCGAGCGACCTCGTCGATGTACCCGCGCGCCTGCAACGTGCGCAGGACGCCGTCGGGGTCCACCCCGCGAATCGCCGCGACTTGCGCCCGCGAGATCGGCTGCTTGTAGGCGACGATCGCCAGTGTCTCGAGCGCGGCGCCGGACAGTCGGGCCCGTTGATCGTGCAGCAGGAATCGCTCGACGTACGGTGTCAGGTCCGACGCGGTCTGATAACGCACACCACCCGCCACGCGGACGAGCTCGAACCCGTTGCGGGCGAGGCGATATCGCTCGGCCAGCTCGTCACACCACTGCTCGATCAACGCCGTCGGCTGCTCGAGCAGCTGTGCGAGCAGCTCGTGGGGCACCGGGTCGTGGGACACGAGCACGATTGCTTCGATGGCCCGTTGGTATTCGGCCACGCGCGCCGCGCGTTCGCCATCGTCGATGATCTCGTCGGTCATGGTCCTCAGCCGTCGTAGGCGTCGATCAGAATCGTCTCGGTGTCGACGCCCTCGCCCGGGGCCCAGTGCACCTCGATGTCACCGAATCGCTCCGGCTGGTCGATCTCGACGACCCCCTGCTTGAACAGTTCGAGGACTGCCAGGAACCGCACGATGACCTCGATCCGGTCACCGAGGTCGGCCGTGAGGCGGCGGAACGAGATCCGCCCGACCCGCGGGAGTTCGTCGAGCAGCTCGGCGACCGCGTCGGCGACGGTCACCTTGATCGGATTGACGTGGAACAGGTCGACCACCGGGACGGGCCGCGGCGTCAACGCTCTGATCGCCGCGCGCTGCAGGCTCCGGACGCTGGTTCCTTCGAGGAGGTCCGGCATGACGTCGACGAAGCGCTCGTCAGCGCCGACCGCACGGGGGAACGAGAGGTCGGCGTCGTCGGCGAGTTGCGAGAAGACCGCAGCGACGTCTTTGAAGGTCTTGGCCTCGAGGAGCCGTGCGAGCAGCAGATCGCGCTCCTCCCAGAGCGCCAGCTCGTCGTCGAGGTCCATGTCGGCCTGGTTGGGCAGCAACCGTCGGGCCTTGAGTTCGACGAGCGTCGCTGCGATCAGCAAGAACCCGGTGATCACGTCGAGGTCGAGGGTGTGCTCGCGCTGCATCCTCTCGATCTCGAGCAGGTAGGCGTCGACGATGTGGGAGAGGTTGACCTCGTAGATGTCGACCTGCTCCTTGAGGATCAGCTGCAGCAACAGATCGAAGGGCCCCTCGTACACAGGGGTGGCGACATCAACCATCGCGCCGATCCTACCGCTGTGGCCTCGGCGGCAACGGATAGCGTCGGTCCCGTGAGTGACACCAGTTCCAACGACGAGACGCGGGTGCTGTCCTGCATGCAGCCGACGGGCGACGTCCATCTCGGCAACTATCTCGGCGCGCTGAAGAACTGGGTCCGCGGCCAGCACGAGTGCGACGCATTCCACGGCATCGTCGACCTCCACGCGCTCACCGTCACCGAGGAGCCCGGCGTGGTGGGCGACGCCACCGTGTCGCTCGCGGCGATGCTCTTCGCGGTCGGGCTCGACCCCGACGTCGCGACGGTGTTCGCCCAGAGCCACGTGAGTGAGCACAGCGAGCTCGCCTGGATCATGGAGTGCAACGTCGCGTACGGCGAGCTCAGCCGAATGACGCAGTTCAAGGACAAGACGACCAAGCGTGAGGGTCAGTTCACCTCCGCCGGGCTGTTCACCTACCCTGCGCTGCAGGCCGCCGACATCTTGTTGTACGACACGAACGAGGTGCCGGTCGGCGACGACCAACGCCAGCACATCGAGATCACCCGCGACATCGCCATCCGGTTCAATCACCGCTTCGGTGAGACCTTCGTCCTGCCCGAGGCGGTCACTCCCGCTGCCGGCGCCCGCGTGATGAGCCTGCAGGATCCGACGTCGAAGATGTCGAAGTCGGATGCGTCGGATGCGGGATGTGTCTACGTCGTCGACGAACCAGCGGTGGTGATGAAGAAGTTCAAGCGCGCGGTCACCGACTCCGACACGGGCCCCGATGCGGTCCGCTACGACCGAGAGCGCAAGCCGGGGGTCGCGAACCTCCTGGAGATCCACGCTGCGGTCACCGATCGGACACCGCAGGCGGTCGCCGACGAATACGAGCAGTACGGCGCGCTCAAGGTGGCCACCGGCGAGGCGGTGCTGGCCGAACTCGATCCGATCCGGGCCCGCTATCACGAGTTGATGGACGATCGCGGCGAACTCGCCCGGTTGCTGCGAATCGGCGCCGACAAGGCGAGGGCCGTGGCGTCGGTGACGCTCGAGCGGGTGCACACCGCCATCGGCATGCTGCCCGCCTGATGTGTTGCTGACCAGCACCGACCGCCGCATCCTGCGGCTCGCGCTGCCCGCAGCCGGTGCGCTCGCCGCCGAGCCGCTCTACCGCCTCGTCGACACGGCGATCGTCGGCCGACTCGGCAAGGAGCCGCTGGGCGGCGTGGCCATCGCCGTGTCGATCCTGTCGATCGTCATCGCCGGGTCGAACTTCCTCGCATACGGCACGACGCAGCGCGTCGCGAACCGCCTGGGTGCGCGCAACGCGACGGGGGCGGCCGACGTGGGGGTGCAGGCGTTCTGGCTCGCCGGCATCATCGGTGTCGTCTCCGTCCCCGTGCTCGTGTTGTTCGCCGAGCCGTTGGTGTCGCTGCTCGGCGCGAGTGACCAGGTCCAGCCCTTTGCGACGACCTATTTGCGAATCTCTGCGATCGGCGTTCCCTTCGTCCTGATCGGGCTCGCCGCGCAGGGGACGCAGCGAGGTGCGAGCGACTACCGAACGCCGCTGATCGTGCTGGTCGCCAGCAACGTCATCAACGTCGCCGTCGAGATCGTGTTGGTCTTCGGGTTCGACCTCGGCGTGGCCGGAGCCGCCTGGTCGACGGTCGTGGCCCAGGTCATCGCCGGCGTCGCACTGTGGCGGCTGACGCGACCGTACACGTCACGTGCCGCGTCGCGCCGTCCACGGTGGAGCGAGATGGCGCCGCTGGTTTCTGCCGGCAGCCATCTGCTGCTCCGGGTCGGGTCGATGCTGGTGGTGTTCACCGGGGCGACGTCGATCGCCGCACGAGTCGACGACGCCACGCTGGCCGCCCATTCGATCACCATCACGATGTTCCTGTTCCTCGCGCTGACCCTGGACGCGCTGGCGATCCCCGCACAGACCCTGGTCGCCGAAGAGCTCGGCAAGGGTGGGACGGGTGCCGCCGAGGTGTGCGCGCGCTCGGTTCGGTTGTCCCTGTTCATCGGCGTCGGCCTCGCCGTGGTGGTCGCCGCGGGAGCTCCGCTGATCGCTCGCGTGTTCACCGACGAGTCGGACGTCATCAGCCGGGCAACGGCAGGTCTCTGGCTGCTCGCGGTCGTGCTCGTCCCCGGTTCGCTGGCGTTCGCAACCGACGGCTCGCTCATCGGTGCCGGCGACTACCGGTTCCTCGGTCGCGCCGCGCTCGGATACCTCCTTGCGGTGATTCCGATCGCGGCGGTCGTCCTCGCTGTGCCGTCGCTCGGCATCGTCGGCATCTGGGTGGGCCTGCTCGTGTGGATGATCCTGCGCGCCGCGGTCAACCTCCGGCGTGCTCGCCACGTGCTCGACGTCGGCTGAGGTCGCGGGTGGCCCGGCCGTCGCGGCCGTGAGCGTGTGCTGATCGATCTGGTACAACAGGTGCCAGTGGACGATGAGGCGACCAGCGAGACGGATCGGACGTCGCGGCAGAGCAATCCGGACCGGGTCGTCACCTTCACCGACGGGGTCTTCGCGATCATCATCACGATCCTCGTCCTCGACATCGGCATCCCCGACGATCTCGCGTCGAGCTCCATCGGCGATGCCATCGGCGACGTCGGCCCGACATTCGTCGCGTGGGTGATCAGCTTCTTCATCACGGCCATGTACTGGGTCTGGCATCGGGATCTGTTCAACCGCGTGAAACAGGTCAACCGCGACGTCGTCTGGCTCAACATCGTCTACCTGTTGCCGGTCTGCCTGATTCCGTTCGCGTCCTCGGTGCTCGGCGCCTACCACGACGTTCCGGTTGCGCTCCATCTCTACGGCGCCGTACTGGTCACCGCCACCCTCCTGCGCACGACGCTGTACCTCTACATCATGCGACGCCCCGAGCTGCTCTGGGAACGACCAACGCCCGAGCACCGCCGATTCGGCGCCATGCTCTCGCTCGCCGTCATTGCCCTCTACGTGGTTGCCATGGCTGTGGCGTCGTGGGTGCCCACCGCCAGCCTGCTGCTGTATCTCGCGGTTCCACTGGCCTACTTCGTCCTCGTCACGGCGTTGCGCGACCGCCCGTCGACCAGTGACGCCGCCGACGACTACTCCTGACCTGTGCCCGGCGGTCCCACGCCGATCGTCGTGCGAACGGCCGCCGTCGGTACCGATCGCAGTACCGGGTGCGTCCACGAGTACCGGGTCAGTAGTCGCAGGCCTTCAGCTGCTCGTAGGCGGGTCCGGTCTCGGCGACCAATTCGATGGTCACCGGGTCGGATCCGCACTCGGCAACCAAACGCGCACCGATCTCCTCGTGGTCGTGATACGCACGAAACCGCTCGGTGCGCGGCCCGGCCAACGTGGCCGCGACGCGACCGAAGGTGCCGAGCCCGCACTCGATCTTGCCGATGTCGTGGAGCAGCGCACCCGCGATCTCGGCTCGCGAGGCTCCCCCACGGGCGTCGTCGAACCGCTTCGCCACCCCGATGCTGTGGCGCCGATCCTGGTTGCTCAACCGCACCCAGAGTGCCCGTTCGCTCGGGAGCAGATGATCCTCGGCCCAGATCTCGTCCTCCACGCTCGGCGGTGTCGGCGGGAGCGAGGTGACGAAGCGAGCGCTGAGATGCCACGGGCTGGTCACGACCTGGACGAGCGAGCTCATCGTCCCAGTGTGGCCCGTGGGTGCGCCGATCGGTACACGTCCCACAGTCGGTCCTGGCTGACCCGCGTGTACACCTGCGTCGTCGAGATGGACACGTGGCCGAGCATCTCTTGGACCACTCGGAGGTCGGCGCCGTGGTCGAGCAGGTGCGTGGCACACGAGTGGCGCAACACGTGCGGCGACAGGTCGTCGGGGAGTCCAGCGCGACGTGCGTACTTCTTGACGACCAACCACGCCGCCTGGCGGGTGAGACGGCCGCCCCGCGTGTTCAGGAACACCGCCTCGGCGTCGCCGCGCCGCTGCCAGCGTGACGGGACCAGACGCGCCCGCCCGCGGGGAGAGAACCAGTCCTCCAATGCACCGGCCGCAGACGACCCGAACGGGACGATGCGCTCCTTCGAGCCCTTCCCGTACAGCCGAACCAGCCGCCCCTCGATGTCGAGATCCCCGATCGACAGCCCCACCGCTTCGGAGATGCGCGCACCGGTGGCGTACAACAACTCGAGCAGCGCCCGATCGCGGTGGTCGATCGGCTCGTGACCGACGACGGCATCCAGCAAACTGTTGACCTGGGTCTCGGTGAGCGGCTTCGGAATGCCCGACGGCACCTTCACACCCTCCAGGTTCGCGGTCGGGTCGTCTGGTCGATGACCCTCGATCGTCAGATAGCGGTGGAGCATCCGAATCGCCGCGAGTTGACGGGCCACCGACGACGCGGCCGAGTCCGAGGCCTTGCGTTCCCCGACGAATGCCACCAGCGTGTGCGCATCGACGGACAGGACATCGGCGTGACGAGCGTCGAGCCAGGCGCAATAGCTCCGGAGGTCCCGACGGTACGCCGCGAGTGTGTTCGCCGACCGGCCCTTCTCGGCGAGCATCCACGCCAGGAACTCCTCGGCTTCCAGCGGGAGCGGCGGTGGCGCCATCGTGCGATCGTGTCCGGTCAGTCCCCGTCGGACGAGCGCAGCCGCCGGTCGGTCAGCAGCAGCCCGGTCACCGTCTTGGCATCGCGGATCTCACCGCGGTCGATCATCGCCAACGCATCGGCGAGCGGGACGTGGAGCGTTTCCATGAAGTCCTCTTCGGGACCCTGGCGATCCGTCGGCACCGGCGTGCAGTGCGTGGCGAGGTAGATCGAGGTGACCGAGTCGGTCATGCCCGGCGACGGATAGATCTCGCCGAGCAGATCGACCTGACCGGCGTCGAGTCCTGCCTCCTCGATGAGCTCACGACGGGCGACCTCGGCGGTGTCCTCGCCTTCGATGTCGCGCATGCCGGCGGGGATCTCGATCACCATCTCCTCGTATGGCGGGCGGTACTGGGTGACCAACACGACCGACGCATTGCCTTCGGCGTCGAACACGAGCGGCACGACACCCACGGCGCCCGGCGAGCGCACGATGTCGCGGTGGAAGCGGCGACCGTCGGGTGCTTCGTATTCGGCGGTTGCGACGTGCCAGATGTACCCCTGGTGGACCAACGATTCCTCGACGCGTCGGAACTCGCCCATCGTCAAGTGCTCGCGTCGACGTCGACCGACGCGGGGCGCTCTGCGTGACGGTGCTCCAGCGCCGCGGCGATGAGCTCCCGGAACAGCGGGTGCGGGCGATCGGGTCGGCTCTTGAACTCGGGGTGGGCCTGTGTCGCGACCCAGAACGGATGGCCCGGCAGCTCGATGAACTCGACGAGCTTGTTGTCCGGTGAGGTCCCCGAACACCAGAGGCCCTCGGCTTCGAGCTGTGCGCGGAAGCGGTCGTTGAACTCGTAGCGATGACGATGGCGCTCGGACACCACCGTCTCGCCGTATGCACGGGCGACCTGGGACTCGTTCGCAAGCACTGCGTAGTGCGCCCCGAGACGCATCGTGCCGCCCTTGTCCTCGATCCCGCGCTGCTCGAGCATGAGGTCGATCACCGGATGCTTGGTCTCCGGGTCGAACTCGGTCGAGTTCGCATCGGTCAGACCGGCCACGTTGCGAGCGAAGTCGATCGTCATCGCCTGCAGCCCGAGGCAGATACCGAGGCATGGCATCGCGTGCTCCCGGGCGTAGCGCGCTGCGGCGATCTTGCCTTCGACGCCGCGGTGGCCGAAACCGCCCGGGATGATGATCCCGTCGAGGTGCCCGAGTTGGCCGTCGGCGAGCAGCCCTTCGACGTTCTCGGACTGGATCCACTCGATCTCGACCTTCGCCCCGTGATGGAAACCGGCGTGCTTGAGCGCCTCGACGACCGACAGGTAGGCGTCGGGCAATTCGATGTACTTCCCGATCAGCCCGATCTTGACCGGGTCGGTCGCGGCTTCGACCTTGTCGACGACGCGCTGCCACGACGACAGGTCGACATCGCTGTCGATCCGCAGCAATTTGCACACGAAGTCGTCGAGCCCCTCCTCGTGGAAGATCAGCGGGAGCTCGTAGATGTTCTTCGCATCGGCGGCGTTGATGACCGCATCGCGTTCGACGTCGCACATGTTGGAGATCTTGGTCTTCAAGTCGTCCGACAGCGCCGTCTCGGATCGGCACACGATCACGTCGGGCTGGATGCCGCGCGAGCGCAACTCGGTCACCGAGTGCTGGGTCGGCTTCGTCTTCTGCTCCCCGGAGGGTCCGATGAACGGCACGAGGGTCACGTGGATGTAGCAGACGTTGTCGCGGCCGACGAGGTTGCGGAACTGGCGGATCGCTTCGAGGAAGGGCAGGATCTCGATGTCGCCGACCGTGCCCCCGACCTCGGTGATCACGACGTCGACATCCTGCTGTGCGACGCGCTCGACCCGATGCTTGATCTCGTCGGTGATGTGCGGGATGACCTGCACGGTCTTGCCCAGGTAGTCGCCGCGCCGTTCGGCGGCCATCACCGACTGGTAGATCGAGCCGGTCGTGGCGTTCGAGTTGCGGGACAGGTTCTCGTCGATGAAACGCTCGTAGTGGCCGAGATCGAGGTCGGTCTCGCCGCCATCGTCGGTGACGAACACTTCGCCGTGCTCGAACGGGTTCATCGTGCCCGGGTCGATGTTGATGTAGGGGTCGAGCTTCTGGAGCGTGACCCGCAGGCCCCGGAGCTTGAGCAGACGCCCGAGCGACGATGCGGTCAGACCCTTGCCGAGTGAGCTGGCGACGCCTCCCGTCACGAAAATGTGCTTGGGCATGGGGACCTCCGTCTCGGTATCACGACGGGACGTCACGCTAGCACGCGATCGCCCACGAACTTCACGCGAGTAGTTCCCGCGCGTGATCTCGCGCCGACTTCGTTGCCGAACCCGACAGCATGCGAGCGATCTCGTCGACGCGCTCGTCGCCGTCGATGCGGCGGGCTGCCGCGTACGTCGACCCGTCGCGAACCGTCTTCGACACCGAGATCTGAGCGTCCGCCGCCGCCGCAACCTGCGCGAGGTGCGTCACGACGAGGACCTGATGATGACGTGCGAGGTCGGCCAGCGAGTCGCCGACCGCCTGCGCCGCCTCGCCGCCGATGCCGGCATCGACCTCGTCGAACACCAGGGTTCCGGCCTCTCGAGCCGCCGTGTCGGCACCCGACAGCACCAGCCGCAACGCCAACATCGAACGCGCCAGTTCCCCGCCGGACGCGACGCGGTTGAGCGGCAGCAACGGCAGGCCGGGGTTCGCCGCGAGCAGGAATCGCACCCGATCGCCAGGGTGATCCTCGGCATGCTCACCGACTTCGACTGCGACCGCTGCGTTCGACATGGCGAGCAACCGCAGTCGTTCCTCGACCGCTCGCGCCAGCGGTTCGGCGGCGGCCCGACGAGCCCGACCGACATCGGCTGCAGCTGCCGCGCTCGACCTCCAGCCCGGCACGACGTTGCCCGTCGAGCTCGGCCGCTCGCTGCTCGTACGACTCGAGCTCGCGCAACCGGTCTTCGGTTTCGGCGTGGTACGCCATGACGGCAGCGAGATCGTCGCCGTACTTGCGCCGGAGGTCTGAGAGCAACTGACGGCGCTCGCGGACGGCGTCGAGCCGCTCGGGTGACTCGTCGATGGAATCGGCGAGATCGCGCGTCGTTGCCACGATGTCGTCGAGTTCGGCCAGCACCTCGTGGAGTCGCGTGGCGACTTCGTCGAACGGTCGGCGCCCGTCGACCGCCGCAAGCGCTGCCCCGATCGCGTCCCGGGCGCCGTCGTCGCCGCCGAGCGCCTCGTACGCGATCGCACCAGCTTCGCGATGGGCTGCGGCGTCGGAGAGTACGGACTCCTCTGCATCGAGCGATTCGTCCTCGTCCGGATCGTCGATGCCGGCGGCGTCGAGTTCGGCCACCTGGAAGCGGAGCAGGTCGATCTCGCGCGCTCGCAGCCGTTCGTCGCCGCCGAGCGCGGCGAGGGCGGCGTCGATCTCGGTCAGCCTGGCGCGGGCCTGGCGCAGCGGGTCGAGATCGACGTTGCCGAACTGGTCGAGAGCAGCTCGCTGCGTCGCCACCGACAACAGGCTCTGGTGGGCATGCTGCCCGTGGAGATCGACCATGTCGGCCGAGATCTCGGCGAGGGAGGTGACCGTCGCCGGGCGCCCGTCGACGTAGGCGCGCGAGCGGCCGTCTGCGGGGATGACGCGGCCGAGAATACGTTCGGTTCCGTCGTCGGCGACGAATCGACCCTCGATCCGCGCCTCGGCGGCACCGTGGCGGACCATCGACGCATCGGCTCGACCCCCGACCAGCAGCTCGATCGCCTCGACGAGCATCGTCTTCCCGGCCCCGGTCTCACCTGTCAGCGCGGTGAGCCCGGGTCCGAGCACCAGGTCGAGCGTCTCGATCACCCCGAGGTTCTCGATGTGCAGTTCGCTCAGCATCCCCGCCATTCAAGCACGGGGGTACCTCATCGGCGGATCCGGTGCGTCCGCACTTTCGCACACTCAGCCGAATGCGCGAGCGTGCTCGGTATGACCGCAAACCGTTCCCTCCCGCCACAGAAGAAGACGATGCAGGCGTCATCGGCGTTCTGCATGGCGGAGAGCGAGAATGCGGCCTCGGGCGAAGCGTGGAATCTCACGGTGAGGACGGGCGCCGAGGGAGCTGTCCGAGTGGAGTTCCTCCTCGGTGCGGAGGCCACCGGAACCACGATCGTGCAGGTTGAGATCGATCCCTCCGACTTCTCGAAACTGCTCGACATCATCGTCAGGTACCCGGGCAACTGCGACCCGACCGAAACCAGACCGTCCGCTTCGGGCATCGAGCTGCTGAGCAGGGCGATCTCGAAGCACGGCAAACGTGAACGCAAGGCACGAGCGGTGCTCGCCGAGGTCGACGACCCGAACGAGAGCTCGCTGTGATGACCGGGGACGTTGTCCACCGCAGCGCCGCGGTGGGCATACGGGACGGGCGAGGTGTGTGGGCTCAGCGGTCGGTGAGGCCGAACTTCGACTTCAGGATCTGGTGGTAGCGGTAGGCGCCGAAACGGACGAAGTTGGCCGTGGCCTGCGACGGGCTGCAGCGAACGACGTCGCCGGGTTCGAGCACGCCTCGTGGTTGACCATCGACGGCCACTTCGGCTCGGCGGTGACCGGCAACCTCGATCTCGACGACTTCGTCCGGGCTGAGCACGAGCGACCGGTCGAACAACATGTGCGGCGAGACCGGCGTGAGGAGGATCGCCCGATGCTGCGGCGACACGATCGGCCCCCGCGCCGACAGGGAGTACGCGGTCGACCCCGTCGGTGTCGACACGATCAGGCCGTCGGCCTCGTAATGGGTGAAGGGATGCCCGTCGATCCGAGCGAGCAACCGCACCGTGTGACCGGACTGGTTCTTCTCCACGACCGCTTCGTTGAGCGCGCGACCGACGACGTCACCGTTGACGGCGACGTCGAGCATCATCCGCTGGTCGAGGTGCCACTCCCCCGCCTCGGCCCCGAGTACGAACCGGTCGAGCGCATCGGTCATCGTGTCGGGTTCGACCTCGGTCAGGTAGCCGAGCGACCCCAGGTTGATGCCGATCAGCGGGACTTCGTGTCCCCCGAGCAGTTCGACACTGCGCAGCATCGTCCCGTCGCCACCGAGACTCACGACCACATCGGCCTCGGCCGCCGGCCGCTCGCTCGCGTGCTCGCCGAGATCGAGTTCCGAAGCGTCGTGGAGCGGCATCCAGAAGTCGACGCCGCGCGCACCGCACCACTCGGCGACGGCGACGGCATGGGAACGCGCTTCGTCGCGTTCGTGGTGTGCGACGAGGATCAGCCGGTCGATCGTCACGGGGTCCTGCCGACGTCGGCCGTCGTCGTGATGGCGCTGCTGGTGGTGACGGTGGGGGTCACCGCGTGGACCAGGAACTCGACGTTGCCGTCCGCCCCGGTGATCGGCGACGTCGTCCAGCCGGCCACCTCGCAACCGGCTTGCCGGAGCGCGGCGTCGACCTCGGCACGCACTCGTTCGTGGACCTGCGGGTCGGTCACCACCCCGCGCCCGCGGCTCACCTCGGCGCGTCCGGCTTCGAACTGTGGCTTGACCAGGAGGACCATGGAGGACCCAGGCTGGCACACGGCCACCAGCGGATCGATCACCAGCCGCAGCGAGATGAACGACAGGTCGCCGACGGCGCCGTCGACTGCGCCACCGATGAGCTCGCGCGTGACCGTTCGGATGTTCTGTCGCTCGATGTTCACGACGCGCCGGTCCGCTCGAAGCCGTTCGTGGAGTTGGCCATGGCCGACGTCGACGGCGACGACCTCGGCGGCACCACGTTGGAGGAGGCAGTCGGTGAAGCCGCCGGTCGATGCTCCGGCATCGATGAGGCGGAGCCCGGTGACGTCGATGCCGAACTCGTCGAGCGCATGATCGAGCTTGTCGGCGCCGCGGCCGACGAATCGAGCCGGTGGCCCGTCGACGACGACCGCGTCACCCGGGGCCACCTGACGCGACGCTTTGGCCGCCACCGCTCCGTTGACGAAGACGCGGTCTGCGTCGATCAGCTGCTGGGCCGCGGTTCGACTCGGGGCGAGATCACGCCGGACGAGTTCGGCGTCGAGCCGACGACGAGTTGCCATCGACTCGAAGCGGTCAGCGCGCGGTGCGCTTCGTTGCCACCTTGCGGACGCCCGACGACCCGACGGCCTTCTTGGGTGCCGTCTTCTTCGCGGCGGTCTTCTTCGGCGGCTGCCTTCTTGGCGGCGGTCTTCTTCGCGGGTGCCTTCTTCGCGGCTGCCTTCTTCTTCGCTGGCGCCTTCTTCGCGGCTGCCTTCTTCTTCGCTGGCGCCTTCTTCGCGGCTGCCTTCTTCTTCGCGGCGGCCGGCCTGGCCGCGCTCTTCGACTGGCCGACGCGCTCGGAGAGGCTCTCGGCCAGATCTTCGAAGCGGTCCTCGAGCTCGTCGAAACGCTCGGACATCCAGCTGACCTGCTTCGAGACCTCGCGCTGGATGACTTCGCTCATGCGCTCGGAGGTGTCCTTGCCGCGCTCGACGAGCTCGCGGACCATCTTCTCCGCGTCGGTGCGCGGCACCTCGCCGGCCTTGACGAGTTGGCGCACCACCGACTCGGCCTGCTTGCGAGAGACCTCCCCGAACTGCACGCCGGCATCGAGGAGTCGTTGAAGTGATGAATTGGCCATACCCGACAGGCTAATCCAGCGAATCGGCGACCCCTCTCAGGTCACGGTGTGTTCCGGAGCCCGTCGGCGCCACACCCGACTCGACGAGCGCGAACGCGCATCCCAGGCGGTCGGCGAACAGACCGTCGGTCTCGGGTCGGTCGCCGACCATCAGCATCTCTTCGGGATCCACGCCGAGCAGATCGACGACGAGGTCGGCCATCGGCTGCTCGGGCTTGCCGGCGAAGACGGCGTCGACACCGCCAACCGATGCCACCGCTGCGACGATCGAGCCGCCGCCCGGCTCGAGGCCGGTCGGCGTGGGAAACGTCGTGTCCCGGTTCGTTCCGATCAGCCGAGCGCCGTCGAGCACGGCGCGCCCGGCGACGCGGAGACGGGCGTAGTCGAAGTCGCGGTGCAGCCCGACGACGACGGCATCGACGGGGTCGACCAGATCGCGACCCGTGTTCTGCACCACCGTCGCGCCGCGGGAGGTGACCGCCTCGACCACTCCCGGGCCGCCCGTGACCAGCACGCGCTCGCCCTGCTCGACCAGGAACGCCGCCGCCATCGCCGAGGTCACCACGTCCCCCGTTGCCTCGATTCCGATCGCTGCGAGTGCCGTCTCCTGCTCCGCTCGTGTGCCCGCAGAGTTGTTGGTGACGAAGAGGACGCGGCGTCCCGACGCTCTGATCGCTTCGATCGCTGCAACCGAACCCGGGATGGGTCGATGCGCCAGCCACACCACCCCATCGAGGTCACACAGCACATGAGAGATCCGACGTGGCATCCTGTGATGGTGCCACGGTTCACTCCCTTCCCCGCTCTTCGATACTGCGACACCGACATCGACGACCTGATCGCTCCTCCGTACGACGTGTTGTCGGACGCTGATCTCGACGCCCTCAACGCCCGCCACCGGTACAACATCACGCATGTGGACGTGCCACGCGAGTCCGCCGGGCCGGGGCGCTACGAACGCGCCGGCGAAACGCTGCGCCAGTGGATCGACGCGGGCGTGATGGCCTTCGACGACCAGCCGACGTTCACGCTCTACCGTCTGCGGTTCACCGACGCCAGCGGTGCGGCGCGCAGCATCGTCGGTGTGCTCGGAGGCCTCGAGGTCGGACCGTACGGCGAATGTGGCGTGCTTCCCCACGAACGCATCACACCGAAGGCCTCGACCGATCGGCTCGACCTCACGCGAGCGACGCGAGCAAACATGTCGCCGATTTGGGGGCTGTCGCTCGCCGACGGACTGACCGAGTTGCTCACCGAACCGGGCGAGCCCATCGCATCGGTCACGATCGACGGCGTCGAGCACATCGTCGAGCGCGTCACCGATGCGGATCGCATCGCCGCGATCAGTGCGAGGATCGCCACTGACGACGTGCTGATCGCCGATGGCCATCACCGCTACGGCGTGGCGCAGAAATTCCGCGAGGAGATGCGCGAGGCGACGGGCAGCACGTCCACCGATGCCGAGGACACGCTGGTGTTCGTCAGCGAGTTGGTCGAGGATCAGCTGAGCGTCGAGGCGATCCACCGCCTGTATTCCGACGTCCACGTCGACGACCTGGTCGTTGCGCTCGACGAGGGATTCGAGCGCTCGCCGGCGGGGAGCCCCTCGGCAGCGACACTGGCCGAGATGAATGAGCGCGGTGCGCTGTGTCTGGTGCGCCCCGACGGCAGCGCCGAGTGGCTGACGCCGAAGCCCGGAGCGTTCGACGACCTCCGGGCGCTCGACGGTCTGTGGCTCGAGGAACTGTTGTCGGGTGTGGAGCACTCGGTGACCTACCAGCACGGCGTCGACCGCGTGGTCGACGCCGTCGTGGGCGGCAATGCCCACGCGGCGGTGCTGATCCGTCCCGTGAGCGTCGCCGAGATCGAACGCACCGCTCGTGAAGGCGTCGTGATGCCGCCGAAGTCGACGTTCTTCACCCCCAAGCTGCTGACGGGCCTCGTCATCCGTCCGCTTGCGTGAGCCTCGCCGCAGCAGCGGCGAGTATCGAACGCGCTGATTTGGTGCGTCGCGCCGGCACCAGGCTGTCGACGATCACCTCGGTGCGACTCTGGGTCTGACCGCCGACGCGGAAGAAGCGTCGCCGGACCGACCCCACGACGATGACCTCGTCGCCGAGAGCGAACGAGGCCACCGCAGTGTCGCGCGGGTCGTGCCAGGCGATCGGCACCGACGCCGTGTCGCCGTCGATTCGCGTTGCGAGGTCGAAGTTGACGACGTCGACCCCGGATTTCAGGGCCCGTCGAGTGGGTTCGTTGGCGACGGTGCCGGCCAACACGACGAGGTTGCTGGGTGTTCCCATGATGAAGTCTCCGATCGGAGTCGGTGCGTGGTCATGGGGAGAGTCGGTACCAGGGACCGTACTCAGGGGGTACCTCACCGTTGCCTGGAGCGTCGTGTCGCGCGCGGATCACGCGCCCGTTGCCGAATCGGAAACTCCGAGCGGTTCCGGAAGGCCGGTGCGATGTGGCAGGTTGGCTGCACCTGAATGCTCGATGCGACGCTGCGCCCCCTGAAGGACCGGCTGCTGGTCGGTGCCACGCGCACGCCACTCGGCCGGCTCCACCCCACGGTGATCTCCTCGGTCGGGCTCGCCGCCAGCCTGGGCGCTGCCGTCGCGGCCTGGCAGCTGCTTCCCGTGCTTGCGGTGGCTCTCTGGTTGTTCGGTCGCCTCGCCGATGGAATTGACGGCGCGGTGGCGCGATCCTCCGGTCGGTCGTCCGATGTCGGTGGGCTCGTCGACTTCGTGTTCGACAGCGTCGGCTACGCCGCCATCCCACTCGGCCTGGCCTTCGGTCTCGACGAGCGAGGGGCGTGGATCGCCACCGCCGTGCTGCTCGGGTCCTTCTACCTCAACGCCGTGTCGCTCGGGTATGTCGCCGCCCTGCTGGAGAAGCGTGCCCTGGTCGCTCCACCTGCCCCGACCCCCGGGCACGGTGAGCTGTCGGCCGAAGAATCGAACTCCACCGCTCACAGTTCCCGGGGAGAGCGGCGCGGGCCGACGAGTGCGGTGCTCCCACGGGGCCTGGTCGAGGGCACGGAGACGATCGTGTTCTTCACCCTGGCGCTCGCATTCCCCGATGCGGCGCCCACGATCTGGTGGGTGATGGCAGCGGCGGTGTTCGTCACGGTGCTCGAGCGGGTGCGATGGGCGATCGGGGTGCTGCATTGAGCGCCGGCGACGCTGCCAAGGCGGTCAGCAGCCGACGGATCTGGATCCAGCGTGCCCTCGTCGTCGTGCTCTGGCTGACGATCTTCTTGCTGTGGCGCAACTACCAGACGTCGAACGATCTCTCGACCACCGAGGCGGGACAGCGCTTCATCGATGCCGTCGACGCCGCGTGGTGGGGCGTCTTCGCCTACATCGGCGTGTACCTCGTGCGACCGCTCGTCTTGTTCCCCGCGTCGGTCCTCACGGTGATGGGTGGCGTGCTGTTCGGCCCCTGGCTCGGCGTCGCCGTCGTCGTGATCGCCGCCAACACCTCGGCGATGATCGCCTACGGCGTCGGGCGACTCCTCGGCTCGGCCGCAGCACTCGACGTCGCGGACATCGATGACCGGGCCGGTGACGACGACGACGCCGAGACCGAAGGCGACGACGGTCCGTCGTTCGTCGCCCGCTGGAGCCAGCGGCTGCGCGACAACAGCTTCGAGACCGTGTTCATCATGCGCCTGCTGTTCCTCCCCTACGACCTCGTCAACTACGTCTGCGGTGCCTTGCGCATCCGATGGACCTCGTTCCTCCTCGCCACGGCGCTCGGATCGCTGCCGGGCACGATCTCGTTCGTGCTCCTCGGCGCCTCGCTGGAGCGAGTCGACCAGGGACTCGACGGCATCAACCCGTGGGCGGTCTTCGCCAGCGTCGCGATCTTCGTCGTCAGTATCGTCATCTCCCGTCTCCTCCGAAAGCGTCAACCATGAGCGAACACGACCCGACCCTCACCTACACGGCCGCCGTCATCGGCGCCGGCTCCGGCGGGTTGACCTTGGCGATCGGGCTCGCCGGATTCGGCCATCACGTCGCCCTGATCGAGGCGGGGAGGGTCGGCGGCGACTGCACCAACGTCGGCTGCATCCCGTCGAAGGCACTCCTCCATGCCGCAGCGACCGGGCTCGCGGACCCGTTCGACTACGTGCGTGACAAGCGCGACGAACTCAGCGACACCGAGGACGAGGAGATGGTCGACCACGAGACGATCCACCTCGTCCGAGGGTGGGCGCGCCTCACGGGCCGGCGAGAACCCCATGTCGTCGACGTGACCGGCGAGGACGGGACGGTGACCGAGGTGCGAGCGGAGACCGTGATCGTCTGTGCCGGATCCCGACCGGTCGAGTTCCCGATCGACGGGCTCGACCCCGACCGCCTGCTCACCAACGAGAACCTCTTCGAACTGCGCACGGTCCCGTCGAAGATCGTGTTGATCGGTGGTGGCGCGATCTCGCTCGAGATGGCGACCGCGTTCGGTGACCTCGGCGCGGACGTCGCGATCGTCGAGCTGCAGGATCGGCTGATCCCCACCGAGGACCCCCTCGTGTCGTCGACGATCGAGGCGGCGCTGCGCGACGACGGCGTCGAGGTGTTCACCGGCACGTCGATCGGGCGCTTCGAGGGGACGACCGCACACCTCGCCGACGGCCGCACGATCCACGACGTGGATCGGGTGCTGCTCGCCGTCGGGCGCCGTCCCAAGCTCGACGACCTCGGACTCGACGAGGCCGGCGTGGCCTACACGAAGCGCGGGATCACCGCCGACTCGTTCGGGCGCACGAACGTCGAGGGGATCTACGCCGTCGGTGACGTAACAGGCAACACGCTGACCACCCACGGAGCGAACTCGATCGGACGCCGGGCAATTCGAGCGATCGCACTCCCCTACCTCCCGAAACTCGGCGAACCCCGTGCGCTCCCGAACGCCGTGTTCTGCCGGCCCGAGATCGCGTCGGTGGGAATGTCCGTGAGCGAGGTCGACGCGCTGCCCCGTTCGGGTCGGCGTCGGTACACCGTCGACGTCGCCGGTATCGATCGCGGCTACACCGATGATCTCCAACACGGTGTCGTGATCGTCGACGCCGAACGGTTCACCGGGAAGATCCTGCGCGCCACGATCGTCGGTCCGTCGGCGGCCGAGATCATCGGGATCTTCACGTTCGCGATCGACCACGGCATCGGACTGCGCAAGATGTTCGGCACCGTGCATCCCTATCCGGCCTACGCCCAGGCTGTCGGCCAGGTTGCCGACGACTTCGCCCGGGACACGCTCTCATCGCTCCCGAAGGAATGGTGGGCAATGACGCGGAGCCGGGTCGGCCGCCGTCTCCGACGCAGATGATCGCCCCCCGGCGGCTGGTGCGAATCGCACCGACCGCGCTAGACCGGATCACGTGACGACGCCGACCGCCAGCGACGAGCCCGGCAACCAGCTGCGCGAACGACTTGCCGAGCTCCCGCTCGAACGTCTCGTCGCGCTCCTGTCCGGGGGCGGGTTCTGGAGCACCGAAGCCATCGACGAGGTGGGACTGCCGTCGGTGACGCTGACCGATGGTCCCCACGGACTGCGCCGCCAACCGGACGACGCCGACCACCTCGGGATCGGCGATTCGGTCCCGGCCACGTGTTTTCCGACGGCGTCGAACCTGGCCGCGAGCTGGGATCCCATCCTGTTGGAGCGTGTCGGGGCGGCGCTCGGACGTGAGTGCCGAGCCGGTGGGGTTGCCGTGCTCCTCGGCCCCGGTATGAACATCAAGCGCCACCCGGGTGGCGGACGCAACTTCGAGTATCTCTCCGAGGACCCGCTGCTGTCGGGTCGTCTCGCCGCGGCGATGGTGCGCGGCATCCAGTCCGAAGGTGTCGGTGCCTGCCTCAAGCACTACGTGGCGAACAATCACGAGTCGTACCGCATGGTGTGCGACGTCGTCGTCGACGAGCGCACGCTGCGCGAGCTCTACCTGCGCGGATTCGAGATCGCGGTCGCCGAGTCGGACCCGTGGGCCGTCATGACCTCCTACAACCTCGTCAACGGCGAATACGTCGGCGACAGCGAACGTCTGGTCAACGAGATACTGCGCACCGAGTGGGGCTTCGACGGCCTGGTCGTCACCGACTGGGGTGGGATCAACGACCGCGTCGCGGCGGTGCGCGCCGGCGTGGACCTCGAGATGCCGTCGAGTGGTGGCGCCCATGACCGTCCGGTCGTCGATGCGGTCGAAGCCGGTGAGCTCCACCCCGACCTGGTGCTCGACCGCGCCACGGCGGTCGCATCGCTGGCGGCACGGGCGAGTGACGAAGTGGCGTTGCGCGGTCGTGGGGAGGTCGACGAGGTCGACCACCACCGGCTCGCCCGCGCCGCTGCCGCCGCCGGCACGGTGTTGCTCGCCAACGACGGTGTGCTGCCGCTCGCCGAGCACACCGACATCGGCATCATCGGCGCGTTTGCCGACCATCCGCGTTTTCAGGGAGCCGGAAGCTCTCAGGTCGTCCCCACGCGGCTCGACGACGCCCGACGGCATGCCGAGGAACGGTTCACCGGCCGGGTCGGCTTTGCCGCCGGCTACGACCCGCTGACCGGTCGCTCCGATACGACCCGTCTTCGCGAGGCGATCGACCTCGCCCGCAGCGTGACCGTGCCGATCGTGTTCGTCGGTCTCCCGGCGATCGACGAGGCCGAAGGATGCGACCGCACCTCGTTGGCGCTGCCGCCCGCACACGACGAACTCGTCACCGCAGTGTGCGCCGCGAACCCGCACACGGTCGTGGTACTCGTCAACGGTGCACCGGTGCTGCTCCCCTGGGCCGATCGTCCTGCGGCCATCGTCGAGGCCTATCTCGGCGGGCAAGCGGCCGGCAGCGCGATCGTCGACGTCCTCGTCGGCGACGCCGAGCCCGGCGGGCGTCTTGCCGAGAGCTTCCCGGCATCGATGGTGTTTCCGTCCGAGGAGCACTTCACCGGACGCACTCGCCAGGTCCAGTACCGAGAGGGGCTCTACGTCGGGTATCGATTCCACGACACCGCCGAGGTCGCCCCTCGGTTCCCGTTCGGGCACGGCGGGTCGTACACGTCGTTCGGCTGGAGCGATGCGACCGTGGCGGGCTCGGGCTGCGACCTCACCGTCGAGGTCACGGTGACGAACACCGGGAGCCGCGCCGGGAGCGACGTCGTCCAGGTCTACGTCCGCGACCTGGACTCGACCGTCTACCGACCGGATCGCGAGCTGCGCGCGTTCGCGAAGGTGCACTTGGAGCCGGGAGCAGCCGAACGGGTGCGGCTCCCGCTCGACGAACGGGCATTCGCCTTCTACGACGTCGATGCCGCACGGTGGCGCGTCGAGTCCGGCACGTTCGAGTTGCTCGTCGGCGCGTCGTCTCGGGACATCCGCAGCACGATCACCGTCGACGTTGCGGGCGACGTCGTCGCGGATGCACCGACCGGCGCTCGCGGCCCGGGACGCAACCGCTTCGTTGCCACCGCCACGGAGTTCGAGTCGATGCTCGGCCGTCCGATCCCCGCACCCACACCGGTCCTGCCGTTCACCGTCAACACCGTGATCGAGGAGCTCGATGCAACGCGGCTCGGTCGAGCGGCGAAGGCGGGCTTCCTGCGGATCGCGGACCGTCAGGCGAAGAAGCTGCTCGGCGACGACCCGGACCCCGTCCTCGTGAAGCTCAGCGAGCAGATGCTCCGGGAGGCACCGCTGCGGTTCCTCGTGTCGATGAGCGGCGGCAGCGGTTCGATCAAGGCGTTCGAAGGGCTCACGAAGCTCCTCAGCACGCTGCGGATCGCCGGTCGCCGTGGCTGAGGCCGATCCCGGTCGCGGTTCGCCCCGAGGGATCATCGCGAGCGATCTCGACGGGACGCTGTTCGGGCCCGATCACGAGTTCTCCGATCGGACGATCGAGGCGCTGCGTGCCGAGGTCTGCCGGATGGCGCGTCGTGGCGGCGACGGGGCGGGCACCACGCTCGGCGATGCGTCGACTGGCTCGCCACGGCGTGATCGACGCGTTGGTCTGCTCGAACGGATCGATCGTGCACGATGTCTCGACCGACGCCACCGTTCGCCGCTACGCCATCGATCCCGGCCATCTCGGGCAGTTGTTCAACGCCCTCGACGCGTCGATCACGGACCTGGCGTACTGCTGGGAGATGGCCGACGGGTCCGCACGGGACCCTGCGTTCTCCGACATCGCCCGCGACCACGACGACCTCTGCACGTTTGCCCCCGGTCCTCGCCCGGGCCAGGACAACGGTCACGAAGGTGATGGTTCGCCATCGCGAAGTGCATCGCCAGGAGCTGGCCGAGCTCCTCGCACCGCACCTCCCGGCCCCGCTGACGCTCGGGTGTTCGGGCGTGGAGTTCGTCGAGATCACGGGCGTGGGTGTCGACAAGTCGCGTGCGCTCGCCGGGGTCGTCGGTGAGTGGGATGCCGACGCCGGCGACGTCATTGCGTTCGGCGACAACCACAACGACATGCAGATGCTGCGATGGGCCGGGCACGGGGTCGCCGTGTCGAACGCCGTCGACGCTGCGAAGGGTGCCGCCGACGAGGTGATCGGCATCACGGCGAGGAGGCGGTGGCGGCCTACATCGAGCGGCTGCTCTAGGTTCTGGCCCATGACCGACGTTCTCCGCTGGGGCATTGCCTCCACCGGCATGATTTCGAACTCGATGGCCGGGGCGTTGGCCTCGATCGATGCCGCCGACGTCGTCGCCGTCGGGTCCCGCACACAGGCCGCCGCCGACGAGTTCGCAGCCACCCACTCGATCGCGCGGGCACACGGTTCGTACGAGGCGTTGTGGGACGACCCCGACGTCGACGTCGTCTACATCGGTTCGCCGCACAGCGAGCACCACTGGATGACCCTGGCAGCGCTGGCGCACGGCAAGCACGTGTTGTGCGAGAAGGCGTTTGCGCTCAACGTCGGCCAGGCGCGTGAGATGATCGATGCGGCTCGGCGCCACGACCGGTTCCTGATGGAGGCGATGTGGAGCTGGTTCATGCCCACGTGGCACGAACTGCGATCGCGCATCGCCGACGGCGCGATCGGCGAGGTGATCAGCATCGACGCCAACTTCGCGATTCCGATCCTCGACGAGAACGGCCGACACCGGCGGCCCGATCTCGCCGGCGGTGCGCTGCTCGACCTCGGCATCTACCCACTCTCGATCGGCCGATTCCTGCTCGGCGAGCCAGTCGAGGTGAAGGCGCTCGGGCGGCTGACGAGCCAGGGTGTCGACGGGCTCGTCGGTGGCGTGATGCGTCACGGGTCGGGCGCGGTCACCACGTTCACGACCTCGATCGACGCGATGTCCGACCTCACGGCGCGAGTCGTCGGGACCGAGGGCATCGTCGTCGTTGCCGCCCCGTTCTGGTTCCCGACCGAGTTCACGATCACCCGCCACGACGGGTCCGGACCGGAGCGTGTCGAGATCCCGAACCGCGGCCTCGCCCACGAGGCAGAACACGTCGGCGAGCAGATCCGCTCCGGACGCGTCGAAAGCGACATCCAGACCTGGGACGCAACGCTCGCCAACATGGAGCTGATGGACGAGATCCGGCGCCAGCTCGGGGTGGTCTATCCGTCGGAGGTCGAAGCGATCTGACGGGTCATCACGCGGGGTAGTCCGCGTACGACGCCTTGAACACGCCCTGGTGGAGCAGCACCGTGGCGGCGTGAACGCCGTGCTCCACGTCGGTGAGGGTCGACTCGGTCCAGTACGACTCGACCGCTCGGCTCTGCCCGATGCCGACGAGCGTGTGGCGAATCTCGTAGGGGCGACCGACGAAGACGGGGCCCTCGACGAAACGCACCTCGAGATCGATGAACAGCCCGACCGCCGGTCCGCGTACCGGGAAGCGCGCGCCGGCCTGGTGCGCGAGCACGCTGATCATCTCGGTCGGAATGATCGGTGCGTCCCACGGCGAGCCGCCGTCCGGGTCGTACCACGACGACCGTTCCGTGATGCGGGCGAGCTTGTCGGCGAGCGTGAACGGGTACAGCGCTCCGTTGTGGGTGTCGAAGTCCATCGTGACCGTCACCGGGTCGGTGGTCATCCCGATCTCGAGCTGATCGACGATGTGGAGCTCGCCCGGATCACCGAGCCCCCGTTCGCGTCGCGCATCGAGCTCGGTCGATGTGTCGGTCCCGATCGATGCCGTACCGGTGAGGACCGGGGTGCCGTCGTGTTTGACGGCGTTGATCGTCGCCGAGTGCTCGCCGTGGGGGGCCAGCGAGGCCTGGACCTCTTCGCCCTCGACGACCATGTTCAAGAAGTGCGACGAGATACACCCGCGCTCGAACCAGACCTGCCCCCAATGTTCGACGGCGAGCGCATCGAACTGGCTGAAGTGAGTGGGGCCCTCGATCGGCGCACCCGCAAGCCCCAATTTGGCGGCCTCGGCGTCGTCGTGGACGCTGGCGTGACCGCCGTACTCCTGATCGGCGAGCATCTGGGCGGGCGCACGGAACGATCCGGTCAGCGTGCCGTCGGCACCGATGGCGATGTCGGTCACGAACGTCATGATCCGATCGTGCCACGTCCGGCTCCGGACGACCCGCTTCGATCCCGCTGCGACCCCCCGATTCGCCGATCGGACCGCACGACCGGTTCACCAACTACGGTCGGCCAGCAATGGATGATCAGGTGACATCACTCGTGCGCGCCTGCAGTCCGACGGGAGGTCGGCTGTGACACGCCGTGATCGGAATGACGCGGTCGAGCCTCGGCTGAGCACATTCGACTAGTTGTGACGACCGGGGACGTTGTCCTTGAGCGTTGAGATCGGTGTTGACCATCCGAGTGCGCCGTGTGCTCGGTGGTGATTGTAGAAGTGAACGAAGTGCTCGTAGTGCGCTGAGCGTTCGTGGTCGGAGTGCCAGTCGCGGATGTAGGCCCATTCCTCGAGCAGGATCCGGTGATATCGCTCGATCTTGCCGTTGGTCTGGGGCCGGTATGGCCGTGTCCGTTTCGGTGTGATTCCGAGTTCGAAAAGACAGTTCCGCCAAAGGTGGCTGTTGTAGCAGGAGCCGTTGTCGGTGAGCACTCGTTCAACGATGATCCCGATGCTGTTGAACCAGGCGTTCGCTCGTTGCCAGAAGCCGACAGCGGTGACGGCTTGTTCGTCAGTGTGGATCTCGGAGTAGACGAGCCGGGTGCGGTCATCGAGCGCAGAATGCAAGAACCTGTAGCCGGTCGAGGACCGCTGTGCTGGTGGTGCTTGGCCTCGGCCGTGGATGCGCCAGCCGCCGCCGTCGGGGATCCCGGCGAGCTTCTTGACGTCAACATGGACCAGCTCACCGGGCCGGTCACGCTGATAGCGCCGGATCGGTTCCGCTGTTGCCCGATCACCAGAATCGAGCCGGCCGAGCCCCTCGGAGATCAGAATGTTCTGGACCGTTGAGCCGGCCCGCCCGACCTCATGGCCGATATGGCTGGCGCCCCATCGACGCTGTCGGCGCAGCTCGATAATCCGTCGGCGACACTCCGGCGGCGTCTGATTCGGTGACGTCTTCGGGCGGCTCGATCGATCGAACAGGCCGGTCTCGCCCTCGGTCAGGAACCGGTCGCGCCACTTGCGGACAGTCTTGGCGTCGACCTGGAACCGTTCGGCTGCGGCTTCGATTGTCCAACCATCGTCGATCACGACCCGGACCATCTTGCGACGACCGCGAGGTGTGAGTGACGCGTTCGGGTGCTGGGTTCTAACGTGAGGCATCGAGCCCCTCCTTGTGGATCTGTGCGTTGTAGGAGACACACAGACCTACTCGGAGGGCTCATTCGATTAGCGGACCAACAATCCCATCCCGCCAGGGACAACCTGTCCGGTCATCACAACTAGAGGCAAAGCTGAACACGTTCCAACTCGACTCCAACGCGTTGCTGAACGAGGTGAACGGCCTGGATTCCCTGACGCTCGATCAGGCGCGGCCGTTGATCGACTGCGTCCACCCGTTCATCGGCGATCTCGACGCCATCGTCAAGAACGAGACGGCCGGATGGGTGGCGGAATTCCGAGCCGCGCTCGAGTCGATCGAGTCCGTCTCCACGTCCGATTCGAGCGGAACTCGAGAAACGCCGAGCTCGCCCGTGTAGCCATGTGAATGGGAGTCAGGAACCGAACCGGGCCGGCCAGGCGATTCGGATGCCAACGCGCCGCGGTCAGCGGGTGCGGCGAAGCGCGTAAACGGTCGATTCGGACCGTCGGGACGCGATGTGTACGCCGCTCTCGGCGGCCAACTGCTCGAAGTCGTCGTCGAGCAACGCCGCAAGCGTCGACATGTAGTCGGCGTCGTCGAGCGTGTGGTCGTTGTACGAGAAGACCAACAGGTCACTGCGCCCCACCACGGACGCAATCAGCGACAACGTGATCGCCGGGGAGGCGCCAACGCTGATCACACCGCACGAGACGACCGCACGATAGGCGCCTGTCGTGACGTCGAGCTTGCCGGCGGTCAGCTGCCACAACCGGCGGATACACACCCGATCGGCCGCTTGCTCCAACATCCCGATCGACAGGTCTGCCCCGTCGATCGTCGTGAATCCGACGCCGGCGAGGGCGCGCCCGGACGTCCCGGATCAGCGACGCTCGTGTTCGCGCGTACGGATTGGACGGGGGAGATCGCATCGGTGTCCGGGCGCTCGGCCGGTTGGCCGCGCTCGTTCGTCAAACGCGACTTAGGACTTGAGCGGATTGGCGGTCAGGTCGTGCAGTAGCGGTCGCGCCAGGTGATGAGTTTCATCGTGACCAGAATGGCCGTGGCGAGACAGAGAGCGGCGTGTCGGTGGTGGGTGCGCCGGTCGGTGCTGCGGCGGAGTTGGCCGAAGTTCGACAGCCACGAGTTGGCGGCCTCGACGATCCAGCGAAGTGCGAGCGAGACGAGTTTCTTTCGTTTCCCGTAGCCGGGTTCGCGACGAGGTTGGATGTCGACATCGAGCAGGTCGCGTTCGAGCATGCGGGCTCGGATGCTGTTGTGGTCATAGCCGCGGTCGAGGTGGATCGTGTCGACATCGTCGAGCAGTCCGAGCGCTTCGATGGCATCGAGGGTGGGGTCCAAGAGCTTGACGTCGTTGCGGTTGGCGCCGTCGAGTGCCCAGCCGATCGGGACGCCGTGGCGATCGACACCGATCGACCATTTGTGGCCGAGTTTGCCCCGGTCAACAGGACTTGGGCCGGTGCCTTCGCCGCCGTACGGAGCCTTGTGTTGTGATCCGTCGATCGCGACCTCGGTGAGGTCGAGGCCGACGATGCGATCGAACGCGTCGATCGCTTCTCGACAGAGTTCGTCGAACACGCCTGCTGCGATCCACTCGTCGCGACGAGTTCGCAGGGTGGTGTCAGAGACCGCGAAACCGAGGATCGATTCGATGTCTCGCCACGACGACCCAGTGGTGAGTCGGATCAAGAGGCCTCCGAAGACGAGCCGGTCTGGTTTGCGTGGGCGGTGGCAGCCGAGCGGGTGCTCGGGTGGAGCCGGCAGCAGTCCTTCGATCGTGTGCCAGACAGCATCCTGGACATCGCGTTCCAGAGCGCGCATGATGACGGGTGACCTCCCCGGTTGGTGGATGTGGATCGCACCCGTGATGAAAACACGGGCCAATCCGCCACCGGTGGATGGTCACCTCTCCGCAGCGAATCCTAAGGATGGTGCACGTGCACGGGCCACTCCCAGCGCGGCTGGTGCGGATGGTGGCGCAGCGGCGAACGGCAGTGGTGACCACTTCGCACCCGCGGTTGGAGTCGCTCCACCCGGCGACACGGGCTGAGTGGCAGATGACCGCCCGGCTCGATGCACGATCGGTGGCTGTGTCTGCGGCCGTGGCGTCGTCGCTGCCGGAGCGCATTCGTGATCGCGCCGTGGTCATCCCGCACGGCATCGACCCGTTGGTGGCCGCCAGGGCGGTGAACGCCGCAGACGCTCGCACTGGCGTGCCGGGGACGGGTGCCCCTCACCGCTGTGACCGTCGCGAGCCACCGCGACGCAAAGAACTACCCGAACCTGTCGCGTGGCGTCCGCCCAGCGATCGACCTCGGCGTCGACGTCCGCCTCCGGGCGATCGGCGAAAGACCCGGGCTGGAGGGTCACCGCCTCCTGGCGGACGAGCTCGGTCTAGCGGGTGTGGTCGCGTTCGAGCCGCCGATGATCGACGTGCTCGATGCGATCGCCGCCGCCGATCTGGTGGTGGTCGCCAGCGACTTCGGGGGGCAGCCACTCGTGGTCGCCGAAGCGCTCGCCGTCGGTGTGCCCGTCGTGGCCACAGCCGTCGGCCGGATCCCCGAGCTGGTCAGTTCATCGATCGGCGTGGTCGTCCCGACCCGTGATCCGCAGGCGCTCCGGGCAGCCATTGCCGAACCGGTGAGCGATCCCGCACGGGCGCACAGAGATGTCGGTCGCTGCTCGTCGGACTGCGGGGAGTGGACGCTCGACGACGCACTCGATGCCCACGTCGAGCTGTACCGGGGCGTTCCGCAACGGCGACCAGCCGCCTGGTTCGACCGGAGAAGTCGATCCGTCGGGCGGACGTGTGTTTCGATGGCCACGTGGCCGACGCTGTCTACGCGAGGGCAAGAGATGTGCTCTGGAGAAGCACCCCCGACCGAGTTCTCGTTCGTCGCGTCGGCCACGAGGGCCTCGACCTGCTTGGTGTGGCCGCGATGGTGTGGCTCGCGCTCGATACGCCCCGAACGATGATCGAGTTGGAAAGCGAGATCGAGTCGCTGTTCGACGAGTCCGTCGATGTCGGGGCGACCGTCGAGGCGCTTGTCGCCGAGGACCTTGTCGAGCAGCAGGACGAACCGCTCGCGGCGAACGGGGACGACGGGTAGCCTCGCGGAGGCATGGGACCGGTGACCGAATCCGCTCCGCCGCTGCCCCGTCGCTGCGGGCTCGTCGACGTGGCCGAGTTCGACGAGGGCTTCGTCGTGTACGACGCCCGTACCGGCCAGGTCCACGTACTTGCGCCGCAGAGCGCACTCGTGCTCGATTCGTGTGACGGCGAAACCGCCGTCGGCGAGTTGGTTGACGAGATGGTCGATGCCGGCGCGGGCACGCACGACGAAATCGAGTCGCTCGTCTCGACCATCGTCGAGTCATTCGAGCACCTCGGCCTGATCGAGGGCACCCAGCCGCCGAAACCGCCTCCGTGCATCGGATGCGGATCCGACGATACACGCGTGTCGCCGTCGTCGCGGTCGGGCATGATCGCCGGCCCCTACGGAGCGTTGGACATCGCGTTCACGCTGCGGGCGCCCCGTCGCCTATCGGGGGTACTCGAACGTGGCTACGCCGATCTCGGTCCACCCTCGCCCGAGGCGTCGACGGTGATGATCTCCCTGCAGCGCCGAGTCCCGCGAGGCTGGAGGGCTGAGCGGCCAGATGTGGTCGAGAACGTTGCCGACGAGGCCGCTGCCCTGACGCACTGCCTTCGTTCGGTGGATGACCTCGCCGCGTTGTCTGCATCTCCGTCGGCGACCGTCCTCAGGGGAGCAGCAGTCGAGATCGAAGGCGTCGCTGTCGCCGTGCTCGGCTCCCGCCGAGACGTTGACGCAGCGGTTGCGGCGGCTGTCGGCGCCGGCCACGCCTATGTGGCCGGAGGGGCCGTTGCGATCGCGGACGGGTCGGTACGCCCGTTCCATCGCCCGATCAAGTGGCGGGCGGAGACCGCGTCGTTGCTGGGACTCGACGATGAACCCGAGATGCGGATCGCCGACCCATGGCGCGTCGGGGTGACCGGTCGCGTCTCCGCCGGGGCACCGGTTGGAGCGATCGCCATGCTCCGCCCGAGCACCGCGCTCGAACCAAAGCTCGTGAGCCCGTTCGATGCGTTGTCCCAGCTCGCCGGCCATGCGACCGCTGCAGTCGGCTACGAACGCGTCATGTTTCGCAGACTCGAAAGGCTCGTGCGGCAGGTCCCGATCGTGGCGGTCCCGTCAGCTTTCGACCTCATTGGGTCATCACTCGAGGGTGTCGTCAGGGGTTGCTGGTGACACTCGAACAACGCGGTCGATGCAATTCGAGAGGGATGCCTTCCTCGTGAAGCGAGCTTGCTAAAGTTCGGTCTGGTGAAATATTCGACCTCCCAGTCGATCCGAGTCCAGTACCTCGATGGGGACGCCATCGTTCTCGACCGGTCAGGTTCGGCAATCCACCGACTGCAGGACGACGCCGTCACCGTGCTCGAACTCGTCGAGCAGGGACTCGACGACCGTGACGTCCCCGAGGACCTGCGCGCCTCATTGGACGAGTTGATCGACTGCGGCGTGGTGACGGGCTCGCGCTGGTCCCGTCGCAAGTTCCTCCTCGCGAGCGGCGCAGCGACCGCCGGCGCCACGATCGTCAGCGTCGGCCTGCCGAGTGCCGCCGCTGCTGCGTCGGTCTGCCCCGGTGGCGTTACGCCGACCGATCTTCCCGCCGCATACGGTCCGGGCACGTCCATCTTCCGTCCTGGACCTTCGACGACGACGATAACGGTCGAGGCTTGGGCTGGTGGCGGCGGTGGCGCCAACGACAGCGGGAATAGCGGCGGGGGTGGCGGCGGTGGCGGCGGCTACCACGAGGCGACGTTCAACACGGTTGTGCCTTGCGCGAGCTACTCGGTTGTGGTCGGGTCGGGGGGCAACGCAGGCGGTGGCAACGGTGGTCTCACCGACTTCAGCGGGCCGGGAATCGCTGGCGTGAGTGCAACTGGTGGTATGGGTGGCTCAGGTTCCTCCGGCGGTGCCGGAGGAACCGGCACCACGTCCAACGGCACGTCTGGCATGAATGCGAGCGGAATGACCGGTGGTGCCGGAGGTCTCGGAGGCGATGCCCCGCGTGGAAACGGTGGTCGGGGCGCGACTCGCGGAGGAGGAAATCCCCCCGCTTTGCCCGGCTCGCCCGGTGGTGTCGTCATCACTGGCTGACAGCGAGTCAACTCCGGAGGATCTCATTCAAGCGGGCGAGCGCCACATCACGCGGTTCCTTGGGCGAGGCGCCCCATCTCGGGCGGGCGTGCCCGCCGTCGACAACCAGTGCGACGAAGACCTCGAGTTCCTCGGGCAGCGCCTCGGGCCACAGTGACGAGAGCCCCGAGATCGGCGCCGGTCCATCCTGAAGGAGCGTGCGGAGAGCCTCCAGTCGTTCGTCGTCCAGCCGAAAGGTGCCGATCGGGACATCGGCCGTCGGCTCCTCCTGAACGTGCTCGCTCGGCGCCGCCAGCTCAAAGCTCTCGATCCACTCCCAGCGTTGCTCGGTGCTGACTGGCACCAAACCCCTCCTGAACAGTTCGACTCGGAGGCCCCGCTGACTAATCAGATCGCGCAGCAACTCGCCCAGCGCAGCGTCGTGGGTTTGGTCGAGCAGGCCGACCAGTTCGGGCGGTGCGCACAGCGCCGCCGGCTGCGCGGACGGATAGGCCGACCCCACCGGCGAGCACCCCGCCCGGGCCATTGCGTCGATGACCTCATCGGCTGCGAGCGGCCGGAAGTGGGCCCCGAGGTATTCATGTGTCGAGACTCGATGGTCGGCTGCCTGCGCGCTGAGCAAGCGTGCGTTGTTCCGGCTCGCCAAGCGGGAAACAACGGGCGCCACTGGACTCCAAGTGGGTGATTGCCTCGAATGCCTCGGACACGGCCTGCTCACCAGTCGAGCTGGACGACTCCGCATGCAGACGCATGGCCTCAGCGATCGGCGCCATCGAGGACCAGCCAGTCATCGTCACGTAGCTGAGGCACACCAAGCCTCCCGGGCGGAGCCGTTGGCGGACGATCTCGGCGATATCGGACTGGCTTTCGGGCGAAACCCAGCTGTATACGCCGTAGCAGACGATCACGTCGACGGTGCCTGGTCCGATAGCGGGGTTGGCGGAGAGTTCGGCGAATGAGCAGTGCTCGAACGCGAGATTCGAGAGTTCGGCGCGGCGGGCGAGGTCGCGGCTGCGCTCGATGTGTGCGGGATTGACGTCGCAGCCCCACACCTCGATGTTCGGGTTATCTGCCGCAACCGTTGCGGCCGTCAGTCCCGTGCCGCTGCCGAGCTCCATCCAGGTCAGCGAGTGATCGAGTTCAAGGGGTGGCTGGCCCTGCATCACCGCCGCGAACGACAGGCGCTCCGGCGCCAATACCGGGAACCAGAGGTCGACGTAGTCGATGTCGATGACGTACCCGTCGAAACGTCCGCTCATCGGAGTCCACCGTCCAGGGCCGCTCCACCGATGCTCGGGAGCACGATCAGTTCGCCTGAGGGGGTCGTGCCGCCCAGTTCGATCGTCGTGTTCTGCGCAGCGTCGTCAGTGCCATCCGCCAGGGGGTGGATCTCGGTCGACTCCATCGACTGCCGGACACCTCGCCAGCACTTGTCGGCCAATTCTGTGCCAGTGAGTTCACCCCAGTTGCCGGAAGTCCCATCCATCATGGCGAACCGGAGGTTCCGTAGGATGAGGTCTCGTTGGTGCTGGTCGAGTGGGGCGCTGCCGACGCGGAACAGGTCGTGGCGCTTGCGCCGACGGACGGCCAGGTCGCGATAGGTCTCCCGCAGCACCGAGGTCGGTGCGTCGTCGATCCAGGCCCGAAGTCCCTCGGGCACGTCATCTCCCAGGTCGTCAAGGAGCGCTGCGCTCCCGATGTAATGGGCGCGTGTTCCGACCAACTCGAGGGCTTGTGCGTGCGATAGCGGCCGGAACTCGTCCGCGAGTAGTTCGCTCACGCGCTCGTCCTCGAGTAGCTCCAGCGCATCGAGCCACTCGGCGACCAGCGGGCGATCGGTGAGGTAACGCGCACCCCCCGAGCGGAGCTCGACGAGAAGGTCGCGGACGGCAGGAATCGTCTCGCGGTCGTCGACGTACGGACGACTCGAGACGTACCGCATTAGTCGGACGACGGGTTCGATCTCGCCCCACCCGACCGTGGTGTTGTAGCTAACGCAGGCGATACCACCGGGGCGCACGCATTGCTCGACGATCGCCGAGACACAGCGCCGCATCTCATCGTCAACGCGGTGCAGCAGTTCGCTGACGACAACGACATCAGCGGGCGCAGTTGCGACGTGGGGTCCGCCGGGCCGTTCGTCGATCGTCAGGTTGGTGAGCCCGATTGCGTCGCGGGCGCGACGCAACGTCTCGATGTGTTCGGATCGGTGCGACCAGGCCTCGACCTCGGCCGACGGGTGCGCAGCGGCGACCACTACAGGCGTCAGATCGTCTGTGCCGCCGAGGTGAACGTACCGAAATCTACCTGCGAGGTCGGGAGCTCGTTGCCCAGCGAGCAGGCATGCGGTGGCGAGCCACGTCGGGGTGTGGCGGGGCTCGAACACGCGAGTCGGGAACCACCGGTCGACGAGGTCCGACGTGTCGCCCCGATCGGGTCCTGATCCCATCACGATCTGCGCAGCGTACTTGCGTCTCGGTGAAGGCTTCGGCCGACGTCAAGGACGTCGTAGGAGGAGGAGATCGCCAACGTTGGCCACCACCCGCCGCACGTGTGCCCCCAGCGATCTGTCGCGTGACCGGCGGTTCGCCGGTGACGGTGCGATCAGACCGGCCAAGAAGCGGAATCGGTCGAGCGGACCGAGTGCCCACATCGTGGTCCGACCTTCGGCCCACCAACCCTTGGGAGATGCGTACCCGTCGATCGCGCGGCGCTGCCGCTCGTCCGGCCGGTGTGCCCACGCCCACGAAGCGAGTGGCTGCACTGGGTCGAGCCGCAACTCGGTCCAGGCAGCGCGCACCGCACCCGCTATCACTGCGCCGTATCCCTCCCGTCGCGCCTCACCGACCACGCGTTCCCAGTCGAGCGCCGGCGACAGCCCGAGCATCGCCACGTCTCGATAGCCGCGCCACGATGCCCGGGTGCCCAACAGCGAGTGGACGCACGCATGCAGGAACCGGCCCTCGAGATCGAGCGCCAACAGGCTCCTGCCGGCGAGCTCGAACGCGTCGCCCTCGCGAACGAAGAGCCGATCGTGGTCGATCAACTCACCGAAGAACCCGTCGCACAGGCCGAAGTGAAGGTCGAGTTCGGGGCCGATCGGTGAGCGCATCGGGACGGCCTTCGCGAACCGCCGCTCCCACCAGGGCCACACCGGCGGCACTACACGTTCGTAGCCGTTGGCCTCGAGCGCATTGACCGCTCGGGCGCCGTCGCCCCTCGGAATCAGCACGTCGGCGTCGCGAGCGAGTCGTTCCGACGGATCGTCGACGTCGAGCTGGGCGATCGCCACACCCTTGAGCACTCGGGACGGTACGCCGCTCCGATTCAGGACCTCGACAGCGTCGACCGCTGTGACGTCGGCCGCGAGGGCCAGTCGCAACCCGGCGGTCACCGACTCGACGAGACGATCGGCGGTGTCAGGGTCGGCGTCGAACACCCCGTCGAGGTAGTCCGACCAGAGCAGGCCCTGGACGCTGTGGTTGCCCGCTCGTCCGACGATCGGCGCGGTCAGCTCGACCCGCTCGGTACCGAGGGTCTTGCGCCTGGCAGCCCGCGGGCGACCGCCCGCCGGATGACGTCGTCGATCCAGGCGGACTGGCTCTCGAGGTCGTCGGTCGCGTGAGCTTCGCTGGGCTCCAGCATCATCGTGTCACCGCTCGCCTCGGTCCGCGATGTCGAAATGAGCCAGCAGACCGGGGAGTGCAGAGGCCGCATCCTCCCGAACGCCGGCTATCGCAGGCGCGTTGCCAGCGATCGCTAGGACGGCATCGAGGGTCATGTCGGGCCGAGTGCGTGCAGACACCGCGTTGGCCATCAACCCCATCACGGCGTCGCTCGACGCGATCGTCGACCACGACGACGGTTGGTCGGGTGCGTAGGGCACGAACGCGATGCCGATCACCGGTGAGGGCGCCGAGTCCACCGTGAGATCCAGGCGATCGGTCGTCCCGTCGTCCCGGCGCTGCCGAACCGGACGCCGCCATCCGACGACGAGACCCGTTTGTGGGTCGGCCAGCGCGTACTCGTCGCTGAGTACGCGTATGCCCATTGCTGCTGCAGCGACGCACAAGGTGCTCTTGCCGCTGTGCGAGGGACCGGGAACGATCAGCAGCCCCTTCGTCGTCGCGAACACCGCTGCGTGGATCGCCACGAGACCGCTCAACCGGTCGGCGGTGAAGATCGCAACCTCGGATTCCAAGCGATTCCAGCCGCCCGGACCGGAGATTCCGTCAACAAGCACCAGCGGCTCCGATTCCCGCTGTCCCTCTGCTGATGACGATGCGCTTCATCACAGCACCGGCCGGCCTGGTCTCGGCCCGTCGCAGGCCTGACGACGGCCACCAGAGCTCATGATGCAGGCCCATGGCGCCTTCGAAGGTGATCTCGACGGCGGTGCCGTCGTCGGCGATCCCCCACTGGGTCACGCGCCCTGCGGCATCCGCTCCCTGGGTCCCGACCCGCACGGCTGAACCTTACCCGGCCTGACGCCCGTCCCGGACCGTGACGGTCCTCCCCCGCCCGGGCCCCCGCCCGGACCCGGGTACTGTCGGCGTCACGGCGTTCAGGGGTTTTCGATCGAAGGCATCGAGTTCTACGAGCAGCTCGCTGCGGACTACTCCCGCGCTTTCTGGCAGGCGAACAA
The DNA here is from genome assembly GCA_963695475.1 of Ilumatobacteraceae bacterium. Classification (GTDB taxonomy): domain Bacteria; phylum Actinomycetota; class Acidimicrobiia; order Acidimicrobiales; family Ilumatobacteraceae; genus Ilumatobacter_A. The sequence continues at coordinate 100,565 of CAVOHA010000009.1, forward strand.
GCAGCGCTATGACGAATTCGTCAAGCAACCGATGGTGGAACTCACCGAGGAACTTGCCGACTTCGGGCCGTTCCAGATGTTCCGCCCGTACAACGACGTCCGGTTCTCGAAGAACAAGCCGCCGTACAAGACTCAGCGGGGCGCCTACGGAGAGCCGGAAGGTCGCGCCGTTGACTACGCGCAGTTCTCGGCCGACGGGTGATGGTCGGCGTCGGCTACTACGCGATGGCCAAGGACCAGGTCGAGCGATTCCGGAACGCGATCGGCGGTGACGCCACCGGCACCGAACTGGTCGCCCTCGTCGCCGACGCCGAGAAGCGAGAGTACTCGATCAGCGCCATCGACTCGCTCAAGAGGCACTGCGCGGCTCCCCGAAGGACCACCACCGCATCGAACTGCTCCGCCGCAAGGGCCTGATTGCCGTGCGAGAGTTCGGCGCCTCGAGGTGGATCATACCAAGGGTGGAGCGAAACGGATCCGCGACACGTCGACTGGCGTCGCCGACCTGTGCGTCGGGCTCGACGCGCACGTCGGACCCAGCGCCCTGCCGCCGACGACCGCCCGTTCTGAGTTCGACATCGGGGCGTCTGACCCCTGTTGTCACGAAATGTCATCCGGGTCGTGATGCGCTCCGTCGATGTGGTGGTTTCCGCCGACCCATTGAGGAGCAAAACCATGCGCAAGAAGTTCGCAATTGCACTCACCGCCGGTGGCGCCGCCGCAACTGTCGGCTTCGGAGCCGCCGGCACCGCCAGCGTTCCCCGAACGGCGGAGGAGGGTGCGTTCAGAAGGGTCTCCAGACCATCAGGACCGTTGCCTCGATCCGAGAGGCAGCCCAGCAGAAGATCGACTACAGCGACTTAGCAGGCCCGGACGGTATTCGGCTCCCGCTCGAAGAGGGCGCGTTCCTGTCGCTGGTAGACGCGGTCGAGTGCTTCTTCGGCGCTCATCTTGCAAACGTAGATGATGGAGCCGACCCGACGGCGACGACCGCGCGTCGCCGCAGTGCGTCAGCTCGATCCTACTGCGGTTGCGTGAACGACGTCTGACCAACGCCTCTGGCGTACCCGAACGAAGGTCGGCGAGGCTATTCGTGAAGGTTGTGGCGATCCTGAAAGGAAGGCGCGAAATGACCAGCCACCGTGCGGCTGGAGGCGGAAACCTCGATGACCGTCGCGCTCGGGTACGCCGCCCGTCGTGCACCAGGCCAACGGCCGGAGACACGATCGCCGACGAGACGCGGATCTCCAGTACCCCGTGCAGCGAGCAGCAGCCGCGATCACTCACGGCGTGCATCCTCATCGCCTCGAAGGACGGGGAGGCCACGATCGGCCACACCATCGATCACTGTCGGGGACAAGCCGACGTGTACGTCGTGTCCGATGGATCGACCGATCACACGGCGCCAGAGGCTCGGCGGCGCGGTGCGACCGTCATGGAGCTCGCGGACAACGTCGGCAAACCGAACGCGCTGCGAATGGCCTACGACGGATTCCGACTCGGGCGCCGCTACGACGCGATCCTCGTGCTCGACGACGACACCCGCCTCGCTCCCGACTTCATCGACGAAGCGATGAAGCTCATGCAACCCGGCGTTGCCGTCGTGTGCGGCGAAACCCGGTCCGACTGGATGTACGACCTGCGCTGGAACGGGCTCGTCGGCAGCCAGCGCGTTCGCGTACTGGCGGTACGGGCTGTTCCTGAAGGCAGGCCAACAGGTGATCAACGCGATCACGGTCATTCCCGGGTCGAACTCGGTGTTCCGTACCAAGGTGATGACCGAACTCCTGGAACGTGAGGTCCGCTACATCGTCGACGACACCCAATGGCTGCTCGACATCCAGACCGAGAAGCTGGGCCGAGTCGTCTACGCCCGCTACGCCCGAGCCTACGTCCAGGATCCGACAACGCTCGGGGCCTGGTACATCCAGACCCTGCGTTGGCTGCACGGGTCGATGCAAGGGATCCGTGGACACCGCATCGGGCGAACGTGGTCATGGTTCTCGATCGCCTATTCCGCACTGATCCTGGACTGGCTCATCTACGTCGTCGCCTGGCCGACGTTGCTCGTCTGGGCGTTCTGCGCGCCGCCGAGACGGGCCGTCTCGGCCTGGCCATCGTGATCTACCTGGGCGGCTACGTCATCTGGAGCATCGTGGGAGCGATCGCACTCAGAAACTGGCGCCTCCCGATCCTCGTCCCGGTCCTCATCTTCATGGATTGGGCACAGCGAGTGGTGTTCGTGCACGCATTCTGGCGGGCCTGGCGAATCCCCACATCGGAGTGCAAGTGGACGTCGCCGACTCGCCACGACACCCGAAAGGAGGTGACATCATGACCACCCCCGTTGCGACCGAAGCTGCACCGACGGTCCTTCCCCTCACCGGGTCGGGCCCATTCACGCTGATCGTCGGGCTGATCGGCCTGGCAGCAGTCGGTATCGGCTGGCTGATGCGTCGGCTTTCGCACGCTTGAGCCCGGGCGCTGGTCGCTTCAATCGGCGGCGTCGGATGCCCGACGGTGAGTTGATCAATCCGGGATCGGGACGTCGAAGTTGCGCTCGTAGATCGCCCAGTAGTCGTTCGACTCGACCAGATCGAACGCCGGTCGCACGATCGCCCAGTCCGCCGCCGGGAAGCTCGTCGGTCCGGCGCCGGGCACCGGCAGCACGATGTACTCGACGCGCTCGGCTCGATCCGGGATCCGCGGGCCGTCGGTGATGCCGTCGGGCCCGTAGAGCACCGACCGGAACGGCACCGGGAACTGGTAGATCTCGGTGCGGTGCGCCACGTGCGGCGTGATGCGATAGTGCGCGGCAACGACCGCGTCCTCGGGTACCAACTCGATGATCTCGCGTGCCGAACTCGCCCAGTCGTTGCTCGGATTGCCATAGAACAGCTCCGCTCGACCCCACGGCATCGGCGCCCACAGATACGAGGCGATCACCGCCGCCACTGCCACCACCGTGACCATCGCTGCACGGACTGGCACCGTGACCGAACCGGCTCCCTCGGCACCCTCGATCACCTTCCACTCGCGCATCGCGCCGATGGCGTAGATCGTGCCCAGGCTCAGGGCGGGCACCGCCACGAGGCTGTAGTGGAACTCGATCTGATACTGGTACCAGAAGGTGCTCAACACGTTGGTGAACAGCACCACACCGCTGATCAGTGCCACCGATGGCAGGCGGACGAACACCCAGGCGAAGGGCGCGGTCATCTGCACGAGGTACCACGGACGGTCGTCGCTGCGCAGATGCCGGATCAGGTCGGTCGGGTTGGTCACGGCGGTGTCGATGACGCCACGCGGGCCGCCGAACGGGATCCGCCATCCGTTTCTCGTCGGGACGCCGACCAGACTGCGCATCACGACGAACATGGCGAACGCCATGAACGCCAGGCTGCCGAACACCGTGGCCAGCCCGATCTTCCAGTCCCGCTTCACGCTCACCCACACGCCGAGCGGCACGAGGACGAGCGACGCGTCCTCCTTGACGGAGAGCGCGAGGATCACGAACACGACGTAGGTCTTCCACCGCCGTTCGAGCGCGGCCCAGATCGCGAACCCCACGAACACACCGAGGAAGGAGTCGGGGTGGAAGTTCTCCAGGTTGGTCCACCCGACCGCCGGGTGCAGGAGATACGCGGCGCCCATCGACAGCGCCAGCCACTCGTTGCCGAGGCGCGTCCTGGCGTAGAGGAAGATCGGGATCGCGCCCGCGCCGATCGCCGCCGACTGACTGAAGAACAGCACGCCCGCCGCCGGCCAGATCCAGTAGAGCGGGACGAGCAGGATCAGGATGAACGACGAGTGGTCGCCGAACAGGTTGCGGCCCATCAGCGTGACGAACGGCGCCTCGAACCGCGAGAGCAGCCACACGCCCTGGTCGTACAACGCCGAGTCGTACGACGACGTGCCGAGCGCGTGGTGGATGTCGAGCGACCGCCGCGTGAAGTACGCGACGTAGACGACGATGACCGTGGCCATCAGCACCTGGGTGACGGTGATCCGCCGCCACCACTGATGCACCGGCGTGTCGCCGCCGAGCAGATCCGCCGAATCGTCGGCCGCGCGATCCACGACATCGACCTCGACGGGCTCGTCGAGGTCGGCGGCCGCTTCCGTCATCTCACCAGTCTGGCGCGCGGTCAGGGTCGGAAGTCGGCAACCAGTGCGGCGAGCACGCCGTTCACGAATCGACCGCTGTCATCGGTGGAGAATTGCTTGACCAGGCTGACGGCCTCGTCGAGCACCACGGCGGTGGGTACGTCGGGCCGTTCGGCCAGTTCGAAGGCACCGATCCGCAACACGTTGAGATCGATCACCGGCATGCGCGCCAGGGTCCAACCGGTCGCACGTGCGTCGATCGCCGCATCGAGGCGCTCACGGTGTTCGGCAACGCCCCGCACGATCGTCTGAGTCAGCTCGTCGGGCGCGAGCACCTGCAGTTCGAGCGCTTCGACCGGCGTGATGCCCTTCGACTCGGCTTCGTACAGGAGATACAGCGCACGCTCGCGGGCATCCGACCGCTCGTCGGGTCGGGGAAGCGACGCCATCAGACGCGGGTCATGTATTCGCCGGTGCGAGTGTCGACGCGTACCTTGTCGCCGGTCTCGATGAACAGCGGCACCTTGACCTCCTTGCCGGTTTCGAGCGTGGCCGGCTTCGTGCCGCCGCTCGACCGGTCGCCCTGCAGACCCGGCTCGGTCATGGCGATCGTCAGCTCCACCGACGCGGGGATCTCGACCCCGATGATCTCGCCGTTGTAGAACGCGATCTGCGCGACCATCTGCTCGATCAGGTAGTCCTTCGCATCCCCGAGTGCGACCTCGGGGACGTTCGTCTGGTCGTAGGTCTTCGTGTTCATGAAGACGTAGTCGTTGCCGTCGTGGTACAGGTACTGCATGTCCTCGCGTTGAACGATCGCCTGCTCGACCTTGATCCCGGCGTTGAAGGTCTTGTCGATGACCGCCCCCGTGCGCACGTTGCGGATCTTCGAGCGCACGAATGCACCACCCTTGCCGGGCTTGACGTGCTGGAACTCGACCACCTGGAACAGGTTGTCGTCGAGTTCGAGCGTGATGCCGTTCTTCAAGTCGTTCACGGAGATCTGGGGCATGTTCAGTTCAACTCTCGCTTGGGTGAATGCGTCAGCACTCGGTGGCCGGTCCCGTGGACCGGTTCGGTGACGAGGACCAGATCCTCGATCCGGAAGCCACCGAAGCCGCCACGATAGAGGCCCGGTTCGATCGTCACCACGTACCCGTCCAGGATCGTCTCGGTGCTCACCGAGGATTGGAACGGGGGTTCGTGGATGTCGAGGCCGACGCCGTGGCCGGTCCCGTGGATGTACCAGTCGCCGTAGCCGGCATCGACGAACACCTGACGGCATGCCGCATCGACGTCACGCGAGGCCATGCCGGGGCGCACGGCGTCGAGCCCGGCCTGCTGCGAGCGGGCCACGAGCTCGTAGACCTCACGCTGCTGGGCGGTCGCAGTGCCCATCACCCAGGACCGGGTCATGTCGCTGTGGTACCCGTCGACGAGTGCGCCGACATCGATGATCACCGTGTCGCCCTCGACGATCGTGCGGCCGGACGCGCCGTGGTGCGGTCGAGCGCCGTGGCTCGGGCCGCTGGCGACGATCGTGTCGTAGCTGCGATCGTCCGCGCCGTGGAGCCGCATCTGGTACTCGAGCTCCATGCGCACTTCGGCCTCGGTCATCCCGCACAGATTCGGTTCGACGACCGCGAGCGCTCCGTCGGCGCACGCTGCGGCCAACTCGATGCGGGCGATCTCCGCGTCGTCCTTGGTCTGGCGGGCCACCTTGATCGGAGACGGTTGGTGCACCAGTGACACCTCCGCCGCGAGACGCTCCCAGGTTGCGTGCGGCATCGCCGTGGCATCGAGTCCGACGGGGTCGGTGCCGAGCGCCTCGACGAGTCGGTCGTGCAGGCGCGGCGCCTGCTGCTCGACGACCACCGTCGCGCCGGTCCCTGCGGTCTCCTCACGGGCCTTGTCGCCGTATCGGCCGTCGGTGCCGAGGATCAGCTCGTCCTTGCGGACCACGACCCAGCCGTTCGAGCCGACGAAGCCGGTCAACCAGCGGATGTCGGTCAGGTCGGTGAACAGCGTGGTGCCGGTGGCGGCTGTGCAGATCGCCGCGACGCGCGCCGCGTGATCGATGGGTGGAAGATCGTCGATCATCGTCGCCTCTTCATGAGCGTGCACGGGTCTGACACCGCGTGACACGACGCTGTGTGTCGGGGGGTCATGACAGGAACCGGTCGAGGGTGGAACGGACGGCGAGCTCGTCGACACCGGTGACGACTTCGACCCCGGCTGGACCGTCGAGCGCGAAGGTGAGCCCGGTGAGCGCCTTCTTGTCCCGTCGCATGAGACCGACGAGTTGGTCGATGCCGAGGCCCCGCGGCGGCTGGGTCGGGAGGTCGTACTGGCCGGCCACGACGGATCGGTGTACCGCAACTCGTTCGGCGTCGATACGACCGAGTTCGTGCGCCAGCTCGGCGGCGAAGATGAGCCCGATCGCCACCGCCTCACCGTGCGCGAGCTCGTGGTCGGTCGCCGTTTCGAGCGCGTGGGCGAGGGTGTGGCCGTAGTTGAGCAACGCCCGTCGGCCTCCCTCGCGTTCGTCGGCCGCGACGATCTCGGCCTTGATCTGGACACAGCGCGCGATCCGTTCGTCCAGATCCATCGCGAGCAGGTCGTCACCGGTGAGGAAGTGGTACTTCGCCATCTCGCCGAGACCACAGCGCATCTCACGCGGCGGCAGGGTGGCGAGCGCATCGAGATCACAGACGACCCCCAACGGTTGCCAGAACGCGCCGACCAGATTCTTGCCCTCCGGCAGGTTGACCCCGGTCTTGCCGCCGATCGCCGCGTCGACCATGCCGAGCAGCGACGTCGACACGTGCACGACGGGGATTCCCCGGTGCCACGACGCTGCTGCAAATCCGGCGACATCGGTGACCATGCCGCCACCCACGCCCACCACGACGTCGTGGCGGGTGAGGCCGATCCGGGCGAACGAGCGCATCAGCGACTCGATCGTGGTGAGCGACTTCGCCGATTCTCCGGTGCCGATCTCGAACACGTCGACGACATGGTCGGGCAGATAGGCGCCGACCTCGCGGAACTGGATGGGGATTCCCGGCTGGGTCACGACGGCGACGCGCTGAGCCGTGGCCGGCACGAGATCGCCGAGCTCCGCGATCGCACCGTTGCCGACGACCACGTCGTACGCTCGGTCGGGCAGCGGAACGGTCACCCGGCGCATCGCAGCACCGCCCCGGCGACGTCGTTGATCGATCGGTGGTCGACGCTCACGATCGCATCGGCCACCTCCTGGTACAGCGCAGCCCGCTCGTCGTACATCCGCCGGAGCGTGCCTTCCGGATCGTCGTCGAGCAACGGACGATGCATGCCGTTGCGGACGCGGTCGAGCAGCACATCCACGTCGGCCAGCAACCAGACCACGTGGGCACCGTCGGCCTTGAGCACGTCTCGGTTCGCCTGGCTCAGCACGACGCCGCCGGCTGCGGCCACGATCGACGGTGTCGGCGCGGCAATGGCGTCTGCGAGCACTTCGGCCTCGAGCTCGCGGAATGCCGGCTCGCCGTCCTCCAGCCAGATCTCGCGCACCGTTCGACCGGCACGTTGCTCGATCATCTCGTCGGAGTCGAACAACTCGCGATTCAGACGCCGAGCGAGCGTGCGACCGACTGACGACTTGCCGGCACCCATCATCCCGACGAGCACGATGTGGCTGTCGGTGCAGGAGTTCACAGCGATGCCGCGAACGCGTCGGCGTTGCGGACGAACTCGTCGACCGAATCGCCGCCGAACTTGCGTTGCGCCTCGGTGGCGAGGGTGAGCGCCACCATCGTCTCGGCCACGACACCCATCGCCGGAACGGCCGTCACGTCGGTCCGCTCCTTGAAGGACACGCCCGACTCCTTCGTCGCTGTGTCGACCGTTTCGAGGGTCGGTTTGTTCAGCGTCGCCAGCGGTTTCATCGCCGCTCGCACGACCAGCAGTTCCCCGGTCGTCATCCCGCCTTCGGTCCCACCGGCGAGCGTGCTCCCGCGTCGGTACGCGGCATGTTCGGAGTCCCACGAGATCGGATCGTGAGCGTTGCTCCCGCGCCGCCCGGCCACTTCGAAGCCGTCGCCGATCTCGACGCCTTTGACCGCCTGGATGCTCATGATGGCCTGAGCGAGCATCGCATCGATCTTGCGGTCCCAGTGCACGTGCGACCCGAGGCCGACCGGAACGTTGAATCCGAGCACCTCGACCACACCGCCGAGCGAGTCGCCCTCCTTCGCGCAGGCCTTGATCTCGGTGACCATGTCGTCGCTCGTCTGGAGGTCGAAGCAGCGCACCTGGCTGTCGTCGACCCGTTCGAGCTCGGCGGGTGTCGGCCGGACCGCGCCGTCGGGGACCCGCACCGAACCCATCTGGATGACGTGCGAGAGGACCTCGACGTCGAGCGTTCGAAGCAACTGTTTCGCAACGGCCCCGGCGGCGACTCGCGCCGCCGTCTCGCGGGCGCTGGCGCGTTCGAGTACGTCCCGTGCGTCGGTGAAGCCGTACTTCTGCATTCCGGTGAGGTCGGCATGCCCCGGCCGCACCTGTGTGAGCGGGGCCTTGGTGGCGCCCGGACCTGGGTCCATCTCCTCGTGCCACTTGTCGCTGCGGAACCACTCGCTGTTCTTGATCTCGATCGCCACCGGAGAGCCGAGCGTGCGACCATGGCGCACGCCCGCGATCAGCGTCAGCTCATCGGCCTCGAACCGCTGGCGCGGCCCTCGCCCGTACCCGAGGCGCCGCCGGCCCATCTCGGCCTGGATCTGCTCGACGGTGATCTCCAGACCGGCCGGCAACCCCTCGAGGATGACGACGAGCGCCTGGCCGTGGGACTCACCGGCCGTCAGATACCTGAGCATCCGATCAGCCTACCGGCGGCCCCCGTGACGCTTCCGGACCGTCAGCAGCCCCCCGACCGTCCCCGCCACCGCCGACCGCCCCGCCCGCGCAGAATTGTGGCGGATCGTGACGGTGAGCGTCACGATCCGCCGCAATTCGCGAACGAGCGAGGGGAAATCAGGGGCGGGCCGCGAGGGCGGCTTCGGCGGCCGAGCGCATCGCGGCGGTGTCGATCACCGCGTCGGCACCGAGCCAGATCCGTTGCTGCAGGGCAGCCTGGTGGACCAGCATGCCCAGTCCGTCGACGGTGCGGCAGCCACGAGTGCGTGCAGCAGCGAGCCACGCCGTCTCGAGGGGGTGGTAGATCAGGTCGGCGACCACCTGGTGGCCCCGCAAGAGCTCAGGATCGCATGGCAGGCCGGCGTCGTCGCCCATCCCGACGCTGGTGGCGTTGACGACGATGTCGGCGCGGGTCACGTCGCTCGACGATCCCCGGCGACGCCACCGACGCCAGCGCGGCGGCCGCCTCGGCGCGCTCCGGAGTGCGATTGAGGATCGGTGATGTCGGTCGCCCCGGCCCGCGCCAAGGCGTCGACCAGCGAGCGCGCCGCTCCCCCGGCACCGATGATCGCCACGCGTGCCCCGTCGACGTCGACGCCGGCGTCGGCCAGCGACGCCACGAACCCGGCACCGTCGGTCGACGATCCGACGAGTTCGTCGCCGTCCCAGCTGACGGTGTTGACCGACTGCAGCACCCGTGCGGCCGGGTCGAGTCGGTCGACGCAGCTCGGCCACCGCCGCCTTGTGGGGCATGGTCACCGACAGGCCGGCGATCCCGAGCGTGCGCATCGCATCGAGCGCAGCCGCGGCCTCGCCCTCGGCGACCTCGAAGGCGACGTAGGACCAGTCGATCCCCGCGGCGTCGAACGCCGCTCGGTGAATCGCCGGCGAGAGGCTGTGTGCGACCGGGGAGCCGATGACCGCAGCGAGGCGGCCGTTCATCAGAGCAGGCCGGCGGCAGCCGCCAGCTCGACGTTCGCCTGGTGCTGCTCGCCGGTGGCGGCGAACGCGTGCGTGCCGTCCTCGTCGGCCAGCACGTAGAAGAAGTAGAAGCACTCGTCGGGCTTGGGCAGATCGCGACAGATCGGATCGCCCGGCGGCGGGTTCGGCGCCGGGTTGAGCGCCGCGTTGATCGATGCCCGGCCGGGGTTCGCGATCGGCGTACGCGGCAGGCCCGGGAGCAGGTACGTGTTCCAGTCGTTGGGGACTTGGCGGACCTCGGAGAACGGGGTGTCCGGGTCGATGCCGAGCTGATTGCGGCCGTAGAGCACCGCTGCGTCGATCTGCAGCGGGAACGGCTCCTCAGGGTTGTTGGCGGTGACGAACAACCGGTTGTGGATCACCCGCGAGATCTTGGCGCGGTCCTCGGGGACCTTCGCCTCCTTCTCGATCATCGACGCAATGATCAGGATCTCGTAGGGCGTCCGGCCCAGCGCAGCGCTCTTGGAGACGATGTCCTCCTGGTTGCCGACGCGCTCCATCAGGCCGATCATCCGGTCGATCACCTGGCCCTCGCTCTCGGCATTCGAGACCTGATACGTGTCGGGGAACAGCAGGCCTTCGAGCGATGTCTCACCCGGCGGCTTGAACTGCGACGTGATCGACGGGTCCTGGGACGCGACGAGGAAGTCGTCGGCCGACATCCGGTCGATCTCGGTGTCGAGTCGTCGCCCCATCTGCGCGAGCGTGAATCCTTCGGGGAAGGTGACCTGGCTGTAGGTCTGTCCCGGTGGGGTGCGGAGCCGACCGAGCACGTTGCCCATGTGGTCGTTGGGACGGATCTCGTAGTACCCGGGCGTGATCTCGAGGCCGCCGTTGCGATCGACGTACTGCTCGAAGACGTTGGCGTCGGAGATCAGGCCGTCTTCCTCGAGGCGATCGGCGAGCGTTTCGAGGGTCTCGTCCTCGGCCACGGTGAAGCTCTGCACCGGCCCGGGCTCGCCCTCGGGGTTCAGCTTCTGGACGTACCACCAGCCGACCGCGCCGGCGATCATCACGCCGATGATCGTCAACACCATCAGCGTGTAGACCGCCCACTTCGCGACGCGCGTCTGGCGTCGGAGACGTTCGACCGTGCCGGTGCGGTCCGCATTGTCCCACGGGTCGGTCTCCCAGTCGATCGCCGGACGCGAGTCGGGGTCGACCTCGGCTTCGGGCAACAACGGGTCGAGCTGCTGGGTCACGATCCGCTCCACGTGTTGCGGCGGTGTTCGAGCCACGCCTGCAACATCACGGCCGCGGCCGCCTTGTCGACGACCAGGCGGCGCTGCTTGGCATCGAGGCCCGCTTCGAGCATGTGGCGCTCGGCCGTGACGGTGGTGAACCGTTCGTCGTACATCTCGATGGGCACGCCCACGACGCTAGCCATCTGCGCCACCTCTTTGGTGGCAGCCCGGGCGGCCGGGCCGTGGGTCCCGTCGAGCGAGAGCGGGAGTCCGACGACCACGACCTCGCACTCCTCGATCTGCACCAGTCTGGCGATCTCGGCATGGTCGTGGCGCCGACTCTTGGAGCGGTGCACGGTGGTCAGCGCAGACGCGATCGTGCCCGAGATGTCGGAGACCGCGATCCCGATCCGCTTCGACCCGAGATCGACGCCGAGCGCCCGCACACCCGGGACGCGCACGTCCCCCGTCCGATCAGCGGAAGTCGGCAACGGCTCCCGCTGCGAGCTGCAGCGCTTCCTGGATCCCGGCAGGGTTCTTGCCGCCGGCGGTGGCGATGTCGCCCTTGCCGCCGCCGCCGCCGCCGACCGCCTTCGCGGCGTCCTTGAGCAGCACGGACGCGGGTTGCTCCGCGTCCTTCGGAACGGCAGCGACGAGCCCGACACCACCGGACGGGGTCTCGCCCACCAACACGACGGTGTGGACGGTCGGCTGCTGGCGGACGGCGATCGCCAATTCGCGCAGCTCGCCGGGGTCGAGCTGGTCGACCTGCGTGACGACGACACCATCGTTGGCGATCGCGGCGAGTTCGGCGGCTCGCGCCCCCGCCAGTTGCGATCGCAGCCCCTTGATCTCGGTCTGCAGGGTCTTGATCTCGTCGAGCTTGCGCTGCACTCCGGCGAGCACCTCGTCCGACTGCGCGCCGACCAGCGTGGCCACCTCGGCGAGGAGCCGTTCGTCGCGCTGCAGCAGCGCAATCGAACCCTCGCCGGTGAAGGCTTCGATACGGCGCAGGTTCGAGCCGATCGAGGCCTCACTGATCACCTTCACCATGCCGATGTCACCGGTGGCCGCGACGTGGGTGCCACCGCACAGCTCGATCGTGTCGCCCGCCTCGAGCACGCGCACGATGTCGCCGTACTTGTCGCCGAAGAACGCGATCGCACCGAGCGCCTCGGCCTCGTCCTTCGTCGTCTCGAAGGTCCGGGTCGGCTGGTTGTTCAGCGTCTGCTCGTTCGCGATTCGTTCGATCTCGGCGATCTGCTCCGGCGTGACGGCTTCGTAGTGCGAGAAGTCGAAGCGCAGCCGATCCGGGCCGACCCAGGAGCCGGCCTGCTTGACGTGGTCGCCGAGCACGACCCTGAGCGCGTGGTGCAGCAGGTGCGTGCCCGTGTGGTTCCGGCGGATCTTCTCGCGTCGGTCGTGGTCGATCGTCGCCGTCGCCTGCTGGCCCGCCGTGACGGTCCCGCTGGTGACACGTGCGGTGTGTCGGCGCAGGTTCGGAAGCGCGTAGGTCGTGTCGAGCACCTCGGCGGTCCCGGTGTCGGTGACGATCGTGCCCGTGTCGCCGATCTGGCCGCCGGATTCGGCATAGAACGGCGTCCGATCGAGGAAGATCTCGACGATGCCGCCAGCATCGGCAGCGTCGTCACCATCGTCATCGCCCGTTTCGACGCCGTCGAGCACGGCGAGCACGCGGGCGTCGGCCTGGTCGTCGGCGTACCCGACGAACTCGGTGGTGCCGAACTGGTCGAGGATCTCGCGGTAGCGGTCGAGCGTGGCGTCGTCGACGGCGCCCTTGGCAGCAGCTTTCGCCCGCGTCCGCTGGGCATCCATCTCGACGTTGAACCCGTCGAGGTCGACCTCGACCTCGCGCTCCCCGGCGATCTCCTGGGTGAGTTCGAGGGGGAAGCCGTACGTGTCGTGCAGCAGGAACGTGGTGGATCCAGACAACGAGTGCGGGTCCTCCTCCAACGCGGTGTCGAGGATCGACAGCCCGTTCTTCAAGGTGTGGCGGAAGCTCTCCTCCTCGCGGGTGATCACGTTCGTGATGAAGTCCTGGTTCTTGACGAGGTCGGGATACGCGTTGCTCATGACCGAGATCGCGGTCTGGGTGAGGTTCGGCATGACCAACGACTCGGTGCCGAGCATGTACGCGAAGCGAACCGCCCGGCGGATGATGCGGCGCAGCACGTACCCGCGGCCCTCGTTCGACGGGAACACCCCGTCGTTGACGAGCATCGAACTCGACCGGGCGTGCTCCGCGAGCACCCGCAGCCCGAAGCTGTCACGATCGTCGTAGTTGCCGACCAGGTACTTCTTGCCGGTGAGCGACTGGGCCTGGTCGATCAGCGGCTGCATGAGGTCGGTCTCCCACACCGAGTCGACGCCCTGCAGCAGTGCCAGGATGCGCTCGAGCCCCGCGCCGGTGTCGATCGACGGCCGCGGCAGTGGCGTGCGCGAGCCGTCCGCCGACTGGTTGAACTGCATGAAGACGAGGTTCCAGAACTCCATGAACCGGTCGCCGAACGGGTCGCCCAGTGGGCCGCCCTCCGGGCCGAACTCCGGTCCGCGGTCGATGTGCAGTTCGCTGCACGGTCCGCACGGGCCGGTGTCGCCCATCTGCCAGTAGTTGTCCTTGTCGCCGAGGCGCTGGATCCGGCTCATCGGCACGCCGACCTGTTCGTGCCAGATCGCCTCGGCCTCGTCGTCGCTCTCGTGCACCGTGACCCAGATGCGGTCGCCGTCCATCTCCCAGCCGCCCGACTCGCGGGATCCGGTGACGAGCTCCCACGAGTACGGGATCGCCAGCTCCTTGAAGTAGTCGCCGAAGCTGAAGTTGCCGAGCATCTCGAAGAACACGAGGTGACGCTTCGTGCGCCCGACGTCGTCGAGGTCGTTGTGCTTGCCGCCGGCGCGGGCGCACTTCTGCGAGCCATCGCACGCTGGTACGGCGGCCTGCTCGTCGCCGGTGAAGTACGACTTGAACGGCACCATGCCGGCGACGTTGAACATGACGGTCGGGTCGTGCGGGATCAGGCTCGCCGACGGGACCACGGTGTGGCCCCTTCTCCGCGAAGAACCCCGTGAACGAGTCACGGAGTTGATCGGCCGTCATCGAGTCAGTCGTCGCCATACGGCTCTGGATGCTACCGAGACGTCATCACTGCTCGATCACGAGTTCGAACACGAATTCGGCGTCGGCGTCGTATGCGAAGACGACGATCGGGGCACGTTCCCGCTCGAAATCGTCCGTCAGGTCGATGTCACCGGAGCGGCCCTGGTAGTCGATGTCGACGCCCTCGTCGAGCAGCGCCGCCACGCGGCGTAGTCCTCGCAGGGCGTACCACCACGCGACACGTCGACCAACTGATCCGCGATCGACGCGGGATCGTCAGAGTCATCAGCGCGCGTGGCGAGCGCAGCCAGAACGACCGCGTCATAGGTCTCGGCCGCGTAGGTCGGGTCGTCGATGGCACCGGATTCGTCGAGACGGGCTGCAAACTCGTCGTCGACCGGCGCCGCCGGGAACAGCCCGGTCATGCCGGTGAGCGAGGCAGGGTCGGCAACCAGGCCGGGGAGCCCGCCGCCGGTGTTGGCATCGGTGCCGTGGAGCGAGAACGGAACAGAACCGGCCTCGGCCACGATTGCGTCGATCAGCGCCGCGGTGTCTTCCTCGAACCCGGCGATCACCACAGCCTCGGGTTCGGAGTCGACCAACTCGGTGGCCAACATCGGCAGCGTCCTCGGCCGTCTCGTAGGTCTCCTCGACGACCAACTCGAGCCCGCTGTCGGCGATCGCCTGCATGATCGACTGCGCCGACGAATCGGAGAGTCCGACCACGCCGACCGTCGACACGCCGCGCTCGACGAGCAGACTGGCGATCGCTCGCCCCTGGGCGCTGTTGCTCGCCACGAGGCGAGCGAACAGTGCCCCGGCAAGACCGTCCTCGGTGGCGGCCGGAGTGATGGTCATCCGCCCGGCGTCGCGGGCGACGGACACGGTGAGCTCCGGCCATCTCGTTGGACAGCGGCCCGATGACGACGTCGGTGTCCGGATCGATGCTGTCGGGACCGGACGCGTCCGTATCGACGACCTCGACGGCGACCGCTTGGTCGAGGACTCCGCCAGCGGCGTTGACGTCGGCCACCGCGAGCTCGAAACCGCGTCGAGCAGCCTCGCCGAGCACCCCGAGGTCGCCCGTGAGGGGAAAGAAGCCGGAGAGCTGGAGCACGCCGTCCGCAACGACGGGAGCGGGACCGGGATCGTTCGCGGACATTGCTGGCGGTGCCGACGTGCCGGGTTCCGAGGCCTCGCCGGTGCCCGCCCCCGGCGTCACCGCCTCGGTCACCTCTGGCCCGGGTTCCGCGATCGCTGTACCCGGTGGTGGCTCGTCGTCGCCGCCGACGGCCAGCACCACGCCGACCAGCACCGCCACCGCCACCAGTCCGGCCAGGGCCGGGACGACCCACCGCGTCGACGGCCTCGCGGGGTCCGGAGATCCCGTCCGGGGTCCGGGCGACGAGGACGGACTCGGTGGCGAATTCGGCGGGACGGACGAGGCTGCGGCGTGGCGGACGGTCGCCTCGCCCGTCGCCGGTTCGATCGCGAGCCGCTTGATCGCTCGTGGTCCGAGATTCGCCGCCGCGGCGTCGAACGCATCGGCGAAGTCGCGCATCGACGGGCGATCGACCGCGGCGTCGGACAGCCCGGCGGTCACCACGGCGACGACGGGAGCCAGCGCCGGGTCCACGTCGTCGAGCGGCGCCCACCCCTGAATGCGTGAGGAGAACGTCGGACGGATCCCGGTGATCAAGTGGTGCATGGTGGCGGCCAAGCGAATACACGTCGGTCGGCGGTCCGACGCGCTGGTCACCATCGAGTTCCTCAGGGCTGGCGTAGGCGAGCGTGAGCGACGACGTCTTCGTCTGCTCGTCACCCCGCGCAAGCGCCGAGATGCCGAAATCGCCCACCTTGACCTGTCCGAAGGCCCCGACCATGAGATTGGCCGGTTTGATGTCACGGTGCACGATGCCCACCTCGTGCGCCGCGATCAGCGCCTCGCTGACGTGCTGCCCGATCAGCACGAGCTCCGGATCGGTCAGCGGACCAACGGCCAAACGATCTGCGATCGACCCGCCCGCGAGATATTCCATCACGAGGCAGGGTCCTTCGGGTCCGACGAAGATCTCCTCGACCGTGACCACGTACGGGTGGCCCTTCACCCGCAGCATCGCCTCCAGCTCTCGGTTCGCTCGGTGCCACGCCGGTGACGAGTCCTGGACGTCGCGCAGCGCCTTGATCGCGACGACGCCGTTCGTCGACACCCGAGTCGCGCGATACACGCGCGCCGAGTCCTCCCTCACCGATGATCGTTGCATCGCTGTAGCCGTCGAACATGTCCACCTCTGGCGAACCCTAGGCGGCGCCCCCCAACAGGTCGAAAAGACGCATCCGAATCCCACCGGTGCCATCGCACGGTCCCGCAACATGACCACTTGCCGGCCGGGTGTTCGGGGGACGGGTCGGGAGATACCGTCCGGGAACCGATGAGCGCGCACGAGGACCTGCACGAGTGGATCAGTTTCGAGGACCCCGACGAGCACCGCACGTGGGTCTTCGATGCGACGTTCCTGCGATCGAACTACATGTGCATCTACGGGTGCGGATGCAAGGGAATCCTCGACGAACCGGCCCCCGAACTCGAGCAGGGCTGCTGCAGCTACGGCGCGCATTTCGTCGACGCTGCCGACGTGGCGAACGTCGAGCGGTACGTCAGCCGGATGACTCCCGAGCACATGCAGTTCCACACCGATGCGGTCGAGCACGGGATCACCGCCCAGGGTGACCCCGACGACGAGGGCGGACCGACGGTGGTGAGCCGTCTGGTCGACGACGCGTGCATCTTCTTGAACCGACCGGGATTCGAGGGCGGCGCCGGCTGTGCGCTGCACATCGCTGCCGAGGCTGCGGGCGAACGACCGCTGGACTGGAAGCCCCAGGTGTGCTGGCAGGTGCCCCTGCGCCTCGAACACTCCGAGGACGAGTCGGGCCATGTGACGTCGCGCCTGCGCGAGTGGAAGCGGCGCGACTGGGGCGAAGGCGGCGCCGACTTCGCGTGGTGGTGCACGGAGACTCCCGACGCGTTCGTCGGGGCCGAACCGCTCTACGTCTCAGCGCGTGACGACATCGTCGAACTGGTCGGGCAACACATCTACGACCTGATGGTCGAAGTGTTCGAACGCCCGATCGCGGTGCCGCTCCCACATCCGGCTCTCCGCAGTTCTCCTGCGGGCTGATCACTGGGCTGCGAGTCGGACACGCAGCCCCGAGTCAGTCGTCGTCGACCTCGTCGTCGTCGTCGTCGAACGTCACCCCGTACTTCGCAGCAAGTGCGGCGTACTCGTCGTCGTCGTTGTCCTCGTCGTCCGCCTGTTCGTTCGACGGCTCGCCGAGCCCCAGGTCAAAGGCCCCAGGGCCCGACTGCTTCAGTTTTCTCGCCTCTTCGAAACGGCGATGACGACCCTTCTTCACGACAGGGCTCCCTCACTGGACGGCTGACATTGAGATTCGATTGTAGCGGCTGGAGCTGGTGTTTCGCGAGATGGTGCTGGGTATCGGTCGTGTGTCACGATGACGGGATGGCAACGGTTGCGGTCCTCAACCAGAAGGGTGGTGTGGGCAAGACCACCGTCACGCTGGGGCTGGCGTCAGCGGCGGACGCCGCAGGGCGACGGGTTCTGGTGATCGATCTCGACCCGCAGGCGTCGAGCAGTTGGGTCCTGGGCGTCGACCCCGACACGTTTCCCGCCGCGGCACCGGCCACGGACCGCGAACCGGTGACCGTCGCCGAGGTCCTCGACGGGCGCCCGCTGGCCGACGCTGTACTCCCGTCGGTGTGGTCCGAGCGCGTCGACATCGTTCCGGCGGCGACGAACCTGCAGGACTTCGAAGCCGGTGATGCCGGTCGGCTCGCCGCGGCCTGTTTCCGGGCGGCGGAACTGCTCGATGGATACGACGCGGTGCTGATCGACTGTCCCCCGTCGCTCGGCAACCTGACGACGAACGCGCTCGCTGCGGCACGTCACGCGCTCGTCGTGGTGGAGCCGTCGGCGTTGGGCCTGCGCGGGATCGGCGGTGTCGCGGACGCCATCGACGACGTGTGGGACTCCCACAACCCCGAGTTGGAGTTGTCCGGGGTGATCCTCAACCGCGTGCCCGCGATTTCGAGCGAGGCCGAGCGGCGCATCGCCGAACTCCAGCGCATCGTCGGCCGTCAGGCGATCTGGAAGCCGTCGGTCCCCGCTCGGGTGATCCTCAACCAGGCCGTCGGTGAACGCCGACCGATCCACAGCTATGCGTCGCGCGCCACCGACCCGATCCAGGTCTTCGACAAGCTGTGGGCCAAGCTCCGACGCACGCTGAGCGGCCGGTAGCAGCAGCCGGCGGACGGTGCGACGTCAGACCGGACGAAGCGTGAGGCGGCCCTGCGGGTCGAACGTGAGCCCGGCCCGGCCCGACACCAGGTCGCGGATCCCCTGACCGAGCAGTTCGGCCCGCCATCCCGACGCGAGCCGGGCACCGTCGTCGTCGCGGAGCAATGCCACGATGTCGGCTCGTGTCGCCAGCATCGTGGTGTCGATCTTCTCGTCACGGGCGATCTGTGACACCCACGCGGAGATCAAGGTGATTGCGGGTCGCAGGTTGCGATCGAGGTCGTCGGACGACTTGGGTGCCTCGGGTGGCGCTGCGTGCTTGCCGACCTCGACGGCGGCCAGGATCTCTTCGGCGATCCCGCCCTTGGCGTGACGGTCATCGACCCCGCGGGCCTGACGCAGTTCCTGGAGCGTCGACGGCCCACGCTGGGACACGCCGAGAATGGCGAGGTCGGGCAGCACCTGGCGGACCGGAATGTCGACGCGCATCGCCCGTTGCTCGCGCCAGGCGGCCAGTGCCTGGGCGATCGCTCGACCGTTCGGCCGCAGCGAGCGCGCGTCCTTGAGGCGCAGCCACGCGTCCTGCGGGTTCGAGCCGCTCGTGGGACGCGTGCGCAACTCCTCGCAGGCGTCCTCGACCCAGTCGGTGCGACCCATGCCCTCGAGCTTGGCGAGCAGCCGGTCGTGCACGTCGAGGAGATACTCGACGTCGGCGGCTGCGTATTGGCACTGGTTGTCGGTCAACGGCCGTCGCAGCCAGTCGGTCAGGCGGTCGCCCTTGGCCGGGGTGATCCCGATCTCCCCCTGCAGCAGCGAGACGAGAGACGGCGTGCCGTACCCGACGAAGCCGCCGGCGATCTGCGTATCGAACATGCGCCGCGGAACCGAACCCACGGCGTGGGTGAGGACGTCGAGATCCTGTTGCGCAGCGTGGATCACGCAGAGCGAGTCGCTGGCGAACAGCCGGCCGAGTTCGGACATGTCGAGCTCGAGCGGGTCGATGAGCACCAACTCCTGCGTCGCGTTCGACCCCTCGGGCCACCAGGCGATCTGGATCAGCGCGAGCTTCGGGTAGTACGTGCGCTCGCGGTGGAATTCGGTGTCGAGCACGTAGCGCGGCATCTCGAGCAATTCGTCGACCAACTCGACGAGCCCGTCCTGGCTGTCGATCCAGCCGAAGTCGATGTGCGGAGGACGTTGCTCGGCCATCGACGTCTCAGGATCCGGTCGCGACGTCGAAGCCGGCGTGGCGCCAGGCGAGCATGCCGCCGGTGACGTTGACGACGTGGCGTCCGTGTGCAGCCGCGTACTCACATGCACCCAAACTGCGCGCACCGACCTTGCAGATCACATAGGTGGGTGATCCCTCGAATCGATCGAGCTGCTCCGGAACGGTGCCGAGCACGACGTGGCGTGCATGGGGCACGTGTCCATCGATCCACTCGTCGTTCTCCCGCACGTCGATCAGGACCACATCGGGCCCGAGCGCATGCAGGTCCGCCACGGAGATTTCTTCGACAACCACGGGGCACGACCCTAACGTTGCGATCCCGACCCCGGGAGGTCTTCGGGTCGATTGACGTTGCGCAGCGCCGCTGCGTCGACGGTCACGGTCGTGTGCGGCAACTCGGCGATCACGCGGTGCAGCGCCCGCTCCCCCACGACGAAGCGTTCGCGCACGACACCTCGCGCCTGGATCGACCAGAGCGCGCACATCGGTTCCATCCGGTCGGTCGCGGCGACCCAGACGCGGCTGTGCGCGTCGCCGGCCGCGGCCTCCAGGAGCGGCCAGAGTGCGTCGGCGGTGACGTCGGCCAGATCGCACGGCAGGACGAACGTCGCATCGAGCGTGTCGGGGCCGGTTCGTGCCGCCAGGTGATCGAGGGCGGTCAGCACACCGCCGACCGGGCCCTCGCCCGGAAACCGGTCGGGCACCACCGGCGCGCTGAGCACGTCGAGTTCGACAGGGTCGCCGCCGACGAGCACCACGGGATCAGCGCCGACCGCACGCAGCGCATCGGCGACGCGGTCCCCCATCGCCCGGCCGTCGATCTCGATGAGCGCTTTCGTGCGGCCCATCCGCCGACTCGCACCCCCGGCGAGGACGACGCCCGCAACCCTCACGCGGCGGGGATGCCCGACGGGTCGAGTTGCAGGAGGAACTGCTCGCAGCGTTCGGCCTCGTCGGTCTCACCGATCTCGGCAGCCATCAGCCCGAGGCCGCGGAGTGAGCGGAGGAAACCGTGGTTGGTCGGTTCGGCCCACCGCACGTAGCCGGAGCCACGCCACCCGTTGGCGCGCAGCGTGTCGAGACCCCGGTGGTACCCGACGCGATAGGCGGCGTATCGCTCGATCGTGTCGCGCCCGAGGTCGCCGAGCTCGGCCCAACCCGCGAGGTAGCGCGGGGAGGCGGCGACAACCGCAGCGACGGCGTCACGGCGATCATCACCCTCGAGTTCGAGCGCCGCAGCGAGCCGTTCGGCGTCTGCCGGATCGGGCGCGGGCAGGACCGTGGTCGGGATGCCGCTGGAGAACTGGATCGGTTGGTCACTCACCCTGTCAGCGTACGCCGTCCGTTACTGTCGGCGCCGTGCTCGCCATCACGCTCTCCGAGGCCAAGAACATCGCGATCGGGCTCGTCGTCGTGTTCGTGGTGGGGGCGATCGCGTCAGCCTGGATCATGAAGACGATCATGCAGAAGGTGGCCGTTGCGCTGGTGCTCGGCCTGCTCGCCTTCGCCGTGTGGACCCAGCGTGCCTCGCTCCAGGATTGTGCCGACAAGGTCCTGGCCGCCTACGAGTTCGACGGTGTCAATCCCACCATCATCGACACCGATTGTTCGTTCTTCGGCACGACGATCACCATCTCGGATCCGCGGGACGATCCGGCCGACTCGCCCGTGGCGCCCGACGTTCCAGCCACCTCAGGGTGAACCTCGTTCGACTGACCGCCGCCAAGGCGGTCGCCAACACTGCGCTGCGCTGGGTTCCGCCGTTCCTCCCGGTGCTCGAGAAGGCGTTCGGCGCGACGACCGGTCAGATGACGACGGTGCTCGGGGTCGGCGAGATGTCGGGGCTGTCGACGTTCCTCGTCGGCAAGCACCTCGACCGTGGCCGCGAGCGTGCGGTGATGGCGTTGTCCCTGCTCGCGGTTGCGGTGTCGTCGCTCGTGTCGCTGTTCGGCACGACCTTCACGTTCGCAATCGGGTTCGTACTGGTCGTGCTCGGTGTGGCGAACTGCACCGTTGCCGGCCACGCCTACATCAGCGGGCGGGTGGCCTATTCACAGCGGGCTCGTGCGATCGGGCTCTACGAGACCTCCTGGGCGTTCGCCCTGCTCATCGGCGCGCCGATCATCGCCGGGTTGATCGCCGTGTTCGGCTGGCGTGGCCCGTACGTGGTCCTGGCGATCGCGAGCACGGCGATGGCGGCCGTGGTCTGGAGGTCGACCGAGGCCGCGCGGCCCGCTCCCGCTGCCGACGCGGCTCCGCCCACGCCGGGCCTTGCGGCGATCACGCCGCAGGCGTGGGCCGTCATCATCGGCTCGGCGCTGCTCGCGACCGCCGGGCTCTCGGTGTTCGCGATTTCCGGGAGCTGGCTCGACGACGCGTTCGGCGTCTCGACCGGTGGATTGGGCGCTGTGGCGATGGCGTACGGCGCGATCGAGCTGTTCGCCTCCGTGGGCTCGGCCGGGTTCGCCGACCGGATCGGCAAGTTCCGCAGCACGCTCGCCGGCATCGTGCTGTTGATGACCGGCCAGGCGGTGATGGCCCTCGCCGACAGCACGCTGTGGATCGGCGTCGTGGGCATCTTGCTGTTCCTCTGCGGCTTCGAGTTCGCGTTCGTCACGTCCCTCTCCCTCGTCACCGAGGCGATGCCCGAGGCCCGAGGCACGACGATCGCCACCGCGAACGCCGTCGGCACCGTGGCCCGCGGGTCGGGGACGATCGCAAGCGGCTGGCTGTTCGGCATCTACGGCGTGGAGGGCACCCTCACCCTGTCGGCGATCGCGGCAAGCGTGTCAGCGCTCGCGTTCGTGCTCAGTCGACGCAGACCAACCTGAGGACATCGGTCGCCACGTCCGATCGGTTCGAACCGGGACTGGACCCACGCGCCCCGGTCGGCGCGCCGGCCAGCACCAGCACCGTGTCGCCGTGATCGATCGCTCCGTACTCCAGTGCGGTCTCGACGGCGAACCAGACCATCTCGTCGGTCGAGGAGTACATGTCGACCTCGATCGGCTCGACCCCCCAGCTCAACGCCATCGTGCGGACCATCTTCGGATCGGGTGACAGTCCGATCATGCGTGCGTCGGGCCGGAAGCGCGCCATCGCACGGGCGGTCCGCCCGCTGCGCGTGCAGCAGAGGATCGCCGACACGTCGGCGTCGATGGCCGCCTCGGACGCCGCGCGGGTCAACGACATCGTGATGCGATCGCCGGCGCCGACGTTGTCACGCTGTTCGCGTTGCATGCGGCCCAACTTGTTCGCCCACTGCCGGTAGCTCGCTTCGGATTCGGCGCGGGCGGCGACGGTCGCCATCGTCCGCACCACGCCGACCGGGTCGCGACCGATCGCGGTCTCGCCGGACAGCATGACGGCATCGGTGCCGTCGAACACGGCGTTCGCGACGTCGCTGACCTCGGCGCGGGTCGGCGACGGCGCCGTGATCATCGACTCGAGCATCTGCGTCGCGGTGATCACCGGCTTGCCCACTGCGACGCACTCCCGGATGATCCGCTTCTGCAGATGGGGAACGTCCTCGATCGGACAGTCGATCCCGAGATCGCCACGAGCGACCATCAGCGCGTCGGATGCCGCGATGATCGCGTCGAGGTCATCGAGCGCCGCCTCGGTCTCGATCTTCGAGACGAGGCGCGCCCGGGTCCCCACGATCTCGGCGACACGCTCGACGTCGGCCGCGCTGCAGACGAACGAGACCGCGATGAACTCGACACCGGCGGTTGCCATCGTCTCGGCCAGCACGAGATCCTCCTCCGTCGGGGTCGTCAGCCGGACGACCGTCGACGAGAGGTGCACCCCGGGTTGCCCGCTCGTGCGTCCACCCGTCTCGACCAGCGCGAGCGCTTCCTCGTCGCCGACCGCGGTGACGGTCATCGAGATCGCTCCGTCGCCCAGTTGCACCTTCGCGCCCGGGTGCAGGTCGGCGAGCAGTGTCGGATACGGAACGGAAATCGTCGTCGCGTCGCTCGGTCCGTCGCCCGCGACGATGCACACCTCGCTCGCGCTCTCGATCATCACGTCGTCGTCGCCGAAGGAGCCGGCGCGGATCTTCGGCCCGGGGAGATCAGCGAGCACCGCAACGGGTCGTCCCGTCTTCTTGCCGGCCTCGCGCACACGATCCAGCGTCGCGAGATGATCCTCGATCGAGCCATGGCTCAGGTTCAGCCGGACGACGTCGAGCCCCGCCAGCATCAACGCTTCGAGGGTCTCCGACGAGTCACTCGCCGGGCCGATGGTCGCTACGATCTTCGTTCGGCGGGTCATGTCTGCTTGTCTATCGTTCGATGGAACTCTTGCTGATCAGACACGCGCTCCCCGTTCGCCGCGAACTCGAGACCGGAGTGGCCGACCCCGAACTGGCTTCGGAGGGGCACGAGCAGGCACGTCATCTCGCTCAGTATCTCTCATCCGAGCATCTCGACGCTGTGTATGCGAGTTCGCTGCAGCGTGCGCAACAGACCGCGGCCCCGGTCGTCGCCGGACGCGACCTCGAGATGGTGATCGAGCCCGACGTGGCCGAATACGACAAGAACAGCCCGGAGTACGTTCCCGTCGAAGAACTCAAGGCCACGAACGACCCCCGCTGGATCGCCATGCTCGACGGCATCTGGGAGCAGGAGGGCGAGGATGAAGCGACGTTCAACGCCCGCACGATCGGGGCCATCGAGCGAATCATCGGCGAGCACCGCGGCGAGCGGGTGGCGATCGTGTGCCACGGTGGGGTCATCAACGCCTACCTCACCCACATCCTCGATCTCGACGTCGACCGACGCGGCTTCTTCTATCCCAACTACACCTCGATCCACCGCGTCGCGGCGGCGTCCAGTGGCGAGCGCTCGATCATCACGATCAACGAGACCAGCCACCTCCGTGGCACCGGGCTCCCCATGGGTCTGTTCCAGAATGGATGACGCGAGACTCATGACCGGAGACCCATGACTGCCGACCTCGACGATCTGATCGCCTACCTCGACGCGTCGCCGTCCCCCTGGCACGCGGTCACCTCGACCACCTCGCGGCTGGACGGCTTCACCGAGCTCGACGAGTCCGCCGAGTGGGAGGACATCCCCGAGCGGGGCTTCGTCGTGCGCGACGGCGCGATCATCGCGTGGTCGGTCCCGGGCGACTCGACTGCGTCCACGGGCTTTCGGATCGGTGGAGCACACACCGACTCGCCGGGCCTGCGCGTCAAGCCTCATCCCGACACCGATGCGGTTGGCTGGAAGCAGCTCGCCGTCGAGGTGTACGGCGGCATCTTGAACAACACGTGGCTCGACCGCGACCTCGGCATCGCCGGGCGCCTCGTCGCGTCGGACGGCTCTGTGTCGATCGTGGACGTGGCCGAGCCGATCGCCCGGGTCCCCCAACTCGCAGTTCACCTCGACCGCGGCGTCAACGACACTGGGCTGATCCTCGATCCGCAGCTTCACCTTGCGCCCGTGTGGGGCGTGGGCGTGGCGCGGCCCGGTGAGTTCGCGCGGTGGATCGGCGAACGAGCCGGGCTCGACGATGCCCCGGCCTGGTGGGAGCTGTGCCTCTACGACCTCCAGGGCGCCGCCGTGATCGGCGCGGACCGGTCGCTGTTGACGTCGGCCCGCCTCGACAACCAGTTGTCGTGCTGGGCTGCCACCGTCGCGCTCGCCGCTGCCGAGCCGCGCGAACACATCGCGCTGATCGTGTTGAACGACCACGAAGAAGTCGGCTCGGCCAGCACGACCGGTGCGCAGGGACCGTTCCTCGAAACCGTCATCGAGCGCCTCGTCCTCGCTCGGGGCGGCGACCGCGACGACCTTCACCGTGCGCTGCGCGCGTCGGCATGTGTCTCGGCGGACAACGCGCACGCCGTACATCCGAACTACGTCGAACGCCACGAGCCGTCGCACCGACCGATCGTCAACGCTGGTCCGGCGGTGAAGGTGAACTCGAATCAGCGCTATGCGACGTCGGCATCGACCGCCGCTCGGTTCCAGGCGGCGTGCGAGCGGGCGGGCGTGCCGTGGCAGGTGTTCGTGTCGCGGAACAACATGCCCTGTGGCTCGACGATCGGGCCGGTCACGGCCACCCGACTCGGCATCGACACCGTCGATGTCGGGGTACCGCAGTTGTCGATGCACTCGGCGCGTGAGCTGTGCGGTGCCGACGACCCGCTCCACCTGGCTGCCGCGCTCGGCGCGTTCTTCAGCTGACGTGTGCTCGCGCAGCGTCGTAGAGCAGCTGGAGTTCCGAGTGGAGCCGCTCGGTTGCCGCTGAGAGCTGCTCGCGGGTGGCACGCCCGCGATCGTCGGTCTCGACCATGAACGGCTCGCCGATGATCACGTGGACGCGGTGGGGGTAGACGAACTTCGCTCCACGCGGCATGGCGCGGTCCGACCCGCCGATCCCGACCGGGACCAACGGCACGCCCGCCTTCGCTGCGAGGAACGCCGCCCCGTCGAGCAGGGGATGCACGATCGGTCCGTCCTTGCGTTCGCCCTCCGGGAACAGCACGAGTGGTTGACCCGTCTCGAGCGCCTGGAGGCACCGCTTGAGGGCCTCACGGTCGATCGAGCCCCGGTGCACCGGGATGGCGCCCATCGCGGTGAACAGCTTGCCGAGCCACTCGTATTTCCACATCGAGTTCTTGCCGAGGTATCGCAGCCGCCGGAACTGCACCCACGACGAGATCGGCGTGTCGATGTAGCTGCGATGCACCGGGGCGAGTACGAACGCGCCGTCGGGGAGGTGCTCCTTGCCCTCGACGGTGCCGCGTGTGTAGATCCGCAGCGAGTTGCTCACGAGTTGCCGGAAGAACCCGTACAGCAACCGATTCCACCACGTGTTGCGGCCGGGCTTGGTGATCACCCGGCTGCGTTCGGCATCGCTCACGGCAGCATCTCCACGATGTGTTCGACGACCTGCTCGATGGTCATCCCGGTGGTGTCGACGACGACCGAGCCCGACGCCTCGACGAGCGGACTGTCGGCGCGGGAGGAGTCCTTGCGGTCGCGTTCGATGATCGAGGCCTCCACGTCGTCGACATCTCCGCCGATCTCGGCCACGCGGCGCTCGGCACGAACTCGCGCCGACGCCGTGACGAACAGTTTGAGATCGGCGTCGGGGAACACGACCGATCCGATGTCGCGACCCTCGATGACGCCGCCCCCGTGCGCCTCCACCCACGCCCGCTGCGCGTCGACCATCTCGGCGCGCACGCCGCTGTTGGCGGCGACCGCACTGACGGCACCGGTGACCTCGCGACCGCGGATCTCCACGGTCGCGTCCTCGCCATCGACGAACACGCCGTCATCGTCGATCCGTAGGTCGATGTCGGCGGCGACCGCGGCGACGCCCTCGACGTCGTGGGGATCGATGCCCCGCCGCAGGACGGCGAACGTGACCGCGCGGTACATCGCACCGGTGTCCAGGTACTCGACCCCGAGCCGGCGAGCGATCGCTCGCCCGACAGTGGACTTGCCCGCACCCGCGGGGCCGTCGATCGCGATCACGGTGTTGCTCACCAGGACACCCCCTGCGGTCGACCCTCGTCGTACCCGGCGGCGCCCTGCACGCCCACGACCGCACGGTCGTGGAACTCGGCGATCGACACGGCGCCCGCATAGGTGCACGACGAGCGGAGCCCCGCGACGATCTGGTCGATGATGTCCTCGACCCCGGGACGATCCGGGTCGAGATACATCCGCGATGTGCTGATCCCCTCCTCGAAGAGCTCCTTTCGGGCGCGTTCGAACTCCGATTCGGTGCGCGTCCGGTTCTTGACCGCCCGATTCGATGCCATCCCGAAGCTCTCCTTGAAGAGTCGCCCGTCGGTGTCGAGCCGGGTGTCGGCCGCCGACTCGTAGGTGCCGGCCAACCACGACCCGATCATCACGTTGGCCGCGCCCCCGGCCAGTGCCAGCGCGACGTCGCGCGGGAACTTCACGCCACCGTCGGCCCAGATGTGTCCCCCCGAGCGGGCGGCCTCGTCCGCGCACTCGACCACGGCCGAGAACTGAGGACGACCGACGCCGGTCATCATGCGCGTGGTGCACATCGCGCCCGGGCCGACGCCGACCTTCACCACGTCGGCCCCGGCTTCGACCAGTTGTCGCGTGCCCTCGGCGGTGACCACGTTTCCGGCGACGATCTTCGCGTCGCCGACCGCGGCACGCACCGCCTCGACGGCGTGGAGCGTCCGGGTCTGGTGTCCGTGGGCCGTGTCGATCACGAGCACGTCGACGCCGAGTGCGATCAGTTCGGCAGCCGTGCCCGCCGGGTCACCGTTGATCCCGACGGCGGCGCCGATCATCAACTGGCCGTTGCGGTCGAGTGCCGGCGTGTAGATCGTCGAGCGCAGCGCACCCTTGCGGGTGACGACGCCCAACAGGCGTCCGTCATCGTCGACCACCGGCGCGACGTGGAGTCGCCGCTGCCCGAGTTGCTCGTGGGCCGAGGCCGCGTCGACGTCGGGGCTGAGGATGTGCACCGTCGACGACATGACGTTGCGGAGTTGGGTGAACCGGTCGAAGCCATCGCCGTCCTTGTCGGTGAACACGCCCACCGGTCGTCCGTCCTCGACCACCACGACCGCGCCGTGGGCCCGTTTGTGGATGAGCGACAGTGCATCGCCGATGGTGGCATCGGGAGCGAGCGTGATCGGTGTCTCGAACACCGGGTGGCAGGCCTTCACGCTGGCGACGACGGTCCGGACCACATCGACCGGGATGTCCTGCGGAAGAATCGCCACGCCCCCGCGGCGCGCCACGGTCTCGGCCATCCGGCGGCCGGACACGGCGGTCATGTTCGACACCACGAGCGGGATCGTGGTGCCGATGCCGTCGGGGGTGGTGAGGTCGACGTGCATCCGCGACGGCACGTCGGACAGGCTCGGCACCATGAACACGTCGTTGTACGTGAGGTCGTGGCCGGGGTTCTCGTGCAGCATGCGCATGGGGCTCGGATGCTATTGCCTTCTACGCTGCGGGTCGTGGAATCTTGCGAGACGGTGATGTTGGTGCACGGATGGGGTGGCTCGTTCGAGTCGACGTGGCAGCGCAACGGGTTCACCGCGCTCCTCGAGGACGGCGGCAAGCGGGTGATCGGCGTCGATCTGCTCGGGCACGGCTCGGCCCCGAAACCGCACGAACCCGAGGCGTATGCCGATCTGACCGAGCGCGTCCTCGACGCGCTCCCGCCCGAGCCCGTCGCAGCGATCGGCTTCTCACTCGGCGCGCTCACGCTGCTGCGCACCGCGATGCAGCACCCCGGTCGATTCGACCGCCTGGTGCTCGCCGGCATCGGCCGCAACGTGTTCGACCGGGACCACTCCGGCGCCACGGCGATCGCCGACGGGCTCCGCGCCCTCATCGACGGCGCCGATCCGGCATCGCTCGATCAGACCGCCCGCCTCTTCGCGCAGTACGCCCAGCAGCCCGGCAACGACCTCCATGCCCTGCTCGCCGTCATGGAGCGGCCCGCCGGCGTCGAGATCGATGCGGCCGGACTCGCCGCCATCACGTGCCCGGTCCTGGTGGTCGTCGGCGAGGACGATTTCGTGCATCCCGGCGACGAGCTGGCGGCGGCGTTCCCGCACGGCGAGCTGATCTCGCTGCCGCGCACCGACCACTTCGCGACGCCTGAGTCCTTCGGCTTCTTCGACGCTGCGCTCGAGTTCGTCGACGCGCTGTCGTGACCCGCCGGCTCGTGCGTGACGACGTCGAGCGAGCGGCGACGGCGATTCGGTCCGGTGGCCTCGTCGCGATGCCGACCGAGACCGTGTACGGCCTGGCCGCTGATGCCACCGACCCGGCGGCGATCGAGCGCATCTTCGCCGTGAAGGGTCGCCCGAGCGACCACCCGCTGATCGTCCACCTCGCCGACGTCGAGGACCTCGACGAATGGGCGCCCGACGCTCCCGACACCGCTCGGCGGCTGGCCGCCGCAGGGTGGCCCGGGCCGTTGACGTTGATCGTGCCGCGGTCGTCGCGCCTCCCGGCCGCGGTCGCGGGCGGACTGTCCACCGTCGGGCTGCGTGTCCCGGCCCACCCGATGGCGCGAGAGATGATCCGCTTGGCCGGGGTTCCCGTGGCCGCACCGTCCGCGAACCGTTTCGGAGCGGTCAGTCCCACCACCGCGCAGCATGTCGTCGACGACCTCGGCGAACTGCTCGACCCCGACCGTGACGTCGTGCTCGACGGTGGCCCGAGCCCGGTGGGCGTCGAGAGCACGATCGTCGATTGCACGGCCGACCCTGTCCAGATCCTGCGCACGGGCGCGGTGACCGCCGCACAGGTCCGCGAGATCCTGCACGCCGACGTGGCCGCGGCATCAGGGCCCCCACGGGCGAGCGGGATGCTCGCCTCGCACTACGCACCGCACTGCGAGGTCCGCCTCGTCGACACCGCCGACGACGGCCGCGCGCTGGCCGCAGGAACGCCGGGATCGAGGATCCTCGACCTGACCGACGACGTCGCCCGCTACGCGAGGGAGCTGTATGCGGCGCTGCGACAGGCCGATCTCGACGGGGTGCGCGTGCTCATCGCCGTGCTCCCTCCCGCCGACGGGCTGGGGCACGCCATTCGGGATCGGCTCACCAAGGCCGCCGCACCGCGCCCCTGAGTCCGCAATCGAGCAGGAGCGTTGCCACCGACCGCGCGGTCAGAGGCTGGACCAGTCGAGACCGTTGAGCGCAACGATGTAGGCGTTTCGGACGTCGACGAGCGGCGGCAGTCGACACCCCTCGACGGGCGCGATCGACATGCTGACCGTCGAGGCCCCGGCGTCGGGGACCACATCGAGCTGGCACCAGCACGCCAACGGCGACGCGAGGAGCGTCCGCAGTTGGTACGGCGGGTCGTCGTCTTCGATCTCGCCGAGTTCGGCGGTGGCGACCAGCAGCGCTTCGAACGCCTCCGCCGGCAGCGCTTCGATGGTGAAGGAGGGCACGTCACGGGTCGAGCCGACCCAGTCGTTCGATGCCGACGTCTCAGGGCCGGACGTCTCAGGGCCGGACGAGCGACCAGCCCCGGACCCGCCGCCTGCGGACCCACCCGGCGCCGACGACCCGTTCGCCTCGGCGTCGCCGAGCAGGCGCAGCGCCTGGGCTGCGGCCGCATTGACGCGCTGCATGATCGCGGCGTCACCGCCGGCATCGGGATGGTGCACCCGGGCCAGATCGCGTCGTGCGGCGCGGATCTCGCTCGCGGTGGCGTCGGTGCCGATGCCCAGGATCGAGTGTGGTGTGGCACTCATGCGTCGCGGAGTGCGGCGTAACGCTCGCGGATGTCGCCACCGTCGATGCCGGTGACGGGCGTGCCCCGACCGAGCCCCCACCGTTGCTGGATCACCGAGTGGTCCACCTGCTCGAACACCGCTGCAGCCTGCACCGCCGCACCGGTGGCGACCGCCTCGTCGACGTCCGAAACGACGACCGGCATGCCCGCGAGCCCGGCGACGACCGCGCGCAGCGCCGCAGACCGAGCGCCGCCGCCGACGAGGAGCAGGCGACCGTCGAGGTGGGCGTGGCGCCGCAGTGCGTCGAGACCGTCGAGCAGGCCGCACGCGACGCCGTCGACTGCGGCGCGGGCGAACTGCGCTCGGGTCACGTCGGACCGCAGGCCGGAGATCGCGCCCGTGGCCGTCGGGCGGTACGGCGTGCGTTCACCGTCGAAGTACGGCAGCATCACCGGACCGCCGGGGTCGGCGGCCAGCGCGAGGCGGTCGAACTCGGCGTGGTCGACGCCGAGCAGGCCACGGACCGCTTCGAGCACCTTGGCGGCGTTGGACGTGCACACCAGCGGGAGAAATCGACCGGTTGCGTCGGCGAACCCCGCCACGGCACCGGTGTCGTCACCGGTCGATGACCCGGTCACCGCCGAGATGGTCCCCGACGTGCCGACCGACATCATCGCGTCTCCCGGACGGAGCCCGATCCCGAGCGCAGCCGCCATGTTGTCGCCGGTTCCCGGTGCGACGACGGCCCCGCTCCATTCGCCGGCGACGTCCATCGGACCCAGCACCGTCGGGAGCGCGGTCATCCAGTCGCGCTCGGCGTCGACGAGCGCCAGCAGGTCGAGCCGGTACTCCCCCGTCGACGGCGACCAGTAGCCGGTGCCCGAGGCGTCGCCCCGATCGGTCGTGTACGCACCGGTCAACCGGTGGGTGACGTAGTCGTGGGGCAGCAGCACCCGTGCCAGGCGCGCCCAGCGATCGGGGTGCGTGCGGTGGAGCCACGACAGCTTCGTGATCGTGAAGGCCGCCACGGGGACGCTGCCGATCGCATCGGCCCACGCTCGTTCGGAGCCGAGCCGGTCGATGAGCCACCGTGCATCGGGGTCGGACTCGGTGTCGTTCCAGAGCTTTGCCGGATGCACCGGCCGGTCGTCGGCGTCGAGCGCCACCATGCCGTGCTGTTGCCCCCCGATCGAGACCGCTGCGACCTGTGGCGACCCGGCCGCAGCCCACGCCGCGTCGAACGCGTCGATCCAAGCGGACGGGTCCTGCTCACTGCACGGTGGCGTGACGACGGGGTGACTCCCCCGTCCGGCGGCGACGACCTCCCCCGACGCGAGGTCGCGGACCTCCACCTTGGTGCTCTGTGTGCTGGAGTCGACCCCGGCGACGAGTGGCATGTGGCGAAGCTACCGC
Organism: Ilumatobacteraceae bacterium; assembly: GCA_963695475.1. GTDB lineage: Bacteria > Actinomycetota > Acidimicrobiia > Acidimicrobiales > Ilumatobacteraceae > Ilumatobacter_A. The sequence continues at coordinate 133,037 of CAVOHA010000009.1, forward strand.
GACGTGTCGTCTGGATCGTCGGGACTGGTCATCGGCGCGGCGGGGTCATCGGCCCAGCCCGCCGGTTGCCCCCACCGTTCGTCGAACACGACGTCGCGAAGCGGCTTGCGACGCACCGGTCCGTGACGGCCCTCGGGGACCCCGAGGGTGATGCACGCCGACAGCGCGACGTGGGCGGGGATCTGCAGGACGGCGCGGAGTTCGTCTTCGACCCCGAGGTGCCACATGGTGAGCGCGCCGCCGTAGCCGTGTGCACGGGCCGCGAGCAGGAGGTTCTGACACGCGGGGTACACGGAGGCACCCTCCATCGGGTTCGGGTCGCGATAGCGGTCGAGACAGACGATGATCACGACCGGGATCTGCTCGAAGCGGTCGACGTAGCGCTGCATCGAGTCGGCGAACCGACTGGGTCGGTACCCATCGGCCGCGCGTTTGGCGTTCCAGCCGGCACGGAACGCATGTCCGAGGAGCGCCTTGGCCGAATCGGCGACCTCACCGTCGCGCAGGACGACGAAGCGGAAGGGCTGGCGATTCGAGCCGGACGGGGCACGCCCGGCGTGCCAGAGGATGGACCGGAGGTCGTCGAGATCGACTGGATCATCGGTGTAACGACGGATCGAGCGGGTCGTGGCGAGCCCCTCGAGCAGGTCGAGCGGGGCGCGCGTGTTCACACGGATGCAACGTAGCGCGTGGCGTGCGCCGGATTCCACGCCTACACTTTCGTTTCCTGATCCGTACGGGCAATCCCGCCCGCACTTACACAGGGGGAGAAAAACAACATGCAGAAAGCACGTGTGAAGCGCGTCGGCGCACTGCTCGTCGGCCTCTCGCTCGTTGCAGCCGCTTGCGGCAGCGACGACGACGAGTCCACGACCACGGATGCCGAGACCGAGACGTCCGAAGCGGTCGAAGAGGCCGAGACCGAGACCACCGAGGCCATGGAAGAGGCCGAGACCGAGACCACCGAGGCCATGGAAGAGGCCGAGACCGAGACCACCGAAGCGGTGGACGACGCCGAAGGCGCTGAAACTGGCTCGACCGAAGGCGTTTTCGTCGTCGGCGGCCTGCTGCCCGAGACCGGCAGCCTCGCGTTCCTCGGCCCGCCCGAGATCGCCGGCGTCAACCTCGCTGTCCAGGACATCAATGCCGCCGGCGGTGTCGTCGGCTCGGACATCGCAGTACCTGCCCGGCGACTCCGGCGACAACGGTGAGGTGGCGAACGCCACCGTCGACCGTCTGCTCGCGCAAGATGTCGATGCGTTCATCGGCGCCGCCAGCTCCGGTGTGTCGCTGACCGTGATCGACAAGATCACCCAGGCGGGCAAGATCCACTTCTCGCCGGCCAACACCTCACCGTCGTTCACCACCTACCCGGACAGCGATCTGTACTTCCGTACCGCTCCGTCCGACACGGTGCAGGGTGCTGCGCTCGCCGACGTCCTCGTGGGCGATGGCAACACCTCGGTCACCTTCGTGGTGCGTAACGACGACTACGGCCTCGGTCTGCTCGAGTTCACGAGCGGTCCGTACGCTGACCAGGGTGGCGTCGTCGATGCCGAGATCATCTACGACCCCGAAGCGGAGAACTTCGACGACGTGGTCGCTGACGTGGTTGCGGCTGACTCGGACGCGATCGTGATCATCGGATTCGACGAGACCGGCTCGATCCTGACCGGCCTCATCGAAGCCGGCTTCGGCCCGGCCGACAAGGCCGTCTACGGCACGGACGGCAACATGGGCAACGCCCTCGCCGCTCAGTTCGATGACCCGACCGTCCTCGCCGGCATGCGCGGCACCCTCCCGGGTGTCGACGTCGAAGGCGAGCTCGCGGACTTCCAGGCTGCGCTCCTCGCAGTCGATCCGGAACTGGTCGACTACTCGTACGCCGCTGAGTCCTACGACGCCATCGTCGTGATGGCGCTGGCGGCAACCGTGGCCGGCACCGACGAGGCGACCGCCGTTGCGGCCGAAATCGTCGAGGTCACCCGTGGTGGCGAGAAGTGCACGAGCTACGCCGACTGCCTCGCGCTGCTGGAAGCCGACCCGGCGACCGACATCGACTACGACGGTGTCTCCGGACCCCTCGAGTTCCGTGACGAGGGCGAGCCGACCCAGGCTTCGATCCTCACGCTGGAATTCGACGCAGACGGTGTCCTGCAGACCGTTGGTTCGGTCCAGGGTTCGGTCGAGGTCTGATTCTCCGAATCAGCAACTGACTGACGAACACTGAGACGGCCCGGGGCGCACGCCCCGGGCCGTTTCGCGTCCGGGCAGCGTGGACCTACCAGCACGTGCGGGACTGCCTGGATCTCGTCATCAGGCACACACTGCGCTCATGACCCGGGTCGACGGCAGTGTATGCTGATTTGCATGCAGAGCACGAGCGTTCGAATTGATGCTGCGACTCACGATGAGCTCAAGCGTCTGGCGGCCGAGTTCGACACGACAGTCGGGAAGACGGTGACCCTCGCCGTGCGGGCGCTCCGTCAGGACCACATCGGGCGTCAACTGCACGCCCCACTGGTCAGCGATGAGGACGCCTGGCTCGATGCAGACCTCGGGTGACGTGGTCGACCTCGATCTCGGTCGACCCGAGGGCCGCGAGGCAGGGTTTCTTCATCCCGCGATCGTGGTCACCGCCCAACGGATCCTCGATGCGGGACCGTCCGTCGTTCATGTGGTACCGCTCACCAGCACGATCCGCAGGTTTCATTCCGAGAACGTGATTCAACCTGACGAGACCAATGGATTGAGTGCCGAGTCGGCAGCGCAGTGTCAGCATCTTCGAGCGGTTTCACCGCAGAGGATTGTGGCGACCCGAGGCAACGTTGGGCCGCTGAATCTTTCGCAGATTCGAGAAACGCTCGCCGTCATCCTCGACGTCGGGTGACGGTTCGCGCGACCGAACGCGCCCGACGTCCGATGGAGCTGATCTCCCTCGATCTCGACACAGACCTCGACTGGTCGTAATCGCTCGATGTTCGCAGCGTAGCGACGGCCTCAGATCCGTCCGGGATCCGGCACACAGGAGCACGCTCGATCGAGGACCGGTTCGCTGAGGTGGGCCGCAGGCCGCTCCATATCGACGGGCGGCCTGTCGACCGTCAGTTCTGGTGGTCTTTGACCAGGGTTCCGAGGTACAGCTCGATCACCTTCGGGTCCTTCAGCAACTCGCCGCCGGTCCCGGTGTAGGCGTTGGTGCCCTGGTCGAGCACGTAGCCGCGGTCGCAGATCTGCAGGCAGCGGCTCGCGTTCTGCTCGACCATCACGATCGACACCCCGGCCTGGTTGATCCGGTGGCACCGGACGAACACCTCGTCCTGCAGCGCCGGCGAGAGGCCCGCCGACGGCTCGTCGAGCAGCAGCACGGACGGGTCCATCATCAGCGCGCGGCCCATCGCCAGCATCTGGCGCTCCCCACCGGACAACGAGCCGGCGCGCTGGTCGGCGCGCTCGACGAGGCGCGGGAACATGTCCCCGACCACCGAGTACCGCTCCTTGAAGGTCTTGGGCTTCAGGAACACGCCCATCTCGAGGTTCTCGAGGATGGTCAGCGCTGGAAACACGTTGTTGTTCTGCGGCACGTACCCGATCCCGCGCTCGACGAGCGAGTGCGCCTTCATGTTCGTGATGTCCTCGCCCCGCAGCCGAACGTGGCCCTCGCGGATGTTGACCAGGCCGAACATCGCCTTGACCAGCGTCGACTTGCCGGCGCCGTTCGGGCCGATGATGCCGACCAGCTCGCCATCGGCAAGGGTCAGGCTGCAGTCGTTGAGGATGTTGACGCCGGGCAGGTACCCCGCGGTCAGGCCGTCGGCGATCAGCAGCGGCTCGGCTGTGGCGTCGTGGGTGACGTCTGTGGCATCTGCGGCATCTGCGGCATCTGTGGCGTCGGCGCCCGTCGATTCGTCCATCACAGCTCCTTGTCCAGGTCGAGGGCGCTGTCGTGGGTGGAACCGAGGTACGCATCGACGACCGCTTGGTTCTGACCGATCGATGCGGGCGGGCCCTCGGCGATGATCTTGCCCTCGGCCATCACGATCACCCAGTCGCTGATCTCCTGCACCATGTCCATGTCGTGCTCGACGAACAGCACCGTCATGCCGCGATCGCGCAACCCCGTCACGTGGCCGAGCAGCGACTGCGTGAGCGCCGGGTTCACGCCGGCCATCGGCTCGTCGAGCATCACCATCTTCGGCTCGACCATCAGCGCCCGGGCCATCTCGAGCAGTTTGCGCTGCCCACCCGACAGCGTGCCGGCGAACTCTTCGCGCATGTGGTCCATCTTGAAGTGGACCAGCAACTCGTCGGCTCGGGACTCGATCTCCTGCTCCTGCTTGTGCCACAGGAACGGGAGGATCGACTTGAACAGCGATTCGCCGGCCTGCTCGGTGCCACCCAGCTTCATGTTGTCGATGACGCTCATCTTCGACAGCGCCTTGGTCAACTGGAAGGTGCGGACCATGCCGTAGTTCGCGATCTTGTGTGCGGGGACCTTGTCGATCGGCTGACCGTCGAAGACCCGGGTGCCGGTGTCGGGCGAGTCGAAGTTCGTCAGCAAGTTGAACAGGGTGGTCTTGCCGGCACCGTTCGGCCCGATGAGCGCCGTGATCACGCCGCGTTGGACCTCGACGTGCTCGACGTCGACCGCGGTGAGGCCGCCGAACCGGCGCACGACGTTCTTCGCGACGAGGATCGGGTCGGGCTTCGGAGCGCCCGGTTCCCAGGGCACGTCGGCGAGCGCCGCGCGGGACGCGGCGACATCGACATCGAACAGCGGAAGGGCGCCCGCCGGGTGCGGCTCGTGCGGCCTGGGGCCGGCGTCGGGAATGATCTCGTCCTGATCGAGGAATTCATCGGTCATCGAGGGCCATCTCTTCCTTGTTCCCGAGGATTCCCTGCGGTCTGAACGCAGCCAGCAGCGCCAATCCGAGTCCCATCAGCATGAACCGCACCTCACCGACCTGGGTGCCGGACAGCACGTCTTCGGAGACCACTTCGTTCGCCACGATCTCACGCAGGAACGTGTCGGTGAACGTCAGCACCCCGTAGAGCAGCGCGGCGCCGAGCAGTGGTCCGAACACCCGGCCGGCGCCGCCCAGGATCATCGCCACCCAGACGAAGAACGTCACGTCGGTGATGAAGTTGTCGGGCTGGGCGAGCGAGAACCCGATGGCTCGGAGCAGGCCGCCCACCGCGCCGAAGATGCCGCCGATGATCAGCGCCTGCATCTTGAAGGAGTACGCGTTCTTGCCGAGTGACCGGGCGGCGTCTTCGTCCTCTCGGATCGCCTTGAGGACCCGGCCCCACGGGCTCCGCACGATCAGCCAGCACAGGAGGGTGCCCAGCGCCAGCACGATCCACCCGACGAGCACCAGGAACATCTGGTTGCCGATGAAGAGGTTGAAGAAGTATCGATCGGCGGGATCGAACGGACTCAGGTCGAAGAACGGCTTCGTGAACCCGCCGAGCCCATCGGACGAGCCGGTGAGCCAGTCGAAGCGCGGCGAGCGCATCGTCAGGCGGATGATCTCGGCGACGGCGATGGTCACGATGGCGAGATAGTCGGCGCGCAGTCGCAGGGTGGGGATACCCATGAGCAACGCCAGCAAAACGGGCACGATGATCACGCCGAACACGCACCCGATCACGAACATCCACCCGTCGGACAGATTCAGCTGGAAGATGCCCTCGTTGTCGTTGATCCGCGGCGACAACGACGTCGAGATGATCGCCAACCCGTAGGCCCCGGCCGCCATGAATGCCGCCTGGCCGAAGTTCAACAGGCCCGTGTAGCCGTAGTGCAGGTTGAGTCCGATCGCCGCGAGGCCGAAGTAGATGAGCTGTTCGCCCACCAGGCCACGGAACGTGGACTCGATGATTGATCCCCAATCCATGGAACTCCCCTATCCGATCCGCTCGGAACGGCCGAGCAACCCTTGTGGGCGTATGAGCAGAACCAAGATCAGCGCCCCGAGCGCGCCGACGTTCTTCATGTCGCTCGGGAACCAGTCGAACAGGGTGATCATCTGGATGAAGATGCCCACGATCAGGCTGCCGAGGAACGCGCCGTATGCGGTACCGAGACCGCCGAGCGTGACACCGGCGAACATCAGCAGCAGCAGTCGGAAGCCCATGTCCCAGTTGACGCTCTCGGTCATGCCGAACAGGACCCCACCGAGACCGGCGAGTGCAGCACCGGAGATCCACACCCACTTGATGACCGACTCCACGTCGATGCCGGAGGATTCGGCGAGATCACGGTTGTCGGCCACCGCGCGCATGGCCTTGCCGGCGCGGGTCTTCTGCAGTGCCAGTCCGACGCCGACCAGCACCACGATGGAGAAGATGATGATGAAGATGTCCTTCGGCGCCAGTGAGAACCACCCGAGGTCGACGCGTGACTGCACCTGGTAGTCACGGTAGAACCGAGCGCGCCCTGCGAAGTTGAACAGGAACACGTAGCGGAAGAAGATCGAGAGGCCGATCGAGACGACCAGCGCCGAGATCAGGCTCGTACCACGGTGTCGCAGCTTCTGCCAGACGAACTTGTTGAACAACCAGCCGAAGACACCGCACAGGAACACCGCCAGGAACGCCGCGAAGACCAGCGAGTTCGTCCCGGGGATTCCGAACAGGAGGCCGTTGGACCACAGATTGAACAGGCCGAAGAACGAGAAGTCGACGGGAGCGCCGTAGACCATGTGGAACATGTAGGCGAGCATCGCGCCCAGCGTGACCATCTCGCCGTGGGAGAAGTTGGTGAGCCCGGTCGTGCCGAAGATCAACGACAATCCGATCGAGCACATCGCGATGATCAGGCCGAGCTTGATGCCGTCGGCGAAGAGCTGAACGGCGACCACCGTGTTGTCGTCCGATGTCCGTCGATCGCCCATCGCGAAGAGCGCCGCTTTGCTCGTGCCGGGCTGCACGGCGATCTCCGGCAGCGGGTTCCGTTCGGGGTTCCGGAGTTCGACGCCGTCGGGCAAGCTGTCGACCACGAGGAGGACCGAGTAGATCCCGGGGCCAGGCAGGTCGACCGCCCAGTTGCCGTCGGCGTCGGACGTTGCAGTGCCGATCTCGGTACCGTCCGCGTCGTAGACGATCAGCGACACGCCTTCGACGCCGACCCGCTCGCCAGTTTCGTCTCGGGAGAGCAGCGTGCCGGTGATCTGTTCGCCACCGCCCTCATCCTCCTGCGCGAGGGCCGGTCCGCCGATCGCGGCCAACGTGAGCAGTGTCACGACGGCCCCGAGAACGAGACGAAGCCATGCAGGCGACACCGGTGCTGTCATGTTCGAGGAACGCACGGGCCGGTACTCTAGACGGTTGTCGTGGTCGAACCGAATAAACGCTGTGTTTCGGTTGCGTGTCCCTCGAGTGGTTCGGTCCCGGGAGCGGCGTCGAGCCCGGACAGTCCGAGCCGTATCGTCGCCACCCAGAGCAGCGTTGCGCCGGCGATGTGGAGCCCGACGAGGATCTCGGGAACGCCCGTGAAGTACTGCGCATAGCCGATTCCACCCTGCACGATCGCGATGAACAACCACGATGACATCGCACCCTGCATCCCCCGGTGGCCGCGCGCGACGATGACGGCGAGCAACGCAGCGCACGCCACCGCCAGAATGACGGTCGCGCTGTGGATCCGAGCCACGCTGCCGATGTCGAATCCGTAGCGACGAGCGTCTTCGTCGCCGGCGTGCGGCCCGGCACCGGTCACGATCGTGCCGGTCACCAATGCGGCCGCCGTCAGCACGACGACGCCGAGCAACAGCAGGTGGAACGGGCTCGACATCGACCCGTTCCACCACGGAATCCGCCGCTCGGATGCCGCTCGAACGGCAACCAGTCCGAACGCGATCGACACCATCGCCAGGAGGAAGTGCGACTGGACGAGGAACGGGTGCAGATCGCCGAGCACGGCCATGCCGCCGACGACGCCGTTCGCCAACACCGTGAGGAGTACGCCGAGCGCCGGCCAGCGCAGCCCGTTGCCGCGCGGTGCAGCACGGAAACCGGCGATGACGAGCAGCAGCGTGGGGACGGCGATCAACCCGCTGAGGAGACGATTCAGTTGCTCGATCGCGGCGTGACCGGTCGAGACGTCGATGAAGCGCTCGTTGTTGCAGTTCGGCCAGTCGTCGCAGCCGAGCCCGCTGCCCGGTGAGGCGAACAGCTCCGCCCGCCACGGTGAGGAAACAGATCCCGATCGTGGTCACGATCGCAAACTGCCGATACCGGATGCGCGTCATGGATCGCCTCAGGATACGACTACCGTCGGCCGGGTGCTGAGTTCGTTCGACGACTTTCCGATCCATCAGACGTCACACCCGGTGGCGCGCACGGGTTCGAGCGATCTCAACCACTACGACCGCTACTTCTTCAACGGGTACACCCGCGATACGCGGCTGTACTTCGCAGCAGCGATGGGGCTGTACCCGAACCGACACATCGCCGACGCCTCGTTCAGCGTGGTCGTCGACGGCGGCACCGCCGATGCCCGCCAGATCAACGTCCACGCGTCGCGGCGAGCTCCGACCGATCGTGGCGATGCCAACCAGGTCGGCCCGATCGAGGTCGAGGTGCTCGAGCCGCTCGAGCGCGCTGCGGGTCACGGTGGAGTCGCCCGAGCACGGGATCCGGTGCGATCTGACGTTCGTGCGGCGCTCGGCACCGATCGAGGAGCCACACTTCTTCCACCAGGTCGGCCAACGCGTGATCATGGACTCGACCCGCTTGACCCAGTTCGGGAACTGGGAGGGATGGATCGAGATCGACGGCGAGATGCACGAGCTCGCCCCCGGCGAGACACTCGGCTCCCGCGATCGGTCGTGGGGCGTGCGCACCGTCGGCGAGCGTGCCCCCGTCGGCGCTCCCGTGGCCGACCCGCAGTACTTCTGGCTGTGGGCCCCGATCAACTTCGAGGGGTTCGTGACCCACTTCGACGTCAACGAGCACTTCGACGGCCGTCGCTGGCACGATTCGGGTTTCGTGTCGCTCGTCCCGACCGGTTCGACCGGTCCCGAGCCGGCCGAGGCCATGCGCGCCGTCGACTACCGGGTCGAATGGCGCCCCGGCACCCGAGCCGCAGCGTCGTTCGAGCTCGACCTGATCCCGTGGACCGGCGAGCCGAGTTCGATGGTGCTCGAGCCCCTGTTCGACTTCCACATGATGGGCCTCGGCTACACCCATCCCGAGTGGGGCCACGGCGTGTGGAAGGGCGAACTCGAAGTGGGCGGCGACCGCTGGGATCTCCCGGTGGCCGACATGACCGCACCGCAGCACGTCCACATCCAGACCCTCGTCAAGGCGACGACGTCGGGGGCGGTCGGCATCCACGAGGGCCTCGGGGTGCTCGAGCAGTTCGTCGTCGGCCGCCACGACCCGAGCGGGCTCACCGGCCTGTTCGACGGCGCCTGATTTCCCGGGTCAGGTGTGGCGAATCGACATGCCGCCGTCGACCGGGATGTGCGCCCCGTTGACGAAGCTCGACGCCGGCAGGCACAGGTTGAGCGTCATCTGGGCCACCTCCTCCGGGTCGCCGTAGCGCCGGAGCGGGACTCGCCGACGGGCGTACTTCTCCTTCGACTCGTCGTCGATGCCGGCGGTCATCGCCGTGGCGATGGGCCCCGGGCAGATCGCGTTGACCGTGACGCCGTGACGGCCGAGCTCGACCGCGAGCGACTGGGTGAGCCCGATCACTCCCGCCTTGGTGGCGGCGTAGGCACCCAGGCCGGCGGTGCTGACCAGCGCCTCGGTCGACGCGATGTTCACGATGCGACCGGCCGGCGACTCCAGGAGATGTGGCAGCGCCAGGCGGACCAGGCGAGCGTGCGCCGTCAGGTTGACGTCGAGGGTCTGCGCCCAGCTCGACTCGAACTCGTCGGCCTCCTGGAACGGTGAGTTGATCACCGAGATGCCGGCGTTGTTGACCACGATGTCGAGTCGACCGGCCCACTCGACGGTGCGGTCCACGAGACGTTCGAGCTGCGCCGGGTCGGCCACGTCGGTGACGACACCGAGCGCGGCATCGGTCGCCGTGGACCGCTCGGATCTCGTCGACAACTGCAGTCGACACGATCCGCGCCGAGGTCCGCAACGACGACGCGAGCGCCCTCGTCGGCGAAGAGCTGGGCCGTCGCGCGGCCCATGCCGCTCGCGGCACCGGTGACGATCGCGACGTGGCCGCTGATCGACCGCGACAGCGACGTCAGGCGCGCCAACGCTGCAGCCCGCCCATGCCGTACTGCTTCAGGATCAGCGCACGTGTCGGGGTGACCGCGATGAACGCGGTGTCGGGCGAGTCGTCGGGGCCGCCGGGCGCGAACGCGTTCAGGTCGTAGTCGAACACGCCCTCCCACAGGCGACGCTTGGTCTCGAGGTCGGTGAACGTCTCGGCGGTCCCCCACACTTCGACGCCGTCGCCGATGGCCTCGACCTGCCAGTGCAGCGCCACCTTCGGATTGTGGGCGATGTTGTTCGCCTTGACCGACGTGGTGCCCGCCATCGTCCACAGCGACGTCACCCTCCCAACACGGGTGGACCGGAACCACGTCGGGTTCGCCATCGGCACCCACCGTGGCGAAGTGCGCCCACGGGCTCAGATCGGTCGCAAATGCCTTGACATCGTCGAGTGTGCAGTCATCGTTCATGGCGCGACCGTAGCCGCTGGCGTCAGACAGGAATTTGCCGGAGACCGAGGTGCACGATCAGCGGGTCGCGATCAACCCAGCGGCCCGTTCGTCCACACGGTCTTGACGGAAAGGAACCGCACACTGCCGAAGTCGGCACCTTGGACGAGGAAGTACGCCTGGTCGCTGTCCTGGAGGTCGACAGCTGCGAGATCCAGCGTGTCGCAGCCACCCCGCGTGGCGAGGACCTCAGACACGGATCTCGTAGAAGGCGTTGACGCTGTGGTCGACGTCCATCTTGCGGAACTGCGAGAACCCCGCCGTCGCCGCCATCTCCTGCGCCTTCGAGGCGGGCAGCCCGAGCGTGCCGAGCCCGGCTCCGCCCGGCTCCGAGAGCGCCGAGCTCATGCACGACAGCACGCTGATGCCGTACATCAGCGGCGCCATCGGGTTCTTCTCGACGTTCTCGGCAAAGGAGTCCCGTCCCTTGATGTCGACGAGCAGCCAGGTGCCGTCGTCGGCGATCGCTTGACGAATCGAGTCCATCATCTCCTGCGGCTGGGTCATGTCGTGGATGCAGTCGAACGTGGTCACCAGATCGCAGGAGCCATCGGTGGGCATCGCTTCCACCCGAGGATCGACGAAGCGCGCGTTGGTCAGGCCGCTCGCTGCGAGTCGCTCGTTCGCCCGCTCGAGGGCATGCCACGAGATGTCGTAGCCGACGAACGTCGACGCCGGGAACGCCTCGGCCATCATGATCACGGCCCCACCGGCACCGCAGCCGATGTCGATCACGGTGGCGCCGGCCTCCAGCTGCTCGACGACGCCGTCGAGTGCGGGCAGCACCGTGTCGAGCAGGTGGTGACGCATCCACGGCTCGAAGCTCTTCTCGATCCCGATCGCACCTTCGCAGCCGTGTGTGTCGTAGTCGTGGCCCAGCCCGGTCCGGAAACTGTCGGGCATCTCGTCGAGTGCGCCCATCGTCTGCGGGAACCGGTGGAACATGCCCATCCCGAACGCGACGTGATCCGGCGACGCGAGCACGGCGGTCGCCTCCGGCGAGAGCGAGAACAGCTCGGGCGAGACCGAGGTGTCGACGTCGATGATCCGTGCGGCTGCCTGGTTGTGCGCCCACTCGCGAACCCAGCGCTCCTGCAGCCCCGCCGCCTCGGCCAACTCCTCGGTCGTGGCCGGGCGACCGAGCTCGGCCAGCGCGGTGTACAGCCCCAGCCGGTCGCCGAGGTGGATCATGCCAGCGGTGACGGCACCGCTGAGCTGGGTGAACACGCCGAACGAGAACATCTTCAGGCGATCGGGGTCGATCTCGGTCCGGGCGGCATCGGTGTCGGTCATGGCAACGACCGTACTCACCGCGTCCGACCGGATTCTCAGCGTGGGCCGGTGCTCAGCGTGTGCGCTGGGCGGCGGCGAGGTGCTCGACGTCGCTGAGTTTCGACAGGCTGAAGGTGAACCCGTCGTGGAGCTCCAGCGCCTCGAGCCGACTGATCGACGTGTGGCCGATCACGAAGCGATCCCACTCCCACGGTGTGGCCGGCAGGCCCAGCAGGTGCGCCAGTGACACCGAGTTCGTGCCCGCGTGCGCGACGAGTGCGATGCGTCGACCGGGTTCGTCGATCCGCCAGATCGGCAAGTCGTGGTCGGACCGCTGCATCCCGCGTTCGGCGAAGAACGCATCGGCACCGGCGCGAATCCGCTCCGTGAACTCGCGGATCGACTCGCCGCCGTCGAGGCCCTCCCACCGCTCGTCGACGGGGCGGGCCCGCAACTCGTCGTAGGCCGCCTGCGCCTTCTCCTGCGGTGTCCCGTGCCATGCGGGGTCGCGGATCTCCTCGAGCCACGGAGCGATCTGCTCCTCACGGCCGAGCGCCTCGAACAACGGCGCTGCGGTCTGGCGAGCCCGGAGCAGCGGCGACGCGTACACCTCGTCGAACTTCTCGCCGGCGAGTGCTGCAGCCATCGCGCTGGCCTGCTCGTGGCCGAGCTCGGTGAGCGGTGGGTTCTCGACGTTGAGACCGTCTCGGATCCACTCGGGCTGGCCATGACGGATGAACACGATTTCCACGGCCTCACACTATGTTGACAGCACTAGGTTGACGAGGTGCAGGACGACCCCTCGGTTGCGTATACGGCGGGGTGGTATCCCGATCCGGTTGGCGCACACGAGCTCAGATACCACAACGGGGTCGCCTGGACGGGAGACGTGTCCGACGACGGCGTGCGCCACGTCTCGCCGATCCCGCCGGCACACGGTGGTCGACCAAGTGGTCAGCCCGGCGGCACCGCTCCGCTGGTGCTGGGCATCGTCTCGCTGTGCATCGGCTGGATTCCGTTCGTCAGCGTGGTGGCATTCGGAACCGCCATCGCCGCCGTTGTGGTCGGCCTCCGCCGCCGCCGGTTTCCGAGCGCACGCAACGCGGCCAACGCCGGCATCGTCATGGGTGTCGTGGGGTTCGTCTTCGCGATCGGCGGCACGTGGCTCGGGTTCCTCGTCATCGACGCCGTCGCCCGCTACGACGACCCCGGCGCCCACGAGGTGGTGCTCACCACATGCGGAGAGGTCGACGGCATCACGCGTGCCGACGGCACGATCACCAACCTCGAGAACGACACTCGCACGTACACGATCGAGGTCGTGTTCGACGGAGATCGCTCTGACACGATCGAAGTGCCCGACGTCGGGCCCGGTGACATCGCCCCATTCGTCGCCGAGGAGGACCTACGATTCGACGACCTCGACTGTCGGATCGGCTCCGTCAAGGGTCCCCGACCGTTCGGGTTGGACCTCGACACCTGACCACGCCGCCACCGCGCTGTCCGCGGAGCCTCCGGTGCGACCACCCGCACCAGCGACGGTCGTCGCGGAGATCCACGCGTCGTGCAACCGGCGGTACGTGCCGTCGCGTTCGATCAGCTCGTCGTGGTGGCCGTCCTCCACGAGCACACCATCAGCCAACACCAGGACGCGATCGGCCCGTGCGGCCGTCGACAGACGGTGCGCGATCGCGATCGTGGTACGCCCCGACGCGAGCCGTGCGAGCGCTCGCGCCACGCGAACCTCCGTGAGCGCATCGACCGACGAGGTCGCCTCGTCGAGGATCAGCACGTCGGGATCGACGAGCCCGGCCCGGATCAGCGCAATCAACTGCCGCTCCCCCGCGGAGAGCGCTTCGCCGCGTTCGCCCACTCGCGTCGCCAGACCGTCGTCGAGCGCGTCGATCCAGTCCGTCGCGCCCAGATCGGCGATGACGGCCACGATCTCCTCCTGCGTGCTCTCCGGACGCGAGAAGCCGATGTTCGCGAGGATCGTGTCGTCGAACAGGAACGGCTCCTGCGACACCACCACGAGGCGTCGACGGAGTTCGTCGGGGTCGGCCTCGACCAGGTCGACGCCGCCGACGGCGATGCGCCCGGACGTCGGATCGGTGAACCGAGCGACGAGGCGACCCAGGGTCGTCTTGCCGGAGCCGGTTGCGCCGACCATTGCGACGTTCTGACCCGGGGAAACGGAGACGGTGATGTCGCGCAACACATCGACGTCGGTGTTCGGATACCGGAATGTCACCTCGTCGACGTCGATTCCGAGCGAGCCGGCCGGCAGCGCGACCGGATCGACGGGTGCGGGCGGGCCGACCGGCATGTCGAGCACGGTCAGCACGCGGCGCAGCCCGGCGACGGCCGTCTGGGTCTGGTCGATGATCTCGGTGAACTCGGCGATCGGTTCGAGGAAGCGGTACGTGAGGAACACGAAACCGATCAACGCGCCGGCGGTGAGGCCGCTGTCGGGCCCCTGCCAGACGCCGACCCCGATGACCGCCGACACGGTGAACACCGAGAACACCTCGCCCGACGGGAAGAGGAATGCGCCGATCCATGCCGCACGAATCTGTTGGCGCGCCTTGCGGGCGGTCGTTTCCCGGACGATCCCGCCGAGGTGGTCCCCCGCCCCGTATGCCCGAATCGTCGGTGCCCCGGACACGACCTCCGCCAGCGCGCCGAGCATCTCGCCGTTGCGTTCGCGAGCCTGCACGTGCGCGATCACGAGCCGCCGCTGCACGGCCCGCAGCACGATCGCCAGCGGCAACGCGACGACGAACGCCACGCCTGCGAGCAGCGGGTCGTAGGCGAACATCACGATCGAGACGATCAGCATCAGCGCGGTGTTGCGCATCCAGGCCATCCCGCCCCACTGGAAGAACTGTGCGAGCGTCTCGATGTCGCTGGTGACCCGCGCCACGAGGCCGCCGCGTCGTTCCTCGCTGTGATCGGCGAGGCTCAGGGCGTGGATGTGGCCGATGAGTCGCTCACGCAGGTCGTACAGCGCGCGCTCACTCCGGACGCCCAATCGCACCGACGCCTGACGGAACGCAACGCCGGCGATCAGCACCGCCACGAGCCCGATTGCGGCGAGTCGGGCGACGAGGGCGACGTCGACGGCGTCCTCGCCATCCACTCCGACGATGCCCCGGTCGATCGCCTGCTGAATCAGGATCGGTACGACCACCCGCCCGCCGGAGCCGATCGCGGCCAGCAGGAACGTGAACCAGAGTCCGCTGCGCAGCACCGGCGCCTCGCGCAGGCCGCGTCGAATCGTGGTGATTGCGGTCTCGTCGGAGTCGAGGCTCGAGGTGAAGCCGGTCGTCACGCCGCGCCCGCCCGATCGACCTCGAACGCCTCGACGATGTCCCGGTAGCCGGACACGCTCGTGAGGAGTTCCGCGTGGGTGCCGTGTGCCGCCACCCGCCCCGCTTCCATGTAGACGACGTCATCGGCCAGGGCGATGGTCGACGGCCGCGACGCGATCATCAGCACCGTCGACTCCAATGAGCGACGGAGCCGATCGAGGATCAATTCCTCGGTGGCGGGATCGAGTGCCGAGGTCGTGTCGTCCAGCACCAGGATCGAGGGACGCCGAACCAGCGCCCGAGCGAGCGCGATGCGCTGGCGCTGACCGCCGCTGAGGCTCACCCCACGCTCGCCGACGACCGTGTCGAGCCCCGACGGCAACGCCCGGACGAACTCGTCGCCCGCCGCGAGGTGCAGCGCCGACCACACCGCATCGTCGGGAGCATCGTTGCCGAACACGACGTTGTCGCGCACGGTGCCCGAGATCAGGAACGCCTCCTGGAACACGATCGATCGTGGTCCTGGCGCAAGTGCCACCTGCCCGGACGACGCCGGGACGAGGCCGACGACGAGGTCGGCGAGCGTCGACTTGCCGGATCCGGTCGGGCCGACGAGCGCGGTGATCGTTCCCGCCGGCAAGGCCAGGTCGACCCCGTACAACGAGGGGAGATCCGATGCCTCGTGCGTGAAGCCGACATTTCTCAATTGGATCCCGATGCCGGGGTCCGGGGTGTCGATGGCGAGGGCGGGGTCGTCCATCACCACTTCGGTGACCACGGCCTGGATCCGGGTCCAGGCCGCCATCGACCGTGGCAGTTCCGACAGCGCATAACCGATCAGCCGGAGCGGCAGCACGAGCAGCGTGAACAGGAAGATCACGCTCGTGAACTGCCCGATCGTCACATCTCCCGACTCGACGCGCGCTGCGCCGAGCAGCACGAGGCCGATGTTCGCAATCGCCGGAATCATGTCGGTGAGCGCGTCGAACCAGCTCCGGCGGCCGATCGCCTCGACACGCGCCGCACGCACACGATCCGCGATCGCCGTGAGACGCACGGTTTCGCGGCGCTCCGCTCCGTAGGCCTTCACCAACTGCACGCCTTCGAAGCTCTCGTGGACGGCCGCCGAGAAGTCGCCGAGGTGCTCCTGGGCGCGCGTGTAGTGCTCCGACACCGAACGTTCGTAGATCACGTTCGTGGCGATCACGAGTGGGAACACGATGATCGCCACGATCCCGAGCGGAATGTCGATGATGAACAACCAGATCGTCGAGATCACGATCATCAACACCGTGCTGGTTGCGAACGGAATCGGGGCGATCACGCTCACCGTCGTCTCCGTGTCGACACCGGCGCGGGCGACGAGGTCTCCGTCGGGATGCCGCCGATGCCAACTCACCGGCTGACGGACGAGCCGGTCGAGGACTTGGTTGGTGTAGCTCTCTGCAACGCGCCACATCCCCGCGGAGGCGAACGCTCGACGAAAGACGACACCGACGGCGCGCACGAGGCCGACCCCGATCACGATCGCGGTCCCGGTCAGGTACGCCCCGACCGCAACGCTGCCGTTCTCGAAGCGCGGCAGGATGACGTTGTCGATCATCCAGCGGAGCGCGAAGCTCGACGCAACGGTTGCGACGGCAAAGACCGTCGCGCCGAGAAACGAGAAGACGAACGAACGCGGATGCAGTGACAGCATCGAACGGATCAACGTCCAGTTTCGTCGAAGGCGGTCGAAGCGCCGGGGGCCGATGGTCACGCGGCGTTTCTACCAGCGCCCCGGGGCCATAGCGTCATCACTTGTGGCGACCCACGACGATGCAGCCGACGGAAGCACCACCGTCGAACAGCCCGCGACGCGCGACACCCCGGCGGAGGACGGATCGACACGACTCTCGCTCGGGCGGATCGTCCTGCGGATCCTGGCAGTGATCGGCGCCGTCGCCTTCGTGTCCTTCTGGTTCTGGGCATTGTTCCTGATCGACAAGACCGCCGTGAACAAGATCGAGGATCGGGAATGGGCGGCGCGCGCCGAAGAGATCTGTGCGCCGGTCAAATTGGAGGTACGCCGGCTCGACCTCGAGACCTCCGTCGAACTCGAGGGTCGCGCAGCGCTCGTGGACCGGTCGACCGACATGTTGTCGGCGATGCTCGACGACCTGGAGGCGGTCGAACCCAGCGACCCGAAGGGACAGGCGATCGTGCCCGACTGGCTCGCCGACTACCGGACGCTGCTCCAGGACCGGTACAACTACGCCGAGCGACTTCGTTCCGGTCAGAACGTCCCGTTCACCGAGACCGGCGTTCAGGGTGTCCCGATCACCGAGCGGATCGAGACGTTCGCCGGCGACAACGAGATGCCGTCGTGCGCGCCGCCGCGCGCCGGCGTCCTCTGACCGCGAGTCCACCCATTCGTCCAACGGCGCGTCGACGGGCGGAGCGGACACTCAGCACTGGCGGATCACGCGTGCCGGGACGCCGGCGGCCACGCAGTTGTCCGGCAAGTCGCTCGTGACGACGCTGTTGGCGCCGACGACGACGTGGCGACCGATCGCCACACCCGGCAGCACCACGGTGCCGTGACCGAGCCAGGATCCGTCGCCGATCGACACCGGCCGCTCGGGCATCACCTGCTGCGAGATCGGCAGGCCGAGGTCGGCATAGCCGTGGTTCTGGTCGGTGATGTACACGTGATGACCGGTCCACACATCGTCACCGATTCGGATCTCGAGGTGCCCGACGATGCCGCTCCCCTTGCCGATCAGGCAGCGGTCACCGACGCTGATCACCGGGTCGGTGACCATCTCCTGTCCAGGGACCATGCCCGCCGAGAGCGTGATCTGCGGGCCGAACAGCGTGCCCTCGCCGATGTGGATGTACTGCTCGTTGAACAGCGCGTTCGGTGGGAAGCAGATGACGCTGTTCGCGCCGAAGCGTCCGAACCGCTTGCCCCGCCGGGTGTCGGGGCCGATCGCACCGAGCTCGATGGCCAGTTCCCAGCCCCGGTGGACGACCTCGCCCGAGGCCCGCTTGACCCCCGTCGCCAGGCGCCGCAGCGCCGTGTGGGGAACAGCCTCGCGTTCGAGCACGGGGCAACGCTACGGCGAAACCGGTGACGCTCATCTAGTTTCATCGCCGTGGACACGCCCTTCGGATCGATCCTCGACGTCTCGGGTGTCGGGGTGGGGCACCACCAGCGCACCGGCCGCGGCTGGCAGACCGGCACGACCGTCGTCACGGTTGCGGCGGGCGCAACGCCCGGCGTCGACGTCCGCGGCGGCGGGCCCGGAACGCGCGAAACCGACGCACTGCGTCCCGAGAACCTCGTCCAGCAGATCCACGCGGTCACCCTGACCGGGGGCAGTGCGTATGGCCTCGCCGCCGCCGACGGCGTCGTCGCACTGCTCGAGCAGCGCGGGCTCGGCTTCCCCATCGCGGACCACGTGGTTCCGGTGGTCCCCGCAGCGGTCGTCTTCGACCTCGGGCGAGGTGGCGACTTCGCACACCGCCCCGACGCGTCGTTCGGAGAACGCGCCGCCCGCGCTGCGCTGACGGGTCGCCGGCGACCAGGCTGGGGCTCCGTCGGCGCCGGCACCGGGGCGCGCGCCGGTGGACTGCAGGGCGGGGTGGGCACGGCCAGCACGACGCTGCAGATCGGCGACGCCGAGATCACCGTCGGCGCGCTCGCCGTCGTCAATGCCAACGGCACCGCGATCGATCCGTCCACGGCGCTTCCCTGGGAGCGCCACGGAATGCGCTTCGCTCGGCCGACGGGCCCGCAGCGAATCGCGGTACGCGAGGCCCTGACCGGGCAGGCTGCGGCGGGGCTCAACACGACCATCGGGGTGGTCGCGACCTCGGCGGCCCTCGACAAGGCCGAGTGCTCCAAGGTGGCGTCGGTCGCCCACGACGGCCTCGCCCGTGCGGTGCGGCCCGCCCACTCGATGACCGACGGTGACACCGTGTTCGCCCTCTCGACGGGTGAAATCGACCTCCCGAACCACGGAATGCTCAACGACCCCGAGGCCCCGACCCGGATCGTGCTCCTCAATGAGATCCTCCGCGCCGGTGCCGACGTGTTCGCCGCGGCCTGCACCCATGCGGTGATCGCCGCAACCAGGGTCGGCGAGGTCCCTGCGTGGCGCGAGCTGTGCCCGCATACGCTGCCATCATGCTGACAATCGCCGACCCGGCGGAGATGCGCGCCTGGTCACGGGCTCGCGCAGCGGAGGGTCGCTCGATCGGTTTCGTGCCGACCATGGGCGCGCTCCACGACGGCCACCTCGCACTCGTCGCCGATGCCGCACGCCGAAGCGACGACGTCGTCGTGTCGATCTTCGTCAACCCGCTGCAGTTCAACGAGACGGCCGACTTCGACAGCTACCCCCGTCCCATCGACGACGACGTGGCCGCATGCCGCCGAGCGGGTGTTGCCGCGGTCTACGCGCCGACCGCCGCAGCGATGTATCCGGAACACTTCCAGACCAGGGTCGTGCCGGGAGCGCTCGCCGAGCTGATGGAGGGGCCGATGCGGCCCGGCCATTTCGAAGGCGTCGTCACGATCGTGGCCAAGCTGTTCGGTGCCGTCCGCCCGGACCTCGCGATCTTCGGGCAGAAGGATTACCAGCAGCTGGCGATCGTGACGCAGATGGCGGCCGACCTCGACATGGGCGTCGACGTGGTCGGGCATCCGATCGTCCGCGACCCCGACGGCGTCGCACAGTCGAGCCGCAACGTCCGGCTGACACCGCAGCAGCGCACTGCGGCGATTTGTGTCCCGCGTTCGCTGGCGGCAGCACGCGCCGCAGCGGCCGGCGGTGCCACGCCCGGGGAAGTCGTCGCTGCGGCCGCCGAGGTCATCGCCGGCGAGCCGCTGGCGCGCTGGGAGTACACGACCGTCTTCGACGCCCGACGGTTGACAGAGATCGTCAGCTTCGACGACGAGCGCTCACCCGGTTCGGTGCGGATCGCCACCGCCGTCTGGTTCGACGACGTTCGATTGATCGACAACGGCGACCTGTTCGGCGACTGAGCCCATCCCGCGTTCGAACAGGTCCGGGTTGTCTTCGAGAATGCGGTCCCGGATACCCGTGAGCAGCAGGATCATGACGACACCGTTGAAGATGGCGTGCGCGACGACGGTCGGCCCGATGCGCCGGAGGAGGTACGCCCCGGCTCCCAGCGAGATGCCCACACCGGAGAGGATGATGGCCAGGCCGGCGTTCCCGATCCCGCGGACGGGGTCGACGTGGGCGACGCCGAAGAGCACGCCCTGCAGCCCGATGGCCGGCACGGCGTGCAGCTTCGACAGCAGACTGCGCATCACCAACCCGCGGAACACGAGCTCTTCGACCACGGGCGCCGCGACGACCGCCGCGATCACGATGGCAATCGCGTACGTACGGTCGGCCGACAGCTCACCGATGTCGTCGGTGTTGTTGGACAACGGAATGTCGAGGCCCAGCACGATGGCACCGACGAAGACCTGGACGACGACGGTCGCGAGCCAGATCAACGGGCCCCAGGCGAGGTCGGTCCAGCGTGGCGTGGCACCGACGTCTCGGAATCGGTCGCCGCTCCCCCAGCGGCCGCTGGCGAACCACCACCAGGCGATCGACGGTCCGTATCCGACCGCGGCGAGGAGGGCGACGTAGACCGCGACCGGCCACTCGTAGTCGACGAGCAGGTCGAGCACGTACTTCGAGAAGAGCAGGGAGAGCGTGAGCACCACGAGGGCACCGATCCCGGCCGCCAGGGGCAGTGTCGGATGAGCCGGGCGCGGTGGCTTGAACTGCAGCGCGGGGCCGACCTCGGCGGGCACCCCGATCGGAGTCGTCGGAGGACCCCAGGTGGTTCGAGCGGGTGTCATCGAGCGGGTGTCATCGACGCGGTCATGGGTAGCTGTCGGGGAGCGTATCGGCATACAGCCACTCGTCGAAGAATGGTCGCAGGTCGGCTCCGTGGACCTCGGTCGCGAGCGCCACGAAGGTGTCGGTGGACTGCGCGGTTCCGACGTGATCCCCGACCCACCGGGTCAGCAGCTCGAAGAACGCGTCGTCGCCCACCACCGCGCGGAGCGCGTGCACGACGGCGGCGCCACCGTCGTACCGGGTGAAGCCGAACATGTCGTCGACCGTCGGTGCACCGGTTGCTCCTCCGCCGGTTTGCCGCTGGCTCAGCACCGCATCTGCGAAGTCGCCGAGTGGTTGGAGGCCGATGTGGTCGAGCCAGAGCCACTGTGCGTAGGTGGTCAGGCTCTCGTTCAGCCAGATGTCGCTCCAGGTGGCCGGGCTCACTGCGTTGCCGAACCACTGGTGTGCGAGTTCGTGGCTGAGCAGCAGTTCTTGGAAGAACCCGATCCGACCCGCGTCGAAGTCGGCGGCGCCGAACATCGAGCGACCCTGGGCCTCCATCGCCAGGTCTCGGAGGCCGTCGACGAACGCCAAGCCGTAGCGATCGAGTGGGTACGGGCCGAAACGCTGCTCGAAGAACCCGATCCGCTCGGCAATCCCGTCGATCGCCGGCTCGAACACCGACAGCTCGCCCGCTGGCACCACGTGCGTCAGCGGGACGGGGCGGCCCCGTGCGCTCGGGACCGAGCCCCCGTCGATCACGTCGTAGTCGCCGACGATCACCTGGACGAGATAGGTGGACATCGGTTCGTCCTGCACCCACGTCCACGGATCGTGCGGCCCCGTCTTGCCTGCGCGGTTCGAGTTCGCCGTTGGCCACGGCGATTCGGTCGGGCGGTACGGTGATCTCGAATCGCCAGGTCGCCTTGTCGGAGGGATGGTCGTTCACGGGCATCCACGCCCGCGCCCCGTCGGGTTCGTTCAGCACGTACGACCCCTCGACGCCCGGAATCCAGCCGATCGGCAGGCCGACCGCCGACCGTCGTCGTTCCGGGACGAAGCGATAGTCGATCTCGGCGGTGACCGTTCGGCTGCGCTCGCTCGGCAGGTCGATCAGCAGTTCGGCGCCGGCGACGTCGAACGTGGCGTCGACCCCGTCGACCGTCACCGTTGCGATGTCGAGCCCACTGGCATCGAGCGCCATCACGTCGACCGTCGGGTCGACGGCGGCGTCGATGATCATCGTGGCCTCGACCGGTTCCGAGCCGGTGGGAACTTCGAGGCGCAGGTCGTACGCGACGACGTCGACATCGGCCGAGCCGAGCTCGGGGAACAGTGCGTCGCCGACGCCGAGACTCGGTGGTCGAACCGGTCGGGGTGCCGGGTGGTCGCCGTGGTCGTCGTGGTGGTCGTTGCAGCCGAGGTGGCCGTGGTCGGGACCGACGTCGTCGTCGTGGACGTCCCCGTTGCCTCCGTCGTCACGGCCGGTGAGTCCGCAGCGGCGGCGGGCGGGCTCGGCTGGGGCACCTCTGAGGCGGGCGACGATCCGGCGCACGCCGCCACCACGCACCCGGTCGAGCGCGACGGCGACTCCCGCCCGGTACCGCATCAGCTCAGCGATGTGTCGCGGTGTCGGTGACCGTGGCCCGGTAGCGCACGGTGTGCACGCTGTCGCCGGAGAGGATCCCACCGCGGCCGAGCATGCGTCCACCCTGCCAGTTCGAGAGCCCCAACTCGGGCTTGTCGAGTGCGTATTGCCCGTCGACCCATCGCGTGAAGCCGTCGCTGACGAACGGTGCGTCGACCGATGCGTAGAACCGCTCGTGCTCGGCCGGATCGCCACTGACGAGCGAGGCGACAAAGCGCGGGCTGTAGCGGTTGAACAGCGAGATGCCGTCATCGAGTCCGTCGACGACGACGAGGGTGATCTCCGGGCTGTTCTCCCACTCCCACTCGACCGCCAGATCGGACTCGGGCAGCAACGACGCCATCGGTTCGTCGCTCGCGCCGTCCGCCCGATCGATCGTCACCGTCGTGTTGAAGAGTTCTGGCGGCACGGATGATTCGCTCCCCTCCACCACGTGGAGCCGCGAGCTGGTCTGACGGGCATCGCCCGCGCGCCGCAGCGCGTCGACTGCGACCGAAACGAGGCGTCCGGCTGCCGCTCGTGGGATCACGAGACAGTTGACGGTGTTGCAGACCTTGCGGTCCAGCGAGTGGACGATGGCCGCAGCGAGCGCGTCAGCATCGCACGACTCCCCGGCCATGATCCACGCACCACCGGTGCCGTGGAGGCTCACGGGGATCCCTGCCTGCGAGGCGACCGCGCCGAGTTGCGCAACGGCAGCCCCGGAACCCCGGGCGACGGCGAGCGCCAGTCGGCGATCGTTGAACAGCGCGTGGCCCGCACTGTGAGCAGCGGATTCGACGAGCTGTACCGCCCCGCTCGGAAGTCCTGCACCCGCCAACGCAGGTTGCAGGGCGTGGGTGACGATCGCGCCGGCGGTTCCGAGCGCGTCGGAGCCGATCCGGAACACGACGGCATTGCCCGTGCGCAGCACGCCGCAGGCGTCGGCGAACACGTTGGGTCGCCCTTCGAACACGAAGGCCACGACGCCGAGCGGCGAGCGCCGCGCTTCGAGCGTCCATCCCTCGTGTGCGATCACATCGATCGTCTCGTCTCGACCCGATCGGGCCTGTTGCCACCCTCGGAGCCCGGCGATCATGTCGGCACGCATCGTTTCGGAGAGTTCGAGCCGCGTCGTCGACCGACCGCGCCGACGAGCGGACTCGACGTCGGCGGCGTTGGCCGACGGCGATCGGCCCGAACACCCCGTCGTCTGCGAGCAACGATGCGAAACGACCGAAGAAGTCGCTGATCTGCTCGTCAGCACACCGTGCGAGGCCCGCGAAGCCGTCGCACGCTGCCGAGACGGCGACGTCGACGATCGCGTGCTCTGCTGCGGGGACATGGAGGAGGTCGCCGGTGTCCTGCACGACGATCAGGCGATCCCCGGGTACGAAGCGTTCCGCCAGGTCGGCGCTGACATACGTCACCCGGTCGCCGCCGAACACGATCGGCTGTCCCGCTCGGAGGTGTTCGAGGCGGTTCACCACTCCAACCCGTCCAGTTCGGGGAGCTCGTTCATCATCACCGGCAGACCGGTGTCGATCGAACGGTGTGCCGCGAACCCGATGGCCGCCGATCGCAGCCCGTCCATCAGCGTCACGGCCGGTGCCGCACCCGAGCGGATCGCCGCCGCGAAGTCGACGTGCTCGAGGTAGCTCGACCCGTGATGCAGCCCGACATGCTTGATCCCCTCGTGATGGATCTCGTGGGTGTCGACGACGTGTTGACCGTCGGCGCGTCTGCCGATCCGCAACTTCGATTCGGTGACGAGCGCTTCCATCTTGCCGACGTCGCCGGTCACCACGATCTCCTGCTCGTTGACGCTTGCCTCGGCGAACATGCACAGGTCGAGCAGCCCGCGCGACTCGTCGTCGAAGTCGACGACGACGTACGCGTTGTCCAGGATGTCGGGGACCTCGCCGTCGTAGGTCTCGTCGAGATGGTTCACCGACTGCCCACCGGTCGCGAAGACGCGCACCGGCTTGGCTTGGGTGATCTGCAGCATCAGGTCGAAGAAATGGCACGTCTTTTCGACCAACGTGCCGCCGGTGTTGCGGGTGAACCGGTTCCAGTTGTCCACCTTGGGGAGGAACGGGAACCGATGCTCGCGGATGGCCACCATCTTGACGTCGCCGACGGTCCCGGCCTGTAGTTCGGCCAGGAGGCGTTGGGTCGGCGGCATGTAGCGATACTCGAGACCCATCCACACCACTCGGTCGAATTCGGATGCCGCAGCGACTTCGACGACCTCACGGCAGTCGGCGAGCGTCGTACACAGCGGCTTCTCCATCAAGATGTGCACGGGTCGTTCGAGGGCGTCGAGCAGGATCCGATGGTGGGTGTAATTGGGTGACGAGATCACCACGGCATCGACCAGACCGGAATCGAGCAGGTCGATGTGGTCGTCGAAGGTGGCGAGGTCGGCACTCGAGCCCCACTGCGATCCGTGCCCACTCGATCGACTCCGGGTGGGGATCCGAGACGGCGGTGACGACGGCTCCGTCGACCGCCATCACGTTGTGGATGTGCTCGACCCCCATCATGCCGGTCCCGATCACCCCGTACCGGATCCGTGACGTCTGTTCAGCCATGCGACGAAGCGTAGGGCCGTTTGCCACACTGGAGGGGATGAGCGACGATCGTCTGTACTTCCGCCAACTCCTGTCGGGCAAGGACTTCGCCGTCGGCGACATGCTCGCCGAGCAGATGGTCAACTTCGTGTACGCGATCGGCGATCGCACGACCGGCGAGTGCGTCCTCGTCGACCCGGCCTACGCGGTCGACGACATCGTCGACGCGGTCGAGGCCGATGACATGCGAGTGACCGGCGTCCTCGCGACGCACTACCACCCGGATCACGTGGGTGGTTCGATGATGGGCCACACGATCGAAGGGGTTGCGGCCCTCCTCGATCGCGTCGATTGCCCGATCCACATCCACGGTGACGAATGCGAGTGGGTCACCAAGACCACCGGCGTGGGCACCGAGCATCTCGTCGAGCACGCCTCGGGCGACGTGCTCACGGTCGGTGCCGTCGACATTCGCCTGCTGCACACGCCCGGGCACACGCCGGGCAGCCAGTGCTTCCTCGTCGACGGGCGACTGGTCGCCGGCGACACGTTGTTCCTCGAAGGATGCGGGCGCACCGACCTCCCCGGATCGAACCCGGCCGAGATGGCCGACAGTCTGCGCCGTCTCTCCCAGGTGCCCGACGACACGATCCTGTTTCCGGGGCACCGCTACTCGGTCGCCTCCAGTGCAACGATGGAAACGGTCAAGCAGATCAACTTCGTATTCGACCAACTCTGATCAGATCGCGGGTACCGCCTCGGGTTCGGGTTCGGGCTGCTTCGAGCGACGGGATCACTCGGAGACTTCGGCGACGACGCAGTCGTCCTTCGCCGGGATGATGATCTTCTCGCCGGGGATGAAGCGACCGAACGCGGGGTTGTTGGCGTTGGCTGCCTGCAGCGCTTCGAGCGTCACGTCGTACTGCTCGACGAGTCGCAGCGGGATGTCGCCGGCGACGACGGTGTGCGAACCGGCCTCGCAGTTGCTGCCAGGATCGGGGATCGCCTCGCCGGCCGCATCGCCCGCTGCGGCTGCATCGCCGGTCGTGGCGTCGGCGGTCGCATCGGCTGTGGTCGCGCTGTTGGTTGCGCCAGCCGGGATCCGAATCACCGAGCCCGGCGTCGGGAACTCACGACTGGCGTCGGACCAGCCGTTGACGTTCTGCAGATCCTCGAGTGACACCCCGAACTGGTTGGCCACCTTGATGCCGTAGTCGCCGGCCTGCACGGTGTACTCCTGCTCGGCGGTCGCCGGCGTCTCGCCCGGCACGGTCGTCGTCGTCGTCGCCGGTGCAATGGTCTGGTAATCGGTCTCGCCTGCGGCCAGGGTCACGGTCGCTCGTGTCGCGGCACTCGAATCGTCGCTGCCGCATGCACCGAGCACGAGGGCTGCGACCAACACGGGTCCGGCAACCGCAGCAAGCCGATGCGTCGTCCTCACGTTCATGGAAACCGAGTGTACGACCTGCACCGCACCCCCCGGCGTCACCCGGATGTCATCGACGATGCGCCAGCCGTCACATCGATCGTCATCACGACGGCCAGATGCCCGATGCGCGCGTCGATCACATCAACGGTCGCGCCGTGGGCGGGATCGGTGCCGGCAGCTGCGTCTCCCCCATCAGGTACTCGTCCACGCCCGCGGCCGCAGCGCGGCCTTCCGCGATGGCCCACACGATGAGGCTCTGACCGCGGCCCATGTCGCCGGCGACGAACACGCCGGGTTGATTGGTCATGTAGCGGTCGTCCCGGGCGACGTTGCCTCGCGGGTCGTACTCCAGATTCATCTCGTCGAGCCAGGAGCCCTTCTCGGGTCCGACGAACCCCATTGCGAGGAACACGAAATCGGCAGGGATCTCACGGTCGGTTCCCTCGATCTTCGTGAACTTGCCGTCGATCATCTCGACCTCGTGCAGACGCAACGCCTGGACGTTGCCCGCACCGTCGTCGATGAACTGCTCGGTGTTGACGCTGTACAGCCGCTCGCCGCCTTCTTCGTGCGCGGAGGTGACCTTGTACACCATCGCGAACTGCGGCCACGGGTTGCGGTCGGCGGCGCGCTCTTCCGGCGGCATCGGCATGATCTCGAGTTGGGTGACCGACGCGGCACCTTGACGGTGGGCGGTGCCCAGACAGTCGGCGCCGGTGTCACCGCCGCCGATGATCACGACGTGCTTGCCGTTGACGTCGATGGGCGACTCGTCCATGTCGCCGAGTTGGACGCGGTTGGACGGCGGGAGGTACTCCATCGCCTGGAAGATCCCGTGCAGCTCGCGTCCGGGAATCGGCAGATCGCGCCACTGCGTCGCGCCGCAGGCCAACACGATTGCGTCGTGCGATGCCCGAAGCACTTCCATGTCGACCGTCGAGCCGACCGCGGCGTTGGTGCGGAACTCGGTCCCCTCGGCCTCCATCTGCTCGAGCCGTCGATCGATGTGGCGCTTCTCCATCTTGAACTCGGGGATCCCGTAGCGCAGGAGCCCGCCGATGCGATCCGCACGTTCGAGCACGACCACCTCGTGGCCGGCGCGGGTCAGTTGCTGTGCGGCGGCGAGACCGGCGGGGCCCGAACCGATGACGGCGATCTTCTTGCCGGTTCGCACGGACGGGATGTGTGGGGTGACCCATCCCTCGGCGAACGCGCGGTCGATGATCTCGACCTCGATCTGCTTGATCGCGACCGGATTCTGGTTGATGCCGAGGACGCAGGCCGACTCACACGGTGCCGGGCACAACCGCCCGGTGAACTCGGGGAAGTTGTTGGTGGCATGCAGCCGTTCGATGGCATCGCGCCACTGGTCGCGATACACGAGGTCGTTCCAGTCCGGAATCAGGTTGCCGAGCGGGCAACCGTTGTTGCAGAACGGAATCCCGCAGTCCATGCATCGAGCCGCCTGGTGGTTGAGCTCCTCCGCGGGAAAGGGTTCGTAGACCTCTTTCCAGTCCTTGAGCCGCACCGGCACCGGACGGTGCCTCGGTGTCGATCGATCGAACTCCAAGAACCCGGTCGGCTTACCCATCACACATCTCCTCGTCGCTCGTTCGCTCGCTCGTTCCGCTTGGCGTCATACCCGCGCCGCTTCCATGATCTTCTCGACGGTCTGGTCTTCGTCGAGGCCGGCGGCCTCGCTGTCGGCGATCACCGTCAGGACCCGCTTGTAGTCGCTCGGCATCACCTTGCGGAATTTCGACACGTCGACCGCCCACGAGTTCAGGATCGCTGCAGCAACCGGCGAGCCGGTCAGCTCGCGGTGTCGCAGGATCGTCTCGTGGAGGAACGACCGGTCGTCATCGTCGAGCGGCTCGAGATCGACCATCTCGT
The DNA here is from genome assembly GCA_963695475.1 of Ilumatobacteraceae bacterium. GTDB lineage: Bacteria > Actinomycetota > Acidimicrobiia > Acidimicrobiales > Ilumatobacteraceae > Ilumatobacter_A. Next base: position 161,685 of record CAVOHA010000009.1, read on the forward strand.
AGTTGACCTTCTCGGCGAACACGCCCTCGTGGTCGTACACGAAGGCGATGCCGCCCGACATTCCGGCGCCGAAGTTTCGACCCGTCGGTCCGAGGACCACCACCCGGCCGCCGGTCATGTACTCACAGCCGTGGTCGCCGACGCCCTCGCTGACGGCGAGAGCACCCGAATTGCGGACGCAGAACCGCTCGCCGACGATGCCGCGCAGGAAGATCTCGCCACCGGTTGCGCCGTACGCGATCACGTTGCCGGCCACGATCTGGTCCTCGGCCGCGAATGGGGCGTCCGGATGAGGGTGGACGATGAGGCGTCCACCGGACAGGCCCTTGCCGACGTAGTCGTTGGCGTCGCCGATCAAGCGCATCTGGATGCCGGCCGGAACGAAGGCGCCGAAGCTCTGCCCTGCGGAGCCCGTGAACGTGATGTCGATCGTGCCATCGGGCAGGCCGGCGCCCTTCCACACCTTGGTGACCTCGTGGCCGAGCAGCGTGCCCGTCGTGCGGTTGATGTTGCGGATCGGGAGTTCGATCGACACCGGCGTTCCCTCGTTGATCGCCGGTTGTGCCTGCGCGATCAGCTGCTGGTCGAGCGCGACGTCGAGTTCGTGGTCCTGGTCGACCGACTGGACCATCGTCTGGCCGTACGGGTTCTCGGGCACCTTCAGGATCGGGCTGATGTCCAGACCCGAGGCCTTCCAGTGATCGATCGCCGCCCGTGTGTCGAGGCACTCGACGTGGCCGATCATCTCGTCCATCGTGCGGAACCCGAGCTGGGCCATGAGCTCGCGGACCTCTTCGGCGACGAACGTCATGAAGTTCACGACGAACTCCGCCTTGCCCGAGAACCGTTCACGCAGCGTTGGATTCTGCGTGGCGATCCCGACCGGGCACGTGTCGAGGTGACAGACGCGCATCATGATGCACCCGGACACCACGAGCGGCGCCGTGGCAAAGCCGTATTCCTCGGCACCGAGCAGGGCGGCGATGACGACATCGCGTCCGGTCTTCATCTGTCCGTCGGCCTGGACCACGATGCGGTCGCGCAGTCCGTTGAGCATCAGCGTCTGCTGCGTTTCGGCGAGGCCGAGCTCCCACGGGCCGCCGGCGTGCTTCAGCGACGTCAACGGGCTGGCACCGGTGCCACCGTCGTGGCCCGAGATCAGCACGACGTCGGCCTTCGCCTTCGACACTCCGGCGGCAACGGTGCCGACACCGGTCTCCGCAACGAGCTTCACGTGGACCCGCGCCGACGGATTGGCGTTCTTCAGGTCGTGAATCAGCTGTTTGAGATCCTCGATCGAGTAGATGTCGTGGTGCGGCGGCGGGCTGATGAGCCCGACACCCGGCGTGGAATGGCGCGTCTTCGCGATCCACGGATACACCTTGTGGCCGGGCAGCTGGCCGCCCTCGCCGGGTTTGGCGCCCTGCGCCATCTTGATCTGGATGTCGTCGGAGTTCGTGAGGTATTCCGACGTGACGCCGAAACGCCCCGACGCGACTTGCTTGATCGACGAGCGGCGCTCCGGGTCGTACAGCCGATCGGCGTCCTCGCCGCCTTCTCCGGTGTTCGACTTCGCTCCCAGGCGGTTCATTGCGATCGCCAGCGTCTCGTGCGCCTCGGCGGAAATCGAGCCGTAGCTCATCGCACCCGTGGAGAAGCGTTTGACGATCTCGCTGACCGGCTCGACCTCGTCGATCGGGACCGGCGTGCGTTCCCTGGGCGAGAGCTCGAACAGGCCGCGCAGGGTCATCAGCTTCTTCGACTGGTCGTCGACGGTCGCGGTGTACTCCTTGAACAGGTCGTAGCGGCCGCTCCGCGTCGAGTGCTGGAGCTTGTAGACCGTTTCCGGGTTGAAGAGGTGGGGTTCGCCTTCTCGGCGCCACTGGTACTCGCCACCGAGCTCGAGCTTGCGGTGCGCACGCTCTTCGGGGCGCTTCGGGTTCGCCGCCCGGTGTCGGGCCGCCACCTCTCGGGCGAGTTCGTCGAGCGTCTCCTTTACCGGAGGCTCCAAAATTTCGATTTTTTCGAACCGTCGGGACAGGGCGCGGTCTTTTTCAAAGTAATTCTTGTAGTCTCATACGTCGTTGAACCGATACAGCGCAGTTCACCGGTTTCCAGAAGACGGTTTCGAGATCTTGGAAGCATCCATGGATCCTCTGCTGGTGGCCCCTGCCCCCACCGTTGTATGGATTTCATCGATGAACAAGATGGCATTTTTTTTCTTTTTCAACGCCGACAGAACCCTTTTTAAGCGTTGCTCGAAATCACCACGAATCAGTCACAAAGCCAAATCCCGAATATATTTGAATATCTTTGAGCAAATCGGGAATAGATCCGCTGTTTATCTTGAGTGCCAGTCCTTCAGCCATGGCGGTTTTTCCAACACCGGGATCTCCCACGAAAATCGGACTGTTTTTTCTCCGCCGGCACAGGACCTGGATGGTTCGCTCCATTGTCGACTCTGCCGATGAGGGGGTCCAGTTTTCCTTCAGCGGCGCTTTTGACGAGGTCCACGGTAAAGGCCTCCAGGGGGTCGGTCTTTTTCTTTCTCCCTTGGGCCGGGTCTCACGAACTCGTCCGGTCGTTCTCTAAAGGGCGACTTGTTATCATTGTGGGAAATGAAGCTTAAAACATCCAGGCGGGTTATCCCTTCTTCGCTGAGGAAATCTAGCATGTGAATCTTTTTCCTGGAAAATGGATGCGAGAATGTCACTGACATCCACCTCCTGTTTTCGGCGGAACGGACATGATTGATGGCCCTCTGGATCACTCTTTGAAAACCAACGGTCTGCTGGAGAACATATTCATCGCTTTCAGGGAATACTTTCCATTCGTTCACCAAAAAACGACTCGAGAGAATTCTTTCGAGATTCTCAACATTACCGCCGCAATTTTCAATAATTTCAATGCCCTCACTGTGGTGTCGAATCGCAAACAGCAGGTCTTCAACACACACGTACTCGTGTCGTCTTCTTTCGCCTCTCTGACGGCAAACCCGCAGAGTTTCTCTAGGTTCTTTGCTGATCATGGTCTTTCTTGCTCCATCGTACACTTTAACGGGAGACCATCTTCGCTTGGCCAGAGTATGAACCTCATTCACCTTGGTTTCCGATATTTCATCGGTATAAACACCGCGAACCCCGATACCCTTGTGATGGACGTTCGACATGATTTCCACCGCGACCTCCGGTGATTTTCCGAAGACAAGCGTCAGAATTTCGATGACAACCGTGGTGGTGTGATCTTCATTGTGAAGGAGGACCTTGTACATGGCCGGTTCATCGATCTCGTCCCTGGTTTCCGGAAAGGACCTCTTCTCTTATTTCCGGGCTGTCCCCGTTCATGCCATAATTTCCCCGAGTCGTATTTTGTTAACCCTGAGCTCGATCATTTTCAGAAGCGATCAGAGTTATGATCGATCTAAAAATCGCTTAATTTAGAATAAAGTATAATTATTGACACCCGGCCTTGTAAAGGGACCACCCAATAAAATTTGCGCCGGCTATTTTCCGCAGCATTTTTTGAATTTTTTCCCGCTGCCGCACGGGCACGGGGCGTTGCGTCCCACCTTCTGTTGGGCTCGTTTGACCGGGTTTTTCCTCGGGTTCCTCCCCCCGGAAAAGGTAAGCGGCTGTTCTTTTGGCTTCCGCAGGTCGTCCATCTTTTTCGGTTCGGCTATCTGAATGCTGAAAAGATCCCCACGGTTTCTTCCTTGATCCGGGATATCATTTCCTGGAACAGTTCGAACCCTTCTTTTTTGTAGACGATGAGGGGGTTCTGCTGTGCATAGCCCCGTAGACCGATGCCCTCTTTGAGGTGGTCCATGCTGAGCAGGTGGTCCTTCCAGAGGGCGTCGACGGTCTGCAACATGACGATCCGCTCCAACTGCCGGAACTCTCGGTGCCGATGGCGGCTTCCTTCTGGGCATAGGCGTCGAGGGCTTTTTCGGCGATCATGCGGCCTCGTCCGTCCCGGTGGTCCGTCCAGCGGTCTCTGCAGAGTTCAGACGGAAGTTGAACTGCTTGAAGACTGGCTTCCTCAAGCCTTTCCAGTCCATCTTTCGGGAAGCACTTTTTCATCTGCGTAAGTGTCGCGATCTCGGCCGCCTTCTCCTGAATCATGTCCTCGATGACCGGTTTCAGGCTTCTGCCGTTCAGGGCTTCCCGCCGATGGCGGTAGATGACCTCCCTCTGCTGGTTCATCACATCGTCGTATTCCAGCAGCTGCCGGATTTCGAAATTGTGTGCCTCGACCTTGCGCTGGGCATTTTCAATGGCTCGGCTGATGAGTTTGTTCTCGATGGGCTCGCCTTCTTGCATGCCCAGTTTTTCCATGATTCCGGTGATGCGTTCCCCGCCGAAGATTCGCAGCAAATCATCCTCCAGGGCCAGATAAAAGCGCGAAGATCCCGGGTCCCCTGCCGGCCGGACCGTCCTCTGAGCTGATTGTCGATCCGTCGGCTTTCGTGTCGCGGTTCCGAGAATATGAAGGCCGCCCAGTTCGGTCACCCCTTCACCCAGCACGATATCGGTTCCACGGCCGGCCATGTTCGTTGAAATCGTAACCGAGACCTTTTTGGCCGGCCAGGGCAACGATTTCGGCCTCCTTTTCATGGTTTTTGGCATTCAGGACGGTATGCGGAATTCCTCTTTTGGAAAGTATTTTGCTCAGCTGTTCGGACACATCGATGGAAATTGTTCCCACCAGTGCGGGTTGTCCTTTTTGGTGCAACGCCACTATCTCGTCCATAACCGCTTCATATTTTTCCTCTTTTGGTCTTGTAGATCACATCGGCGAATGTCGTTCGAATCATCGGTTTGTTGGTGGGAATGACGTACATCGAGATTATAAATCTTTCTTGAATTCGGCTGCTTCCGTATCGGCTGTCCCGGTCATACCGGCAAGCTTTTTGATACATTCTAAAGTAATTTTGAAACGTAATGGTCGCCAGGGTCTGATTCTCATTTTCAATTTTGACATTTTCCTTTGCTTCCAGGGCGCCTGATGCAGCCCTTCGCTGTAGCGACGCCCCGGCATCAGACGGCCGGTAAACTCGTCGACGATGATGACTTCGCCGTTTTTAACGATATAATCAACGTCCCGCTTAAAGAGTGTATGCGCCTTGAGGGCCTGATTAATGTGGTGCAGCAGTTCGATATATTTGGGGTCATACAGATTATTAACAGATAGCACTTTTTCGGCCTTGGCGACCCCTTGTTCGGTCACACCGCGGTTCGTGCTTTTTCATCAATGGTGAAATCACGTGTCCGCGAACCAGGCGCGGTATTATACCGTTGACCTGATAATAAAGTGTGGTAGACTTTTCAGCCGGTCCGGAAATGATCAATGGCGTCCGGGCTTCATCGATCAAAATACTGTCCACTTCGTCCACAATGGCATAGTGGAGTTCAGGTTGAACGAGGGAGTCACTGTAAAACTTCATGTTGTCCCGGAGATAATCAAAACCGAACTCGTTGTTGGTGCCGTATGTAATGTCGGCATCCATAGGCCGCTTTGCGGGCTCGGGTCGTCCAGTCCGTGAACGATCGTACCGACGGAAAGCCCCAGAAACTTATAAATATGCCCCATCCATTCGGTATCTCGTTTTGCCAGATAGTCATTCACGGTAATGATGTGGACACCCTTGCCTGTCAGGGCATTCAGATACGCGGGCAGCGTCGCCGCCAGGGTCTTGCCCTCGCCCGTTTTCATTTCAGCGATCTTTCCCTGATGCAAGAACCATTCCACCGATGAGCTGAACGTCAAAATGGCGCATTTTCAGGGTACGCACCGAAGCCTCCCGCACCGTCGCAAAGGCTTCCGGGAGAAGGTCGTCAAGGGATACTCCGGAGTTCAGTCGGTCTTTGAATCGATGGGTCTGGGCCTTGAGCTCCTCGTCGCTCATTGCCTGTATCCAGGGGTTCCAGGGCATTGATTTTTTCCACCACCGGCTGAGTCTTTTTCAGTTCCCGTTCGTTTTTCTTTCCAAATACTTTTGTTAATAAGTTTGCGATCATCTAAGAAATTTTTCCTCCCGGAACAGCGATATGCTCATATTAACATTCCCCGTCGATCCCATCGGCGGCAAAGAATCCGGGCCCTGGGAACCCGGCTTTGGGTTAACCCTGGAAGGGGTTTGTTTTTAGATAGATCAAGTGTCTAAAGTGAGCTAAAATTCCTAAAGTGAGCTAAAATTCCTAAA
>CAVOHA010000010.1:0-173841 GCA_963695475.1 Ilumatobacteraceae bacterium
CCCCTGCCACAGCGTCATCAGGCTGACGTCGACGTGCTGCGCCTCGTGAATCGCGTCGACGGCGCGAGGCGACAGCTCACTCGAGCCCGTCGCCCACCAGACGAATGCGTGCGTGTCGAGGAGGCGCCCGGCGATCAGCCGGCGCCGAACAGCGTGGCGACCTCGGCGTCGCCGGCCTCGACGTCGGCCCAGCTCGCCCGCACTGCGGAGCGGTCCGCCATCGACCCGAAACCGCGATCACCGGCTCCGGGCTCGACGTAGCGCACCAGCCGGGCGACGGGTCGGCCGCGTCGCGAGATCACCACGTCGCCACCGGCCTCGACCTCCGCGATCAGCTTCGACAGCTGCGTCTTCGCTTCGTGCATCCCCACGTTCACCATCTCGAGAAGTTAGCGAGGTCAATGAGTTCATTCGATCGGGCGGGGCACGGTCACGGGGTCAAGTCTGAGTCAGATTCGACCGAGGAGAAGAAATGACTGCAACGCTGCGGACCTGTCTGGCCCTCGTCGGAGTGACTGTGGGAGGGTTCGCAATCGCGGCGTGCGAACTTGAAGCCACCGATGCATCGAACGCCGAGCAGTCGCAACCTGTGCAGCCTTCGGCCCAGGCCGCAATGGATTCGATCGCGCAGGAGTCGTCCGCAGTGGGCGATCAGAATCGAATCCAGAGCTGCGTCGAGCAAACGATGGGGAGGGCGTTCGTCGGAGATGAGTACTGGCGTGGTGTCTGGTCGGACCTCGGTCAGGACGAGGCACGCCTGCGCGGTTGGTGCGAAGAACTCGCACTCGCTGACCCCGTCTCGCTGGACCAGCTCCACGTCGAGTGGATCGCATTTTCGGCCGCAACGGCGACCACGGTGCCAGCCCCCGAAACGGTCCCATCGACGCCGCCTCCGTCAGTTCAACCGCCAGCACCCCCGCCGCAGCCGGTGTTTGCAGAGCCTGCCGTTGAGTGCCATCCGAGCTACGAGCCGTGCGTACCGCTCGGAAGCGACGCTGATTGCGCCTCCGGGTCTGGTGACGGGCCGATCTACGTAGACCATCCAGTGAGGGTTGTTGGACCGGATGAATACCGCCTGGATGGAAACGACAACGACGGCTGGGGCTGCGAGCTCGAATAGCACCTCTGTCGGTGTAGGCGACAATTCTCCGAACGGCTCAAGGCGTGATCCTGTCGGGTCGATGATTTCACGCACCGTCCATGGCAGGAGGTCCGGTGGCCAGCATCCGTCCGTCGCTCGATCTCCTCGATCGACTTGAACCGGCGCTCAACGACGGCGAACTCCGAGTCGTCCATGAACTCGCACGACAACTCGATGACGACTGGACTGTCTATGTCCAGCCTCGTCTCGGCCAGGACACGCCCGATTTCGTCGCGGTCCACGACGCGTTCGGCGTGTGTGCGATCGAGGTGAAGGACTGGTCGTACAGCGGTTACCGCCAGACCGACACGGGCGTCATCGAGTACGTCACCGGCGACGGGGTGTGGCACGTCACGACCGAGAAGCCGCGGTATCAGGCACACCGTTACCGGTCGACGATCTTCGAGCACTTCTTCGCGCTGCCTGAGGACGGCTCGAAGCCGACGAACGCGGTTCGTTCGATCCTGGTGATGCCGCAATACTCGACCGAGCATGCGTGTCGGCTGCTCGAGCGCATCCAGGTGACGCCCGCTGAGCGGGATGTCACGGTGGTTGGTGGCGACGATCTCTTGCAGTCGCTTCCAACGATCGTGCGCGGTGCGAAGTGTGTGCCGCCAAAGCCCGCGTCGATGGAGCGTCTGCGCCGCCATCTCGTCGAGTCGGAGGTGGTCAGTGAGCTGATGTTGCGTCCCCCGCTGAGTGAGGGCGCGAAGAACATTGCGAGCAACCCGAGCAATGCCAAGCGACGGCGCGTGAAGGGTGCGGCGGGATGCGGCAAGTCGTTCGGCCTCGCCGCTCGCGCTGGTCGTCTCGCAGCCGAGGGCAAGCAGGTGCTGGTGCTGTCGTTCAACATCACGCTGGCGCACTACCTCCGGGCGCTGGCGACGGCGCGGTGCAAGGAGGTGGGAGCTGATCCGACGCTGGTGACGAGCACCAACTTTCACAACTTCTGCAGTCGCGTCGTCGACGACGCCAAGGCGGCCGGACTCGTGATCACTGAGCCGACCGGTTGTCATTGGTCCGAGTCGATGGTGCTGAAGGCCAAGCGGGCGTTCGAGCTCGGCTTCGAGCGGCGGTACGACGCGGTGCTGGTCGACGAGGGGCAGGACTTCACACTCGACTGGTGGAACCTGTTGCGCAATCACGTCGTTACCGAGGACGGCGAGATGCTGCTCGTCGCCGACCCGACGCAGGATGTGTATGACAAGCGGGCGTGGACCGACGAGGAGAAGATGCTCGGTGCCGGCTTCTCGGGAGCGTGGACCGAGCTGCGCGGCTCGTATCGGCTTCCGAGTGACCTGGTGCCGATGGCGAACCACTTCGCGTCGAGGTATCTCAACGGTGAGCACATCGTCGGTGAGGTGCCGATCGACCGGACGGCGATCTCGGGTCAGTCGAATCCGACGCGCCGAAGATGGCAGAACACCGACCGCCCGACCGAACTCGGTCGGCTGATCGGCGCCGAGGTCGTGCGACTCTTGGCGGAGCATCCGGAGCTCTCACCGAACGACGTCGTGTTCCTGTGCGAGAACCATCGGGACGGGATCGATGCGGTCCACGCGATCGAAGACGCCGGCCACGCCGTGCACCACATCTTCAGTGAGAACAAGAGCGACCAGACCCGACGCAAGCGGCGCTTCTGGCCGGACGCACCGGGTGTGAAGGGATGCACGGTGCACAGCTTCAAGGGCTGGGAGACGCGGGTGTTGGTGATGGGGATCCGGGCCGACACCGGATCGAAGCGACTCGCCTACGTCGCAATGACCCGCCTGAAGACCGACAGCGCAGGAGGCCAGTCGTTCATCTCGATCGTCAACAGCGACCTCAAGGTCGCCGGCTTCCAGTCGACCTTCGAACACTGGGCCGTTCCGAGACCCGAGATGCGGGTGGGCTGATGTCGACTTGTACTCGCGCGTCGCGTTTCGCCATCGGGATGGATCAGCTCGCCGATCGGACACGTCCGCTGACGCGCCACCCGGGAGAAGCCGGCGATGTACGCGCGCGGGTCGTCGGCGATGTGGTCCGGGTCGTCGAGCAGCTTCGGCAGATCGAACTGGCTCGTGTTCCACAGTCCGTCGACCGAGGTGAGCTGATCGAGCACCGGCCCGAAGTTCTCGACCTGGCCTTCAGGCGGTCGTAGGTGGCGAGCATGTCCTGCTTCACCGGCGCCAGCACACAGTCGAACCGGCGCAGCACCGTCAGCGGCAGGACCACCTTGCCGTACTCGGACTGCTTGTAGTCGCCCGCAGCAGATCGGCCACCGACCAGATGAACGACGCATGGTTCTTGATCGTCTCACGGGATCCGTTCGGCACGACAGCCATAGTGGCACGGGCGACGCGACCTCCGACATGCCAACATCGCACGATGGGCGAACGGGACGAGCTGCTGGTCGGGCTGTACGACGAGCTCGTCACCGATGCGCTGCAGTCGGTTGTCGACCGCCTCGAAGCGGCCTTTCACCCGCGGCTCGATCCGCTGCGCCCAGCCGAAGCATCGTCGAGATTGGCAGAGCATGTCGGACGCCTAGTGTCCATCGTGCTCGATTCACTGGATGACGACGAGCGGGCCACGACGGGTCTCGCCATCGTGCAGGACGTCATCGACTTGCTGGCCGTCCGGTCGCCTGAATCCCTCGACGACCTACGCCTGGCGGCGCCCGCCACACTGCTGTCCGCCGTCGAGCCCCGGCTGCCCGACGGGTCGTACCAGTCCATCGACCGGCCCCTCACCGCGCTGCGCGACAGCACGCTGCTCGTCAACGCACCCGGCGAGCCTCGTGTACTCCACGAGCTGATCGCCGAGGTCCCGTCTGCGCACACGATCGACGTCCTGGTCGCCTTCGTCCGGCTCTCCGGCATCAACCCGATGCTCACGGCGCTTCGCCGCCACCTCGAAAATGGCGGCCGAGTTCGTCTCCTCACCACCACGTATACGAACAGCACCCAGGTCGAAGCGCTCGAGGCGCTCACCAACGCCGGCGCCGACGTCCGTGTCTCGTACGACCAGACCACCACCCGCCTCCACGCCAAGGCATGGATCTTCAATCGCGCCCGCGGGCAGTCCACGGCCTACGTCGGATCGTCGAACCTCACCCACAGCGCGATGGTTCCGGGTCTGGAGTGGAACGTCCGCCTCTCGTCCTCCCGGAACCCCGACGTCATCGCCAAGATGGCAGCGGTCTTCGAGACCTACTGGTCGAGCGGCGACTTCGAGCCCTTCGAGACCAACGAGTTCCGGGAGCGCACCGCCCAGCCCGAGAACCGGTCGACCTCGGCCATTCCCCCGACCGACCTCACACTCCGCCCGTTCCAGGAACGGATGCTGGAGCGCATCGCCGTCGCCCGCGCCCATGGCCATCACCGAAACCTGTTGGTCGCCGCGACCGGCACCGGCAAGACGGTCATGGCCGCCGTCGACTACCGCAACCTCACCCGAACGCTCCCACGGGCGCGACTGCTGTTCGTCGCCCACCGCCGAGAGATCCTCGAACAGAGTCTGCTCACCTTCCGCCACGCGCTGCACGACGCATCGTTCGGCGAGCTGTGGGTGGGCTCGGAGCGGCCCCGTGACTTCGAGCACGTCTTCGCATCCGTCCAGAGCCTCACGGCGTCCGGCGTCGACGCCATCGACCCGAGCCACTTCGACGTCGTCGTCATCGACGAGTTCCACCACGCCGCCGCGCCGACCTATCGGGCACTCCTCGAACGACTGCAGCCGCGGGAGCTGCTCGGACTCACGGCGACACCAGAACGCACCGACGGGTTCGCCGTGCAGGACTTCTTCGACGGACGTATCGCCGCCGAGCTACGGGTGTGGGACGCGATCGACCAGCAGTACCTGGTGCCGTTCGCCTACTACGGGATCCACGACGGTCTCGACCTGCGGGAGGTGCCGTTCCGTCGAGGCACCGGATACGACGTCGCCGCGCTCACGAACGTCTACACGGCCGATCACGTGTGGGTTGGCCAAGTCGTCGAGCAGCTTCGCCAGCGCGTCGGGGACCCGTCGAGCATGCGCGCACTCGGCTTCTGCGTCAGCGTCGCCCACGCCCGATTCATGGCCGACGAATTCAACAAGCGAGGCATCGCGGCAGCCGCCGTCTGGGGCGAGACAGCCGACGACGAACGTGACCGAGCCCTGCGCGACCTCCGCAATGGTCGCCTCGCCATCCTCTTCACCGTCGACCTCTTCAACGAAGGCGTCGACGTCCCGACGGTCGACACCATCCTGATGCTGCGCCCCACCGAGAGCGCCACGCTCTTCCTCCAACAGCTCGGCCGCGGCCTCCGAAAGGCCGACGGCAAGGCGGTATGCACCGTGCTCGACTTCGTCGGGATGCACCGCAAGGAATTCCGATTCGATCTCCGGTACCGAGCCCTGCTCGGAGGGTCTCGCGCCGACCTTGAGCGACAGATCAACCGAGACTTCCCGTTCCTCCCGGCCGGCTGCCACATGGAACTCGACCGCGTGGCGCGCAAGGTCGTGCTCGACAGCATCAAGTCGGCGATCCCGAGCAACTTCCCTCAACGAGTCGCCGAGCTTCGCTCGATCGGCGACGTGTCGCTCGCGGAGTTCCTCGACCAGAGCGGCCTTGAGCTGACGGATGTTTACGCAGGATCGCGCGGGTGGTCAGAGCTCCGCCGAGCCGCCGGCTTCCTCCCCGCTGCCGCCGACACTCCCTACAGCAAGACGTTCGCCAACGCGCTCGGCCGGCTCCTCCACGTCGACGACGACGAGCGCCTGCAGTCCTACGCCGACCTGGTGTCCGACGACGTCGAACCGGATCTGATGGCACGCCCTGCCCGAGAGCAGCGCTACGCCAGGATGCTGCTCGCCTCGATGTTCCACCAGGAAGCGCCGGCAACCCTCGGCGAGGCGCTGGGCGAGCTCAGGCGCCATGCGGACGTCTGCACCGAACTCGTCGAACTCGTCGACGTGCTCCGTCGCAATGTCACCCACACCACCGTTCCCCTCGATCCCGCAGGCCCCGTGCCCTTGCAGGTGCACGCTCGCTACACGCGGCGGGAGATCCAGGCCGCGTTCGGCGGACGGCGCTGGCTTGATCCCGCCGCGCTGGGACAGCGGCGTCAAGTGGCTCGCCGATTCGAACGTCGACCTGCTCGCGTTCACGCTCGACAAGTCGAGCGGAGACTTCTCCCCGACGACCCGCTACCGCGACTACGCAATCAGCCGCGACCTCATCCATTGGGAATCCCAGTCAGCGACGTCGCTCGCCAGCCCGACCGGCAAGCGCTACCTCAACCACGTCGCCCTGGGTTCGCAGGTCGTGCTGTTCGCACGGCTTCGCGCAGACGAGCGCTCACTCTGGTGTCTCGGGCCAGCCACGTACGTCAGCCACGAAGGCGAGCGGCCGATCGCCATCACGTGGCGATTGGAACACCGCCTGCCAGCGGACCTGTTCACCCAGTTCGCTGCGGCCGCTGTTGCTTAGCAGAGGGTGCGTCGTCGCAGCCCTGACCCGGGACCCGTTTGACACGATCGACAGCGGGTACCGCTGGTCGCCCGCCGATCCCCGACCTCCCGACCGAGCAGACGGCCGCCGGCGAGCGGCCGTGGGGGTTCCGCTCGTACTCTGGCGTGATGGTGAGCACCGGCGTCTTTCCGCAGATTCGTGCCCGGAATCTCGAGGGTCTCGATGTCGACTTGCCGGACGGGTTCGTCGGCGACCGCAACGTCGTCGCCATCGCCTTTCAACGCCAACACCAGAGCCTGGTCGACTCGTGGGTCCCTTGGTTCGAGGAACACGCGGCCGTTGATCCCGGTCTGCGCTTCTACGAGCTTCCGACGATCGGACGCATCTGGGCGCCGGTCCGCAACTTCATCGATGGCGGAATGGCTGCGGCCATCCGTGAGCCGGTGATCCTCCAGCGCACCCTCACCGTCTACGGCGACGTCAACCGGGTGACCCGGCCGCTCGGCATCGACGACCGGTCGACGATCACACTCCTCCTCGTGGACGGGTCAGGCCACGTGCACTGGCGCGGGGCCGGCGGTTTCACCGCACCGCTCGCCGACGAACTCGAGACGGCGTTGGCCGAAGTCCACGGCGATTGATCGGTCTGAGCGGCGAACCCGGCCTCGCCTGTGCTCAGCCCGAGCTCGCCGTACGAGAGCGAGGCGACGATGTTGCCGTTCCGATCGCGGAGGAACACGGTGTCGCCGCTGTTGTTCCACACCGCGCTCCCCGAGACGCACCAGTAGCGGGCGGACTCGTCGTCGGGGCCGCAGCCACTGAACAGGGTCACCTCCGCGCCGGACTCCAGGCGCAGGCTGCCGAACGTGTAGCGATGCGACGCCGACTCGTCGGCGACCTCCCAGCCGTCGAGATCGATCGCCTCGCTTCCGGCGTTCGTGAATCTCACCCACTCGCCGTTCAGGTTCTCGCCGTCGTCGCCCGGCGCGTCGGCGTTGACGTCGATGACGATCTCGACGCCGTCGACGTCGCTGGCCCCGCACGCGTCGGGCGCCCAGAGACCGCGGCCCGCCGCTTGCGCGTCGCGTTGCAGGTCGGCGTAGCGATCGGCGCGGGCGTCGTCGGGCGGATAGCGCCGGGCGATCGCGAAACCGTCGGCGACCAGCTCGGCGCCGACGTCGACACCATCGATGGTCTCGACGTAGCGCAGCGCTCGCCCGAACTGGTCGACGTCGGACCGATCGGCGACGAGCACCAGATCGTTCCCGACCACCAGCTCGGCGAGGGCATCGGTCGCCTCCTCGGAGAAGCACTCACCCGACTCGGGGGTGTTCACGCCGATGATCCGCACCTCCAGCTGCCCCGCCGGACCCGACACGTACAACGTGTCGCCGTCGACGATCTCGGTGCTGCGCCAGCTGTCACCGTTCACCGCAACCGACGACGATCCAGTCGACGTGGAGGGCTCGACGGTCGGGTCCGCTTCGATGACCTCGGCGTCGGACGGGTCCGACGTACAGCCCCAGAGCACGACGGCAGACAGCAACGCGCCGAGTACCGAGCGACGCCGAACGAGTCCGGCGAGCCATCGCTCTTCACGCCTCCCGAGTACCGGCATCCCCGTCACCCTCGCACCGGTTCACTCCCGGCGACAAGACGACGAATTGCCGTCGAGCGGCGCGTGAGTCGCCATTCACGTCATCACGCCGCCCCGACCCGTGCGACGCCGGCCCGTACGTGTCACCCGACCTCGCACTCGACCGACCGGTCACCGCGTCACAGGAAGCGCCCGGCGACCCCGGCCGGTCAACTTGGTGAGCACGCCTGGCCAGGCGGCGGCGTGATCACTACCGTCGCGAGGCGTGCAGGGCATCGTTCTCGATGATGTGACGAAGGTGTGGCCGGACGCGCCGGCCGCGGTCGACCACCTCGATCTCGCGGTCCGCGCGGGCGAGTTCGTCGGGCTGGTCGGGCCGTCCGGCTGCGGGAAGACGACCGTGCTGCGGATCCTGTGCGGGCTGGAGTCGCCGACGTCGGGCCGTGTGCTCTTGGGGTCACGCGACATCACGGAACTCGCGTCTCGGGATCGCCACTTCGGGTTGGTGACGCAGCAGAACCAGCTGCTCGACCATCTCTCGGCGGGTCGCAACATCTGCTTTCCGCTCGAGGTCCGTGAGGAGTACGAGACGTTCGCCGACATCGATCGGCGACTGCAACGCGAGGCCTCGCGACTGGGCCTGGAATCGGTGCTCGACCGTCGCCCGGCGACGTTGTCGGAAGGTCAGCGGCGGCGGGTCCAACTGGCGCGGGCGGTGATCGGTGCGCCGGTGGCGCTGATGCTCGACGAGCCGTTGGCCAACCTCGAGGATCAGGTGCGGGCCCGGTTGCGCGCCGAGATCGTCGCGACGCATCACGATCGTGGCCTGACGTCGCTCATGGCGACCGCCGACCAGCGCGACGCGATGTCGATGTGTGATCGCATCGCCGTGCTCATCGACGGTCGACTCGAGCAGTACGCCACACCGGCGGACGTGTACGACCGTCCCGCAACGGCGGAGGTTGCCAAGTTCTTCGGGGAGCCGCCGATGAACCTCATGATCGGCCGTGTCGACGCAAGTGGCGCCGACCGGTCCGTGTCGGTGCGCGGGCATCGCGTCGCCGTGGCGACGTCGTCGATCGACGAGTACCACGGTCGCGAGATCGTCGTCGGTGTTCGCCCGGAGGATCTGATCGTGGGCGCTCCGACGACGGAGAGCCTCGAAGTCGTGGTCCGCACGACGGAGGGGATCGGGTATCAGACGATGGTGTACGGCGACGCCGATGGCGTTCCGATCGAGTTCCTGACACCGGGTCATCCACCCCGTCCGGGCACGGTGCTCGATCTGGCAATTCCGCGGGACCGGCTGCACTTCTTCGACCCCGTCACGCGCATGGCGATCCATCACCCGCCGTGCTGAGGCGGGGACGAGACCTGCGTGCTGCGTCACACCGGCTCGTCCTGGTCGGCCCGGCCCTCGATCCGCCACCGAAATTGCGAGTCGGACCACCGCACCGGGCACAGTGCAACCCGATGAGAACCATCGGCAATATCTTGTGGCTGATCCTCAACGGGATCTGGATGGCGCTCGTGTGGGCGTTCATCGGCGTGTTGCTGTCGATCACGATCGTGCTGCTGCCCTTCGGCGACAGTGTTTCAAGATGCGCCAACTTCGCGCTCTGGCCGTTCGGGCGCGAAGCGGTGCCGTCGCCGACGGCTCGTCGCGGCGGCACGGTCGGCAACATCTTGTGGTTCATCCCGGGTGTGTTCCTGGCGATCAGCTACGCCGTCTCCGGCGTGGCGCTGTGCATCACGATCATCGGCATCCCGTTCGGCATCCAGTCATTCAAGTTCGTGCCGCTGGCCCTGTTCCCGTTCGGCAAAGAGGTCGTGCGGTCGAAGGACCTTCGCGACGACATCGGCATCGCACGCACGTCCGCCTGACCCGGATTCGCCCGAACGGATCTTCCGGCGCTCGCCCTGAATCGGGTGCCTGCCTCCCCAACGTGATGTTGATCCCGGATCAACATCACGTTGGTGGGCGGCGAGAACTCTGAGGTACCCCTCTGCGAAGATGGTGACATGGACCGAGGGGTGTGGGTCGAGGGGGTGGCGGAGTTGTCTCGCTATCACGCGCCCACGCCTGATGTGGCGGCCTCGACGCGTCTGGTTCGTCAGGCGCGTGCCGTCCAATTGGACGAGGTCGGCACCGCGGTCGATGCCGGCGCCTTCTACTCGCTGGGGTTCCGGTCGCCGACCGATTGGCTGGCCACCACGACCCGTGAAGGTGTGGGGCAGTGCAGGGTGACATTGCACCTGGCGGATCGGATCCGTCACATGCCGATCGTGCGCGAGGCGTTCGGTGCGGGTGATCTCGCCGAGTCCGCACTCCGCCTCCTCGCCGACGCATGGAGCCCCGAAGTCGCGGACGTGTTCGCGCGTGACGAGGAGATGCTGTGTCGCTGGGCAACGACGTTGTCGCACAAGGACTTCAAGTTCGTGCTCGACACCTGGCGCCTCCACGCCGACTCAGACCAAACCGACAAGACCGCCCGAGAGCGGTACGACTCGCGGTCGTTGCACCTGTCCGCGATGCTCGACGGGATGGGCCGGATCGACGGCACGCTGGACCCGGAGGGTTTCGCGTTGGTCCGCGAGGCCGTGCGGGCCGTGTCGCAGCCCTGCGAGGGCGATACCCGCACGGCGGCGCAACGTCGTGCGGACGGGGTGGTCACCATGGCCCGGATCGTCTTGGAGATCACCGAGCCCGTCCCCGGTCGCAAACGGCGTAAGCCGAAAGTGGTTGCGACGATCGACTACGACGAACTCGTCGCAGCCACCGGCGGCGGCACGGTCGAGACCGACCTCGACCGCACCGTCGTGCCTGCGGAGACGATCCGGCGCATGGCGTGTGACGCGTCGGTCCACCGGTTGGTGACCGGGCCGCAGTCGACGATCGTCGACTACGGACGGGGCCAGCGGGTCGTGTCCGACTCGTTGTTCGACGTGCTCGCCATACGCGACCACGGCTGTCGTTTCGCCGGCTGCACCATCCCCGCATCAGGTTGTGATGCGCACCACGCCCTGCACTGGCTCGACGGTGGTGAGACCGAGCCCGACAACGTGCCGTTGGTGTGCTGGCATCACCATCACTGGTTGCACGAGCAGCACTGGAGTATCGAGCCCCTCGGGGGCGGACACTTCATCTTGATCGACCCCGACGGTGGCGCCCACCCCATGCGCCCACCGACGATCGGCCTCGCCCCGACACAGCAACTCGCCCTGCTCCGACCCGCCGGCTGACCGCCGCGCCCCCGACCGTCAGGCGCCGAAGACGCGGAACAGTGCAGCCGGGCGGCCCCCGAGGCGTTCGCCGGCCGACTCCGCCACCCCGGTGAGGAAGGCTCGGGCATCGGCCATGTCGCCGCTGAGCGCGTCGAGGTACGCCGTATGTGCCTCGAGCGACGCGATCGCCGGTTCGAGCCCGTCCTCGATCGCGACGGCGTGCGTCGGTGTCGACGATCCCGACACCGCAACCATCCGTACCCCGCCCCACGCTTCGAGACCGTCGGTGATCTGCTCGGGGAAGATCCACCGATTGCCCGCGTCGCCGACGGCATCGAGCACGGCCCGACCGGTGTTGCGGTGGTCCGCCGAGTTCCAGGCCTGGCCGAACCACGTGTCCTCGTGGTTGATGATCACCACGACGTCGGGCCGGTGTCGACGGATCGCGCCGGCGATGTCTCGACGCAACTCGACCGTGTGCTCGATCACGCCGTCCTGATGATCGAGGAACTCGACGACCTCGACACCGACGCACTCGGCCGCGGCGATCTGTTCCGCCTCGCGCAACGGCCCGCAGACCGACGGATCCAGCCCGTCGATGCCCGCTTCACCGCGACTGACGAGGAGGTACGACACCGTCTTGCCCGCAGCGGTCCACACGGCGATCGCGCCCGATGCGCCGTACTCCAGGTCGTCGGGGTGGGCCACCACCGCCAGCACGCGATCGAAGTCGTCGGGCATCTCGGGCAACTGTTCTGCCATGCGCCGACCGTAGTGCTGCGGGTGTCAGCCCGACGTCCATGCGAGACTGATCCGATGCTGCACGAACGCGCCGGCACGCTCGCGCGACCCGACGACCTGGTCGACGTCGCCCACCTCGTCTCGGCCTACTACACGCTCGAACCCGACCTCGACGACGTCGCCCAGCGGGTGGCGTTCGGTACCTCGGGACACCGCGGGTCGAGCCTGGCGGGATCGTTCAACGAGGCCCACATCGCCGCGACCACACAGGCGATCTGCGAGTACCGATCGGCGCAATCGGATCGACGGTCCGCTGTTCCTCGGCCGTGACACTCACGCACTCTCCGAGCCGGCGTGGGCGACCGCGCTCGAGGTCCTCGCGGCCAACGACGTGACCGTGCTGATCGACGCCGACGACCGCTACACCCCGACGCCCGCGATCTCGCACGCGATCCTGCGCCACAACCGCGACCGCACGACCGGCGCCGGCGGCACCACCGCCCTCGCCGACGGCATCGTCGTCACGCCGTCGCACAACCCGCCCAAGGACGGCGGCTTCAAGTACAACCCGCCCCACGGCGGCCCGGCCGACACCGACGCCACCGGCTGGATCGCCGCCCGGGCCAACGAACTCCTCGCCGCCGGCAACCGCCCCGGAAAGAGCGGCGTGCAACGAATCTCGCTCGCCCGCGCCCGAGCCGCCGACTCCACCCACACGTACGACTACTGCGGCACCTACGTCGACGACCTGCCGTCGGTCCTCGACCTCGACGCCGTCCGCGACGCCGGCGTCCGCATCGGCGCCGACCCCCTCGGCGGTGCCAGCGTCGACTACTGGGCGCGCGATCGCAGAGGTCCACGACCTCGACCTCACCGTCGTCAACCCGCTCGTCGACCCGACCTGGCGATTCATGACACTCGACTGGGACGGCTCGATCCGCATGGACTGCTCGTCGCCCCACGCGATGGCCTCCCTGATCGACGTCCGCGACCAGTACCAGATCGCGACCGGCAACGACGCCGACGCCGATCGGCACGGCATCGTCACCCCCGACGGGGGGCTGATGAACCCCAACCACTTCCTCGCCGTCGCGATCGACTACCTCTTCGCTCACCGCGACGACTGGCCCGGGACCGCGGCGATCGGCAAGACGCTCGTGTCGTCGTCGATGATCGACCGCGTCGCCGACGGCCTCGGCCGGACGCTGGTCGAGGTGCCGGTCGGGCTTCAAGTGGTTCGTCCCCGGCCTGCTCGACGGATCGATCGGGTTCGGCGGCGAGGAGTCCGCCGGCGCGTCGTTCCTCCGCCACGACGGGACGGTCTGGACCACCGACAAGGACGGCATCCTGCTCGCGCTTCTCGCATCGGAGATCCTGGCGGTGACCGGGTCGAGCCCGAGCGAGCGCTACCGCGAGCTCACCGCCGAACACGGTGACCCGACCTACGAGCGCATCGACGCACCCGCGACGCGCGAGCAGAAGGCGGTGCTCGCCTCGATGTCGCCCGACCAGGTTCCCGCGGGCGAGTTGGCCGGGGAGCCGATCACCGCGGTGCTGACCGAGGCACCGGGCAACGGAGCGTCGATCGGCGGCCTGAAGGTGACCACCGAGTCGGCGTGGTTCGCCGCGCGACCGTCGGGTACCGAGGACGTCTACAAGATCTACGCCGAGAGCTTCCGCGGGCCAGACCACCTCGCCGAGCTGCAGGACGAGGCCCGAGCGCTCGTCAGCTCCGTGCTCGACGCCTGACCGCTTCAGCGGATCTGGTGAATGCGACCGGTGCTGCCCCACGCCTGGTCGGCGGTCAGCACGTCGTCGTCGAGTCGGCCGGCGACAGCCAGACACAGGCGGTCGGCAAGCGAGAGCCCGGTGCCGCGCTGCCACAGCGTTGCCGCGCGTTCCGCGTCCTCGCGAACGACCGGCAGCACGTCGATGTCGTAGCTGTCGAGGAGGGCGGAGACCAGCCCCCAGTCGCGCCCCGCGCTGCGAACCTTCTGTGCCACCTCGGACCAGTTCGCTGCGCCACACACCGCACCCGCAACGAGCGCCGCTTCGACTTCGTCGGCTCCGTCCTCGCCCTGCAGATACGCGAGCAGCGCGGAGGAGTCGAGCACCGTCACGCGACGTCGTCCTGTTCGGCGGCGCGCCGCCGCTCGGCGACCAACTCGCCGACCAGGTCGAGGTCCGACAGCTCGGCGCGCACCCGGGCGCGGAGCTGCTCACGAGTCAGCAACGCGATGCCGCTCTGCGACTCGATCACGATCAGCGGGGTGCCGGCCTCGAGCCCGTGGCGCGCTCGGACGTCGGCCGGGAGGACGACGCGACCCTTGTCTCCCACCACGATCGTTGAATTCCCACTCATGTCACTAATGTACCACTGGATCCAGGCCGGCGAGCTCGGCGACCCGGCTCCACAACTGCTCGCGCCGTTCGGCGGTGTCGGTCCGCTTCGTGGTCGGCAGCTTGTGGATCGGGCGGGCGGCGCGATCGAGCCAGAAGCCACCGCTCGACTCGAGTGGTGCCTCGTCGGCGGCGAGCCAGACGAGCGTGTCGGCGCCCTGCGCCGGCGTCCGCAGGAACGGCCCCATCACCTTGGCGAACGTCGGCAGCCCCTCGTCGACGCCGGGGGTGTCGGCCCACCCGGGGTGCAGTGCATGGAAGGTGATGCCGCGGTCGCCGAAGCGCTCGGCCCACATCTCGTTGAGGGTCACCTGGGCACGCTTGGCCCGCGCGTACTGCTCGGTGCCGTTGTAGCGATCGGGGGTCATCTCGAGCTCGGACACGGTCAGCCCGGTGGCGTACATCCCGCCCGACGACATCGTGAGCACGCGCGCCGGCGCGGACTCGGCGAGCCGGTCGAGCAGCAGGCTCGTGAGCAGGAACGGGCCGACGACCTGGCTCGCGACGGTGGCCTCGGTGCCGTCGGGAGACACGTGGCGCTCCGGGTCGAGGACCCCCGCGTTGTGGATCAGGACGTCGAGCCGGTCGTGCTCGCTGAGCACCCGGTCGGCGAGGACCCGGACCTGGTCGAGGTCGCCCATGTCGGCGGCCACCTGCGTGATCGACTCGTTGCCCGTGGCCGCCGTCAGCGCGGCGACCGTCCGCTCGTTGCGCTCGTCGGTCCGGCCGACGAGGACCAGCGTCGCCCCGCACCGGGCGAGTTGCTCGGCGGCGGCATACCCGAGCCCCGACGTGGCCCCGGTGATGACGATGACCCGATCGGTGAGGTCGTAGTCGTCGAGCGACGTCCAGCCACCCAGTCGGCTGCGCGCCTCGTAGCCGAAGCGGGTGAAGCTCGTGACGATCGGCGCCTCGATCAGCGCGTCGGCGATGTCGCGACCGTTCATGCCGCGGACGCAGTGGGCGCGTCGATGCGTTCGCCGGCGAGTGCCTCGATCAACCCCGCCGTGGCGCGGTCGCCGATCTGGTTGAACGTCAGCCCGAGCAACGGGTCGGACAGGCCGAGCAGCCCCTTCATCTTCAGCACCGCGTCGTAGGTGACGATCGAGCCGTCACCGTCGGGAACGACGGTGATCGTGTCCTCCGACGTCAGCAGGAAGTTCTCGGCGAAGGCCGTCATCGTGGTGGCCTTCGCGTCGTATGCGACGGTGTCGTAGCGCAGCGTCATCGTGCCGACGGGCAGGTTGACGGCGACGTCGAATGCCGCGCCGGGGCCCGGGCCGTCACCCTCGACCTGCTCCACCCGGTCGACGCCGACATCCCACTCGGCGAAGTTGACGAGATCGGCCATGTAGGCGAACGCCTCGGCGGGCGGCATCGGGCTGCGGACATGAACGACGTATCGGGCCATGACCATGTGAGCGCTCGATCGGCGTGGAGTATTCCGATCGCGAGCCGTCGTCGGTCACACGTCGGTGCGCGGCGGCGAGGAGTCAGGACAGATGGCGGCCGCACACGGGCCAGGGGCCCGCGCCTGCTTCTCGGTAGAGCGCGAGGGCCATGGCGTCCTGTTCCGCCGCGGAGGCATCCGCTGGATCGACGCCGACGAGCAACGGGTTGTTGCGTTCGGCGACGCTGTCCCACGTCGATCGGGCGAACTGGTAGGCGCCGCGGTAGCGGCCGCTGCTGCTCACGATCGAGTAGTCACCGCCCGACTCGCAGTCGCGAAGCGCCGCCCACTCCTCGGCGGCGGGACCCGGCGGCGCCACGTCGGGAACACCCTCCGCACCGAGGCCGACGAACGCCAGCGACTCGAGGTGGGCGAGACGTGTGTCGGCGTCGTACCACCCGTCCACGTCGATGTGCAGCACCTGCTGGAGTGCCGCGACGCGCAGGCTCCGCTCGTCCCACGTGTACGGCTCGGTGAGGAACGCATGGACGTCGAGTGGCGGATCGGCGGGCTCGGTCGTGACCGGATCGGCGGGCTCGGTCGTCTCGGGGACGTCGACCGGCTGGTCGGCGGGCGTCTCCTCGACGGTGGCCGGTGTCGGCGCCGCGGGCGGGGTGGAGATCGGTGCAGCGTCTCGGGCGTCGAGGGCGGGAGCGGCGGTGGCGCCGGTCGGGACGCTCGGCCCGTCGTCGTCCGCCAGCGCCCGGGCCACCAACGGCGTGCCGACGACCAGCACGAGGAGGCCCGCGACGACAGCCGCACGACGCGCCGCTCGGTGGTGGGGGCGGCCGGAAGCCGTGGGGGGGTGTGAGGACGAGTCGATCATGACGCTGCGGAGCCGGGCTGATCCAGCGGCTCCTGCTGCTCGTGTGCGGCGCGTGGCCGCAGACAACTGAGTTGGCCGGTACGAGGGTATGACGGTTCGGTGACGAAACCTACCCCGGACGATGACTCATGACACTCACGCTGTCAGTTGAGCGATCGCACTCGGGGCCCGATCGCGTAGGGTCGGCGCACCGTGACCTCGCACCTGTCGAGTTGGGCGACGCCGATCGTCCAACGACTTCCCGGCCTCGAACGGCTCCGCCACTACGAGCGCGGCTGGCTCTCGGTCGACCTGCTGGCCGGGCTCACGGTCGGCGCCATGCTCGTGCCGCAGGGAATGGCCTACGCCGAACTCGCCGGCATGCCACCGGTGACGGGCTTCTACGCCGCGCTGCTCGCCTTGATCGCGTACGCCCTGGTCGGGTCATCTCGGCACCTCGGGGTCGGGCCGGAGCCGGGGACGGCGATCCTGGCGGCGACGGGGGTCGGCGCGATTGCCGCAGGCGATCCCGAGCGGTACTTCGCGTTGATGGCGGCACTCGCGTTGATCGTCGGAGCGATCTGCCTGCTCGCCGCGGTCGCCCGGCTCGGCTTCATCGCGAACGTGCTGTCGAAGCCGGTGCTCGTCGGCTACATCACCGGCGTCGGCCTCACCCTGCTGTCCAGTCAGTACGCCAAGTTCTCCGGCGTGCCGATCGAGGCCGACGACTTCTTCACCCGGACCGGCGAACTCCTCGCCAACCTCGACGAGATCGACGGGCTCACGATCCTCGTCGGCGTCGCCACGTTGACCCTCATCCTGGTGCTGCGGTGGCGAGCGCCCGCCGTTCCGGGGGCGCTCATCGGCGTCGTCCTTGCGACGGCGGTGGCGGCCGCACTCGCGCTCGACACGGACGGCCTCCTGCTCGTGGGTGACGTGCCGTCGGGGCTGCCGTCGTTCGGCGTGCCAGACGTCGGTCGATCCGACCTGCTCGAGCTGTTGCCGGTGGCGGGCGGGATCGCGCTCGTCGGCTACAGCGACAACGTGCTCACCGGGCGAGCGATCGGATCGCGGATGGGCTACCGCATCGACCCCAACCAGGAGTTGGCCGCGCTCGGGGTCACCAACCTGTGTGCCGGTGTCTCGCAGGGCTTTCCCATCTCGTCGAGTGCCAGTCGGACCGCGGTCCCCGCGTCGCTCGGCTCGAAGTCCCAGCTCGTCGGCATCGTCGCGGCGGCGGTGGTCATCGCCACCCTGCTGTTCCTCTCGCCGGTGCTCGCCGAGATCCCGCAAGCCGCGTTGGCGGCGGTCATCATCGCCGCGGCGATCGCGATCATCGACGTACCGGGGTTTCGCGAACTCTGGTCGGTGAGCCGTGCCGAATTCGCGCTCGCCGCGACATCAGCGCTGGCGGTGATGGTCTTCGACGTGTTGATCGGTGTGGTCGTCGCCGTCGGCCTGTCGCTCCTGATGGCACTCGGCCGAATCGCCACCCCCCACGATGCGATTCTCGGTGCCGGTCAGGACCTCGACGGGTGGGTCGATGCAGATGCCCACGCGGGAGCACGGACGCTGCCGGGTTTGTTGGTCTACCGATTCGACGCCCCGCTCTTCTTCGCCAATGCGAACCGATACCGGGAGCGCCTCGAGTTGCTGGTCGAGGAGAACCCGGGAGAGGAGGAGTGGCTCGTGCTCGACTTCGAAGGCGTGGGTGAGGCGGACACGACCGCGGTGGACATGCTTGCCGAGCTGCTCGACGAGCATGGGAAGGCCGGTCGGGTCATCGGCATCGCGCGCGCCAATGACCCGGTGCTGCGACGACTCGGTCGCGCCGGACTCCTCCGGCCGGACGGTCCAGCGGTCGTCTTCCCGACCATCAACGCAGCCGTGCGAGCGTTCCAGCACCGCCCGCCCGAGTAGGCCGCGCCGCGGCCGATCGGTGTGACCGCTGACCCTCTCGGGGTGGACCTTGGGCCCTTTCTCGGGGCGTCATCGGGGCATAGAAGCGAAGTATGAGCGGTGTATCGCAGTCCCCCGACGGTGCCGCCTCGACGCCGTCATCTCGTGGCCCCTCCGGTGCGACGCTGGCGATCATCCTGGTCGCTGCGTTCATCGTCCTCGGCGGCCTCGCGGCCGTGATGTTCGTGGTCGTCAGCGGTGGCGACGAGGTAGCGGCGCCGTCCGACACCGCCGCGACATCGAGCGTGCCGACCAGCGATGCGGGCGGCCTCGACGGCTCCACGATCGGGGCTGGTGAGGTGCTGCTCGAGCCCGTGGCCGTGCCGATGGAGCACGCGTTCTCGACGTCGGTCTCGACCAAGGCCGACACCTCGCCGACGGTGAAACTCCCGTCGCTGCCGGTCCCCACCACCAGCGCTCCGCTGACCAAGGACCAGGTTGCGCTTGCCCCGGTTGCCGGCAACGAACCGGGGTTGTACGGCGGCACGCGTGACATCGCCGCGTGTGATGCGATGCAGCTGACCGACTTCTTGATGGCCAACCCGGACAAGGCGGCCGCGTGGGCCGAGGTGCAGGGGATCGAGCCGTCGGAGATCCCCGAGTTCGTCGCAGGGCTGACACCGGTGACGCTCACGCGAGACACGCGGGTGACGAACCACGGCTTCGTCGACGGCAGGGCGGCTCCTCACCAGTCGGTGCTGCAAGCGGGCCACTCCGTGTTCGTCGACGAATTCGGTGTCCCGCGAGCGAAGTGTTCGTGCGGCAACCCGTTGGCCCCGCCCGAACCGTTGACGACCGCACCGACCTACGTCGGTGAGCCGTGGCCGGGCTTCGACTCGACGACGATCGTCGTGGTGATCGCGACGGTCGAGGTCGAGGGCGGCTTCGTCGTGGTCGACACCGAGACCGGTGAGTTGATCACGGTGCCGATCGGCGGGTATCCGGCCACGGTCGTCGATCCGCCCGCCGATCAGCCGGCGCCGACGCCGGAGCCGGCCGGGACTGAGGTCGATGGCGACCTCGCGGTCGACCTCGTGAACGTCGGCAACATCATGGGCGTCACGCCGGGAGCCGGTTCCGCCGCATCGTTCACGGTCGACGCGCCGACGCTCATCACCTCGGTGCAGAACTACCACTACGGGCCCGAGACGCCTCCCGGACAGGTCGGGCTGACCAGCAGCGACGGATCCTTCTACGGGCCGTGGCAGACCGTCGGCACCGAGGGCCAGGGCGGAGTGGCGAACGCGTACTGGACCGCGACGCCCTGGGCGGTCGTTCCCGCCGGCACGTACACGGTGTGGGATTCGGAGCCGTCGACCTGGTCGACCAACGCCGATGCCGGCGGCGTCGGCTTCACGGTCGTGCAAGGAGTCGTCGGGGTGCTCGAACCTCCGGATGCGCCGGGCGCGATGCCGGGGACAGCACCCGCCGAGTCCGCCGAGTCCGCCGAGACCGATGCACCGGAGTGGTCGCCCGCCACTGCGGCTGGTGAGATCCTCGACCAGCTGCTGCTCGAGTGCGGAGCCGAATACGACCCGACGTTCATCGATGGTGGCGGCGACGTGAACGGTTGGCGCTGGCTCGTGGCGACGCCGGAGGGGTCGGCCGACTTCTACATCGGCTTCGTCGATGGCCCCGGCGGCTGGTACGTGCAGGACAACAACATCGTCGCCACGGAACTGGCGCAGGACTGCGGGTTCCTCGAGGTCGGCTGACCCCGATTCGCGCGTTGAGTGGGTGCGCTCGCGCCGCGCGTTGTCCCAGGTCAGCGGGGTTGCAGGCAGGAGTACTGTCGCAAGCGGGGGATCAACAGAATGGGGAACACCAATGGGAGTCGTTGCACTCACGCGTTACGAGACTGCGCCCGGTCATGCGGGCAAGCATCTCGAGATCCACATCGAGGCGCTCGAACGTCTCAGGGGACTGGGGGTACGGGCGGTTGCCATGCAGCCACTCGCCGGCGCCGACGTCGGGTCGTTGGCCATGACCATGAACTTCGCCAACTACGCCGACTACGCCACCAGCATGCAGAAGGTCCAGGGCGACACCGGCTGGCAGGAGTTCTTCGCTGCGGCCTCGGCCAGCGGCGCCGCGCGCCAGGTGGAGTCGTCGCTGCTGCACGATCTCGACCCGGCCTTCCAGCCGGCCGGTGATCGACCGATGGGGGTCATCCTCGCCACCCAGTGGCGAGCGATCCACGGGAAGATGGAGGCGTTCGTCGGCAAGGTGCTCGAGTCGATGCCGATCACCGAACGGATGGGCGGATTGGCCCGACCGTTGCAGTCGATCGTCGGCTTGCACCCGATGTCGATGATGGTCGCCACGACCTTCGCCGACATGGACGCCTACGGGGCCTTCGCCGACGCGGCCAACTCCGATGCGGAGTGGCAGACGTTCTGGGCCGGCGCGATGTCGGACCCGACGGCGGACCTCATCCGCAGTGGCCTGTACGTCAACATGACGGACTGAGCCACACGCTCGCCGTGCGACGTCCTTCGGGGTGGCGCACGGCACGGGCGGTGGCGCGTCCGGCTGGGGGTGCCCACCCACCCCGGTCGACGCGCCCCGCCCACGCCCGACCCGCCAACGGAGTGCTCGCGGCCGCAGCGGCCTCAGTCGATGACGTCGGCGTCGGCCCAATCGAACGGGACCGGCAGGCCGAGGTCGAGTACCTCGCTCGGATCACCCGACCACTCCCATGCCTCGAACTGGCGTCGAGTCCGCCGACCGAACAGGCCGCGGAAGAGTTCGTAGGGCTCGGCGGTCACATGCAGGTCGCCGACGCCGGGTTCGCCGACGTTCCAGCTGCGCAACCCCGTCGCCTCGACGACCATGGGACCGAGCCCGGCGCTGGACACGTGGTGCCGCCAGCGCGATACGGCGCCCGCGGTCGCGAGTGCGACCGCGTCGTCGGGGACGCGGGTGCCGGGAGCGAGCAGCGGTCGCAGATCGGCCTCGTGGGTCACGGCGTCGCTGAACCCCCACCGCGCCGGTGTCAGCCCCAACGGCGACTCCAGGCCACCGAACTGGGACGCCGCCACGCGCAGTCGCTCGACGATCTCTTCGACCGGACACCCGCGAAGCCGCTCGACTTGGGCCTGGGCCCACTCGTCGCTGCCGTACGGTTCGAGTCGACCGTCGACCCAGTCCTCCGCCAGCCCGGCGAGGTGCGCGAGCACGTCGTGCGCGGTCCAGTCCGGGCAGGTCGGCACGGTGCGCTCGAGATCGTCGGCGGCAAGGGCGAGCGCGACGACTCGCTCGACGGTGTCGAGATACGGCGCCAGATGCGGATCGTTGCGGTCAGTCATCGTCTCGAACGTAGTGCCCCACGCCCGTGCGGTGGACCGACGTGACAGGCGGCCCGGAATCGCTGAACGAGCGCGGCGCGTTCCAGACTCTTGACTCACATGAGCGGACTCACCACGACCCACACCAGCACCGTCACCGAGGACCAGATCGATCACCTCGGTCACATGAACGTGCGCTTCTACGCCGTCAACGCTCGCGCCGGCACCGACGCGCTCCTCGCCGATCTCGGTCGGGGCGAACATCGCGACGCCGACGTGTTCGACATGTACACCCGACACCATCGCGAGCAGCTCCTCGGCACCGAGCTCGAAGTCCGCAGCGCCGTGCTCGGCGCGGACGCCGACTCGATCCGGATCTATCACGAACTCGCCAACGCCTCGACGGGCGAGCTCGCCGCGACGTTCGTCTATCGAGTGCGCACCACCCGCGGCGCGCCGCTCGACCACCTCGACACCATCGAGCTCCCCGCCCACGGCACACCGCGGAGCATCGACCTCGCTGCGGAGCTCTCGGCGCCACCGCTCGCCACGGTGCAGGACCTCGGGCTCGCGGTGCGTGCGCCGCGCGAGCTGGTGCCCGATGACATGGGCGGGTCCGACACCGTTGCCTCACACATGGTCCCGATGCTCATCTGGGGCGGCACGCCGATCGGCGGCGACGAACACCTGCTCGTCCACGAGGGCCCGAACGGCGAGGCCGTGGGCTGGGCAACGATGGAGACCCGGGTCCACATTGCACGCCTGCCCGAGCTCGGGGCGCGCATCCAGTCGTTCGGGGCCACGACTGCAATGGCCGACAAGACCACCCAGATGTCGATGTGGGCCTACGACATCGACCGCCGTGATCTGCTCGTGTCGTTCGAAGTCGTCAGCGTGCTGTTCGACATCGGCGCCCGTCGGGCGATGTCGATCCCCGACGACCTGCGCGCCGAACACGCGGCGCACTTCCATCCCGAACTCGGCTCGGCCTGACACACTTTCGTCCATGACGTACTCGTTCGAGGCCGAGGTCTGGGAGTGGACGTCGAAGGCGTCGTGGTTCTTCGTCAGCCTCCCCGAGGACGAGGCCGACGACATCGAGGAACGCTTCGGTCGCCGTGCCGCCGGGTTCGGCTCGATCCGCGTCGAGGTGACGATCGGGTCGTCGACATGGCGCACGTCGCTGTTCCCCTCCAACGAGGAGCAGACCTACGTGCTCCCGCTCAAGAAGGCCGTCCGCGCCGCCGAAGGCCTCGGCCCCGGCTCGACCGCCCAGGTCGAACTCGTCGTCGTCACCGACTGAGGCGCTCCGGGTCAACCGAGCGCGCGAAGGCGTTCGATGCGGTGGTCGTCGCCGCCGAGGTAGCGAACGAGTACGCCCGTGACGGCCTCGATGTCGAGCGCTCCCGCGGCGTGCATCTCCTCCAGGTCAGCCCAGTCCTTCGTGCGGTCGAAGAACGCCTTGAACACAGCGAGATCGCGACACGCGAGGAATGGCAGGACGACGTCGCCGAACGGCTCGAGACGCACCCGCTTGCCGACGTCGTCATGGAACGGGGTGGTGTCGAGGAACACGTCGATCGGTGTCGTGTCCCACCAGAGTCGGCTCTGACCGCGATCGAGCAACTCCTGACGATCGGTGTCGGTGTGGGTGACCGGGTCGGGGAGCGCCGCGAGCACATCGTCGGTGCGAGCGGCGGGCAGGAAGATGTTGACGTCGATGTCGATCGTGCCGCGCGCCCGTCGGGTGCACC
The DNA here is from genome assembly GCA_963695475.1 of Ilumatobacteraceae bacterium. GTDB lineage: Bacteria > Actinomycetota > Acidimicrobiia > Acidimicrobiales > Ilumatobacteraceae > Ilumatobacter_A. The sequence continues at coordinate 23,797 of CAVOHA010000010.1, forward strand.
ACGCCAACGCGAGCGCACCGCCGAACGCATGGGGGATGTCGGCCCCGGCGAGTCGTTCGTGGACGGCGACGATCTTCGCCGGCAGTGACCCGCTCACGTCGCGACGCCGAACGGTGGAAACGTGATCGTCGGCGAGTGCGATGCCGGGAACATGGCGGCGAGATCGAGCACCTCGATCAACTCCCGTCCACGCGCCGCACGGTCGCCGTCGTCGACGCGGCGGTGCAGGGTGACGTCGGCGGCGTATCCGGCGGCGCGGCAGGATGCGGTCGAGCGTGACGACGTTCGGGACCTTGCGACCCTGCTCGTACGCGGCGAGCGTCGAGTGCGACGTGCCGGCGCGGGCCGCCAGCGCTCGCAGCGTGAGCCCCGCCATCCGACGGGCGTCGCCGATCAGTCGTGCCGCATCCACATGGACAGTCTACCCCGTTGGTATCCGATCGGATACCAACGGGCTGCGATCAGGCTCGCTCAGTCGGTGCCGGCAGCAAGGTCGCCGAACAGGCGGGCGGCCTGCTCCCGGCGCAGCGCGAGGAACCGGCCTTCGGCCTCGACGAGCGCGTCGTCGGGTGCCGACGCCAAGCTGATCGTGCCGTTGATCGCGGCCCGCACACCGAGCACGTCGATCAACCGCGCCTCCAGCCGCAACGGTTGGCCGAGCGGAACCGTCGATCGGTAGCGGATCTCGAGCCGGGCCGTCACGCCGGGGTGGCCGGCCGCCGCGGCGGCGTAGCCCATGATCTGGTCGAGCAGGCCCGCACTGACGCCGCCGTGGGCGTAGGTGATGGGCCCCTCGTAGCGAGCGTCGAGCGTGCACCAGCCGATCGCCGCCCCGTCGACGACCTCGACGCGCATCGGCGGTGCGATCGGGTTGCCGACGCCGACGAAGGGATTGAAAAGACGCTGACCCCGGTGCAGGTCGTCGACCGATGACGGCGTGTCCGGATCGTGTTGTCGCTCCGAGAGCGCCGCCGCCAACTCGCGCGCGTCGTCGGCGATCCGGCGGAGCACGTCGACGTCGACCTCGCTGCCGATCGCCCGGGACGTGAGCTCGCGCAGTGCGCCGCCGAGCTCGGCCACGGCATCGCGACGCTCGGTGAGCTCCGGTGTCGGCGCAGCGTCGGGTTCTTCGGTCGGGGCGATCCCGGCGAGGGGTCGGTCGGGGGTGGGGCGCACTCCGTCCGGGGTCGGCATCGGTCCATCTTGGCCCGCGGCGCACCGCCCGGCGGCTACCGTTGGCCCATGGGGATTGAATTCGAACCGCTCACCGCTGCCATCGGCGCGACCGTCCACGGGGTCGACATGGCCAACGTGACCGACAACGACATCGACGACATCCGCAAGGGCTGGATGGACCACAAGGTCCTGTTCTTCCGGGACCAGCACATCACCATCGAAGAGCACATCGCCTTCGGCGCCCGGTTCGGTGAGCTCGAGATCCACCCGTTCGCGACCGGTCGCGAGGGGTACCCCGAGATCGTCCGGATCGAGTCGAACGCCGAGACGCAGTACGCCGCCGACCGGTGGCACAGCGACGTGACGTGGCGGCAGGAACCGTCGCTGGGGTCGGTGCTGCGCGGCGTGGTGATCCCACCGGTCGGTGGTGACACGTGTTTCTCGAACACCGCGAAGGCGTACGACAACTTGAGCGACGAGTGGAAGGAACGCGTCGACGGCATGGTCGCCGTCCACGACTTCAGTTTCGTGTTCGGCCGGAACCTCACGCCCGAGAAGCTGCAGGAGCAGCGGGAGAAGTACCCCCCGGCGCACCATCCCGTGATCCGCACACACCCCGAGACGGGCGAGAAGAACATCTACACCAACCGCGGGTTCGTCTCGCACATCGAGGGCATGAGCCGCGACGAGTCGATGCCGATCATCGACCACCTCGAGCGCGCCGTGATGGATCCGTCGGTGCAGTGTCGCTTCAGGTGGGAGGTCGACTCGTTCGCGATGTGGGACAACCGCGCGGTCCAGCACTGCGCCACCAACGACTTCTGGCCCGAGACCCGCATCGTCGAACGCGTCACCATCATCGGCGACAAGCCCTACTGACCGAGTGCGTCGTCAGCCACCCTCGGGGCGCAGGCGGATCTCGCTCTTCTGATCGGGGTACTTGCCCGCCTTGTCGGCATAGAACGCACGGATCACTTCCATGTCGGCGTCGACGTCACCGGTGAGGACGACCGTGGGGCCGAACCCGCCCACCCGTGCGCCGTAATCCAGGTAGACGCACACCACCGGGACGTTCGCGGCCATCGCAACCCGGTAGAAGCCCGACTTCCAGTGGTCGCTCCAGCTGCGCGTTCCCTCGGGTGGGATCACCACGACCAACCGGTCGGCCGCCTCGAATTCGGTGGTCAACGCGGCCACCATGCCACCCCGGCTCTCGCGGGCGACGGGAATCCCGCCCAGCGCGCGAAGGAGCCATCCGAATGGCCCCACGAACAACGAGTCCTTCGCGAGCCACGACATGTGGACGCCGTGGTACCACCCGTGCATCAGGAGGTAGAAGAGGTCCCAGTTGCTGGTGTGGGGCCCCGCGATCGCGACGTATCGCGGCTCGTCGGGAGGCTCGCCGTCGATGCCCCACTTCGTGAGTCGCAGCACGACGGCTGCGATCCACCGCCTCATGCAACTGCCCGCTGCGCTGTGACCACCAGCGGACCATAGCGTCGAGCACCGGAGGGGGACCGAGGTCGGCTGCGTGAGCAATCGGTCACACCTCGCTGCGACGGATGCGGCCTGTCGGGCGGTGGTCTAGCCTGAGCCATGGCCGGAGGGCGTGTGGGAGTGGAATCAACAGCGATGGTGACATTGCCGACGGGCGTCGTGACGTTCTTGTTCACCGACATCGAGAACAGCTCGGGCTGGTGGGAAGAACGCCCGAACGAGATGCGCAACGCGTTGGCAGCGCACGACGCCCTGATCGCCGAAGTCGTCGCCCGACACGGCGGCGCCGTGGTCAAGCATCTCGGCGACGGGTGCTGGGCAGCGTTCGATTCGGCGACCAACGCAGCCTCGGCGGCGATCGACTTCCAGGACCGTCACCAGGCGTCCAGCCCGGCAGACGGCTTGAAGCTCGACGTCCGGATCGGCTTGCACACCGGAGAAGCCGAACCGACCGAGCAGGACTATTTCGGACCCGCGGTCAACCGAGCGGCACGGATCGTCGACCTTGCCAACGGCAACCAGATCGTGTGCTCCTCGTCGACCGCGTCACTGCTGAGCGGGTTCACGCTGCGCAGCGAGGGACTGCACGAACTGCGCGGGATCGGCGCCGACGAGATCCACATGCTGCTCAGCGACCGGATCACCACGGATCTACAACCGCTGCGTCGCCCGATCGCACCGACCAAACTGCCGAAGCCGAAGACGTTGCTGGTCGGCCGCGAAAGCGAGGTCGAGCGGGTGTCGGCCTACGTCCTCGACGAGGACTCCCTGGTCACCCTGCTCGGTCCGGGAGGCGTCGGCAAGACGCGGTTGGCCGTCGAGGTGGGGACGCGGGCGATCGCGCACTTCCGCGGTCAGGTCCACTACTGCGACCTCGTCCCGGCGAGCGACGACGACGCCGTCGTCGAGACGATCGCCGAGATCGTGGGAGCCCGTCGTCAGCCGGGGATGGACCTCGTCGATTCGATCGCGGACTTCCTCGCGGATCGGCGAGTGCTCGTGATCCTCGACAACTGCGAACACGTCATCGGCACCGTCCGCGAGGTCGTCTCGAGGCTGCTCGATGCGGGCGGCGTCCACGTGCTGGCGACCAGCCGTGAACCGCTGGCGCTCCCCGACGAGCAGCAGGTGATCGTCGCCCCGCTCGACGCCGCGACCGACGGCGTGGAGTTGTTCGTCGAACGAGCGCGCCGCCGTCACCATCGTTTCGAACTCAATGCGTCGAACGAGGCGGCGGTGCGCGACGTCGCGCGCCGACTCGACGGCATCCCGTTGGCGATCGAACTCGCCGCAGCCCGCATTCGGCTGATGACCCCTGCCGAGATGGCCGAGCGCCTCCGCGACGGGCTCGAGGTCATCGACCGCGGCCTCGTCGGCACGCGGCACGAGACGCTGCGCGCCACCGTGCGCTGGTCCTACGACCTGCTCGAACTACCCGAGGCGACACTGTTCACTCGGCTCAGCGTGTTCGCCGGAGGTTTCGACCTCGCCGCGGCCGAGGCGGTGTGCAGCGATGACACGACCGTTCGCTCCAGCGATGTTGCCGAACTCGTGATGGCACTGCTCGACAAGTCGATGCTGGTCAGCGACGAGATCGGTGGCCGCCAACGATTTCGGATGCTGGAGACGCTTCGCGAGTTCGCTACCGCAGAGCTGGATGCCCTCGGGGAAGCAGCCACGGTCCGGTCCCGCCACGCCTCCCACTACGGCGCCCTCGCGCATCGTGAGGGGGTCCGGCTCTTCAGTGCAGCAGAGGCCGACGTGTGGCGAGTTCTCGCCACCGAGTGGTCCAATCTGCGAACGGCGCTGGACACGTTCGAGGAGCTCGAGGATCTCGACAGTGCTGCCGAACTCGTCGTCTCGCTGGTCTGGTTCGCTTCGATGTCGATGCGATTCGAGCTCTTCGGGTGGGCCGAGGAACTGCTCGCAGCAGACGGGATCGAAGGGCATCATCGCTTCACCGACCTCTGCGGCGCGGCGGCGGTCGGTTCGTACTTCACGCTCGATGGGCAGGTGAGCGAACGCGCCGAAGCCGGCTTGGCGGTCGACCCGACCGACCCCGAGGGCTTCTGCCGATGTGCGCTGGCGGCGGTGTTCCTCAACAACGTGCACACTGCCGAGGCGAGCGACGAGCTCACCTCGTCGTGGTTGGCCGCCGATCCGCAGCCCATCGGCAGCCGGATCTGGGCGAACGGGTTCCGCACCTTCCATCTGTGCACCCACGATCCCGGGCCCACGATGGTCGACCACGCAAAGGTACTGAACGACCTGGCCGCGGAGACGGGCAGTGTCACCGCACGAGCAATCGCGGCGTGGGCGAACGGGCAGGTGCAGTCGTTCACCGATCTCCAGCTCGCGATCCAGACGTGGCGCGAAGGCCGAGAATGGGCGAGATCGTTGCCCTCGAGTCACCTGGTCGATCAGCTGCTCGTCGGACTCCTGCTCCACGTGACCGCGCGGCGCGGCGAGCTGCTCCGCACGCTCGAAGAATGCCGTGACGCGCTCAGCGAGGCGCTCGACCAGCACTACTACGCCGGCGTCAGCCACCTGTTCGGCGTGACCGCGATCGGGTTGACCCGGGCCGGTGATGCCCAGACCGGCGCACGTCTCGTCGGCACGATGATGGAGAACGGACACCTGCCGCGTCGCAATGCGCGACGCGAGCTCGAGGTGGCGCTCGGCGACGACCTCGACGACTTGCTCGAGTTCGGACGCAGCCTGAGCATCACACAGGCCGCTCACCTGGCGATCGGGGCCCTCGATCGCGCGATCGAACGAGAACGCGGGGCGAGCACGTGAAGTCTCGGGAGGCGGAGCTGCTGGCCGAGGCCGACCGGATCGACACGCCGCCGGGGTACTCCGGCTGGTCCGCGGCGAAGAAGCACGACTGGTTGTGGGACACGCTCGTCCTCGGAACCGTGCCCGACCAATCGTGGCTCCCGCCGCTCGTCCTGCCGTTCCAGCAGCGCCCTGCCGCCGAGATCGGCATCGTCGTCCGCAAGGCGCAACTCGAAAAGGCGATCACCCGGACGTCGGACGTGATGGAGCCGGGCCGTCCGAAGTTCATCCACGCACGCGGTTCGGTCGCGATGGTGGAGCTCGAAACCGATGCGCATTCGCCGTTCACCGGTCTGCTCGGCCCTCCCGACGACGGCGGCGCACGCGGCCTGATCAGGATGTCGCTGGTGCAGAAGCCGTCCGGCAAGAAGTCGCACATCCCTGCGTTCGGGTTGAAGCTCCTGATCGACGGCGAGGCGTCCGCCGATCTGTTGGCGATGAATCACACGATCGGCCAGGGCCGGGACTTCGACATGTTCTCGAATTCGATGACGAACGACCTCACCGAAACCCACCGCGAGATCCGCACGATGCAACGTCTCATGAGCCGCCTGTTCGAACGGGTTTCCGACGAGCCGCGTCGGCTGACCGTTGGTCATCTCACCGACCGCCGCCGTGACGGCTTCGTCGTCGCCGATCCGGTCGCACCCGACCGACTGATCTTCCGACCGACGGTCGAAGCGAAGCGGATCTTCAAGGGCAAGGCCGACGTCGACTTCCGCCGGGTGCTCGACGCCGTCGGCCCGGGTGTGCCGCTCTATTCGGTCGATGGTGTGGTCGGCCCTCGAAGCGATCGGACCATCAGCCCCGTCGGTGTCATTCGGACCACGACTCGATTCGTCTCGAGCCCTGGCGGCGACCGGCTCTTCTTCCGCCATGTCCAAGACGACGCGGTCCGCTCACGCGACGTCGCCGGTCGACAGAGATCGTGATCGACCACGACACCTCGCTCGACGCGATCGGCACCGCACTCGACGCGCTCTAGTAGCTGATCGAGGCCTCCCAATGGCGCGGGAGCATCCGGTGGAAGCGAACCTCGCGAGCGGCGTTTCGATCGACGAGCTCCTTCTGGAGCGCACCGAGTTCCGCTTGCAGATCTTCGATGGCTTCGCGCAGTTTCGGGTCGTCGACGACCCGGGCCGCATTCACGGCGAGGATGTTGTTCCCCCCGACGTTGAAGCGGCTGACGAACGAGGCCTGATCCGCGAGGAACACCTCGGCCATGGTCGGCGGCTCGATCGGTGTGGTGAGGTCGCCGTCAGCGATCGCGGCACCCAGCTTCGAGAGGTTCACCGTCGCCTTGTCGAGCGGGTCCTCGGAGCCGAGCAGTGGCGACAGGTCACCGGCGACCTCGTGGATCACGTTGTTCCAGAGCAGCGCCGTACACAGCTCGACCAGACGGGGCCGCCGCAAGGCACCCTCCCAGTCCGCGTTCGGAAGAATCTTGAGCAGTGTGAGGTACCACCCCTGGAGATCCTTGTCGGCGAGGATCGTCGCGTCGTCGAGGCCGAGATCGTCGAGGTGTCGCTCGACCACTTCGACGAATGCCGGCCACACGGTCTGCGCATCTTCGACGTAGGGGTGACCGGGGATGGCCGACAGTCCGCGCCGCTCGATGTCGCCGATCGGGTCGGTCCACTGTCCGAGGTCGAATCGCTCGGTCGCCGCGTCGAACAGGCGAGCCGCTGCGTCGGTCGAGATGAAGCCCGACTCGACGAAGTAGCTGCCGTCGGTCACGAGCGCGGCGTACGCGGTCGAGTTCACGTCGAGCGTGCCGTACGTGAAGAACTGCATGAACGGCCGGAGGTCGTGCCACACGGGCAGGCTGAACGCGGCCAACGCAAAAGCCTGCCCGACGACGAGGTGCGTCTCGAGGAAGTGTCGACCGAACGCGACGTACCGCGCATCGGCGGCGTTGGCCACGCGCTTGGCTTGGTCCCAGGTCGGGTCCCCCGGCCGATGCGTGTGCGGCCCGACCGTGATGTCGCTGGCGACGAACTCGTCATCGACGACTGCGAACCGGGCGACGATCGGCGGGAGCACGCCATCGAAGTAGGGCGAGTAGTCGACTTCGAACGTCGGCCGCTCACCGTCACCGGTCCGGCGGAGCAGCCAGGGGTTGGGGCCCTGCAGACGGAGCCGAGCGAACGTGTGGTCCTGCGTCGGATGCTGCCAGCCGTCACGCGTCGGGGGGAACTCCCGATTCCATTCGAAGTCGGGGCGCCAGAGCACGTCGGCCTGGATCGGCATCCGGTTGTAGAGCTTGAAACCGGTCTTCGCGAAGAGGTAGTACTTCACCTTGTAGCCGACCGGGAGCCGCACCTCCGGTGGGATCTCGTCGGCGACCATCAACTCCTCGGGGACCCACGACATGTGTGGGTGTTTGACGCCGGCCCGGACGAGCTCGGGCATCCCGCTCGTCGGCATGCGGCGTCGGCGGAACCCGTCGACGTCGCCCTGGTCGACGGTGTCCTGGTTCCGTCGGCGCATCCACACCACCGAGCGGATCTTGAGTTGGTCGAGACGGCTCGGTGCCGCTCCGTGGTGAGCATGCGCATCCACCGTGGTGTCGGGTGCAGCAACGGGCAACACCTTCGTGACCTCGGGCGGCGATGTCACCGGTCGGCCCAGCAATTGGCTGTCGATGAAGCGTTCCAGCTCGGTGCGGTTGCGGTGGACGAGCTCTCGCCCGATGTCGACGAGGCGATCGAGGTTCGCCCGCCGCGCGTTGTCCATCTTCTTGGTGGAACGCGATTCGAGGCTCAGGTCGGCTTGGAGGCGCAGGTACTGACGATCGACGACGCCCGTGCCGAGCGTTTCGAAGACCTGCCGGATCTGGTAGTCGACGACGGAGCTCGACCCCGCGATCATCATCTCGAAGATCGGCCCCATCCAGCTGAGCGCTCCCCAGTTCCGCATCTTGCGGTACTCGTAGGTCTGCTTGGCGTGTCCGGTGCCGATCGACAGGATCGCGATGTCCTTCGCACTGTGCCCGAAGTAGCCGTGGGCTTCGGCGTATCCGCACATCGTGGGGTTGTTCGCGAACAGCCCGCCGTCGACGCACGCGCCGAGACGATCGATGCTCGATCGGACGTCGACGGTCTCGAACGCGGTCGGCGCAGCAGACGTGGCCAGGGCCACGTCGCGCAGCGAGAAGTCGCGGCCGTTCTCGTCGGTCGTGCGGTGCTGCTTGAAGAAGTACGGGGCGGCGCTGCTTGCGTTGTACGTGCTGATGATCGTCGGGCGCAGCAGCTGCGAGAGCATGAGTTCCGAACCGGGATCGCCGAGCCGGGAATCGAGCGCAGCGTTCATTCCCGCGGAGCTGTACCGCTCGTCGATCAGGCCACCGAGGCGCTTGACCCGTTCCTTCGGGGTGAGGCGAAACAGCCCCGGCCCGTACTCGAGGTAGAAGTCGAGCACGTCCTGGGCCGACATGGCCGGCCGCGCGTTCGCGGGGACGGTCCCGTCCTCGGAACGTTCGGGGATCAGCAGCAGCCCGCTGATCAGGCCGCCGGCGCTCGTCCCGGCGAAGAGGTCGAAGCAGTCGGCGAGCCGAGCGTCGGGTCCCATGCGCTGCTGGACGATCCGTTCGACCTCGACGAGCACACTGGAGGGAATCACGCCACGGATCCCACCGCCGTCGATCGACAGGATGCGCATCTTCTTCGGCGTGTCCGTCGGCCCGTTCTCTGGATTCATTCGTTTCCTCCGCTCGCCAACGAGCAGCACCGTATCGAATCCCCGCACGGTCGTCGCTGTGAGCAACCGAGTCCCCACCCCGACGAACGGGGCCTCGCCCGGGCGGTGGCTCGGTCAGGCGTCGACCGACCCGATCTGGCGGCGGTCGGGGAGGTCGAGGAACTCCGCCGTGATCACTTCGACGAGCGCTGCTGCGATCTCGGAGCGCTCGCCGGCCTGGGTCCTGATGATGTGGCAACTGGTGGGGAGCGGGTCGAGCTCGGCGGCGCGTGGCCACTCGACGACATCGTCGGTCAGGAAGCGTTCGGCCAGGATGGCGACCCCCAAGCCGGCCTCGACCGCAGCCCGGACGCTCTCCGACGACGGCGCGGTGATCGTGTACCGATAGCGCACGCCGTGGCGCTCCAGGATCGGCTCGCTCACCGGGCGGTAGAAGCCGTTCGTGCCGTACGTGATCAGCGGGACCGTGCCGACGGTGTGAGGTGCGTCGCTGCGCGTCGCCCAACGCAGCTGCTCGGTCCACAGCAGGACGTCGTCGTCGAGCACCTCGTCCTCGGTCACCTGGAGCAATGCGACATCGAGGCGACCCTCGACCAGCTCTCTTGCGAGCACGCGGCTCTGCTCGACCACGAACTCGATCGTCGCACCGGGGTGGGTCAAGCGGAATCGTCCGAGGATGGCGGCGAGTCGTGCGGCCCCGACCTCTTCGTTGGAGCCGACGCGGATTCGCCCGGTGAACACCGAGCTGGACAGCCGCGAGACCGCGCGATCGTGGATCTGGACGATCGCACGGGCATCGTCGAGGAGCGCCAGCCCGTCCCGCGAGGGTCGCAGGTCATGACCGTTGCGGACCAGGAGCGGTCGACCGACGCGCTGCTCGAGGCGGGAGATCTTCCGGCTGACCGCTGACTGCGACATCCCGAGCTGGGTGGCTGCGCGGGTCATGCTGCCCCAATCGAGCACCGCGATGAGGGTCCGGAGCGATTCGACGTCGAGCTGCATGTGAGCAGTCTGCCAAGCTATGACAAATTGTCATGAATCAATTGAAAAAGTGTCGTTTGTGTCATGGGCAAACCGACCCGACACTGAAGGTATGGCAATCGCACCCTCCCACCTCCCCACCACTGCGAAGGCCGGCGCCACCCGGCGCCTGCGCCCCTCCCGTCGCCCGCGCTTCGAACGCGTCGGCCACCGCAACTCGCTGGCCACCCCGAGCGAAGTCGCGCTGCGGTCGGCCGGCGTCAACCACGCCCTGCGCTGACGCCCGGCAGCGCGCGCCGGGCGGTGACACCGCGCCGACGCTGCCGCGCCGCTCGCTTCAGCGAACGGACAGTTCGAGGCGTTCGATGCCGCGCAGGTTGATCCGTCCGTTCCACTCGGCGTCACCGACGATCTCGGCGTCGGGAAAGCGGCGGAGGAAGCGACCGATCGCCACCTGCGCCTCGAGGCGGGCGAGCGACGAGCCGAGGCAGTAGTGCGACCCGGAACCGAACGACACGTGCTGCGCGGTGCCGGCCCGGCGAACGTCGATTCGCTCCGCGTCGTCGCCCCACTTGGCCGGATCGTGATTCGCCGAGGCGAGCCCGGTCATGACGATCGAACCCTTCTCGATGGCGTGGCCGCCGATCTCGATGTCGTCCATCGTGATCCGCCGCGAGAACTGCACGGGCGACACGAAGCGCAGCAATTCGTCGACGGCGTTGACGTCGAGCGACGGGTCGTCGCGCAGGATCGCTGCTTGTTCGGGGTCGCGCAGTAGCTCGTAGATCCCGGTCCCGATGAGGTTCACCGTCGTCTCGTGACCGGCGACGAACAGCAGGCTGACCTGATCGCGCAGCTCCCGCGACGAGAGGCGATCGCCGTCCTCCTCGGCCTGGATCAGCGCGGTCAGCAGGTCGTCGGCCGGATTCTCCCGTTTCCATGCGATGACCTCGTCGAGCAGCGCACTCATCTTCTTGTCGCCGTCGGCGGCCGCGAAGATCTCCTCGTCGGTGATGATCGGGTCGAGCGTCTTGACGATCGCGGAGCTCCACTCGGCGATCTGGTCCTTGTCCGCTTCAGGCATCCCGAGCATCACCGAGATCACGTCGAAGGGCAGCGGGAACGCGAGGTCGTGCACGATCTCGGTGGTGCCGCGCTCGTCCATGCCGTCGAGGGCCTCGTCGACGAGTTCCTCGATCACCGGACGCAGGGCGGCGATCGCCGCGGGGGTGAATGCCTTGCTGACGAGCCGGCGCAGTCGGGTGTGGTCCGGCGCATCGCGTCCGAGCATCGACGTCGATCGCTCGGCGTCCTCGCCGAACGCGGCTTCGAATTGCGCGAGGCGGTCTTCGTTGTGGTGTGCGATGTTCTCGTCGTCGACGCTCTGGTTCGGATCGCGCAGCAGCGCACTCACGTCGTCGTAGCGGAACAGGAACCACTGACCGATCGGGGAGTGATGCACCGGCTCGTGGCGGCGGAGCTCGTCGAAGTGCGCCCATGGACTCTCGACGTATCCCTCCGCGAGGGGATTGAAGAAGATCGGCTGCACGTCCGTCATGTCTCGACTGTAGACGCGACGGCCGACGATTGGAACAGCGTTCCGATTACTTCCGTTCGGGAAGGGGAGCGCTGTAGTCGCTGCCCGAATCCAGCCCGAACGCCGTGTGGAGCGAGCGGGCCGCCCGCTCCATGTCGCCGGCGGGAATGATGATCGACACGCGAATCGTCGACGTGGAGATCATCTGGATGTTCACGCCCTCGTCGGCGAGCACGCGGAACATCTTGGCGGCGATGCCGGGCGACGATTTCATGCCTGCGCCCACCAGCGACACCTTTGCGATGTCGTCGTCGTGGGTCACCTCGGTCGCGCCGATCTCGGCAGCCACGCGCTGCACGATCGATTCCGCCTGTGACAGGTCGGCCATCGGCATCGTGAAGCTGATGTCGGTGGTGCCCTCGGTCGAGGTGTTCTGCACGATCATGTCGACGTTCACGTTCGCCTCGGCGAGCGGCTCGAAGAGGGCGGCTGAGATACCGGGCCGGTCGGGCACCCCGAGCACGGTGACCTTGGCTTCGGTCATGTCGGTGACGACACCGGAGATGATCGGATCTTCCACGGAGGGCTCCTCGTTGCTGACCCACGTGCCCTGCTCCCACGTGAAAGCGGAGCGGACGTGGAGGGGGACGTCATGGTTGCGGGCGAACTCGACCGAGCGCATCGCCAGGACCTTCGACCCGGCACCGGCCATCTCGAGCATCTCGTCGAAATTGACCTTCTGCAGCTTGCGGGCGCGCGGCACGATGCGCGGGTCGGCGGTGAACACACCGGTCACGTCGGTGTAGATCTCGCACGCGTCGGCGTTCATCGCCTGGGCGAGCGCCGACGCGGTGAGGTCCGAGGCGCCACGACCCATCGTCGTGATCTCCTTGTCGGTGCTGACACCCTGGAACCCGGCGATGACGGCGACCTTGCCCGACGAGACGGCGTCGCGCACGCGGTCGCCCTTGACCTCGACGATCTTGGCCTTGCGGTGGGCGGTGTCGGTGATGATGCCGACCTGGCTGCCCGTGAAGCTGATCGCTTCGATTCCCCGCTCGTGGAGCGCCATGGTCACCAAGGCAGCGGTCTGGCGCTCGCCGGTGGTGAGCAGCATGTCCATCTCGCGACCCGACTGGTTCTTCGACACCGATTCGGCGAGTGCGATCAGGTTGTCGGTCGCCTTGCCCATCGCGGAGACCACCACGATGACGTCGTCGCCACGGCGTCGGGTGATCGCCACGTTGTCGGCGACGGCCTTGATCCGATCGGGATCCGCGACCGACGTGCCGCCGTACTTCTGAACGATCAATGCCACGGGTTCTGCAGGCTAGCGGGGTCCTCGTCGGGGTCACGATGACCTTCTGCCCTGCTGCGGGCGGCCGATGAGCGCGAACGTGGAGCCACGCAACCGAGTGGAGGAGGATCTGCCATGAATGAGCTGTCCAACGATCCGGAACGGCGTTACCTCGTCGTCGATTCGCCCTACGAGTTGGCGCGATGGAGGCCGCTGGTCAATTGGGTGCTGGTCATCCCGCACGCGATCGTCCTCTACGGACTCCAGATCCTGTCGCAGGTGGTGTTCGTCGTGTACTGGTTCATGCTGCTCTTCACGGGCAAGCTGCATCCCAGCCTGTACGGCGTGATGGTGATGTACGAGCGCTACAACATGCGCGCCAACGGCTTCCTGTTCGGCTATTCCGAGACGTATCCGCCGTTCGACTTCGACACCAGCACCGGCGGCAACGACGCATATCCACCGGTTCGCCTGGCCCTCCCGGAGGTGCCCGAACCGGTCTCGCGGAAGGCGGCGTTGAACGTCCTGCTCGCGATTCCGCACTACTTCGTGCTGATGGTCTACTTCCTCGGCGCGGCGGTGGTCGCGCTGATCGGCTGGTTCGCCGTGCTCTTCACGGGCGCATGGCCACGGGGCATGCGCGACTTCCTGGTGCGAGTCAGCAACTACTACTACCGGATCTGGTCCTACGTGGTGATGGTCCGGAACGACTACCCGAGGTTCGGCCTGCCTGCCGCGTGAGACGTCGGCGCCTGTCTTGGATCCCGGGAACCTCGGCGACCGAGTCCAGGTGCGGCCCCGGCCATGACCACGTTGTCGGGGTTGCTGTCGCGTGTGACGTCGACATCGCGGCGGCATCCTGTGTGCATGAGTGTCGTCAAGATCAACGCCATCACGATTCCCGAGGGCATGGGCCCGCAGCTGGAAGGTCGCTTCGCCGGTCGGGCGAAGATGGTCGAAGCGTTCGACGGGTTCGAGGACTTCCAGCTCCTCCGCCCGACCGAGGGTGAAGATCGCTACTTCGTGTACACCCGCTGGGCGAGCGAGGAGCACTTCCAAGCCTGGATGAACAGTCAGGACTTCGAGCGTGGCCACGGGTCGGGACAGGCCGACGGCAACGCTGACGCCGACGGACAGCAGGCCCGCAAGCCGGTCGCGCAGGGTGCCGACCTCATGTCGTTCGACGTGGTCGAACACGTCGTCAAAGGTCAGTAGTCGCTATCGCCGGACCAGCTCGGACAGGGCGGTCATCCCGTCGAACACGTCGACGAACCGTGTCGTGAGCGGCGACAGCCCGAACCGCAGCACGTCGGGGTCGCGTTTGTCGACGATCACTCCGTGGTCGGCGAGCTGCTGCTGGAGTGTTGCGGCGTCGGGATGGATGATCGACACGTGGCCGCCACTCGATGTCGGCGGCCGCGCGGTCGTGCACGTCAAGCCGAGTTGGTCGGCGACGTCGATCGCGTAGTTGCTCAACAGCTGCGCCTTCGCCGCGATGTTCTCGATCCCTGCCCCGGCACTCACGCCGATGCCGCATCGTGCGGCCACGAGCCCGAGGATGCCGGGTGTGCCGTTGAGCATCCGGCCGATCCCGCCCCGTGCATCGAACGCGTTGTCCATCGCGAACTGGTCACGCTGGCCGAACCAGCCCCAGATCGGTTGCACGATGTCGTCCTGGATGGCGCGCCGAACGAACGTGAACGCCGGCGAGCCCGGCCCGCCGTTGAGGAACTTGTAGGTACAGCCCGCCGCCAACTCGACGCCGGCCGCGGTCAGATCGAGGTCGACCACACCCGCCGCGTGGGAGAGATCCCACACCGTGACCGCGCCGGCGGCGCGGGCGCGTTCGGTCTCGGCCTGCAGGTCATGCAGCTCGGCGGTCCGATAGTCGACCAGCGAGCGAACGACCACGTCGACGCCGCGCAGGTCGTCGAGCCCGTGCCGCACGGTCACCCCCGGACGCAATCGGGCGATGCCCTCCGTGACGTAGCGATCGGTGGGGAACTCGGTGTCGGCGACGGCGATCACCGACCCGTCGGCCAGGTCGAGGGCGACGTTGACGAGCTGGAACAGGCACACCGTCGTCGAGTCGTGCACCGCGACTTCGCCGGGCTGCGCCCCGAGCAGCGGTGCGAGCTCGTCGCCCACGGTCAGCGGCAGATCGAGCCAGCCGTTCTCCCACCACGACGTGATCAGGTCGCCCGCCCACTGCTCTTCGACGACGTGTCGCAGCGCCTCGACCGTGCGCGTCGGCGTGCGGCCCAGCGAGTTCCCGTCGAGGTAGATCAGCGTCGGGGTCGGGCAGGATGAACTCGTCACGCCAGGCGGCGAGCGGATCGTCGCGGTCGAGGGACTCGGCGCGATCTCTCATGATGCGACCGCAACGAAGCTGGCGTGGCGCACGTGGCCGTCGTTGGTGAACTCGGCGATCTCGACCACCGCGACCAGCTCCGGTCGCACCCAGTCGCGGTGCGGCGGATCGCCGGCGGGGGAGCGGGTTCGAACGGACATGTCTCGGTTGCGAGCGGGCGGAGGCGGTCGACCAGTTCTTCGAGCGTCGCCTGGGTGAAGCCGGTACCGACCCCGCCGGCGAAGCGCAGCCGTCCGTCCTCGGGCACACCGACGAGCAGCGACCCGAACGTCGACGACCGGGCACCGGTCCCTTCGGTGAAGCCGCCGATCACGACCTCGGTTCGGATCCGATTCTTGATCTTCCGCCAGTCCTTCGAACGCGTGCCGGGCCGATACGTCGAGTCGAGCCGCTTCGCGATCAGCCCTTCGAGCTGCTGGTCGACCGTGGCCGCGAGCAAGGCCTCACCGCCGCCGACATGGTGTGCCGGGACCGCCCAGTGGTCGCCGGCATCGAGCACCTGCGCCAACAGCGTGCGCCGGTCGACGTACGGCAGCTCGATGGTGTCGGTGCCGTCGATCGACAACACGTCGAAGGCGTGGAACATCGCCGGGTGCTTCGCCGCATCGCGACGTTGGACGAGGTCGAAGCTCGGCCGCCCGTCCTCGCCGATCACCAGCATCTCGCCGTCGAGGATCGCCGTGGACGCGTTGACGGATCCGCCGATCGTCGCCACCTCGGGCCAGCGCCCCGTGCTGTCGTGCCCCGCGGTCGTCTGGAGTCGTGTGCCGTCCGCGTTGACGTGCGCGAGGGTCCGATGGCCGTCCCACTTGATCTCGTACGCCCAGCCGTCGTCGGACGTCGGCAGCGATCCGAGGGTCGCCTTCATCGGCAGGACGGGAAACGACAGACCCACACGTCTCCTCCCCACACGAGGCCTCCCGACATGACGCTCATGAGGGAACGCGACTCGACAGGACGCCGTCGGCTTCCAGTGCGTCGATGCGCTCGTCGTCGTAGCCGAGCAGGTCGCTCAGCACGCGGCGGTTGTCCTCTCCTCGGTACTTGGCGATGCCACCGACGCCGACGTCGGGTGCGTCGGAGAAGTGCCACGGGGAGTTCGGGACGGTGATCGTTCCGCCCATGCGGTCGTCGATCTCGACCGTGGCATGGCGTGCCTCGGCCCATTCGGTGTCGGCCAGCTCGCCGGGCTGACGGACTCGACCGACGGCCAGCCCGTGTGCCGCGAAGATCTTCTCGAACTCGTCGGGGTCGGGAACGGTTGCCGCGAAGTCGACGATGATCTGGCGGAGGTCGTCGTAGTTCGCCATCCGGGTGGCGACGTCGGCGAACCGAGGGTCCTCGGCGAGGTCCTCGCGACCCATCGCGGCGATGAAGAAGTCGAACGTCCCGCGTTCGGCCGGATGGCCGCTCACGATCAGCGACTCGCCGTTCGCGACCTGCATCACGATGTAGTCGCCCGGGCGGAACGAACGGATCCACTGTGGGTCGCTCTCTCCGTCCCAGAGGGCATCGTGCAGATGCTCGTTGACGTAGAGCATCGTCTCGGCCATCGACACGTCGATGAGTTGCCCGCGGCCGGTGCGCTCACGTTGGAACAGGGCGGCGACGATCGCTGCGGACGTCTCCATGCCGGTGTAGACGTCGGCGTGGCTGTGCGGGTCCTTGGCGAGGTCACCGCTGCGCGCCGAACCCTGCGATGCGATGATCCCCGACTCGGCCTCGACGACGGGCGCATACGCACGTCGTTTGACCCATGGCCCGGTCTGGCCGTATCCGGAGATCGACGCGACGACGAGTCGCGGGTTGCGCTCGAGCAGCGCGGCGGGCCCGATGCCAAGGCGGTCGAGGACGCCCGGTCGGTAGTTCTCCACGACGACGTCGACGTGGTCGCACAGCTCGCGGATCACCTCGACACCCGTCTCGGTCCCGAGGTCGATGCTCAGGTTCAGTTTGCCGACGTTCTGTTGGACGAAGTAGCTGGCGAGTCCGTTGCGGCGCGGTGCCGAGAAGCGGGTGAGGTCGCCGGCGGGCGGTTCGACCTTGATGACCTCGGCGCCGAGATCGGCGAGCATGCGCGTCGCGTGCGGACCCGACAGCACCCGGGAGAAGTCGAGAACACGGATACCGGCGAGCGGTGCAGAGATGGCCACGGCCCCCATGGTGCCCCGTCTCGGTACACGACGACGAGACGCACCACACTCGCGGGATGGGATCGTCGCTGTCCGGACAGGTTGCATTGGTCACCGGAGGCGGCTCCGGGATCGGACTTGCGTGTGCTCGGCACCTCGCGGTCGACGGTGCGACGGTCGTGATCGCCGGACGGGACCTCGGCCGCCTCGAACGCGCTGCGGACGAGTTGCGGAGCGACGGGGCCACGGTGCTGACCGAGCGCTGTGACGTGACGAACGAATCGGACGTGGCGGCGATGTGTGCTGCTGCGGCGGATGCCGGGCGGTTCACGATGCTGGTGGTGAACGCCGGCTACGGATCGGCGGCTCCGTTCCATCGCACGTCGCTCGACGAATGGAACGGGGTGATCGGGACGAACTTGACCGGCGCCTTCTTGACGATGCGCGAGGCGTCGCCGTTCATGGTGGAGGCGGGTGGTGGATCGATCGTCGCGATCTCGTCGATCGCCGGCGTCGCGACGCACCGGTTCATGACTCCGTACACGGTGTCGAAGGCGGGCCTCGAGATGCTGGTCAAGCAGGTCGCCGACGAGCTCGGAGCGGTGGGGGTGCGGGCGAACGCCGTCCGGCCGGGCCTGGTCCCGACCGATGCCACCGAAGCAATGATGTCGGTGCCCGCGATCGTCGACGACTACTTGGAGCAGATGCCGTTGGGTCGCGCCGGGACGACCGACGACATCGCCGCGCTCGTGCGTTTCCTCGCCGGTCCCGACAGCTCCTGGATCACCGGCGCATGCATCAGCGCAGATGGTGGTCACCACCTCCGCCGCGGCCCGAACCTCGACCCCGTCATGCAGATGCTCCACGGCGCCGACACCACCCTCCAGCAACGTGATACTCATCCGGGATGAGTATCACGTTGGTGCGGGGTGACGGGGGCGACACGCGGGTGGAACGAATTGGCGGTACGGTGGTCTCTTCGCTGGTCGATCTGACCGGTGGGCGCTGATCGGAATCTCTGCTCCGGCCGTAGCGCTGTGTGAAGCAGAAAACGAAAGCAGTCCCCCCATGACCAACCTCCTGGACGCGTCCGTGTCCGATGTCTCCGACGGCGTCACCTTCGCCGACCTCGGCCTCCCCCGCGAGCTGATCGACCAGCTCGATCGCTCCGGTATCTCCGCCCCGTTCGCCATTCAGGCGGCCGTCATCCCCGACACGCTCGCCGGGCGCGATGTCGCGGGCCGCGCACCCACCGGGTCGGGCAAGACCCTCGGCTTCGGGCTCCCCGTCGTCGCCGGTCTCACCAAGGCGAAGTCCAAGCGCCCCGTTGCGCTCGTCCTCGCTCCGACTCGCGAACTCGCCGAGCAGATCATGGCCGAGCTCACGCCGTTCACGAAGGCGATGCGGATGTACGCCACGTCGATCTACGGCGGCGTCGGCTACGGCAACCAGAAGAATGCGCTCAACAAGGGCACCGAACTCGTCGTCGCCTGCCCGGGCCGCCTCGAAGACCTCATGCAGATGGGCGCCATCGACCTCCGCGACGTGGCGACGGTCGTCATCGACGAAGCCGATCAGATGGCCGACATGGGATTCCTCCCCGCCGTCCGCCGCATCGTCGGCCAGACCCGCGACGACCGCCAGGTACTCCTCTTCTCGGCCACCCTCGACGGGCCCGTCGCAAAGCTGATCAAGGACTTCCAGCATGACCCGGCGTTCCACGAAGTCGGGCCGAAGGGTCCTGACATCCACGCCGCACACCACGTGTTCTGGCAGATGGATCGGGCCGACCGCAACCAGAACACGGCGGGCGTGATCGACCGTTGCGGATCCACGATCGTGTTCACCCGCACCCGCCACGGCGCTGACCGCCTCGCGAAGCAGCTGAGCAAGCTCGGGGTCTCGGCGCAACCGATCCACGGTGGCCGCAGTCAGAACCAGCGCGACCGGGCGCTCGACGCATTCAAGCAGGGCAAGGCCGACGCATTGATCGCGACCGACGTCGCCGCCCGCGGCATCCACGTCAACGGCGTCTCCGCCGTCATCCACTACGACCCGCCGGCCGACGGCGCCACGTACCACCACCGTTCCGGCCGCACGGCTCGTGCCGGCGCGACGGGCATCGTGGTGTCCTTCGTCGAGCCCGGCACGAGCAAGGACGTCAAGAAGCTCCAGCGCGACGTCGGCATCCAGGTCGACGTGACCGATCCCGATCTCGACGATCTCGAAGCGACGATCCTGCTCGACGGCCCGTCCGAGCCCGTCGTCGACGCGCCCGTGCGCCGCGCCCCGGTCGACGAGGCGCCCGCTGCGTCGACACCCGCGCCACGCCGTGAGACCACCGGCCCCGTGCCGGACGGTCACGAGCTCGGCACGGTCAAGTTCTTCAACGCCAGTCGCGGCTACGGATTCATCGTCCGCGACACCGGCGGCGAGGAGCTGTTCGTCCACTTCTCGAACATCGAGACCGATGGGTTCAAGACGTTGGACGAAAAGGCCCGTGTCTCCTACGAGGTCGGCGCCGGCAAGAAGGGCGACGAGGCCCGTACGGTCCGCGTCCGCTGACGCTCAGCCGGCTCCGCACACGTCGAAGCCGTTGCGGACCGGGGTGAGCCCGGCCGCTTCGGCCCGCGCACGGAACTCGACGAGACCCGGCTGGTCGGCCATCCAGTCGATCCGCTCCTGCTGCTCGGGGGTTGCAGCCTCGACGTCGAACACATAGGCACTGAACGACTCGGCAAAATCCTCCTCGGGTGTGCTCGCCGCGTACGAGCCGAGGAAGCCGGCGTCCTGTGCGCACCGCTCCTCGCCTTCGGCGCCCGATGCCTCGACCATCGGATCGAAGTCGTCGATGTAGTCGACCCAGAACGTTTCGACCCACTGGAAGATGAGCGAGTCCTCGAGGAAGCAGCCCTCGCCGTTGTCGTAGGTCGTGCAGTTCTCGGCGGCCTCGACCGTGCGGTCGATCTGCAACGGGGTGGCGGTGAACACGTGGCTGAACTCGTGGGCCATCGTCAGCAGCGCCTCCTCGGGGTCGGACTCGAATTCGTCGAGGCTGACCGACATCTGGAACAGCGTCCCGTCGGCGTCGAGCGGCTGCACGAACGCCAACGTGACCTCGTCGCCTGCGTCGGCCTCTTCGAACGCGGAGAACACGCCGAGGTCGCCGAGCTGACCCTGGGGTGCGATGGTCGCAAGGGCGTCCCAGGCTTCGAAGAGCCGCTCGTCCTCGTCACCGTTGCAGAGCGCTCCCAGGACCCCGTCGACGACGTAGTGCGCGGCGATGAAGGAGATCACGTCATCGGCGCCGAGCTCCTCGTCGCTGCAGTCGACGTCGTCTCTCGCCGCTGCGAGATCGACCGTCTCGGCGTCTGAACCGGCGTCGCCGTCGTCGGTCGCCTCCATCGGGGGAGCGGCGGTGTCCTCGTCGGCGTCGCCTTCGTACGAATCCAACAGTGTGAGGAGCTCGTTGTACTCGTCGTCGTCGAGGTCGGCCGTGTAGTCCTCGAATTCCTCGTCGCTGAGTCCGAGGACGAACTCGGCGAGGTCCTCATCGGTCATCGTGTCGACGATCGTGACGTCGGCAGCGTCGTCCTGTGCGCCGTCGGAGTCGGAGCCGCACGCCACTGCGACGAGTCCGAACGCGGCCACCGCTGCGGCAATCCTGGTCGACGTGCGCATCATCACTCCTCGGTCCGACCTGGCGTTGTGCCAGGTTTCGAGTCGATAGCCGTATCAGGTGACGTCGTGTCGGTGCCAAACCGGGAACGCCGATTCCGGGCGGATCGACCGGTGACCGATGCTGCTCGCTGGGATACGGTCGACACGTGCACGACGACCGCGAGCTCGCCGAACGTCGAATCGAACGCGAGCTCTGGGAGCGCGTGCTCCCCGAGGTGCACGTCGATCGAATTGCGCTCGACGTGACCGCGGGACCGTCGCTCGTCGAGCAGACATCGTTCACCGTCGGCTCCGAGTGGGGCGCACCGTGGGGGACGACATGGTTCCGGCTCACGGGCGATGTCCCCGACTCCTGGCGCAGTCGGCAGCGGACGACGCGGATCGAGGCGGTGGTCGACCTCGGCTTCAACCGCAGCCCGGCCGGGTTCCAAGCCGAAGGCCTCGTCGTCGAACCGCGCCCCGACGGGTCGTTCCGGCCGCTCCAGGGCATTCATCCTCGTCGCACCAACTACGTCATCGACGACGAGTCGACGACGGTCGAACTCCTCGTCGAAGCGGCGTCGAATCCGACGTTTCCACAGTTCGCGCCGTCACGCCAGGGGCTCCCGGAGACCGCGTCGACCGATCCGATCTATCGGTTCCGTACCGCCGACCTCGTGCTCGTCGACGTCGAGACCGACGCGCTCGTCCATGACCTCGACGTGCTCGACGGGGTGATGCGCTCCCGTGCGATCGGCGACCCGCGCCGCGCCAAACTGCGCCGGGCGATCGTCGCCGCACTCGACGCGTTCCCCGACATCGATGCCGCTCGGCGCATGCTTGCCCCGCACCTCGCCTCGACCGAGGGCGGCGTGCGACGGCACCGGATCATCGCCACGGGGCACGCCCACATCGACACCGCGTGGCTCTGGCCGATCAGCGAGACCATCCGCAAGTGCACGCGCACGTTCGCGTCGGCGATCGCCCTGATGGACGACGATCCGGCGTATCGCTTCAGTTGCTCACAGGCACAGCAGTACGCCTGGATCGAGGAACGTCACCCCGACCTGTTCGCGCGGATCGCCGACAAGGTGGCGGCGGGGCAGTGGATCCCGGTCGGTGGCATGTGGGTCGAGGCCGACATGAACCTGCCGTCGGGCGAGAGCCTCGCCCGCCAGATCGTGTACGGGCAGCGCTACTTCACGGAGAAGTTCGGCGAGCCGTGCCGCGAGGTGTGGATTCCCGACGTGTTCGGTTACCCGGCCGGGCTCCCGCAGCTCTTCGCGGCGGGCGGCATGCATCGCTTCGTGACGCAGAAGCTCTCGTGGAACAAGCAGAATCGGTTCCCTCACCACACGTTCTGGTGGGAAGGCCTCGACGGCACACGGGTGCTCACGCACTTCCCGCCGGTCGACACGTACAACGCAGAGATCACCCCCGGCGAGGTCGCGCACTCGATCGCCAACTTCAAGGAGCACGCCTGGAGCGACGTGTCGCTGATGCCGTTCGGACACGGCGACGGGGGCGGTGGCCCGACGCGGGAGATGCTCGAACGCGCCCACCGGCTGGCCGATCTCGATCCCGACGCGACGCTCGAGATCGGGTCCCCCGACGACTACTTCACGGCGGTCGAGCGCGAGGCGACCTACGGCGCTCCGGTCCCGGTGTGGCGCGGCGAGCTCTACTTCGAGATGCACCGCGGCACGCTGACGAGCCAGCTCCGACACCAAGCTCGGCAACCGCCGGTGCGAGCGCGCGCTGTTCGCCGCCGAGTTGTGGGAGGCGACTGCCGGAGAGCGACACGATCTCGCCGACATCGAGGTGCGTCCGATCGCCGAGATCTGGCCGGACGTGCTGACCCAGCAGTTCCACGACATCCTGCCCGGCTCGTCGATCGCGTGGGTCCACCGAGACGCCGAGCTGGTCTTTCTCCAGTCCCACATCGAGCTGCAGCCACCGGATCGGCCTGACCGTCGCCCGGATGGCGCCGGCACCGGTGACGGTGCACAACTCGGCGGGCGTCGCGTTCAGCGGTGTCCACGTGGTCGACGTCGGCCACGAGGCACTCGACGCCGAGCAGGCCGAGGCGGCCGGACTCCTGCCGGGGTTGCCGACGCCGATACGTGACCTCTTCGAGTCGGTCGACCATCAGCGCATCGGTCCGTCCCAGTACGCGGTCTGCTTCGACGCGCCGGCGTTCGCGATCACGGGCGTTGCGCCACGGGCGACGTCCGATCGAGTCGTGGTCACCGACTGCTCGATGACGAACGGGCATCTCGCCGTGCGGTGGGACAAGCAGGGCGACCTCACCTCGATCATCGACATCGCCTCCCAGCGCGAACTGATCCCGCAGGGCGAGCGGGCTGCCGCACTCGAACTCGGACGGCGATCAGCCGGTCGAGTACGACGCATGGGATCTCGAGTCGTGGACGCGTGAGCAGTCGCGTCCGGTCGGTGGCGGAATCGTCACGATCGAGGCCGACGGCCCGCTGGTCGGTCGGGTCCACGTGACCCGCGGCTTCGGACCCTCGCTCGTCGTCACGACGTACGAGCTGCGCGCCGAATCACGCCAACTCGACATCGACCTCCACATCGACTGGCACCACGACGAGCACCTGCTGTCGATGGCGTTCCCCTTCGACGTGCGCGCCGACACGGCCGCGTGCGACGTGCAGTTCGGCGTGACCCACCGGCCGACGCATCCCTCGTCGCCGTGGGACGCGGCGAAGTTCGAGGTGTGTGCACACCGCTACGTGAGCCTCGCCGAACCGTCGTTCGGGGTCGCCGTGATGAACGACGGCCGGTACGGCCATGCCATCTTCGACGGCGCGATTCGCGTCAGCCTCGCCCGTGCGGCCAAGTACCCGGACCCCGACGCCGATCACGGCCATCACCGGGTTCGACTCGCGGTTCGCCCGCACGACGGTGACCTGGCCGACGTTCGGGCGGCCGCCGAGCTGTTGAACCGGCCGCTGGACTTCGTGATGGGGGCGACGACCGAGGCGACCGCTGACCCGGGACCGGTCATCACGATCGTCGCGCCGGATGGCCGACCGGCGCTCGGCGTCGAGGTCGACGCGATCAAGCTGGCCGACGATGACAGCGGTGACCTCATCGTGCGATTGCACGAAGCCGTCGGCGACCGCACTCGATTCATGTTGTCCGCCCGCCATCGGATCGGTGCCGCCTGGTACTGCGACCTCATGGAGGAGCCAGAACTCGGCGAGGAGGTCGGCGACGGCGTCGTGGCCGTGACGCTGCGCCCGTTCCAGCTCGTCACCCTCCGCCTTCGACTCGCCCCCGACTTCGACGGCCGCACCGTCACACCTGGTGCCTGGCGCCAGACGTGACACGCAGGGCGGTGGAGGCGTAGAGCGCGATGCCGGTGGCCATGGCCGACTCCTCGAAGAAGACCCGGTTGGAGTGGTTGGGCGCCGCCTTCGAGAGATCGGATCCGTGCGGTGTGCCACCGAGGAACACCATCGCGCCCGGGACCTCGTTCAAGACGTAGCTGAAGTCCTCGGCGCCCATCACCGGGTGCGGCAGCTCGACGGTGGCTCGCGAGCCCAGCGACCTCGCGTGCCATGCCGAGCGAGAAGTCGGCGAAGCGGTCGTTGTTCGTCGTCACCGGATATCCGTATTCGATGACGGCCTCCGCCTCGCAACCGTGGGCTGCGGCAATCCCTTCCGCCACGCGCTTCACGCCGTCGTGCACCTTGGACCGGGTCTGCTCGCTCACCGCCCGGATCGTGCCCTCGATCATCGCCGTCTCCGGGATCACGTTGTTCGTCGTCCCGGCGACCAGCCGGGCGACGGTGAGCACGGCCGGGTCGAACGGGTCGACGGAGCGGGTGATCATCGTGTTGAGCGCCGTCACGATCTCGCATGCGACCGGCACGGGATCGAGGGCGCGGAACGGCTCGCTCGCATGGCCGCCTCGGCCCGTGACCGTCACCCGCAGCACGTCGGCCGACGCCATCACCGCGCCGGGCCGCGTCGACACCCAGCCGGTGGGCAGCGCCGACGTCATGTGAATCGCGAACGCGGCGCTGACCGGTGACTCCGATCCGTCGCGCATCGCCGGAACGTCGAGCAACCCCTCGTCGAGCATGTGCTTGGCGCCGTGGTGGCCCTCCTCGCCGGGCTGGAACATGAACATCACGCGGCCGGCGATCTCGTCGCGACGCTCCGACAGCACACGGGCCGCCGTCGCGAGCATCGCAGTGTGCGTGTCGTGCCCACACGCGTGCATGCACCCCTCCACGCGCGACGCGAAGTCGAGACCGGTGTCCTCCGGCATCGGGAGCGCATCCATGTCGCCGCGCAGCAGCACCGTCGGGCCCGGCTTCGAGCCCTCGAGCAGCGCGGTCACGCCGCTGGTCGATTCATGCAGTGTGATGTCGAGGGGCAGGTCCTCGATGTCGGCCAACACCGCCTCTCGCGTGCGGGGGAGGTGGTTGCCGATCTCCGGCCACTCGTGCAGCCGCCGCCGGAGCGCGGTCGCTCGATCGAGGTACTCCGCAGCGTGCTGGCGCACGGCCGCAACCTGCGGGTCGGTGTCGTCTCGGTGATCGGCGGTGCGGCTCATGGGCCGAACGTAGCGAAAATCGTTTCCCCTTCGTGACCCTGGCGACCCACTGACGGGTGGCGGGCACCTGCAGCACGCCACCCCATCAGACAGGAATCAAGGAGCACCCCATGACCCACGCCGCGAACCCCGACGAACTCGAAGGCCTCGGCAGCACGCTCGAAGCCCAGATCGAGATCGTCAACAAGATCATCAAAGACGTCGACTCGCCACTCAACTCGATCGTCTGGACCGGCCCCGCGAAGGACGCGTTCAAGACCGAATGGGACACCAACTTCAAGGGAGCGCTCGCCAAGCTCAACGAAGCGTTCGGTGCAGCGGGCAAGGACTGCAAGGACCGTGCCATCGGTGTCCGAACGGTCCTCGGCGCCGGGGTCTGAGCGGGCGTCGGTCGACGCGCCACAGCGGCAGCCGTAGCCTGCCGCTGTGGCCCACTCGTCCCCGCGCATCGCCCACTTCGACATCGTCGCATTCGACGCCGACGACACCCTCTGGAAGAGCGAGGATTCGTTCCAGGAGGCTGAGGCGCGCTTCGCCGAACTCGTCAGCCCCTATGCGCCGGCGGGGATCGACGTCCTCGACGCGCTGCACGCCGTCGAACGTCTCGACATCGCCAGCCAGGGCTACGGCGTCAAGGCGTTCACCCTCTCGATGGTCCGCGCGGCCATCGACATGACCGAAGGCGCGGTGCCGACGGCGGTGATCCGTCAGCTGGTCGACATCGGCGGGGCGATGCTCGTCGAGCCCGTGCACCTGCTGCCACACGTCCCCGAGGTCCTCGAACGTGTCGGGCGTCGGACACGCCTCGTGCTGATCACCAAGGGTGACCTCGTGCACCAGACCCGCAAGGTCACCACCTCCGGGCTCGAACACCACTTCAGCGACATCGAGATCGTGCTGGAGAAGGACGCCGAGATCTACACGAAGCTGCTCGCCCGCTTCGGCGTCGAGGCGGCCCGCTTCTTGATGATCGGCAACTCGGTGCGCAGTGACGTGTTGCCCGTGATGGCGATCGGCGGGCACGCGGTCCACGTGCCGTACCACCTCACGTGGGATCTCGAGCGTGTCGACGACCACGACGAGGACGTCGTCGAGCTCGCGTCGATCGCGGAGCTCCCCGGCTGGCTCGGCGTCGACTGAGTGGCTGGCTCTACAGCCGTCGCAGCGAGACGCGATCGACGCGGTGGTCCTTGCGTTTCCGGAGGATCAGTGAGGCGCGGTCACGTGTGGGAGCGATGTTCTCGCGGAGGTTCCGTCCGTTGATCTCCCGCCAGATGTTCCGGGCGGTCTCGATCGCCTGCTCGTCGGTGAGGTCCGCGTAGTTGCGGAAGAAGCTGTCCGGATCCTGGAACACCGACTCGCGCAGGGTGAGGAACCGCTCGACGTACCACTGCTCGATGTCGCTCTCCGCCGCATCGATGTAGATCGAGAAGTCGAAGTAGTCGCTCACGAACTCGGTGGCCGATTCGCCGGTCTGCAACACGTTGAGCCCTTCGAGGATCACGATGTCGGGTTGTTCGATCACGACCCGTTCGTCGTCGACGATGTCGTATACGACGTGGCTGTACATCGGCGCCTCGACCCGCTCGCGACCGCTCTTGATCTCGCGCAGCACCCGCAGGAGTTCACGCGTGTCGTAGGACTCGGGGAAGCCCTTGCGATGCATGATCCCGCGCTCGTCGAGCACCCGGTTCGGATACAAGAACCCGTCGGTGGTGATCAGGTCGACCTTCGGGTGGTCGGGCCACTGGGCCAGCAGCGCCTGGAGGATGCGCGCGAACGTGCTCTTCCCGACGGCCACCGAACCGGCGACGCCGATGACGTAGGGCACCTTCGGCGCGCCGGCGCCGAGGAACGTGGCGGTCACCTTGTGCAAACTCTGCGTCGCGCTGACGTAGAGGTTCAGCAGCCGACTGAGCGGCAGATACACCGCGGCGACCTCATCGAGATCGATGCGCTCGTTGATGCCGCGGAATCGATCCAGCTCGGGCTCGCGCAGCGTGAGCGGCGTTGCGGCGCGCAGGTCGGCCCAGGCGTCGCGGCCGAACGAGAGGTGTCGTGAGGCGACGTCGTACTCGACTTGGGGGAACAGGGACGGCGAGGCTTCGGCCACGACCAGGACTGTAGACGGCGACCGGCGAGTCGTAGCCTTCCGAAGATGGTGGCCGCGGACAGCGAACGCAAACGACGCGGCGCCTGGTTCACCCCCGAGCATCTGATCGACACGGTCGTCGCCGCCGTGATCGACGACGTGTTCGTCGGTGGGAGGCACCAACGAACACTCCAGATTCTCGACCCTGCGTGCGGTGACGGTCGGTTCCTCACCGCTGCGGTGCACGCGGTCCGGCGGCTCGGCGGGGAGGCTGCGGCGTTCGGCGTCGACATCGACCCGGACGCGGTGCGACTGGTGAACGAGTCGGACATCGCCGAGGCCCGCTGCGCCGATGCGTTGACCTCCGACTGGCTGGCCGCACAGGCCGGCACGTTCGACCTCGTGATCGGGAACCCGCCGTACCTGTCGCAGCTCGCGGCCACGACGACGCGCGGTGGCGCGTCGAGCCGAGGCGGAGGCCCCTACGCCGACGCGGCGGTCGAGTTCCTCGCGCTCGCAGCCGACCTCGTCGACCCATCGGGGGGTCGGGTGGCGTTCGTTCTGCCGCAGTCGATCCTGTCCGCACGCGACGCCGCCGACGTTCGGGCCCGCCTCGACGCGCGCTCGACGATGTTCTGGTCGGCGTGGACCGGCGAGCGCGACTTCGATGCCCAGGTGGTCACCTGTGCGCTCGCCTTCGAATTCGGTCGTCCCAGGGCACACGGCGTCGCAGGCGCGTCGACCAACTGGTCGCACGTGGTCACCGCTCGCTCGGGAATCCCCCCGATGCCGAGTGTGTTCGACATCGAGGTTCCGGCCGCTGGTCGTGTCGGAGACCGAGCCCGTCTCAACGCGAACTTCCGCGACGAGTACTACGGCATGATCGATGCGGTCGGCGATCACGACGCCGGTCCGCCGCTCGTGACCAGCGGGCTCATCGATCCGGGGCGCTGTCGATGGGGTGAGCGACCGGTTCGGTTCGCCAAGCGTCGCTTCGCCGCACCCCGGATCGACGTGTCGGCGCTCGACCCCAAGATGACGGCGTGGGCGTCGCAGCGCCTGGTCCCGAAGGTGCTCATCGCCAACCAGACGCCGATCGTCGAAGCGGTCTGCGACCCCGAGGGCGAGTGGCTGCCGGGCGTGCCCGTCGTCGCGGCCTATCCCGCCGAGTCGACGGCCGATGCCGCGTGGGAGATCGCGGCCGTCCTCAGCGCACCGTCGGTGTCGGCGTGGGCGTGGCACCAGCGCGGTGGGACCGGGTTGTCCTCCAACACGATCCGGCTCGGGCCGTCCATGCTCGCCGAGCTTCCGTGGCCGACCGGTTCCCTCGACGCGGCCGTCGACGCACTGCGCGACGGCGACGTGGTCGCCTGTGCGGATCTGGCCGACGCCGCGTACGGGATCGACGCAGCGGAGCGCGCGGTGCTCGCCGAGTGGTGGCGGCCGATCTACGACCGGGTGACCGCTACTCGAACAGCGCGCTGAGCTCGTTGCGCAGCTCGGCCTTCTGCACCTTCGACATCGCGTTGCGCGGCAACGAATCGACGGCGACGTACGCCTTCGGGTGCTTGAAACGGGCGAGGACGCCATCCAGCGACGCCGCCAGCGCCTCGTCGTCCACCTCGCCGTTGCGCACGACCACGGCAACGACCGCCTCGCCGAAGTCGGCGTGGGGCACACCGACGACCGCCGTCTCGACGACGCCCGGCACCTCGTCGAGCACCATCTCGATCTCCTTGGGATACACGTTGTATCCGCCGCTGATGATCATGTCGCTCGATCGACCCTCGAGCGTCAGTCGCCCCTCGGCGTCCACCGATCCGACATCGCCGGTGATGAACCAGCCGCCGTCGCGGTGCTCGGCGGCGGTCTTCTCCGGGAGTCGCCAGTAGCCCGCGAACAACCCCGGTGAACGAATTTCGACCACGCCGGTCTCGCCGGTGGCCACCTCCTTGCCGTCGTCGTCGGCGACACGGAGGTCGACGCCGGGGAGCGCGAACCCCACGGTGCCGGGGACGCGCGCTCCCCTGTAGGGGTTCGACGTGATCATCCCGGCCTCGGTCATGCCGTAGCGCTCGAGGATCTGCATCCCGGTCCGGTCGGTGAACTGTGCGTGGACCGCTTCGGTCATCGGCGCCGACCCGGACGTGAACAGCCGGACGTCTGCACAGGCCTCGGCGGTGAAACCGTCGTGGGCGAGCAGCCGCGTGTACTGCGTCGGTACTCCCATCATCACCGTCGCAGCGGGCAGGTGCTCGATCACGAGTGTCGGTTCGAACCGGGGCAGGAAGATCACCTCGTTCGCGCCGAGCATCGCGCAGTGCAGCGCCACGAAGAGCCCGTGCACGTGGAAGATCGGCAGCGTGTGCAGCAGGACATCGTCGGGTCCGAACCCCCAGATGTCGTGCAGCGCGCGGGCGTTCGTCTCGAGATTGGCGTGAGTCAACATCGCGCCCTTGGACCGACCGGTGGTGCCCGAGGTGTAGAGCATCGCGGCCAGGTCGTCGGGTCGGCGCTCGACGATCCCGTCGAACGCCGTCGCGGTGTCGGCCGCCTCGGCGAACGAACCGTCACCGTCGATGCCGAGGTGGAGCACCGGGGCCGTCAGCTCGTCGAGTGAGCCGGGCCGTGCGATCACCACGGCCGGCTCGGCGTCGTCCACGAAGAACCCGACTTCGCCCGGCGTGTAGGCGGTGTTCAGCGGCAAGAACACCGCGCCGATGCGCAGGCAGGCGAGGTACAGCGCCACGTTGTCGGTCGACTTGTCGACCTGGACCACGACGCGATCGCCGAGCCCGACGCCGAGTTCACGCAGCGTTCCCGCCATCTGTGCTGCGCGGGTGTCGACGTCGGCGTAGGTGAGGGTTGCCCCGTCGGGTACCCGCAGGAAGACGTCGTCGCGCCGCGCCGCGAACGCGTCGCTCAGAGTCGCATACAGGTTGGCATTCACGTGCGTGAGCATCGCACAGCGGCAGAGCCCGAGAACGTCGCGGCGTTCCTCTCGCCGTGGGCATGAAATCGGCTCGCACGCTGCGACAATGGAACCGTGAGAGCGAAGCGTTCGACCATCCCGTTCCGACCGTTCCTCGCCGGTATGGCGACCGTCGCACTGGCGATCGGCGTGGCCTCGTGCGGAGGTGGCGACGACAGCAGCCTCTCCGAGATCGGCCAGCTCGGGAAGAACACCTCGAACGCCAACGGTTGCGCGTCGTGCCATGGCGCCAACGGGCAGGGCGGCGTCGGGCCGGGATGGATCGACCTCGCGGGCAGCGAACGCGAACTGACCGACGGGACGACCGTGATCGCCGACGACGAGTATCTACTCCGGGCGATCCTCGAGCCCGATGCCGAAGTGGTCGCCGGCTACCAGATCCTGATGCCGTCCAACGGCCTCAGCGAAGCCGAAGCCCAGACCATCGTCACCTACATCAACGAGCTGTCGAGCGAGTCTCCCTGACGGGCACGAGCTCGGCGCTCGGACTCAGCGCTTCCAGGGGGCGCAGGGACTGACGGCGCCGTCGCCACCGGTGAGCACCTCGGGTTCGCCGTCGGTGACGAGGATGGTGTGCTCGAACTGCGCGGTGCGCTTGCCGTCGGAGGTGACGGCGGTCCAGTCGTCGTCCCAGATGCGGTAGTTGATCGTGCCGAGCGTGATCATCGGCTCGATCGTGAACGTCATCCCGGGGCGCATGATGACGCTTGCCCGACTGTCGTAGTAGTGCAGCACCTGGATGTCGGTGTGGAACTGCTCGCCGATGCCGTGCCCGACGAACGCCCGCACGACGCCGTACTTGTACTGCTTCGCGTGGTCTTCGATCGCCCGCCCGATGTCGGACAGCGGCTGGCCGGCTCTGGCCGCTTCGATGCCGTGCCACATGCACTCCTCGGTCACCCGCACGAGCTGGCGGCTCTCCGGGTCGACGTTGCCGACGAAGAACGTGGCGTTGGTGTCGCCGTGCACCCCGCGGGTCCATCCGGTCACGTCGATGTTGCAGATGTCGCCGTCCTGCAGCGGGCGCGAGTCGGGGATGCCGTGGCAGATGACCTCGTTGATCGATGTGCAGCACGCCTTGGGGTAGCCGTGGTAGTTGATCGTCGACGGGTACGCACCGAGTTCGATGAAGCGCTCGTGCACGAAGATGTCGATCTCCTCGGTCGTCACACCGGGGGCGACCATCGCGCCGGCCTCGGCGAGGACGGTCGAGGCGACCTTGCCGCTGTGACGCATCGCCTCGATGATCTCGGGCGACTTGACGCGACCCTCGTCCCACGGCTCGTACTCGCCGGTGTCGGCGTAGGGCGGGCGGGCGATGTGGTCGGGGACCGAGCGCATCGGGGTGACCTCGCCCTGCAGGACGCGCCCTTCCGACTTCTTGTGGCACCGCTTGTACTTGCGTCCGCTGCCACACCAACAGGGCTCGTTGGCCTGCGGAAGCGTGGTTGGAGCCGTCGCGATGCTCATGGGTCGAGGATAGGCCGTGTTGACGCCGACTGGCTGCCCGTGCACCGGTCACGCTGGCCGACCGTTCCCCGAGTCGTGCGGCGGAACGCCCCGCCCGGACGGGGACATTCGCCGCAGGACGACGGTTGCGACGGGTGAACCGACCTCAGGCGGCGGGGAGCGACCAGAGCAGGTTCTCGAGCAGCAACCGTTCGTTCGGGTTGCGTTCGAGCGATTCGAGCGCACCGTGGATCCGTTGCACGGCGCCGGCGGCTTCGTCGACATGCCGGGGCGCGTGCCGCCGACGAGTGCGTCTCGATAGGTCGCCGCCATCGTGGCGAGCCCGGCGCGGAGTTCGTCCGTGCGGTGGCGGCGCAACTCGCGCTTGTGGCGCTCCTCGAGCTGCTTCTTGCCGCTCCCGCGCTCGCCGAACTCCTTGATCCGCGCAGTGAGCGCTTCGACCTCGGTCTCGTGACGCGCCGCGAGCGGCTGGGCAGCCTGGTCGATCATCGCCAACAACTCCGCCGCCAGGCGCATGGCGACGGCACCCGACCCGTCGACGGTCGCCGGTGCGGCGAGGAATGCCGTGCGCCGTTCGGCCAGACCGGGATCGGTGGCGAGCAGCCGCGCCCGGTCGAGGTCGCCGAGCGCCGCTTTCGACGCGGCCTGGGCTTCGACGGGTCCGACGCCTTCGGTGAGCAGCCGCGCGGCGATGACCCCGTCGGCGATCGAACGGAAATCGATGCGCGCGCACCTCGATGAGATCGTGATCAGCTCGTGCGGCACGAAGTCGGCACAGATGATGAACATCGTCGACTCGGGGGGCTCTTCGATCGTCTTGAGCATCAGCGCCGCACCCTCCGGGCGAAGCAGGTGGAACTCGTCGAGGATCAGCACCTTGCGGGCGCTCTCGGTCGGTGCGATCGACGAGACGCGGACGATCTCGCGGGCCTGGTCGGCCGAGATCGATGGCCCGGCGCGCCGGACTTCGCGGACGTCAGGGTGTTCGCCGACGAGCGCGAGCCGGGCGTCGCGTTGCGTCGGGTCGTCGCCCCCGCTGAGGACCCGCGCCGCGAAGGCGCGGGCGGCCTGGTACTTCGTCGATCCGGCGGGACCGACGAAGAGGTATGCGTGGACGGGCCCGGTGGTGGCGGCCGACTGCAGCTGCTCGATCGCGTGGGCCTGGCCGACGACGTCGTCCCAGACGGACGTCATCGGGCCGCCCGTTCTGCGAGTGCGGCGTCGATCTGGGCGGCAACGTCGTCGATCGATCCGACGGCGGCCACGGTGATCCACCGTTGCGGGTCGGCGGCGGCCATCGTGCGGAAGCCGTCGATCACCCGATCGTGGAATGCGTCGCCTGCGGCCTCGAAACGATCGAGGTTGCGGCGCGACATGCGCTCGGCGATCACGTCGTCGGGCGTGTCGATGAACACGACGACGTCCGGCCACAAGCCGCCCGTGGCCCACTCGTTGATCGACGCGGACCATGTCGACGTCGAGCTCGCGTCCGTAGCCCTGGTAGGCGAGGGTGGAGTAGACGGAGCGATCGCTGACCACGATTCGCCCGGCCTCGAGCGCGGGACGAACGACGTCGTCGATGTGCTGTGCCCGGTCGGCCGCGGCGATCAACGCTTCGGCGCGCGGCGACATGTCGTCGATCGAGGTGTCGTGGAGAATCGTGCGCAGCCGCTGCCCGATGTCGGTGCCGCCGGTTTCACGAGTGAGCACGGCGTCGACGGTGCGGGCGTAGCGCGCGGCCTGGGTCGACTTGCCGCACCCCTCGGCTCCCTCGAACGCGATGTATCGCGCTGCGTTGGTCGGCGTCGTCACGGTCGCCAGGGTAACCACCGGCCTCGGCGACCATCGCGATCGATCGTGCCGGTGCGCGTGCTGCGGCCGTCAGATGTCGTTGATGTTGATCACTGCCCGGATCGTGAGGAAGATCCCGATGGCCAGAATGGCGAACGCCGCAATGGGCACGACCCAGACGCGGGCGGTGCGAATGATCGAGTTCCCGTCCATCGCGCCGAACGCCTTGTCGCGCAGCGCGACCATCCCGAGCCCGACGCTCACCAACGCGATGGCCATCCCGATCCCGAACGCGAGGATCAGCAAGCCGCCGAAGGCGATCCGGTTGAGCTGAATCGCGCCGAGGAGCACGATGATCGCCGATGTCGACGGGACGAGACCCCCGGAAAGACCGAGGACGGCCAGCGTCTTCCAGCTGACCTTCCCCGACAGATCCATCGTGTCGAGGTCGAACTTGTGCGTGTGCGGGAAGATGCCGTGCCGATGCCAACCTGCGCCGTGATCGTGATCGTGATCGTGATCGTGGTCGTGGTTGACGTGGTCGTGGTCGTGGTCGTGGTCGTGATCGTGGTCGTGGTCGTGATCGTGGTCGTGACCGGAGTGATCGTGTGAGTGGTCGTGATCGTGGTCGTGATCGTGCGAGTGGTCGTGGGTCGTGCGAGTGGTCGTGGTCGAGTGAGTCGGCCACGGCAGCGGATCCGGTCAGGAGCGCGACGGCGACCTCTCGGACCTCGTGCTCGACGTGCACGTGGTCGAGATCGTGTGCATGGTCGTGCCCGGCGTGTGCGTGCTCGTGATCGTGCTCGTGATCGGCATGTGCGTGCTCGTGTCGTGCCGGCGTGCGCGTGGTCGTGGTCGTGCTGCGTGCGAGTGGTCGTGGTCGTGGTCGTGGTCGTGATCGTGGTCGGCGTGGTCGTGGGCATGGCCGTCGTCCGATGAGCCGGCGTACGCCGTTCGTTCGCGGAACTCCTTGCGCGCGGTGACGACGAGCCAGATCCCGATACCCAGCACGATCAGCGCCGAGAGACCCTGCAACCAGGGATACACGTTCTCCGGTGCGAACGCCGCTCCCGCCGCGTAGGTGATCAGCCCCAGGATGAGCACGCCGAGCGTGTGCGACAGCGCCACTGCGATGGCGAGGACCAACGCCTGGACCTTGGTCCCCCGCGTGCCGACCAGGTAGGCCCCGATCACCGTCTTGCCGTGACCCGGCGCCAACGAGTGGAGTGCACCGAGGAACGCGGCGAAACCGAGGGCGACGAACTGGGCGGTCAGACCGCCGTCGGCGTCGGCGATCAGGTCGGAGAACGCATCTCCACCGCGCCGATCCCCGTCGCCGGGCTCGTCGTCGGGCAGGGAGGCCGCCTCGGCGCCCGGCGTCGCAACGGCGGTGAAGGAGACCGTTCGCTCCTCGGGGTTCTCATCGGGATCGGGATAGTCGGTGAGCCGCTCGGTGAGCGATGAATCCCGGACCTCGCCGGTGATCTCGGTGGCGTCGCCGACGACGATGATCTCTCGCCAACCGACGCGCCCGGAGTAGTTGGCGTCGTCGAACTCGACGGTTCGCTCGGCAGTGGTGGCGGCGAGGGGCGTCGTCCAGTTGCAGTTGACGCGCAGCGTCGTGAGGCCGCCGTCGCCGTCCTCACGCAGCGTCGTCGCCGTCGGTGTCGCGAGGTCGATCGCGGCGCCGTCCACGACGAGGGTGACGTCCTCGGAGAACGAGGTGCAATACGCCGTCGGATCGGCCTCGATGGAGTCGCCGTCAGCCTGTGTCGGCGTCTCGGCGAGGCTCAGGACGAGGTCGACCTCGAGTTCTTCGGGTGCGACGCGGATGCCGACGTACCGGTCGATGGCGAACGGACCGAACTCGTGCGCGGACGCGATCGACGGCGCAGCCAACAGGCCGACGAGCGCGACGACGAGGAACAGGCCGAGACGGCGCATGAGGTGCCGCAACCGGCTCGGGCTCGGGTCGGTCATGTCCGGATCGCTTCCTGGTCGACACTCGGCGCGTCGGTCGGTTCTGGTGGATCGCCCTCGATGGCTCGCAATCGGCCGGCTCGTGCGTCGATCTCACGGATCGCGGCGGCGACGGCGACGGCGAGGGCGACGAAGATGAGGTTGCGCGGCCACACGCGGAGCGGGTTGGCAACTTCCTCGATCGGCCACGTCTCGTCGAACAGCCGCTCGAACAACCATGCGAGCCCGTAGCCGGTCAGTATCGCGCCGAGCCCGACGGCGATCACCGGCGCGATCCGGGTACGGCGGAGGAGCGCGAGCGGCGTCGCCACGAGCACCACCAGGATGACGACGGCGATCTCGACACCGATGTTGAACGCGAGGAGGCTGGTCAACGGGCGTCGGCGGTCGAGGCCCTGGGACTCGAAGTACCGTCCGAGACCGAAGCCCTGGAGGAGACCCACCGCGACGATCACCCGCGGCGCGAGCTTCCACAGGCTCGGGCGCCACCACGACAGCAAGCCGTACACGGCCATCGCACAGAGCGCCGCTGCGGAGAGGATGCCGGCAAGTTGCTCCGACGGTGTGAGCACGCCGGTCCCGACGAGCCACAGCGTCACGGTGTGGCCGGCGATCAGCGCGAGCAGCCCGACGCCGAGACGCCGCGCCACCAGCTTGGCTGCCACGACGCGCTCGCGGTCCGTGGCCGGAACCAGCAGCGCCGGCACCACCACCGCGACGACGATCAACATGAGATCGATGCCGACACGCACCGCGTCGGTGCCGATGCCGCGAATCGCCACCATGGAATCGATGGTCGAGGCGCCGCCGAGCTCGACGCGCTGCTCGGTCAAGCCGGTGGAGAACCCCAGCAGCGTCTCGAACCCGTTGTCGAAGGTCGCGCTGGCCCAATCGTCCTCGATCAGCAGCAGCGCATCCTTCTCCG
This sequence comes from Ilumatobacteraceae bacterium, assembly GCA_963695475.1. Taxonomy (GTDB): domain Bacteria; phylum Actinomycetota; class Acidimicrobiia; order Acidimicrobiales; family Ilumatobacteraceae; genus Ilumatobacter_A. The sequence goes on from CAVOHA010000010.1 coordinate 60,823, forward strand.
GGTCGGACTCGATGATCACGCTGAAGTCGACGATGAACGAGCTGGGAGCCGTGTCGAAGTCCTCGTCGATCTCGAAGTCCAAGACGACATACGGGCCGTTCTCGGTCGGCAGGATTCGGAGGGTTTCGCCGAGAGCGAGCGCCCAGGGTCCGCTGTCGTCCGCGAAGCTCATGTTGTCGCGGACGTAGTCGATGATCACCGAGGTGAGCGGTCCGATCGCCTCCTGAGCGGCGTCGACGCGCTGAGGAATCTCGACCCCGAGTGCCCGCGCGAGATCGACGGTGGGAATCTCGACGCGTCCCTCGACACCGTCGTCGAACACCGACACATAGAGGTAGCTCTGCTTGCCCGAGTGCGCGTCGGCGCCGAACGGGGCGAGGCCGAGGACGATGACGACCGAGGCGATGGCGGAGACGAGAGCGCGGATCACGGGATGAACTGGGGCCTGGGGCCTGGGGACCCCGAGACTGTATCGGTCCGAACCCGGCGTCGACCGTCGATGCCGCTGATCGGTCAGTCGTTGAGGTCGGTGATCTCGACGACGGGGGTGTCGCCGGCTGCCGGCTTCGCAGCGGTTTTCTTCGTCGCGGCCTGCTTCTTGGATGCCGGCCTTCTTCTTCGCGGTCGCCTTCTTGGCCGCGCTCTTCTTCTTGGCCGCCGCCTTCTTCTTCGTCGCCTTGGCCTTCTTGCCCGGGGTGCCGCCCTTGGCGATGATCGCTTCGCGGCGGATCGCGAGGAGCTCGAACGCGCGCTCGGGACTGATCTCCTCGATCCGGTCGCCCTTGCCGAGCGACGCATTGGTCTCGCCGTCGGTCACGTAGATCCCGAAGCGGCCCTCTTTCGCCGTGACGTTCTTCTCGCTGACCGGGTCGGCTCCGAATTCCTTGAGGGGGCCCTTGGCCGCCATGTTCGCGCCGCCGCGCTTGTAGACCTTCGGCTCGCTGTAGATCTTCAACGCCTCGTCGAGCGTGATCTCGAAGATCCGGTCCTCGGAGTCGATGTTGCGGTAGTCCTTCTCCTTCTGCACGTACGGGCCGTACCGGCCGTTGTTCGCGTAGATCGGGGTCCCGTCCTCGGGGTCGTCACCGACGTGGCGGGGGAGCGACAGCAGCTTCTCGGCCTCGTCCATCGTGAGCTTCTCGAGCACCATGGTCTGGAACAGGCTCGACATCTTCGGCTTGTCCATCCCGGGAGGAGGATTGTCGTGGTCGCCCCACTGGACGTAGGGGCCGTACCGACCGTTCTTCGCGAACACCGGCAGACCGTCGAGCTCACCGATCGGATCGTCGCCCTTCGGGAGCGCGAGCAGCTCGATCGCCTTCGCCACGTCGAGTTCGTCGGGGCAGAGGTTGTCGGGCAGCCCGGCGGTGTCGTCGCCGCGCTTCACGTAGGGCCCGTAGCGGCCGGGCTTGACCACGATCAGCTCGCCGTTCTCGTCGTGGCCGAGCGGGAACGTGTTGATCTCGGCCGCGTCGATCTCGTCGAGGTTCTCCTCCACGAGCCGCTTCAACCCGAGCATCGCATCGTCGCCGGCGCCCGCCTCGGCGGTGATCGACGGAACGTCCTCGTCGGTCTGGCCGAAGTAGAAGCGGCTGAGCCACTGGGCCTTCTGCCGCTCGCCGCGCTCGATCGCGTCGAGGTCTTCGTCGATCGACGCCGTGAACTCGTAGTCGACCAGCGCGTCGAAGTGCTCCTCGAGCAACCGGATCACGGCGAACGCGGTCCAGGTCGGTACGAGCGCCTGGCCCTTCTTCCACACGTAGCCGCGGTCCTGGACGGTCTGGATGATCGACGCCCACGTGGACGGCCGGCCGATCTCGAGCTCCTCGAGCTTCTTGACCAGCGAGGCCTCGGTGTAGCGCGCCGGCGGAGTCGTCGTGTGCCCGATCGGCTCGATCGACTCGGTCGGCACGACGTCGCCGACGGTCAGCAGCGGGAGCAGTGCCTCGGAATCCGCGGCATCGTCGCCGCGCTCCTCCTTGGACGCGACGTACACGGCGCGGTAACCGGGGAACGTGATCGTCGTGCCCGAGGCCGCGAACTCGCACTCGACGATTTCGCCGGTCGTACGGTCGGTGGCGGGTGCGCCGAGGCGGACGCTCACGGTCACACCGACGGCGTCGGCCATCTGGGAGGCCAGCGTCCGCTGCCAGATGAGCCGGTACAGGGCCAGCTCCTGGCTGTTCAGTTCAGCCGAGAGCGCGTCGGGAGACCGGTACGGCGTCGTCGGACGGATCGCCTCGTGGGCCTCCTGCGCGCTCTTCGACTTCGTCTTGTACTGCTTCGGCGCAGCGTTCAGGTACTTCGATCCGTACTCGCTGGTGATGGCGCTGCGGGTCGCATTCATCGCCTCGTCGGAGAGGATGACGTTGTCGGTACGCATGTAGGTGATGAAGCCGCGCTCGTACAGCCCTTGCGCGACGCGCATCACCTGCGACGACGACAGCCGCAGCTTGCGGCCACCTTCCTGCTGCAGGGTCGACGTCATGAACGGCGCTTTCGGAGACGACTTGTACGGCTTTTCCTCGACCGAACGAACCGTGAAGGTCGATTCACCGAGGCTGTCGGCCAGCCCGCGGGCACGCGCCTCGTCGAGCGCCACGACCTTGTCGTTGACCCGGCCGGCGCTGTCGAAGTCCTTGCCGCTCGCGATGCGATCGCCCGCAACCGAGATCAGCTTCGCGTCGAAGGCGGGGTCCGTCGCGGTGAGCACGTCGATGTCCCAGTAGTCGGCGGTCACGTACGCAATGCGTTCGCGTTCACGTTCGACGATCAGACGCACCGTCGGCGACTGCACGCGGCCGGCGGACAGACCGCGGTTGACGCGGCGCCACAACACGGGCGACACCTCGTAGCCGTACAGCCGGTCGAGGATGCGCCGGGTCTCGGCGGCGTCGACCATCCCGTAGTCGATGCCGCGCGGGTTCGCCACCGCGTGGTCGATCGCCGACTTGGTGATCTCGTGGAACACCATGCGCTTCACGGGGACCTTGGGCTTGAGGTACTCGAGGAGGTGCCAGGAGATGGCCTCGCCCTCGCGGTCCTCGTCCGTCGCGAGATAGAGCTCCGAGGCGTCCTTCAGCGCCGCTTTGAGTTCCTTCACGACGCTCTTGCCGCGTTCGGTCAGCTCGTAGGTCGGCTTGAAACCGTTCTCCGTGTCGATGTTCAGACCCTTCGACGGAAGGTCGGAAACGTGGCCCACCGAGGCGCGCACGTCGTAGTCGCTCCCGAGCAGTTTCGAGAGCGTCTTCGCCTTCGCTGGGGATTCGACGACGACGAGTGGCTTCGACATCTGTGCCTTTCGTGAGAGACCGGGAGACCGCTGACGATACGTGAGTGTGCCGGAATCGCACCGTTCCGCCAAGCGACCGTGCATCGCGGACCGGCCGCGACACGATCGCGTCCGGGCCCGAACCGGGCGCGATGATGACCTCCGTGGTCGGTCTGGTCGGAGCACAAGGCGTCGTGGCGGCCGGCCATCAGCTCACGGCCGAGGCGGGCGCAGCAGCGCTCCGCCGGGGCGGAAACGCGTTCGACGCGACGATCGCGGCGCTCGCGATGGCCTGCGTGTGCGAGCCGGTGCTGTGTGCGCCGGGGGCCGGTGGATTCGCCATGATCCGCGACGCCGCGAGTGGCGAGTCGACGGTCCTGGATTTCTTCGCCCACACGCCGATCGAGCGTCGCGGCGACGCCGAGGCGCGAGGTGTCGATGCCGATTTCGGCACGGCCACGCAGGCGTTCCACATCGGCCCGGCCACCGTGGCGACACCGGGCTTCTTCGACGGGATCGAGGCGATCCACGCGATGGGTGCGACGATGACGCTCGACCGGCTGGTTGCGGACGCGGCCGCGGCCGCGCGTGCCGGGGTCGTGGTCACCCCGTTCCAGCACCACCTCTCCCGGGTGGTTGCGGCAATTCTCACGGCCACCGACGCCGCCGCTGCGCTGTTCGCTCCCGGCGGCGATGTGATCGCCGTGGGCGACACGTTCCGCAACCCCGGTCTGGCCGACGCACTGGAGCTGCTCGCCCGCGACGGCTTCCGCGGGAGCGATGTCGGGCGGGCGTGGTGTGCCACGCAGGCCGGTCGGGGGCACGTGACCGCGGCGGATCTCGACGCCTACGAGACGATCCGCCGCGCGCCGCTCACCATTGCCATCGACGGCTCCATCGTCCACCTCAACCCGTTGCCTGCGGCCGGTGGCACCTTGGTCGCGCACTCGCTCGACCGACTCGACTCGGTGGACCCCGTCGGCGTCGCACGGGCGCTCGCCGCGACCGACGCCGCGCGACATGGTGCCGACGGCAGCCTCGTCGACCTGGCGACGCTCGCGATCAGACAGCGCGGCACGACGCAGGTGTCGGTCGTCGACGCCTTCGGCACTGCGTGTGCGGTCACCGTGTCGAACGGGGAGGGCAACGGTGAGTTGGTCGACGCGTTCGGGTTCATGTTCAACAACATCCTGGGCGAGGACGACGTCAACCCCGCCGGGACGTCCGCCTGGCCGCTCGACACGCGCTTGTCGTCGATGATGTGCCCGACGATCATCGAGCATCCCGACGGCGGCATCACGGCCCTCGGCTCCGGCGGCTCCAGTCGTATCCGGTCGGCGATCGCGCAGGTCGTCGCGTGGCTGTGTCTCGGCGGCGAGGATCTGTCCACGGCGGTGGGTGCGCCGCGCGTCCACGTCGAGCGCGGGCACCTCGACTTCGAGGACCTCGTCGCCGCCGACGTGCGTGCGCGTCTGTGCGCCGAGTTTCCCGATCATCGGGCATGGCCGCGGCCGGACCTCTTCTACGGTGGCGTCCACGCCGCCCGTTTGCGGTCCGACGGGACGTTCGCCGGAATCGGTGATGCTCGACGCAACGGCGCGGCGATCGTCGTCTGAGCCGTCGCGGGTTCCGAGCACGCGGCGACCGTCGAGCGGGGTCCTCGTACACTCGCCACGTGGCCGACGACACCGACGCGACTCGCCGTCGATGGGGGCTGATCGCGCTGGTCGGAGTGGTTGCCGCCGCCGTCGGGGTGGTGGGAGTGCGCGCCGCCGCGGCGCCGTCAGCCGTCGACGGAACGCTGGATGTCGCGGCGATCGAGTCGTCCGCACCCGCCGACCAGGTCGAGCCGCTGGTGGTCGAACCCTTCGCCGGGGCGGACCCCGCACGTCTGCCGGATGAGGCGGCGCAACGCTGGGTGCTCGAACTCGATGGATTGGTGGCAACCGATCGCACTCGGCTCTATGTCGACGGGAAGCGAAGTGTCCTTGCGTTGCTCGATCGTGCGGAACCGGGCGAGGACGGCATCGGTGTGGTGGTCGCGATCGATGCGGCGACCGGCGAGGAGCGGTGGCGGGCCTCCTTCGAACGAGGTGCGGCGTCGCTGCGCCTCCTCGGGGTGCTCGACGAGGTCGCGATGATCGAACGGCTCCATCCCGATGACCGCGGGATCGTCGGCTTCGACATCGAGCGCGGCACGCTGCTCTGGGACCGTCCCGTCACCGAACCCGGCCTCAACCGAGTGCTCGACGGAACGTCCCTGGTCACGCGCATCGGCGTGTCCAATGACGACGGGCTCGTGTTCATCGATCCGCAGTCGGGGGACGAGGTCGGACGGGTCGACGGTGAGCTCTTCTCCACCGACCTGCTCGGACGCTGGTTCGTGCGCACCGGCGACGCCGCGGTCGCACTCGACCTGCGCGACGGGTGGCAGCCGCCACGGTCGGTGGCGACATTCACCGACCCCGATGTCGCCGTGGCCGCCGTCATCGGTGATCGACTGATCGAAGCGGATCGCACGACGTTGCGCATCTCGGATGACACCGGCGGCCCGGGGAGCGAGTTCGTGTTGCGTGAGCTCGGACCCGTCGCGTCGATCGGCGGGCTGTTTCCGATCGACGACTCGGCGTTCGTCCTCACGACCGAAGCGGAGACCTACGGCGCCGTTCTCGCCGACGACGGCGTGGAGCTTCGGTGGCAGGTCGATGCCCGCGTCGTCAACACCATCGCCACCGACCGCGGACTCGCACTGTTGGTCGCATCGGCCGGCGGAACGAACCTTCGCGTCGTCGACGCGTCGACCGGGGCGACGATCACGCCCGTCTCGCTGGAATCGACGGCGCTGGACACGTTGCGCATCGTCGCCAACGGCGTCGTGGTCGAGCGGCCGGCCGCCATCGGCGTCGAACGGGTCGGTCTGGATCTCGATGGTGACGCTCGGTGGACGCTGATCGGGTCGGGTCCCGTCGCGATCGGCGACGGCCTCGTCGCCGTGTACTCGACAGGGGCCGGCGGCGTGCGGATCGCCGGATACGCCGACGAGTGAGTCGGACCTCCGCCGACCAACTGCGATCTCCGCGACGACCGATCGACGGGGTCGTCTTACAGTGACGCGGTGATGGATGACGGCGTCGACTCCGGTGTGGGTCCCGACGACAGCCCGTGGCGCCCCGGCGCCGACGTCCGATTCGACCATCCCCCGATCCGGCCGTTCGCTGCGCTCCCCGCCGAGCCCAGCCGACCCGCCGGAAGTCGCGTCGGGCCGGCGTCGACCGCTCCCGACCAGACGACGTCGACCCCGCCGGCGGTCCCGAGCCGACAGCGCGCCGCGCTCGGCGCCGTGCTGGCGCTCGCGCTGGCCGTGATCGGTGTGGTCGTGGTCGTGGGGGGCAGCACCGGGGTGCCGGCCGGCGAGATCGACCAGCGCGCGACCGCCGACGGGGACGAGTCGGCCGGCGAGGACTCGGCCACCGTGCGGCCGGTCGTGATCGGCGATCTCGGGGGCGATGTCGTACTCGGTCGGGGCGATGTTCCCCTGCTCGGTTCGTCGCAGTGTCCGGTGCAGCGGCTGCCGGCGGCGGTCGAACCGCGCTGGACCGTCGAGCTGCCCGACGCGCGTCAGATCGTCTCACCGGTCACCGCGGGGGACGACTCCGTGGTCGCCGTCGTGGGGCTCGACGACGGATCGGCCAACGGACTCGGGTCCGTCGCGATCGTGGCCCTCGACGCTGACGACGGCCAGGAGCGATGGCGGACCGCGGTGCAGCCCGCGACCGGTCGTCACGACGTGCTCGGTGTCGTCGATCGAGCGGTGATCGTCCGCAGCTTCGCCGGACCCGACATGGCGTATCGCCGACTGCTTGCATTCGACGAGGGCTCCGGCGCCCTCCTGTGGGATCGCGGATTCGACGGTGACTGGTCGGCGACGGTGAACACCACGACCGGCCTGGTCGTCGTCGACGTGCATCGCCCCGGAGCATCGGTGATCGAGGAGAGCGAGGTCGAGCTCATCGGACCCCGCTCCGGCGAGCGCGTGGATGTCGTGGCGGGCGAGCTCGTCGGGTTCGCTCCCGACGGTCGAGTCGTGACACGCATCGGCGACAAGGTGCTCGCGACGGCAGGCGAATCGAGCGACCTGCTCGGTCTCGTGGAACCGGGTGGCGCTCCGTTCTCCGTCCTCGGCTCCCAGGTCGTCGTGGCGGACGACGAGGCCGGCACACTGCGGGTGTTCGACGGCGATGCCGAGCCTCGACGGCTCCCGCTCGTCGGTTCGGCCGGCATCGATGCGCCGGCTCGTGTCGTGTTGCTCGCCCCGCTCGGTGGCACGTCGCTGGTCGTGCACGGCAACGGCTATCTGTACGGCGCACATGTCGGCAACCAGACGGCGGAGCTTCGCTGGCGCGTTCGCGGCGTGGTGCTCGCGAGCGCAACGACCGACCGAGGTCGCGCCCTGCTCGTCGCAACCGAGGGTGGGGCGCAGCAGCGCGTGATCGACAGCTCCACCGGACGAACGATCGCGGACATCGTGTTGCGCCCCGGCAGCCTCGAGACGCTCACCCTCGTGGCCAACGGTGTCGTCGTGCAGGAGTTCATGGACGGCGAACCCGTCCGACGCGCCCTGGATCTCGATGGTCGCGAGCTGTGGTCCTTGCCCGGAAGCGGAGCGTTCGCAGTCGGCGGCGGCGTGATCGTCGACGTGGACGACTCCGAGACCCCGGGTCGCATTTCGGCGTGGGGCGAACCGGGGTCGGCGTCGTCCGGCGCGTCGGGTTGCCGAAGTGTCATGACGGAGTGGATCCCGCGGTGATGGGTACCGTCGTGAACGTGGAGGACGCGACCGCACGAGAACGGCTCGGTTGGTCCGTCGCGTTCGACGACGCGTGGGCGGCACTGGGTCGGCCCGGCGACCCGGCGCGCGTCACTCGACTCGACCGCGGCTGGAGCACGGCGGCGCGTACGCTCGACGAGGCCGTCGGTGTCGCCGACCCCGTCCGGTTGCGCAACATCGGCGCGGATGTCGCCGTCGGCGACTGGATCGTGCCGTCCGACGACGGCGAGCGCGTCGAGCACGTGCTCGCCCGCACGTCGGCGTTCACTCGGCGGGCATCGTTCGACGGGATGCGCGCCGTGGCGCACACGCTTGCCGCCAACATCGACGTCGTCTATCTCGTCCACGCGCTGGGCGCGCCGCCGAGCCCGCGTCGCCTGGAGCGAGAGCTGGTGTTGGCGTTCGACTCCGGTGCCGAGCCGATCGTCGTGCTCACCAAGACCGACCTCGTCGATGACCCGGAGCCTGCCCGGGCGGGGCTCGCGGCCGTGGCGCTCGGCGTGCCGGTGCTGCTGGCGAGCGGCATCACCGGCGACGGGGTCGACGAGATCCGTGCGGCAGCGTCCGGGAATCGGACGTTGGCCTTCCTCGGCGCGAGCGGCGTCGGCAAGTCGACACTCGTCAACGCGCTGGTCGGCGACATGGTCCAGGCCACCTCCGAGGTGCGCGAAGCGGACCAGCGAGGCCGCCACACGACGGTCGCCGCGGAGTTGGTTCCGATGCCCGGTGAAGGCTGGCTGATCGACACGCCCGGCGTGCGGGCGGTGAGCCTGTGGCTGTCGGGCGACGGCATCGAGCGGGCCTTCGCCGATGTGTTCGAACTGATGGATCACTGTCGGTTCCGCGACTGCAAACACGACCGGGAACCGGGATGTGCGGTCCAGCAGGCGATCGCCGACGGGGCCCTCGACCCGGTGCGACTCACCGCACTCGAAGCGTTGATCGACGAGGAGGAAGCGTTGGAGAAGGAACAGAAGGCGCGCGAGAAGGTGGCCGATCGTCGGTCGAAGAATCAGCGTCGACCCGAGGTGGCCGAGTTCGACGGGATGCGCGAGTGATGCGCCGCGGACGCGAGGAACTCGAGGCCGCCGGAGGAGCGGGGGCGATCGCGCCGAACGGCAAGCCGGTCGAGTCGGTCTGGGACTTCCCACGGCCACCGATCGTCGAACGGGTCGACTGGCGGATCCGGGTGGTGCACGGTGGCGTCACGATCGTCGACGCACCACATGCAATGCGCGTGCTCGAGACGAGCCAGGCCCCCGCCTACTACGTGGCGCCGGAATTCGTGGACCGGTCGCATCTCGTCGAGGTGCCGCGCCGCTCGATGTGTGAGTGGAAGGGTGCGGCCAACTACGCCGACGTGGTGGTCGGCGAGCGCCGATCGAAGGAGGCCTGCTGGACGTACCGGACGCCGACGCCGAGCTTCGAGGCGATCCGCGACCACTGGGCGTTCTACGCCCAGACCCTCGACGAGTGCTGGGTCGATGACGAACGAGTCGACGGGAACGAGGGCAGCTTCTACGGCGGTTGGATCACCGCCAACGTCACCGGCCCGTACAAGGGTGCCGCGGGCACGATGTTCTGGTGACCCCTCCCTCCATCGTTTGCGCGTGAATATCCGCCCGGGGGCGGGCGGATATTCACACACAAACGGGTTGGCGAGGGAGTGGCGGGGTGGGAGGGAGTGGTGGGGAGTGGCGGGGTGCGGAGTGGTGGGAGTCAGATGCCGATCTCGGCGAGCAGCTCGTCGATGACCGTCAGCGCCTCGCCTGGAGCGGATTCGCACGCTGCGAACAGGCCGGGCTCGATCTCGGTGACCGCCGGGTAGGTCTCCAGCAGGGCGAAACACTCACCGACGAGACCGGCGTTGCTCGGCTCCTCGGCCGGCGGCGCCGTCTCGACGGGGACGGTTTCGACGGGGACGGTTTCGACGGGGATGGTTTCGACGGGGAGGTTTCGACGGGGACGGTTTCGACGGCGGCGGGCGGATCGGTGCGAGGAGTGTCGTTCGGTGCCGGAGCGGGCGTTTCGGTCGAGAAGTCGTCGACCGGGTCCTTGCCGGCCCCGGTGCCATCGCCGAACACGCTGTCGAGCACATCGTCGACCTCGGTGCCGGCGGTGTCATTGCGCTCATCGGTCTCGACGTGCACGCTGGTGTTCTCGGCACCGCTCACGGTCGCCGGTGTGACCACGAAGATGAACGGGGTTCGGCGTGGGACGAGGCGTACTTGCGTCTTCGAGCTCGAGAGGATCGTGTAGCCCTTCGGTGCCGTCAGGGTGACCTCGTACGTGGCGCTCGGAATCTTCTTCGAGAGGGTCTGACCCGTGCCCTCCATGGTGAACTGGTCGTCGTCGGTCGTCTTGGGGTCGTCGGCGACGGGCGTGACGACGATCGACCCGCCAGAGATCAACGTGGTGGCGGAACCCTGGAGCTGGACGAAGACCTCGACGCGTGGTTCCGGCGACCGATCGATGAACTCCATGTAGAGGTCGGTGGCCTGGACCCCCACCTGGCCCGGCAGGTGGACGACCCCGTTCGTGACCTGGACGGTGATGCAGCGGCTCTGGACCTTGCCGAGACAGGCGGTGCCTGCGCCGTCGTCGGCGTCGTGACCGTCGGCGTACTTCATCGGGTCGGGTGGCGTGTCGATGTGGATGAGGTAGGTCCCCGGTCCCGGGAAGCTCACTTCGAGGTGCCCGTTGCTGCCGCTGGTGGTGGAAGGAGGACGAGCGGTGGGGTTGCTCACATCGGTGACCAGCACCTTCACGTTGCCGATTCCGTCACCTTCGTCGTCGCGGACTTCGACGGCGACCTGGCCCGGCTTGGTGTCGGGGGCGAATGATGCGGTGGAGGCCGAGGGGCCGAAGAAGACAGCGCCGGCGACGAGGCTGGTGGTGAGGGCGGCGGCTGCGGTGGTGAGTGCGGTGATCGTTTTCATGGCGTGCTCCTGTGTCGTGGGTGTGATGCCACGATGCGGAGGGCCCGTGAAAACGGCGTGAAAGCGTTTGCGCTCGGTGTCGGACGCCGCAGCGCGACCGGTCAGAGGTCGGCGAGGTGCCAGCCGGCGCCGGATTCGTCGATGCGGTGGATCCAGAAGTCGTTGCGGATGACCGCGCCGATCGGGAGGGGACCGTAGATGTGGGGGAACAGCTCGTCGACCCCCGGCGCCGGCGGTTCCCACTTGATCTCGTGGGGCACCTTGGACTGGTCGATCGACAGCAGGACGAGTTGGTCGACGTCGGCGTAGAAACGGTTGGCGGTCGCCTCGATCTGGTCACGGGTCGACGCGTGGATGAAGCCCTCCTCCTCCAGCGTCCTGCCGCGAGTCGACATCGTGTATTCGCCGGTCTGGAACGCGGCCGCCCAGTCATCGGGCATCGCCATGTGGAAGATCGTCTCGTCGCTCGTCGGCATGGTCAGAGCGTGCCGTCGTCGAGCAGCCGTCGCACCTCGACCGCGCGCTCGCGCACGGCCGGCAGGTCGGACAGGCGCTCCGAGGCGCGGACCTGCCGGGCGATCCGGGGGTTCTTCACCAGCCGGTCGTGGTGTCGGGCGAGGAAGTCCCAGTAGAGGGTCGTGAACGGGCACGCATCGTCGCCGACGCGCTGCTTGCGGTCGTAGCGGCAGTCACCGCAGTAGTCGCTCATCGTGTCGATGTAGTTGCCGCCGGCCGCATACGGCTTGGTGGCCATCTTGCCGCCGTCGGCCCACTGGCTCATCCCGATGACGTTCGGCAGCATCACCCATTCGGCTCCATCGATGAAGCTCGACCACATCCAGTCGGTCATCGCCCACGGGTCGACGCCGTGCAGCATGGCGAGGTTGCCGAGCACCATGAGTCGTTGGATGTGGTGGTTGTAGGCCTTGTCGTGCAGCGTCTCGATGCAGTGCGAAACGCAGGCCATCTCGGTGTCGGCGTCACCGGTGAATGCGGGCGGCACCGGCCGGTCGGCACCGAGCACGTTGTTCGACCGGTAGTCGGGCATCCAGAGCCAGTAGACGCCCCACACGTACTCGCGCCAGCCGATCACCTGGCGGATGAACCCCTCGGCCGAGTTGATCGGGACGTCGCCCGCGTCGTACGCCTCCTGCACGGCATCGCACACTTCGCCGGGCAGCAGCAGCCCGACATTCATGTACGGCGACAGCACCGAGTGCGCCAGGTGCCAGGAGCGGCGGACCATGGCGTCCTCGTGTGGACCGAACTGCGGGAGCACGTCGTCGACGAAGTGACGCAGCCGGCTCAGCGCAGCCCGGCGCGACGTCGCCCACGTGCCGTCAGGCGCTGCGCCCCACACCTCGATGCCGTGGTCCGCAGCCGCACGCTCGAGGTCGTCCAGCACCTCGCGGTCGACGTCGTCGAGCTGCGACGTCTGCGGTGCGGCCCACGGGTTGGCGTCACCCTTCGGTGGCCGCTCCCGATTCTCGTCGTCGAAGTTCCAGCGACCGCCCGCCGGTTCACCGTCGTGGTCCATGAGATAGCCGAGCCGGGTGCGCTGCCACCGGTAGAAGTCCTCCATCTTGAACGACTTCTTGCCGTCGGCCCACGCCGCGAACTCGTCGTAGTGGCAGAGGAACTGGTTCGAGCGGACGATGGTGACGTCGAGCGTCCGGAGGAGCTCCAGGCCGTCCCAGCTCGCCGGTTCGGTGGCGATCACGTCGTCGGGCTCGAATTCCTCGACGTGATCGTCGAATCCCTGGCGCAGCGAGGACGCGCGGCGATAGTCGACGTCGAACCCGGCGTCGGTCAGCTCGCCGGCGAAGCGGCGCATCGCGGTGACGACGAAGTGGGCGCGCTGTCGATGCCAACGCTTCGACGCGAGCTTGCCGAGCGACTCGACCATCAGGATGCGATGCGTGTCGGGGTCGGCATCGGCGAGCGCACCGAGTCGACGGTTGAGCTGATCGCCGAGCACCCAGATCGTCTGCACGTCACCGATCCTCGCCCGTCGGAACGATTCGACGCCAACCGGGCCGCGACTCCGTGGGAGACTGCTGCCCGTGGACGAGCTGCCCGACGTCATGGAGGCAGCGGTCACCGTCGGTCACGGCGGGCCGGAGATGATCGAGTTCCGCACCGATGTGCCGAGGCCGAGCGCGATCCCCGGCGGCGCCGTCGTGCGGGTCACCGCCGCCGCGGTCAACAACACCGACCTGTGGTCCCGCGAAGGTCGGTACGGGACGGCGGACGACCCGGACGCCATCGCCGGATGGAAGGGAACGCCGCTGGCGTTCCCGCTGATCCAGGGCATCGACGTCGCCGGGGAGGTCGTGGAGGTCGGCGATGCCGCCGACGAGGCGTGGCTCGGTCGGCGGGTGATCGTCGACTCGGCTGCCGAGTACGACCGCGGGGCACCGAGTCGGATCATCGGCAGCGAGGTGGATGGTGGATTCGCGCAGTACTTTCTCGGCTCGATCGGCCAACTCCACGACGTGACCGGGTCGCCGCTGAGCGACGCCCAGCTCGCATGCCTGCCCACCGCCTACGGCACCGCACTCGGGATGCTCAATCGAGCGACGTGCGTTGCCGGCGAGCGAGTGCTGGTGACCGGCGCCTCGGGGGGCGTCGGGATGGCTGCGGTCCAGCTGGCACTCGCTCGCGGTTGCATCGTCGTCGCACGGACCAGCGAGTCGAAGGCGGCACTGCTGCGCGACGCCGGCGTCGCCGAGGTGTCGGTGCGCGGTGTCGACGACCTCGCCGACACCGCCGAAGTCGACCTCGTCGTCGACGTGGTCGGCGGTGCTGAGTTCGGTCGCGTGTTCGATCGACTCCGCGACGCCGGTCGCCTGGTGACCGCCGGAGCGATCGCCGGTCCGGTCGTCGAGCTCGACCTGCGGCGCCTCTATCTGCGGTGGCGGACGATCCTCGGCTCGACGATGCACACGGCGAGCGACTTCGCGGAACTCGCCGCGATCGCTCGGGCGGGGTCGTTGTCGCCGCTCGTCGCCGATGTGCTCCCGCTGCACCGAATCGCCGATGCCCAAGCCCGGTTCATCGCGAAGGACTTCGTCGGCAAGCTGGTCCTCGACCCCTGGCCCTGAGCACTTCAGGGGGGTTCGATGGCCATGGTGGCCGATGCCCGATGGGTGACCGGGCCGATCGCCGCGCCGATGATCGCGATGTCGGTCGGATCGACGTACGTGACGGTGACCGTCACCGTCGTGGCGCCGACGCTGACCGTGACGTCCATCGGCAGGTCCACCGCGCGGCGGGCCGCGGCAGCCGCTGCGCCCGAGTCAGCCGACACCGCCGCCGCCCGCGCGCCTTCGCGGGCGGCGAGTTCGACGGCGACCTCGTTGCGGACCGCCACGCCGACCTGGGCGATCGCCAGCATCGCCAACACGACGATCGGCAGCGCAACGGCGAACTCGACAGCCGCCTGCCCCCGATCGTCGGACGATCGCCCCGGTCGGCGTGTGGCCGCCATGTCAGACCCGGTCGATCACCGAGTCGATGACCCGGTTGAACAGTCGGCTGACTCGGGCCGCCCCACCGCCGGCGGTGGCCCATGCGACGACGAGGAGCGCGACGAGCGCAGCGGCGAGGAGGACGAGGGCGTACTCGGTGGTGGCCTGGCCATGGTCGTCGTGACGATGCTCGACGACGTGGGTGACGGCGTCGACGAGTCGTTGCCCGACGGCGTGCCCCGCGTTGTGCACGGCGATGGCGAGCATCAGGAATGGTGCGGAGTTGATCATGAGATCTCCCGGGTGATGTGTGGGTCGTGTGGACAGTGGCGCTCAGGCGCCTGGCGTCGAGGACGGACCGATGCGGTCGAGTGGGTGCGTCGACTCAGAAGCCGGTGTCGCCGAGGGACTTCAGGGCGGCGAGCACCGCCGGCACGATGGCGACCAACACGAACGCCGGCAGCGTGCAGGTGACGAGTGGAAACGCCATGCGGATCGGGAGCTTGCGCGCCTCGGCCTCGGCGTGACGTCGTCGTCGTTCGCGAACGTCGAGCGCGAGCTGTTCGAGGGTGCGCGCGATCGGGGTGCCGTGTCGTTCTGCCATCGCCAGCGTGTCGGCGAGTGCGGTTGCGCCCGGGCCGAGGGTGGCCGGCAACGCCTGCAGCCCATCGGCGAGCGCCGCGCCGCGCTCCACCCGATGTCGGACGCCGGCGAAGCCCGGTCGCACGGGGATCGGCGCGCGTTCGGCGAGGACGTGGATCGCCTGGTGCGGTGTCAGGCCCGCCTGGACGACGAGGATCAGCATCTCGATCGCGGCGGGCAGGGCCGCCTCGATCGACCGCTTCGTCGCCCGTTGCTCGACGAGGCGGCGCGCCCGAGGTGCGGCCAGCAGTGCGACGATCAGCGCCGCCACGGGCACGAGACCGAGCGTGAGTACACCGCCCACTGCGAGGAGCGCCAGAACGAGTCGTCGCTCGGGGAGCGGGAGTCGGCGCCTGGCTTCGCCCGAGGCTCGGGCGAGCGCAGTGACGGCTGGTCGGGGCGTTCGAGCCGGTGCACGCGCGATCGTGCCGAGAGCCACGACGACCGCGAGTCCGACGAGCAGCGCGGTCATCATCGGGCCCCCGCCGCCGCACCGCCGACGATGCGGCGCATCCACCATGCGCCCACCGCGTTGAGCCCCAGGCCTGCGGCGACGACACCGCCGCCACGCGGTTCGGCGAGCACGTCGCGGACCTCGGCATCGGTGGCGACGAGGACCAGCGAGCATCACGACCGGAACCGTCGTGAGGACGCGGGCCGACATCTTCGCCTGCGCGCTCTGGGCTGCGCGTTCGAGATCGTCGGACACGTGCTGGCGCATCGTGGCAGCGAAGCGTTCGAGCGGCACCGACGCCGACCCGCCGAGTTGCGCCGCAGCGCCGAGTACCGCCGCGAACGCAACCAGGTGTCGGTGTTCGGCGCCGCGTTCGTCGAGGTGCTCGCTCCACGCATCCGCCGCGTCGGTGACGGTTGCCCCTCGATCGAGGTGATGGCGAAGCGATGCCGTGATGGTGCGGAGACCGTCGTCGTCGGGGACCACCGCGAGCACCGCGGCACGCATGGTCGCCCCGTGTCGGAGGCTGCGCGCGATGTCGTCGGCCCAGGCGCCGATGGCCGATGGGTCGAGGACCGGTTGTCCGCCGCCGAAACCGACCGATGACCGGTCGGCGAGACGAACGGATCGCACGCGGCTCGAGCGGATCCTGCCGGGGGGCACGGTGAACTCGCCCGGGGTCGAGGGCTGCGGCGACGAGGACCGCGACGAGCAGTGCGGACGCGATGGCAGCCAACCCCGTCATCGTCGGCTCCGGGTGAGCGACGCGACTCGTGCGAACTCGTCGTGCTGCAGCATCCCGAGGGGGCGCACCGTGGGCGGATCGAGACGGCCGTCGAGCGCCGGTGGAACGACCTCACAGATCGCTGTGATCCGTCGGCGTCCCTCGAGCCGATCGACGTGGACCACGATGTCGATCGACCGAGCCAGCTGTTGTCGGACTGCGGCGAGCGGCCATTGCGGGGCGGCCTGGAGGACCAGTGATTCGAGTCGGAGCAGCGCGTCGAGTGGGCCGTTGGCATGACAGGTGGACAACGATCCGTCGTGGCCGGTGTTCATCGCTTGGACGAGGGCGAGGCACTCGTCCGAACGGACCTCTCCGACGATCAACCGATCGGGACGCAGCCGCAGCGCCGTGCGGACGAGATCGCTGAGCGACACCGGCGCGACTCCTTCGGCCGTTGCGGGTCGCGCTTCGAGGCGTACGACGTGTCGGGCGCGACACGGCAGTTCGGTCGTGTCTTCGAGCACGATGAGCCGTTCGAGCTCGGCGACCGAGTCGACCATCGACGCCAGCAGGGAGGTCTTGCCCGACGACGTGGCGCCGCACACCACCACGTTGCAGCGGCCGGCGATGATCTCGCCGAGGAGTGCGGCTCCGGTGAGGTCGGTGAAATCGGTGAGCGGCCGCACCGAGCGGGGAGAACCGTCGGATCGACAGCGCCGAACCGTTCACGGCAACCGGGGCCACGACGGCGCAGACCCGGGCGCCGTCGGCGAGGCGGGCGTCGACGATCGGTGTGGTGCGATCCACCCGTCGGCCGATCGGTGCGAGGATCCGTTCGATCACCTGCTCGACCGTCGTGCCGGTGAGGCGGCCGTTCGCTTCGAGGCGGCCGTGGCGGTCGATCCACACTTCGTCACCGTTGACGAGCACCTCGTCGATGTCGGGATCGGACACGAGCGCGTCGAGAACGCCCAGACCTGCCATTCGGGCGTACGCCGCCTCGCGCAGCATTCGGCGTTCGTCACCGGTTGCGAGCGGCGCGATGCGGCGGACCGCGCCGTCGATCAACTCGGCCAGGTCGCCGGTGCGATCGTGGACCGAGTGGCACACGGCATCGACCAGATCGGTGGTGTCGGTCATGCTGCGGCCCGGGCGAGGGACTTGTGCAGGGAGCGTGGCAGGCGACCGCCGAGCAGCAGGCCGGCGTCGATCGAGCGGTTGACCCGCGGGTCCCAGTCGACCGTCGCGACGATCGGCGCACGAGTCGATGTCTCGATGTCGCGTGGGCCGAGCGGATGGCCTGGTTCGTCGACCAACACCACGCCGGTCGGCTGGCCGGGCAGGCGTCCCGCCCGCCGGAGTGCGAGGTAGCCGGCACGGGTGACGAGCCATCGTCGGGGGCACTGCTCGACGAACGTGGCGGGCAGGCGGCGCGTGCCGGCGTCGACGACGACCGATCCGCCGCTGTCGGCCGTCCACTCCGCGAGCCAGTCGATCAACCCGTCCCATCGCTCGGGCGCGACGTCCGGGGCGAGCGCGACGGTCGATGCGGTGTCGTGCTGACTGGCCGGCAGCAGTGCGCAGTTCGGGGTGACGTCGACGAGCAGATCGTCGAGGTGCGCGATCGGCGCGTCACTGGCGAGCCAATCGACGACGCCGGGCCGGTCGGGTTCGGCCAGGCCGAGCATCGCGGGGATGTCTCCGTCGAGGTCGACGAGCAATGCGGGGCCGACCGAGTCGAGCGCACGCACACACGCGACGAGCGTGGTGCCGCTGCCGCCCTTGGCGGCGTAGCAGAGCGTGATCATGGATTCCCCCAAGTGGGCGTGCCGGCGAACCGGACGTTGACTCGGGAGGGAGTCGGTGTTGTCAACGTAACGCCGGAACATGGCCCGCGCAACCGGTCGCTCCACGACGCCACCTCCAGCGGGCCACCGCTAGGGTCGGACTCGCACTACCGGGAGGTGTCTGGGTACCTGGTGGGCTCCGCCGCCTTCAAAGCGGTTGGGATGGGCGATCCCCATCCGGCGGGTTCGATTCCCGTCCACCTCCGCCAACGACCGTTGTTCCAACTGGTTATCGTGCGGCGATGACCGACATGACCGGGGCAGGCAACCAACCGACCGGGAACGATGTGGCAACTGCAGCCGGTTCGGGGATGGCCGTGGGGCCGCCCGGCAAGGCGCGTTCGACCGGACTCGTCATCCTCGTCACGATCGTGACGTTCGGGATCTGGACCCTGGTCTGGTCGTACCAGAACGGTGAGGAGCTCAAGCAGCACAACCGCACCGGTCTCGGCGGCCTCGTCTACCTGCTGCTGACCTTGATCTTCGCTCCCATCACCATGTTCGTGATGGCGTCCGAAATCGAGAAGATGTATCTTGCCGCCGGCGAGAAGCCGCCCGTGACGGCGCTGACAGGCCTGTGGTTTCTGCTCCCGTTCATCGGCAACATCGTGTGGTACGTGAAGGTGCAGGGCGCGCTGAACCATCGGTGGGAGTCGCTCGGGGCAGCTCCGGCCTCCGGCGTCTGACGGCGCCGCCGCAACTCACGAAGTCGCCGGTCGGTACGCATCGTCAGCGGTTCTCCAGCCATTGCTCGATCGTGTTGCCGATCTTGTCGAGCCAGGGGTCGAAGACGACGAAGTGGTCTGCGGCGTCGACGTACTCGGTCGTGAGCGCAGCACCGCTCGTCTCGAGTTCGGCAGCGAATTTCTCGGTGGTTGCGACGGGGACGACGGAATCCGCTCGTCCGTGGATGAGCAGTGCGTCGAGGCCATCGGCCATGTCGAGGTGTTCGTACGGATTGAAGATCCGCCAGCGGTCGGCCTCGCCTTCCGGGCCGGCTGGCGGAGCGTCGCCGTACACGTCGTAGGCGCCGGCCAGGCCGATCATCCCGTCGGGCGTGGCAGCCAGCGTTTCGTCGTTCGCGCACTGACCCGATATCGCGTCACCGTTCAGGCTCACGGTGGCCGCCACGACGCCACCCGCGGAGTAGCCGACGACCACGACGTCGTCCGGGTCGCCCCCGTACTGCTCCGCGTTCTGGCGCGCGAAGCGAACCGCGCACGCCGCCTGGTAGTTGCCCCCGGATGCATTGGATGACGGGTTGAACTGCCAGTCCGCATTGAACACGACATGGCCGCGAGCGGCCAGGTCGGCAGCGAGCTCCGTCGTGATGCTGCGGCCCTCGGGCTGGCCGTGGAACACGACCATTGCCGGGGCGCCCTCGATGCCGTCCGCTGCAAACACGTCGAGAACCGGGGCATCGGAGAACCCGGCAGCTGGTTCGGCTCCGTAGTCGACGCCGGCGGCGACCGGTTGGAGTGCTTCTTCGATTGGCGCGGGTTCCGGCGGCGTCGTGGCCTCCGACGTGCTGGTTTCCGATGTGGTGGAGGCCGTCCCGGGCGCTTCGCCTGGGGCCGTGTCGCTCGAGGCCGTGTCGCTTCCCGCACACGCCGCCACTGCGAGTGCGACCGCAATGCAGGCGGCGGTGCGAGCGCCGCGTCCAGCCGAGTGGGGCGGCGGTTTCCGGTGTGCGATCTCGCGTCGAGTCATGCAGCGAGTTTCGTCACGTGCAGCCGTTGTTCCACTCCGGATCGAGCTGTTCGACGAATTCCTCGGTTGCTGCATCGGCGGTCAGAAGCCTCTGTGGCGAGGAGGCGACGGAATCGCTCCGGCTCCACCGCGAGACGGAGCCGGAGATCCGCCGGGGGCTGGATGACGGCGCGCCGTGCGATTGGTACCTCTGGAGTATCGAACAGGAGGCCACGCAGATGAGCACGACCGAGACTTCTCGACGAGCGGAAACGACCAGCGAGCACGCGACGGGCAACGGGTCGATGCGACGGGTGACGAGGTTGCGCGACTTCCGGTTGCTGCTCGGGGGTGCCACGACGTCGTTGCTCGGTGACCAGTTCGCCCTGATCGCCACCCCGTGGCTCGCGCTCCAGCTGACCGGCGATCCGCTGGCGTTGGGACTCGTGCTCGCGCTGGAGGGTCTGCCGCGGGCCGGGTTCATGCTCGTCGGTGGAGCGGTCACCGACCGGTTCGCAGCCCGTCGGGTGATGATCGTCGCCGACATCACGCGCGGTGTGTTGACCGCGGCGATGGCCGGTGTCGTCCTGGCCGGGGTCGTGCAGATGTGGATGCTGTTCGGGTTCGCGCTCGCGTTCGGACTGGTCGCCGGCTTCGCCGTCCCCGCCGAGAACAGCATCGTGCCGACCCTCGTGGAACGCGATGACCTCCAGGCAGGAAACGCCGTGATCATGGGCGCCACGCAGTTGACGGCGTTCGTGGGTCCGACGCTCGCCGGAGCGGTCATCGCCGCCTTCTCGACATCGATGCTCGGGATCGGGCTGGCGTTCGCGATCGACGCCGCGACCTTCGCCGTCTCGGCCGCGGCCTTCTCGCTCATTCGTCGCCGCCCGCGTCCTCCAGCCGATTCGTCGGCGAGCGGGCTGTGGTCGTCGATCCGGGAGGGCATCGACAGCGTCTGGGCCGACGCGGCGATGCGCTTCGTGTTCTCGATGCTGGTGGCGGTGAACCTGTTCGTGGTCGGGCCGCTCCTGGTGGGGATCCCGCTGATCGCGCACCACCGCCTTCCGCAGGGGGCGGCAGCGTTCGGCGTGCTGATGGGGGCATTCGCCGTGGGCAACCTCCTCGGCTACCTCGTCGCCGGCGCAGCGCCCCGGCCGTCGAGTGCGACCATGCGAGCGATCGTGCTCGGCGTGTTGGCCGGCTTCGGCGCGGTCATTGCATCGCTCGGCGTCGCCACCCACCTCTGGCTCGATGCCGGGCTGCTCGCCGCCCTCGGCCTCGGCAACGGCTACCTCGCGATCACGTTGTTCACGTGGATCCAGGCTCGAACCCCGGAGTCGATGCTCGGGCGGACCATGAGCCTCGTCACCTTCGCCAGCATCGGGTTGGTGTCGGTGTCCCAGGCGGCTGCGGGCGCGCTCGCCCGGTGGAACATCGATGCCCTGTTCCTGAGCTCGGGTTGCCTCGTCGTTGCAGCGACGGCGTGGAGCGCAACCAGGCCCGGACTGCGAGCGTTCACCGACAGCTTGACCACTGCGGATCCCCCGCCAGAGGGAGTCGACGATCCACCTCCAGCGGGGTGACCGGAACACAGCGCTTTGTTACTTGTGGAGTAACGACCAGGAGGCCAGACAGATGAACACCAGCCAGAAGAACACCATCGAGATCGAACACCTCGCAAAGCGGTACGGCGATCGCACCGTCGTCGACGACCTCAGCTTCACGGTCGGGCCGGGCCGGGTCACCGGGTTCCTCGGCCCCAATGGATCAGGCAAGTCCACCACCATGAAGATGATGCTCGATCTCGCTTCAGCCGATCGAGGGCGGGCCACGATCGACGGGCAGCGCTACCGCGACCTCGCCGACCCTGCTCGCACGGTCGGGGCGATGATCGAGTCCGACGCGTTCCATCCGGGCCGGAGCGGTCGCAACCACCTGCGGATCCTGGCCGACGCCACCGGCATCCCCCAGCGTCGGGTCGACGAAGTACTCGACGAGGTCGGCCTCGCCGATGCCGCCAACCGGCAGGCCGGTGCCTACTCGCTCGGGATGCGGCAGCGTCTCGGACTCGCCGGTGCCCTCCTCGGCTCACCGCCCGTTCTCGTGCTCGACGAGCCCGGCAACGGTCTCGACCCGGAAGGTATCCGGACGCTTCGCGACCGCCTGCGGGCCCACGCGGCCGGCGGCGGCACGGTGTTCGTGTCGAGCCACCTGCTCGCCGAAGTCGAGCATCTCGCCGACGACGTGATCGTCATCAACGCCGGCCGACTCGTCACGCAGGGGCCGCTGGCGGAACTCCAACAGGCGGCATCACTGGTGCGCACGCCCGATGCCGTCCGGCTCGCTGTCGCCCTCGAGCAGGCGGGCGCCACGACCGAGCTGCGCGATCCCGACAGCCTCGTCGTGCGGGACATGGCCATCGACGAGATCGGTGAACGCTCGTTTGCAAACGGCTTCGCCCTCCACGAACTCTCACCCCAGGCAGGTTCGCTCGAAGAGCTGTTCCTCACCTGGACCGCATCCGCATCCGACCAGGAGGTCAACCAGTCATGACTATTCGCCGACTCATCCGATCCGAGCTCCGCAAGCTCACCACGACCAAGATGCCCTGGGCGTTCTTCGCCGTGTTGGTCGTGCTCGCTGGAATCAACGCATTCGCGGTGATTGCGGGCACCGACTTCGACGGCAGCAAGGCGTTCATCTCCACCGCAGCCGACCAACAGTCCCTCATGGCGTTCGCGGCGAACGCGTTCGCGATTGCGGGGTTGTTCGGCGCGATCGCCGTCGCTCGCGAGTACGGCCACCACACGGTCGTGCCGACCTTCCTCGCCGCGCCGCGGCGAGTTCGGGCGGTGCTGGCACAACTCAGCGCGATCGCCCTCAGTGGCGGGGTCCTCGGCCTCGTCGGTGCCGGGCTCACGGTCGTCGCCGTCGCCGTGTCGTTGCCGGCCACCGACTACGGGTTCCTCGTGTCGGCGGGCACCGTGATCCAGGTCCTCGCCGCATCGGCGTTCGCCGGCGCCGCGGGAGCGGTGCTCGGCGCCGGCATCGGTTTCCTGGTGCGAAACGTCGGTGGTGCGGTCACGGGGACGGTCCTGACGCTGTTCATCGCACCACCACTCATCGGGCAGCTCGCCCCCGACTCCGCATCGTGGATGCCCAGCGTCCTCGCCACGGTCCTCACCG
The DNA here is from genome assembly GCA_963695475.1 of Ilumatobacteraceae bacterium. GTDB lineage: Bacteria > Actinomycetota > Acidimicrobiia > Acidimicrobiales > Ilumatobacteraceae > Ilumatobacter_A. The sequence continues at coordinate 83,879 of CAVOHA010000010.1, forward strand.
GCGTCGGGACGGAAGTGGGCCGACCCGCTGCGGTCATCGCGATTGCCGTCTGGGCCGTGGTGCCCGCCATCGCCGGTCTGATCGCCGTCGAACGTCGCGACGTCGTCTGATGCGGTCGGTGCAGATCTGCGTCTACCGTTGCCGGCAGGCATGCACACCGTGAGCCCCGGGCGAGAGGACACCGCATCGGCAACCACTCGCCGCCGCGCGCCGCTGGGATGGCTCGATCCGGGCGAGCCGCACGTGGTGAGCGGCCCGTTCACCCGGTGGCCTCACATTGCTGACGCGGTGCTCGCACTGGTGGTGTTCGCGACGTCGGTGGTCGCGGTCACCGCCAGTGCGCTCGGCGATGGAGAGGACTTCACGCTCGATGCGCTCGCCGACCGGCCGCTCGGCGTGTTTGCGCTGCTGGCGGTCGCCGCCGTCGCCCTCCTGTGGAGGCGGCGGCGACCCATCGCAGTCACGGCCTTCGTGATGGCGATCATGGTCGCGTGGTCCATCGCCGGATACGGCGACGGCCAGGAGCTGGCCCTCATGGTCGCCGTCTACGCCGTCGGGCGGTACACCATCGACCACGGCCACAGTCTCGCCACGGTCGCGGTCGTGATGGCCGTGAGCGTGCTCGACACCGTCATCGACCCCAACCAGCGCATCGACGTCGTCCCCGCCGTCGTTCTCACCTGGCTCGCCTGGTACCTGGGTCGCCGGGTCCGCAACCGCGGCGAATACGTGGTCCTGCTCCAGGAGCGCGCCGAGCGGCTCGAGGCCGACCAGCAGGCACGCGCCCGCCAAGCCGTCGCCGACGAACGTTCCCGCATCGCCCGCGAACTCCACGACGTGGTCGCGCACGAAGTGTCGATGATGACCGTGCAGGCCGGCGCGGCGAAGACCATTGCACGCGACGACCTGGAGACGGCGGTCGCAGCGATGGGCGACGTCGAACACGCGGGCCGCCGAGCGCTCGGCGAACTCCGTCATCTGCTCGGTGTCCTGCGCCCCGACGTCTCGGAGCACGACGATCTCGGCCCCCAGCCGGGGTTGGCCGACATCGCCGCCCTCGCCGACGAACTCACCCGGACCGGCGCCGACGTCACCATCGCCGTCGGGCCGTATCCCGAAGCACTCTCGGCTGCCCTGCAGCTCTCCGCCTTTCGGATCGTGCAGGAATCGGTGACGAACATCCTCAAGCACGCCGGACCGAATCCGACCGTCCGCCTCGCGGTGGGCGCGGACGACGAGATGCTTGCCATCGACATCACCAACACGACCGCGGATGTGGAGCCCGGGTTGCCCGCGTCGGGATACGGCATCGCCGGGATGCGCGAGCGAGCTGCGCTCCTGGGTGGAACCCTCACGGCCGAGCCGTGCCCACCTGATCGCTTTCATGTGTCGGCGCGTCTCCCGTTGGAGTCGGAGCGAGCATGACGATCCGCGTTGCGGTGGTCGACGATCAGGCGCTCGTGCGCCGGGGCTTCGCCATGGTGCTGGACCACCAGGCCGACATCGAAGTGGTCGCGGAAGCGGCCAACGGTCTCGAAGCGATCGAAGCCACCCGAGAACACCGGCCCGACGTGGTGCTGATGGACATTCGGATGCCGGAAATGGACGGCCTGGCCGCGACGGCCGCCATTCTGGAGACGGCGGACTGGCCGCTCAAGGTCATCATCCTCACGACCTTCGACCCCGACGAGTACGTCTACCGGGCGCTGCAGGCCGGCGCCAGCGGCTTCGTGCTCAAAGACATCCGGCCCGAAGAGCTCGCGCCGGCAGTACGAACCGTCGCCGACGGCGGCGCGTTGCTCGACCCGACCATCACCCGCCGCCTGATCGGACGATTCGCAGCGACGCTCGGCGCCGACACCGCGACCAGCCGACGGCTCGACCGGCTCACCGAGCGCGAACGTGAAGTCCTCACCCAACTCGCCGCCGGCGCCACCAATGCCGAGATCTCCGACGCGCTGTACATCGGCGCGGCGACGGTCAAGAGCCACGTCTCGAACATCCTCACCAAGCTCGGGTTGCGCGACCGAGCTCAGGCCGTCGTTTTCGCCTACGAGGCCGGGCTCGTGACACCGGGCCATCGTGAGATCGGACACTGACACCCCTCGAACGGGGTGTTCCGCGTGACGAAGGTTTGATTGACCCGTCCGGCGGGGGACACTGGTCATACGCGCCGAGCCCCGCGCGACTCGAAAAGGACATGATCGTATGAACGTCATCGGGAAGGTCGCACAGACGACCGCCGCACTCTGGATCCTCAATGTCTGGTTCCTTCGTTTCAACAAGGACACCGGCTACCGGGGCGGTGACGCGACCAACATGAAAGAGGAGTTCGCCGAGTACGGGATGCCCGAGCCCGCGATGTATGCGGTCGGTGCCACGAAGGTCGGGCTGGCGAGCGCGATGCTGGCCGGCCTCTGGATTCCGAAGCTCACACGGCCGGCATCGGTCGGCTTGGCGGCGTTCATGGTCGGCGCAATCGGTATGCACATCAAGGTGAAGGACCCGATCAAGCGGGCGCTCCCGGCGATCAGCGTGCTGTCGCTGTCGACCACCGCAGCCCTCTGCAGCCGTTCCGACTGATCTCGATCACCCGAGCAGGAACAACACCGCGAGCACGGCGTTCACGGCAGCCAGCGACGCCGCCGGCACCATGAGCCGAGGGGCATCGTGGATGCTGACACGGACCGCGAGACCGAGAAGCATCATCACCGTGAGGCCGGCGGCAGCCGCCGCCCCGAGGGGTGCGAACCCGAGACCGAGCAGGATGCCGACACCGCCGAGCAGTTGCATCGATCCGACGAACCGTCGCAGATGCGGCACCCCATAGCGCTCGAACTCGACGCGCGTTCGATCCTCGAACAGCGTTTCGTAGCCGTAGTAGAGGAACGATGCCCCCGAGGCCAGAGCGAGCGCGACCAGGACGGGGAGCATGTGCGCTGCACTGTATGAGTGGCCCGACCCACGCGTCCGCGAGATCCCAGATCGGGGTTCTCCACCGACCCGATCGCGTGTCACGGACGTCCGCGCAACTGACCACACGTTCAGTCACCCCGTCGCCGCTCGGGCGAGAGCGTGAGTTCGTCCTCCAACGACTCGACGAGGTCGACGATCTGGGGGAGCTTCACGAACACCTCGGCGTCGAGCGGGCCGCCATCGTGGCGAGCCCGGACGAGGGCACGGCGGATGCGCTCGATCTCGCTGTCGGAGAGTTCGTGTCCGCCGCGTGCGATCGTTGGCATCACCGCCCAGCAGTGTTGCGGTGCGCTCCCAGTCGCCGAGCGCCTGCTCGACCACTTCGGCGTTGATCGCCGGGTCGGCCCAGAGCGCTGCCACGGTGTTCGTGATCAGGGCCTCCTGGGCAGCCGCGACGTCCGCGTCGTGCCCGTCGGGTCCGGCGACCACGCCGTCGATGATCGCGCTCACGCCGCGCTTGATCGCCATCTTCGCGATCGACGGCCCCGGCAGTGGGATCAGCCCGAACGCGTCGTCGAGCGCCGCACGCCAGAACTCCATCTGGCGCTCCTTGTCGTCGACGACATCGTCGAGCGCGCCGACTGCCGGGCCGAACAGTGCATCGAGGAGATCCCCGACGGCGATGCCAGCGGGTTCGGTGCCGTCGAAGTCGGCCGACGTGAGTGTGACCGGAACCTGGGCGATCACCGACGACACGATGATCCCGAGTGCCGCCTCGGTCTCTGCCGAGGAGAGATCCTGGAAGAGGTCCTTGAGGACGGCTCGGACTTCCTGCGGGGTGTACGGCGTCGTGGATCCCGGAATCGCCCCCATGATCTCGGGGAGGAACGGACCGAGCGCCTCGAGGACGGGGAGCCCGGAGACCTTCAGGTCCTCTTCGAGCAGGATGTCGACGAGATCGAACAGCACGCCCGTGCCGGCGGGGCCACCGTCGGGGCGCCGTTCGACGAGGTCGGACGGCGGGGTGAACTCGATGATGTGTCCGAAGATCTTCCCGAGCGCGTCCGCGATGTCGATCTCGGTGCGCCAGTAGTGACCCTTGGATTCGACCAACCCGCGCAGCCGTGTTTCACCACCGTCGACGAAGCGACCGTGATCGTGGATGAGATCGTGGATGAGTACCGGGCTGTTGCTGATGGCGAACAGCTGGAGTTCCTCGTAGTCCCATTCCAGCTCGGGGTACAGCGTGTTGTTCCAGTCCTGGAAGGACCGCGCGAACGTGTCGTGTTCGAGGACGCTCACCGCGTCGAACAGCTCGCGTGCGAGGCTCGGTGGAAGGCCCTCGACGCGGACGAGTCCGCCGAGGCCGGCGGCCTCCCAGGAATCGCGCGCGTCGGCGAGTTCGGCGATGGCCGCGGACACGACACGGCGCCCTTCGGGTCGGCGCACGCCGGCGGACACCACCAAGTTGAACGGATCGCCGATCGTGAGCGCCAGATCGGTGCCGATCCGCTGAGGCTGGTCCCACGCTCGGTCCGGATCGCGGTACTCGAAGGGATACCCGAACCCCAGCATGAACAGTTGCGTGTAGAGACCCTGCAATCCGTCGGGCCCGACGGCAACGAGGAACTCCGCGGACAGCTCGCGGTCCTGAGCGATCACGGCCAACGCCCGACCGAGGACGCCGAGCAGGATGAAGTGCGCTCCGGACGGCCGTTGTCCGAGGATGTCCTCGATCTTGTCGGCGATCTCCTGACCGGTGATGTCGTCGTCGCCGGGAAACAGCACCTGGAGGGGGTCGAAGGTCGCGAATTCGGGGACCCGAAACCACCAGCTGCGGGTGTCGTCACCCTCGTCGTTTCCGTCGAGACCGAATCCGACGCTGCTCGTGAGCGCGCGTGCTGTTGCGTACCGCGCGGATCGCCGGCATCCAGATGTTCTCCAGGACCGAGACCAGCCGGCCGGCCGCGGCGATCGCCGGCTGCGCGCTCGGATCCGACGACGAGATCGAACGCAGCGCGGCGAGTGCTGCGCCCGTGTTCGCGTCGAGCGCGGTCAAGCGGGTCGGGTCGTAGCCGAAGTCAGCGTTCATCGCGGGGCCTCACACCCCCTCACTGGGTCGTCAGGCGGACACAGGGGAAAGCGAAGATCTCCGAAGGGGCTCCGGGTGGTCCACGATGGGACTCGTCACTCGCGTCATCACTAGGTTCTGGACCATGCCTGCTCTCGAATCAACCGTTGACATGTACGACCTGCGGATGTCCGAAGGCGTCCGTCCGCTCTACGAAGCCGTCAAGACGTTCATCCGCGAAGAAGTCCAGCCGATGTCGGAGGAGTTCTTCAAGCTCGGGGAGAACCGCACCGACCGCTGGTCGTACGCGCCCGGTCAGCTGGAACTGCTCGAAGGCGTGAAGGACAAGGCCAAGGCGAACGGTCTGTGGAACTTCTTCCTGCCCGATGCGGAGACCGGCGAGGGGCTCTCGAACCTCGACTACGCGTACATCGCGATCGAACTCGGCAAGAACCCGCTCGCCTCGGAGTCGATGAACTGCGCGGCGCCCGACACCGGCAACATGGAAGTGCTCGAACGCGTCGGCACCGAGGCCCAGAAGCGTCAGTGGCTCGACCCGCTGCTGCGCGGCGAGATCCGCTCGGCCTATGCGATGACCGAGCCCGACGTCGCGTCGTCCGACGCGAAGAACGTCGCCTGTCAGGCGGTCCGTGATGGCGACGAGTGGGTCATCAACGGCGAGAAGTACTACATCTCCGGAGCGGGCGACCCGCGCTGCAAGATCATGATCACGATGGTGCAGACGAGCCCCGACGGGCCGCCCCACCAGCGCCAGAGCCAGATCCTCGTCCCGATCGACACGCCCGGCGTGCAGATCCTCGGCCCGATGCACGTGTTCGGGAAGGACGACGCCCCACACGGTCACATGCACATCAGGTTCGACAACGTGCGGGTGCCCTACGACAACGTGTTGCTCGGTGAGGGCAAGGGCTTCGAGATCAGCCAGGTGCGCCTCGGGCCGGGTCGCATCCACCACTGCATGCGCTCGATCGGCCAGGCCGAGAAGGCGCTCGAGATGATGGTGTCTCGCGGCCTCACCCGCGAAGGCTTCGGCAAGCCACTCGCGAAGCTGGGCGGCAACACCGAGATGATCGCCAAGGCCCGCATCGAGATCGAGTCGATGCGTCGCATGGTGCTCACGGCGGCCAAGGCGATGGACGAGCTCGGCAACGCCGAGGCACGGGTGTGGGTCAGCGCCGTCAAGGCGATGGTCCCGATCCGGGTGTGTGAGATCATCGACCAGGCGATCCAGATGCACGGCGCCACCGGCGTGTCGCAGTGGACGCCGCTGGCCGACATGTACGCGAGCCAGCGCACGCTGCGCCTCGCCGACGGCCCCGACGAAGTGCATTGGATGGTCGTCGGTCGCTCCGAGGTCACGAAGGGTGAAGAGGCAGCCGCCTCCTACAACCCCAAGGAGAAGTACCTCTCCTCGCTCGGCGAGAGCGGCGTGCCCGACCTCAACTTCACCGGACCCGCCTGACCCGCATCGCGTGTGGCCGTGACCGGGATCGGCGTTCCCGGTGTCGTGCTGCTCGACGGCGTCGACATCGAGGTCGGCACGACGACGGTCACGATGTCGGCGCGGCGTGAGCTGCAGGGCATCTCGACCGGCCGTTTCGCGTCGCCGAGCTGCGGTGTGTCGTGGTCGCGGAGCGGGTTGCCGGTCGACATCGAGCTCCTCGGGTTTGCCTTCACGCAGTTCGCCCTGCCCGTGACCGCGGGCGCCGACCTCGCGTTCGACTTCCGTCCGGCACCCGGCCTGCGATCGCCGCGCGCGAGTGTCGCCGTTGATTGCACGGGCGGGCGATGTCGTGTCGATGATCGCGCCGATCGACCACTTCCACGAGCAGGTCATCGCCATCTCCGACGACGCGATCGTCTGCGGGTGGCACGGCGATCTGGATGAGGTGCCAGCCGGATTGACCACCACGTTCGGGATCTACGAGGCGGCGACGGTGGGGGAGGTGCTCGATGCCTGGCGTCGCGACCTGGCGATCGATCCCGACCTCGAACGCCCTGCCGACAACCCGCTGTCGACCCATCTGTCGTACTGGACCGACAACGGTGCTGCGTACTGGTACCGGACCGAGCCGGATCGGACGATCGCCGAGTCGGTGGTCGACGTGGTCGAGGCGCTGCGGGCCGACGGCGTGCCGGTCCGGTCCGTCGAACTGGACTCGTGGTTCTATCCGCACGCAACGCCGCGGCCGATCGCCGAGATCGGCTACCCGGAGGACGTGCCCCCGACCGGGATGTGGACCTGGTCGGCTCGCCGGGATGCGTATCCCGCAGCCGACGGCGCCGACCCGGTCGAAGTGTTCGTCGATCGGCTCGGTCGGCCGCCGCTCACGCTGCACGCTCGCCACATCGCCCCGACGTCGCCGTACGTCACCGATCCCGACGAGTGGTGGGTCGACGAGTTCGCCGCCCATCCGATCGATCCGGGGTTCTTCCGTCGATGGTTCGACGACGCGCAGCGGTGGGGCGCGACGGTGATCGAGCAGGACTGGATGCTGATGTACTGGTTCGGTATCCGACAGTTGCGTGCCGCGCCCGAACCGGGCCGCCGACTGGCAGCGAGGGCTCAACGAGCACGCTCGCTCGACCGGCGTCGATTTGCTGTGGTGCATGGCGACACCGGCCGATCTGATGCTCGCCGCCTCGCTCGATCGAGTGATCGCCGTGCGCACCTGTGACGACTACCGGTTCGCCGACGACCCGGCGCTGCTGTGGACGTGGTTCCTGACCGTCAATCGGCTCGCGAACACGCTCGGCCTGCCCGCGTTCAAGGACTGCTTCTTCTCGCGAGACGACGTGGGCGAGGGCGACGATCCGATCGATGGTGACCGACATGCGGCGCTCGAGTCGTTGCTCGCTGCGCTCTCGGGTGGCCCGGTCGGGATCGGTGACCGGATCGGCCGGACCGATCGGGATGTCGTCCTGCGGACCTGCGACGACGACGGTCGGATCCGTCGCGTCGATCGAGCCCTGGCGGCGATCGACGGTTGTCTGTTCGGCGGTCCCGCGCGCGGTGATCGGCTGATGTGGGCCACGACGACGGCGACGACCTCGGCGGGTGTGTGGACCTACGTGGTCGCGATCAACACCGCGGTTGCATCGCGTTCGATCTCGGACCGGTTCGACCTCGACCGCACGGCGACGGTGCTCGACTGGCGGCGAGGCGACGCGTCGTCGGTGGACCACCTCGACGTCGAGCTCGGTGCTCGCGACTGGGCACTGTTCGTCGTCAGCCCCGACGGACAGCCGGCGGCTCCGAGCGTCGGTGACGCGCGGAAATACGTCGTCGTCGAAGCCGACCCGCCGACGTGACCCAGGCCCCGCACCCCAGCACTGTGGGCAGGCGTCAGACGGCGAGGAGGTCGCGAGCGCCGGTGTCGGAGCTCGGGTGGCGCAGCTTGCTCATCGCGCGAGCCTCGATCTGACGGATCCGCTCCCGGGTGAGGCTGAAGTGGTCGCCGACCTCTTCGAGCGTGCGGGGCTCGCCACGGTCGAGGCCGAAGCGCAGCTTGAGGATCTCCCGCTCACGCTCGTCGAGCGGAGCGAGCAGTCGAGAGATCTCCTCCGGGAGGAGCGCGGTGGCGGCCACTTCGAAGGGTGACTCGGCCGAGCGGTCCTCGACGACGTCGCCGAGCTCGGCGTCACCGTCTTCGCGGAGCGGTTCCGACAGCGACAGCGGCTCGGCGGCGAAGCGCAGCGCCTCGGTCACCTTGTCCTCGGGCATCTCGACTTCCTTCGCCAGCTCGGAGAGCGTGGCGGGGCGGCCGTACTTGAGCTCCAGGCGCGAGCGCGCCTTCTGCAGCCGGGCGAGCGTGTCGCCGGCGTGCACCGGGAGGCGGATCGTGCGACCCGTGTTGGCGATGCCGCGGGTGATCGCCTGGCGGATCCACCACGTGGCGTAGGTCGAGAACTTGAAGCCCTTGCGCCAGTCGAACTTCTCGACGGCGTGCATCAACCCGAGGTTGCCCTCCTGGATGAGGTCGAGCAGCGGCAGGCCCGAGGCCTGGTACTTCTTCGCGATCGACACGACCAGGCGGAGGTTCGACTGCACGAACTGGCGCTCGGCCTCCTCACCCTTGCGGGCGGTACGGCGCAACTCGCGCTTCTTCGCCGGGGTCATGTCCTTGCCGCCCGAGTCGAGCTGCTCGATCGCCTCGTTGCCGGCCTCGATGGCTTTCGCGAGCCGAACCTCGTCGTCTTTCGTGAGCAGCGTGTACTGCCCGATGTCGGTGAGGTACAGACGGACGAGGTCCTCGTCGTCTCTTTCGACTCGATCTTTCGCCACCAGCGACCTTCTTTCGACTTGTCGAGTGTGTCCGATGCCACAAGGGCGCCGCGTCCCCCGATGGCCTCCTGTCCACATTCGCCGAGAACGTTTGTGGTAGGAGCTGCGAGACTGTCGACACGATACCGAGCCGGGAGAGCGGCCCAACTCGCAATGTGACGACGGTCGGGCCATATCGCTTGTTCAGATGAACAGATGGGGAGTATCGCTATGACAGATGACCAGTCGGACGACGATCGACCGAACGACGGCGGTGAGGTCGAACTCGCCGTCGTGACGTTGCGCTTCGATGCGCGCGATCCGGCAGCGCTGCACGGCGTGTTGTCGAAGTACGTCGTCTTGACGCGCATGGTGCCCGGCTGTCGCAACGTCGACCTCTGCGCCAGCGTCACGAGTCCCGGACGGCTGCTGATCGTGCAGAAGTGGGACGATGCCGAGGCACAGCGTGCCCACTTCGACTCGGCGCTGATGGTCGAGATGGCCGAGTCGTGCCGCGGGCTGCTGGCCGGTCCGCCCGACATCGACCTGTGGGACGGGCTCAGCGCTCACGACCTGAACTGACGCGATCGAGTCGCAGTCGCTGGCAACCGGGCGCCGGTACAATCGAGAGATGTCGAACCCGATCTTCAATGACCAGACGATGCAGCGTGATGCTGCGGGTTGGGCGGCGCCGGTTCGTGGTGATCAGGCCGGCACGACCCCCGGTGCTCCACCGATCGACGATGGCCCGGTCTCCAGCTGGAACAAGAAGGTGATGACGCTGAACGGCACGATCAGTGCCATCGCCGTCCTGTTCATCCTGTTGCTGATGTCGGCATCCTTCGGCTGGTCGCAGGCCTCCGGCCCGACCGACACGGCAACCGGCCAGGTGACCTACCAGATGCCCGCGATCGCGTGGGTCGGCATCATCGTCGGCTTCGGCGCGGTCATCCTCGCGAGCTTCAAGCCGAAGCTGGCCAAGTTCCTCGGGCCGGTGTACGCGATCGGCTACGGCTTCGCCGTCGGCGCGATCTCGCGGATGTACGAGTCGTACCAGGACGGCATCGTCGTCCAGGCCATCGGTGCAACGCTGTCGGTCTTCCTGGTGATGCTGGTGCTCTACCGCGTCCGGATCATCAAGGTGACCGACAAGTTCCGGCGGGCGATCATCTTCGCGACGCTGGGAATCATGGTGCTCTACGGCGTGTCGTTCCTGATGAGTCTGTTCGGCGCATCGATCTCGTTCATCAACAGCCCGAGTCTGCTCGGGATCGGCTTCTCGGTCGTCGTCTGCGTGGTCGCATCGCTGAACCTGGCGCTCGACTTCGATCGCATCGAACGCGGCGTGAACGCACAGATGCCGAAGGACTACGAGTGGGTGTCGGCCCTGGGCCTGCTCGTCACGCTGGTGTGGCTGTACCTCGAGATGCTCCGCCTCCTGTCGAAGCTGCGCAACTGAGCCACGCACCGACGTGAGCATCGCCCGGCGCGTGCTCGAAACGGCCGCCACGACGGTCGTGGCAGCCACGTTCGGCGGCGCGGTCGGGTCGCTCGTCGGAATCCCGGTCATCGCCGGGGCGATCGCCGGTTCGAACGGCGCGATCTCCGGGTGGCGACGGACCTACGACTGGTCGAGTCCCACCGGACCCGTCGCGTTGACGCTCGACTCGACATGGGCGCTGCCGATGACCGCCGCCGGGCTGTTCGCCAACCTCGTCGGGATCGTCCAGCGCGACGCCGGGTACGTCGCCGATCTGTCGACGCGTCAGAACCGCCACGTGTATCGACGCGGGTTCATGCCGCGTCGCGGGTTCGCCACGACGCTCGGGAACGTCATCGGCGGCGTGGGGGAGGTCGAGCGCCCACGACGCCGGCGGCTCGTGACCGATCACGAGGACGTGCACTGCTGGCAGGCGCGGTGGTTCGGGCCGCTGTACCCGGCCGTGTACGTCGGGTGGACCGTGCTCGGCGGCGCGGTCGGGATCGTGATCTGGGCGGTGCGTCGCCGTGACGACCCCTTCACGAAGGTGGTGGAGTCGACGGCGTACTACCTGAACCCGTTCGAATGGTGGGCCTACAGTCGCGACGATCACTGGCCGCCGTCGGGCAAGGTCGCTGATCTCGGCTGGAAGCGCCCGTGCTGTCGACCACTTGCCGTGGCTCGCGTTCGACGCTGATCGAGTGCGGTGCCGGGTGATCGTCGACGTCAGCGGATCGCCGCGAGGGCGTCGAGCAGTGCATCGTTGAACGCGTCCGGCCGTTCCTGCTGCGTCCAGTGACCGACGCCGTCGATGATCGTGGCCCCGCGGAAGTCGGGGAGCAGGTGGTGCATCGATTCGACGTACTCCATGCGGTGCGCGATGACGAGGTCGAGGCTGCCGCCGATGAACGCGCACGGCATCGGCGGGGCCGGCAGGTCCTTCGTGATCTCCCAGTCGGCGTCGAGGTTGCGGTACCAGCTGATCGGCCCGAAGAAGCCGCTCGTGGTGAACTGCTCGACGTAGCGCGCCTGATCCTCGCTGGGCAGCCACGGGGGCAGGCCGTCGGGGATCGGCGCCGAACCCATCCAGACGTCGAGCAGGCCCGTGCCGTCGAGTGGGGGGAGCTCTGCGGGGTCGGTCGGCGAGCGGTAGGTCTCGCCGGCGCCGCCCCAGATGATCGTGCGCAGCGACCGGTCGATGTCGGCGTCCAACTCCTGCTCGGCCGGTCCGACCTCCTGGAAGTAGAGGATGTAGAAGAACCGATCGCCGTACACGGCGCGGAAGGCATCGGTCGGCTTCATCGGCCACGGGCGTGTACGGGACGCTCACGTTGATCACGCCCGCGACTCGTTCGGGGTGGAGCCGTGCGAGGTCCCACACGACGCAGCGCCCCCCAGTCGTGGCCGACGAACGTGGCCGTGTCGGCCTCGACGTCGTCGAGCAGGGCAACGAGGTCGGCCGACAGATGGTCACTGCGGTACGCATCGACGTCGCGTGGTGCCGATGACGATCCGTACCCGCGCTGGTCCGGCACGAGGACGCGCCAGCCGGCGTCGACGAGGGGTCGATCTGGTGGCGCCAGGAGTGGGAGCTCTCCGGCCAGCCGTGGCAGAGCACGATGACCGGACCGTCGGTGGGACCGGCGTCGATGACCTCGAGTTCGATCCCGGGTGCGGTCTGGATCCGTCGCGTGCGCTGGCCCATCGCGCAACCGTATCTGTCGGCCCCTGCTGAGCCGGAGCCGGTCAGCGGTAGTAGCCGGTGATGTCGATGATGAAGTTGGCGGATCCGCCGCTTCCGTTGAACACCTTCACCTGTCGGTTGGCATCGAGCTTGACGGTGGAGCCGTTGGCGACCACCTGACCCGCACCCGACCAGTTGATGGTGGACGCTGCGGTCCCGGCGGCATCTCCTTCGGTGACGGCGAGAAAGCCGCGTCCCACGGTGTTGACGACCGTGAGGTTGTAGGTGACCGCGGTGGCCTCGGCGGGGATGGCGTCAGCGGTGATCACCGCACCGGTGGTGCCGTCGCGCGAGTCGGCCACCGACACGACGCGATCGGTCCCGGGCGTCATCAGCCCGGGGGAGGGTGCGGGCCGGCGACTGTCGTAGGCGCGATACGGGGTGATCGCGTTGTACGAGCCGGCGGTCGTCGGGCCGGCGAGGCGGTGCCAGTTGCCCGTGCCGTCGGCGTAGCAGAAGAACAGCGTGCCGCCGCCGTCGCTGGCGAGTTCGCCGGCCACGCCGCGTCCCGTCCCGCCGACGCCTTCGCCGGCGAACTGGATGACGCTCGACCCTTCGAGCTTCAGGTCGGCCTCGGGGCCCTTCGACGTGATGCCGATCCCGTTCGTCGACGACGCCGCGAGTCCGACGCCCGAACCGTCGGCCTGGATGCTGTGCTGGGCGATCACGCCGGTGCCGTTCGCCTCGGTACTCACGCCGATCACGCCGGCACCGTCGGTCGCACCGGACTCGCCGTGCACGCCGTAGAAGCTGGTTGCAACGGTGCCGTTGGTCAGGCCGTAGATCGCCGCCCCCGCTTCGGTGCCGCCACCGAACCCCCACAACGTGCCGGGCCCGGAGAGGACCGTCGACGAGGTTCCACCGTTGATCTGACCGATCCTCATGTGGTCGCCGTCGGCCGCCGACGCGGTGTCTCGGACCGCAACACCGGCTGCGGCGCCCACCGCGGCCGCGAGGATCCCCTTGGAGACCAGCGAGCGCCGTGTCGAGGTACCGGTGACGGCATCGGCCTCCGTCTCGTCCTCGGCCGTGTCGTGCTGCGTGTCGTTCGTCGTGGTCATCGGATCCCCTCTCGTTCGGGTCGTCGCTGTGATACGACAACACGTGTGACCCACCGCGTGAACGTAATCGGGTTGGAGGTCCTCGTGCCGCGATTAGCCGATGCACTCAGCTTCTTCGTCGGCGTGCTCGACTTCGACCTCGCGTATCGCGGACCGGCTCGTGACGTCAGCGGCGAAGCAGCGGTGCTCGACGGAGGCACGATCGCCGTGACCCTGCTGGAACCTGCCGAGTCGGGACCGGGGCTGTTGTCCGACCGAACGCCGCGTGTGACGCAGCTGGTGTTCGGCGCAGCCGGGGAGTCGGTTCTCGCGCTCGCCGAACGGATGCAGTCGGCCGGCGTCGCGACTCGTGCGCTCACCGATGGGCGCGTCGTCGTCCCGCCGGACGTGGCGGCGGGCATCCTCGGCTTCGAGATCGCGCTGATGTTCGGCCCGGTCGAGCCCTGACCGTGCTCCTGCCGGCGGTTCCGACGGTGGCAGCGGATGTGCTCGTACGTCACGATGCCGTCCGTCGATCGTTGGCCGACGAACTCGCGGCAGCCCCGACACCTGTCGCCCAGGTCTTTCGCCGTGTACAGAGACGAATCGCGCTCGAATCGCTTGCCGGAGTCACACCCGTCGTGTCGGAGCGGATCGCCCCGCCGCGTCGGCGTTTCCTGTCCGTCTCTGCGCGAGGTCGTCTTCGTGGTTGCGAGCTCGCGTTCGACCACATCGAGGCGCGCGGGGACCGGCTGCGTCACGGATGGTTGTCGTGTCTGATCGGGCCCGACACCGTGACCACCGTCCATGCGCTCGTTCGTTCCCACGATGCGGGGATCTCGACCGATGCAGGATTGCTCCGCGTCACCGATGCCCGCTTCGACCCGACCGAGACCGACTACGCCCCGCCGGGAGCCGCAGCGTGTGCGGCGCTGCTGGACGAGGCGATCAGCGTCGTGAACGCACGTGAGCATGCCGCAGTGGTGCGGGCCGGCTGGTTCACCGCCACCGTGCTCGCCATTCACCCCTTCACGGACGGGAACGGTCGCACCGCTCGCCTGTTGCACCACCTCGTCGCCGGGTCCGACCAGGTGGCCGGCGCCGACGTCGGGACCGCTGAAGTCTGGGCCGTCGCCCGCGATGCCTACGTGTCCGCACTCAAGTCCTCGCAGCGCCCCGCCACTCGCGGTGATGCAATCGACGCGTCTGCGTTCGTGTCGTTCGCCGTCGAGACCGCGACCGTCGGCGCCGAGCTGGCGTCGCGTCGACTCACCGCGCTGTCAGATCTCTGGGATGCGCCGTGGGACTCGCTGTCCGGAGCGGCGCGGGCGCTCGAGATCGCAGTCGCGCTCGACAGCACGTCCGCGCCGGAGGAACTCAGGGGGCTGGCGCATGACCTGGTCGACACCGATGACCTGGCGTACACGGCGATCCTCGACGAACTCGTCGAGCGGCGTCGACTCGTGTGGGATGGAGCGGGCCTGCTGCGGGTGTCGGCAGATCACCCGATGCTCGACGGCTGAGTGCGCTCCGGTCAGCTGATCGCGGGGAGGTCGGCCCAGCCGAGGTCCTCCGATGCCCACAGCTGTTCGAAGAGGCGGTCGATCTCGTCGCTGAATCCGAAGCGGTTGCGGAAGTCGTAGCGGAAGCGCTGCGTCGGAACCTCGATCCCGAGGCGCTCCAGGCGCCCGCCGCAGTAGACGTCCCACGCCGAGTTCTGTGGATTGGTGAGCTCGAGATCGGGTGGGGCGTCGGCGAAGTCGGGACGGAGGCGATCACGGGCTCGCAACATCACCCGCCCGAGTCGTTGGCGAGCGTGCTCCCGACTGAAGTTGGTGAGGTGGCGGGTGTCCTCGAGTGCGCCGCTCTCGACCCGCACGACGATCGGCGTGTCCGATGACGTGCCGTCGACCTCGGCCGACATCTTGGCGAGCGGGGTGGTCTCGTCGACGAACACCGAGATCGGGTTGGACAGCCCGATGAGCTCGGCCATCTCGATGACGACTGCGGCGATCTCGTCGGCGTCGTACTTGACCAATGAGAACTGTTCGGGTGTGACCTGCACCCGAGATGTTGTGTTGCCCACGACGGACGATGCCGGCTCAGACGCCGGCGGCTTCTTGCGCCCGACGAACCGCGGCCTTGCGCTCCTCGAGCGCCTCGTGGTCCATCTGCGAGATCGTGTCGACCTCGTCGTCGGTGAACCCGGCGAGTTCCCGGAAGCGACGAGCGAGACCGATCGGGCTCTCCTCGCTCTCGCCGCGGGCGCCACCGAAGCTGAACAGCTTGTCGACGACCTGCTGGAACTCGAGCGCCTTCGCACGGCGATCCGGATCGTTCTCGGTGACCCGCCGCAACCAGTCGGAGCCCATCTTCACGTGCGTGACCTCGTCGGCGAGCATCCAGTCCTCGCAGAACTCGAGGAACGGGTCGTCAGCCAACTGACCGAACTCCTTCATCTGCGTGAAGACGTCGATGGCGAGCCCTTCGAGCGCGCGGTTCACGCCGGCGAGGCGCAGCACGGGGTCGTTGGAGCAGGCCGCCTCGAACAGCACGGTGTTCTCCTGGAACTGGCCGATCTCGGTGCCCATCCAGTCGGACAGCTTGACGCTGATCTCGACGTGGCGGGCCTCGTCCCACGCCTGGCGGGCCATGTCGAGCTTGAGCTCGAACGGGATCGTCCCCTCGGAGCCGTCGCCCGCCGGGAAGTCGTGCGCCGTGCGACCGGCGCCTTCGAGCGCCTGGATCTCGCCGACCATGATCCCGTGCATCAGCGAGCGCGCCGCATCGGACGCATCGTGGCGTTCCGGGGTGAGGCGATTGGAGGCCCCGCGGCTCTTCGACGTCTTCTTCAGGTCGACCGCGGTGCGCGTGTCGGCCATCCGCTCGGCCATGTTGGTCTGGACGAAACGATCGTCTCGGGCGAGATCCTCGACCGGAAAGAACTGACGCATGTGATTCCCCTTGTGTCCGCTGGGCGTGCCCCCGGCGACGAATGTTACTCGACCGGCCCGATGCTCCCCGGACCGGTGATGCCTCCGGCCTCGACCATGATGGCCTCCAGTGCCGCCTGATGCTCGGTCGCGCGGCGAACTTCGTCCGGTGTCCTGATCAGCGACTGCAGCATCAACTCGCCGTCGCGCCAGTCCTCGAACTCGTCCTGCAGGGCGAACTTCAGCGACCGGATCGTCGGCGCATCGGTGATCTCGCTCGTGTTGTTCATGTGGTACGTGTACGCCGCGATGAAGCGGGGGATCAGCACCCGGTACACGCCGACCAGCTTCTCGATCGTCAGCTCCGGTGCCTCGGGAGCGGTCATCGCGGCGATGAACCGCTCCATCGCGTCGTTGGCCGGCACCGTCAGGCGTTCGGGCTTCATCTCCCGGAGTTCGGGGAGCCGCTTGTGCCACAGCTCGGCGTGCCAGGCGTGGTGGTAGCAGTGGGTGCCCAGACGCATCTTGACGTCGAGCTCGGGCACCGTGGCGACCCACCCGCCGAGCGCCTCGAAGAGCTTCATCTCGGTCCACTTGTAGTTGCCGACTCGACGTGCGGTTTCGCCGACGTCGAACGATCCGGGGAGGTCACGGCGGTCCCACGGCGCGAACGGCGCCCTGACGTTCGAGGACGTCACATCGGTCGCGGTGTCGGTGGTGGTCTCAGCGCCCATCCCCGAAGCGTAGGTGGAGTCGGGTGCTCGGGTCGGATTCGAGGGCATCGCAGTACATGTCGCCGAGGAGCCGCGCTCCCTCAGCGGTCGGGTGGACCGCGTCTGCGAGATGGTCTGCGGCGATGGTGTCCCATGCGACGAGCTCCACGCCCGCCGTGGCGGTGAGCGCGTCGTTGAACAGCTGTGTTGCTTCGCCGAAGTGGGGAAACTGCACGGTCGTCCAGATGACGCGATCGTCGTCGTCGAGCCGGTCGAGCACCGCATCGATCCGATCCCGCGCGTCGGCGATTGTCGTGATGTGCGGCAGATCGTTGGTGCCGAGTTCGATGATCCAGGTGGTCGGGTCCTGCGTCGCTCGGATGCGATCGATCTCGTCGAGCCCGGAATTGACCCAGTGCCCATCCAGCTCGTACGAGTCGGCGATTCGCCGGCTCGACTGCGAGTGCAGCGCGATCTCGGCGTTGCACGCATCGGCGGCCTCGGTCAGGATCGGTCGGTTCATGTCCGTGATCGAGTCGCCGACGAGGACGATCACCGGTGGCGGCTGAACGAGCGGTTCGGACCCGGTTGACGTGCCGAACGGGGCGACGACACCGGCGACGATCAGTGCGATGAGGTCGGGGATCATGGTGGCTCCTTTGTGTGTGGTCACCATCCTCCGACGACGCCATCGCGTCTGTGCGCGACGCCACACAAGCCGCATGACCCGGGTCACGAGTGCTGCGACCGAAACGTCCGTGTACCTCGCGGTCAGCGAGTGCGGTCGAAGACGCGTTGCGTCGACGCCTCGATCGTGATCCCGGTGCCGAGGAACAGCGTCTCGAACTCGGTCGCCGCTTCGGCCGCAGCGGTGCGATGGCCTGCCGCGAGGAGCGATGCGACGAAGATCCGGGCGGCCCGCTCGCTCAGCTGATCGATGTGGCGGGCTCGCTCCGCCCAGCGAGCTGCGTCCTCGGGTTCGCCACGCGCCGCCGTCAGCTCGGCCACGCGACATGCGGCGTCGACCGCCAGTGACCGGAGCCGGAGTCGGGTGAGCAGCGGCCAGCCGGAGGGGACCCCGAGCAGGTAGTCACCGCGGTACCAGCTGATCGCGTCGACGTACCCCGCGAGCGCTCGCGCCGGCGCGCCGGCGCGGTCGTCGCGGCGGGCGGTCTCGATGCGCTCTTCGAACTCCTCGACGTCGGTACAGACGTCGTCGTCGAGCACCAGGAGGTCTCCTTCGGATCGGAGGAAGTACCCGTCGGCACCGCGATCGCGATCGGGTTCGAGGATCCGCTGCAGCTTGGAGAGGTGGGCCCGGAAGTTGCTGTCGGCCCGACCGTCGTCGTCGTGGTCGGGCCACAGGGTGTCGATGATTTCGTGGCGTTCGAGGCGACGCCGCCCGGCGAGCAGCGCGAGCAACTCGCGAACGCGCATGCGCCGAACCCAGTCGTCGTCGGTGACCTCTCGTCCGTCGCGGAGCAGCCGGACGTCACCGAGTACATCGAGGCGCAACGTGTGCGGGGGTCGTCGTGGGCGTCCGCCGAGCAGGTCTCGGGCAGGTGCGGCTGCGCGCGATCGGTTCTCGTTCACGACGCGGGTGAGGTGCCGATCCAGGTCTGGGATGACGTCGAGGGCCTGTCGGGCGCCAGGTGTGTCGTCGAGCAGTGCCGCACATGCGAGTTCGGTGAGGTGGTGTGGCAGGACGTGGACCCGCAGGACGTCGAGCATCGACCACGGCAGTGCCGCGGCGGGCCGAGGATCGTCCCGCTCGCGGAGCGCGACGATCGCCTGCCCGGCCGCCACGGCGACCGTCAGCGCCGGACCGAACCGAATCGACTCGAGCGTGGACCGTGACTCGGGTCGGACGAGGTAGATGAGCGGCAGTCCGAGGAGATGGGCCCGGAGCGGCCAGGTGCCGATCGCGAGGCCGCTGTTCGCCGGGTCGAGGATCTCCGCTGCGGCTTCGTCGGAGTCCTGGTCCGCCGCCAACGACGCACGTGCCATCGTGGCGAAGAGGTCGATCGTGCGCGGCGCGGTCCGCTGGACGAGGTCGCGAGCGTGGTTGCACCGTCGCCGGGCGTTCGCCGTGTCCCCGGCCGCGAGCGCGATCGCGGTCGCCGTCCCGAGCGTCGAGACCAGCGTGTCGTCGAAGCCGCGCCGCGAGACGTCTTCGAGCATGACGCCGACGAACTCGTTCGCGAACTCGGGCGAGCCTTCCCCGCGGAGCCACATCGCGAACGCGATGAACACCTCGGATCCCGGCGGCAGCTGTGCGAGGTCGTCGGGCGTCATCCCGAGACCGACATCCTCGGGTCGACCCAGGTCGCACAGGCGTTGGTTCCGGTTGACGAGATCCGCGACCTCGCCGGTGTCGTCGAAGCCCTCGAGAACGGCGAGGGCACGTTCGGCGTCGCCTCCGTGTTGTGCCAACTGGGAGCGAGCATGCGCGACCGCCCCGGCCGCGAGCGGCTCCGTTGCGCTCAACTCCTCGAGACGATCGAGGTATCGGAAGTGGTCGCCGACCACATCGGCGTCGAGGAAGTAGGCCTGCAGACAGCGGTGGAGTGCGAGCACCTCGAGCGTGTCGTCGCCGGCGGCGCGGGCGACTTCTGCGGCTTGCTCGAAGCGGTCGGCGATGTCGCGTTCGGGCCGGTCGAAATGGAGGGATGCGTCGAGCAGCGAGTGCAGCGGGCCTCCGTCGTCGAACGTCGCGAGGAGACGTCGGATCTCGGCGATGTCGGGAATCGACTGGTGCAGCATCGGGCCGACGATGAAGCGCCGGGCCGCGTCCCGCGCCGAGATCTCATCGCCCGCGAGGAGATGCAGGCGCATCGCAGCGGCGTGCTGGGAACGTCCGAGCAACAGGTCGGCGCCGATCGATGCCGCCTTGCGCTGTTCGCTCGGCGGCTGTTGCGCGAGGAGGGTTTCGCGTAGGAGCCCGTGGAGACGGTGCGTTCCGTCGAGTCCCCATTCGACGAGCGGGAGGTCGCTGAGCAGCGCCGCTGCGTCGGTCGCACCGTCGGTCATCCCGTCGACGAGATCGTCGTCGAACTCGTCGAACACCGCCATGCACCGGAGGTGGCGCAGACGGTCGGCGGGGAGCGATGCCAGCACCTCCTCGCGCAAGAAGTCGGCGCCGGCGTCGACGCCGGCGGCGAGTTGGAGGTCGGCCGTGGCGGGGTGTCGTGGCAGGGGGTGTGCGCTCGCAACGTTGCGCGCGAGCGCGCAGCTCGTCGAGTTCGGCGTCGTCGAAACCGAGCGTGTCGGCCGTGATCTCGATCAGCGTGCCGTGGGCGCGGAGTCGAGCGATCGGGATCGGAATGCTGTGGCGCGACACGAGCACGAGGTGCCCGTTGCGCGGAAGCTCGTCGAGGAGGAGCCGGAGCTCTGCGATGCTGCCGTCGTCGTCGCGTTCGTCGTCGCCCGTGCCCGACTGCAGATGGTGGACGTCGTCGACGATCAGTGCGACGTCGTCGGGGGCGTGCGACCACACGCCGTCCACGATGCGCCGTCGTACCGCCTCCGTCGAGTCCTGCCCATCGTCAGCGACGCCGAGCGCGCCGGCGATTCGCAACAGTGCCTGGAGCGTGTCGGCTCCGTTGCGCGGCGCGGTGACGAGGAAGTCCAGACCGCGCGGGTCGAGCAGGTTGTTCTGGATCGCCTGGTTGATCGCCGAGGTCTTGCCGGAGCCGGCGGGTGCCGTGACGATCGTGAGCGGATGGTCGAAACGCTCGAGGAGGAGGGCGGTGATCCGCGGTCGGTCGATCAGCCGCTCGAAGGTCGGGGGCGGAATCGGTGAGGGCGAGGGCGGCGTCATGGCTCAGCGGAGCTGTTCGAGGATTCGGCTCGTGGACGGCGACAGCGCGAGACCGGCATCGCCCAGCGTTCGGGTGAGTTCGGCCGCGGCGGTGCGCGCGGCCGAGCGATCGCCCGCCGCCATGAGCGCAGCGACGAAGGTGCGTCCGGCCCGCTCGTTGAGCGGGTCGAGCTCGCGGGCGCGCACCGCCCAGCGAGCGGCTTCCTCCGGTTCGCCTCGTGCGGCGGTCAGCTCGGCGACCCGACACATCGCCGTGACGGCGAGCGTGCGGAGCCGGAGCTGGGTCAGCACGTTCCACCGCGCTTCGACACCCTGCAGGTAGTCACCGCGGTACAACTCCAGGGCGTCGCGGTATTCCTCGAGCGCCCGCGCCGGGAGGCCCGATCGGTCGTCGCGCTGGGCGACCGCGATCCGCTCCTCGAAATCCTCGAGATCGGTGGTGACGCGCCGATCCAGCGCGATCGTGTCGCCGTCGATGTCGAGGTGGAAGGCCGGCCGCCCACGCTCGCGATCGGGTTCGAGGACGTCGTTGAGCGTCGACAGCGTGGTCCGCAGGCTCGACAGCGCCTTTTCCTCGTCGTCGTGACCGGGCCAGAGCAGGTCGCAGACGTCGGAGCGCTGGAGCGGCCCGCGTTCGATGAGCAGCGTGAGCAGCTCGCGCACTTTCGGGCGACGGGTGAATGCGGCTGTGTCGATGGCGACCCCATCGCGTTCGAGCACCACGGGTCCGAGGGTGAGCGCCCGCAGCCGGAACGGCTCTGCTCGCGGTGTGGAGCCGAGCACGTCGCGGGCCACGCCGCCGGCCGGCCCGTCGTCGACCGACAGACGCTCGAGGTGCATCCGCCGATTCGGGACGAGATCGAGGACCTCGCGGGCCGTTTCGGCCCCTGCGCCGATCGCGGCACAGGCCAGCTCGGTGAGGTGAGTCGGCAAGATGTTCGCCCGGAGCAGGTTGTGACGCTGCCAGGGGAGCGCAGCCGCGGCCTCGGCGTTTCCGTCGTCGCGGAGTTCGACGAGCGCGCGCCCCGCCGCTCGACCCGTCGCCGTGCTGGGGCCGAGGTCGCAGCCATCGAGCATCTCCCGCAGGTCGGGTCGGCACAGGTACACCAGTGCGAGCGCCGGCAGCTGCGCGCGCGACGGCCATCGGCCGAAGTCTCCTTCGGAGAACTGGTACCTGGGGCCGTCGGTGGTCAGGATCGTCGCGGCGGCCGCATCGCCGGCGGTCACCGCGGTGACCGCGGCGCGCGCGATCAACGCGACTTCGCCGATCGCCGGGCCCACCGACGCGGCCTCGTCGACCGCGAGGTCGGCCCACCGCCGCGCGGTGCTGGTCTCTCCAGCTGCGAGCGCGATCAGGACACCGGTGCCGAGCGTGCTGACGAGCGGGTGGCTGTAGCGCGCGCGGATCGCCAGGTCGATCGAGTTGGTGACCGCCCGAAACGATGCTTCGGGTGAGGAATCGCCCCGCACCCAGATCGAGATGCCGATGAACGCCCGAGCGCCGGGCGGCATCTGCGCCAAGTCGTCGCCGGTGAGGCCCAGCGCCACCTGCTCCGGTCGAGCCAGGTCGTACAACCGTTCCGCTCGGACACTGAGCTCGATCGAGCGGCCGAGCGGGCCGAGCCGCTCGAGACAGTCGACCGCCTCGATCGGCTCGCCTCGGAGCTGGTGGAGGATCGAGGAGAGGTAGGCCAGGACGGCGTCGGCGATGTCGTCGTCCTGTGCGAGCTCGGCGATCCGGTTGTAGGAGTCCCAGAACGATTCGTCGTGGTGCAGGAGCTGGGACTGTGCCGCTCGGTGGAGTGCCGTCGTTTCGAGTCGGACGTCGCCCGCGGCGCGAGCCACGGCTGCGGCGTCGACGAGTCGCTCGCCGAGCTGGGCCTCCAGGCCGTCGTAGTGGATGAACGCATCGAGCAGCCGGACCACCGGTGCGTCGGGGTCGATGTTCATCACGATCCTGCGGATCGATGTGACCGCGTCCATCGTCTGGAACATCGTCGGTGCGATCGCGAAATCGCGAGCGGCTTCGAGTGCCCCGATCGGGTCGCCGGCCTCGGCGTGGAGTCGAACCGCCTCGGCGTGATTGCCGCGCCGACCCTCGGCTTCGGCGGCGACCGACAGGGTCTTGCGCCGCTCGCCCGGCTCGAGACGCGAGATGAGCGCCTCGCGCAGGATGGCGTGCATCCGTCGACCCCCGTCGAACCGCTCGACGAGCGGCAGGCCGGTCAGCAGGCTGGAACTGTCGAACGCGCCGTCGCTGATCGCCTCGACGAGTTCGTCGTCGAGTTGATCCAGGACCGAACATCGCCGGAGGTGGGTGAGCCGATCGGCATCGAGCGACGCCAACACCTCCTCCCACACGAACTCGGCGCCGGCGTCGACGCCGGCGGCCAACTGGAGGTCGGCCGTCGCCACGTGTCGGGGTAGTGGCGTGACGGCGGTGCCACCGGCTGATCCCGGGCGGGACTGGAGCGACTCGAGTTCGTCGTCGTCGAGCTCCAGGTGGGTCTCGTCGATCTCCAGCAGTTGCCCGTGTGCGCGGAGCCGGCCCAGCGGCAGGTCGACTCGACGTCGACTCCCCAGGACGAGGTGTCCGTTCGCCGGCATCAGCCGAAGCAGATCGACGAGCGCAGCGCGCGAGTCGTCGCCCAGCTCGTGGACGTCGTCGACGATGATCGCGATGTCGTCCGGGGCGGCGGACCAGATCGCATCCGTCACGCGTTCGATCGAAGCGTCGGCGTCGGCACCGGGCTCGGCGTCGAGCACCCGAGCGATGCCGGCCATGAACTCGTCGGGTCCGCTGTCGTTGATCACCGTGATCCACACGTCGCGCCCGAGTGGATCGAGTCGATTGCTGTCGACCGCGAGCGCGAGCGCGGTGGTCTTTCCGTAGCCGGCAGCGCCGACGATCGTCGTGACGCGGTGGGTGAATCGTCCGTTCAACAGTTGCGTGAGGCGCGAACGATTCACGACGCGGTCGTGCTGCACCGTCGTCGGCTCGTATCGAAATCCCTGCGACATCGCCCACCTCGAAGCTCGCCGAGCTGAGGTACACGGCAAGCCGTTGTCACATTAGGCGCAAAATCTGGAACATGCCTGGTTCAGACGTCGGCGCGGCTCGCGTGCCAGGCGGCCTCGGCCGCACCCAGGTCCGTTGCGGGCGGACCGTCGGCGGTGTACTCCAGCAGCATCGCTCGCCACGGGCCGTGGGCTTCGAGCTTGCCGAGGATCGCGCTGACCCCCCAGATGACGCGGTCGAGGATCACGAAACTCGGCGGCATGTTGAGTTGTTCGATCACCGGTCCGTGCGGCCCCTGGACGTCGAAGATCGTGGCGAGCGTCTCGCGCATCCACTCGCGTGTGAACGTGAACTCGTCGGTGAGATACGGGACGTAGGGGCTCGACACGTAGTCGTACACGAGCTGCGGTTCGAGCCCGTGCCCGTCGCGGAGGAACCCCGACGCCTCCATCCGCGTCACGAGCAACTCGGGATCGCGTTCGACGATGATCGCATCCATCGCGGGCTTCAGCGTCTCCCACTCGCCGGGCGACCACCGCTTGACCAGCCCGTAGTCGAGGAAGCTGACGCTGCCGTCGTGGTGGAACTTGTAGTTGCCGGGATGCGGGTCGCCGTTGAAGATCCCGTAACGGTGAATCGCGTTCTGGGCGAATCGCCACACGACCTCGCCGGCGCGCTGCTTGGTGGCGTCCGACTCGCGTGTGCGGAACTCGTCGAAGGTCAGCCCGTCGATCCACTCGGTGGTGAGCAACCGCTCGGTCGAGAACTCGGGCACCAGCTTCGGGATCCGTACCCAGGGGTGCCCGGCGAAACGGTGCTCGAACTCCTCGACGTTGGCGGCCTCGAGCCGGTAGTCGAGTTCCTCGCGCATGCGCGAGCGGAGTTCGTCGACCAGACCCTTGGCGTCGAGGCCCTTGAGCATCATCGACGAGAACATGGCGTACATCACCTCGGCGGCGTCGAGGTCGCTCTCGATCGCCTCGTGGACGCCCGGGTACTGGACCTTGACCGCAACGTCGCGGCCGTCGGGGGTGATCGCCTTGTGCACCTGCCCGATCGACGCAGCGGCGACGGGCATGTCGGTCCAGTCGAGGAAGACGCGCTCGGGCGCCTTGCCGAGATCGCCGCGGACGACGTCGGCGGCGAGCGAGGGTGCCATCGGGGCCGCGTCGGCCTGCAGTGTCGCGAGCGCGTCCTGGGCCTCGTCGGGCAGCGCTTCGAAGATGAAACTGATGAGCTGGCCGGCCTTCATCAGGACGCCCTTCATCTCGCCGAGTTCCTTCGCGACGTCCTCGGCCGTGCGAATCGCGAACTGCTCGTCGAGTTCGGCGCGCCGCTCCTCCGCGCTGCCGATCCCGCGTACGCGCGAGACGGCGAATCTCGCCGAGTTCCGTGCCGACAGCTTCCAGACCTTCGCCGAGCGTCCGAAGCGGCTGGTGAGCGGTGACGCCGTCGCCTGCTTGCCCGCTTTCTGAGCGGCGGCGGCGAGACCGGCGGCCAGCGCCACGATCGATGCCATCGACGCAACGGCCCGCTTCTGCATCACGCCCGCCGAACGAGGGGGTTCGGCGTCGAGGACCTCGACGGGGATCGGGGCACCGGTCACCTCGTCGGTCCAGTAGTTCCCCTCGGCGAGGCGGTCGAGTGCGGCCTGCACGTCGTCGAGGTCGGCCTCGATCGCGTCGAGGTCGACGTCGTCGCCGCCGTTCATCGGCGGTGCGGGAGGGGGCCCGTCGGGGGGCGAAGTCGGCTCGGGAGCGTCGGTCACCGTGACGACGCTACCGCCTCGCTCGTGGCGGATTCCGCGCCGACGCTGTGGCGGGAGCGTGATGGCCTTGATCCGATCTCGGCCTAGCCTGTCGCGGCGTGCCCCTGGAGAACGTCACGTCGAATTCGCAGACGTCGCCGTTGCTCGCGCTCTCGACGAGTGACGCCGACCGCGTTCGTGTCGAAACCGCCATGCACGCGGCGGTCATGACCACCGACCAGTACCTGACCGAGATCGCCTCTCACCTGATCGTCGCCGGGGGCAAGCGGTTGCGACCCGTGCTGTCGACCGTCGCCGCACAGATCGGCGGTGAGCCGGCGTCCGACGACGTGGTGCGCGGCGGGGTGTCGTGTGAACTCGTGCATCTCGGATCGCTGTATCACGACGACGTCATGGACGAGGCCGACACCCGGCGCGGTGTCGAGACCGTCAATGCCAAGTGGGGAAACCTGCAGGCGATCCTGGCCGGCGACTTCCTGTTGTCGCGAGCGTCGGAGATCGCCGCGTCGCTCGGCACCGAGGTCGCCGGGCTGCTCGCCCGCACGATCGGATGGCTCTGCGAGGGACAGATCGAAGAGCTCCGTTTCACCTACGACACCGGTCGGACCGAGGACAGCTACTACACCTCGATCCACGGCAAGACCGCGTCGTTGTACGGCACGGCTGCCCGCATCGGCGGCATCGTCGCCGGGCACGACCAGGACACGGTCGACGCGCTGACCGACTACGGCAACGCGTACGGCATGGTGTTCCAGATCGTCGACGACATCCTCGACGCGACGGCGACCGACGAGCAGCTCGGCAAGCCGGCCGGACACGACATGGTCGAAGGCGTGTACACGCTGCCGGTGTTGCGCACGATGGCACTCGGCACTCCCGCCGGCGACGAGCTCCGCTCGCTGCTCGGCGCCCCGCTCGACGCCGCGCAACAGCGACGGGCCCTGGCCATCGTCCGTGCGAACGTCGGTGTGGCCTCGGCGGTCGAAACCGCCGGTGAATACGTCGACCGTGCGATCTCGTCGTGCGATCGGTTCCCGGACACCGAGGCCACCGCGGCGCTGCGGTCCGCGCCGGCCGCGTTGCTGGCGAACGTGTCGATTCCGGTCTGATCGACCCCTCCGGCCGGCGCATCGGGCACACTTGCCACAATGCATGTGATCATCGTCGGTGCCGGCGAAGTCGGTCGGTATCTCGCCCAGCGCCTCGGGGCGGAAGGCAACGACATCGTCATCGTCGAGCAGGACGAAGCGGTCGCTGCGACGATCGGTGAAGAACTCGATGTCCAGGTCGTGGTCGGCAGCGCGACGACGCCCTCGACGCTCGAGGCGGCCGGTGTTGCCAAGGCCGACCTGCTGGCCGGCGTCACGCAGAACGACGAGGTCAACTTCATCGCGTCGCTGCTCGCGAAGGAGTACGGCGTGCCGCAGACGGTCGCTCGGATCCAGACCGAAGAGCTCCGTGGCCCGGCCGGCAAGGCGCTGCGCGAGGCGATGAAGGCCGACCTGATCATCGACCCCGACGCCGACACCGCCGACGAGATCATGGAGCTCGCCCGGGTGTCCGGCGCCGACGAGGTGTATCGGATGTCCGACGGTGACCTCGTGGTCATCGGCGCGGTCATCAGCGAGTCGTCGTCGCTCGGCGGGAGCACCCTTGCCGAGGTCGGCCAGCGCTACGAACCGAATTGGCGGTTCCTCTTCGGCGCGCTCACCCGTGACGGTGAGACGGTGATTCCCCGTGGCGACCAGCGGCTGGAGGTCGGCGACCATGTGCGTGTCCTCACCACCCGTTCCGCACGCGACGAGCTCCTGGAGTTGCTCGGCGCCAAACACCGTCGGGCGAAGCGCGTCATGGTGCTCGGTGGGGGAGCGGTCGGTTCGCGAGTCGCCGAGCGACTGTGCGAGGAGGGCGCCGAGGTGGTCCTCGTCGAGCAGGACATCGATCGGGCCAAACACCTGAGCGAGCAGCTCCCGTACGTCACGATCGTCAACGGTGACATCGAGGACGTCGATCTGCTCAACGAGGAGTCGATCACCCGGATGGACCTCGTGATCGCGGCGACCGGTGACGACGCGGCCAACGTGCTCGCGTGCGCCTTCGCTGCGACGGAGAAGCGCACGTTCACGGTCGCGGTGCTCCATCGGCTCGCGCTGCTTCCGCTGGTGCGCCAGTTCGGGATCGACGCCGCGCTCAGCCCGCGCACCGCGTCGGCCAATGCCGTGCTGCGTCACGTGCGGGGCGGGACCGCCTCGGTCGCGACCTTCCTGGAGAGCGACATCGAGGTCGACGAATTCGAGATCGAGGCCGACTCGTCTGCCGACGGTGTCCGGGTCGCCGACCTGCACCTGCCGCACTCGATCGTGCTCGGAGCCGTCACGCGCGACGGGCAGTCCGGTGAGATCGTCCGGGGCAACACCACCCTGCATGCCGGCGACAACGTCGTCGTGTTCGCCCGACCCGAGTCGATCCCCGCGTTGTTGAAGGCGTTCACGGCGTGAACGTACGCACGGGTCGCAGACGCCGTGACCTCGATCCCCGGGCGCTGCTCGACCCGCGGACATCGGTCGTGGGTCGAGGCGAGCGGCTCGTCCGGAGCGACCGACGCCCGACGCTCGTCGGCCACATCGTCGGCCTCACGATCATGGTCGTCGGGCTCGGTGTCTTCGCCTCGGGCACGGTCGACCTGGTCGACCGCGGCGCCAACACCATCGTGCTCCTGTCGACCGGGCTGGTGATGGGTGTGGCCGGTGGGATCATGTGGCGCTCGACGATCACCCCGAAGCAGATCCGGGTGCTCGACGTGTTCACCGCCGTCACGATCACCTGGATCGTCATCGCCGTCGCCGGCGCCGTGCCGTACGTCCTCACCGGTCACTTCGCGAACTGGGACGACGCGCTGTTCGAATCGATCTCCGGCTTCACCACGACGGGTGCCACCGTCACACCGGACATCGAAGCGATGTCGCACGGGCTCCTGTTCTGGCGATCGCTCACGCAGTGGATGGGCGGAATGGGAGTGATCGTGCTCGTCGTCGCGGTGCTCCCGACGGTCGGCTCGGGCGGCATGAGCCTGATGCAGGCCGAGGCGCCGGGCCCGACCGGCGAGCGACTGACCCCGCGCGTTCGAGAGACGGCGCGGCGACTCTGGGGTGTGTACATCGGGCTGACGATCGTGCTCGTCCTGGCCTACGCGGCCGCCGGGATGAGCTTGTACGACGCGGTGAGCCACAGCTTCACGACGGTGTCGACCGGAGGGTTCTCGCCGTACCAGGCGTCGCTCGGCCACTTCGAGTCCGCAGCGATCGAGTGGATCGCCATCGTCGGGATGATCCTCGCCGGCGGCAGCTTCACCCTCTACTACCGGGCGTTGCGCAAGGACGTGAAGCCGCTCCTGGTCTCCACCGAGTTCCGGGTCTATCTGTTGGTGGTGGTCGGGGCGACCTTGTGGGCGTTCGTGATGTCGGGAACCGGTGACGGGTCGAGCGCCGGCTTCCGCGACTCGATGTTCACGATGACGTCGACGATCACGACGACCGGCTACGTGACCAATGACTACGGATTGTGGAGCCAGGCCGCTCAGGCACTGATCCTGATGCTGCTCCCGATCGGAGCGATGGCGGGCTCGACCGCCGGCGGCGTCAAGGTGTTGCGGGTGATGGCGGTGTCGAGCTTCGCCCACCGCGAGGCGCTCCGGCATCTGCACCCGCGCCTCGTCCGCCCGGTGCGGGTCGGCCGGGGGATCCTCTCCGACGACGTCGCGGGCAAGGTCGTCGGATTCATGCTGATGGCGCTCGTGATCTTCGGCGGCGGTTCGTTCCTCATCGCGGCGACGGGGCCCGACATGATCACGTCGTTCTCGGCCTCGGCGACGTCGTTCGGCAATGTCGGCCCGGGCCTCGGTGAGCTCGACCACTCGGGGGATTTCACGGTGATCCCCCGGCCGGGTCGAGCGATCGCCATGTTGCAGATGCTGCTCGGTCGCCTCGAGATCTACCCGGTGATCCTGGCCCTGTCGGTGGTCACGCTGCGCCTCCCCCGGCCCGGGCAGCGCCGCCGCACCCTCCACCACTGAGCGAACCGCGGCTCGGCTACCAGCTGGGGGCGAAGCGGGCGATCACGGTGGCGAGGCGGTAGGCACGCTCGGCACCGCCGGTCTCGCCGTCGCGCAACTCGTTCGTGGCGATCCGCAACGCCGCACCCATCGCGGCTTCGCTGCGGATCCCCGTGGACAGCGCGGCGCGCAACAACCACGGGCGCCCGAGGAAACGCGCGGTGAGCCGGCCGACCTTGTGGTACTGGCCGAGCGCCTCGTCGAGAATCGCGGGGTAGCGCTGCAGCGTGGTCGAGTTGCCGACGGTGAGCGCCTCGTCGAGCACGTCGGCCGCCGTCCGGCCGGTGGCGAGCGCCGCACGGACTCCGTGGCCGTTGAACGGGTTGGCCATTCCGGCGGCGTCGCCGGCCACGAGGAACGTCGGCCCCATCGTCGGCGAGATCGAGCCGCCGAGTGGCGTGCGACGACGATTCGGTTCGACGAGGCGTTCGGTCGGGTCGAATCGCCAGCGCGGCGCGACCGACTCGGCGAACGCATCGAGCAGTTTGACGATGTTCACCCCGCGGACGTCGCGGTAGCTCGACAGCACCACCACGCCGACGTTGAGCGTGCCGTCGCCGACGGGATGGACCCAGCCGTGACCGGTCACCGGATGTCCGTTGGCATCGGGTGGGCCGAGCGAGGTCTCGATCCACGAGTCGTTGGATCGGTCGCTCGTCACGTAGGTGCTCGCCGAGATCGCGTAGGGCCAGCGTCGGTCGCGGTGCGTCCCCAGCCCGCGCCCGAAGCGGCTGTTCGCACCGTCGGCGACCACGAGGAAGCGGCAGGCGATCTCGCTCGTCGAGCCGTCCTTGTATTCGATCGACGCGCCGCGCACGAAGCCGCGCTCGACCGACGGAGCGGTTGCCCGAGCACCCAAGCGGACCTCGGCGCCGACCGCGACCGCCCGTTCGCGAAGTGCCGCATTGAGATCCGCACGACGCACGACGGCGCCGTCGGACGAACTGGCGCCCGTACCGGGCCAGCGCAGGGGGATCGAACGTCCGTCGTGCCACAGGCGTGTCCCCAGGATGGTGTTGCCCCCCAGGGCTCGCGGTCGAGACCGAGTTCGGCGAGCTCGTCGACGGCGGCCGGGACGAGCAGGTCGCCGCGTGCCACGGGAGAAGTGCCACCGCTCCGTTCGAGCACGGTCACCTGGTGGCCGACCGCGGCGAGGCGAATCGCTGCGGCACAGCCGGCGGGTCCGCCGCCGACGACGAGGACGTCGGTCGACGAACGTTCGGTCACGGCGCGCAGGCTAGTGGGCGTCGATCGATCGGTTCGATCGACGGGGTCAGGATTCGGTCGACGAGCCTTCGCTTGGGCGGACCGACGACCATCGGTTCGAAGCTGTCGCCGTTCGGGGCGATGTAGGTCTCCGGCTCTTCGTCGGTGAGCGAGGACTCACCGGATTCGAGCGCCGCGAACACGGGCGACTCGGGCGAGCAGAACTGCTCGTACTCCTCGGCCCATTCCTCGCTCGTCGGGTCGGCGCCACCCAGGGTGTAGCGCTCGTGGCAGACGACGCCGAGGATCTCGTAGTCGGTGAGGCCACCGCCGGCGGCGGCGCCCTGCTGCGGCATCACGCCGAGTCCGTTGGTGACGTGGGGGCCGCCCTCGCGCTCGGGGTCGCCGTAGATCTCGACCCCGGCGAGGTTGTACTCGCCGGTGCCCCAGTACACGTAGCGCAGCTGGTCTTCGATGTTGGGGAAGGTCTTGAGGACTTCCTCGCCGGCGAACGCATAGCCGACGCCGCCGCCACCGGCCGCGCCGTGGCATGCGGCGCAGCTGCCGTACTGCTCGGCGCCGATCGCGAGCGGTCCTTCGACGACCTCTGGCGGCTCGGTGAGTGCGCGGACGTACATCAACCCCCACACCGGCATCAGGCCGAGTGTGGCCATGGCCCACCACGGGACCTTGCGGCGCTGCTTGGCGGCGACGACGTACGCGGGGTCGGGCTTCGGCGGGGTGACCGCCTCGGGCGCGGGCGGCCCGCTGCGCGCGGGCGGCCCACTCGCCGCTGCTGTCGCGGGTGCGGCGGCCTGCTCGGTCGTCGCCGGGGTTGCTGCGGGTGTGGCGGCTGCGCCATCGGAGGCGCCGGCGTCGCCGCCCTGGCCGATCGCGGCGCGACGCTCGCGCGACCGCTTCAGCAGGTGCTCGGGGATCTCAGTCACCCGGCAGAGGATAGATGGCCGGTCGCTGTCGGAGAAACTTTCGGACGACATTCGCTCCGAGGTGGCCGACTCAGATGTCACGCGAGAACTTGTGCACAACCTGGCGCGCACCGAGAACCTCTCTGCCAGACTTCTTCCGTCCCCCTCCCACGAGTAGGCTCGGGATGTTCACCATTCCCGATTCAGGAGTACACCCCCACCGATGATCGCCGTCGACATTCTGAAATGGCCTGGCTTCAACCAGGCGTTCGTCGTTGCGTTCATCGCGTCGCTCGGCATGATCGGCGGGGTCGTCTGGTACGGCAAGCGCCGCCCGGTCGGAAAGCCGACCAGCTGGGGCGAGGCGATGATCGGCGGGGTCTACATCTTCGCGATGCTGTTCCTCACCTACGGGATCCTCCCGCACCAGTTCATCGACCATGCCGACAAGAACCTCGGGTGGTCGAAAGACAAGCTGATCTTCGGTCCGGGCGGGATTCTCAAGCCCGAGTCGGCCGGCGGGTGGAACCCGATCACTCTGCAGTACGAAGCGGTTCGCGACACGATCGTCGTGCTGCTCCACGCCCTCTTCTTCGGCTTGAACATCTGGCTGGCGATCTGGTGGCAGAAGCGTGGCGACAAGGTCACCAAGGAACTCCCGACCTCCACCTACGGCCGCCCCTTGGTGAAGAAGGCCTGATCGATGGCAAAGACCGACGCCAACCCCCCGATGATGCCGTACACGGCCGACTACACGTTGGTCGAAGTCGACGCGGACTACCTGTCGAAGGCCGTCAAGCCGAAGCAGTTCATCCACATCGACCAGTCGGAGTGCATCAGCTGCGAGGGCTGCGTCGACATCTGCCCGTGGAAGTGCATCCACATGGTCAGCCTCGATGCGGTCGACGACGCGATCGGCACCGAGCAACCCGGCACCGACCCGTCCGATGCGTTCATGTTCACGATCGATGATGACATCTGCACGCGCTGTGCGCTGTGCGTCGATCGCTGCCCGACCGGCGTCATCATTCTCGGCAAGGCCGGCACCGCAACCGCGGTCGGCGACTACCACACCCGAACCAACAACCATGGCTACGGCTATGGCATGAGGCTCTGAGGATTTCAATGTCCAAGATCATCGACGACAAACCGAAGCCCACGATCGGTGACCGCGCGAAAGACGCGGTCGACAGCGTGCAGGGCAGCCAGGCCTGGAGTTCGGTCTTCCGCCCCGGCTCGATCTTCCGCAAGGGGTACACCGACAGCCCGCGTAACCGCAGCTACGTCATCATGAACTCGGTGCTGTACCACCTGCACCCGGTGAAGGTGAAGCGCCACGCCGTCAAGGTGAGCTACACGCTGTGCCTCGGTGGGCTGAGCTTCTTCCTGTTCATCCTGCTGACGGTCACCGGCATCTTCTTGATGTTCTTCTACCGGCCCGAGACCACGGCGGCCTGGAACGACATCAACAACCTGCAGACCTCGGTCACCTTCGGCCTGCTGGTGAGGAACATGCACAGATGGGGAGCCCACCTGATGGTGCTCGCCGTGTTCTTGCACATGGCGCGTGTCTTCTACCACGGCGCCTACAAGCCGCCTCGCGAGTTCAACTGGGTGATCGGGGTGATCCTGCTGATGCTCACCCTGCTCCTGTCGTTCACGGGCTACCTGCTGCCATGGGATCAGTTGGCGCTGTGGGCGGTGACCGTGGGCACCAACATGATGGGGTACACCCCGGTCTTCGGACAGGAGGTCCGATTCGTCTTGTTGGGCGGTGCCGAAATCGGCGCCGAAACCCTGTTGCGATGGTATGTCCTGCACGTGTTGTTCCTGCCGTTCGTGATCGTCATCTTCATGGCGATCCACTTCTGGCGGGTCCGCAAAGACGGCGGCATTTCGGGTCCGTTGTGATCCATCCGGTTGACTGGCTACGAACCAAGGATGAAGAGGTCGTCACATGACTGAAATCCCAGAGCATCTGCTGAAGCGAGCAGCGGCCGCCCGTGACAAGGCGAAGGCCGAACCTGCTGCCGCGGCTGAACCCGCCGCTGCTGCCGAGCCGGCCGCCGAGGCCGAGACCGACTCGCGGATTCCCGCGCACCTGCTGCAACGCAGCAAGGCCGCCAAGTCGGCGAAGGCCGGAGGCGAGACCACGACCGCCGACGCCGGCGGCGCCGTCGCCGTTGCCGAGAAGGTCGGTGCCGTCGTCGCTGCCGCTCCGGCCGGTGGTGGTGTGCCGATCGGTGCCGGCCCGGGTGGGCACACCCAGCGGCTGTTGACCGTCGTCAAGTCGGGCACCATCCAAGACGTCAAGGCCACGCCGGTCGACAAGGTCCACACCTGGCCGCACCTGCTCGCCGCCGAGTTCGTGGCCGCACTGGCCTGCACGGCGTTGGTGTTCGTGTTCTCGATCTTCGTGCACGCCCCGCTCCTCGAGCTGGCCAACACCAACCAGACCCCCAACCCGTCGAAGGCCCCGTGGTACTTCCTCGGCCTGCAGGAACTGCTGGTCTACTTCCACCCGATGGTGGCCGGCGTGACCCTGCCCGGGGTGGGCATGATCGCCCTCATCCTGACGCCGTATCTCGACCGCAACCCGTCGAACAAGCCCGAGGATCGCAAGTTCGCCACGTCGATCCAGACCGTGCACCTCATGTTCTGGGCCGTGCTCGTCATCATCGGTTCGTTCTTCCGGGGTCCCGGCTTCAACTTCGTCCTGCCGTGGGTCGACGGCCTGTTCTTCGAGCTCTAGTACCAAAGGAGACATCTCATGAGTACCGCAGCTGTCATCGCCATCGCCGTCGGGGTCGTTCTCGTCCTCGCCGCCGTGAGCTTCTTCACCCTTGCCCGACGCAGCGACGTCCGAGGCGCGGGCGCGCTGTCGAGCGAGACGCTCAGTCGCGACAAGTCGAGCCGGAAGGACTCCCGCGCCTTCGAGGCGGCCGCAACCGCCTCGGGCGTGCGCACCGCAGAGGTCGCCGAAGCCGAAGGCACCGCGTCTCGCGGTGCCGGTACGGCGCTCGCGACCGTCGACGAAGAGCCCGCGCTCGTCCCCTGGGTCGCTCCCGACCCCGAGGTCATCGGCGTCTCTCGCCGTCAGTTCTTCAACCGCGCCACGGTCACCCTGATGGGCGCCGGTCTGGGGGCCTTCGCCGCCGCGTCCTTCGTGGGCTTCCTCTGGCCGAGCGGCAGCGGGGGCTTCGGTGGCGCCGTGCCCGTCGGCAAGCTGGACGTCATCAAGGACGGCATCAAGCAGGGCGGCGGGTTCTTCTACGCCCCCGAGGCGCGTGCGTGGATCACCGAGTACCCCTCCGAGGCGCTGCCCGTCGCCCAGACCATCTATCCGGCCAACGTGCTCTCCGCCATGGAGGAGGGCATCGTCGTGCTCAGCCAGAAGTGCCCGCACCTCGGCTGCCGTGTCCCGGAATGCCCGACCAGCCAGTGGTTCGAGTGCCAGTGCCACGGTTCGCAGTACAACCGCGTCGGTGAGAAGAAGGCCGGCCCCGCGCCCCGGGGTATGGATCACTTCCCGGCAACGGTCTCGCCCGGTGGCGACGTCACGATCGACACCGGCACCGTCATCCCCGGTGCCGCGATCGGTGTCAACACCACCGGTCAGGAGGCCGAGGGGCCCCACTGCACGAGTGACGGCGCCCACTGATGGTCGCCCTGAACACCACGGCGATCGCGAGCGTCGCATTCGCCGTCATCGTCATCGGGTTCATCATCTACGCAGCGTTCAACGTCCGCGCAGGCAGAGCCGAGGTGGGCTCGGAGATCGAGCTGGCTCCCAACCGCAAGGAGTACTACGACGACGAGACCCTCGAGGGTCCGCGTCTCGAACGGCTCCAGCTGTTGGGCGTGCTGCTGCTGCTCGTCAGCGTCATCGGCCTGCCCCTGTACTGGGTGCTCGAACCGGGCCGCCAGGCCGGCGCGCAGGAGGGCTGGGACAAGCGCTTCGCGTCCTGGGGCGCCGAGCTGTTCGCACCGACCGCCGAGGGCGGCTTCAACTGTGCGGGCTGCCACGGCGGTATGAACGGCGTCGGTGGTGAGGCCCCCTTCACCGTCACCGATCCGGTCACCGGGGCGGTGTCCGCCGTGAACTGGAAGGCCCCGGCGGTGAACACGATCTTCTACAAGTTCGACGAGTCCGAGGTGGAGTTCATCCTCAACTACGGCCGGCCCTTCTCCCCGATGTCGCCATGGGGCACCGTCGGCGGCGGCCCGATGACGAGCCAGCAGATCGAGACGCTCATCGAGTACATGAAGAGCATCCAGATCCCGCGCGAGGGGTGCCTCGAAGACGAACTCGGCGGCGACGAGTACTTCGACGTCCAGCTCTGCGGTTCCGGTGTGCTGCCGGCAGCCGAGCGGGACAACATCGAAGCCGCCGCACGGAACGCGATGGAGGCCGAGGGCATCAGCTACGGCGAGGCCCTCTTCAATCTCGAACTCGCCAGCGGCGCATACAGCTGTGCACGGTGCCACACGCTCGGCTGGAGCTACGGGGATCCGGGAGTGACGGGTCAGGGCGCGTATGGTTGGAACTTGACCGGTGGTTCGAGCAACAGCCACTTCGCCAGCGAGACTGACATGGTCAACTTCATCAAGAACGGCTCCGAGTTCGGCAAGCTGTATGGAATCAACGGGCAGGGCAGCGGACGCATGCCCGGCTTCGGTTCCATGCTGACCGACGAACAGATTCAGGCCGTGGTCGAATACGTCCGGAGTTTGTGAGCGAAATGAATCTGTTGGCAATCGGCTGGGAGCCGGAACTTCGCGGGCTGCTCACGGTCGTCATCGCCGTCGTCATCCTGGTGGGCAGCATCTACCTCATCATGATGACGAACATGGGCTCACGCCTGGCGTTCCTCGTCACCTTGGCCGGCCTCGCCGGCTGGATGATGCTGATGGGCGCCACGTGGTGGATCTACGGCATCGGCTTGCGCGGGCCCGACCCGAGTTGGGCCCCCGTTCCCGGCGCAACGGTGCTCCAGGAGACCTCGGCGCTGCGCAGCGGCGGCGTCATCGATGCGCTCCCGGAGATCCCCGTGGGCGCCACCCCTGCCGAAGAAGCGGCGATCGTCGGTCAGACGCTCGAGGACGAGGGCTTCATCGTGCTCGATCCGGCCTCTCCGGCCTTCGGCCAGGCAGCGGCGTCGGCGAGTGTGTTCCTCGAAGAGGAAGGCGCGTTCGCGGCCGGCGAGTACACGGTGACCAACATCTTCGACATCGGTGGCGATCGTTATCCGCGGATCAAGGCCGGCGACATCCCGGGCCTCACCGACGAGTCGCTCGACTTCCTCGCGTTCTTCCACGAGCCACACTTCGTCCTGGTCGAAGCAGCGCCGCTCCAGCAGGTGCGCACCGAGCCCGGGCGGGCGCCCGTGTCGCCGCAGATCGACGAGACACAGCAGCGTCAGTACGTGTACATGGTGCGTGACCTCGGCGCGCGTCGTCAGCCCGCCGTCGTCCTGACGCTCGGTGGCGGCGCGATCTTCCTGGCGCTGTGCTACCTGCTCCACCGTCGTGACCGTCAGCTCGACGAGAACATCCTGAACGCCAAGAACATGGCGACCGAAAAGGCCGCGGCCGGCGTCTGATGGGCCAATACCTGCCGATCGTCATCCTGATGCTGCTCGGCATCGTGTTCGGCATGCTCAGCCTGCTCGCGTCGAAGCTGCTGGGGCCCCGTCGCCCGTCGGCTGCCAAGGAGGCGCCCTACGAGTGCGGCATCGTGCCGTCACGGGAGCCGCCGGAACGCTTCCCCGTGAGCTTCTACATCGTCGCGATGCTGTTCATCATGTTCGACATCGAGATCATCTTCCTCTACCCCTATGCCGTGTCGCGCGGTGAACTCGGCGCGTACGGGTTCTGGGCGGTGCTGATGTTCTCGGTCGTGTTCTTCCTGACGTTCGTCTACGAGGTCGCCCGTGGCGGCCTCGACTGGGGTCCGATCCAGGGCTATCGCAGCTTGCAGGTCGAGGCCGACATGGTGTCGCCGAGCCGCTCGCTCGATTCGACCATCCGTCGGGTCGGCACCGAGGGTCGTCTGGTCGACGTCCGCGACGCCACGAACCAACCTGCCGCATAAGGAGACCGCAACATGGGCATCGTCAACGATGTGCTCGACGACGGACTGGGCGGCCTGACGCACAACGTCATCACCGGCAAACTCGAAGATCTGGTCAACTGGTCGCGTTCGCGCTCGTCGTGGCCGGCCTCGTTCGGTCTCGCCTGCTGTGCGATCGAGATGATGGCGACCGGTGGTGCCCACTACGACATCTCGCGCTTCGGCATGGAGGTCTTCCGGGCCAGCCCGCGCCAGGCCGACATCATGATCGTGGCCGGCCGGGTGAGCCAGAAGATGGCACCCGTGCTGCGACAGGTGTACGACCAGATGATGGAGCCCAAGTGGGTCATCTCGATGGGCGTGTGCGCGAGCTCCGGGGGCATGTTCAACAACTACGCCATCGTCCAGGGCGTGGATCAGGTCGTGCCGGTCGATGTCTATGCGCCCGGTTGCCCGCCGACGCCCGAGACGCTGATCCATGCGATCGAGCAGTTGCACGGGCTGATCGAGAACGAGCAGATCCTCAAGCGGCGCAAGGAGACCGGCGCAGGTGCCAACATCCACGTGCAGCACATCGAGTCCGGCTCGACGCCGGTGCTGATGGGGGGCAAGCGCTGATGGACGACACCGACGACAGCACCGACATCGAGACGCCCGACATCCACGGTTGCCCCGTCACGCACGCCCACGGGCAAGAAGTGATCCACCCGACGCGAGCGCAGTACCTCGATGTCGCCAAAGCACTGGCCGACGAGGGCTACACGATGGCACTCGACCTGTGCGGCGTCGACTACCTGCAGTACATGCATCGGCCGCTCCCCAGCGGCATCGCGCCCGAGCGCTTCGAGGTGGTCGTGCAGTTGCTCGACATCGGCAACCGCCGGCGGACCCGTCTGCGCGTGCAGGTCCCCGAGGCCGATCCGGTCGTGGCGTCGCTGTTCGATCTGCATCCCGGTGTCGAGGCGCCCGAGCGGGAGACCTACGACATGTTCGGCATCGAGTTCGACGGTCATCCGGACCTCACGCGGATCCTGATGCCGGAGGACTGGGACGGCCATCCGCTCCGCAAGGACTACGGCATCGGCTCGATCCCCGTGCAGTTCAAGGAGGCGAACGCATGAGTACCACCGAGGAAGAACTCGCCGTCGCCGACGAGGTCGAGGCCGAACCCTCGAGCTACGCGGTGTTCATCCCGAACACCGACGAGGGTGCACAGCTGCTCAAGCCGCGGAGCCAGACCACGGCGCGCGAGTTGATGCGCGAGATCGGCTCGGTGCTGCGGATGTCGGAGGCCGAAGCCGCCAAGCTCGGCGATCTCCCCGAAGACCCCGAAGAAGATCAGACCATGATCATCAACATGGGGCCCCAGCACCCCTCGACGCACGGGGTGTTGCGCCTGATGCTGGAGATGCAGGGTGAAGAGGTCCTGCGCTGCAAGCCGATCATCGGGTACCTGCACACGGGCATGGAGAAGACCGCCGAGTCGCTCACCTACATGCAGGGCGGCACCAACGTCACCCGCATGGACTACCTGAGCCCGCTCAACAACGAGCTCGTGTTCTCGATGGCGACCGAGGCGCTGCTCGGCATCACCGACGACATCCCGGAACGTGCGGTGTGGATCCGCATGTTGATGGCCGAACTCAACCGGATGTCGAGCCATCTGTTGTTCATGGCGACCAACGGCATGGACCTCGGCGCGGTGTCGATGATGATCTACGGCTGGCGCGAGCGCGAGGAGGTGCTCCGGTTCTTCCAGGAGGTCACCGGCCTGCGCATGAACCACAACTACATCCGTCCGGGCGGTGTCGCGGCCGACCTGCCGGCGGGCTGGCGCGACGGTGTGCTGCGCCTGCTCGAGCTGATCCCGCCCCGACTCGACGAGTACGACATCTTGATGACCGGTCAGCCGATCTGGCGCGAGCGCCTCCAGGGCGTGGGTGTGATCACCCCGAACGAGGCCCTCGCACTCGGCGCCACCGGCCCCATCGTTCGCTCGACCGGCGTGCCGTGGGACCTGCGTCGCGACATGCCGTACATGAAGTACGAGCAGATGGAGTTCGACGTGATCGTCGGTTCCTACGGCGACGCCTTCGACCGGTACGCGATCCGTCTCGCCGAGATCCGCGAGTCGATGAAGATCGTCCGCCAGATCCTCGAGGTGATGCCACAGGGTGACTTCCGGATCCAGGACAAGAAGGTGACCCCGCCGCCGCGCGCGCGCATCGACGAGTCGATGGAGGCGCTGATCCACCACTTCAAGATCTTCACCGAAGGGTTCAAGGTGCCCGAGGGCGAGGTCTACGTCGGCATCGAGAGCCCCCGCGGCGAAGTCGGCTGCTACATCGCGAGCGACGGGTCTCCGACCCCGTACCGCATGCACATGCGCGATGCGTCGTTCACCAACATCCAGTGCCTGCCGCACATGATGCGCGGCGGCCTCGTCGCCGACGCCGTCGCCGTCATCTCCAGCGTCGACCCCGTTCTCGGAGGCGTCGATCGATGAGTCGGCTCACCGATTCGAACGTGGTGCTCGCGCACGAGATCATCTCGCGGTATCCGCGCAAGAAGTCGGCGCTGATCCCGCTGCTGCACCTCAGCCAGGAGCAGAACGGCTACATCACCGACGCGGCGATGCGGCATCTCGCCGAGCTGCTCGACATCACGCCCGCCGAGGTCATCGGGACGGCCACGTTCTACGAGATGTTCAAGTTCGAGCCCGTCGGCACGTACGTGATCAACGTGTGCCAGACGATGAGCTGCGCACTGCTCGGATCCGACGCGCTGATGCACCATGCGGAGCAGAAGCTCGGGATCAGGGCCGGCTCGACCACCGACGACGGCATGTTCACCCTCGAGGCTGCGGAGTGCCAGGCGGCCTGCACCGAGGCACCGACCCTGCAGGTCAACTACCGCCACCGGTATCGCGTCACCACCGACGACTTCGATCAGCTGATCGACGACCTGCGTGCCGGAAAGCTGACCGGGGAGATCCCGCCGCACGGGACGCTCGGTCGCAACCGCCAGCACATCCCCGCCGACAAGTTCGTCGGCGCACCCGACCCCGACGACGTGAACGAAGGCCCGGCATGGATCCCGGTCAGCGTTGGAGATGACTCATGACCACCGCGATCACCCGCGACTACACCCCCGGCTTCTACGAAGGCGATCGAC
The DNA here is from genome assembly GCA_963695475.1 of Ilumatobacteraceae bacterium. GTDB lineage: Bacteria > Actinomycetota > Acidimicrobiia > Acidimicrobiales > Ilumatobacteraceae > Ilumatobacter_A. The sequence continues at coordinate 125,158 of CAVOHA010000010.1, forward strand.
CCAAGATCGTCACGTCGCGTTTCGAGTACGAAGACAGCTACACCCTCGATCGGTCGCTCGCAACCGGCGGTTACGCCGGGTTGAAGGCCGCCCTCGCCAAGACCCCCGAGGAGATGAGCGCCGAGGTCAAGGCCTCGACGCTGCTCGGTCGTGGTGGTGCCGGCTTCCCCGCCGGCGTCAAGTGGGGGTTCACGCCCCAGGGCGTGTGGCCGCGCTACCTCGTCGTCAACGGTGACGAGTCCGAGCCCGGCACGTACAAGGACCGGCTCCTCATGGAGCGCGACCCGCACCAGCTGATCGAGGGCTGTCTCATCGCGTGCTACGCGGCCGGCCTGTCGCAGTGCTTCCTCTATGTCCGCGGCGAGATGGCGCTGGCGCACGAGCGCCTCGCCGACGCGCTGAACGATGCCTACGAGGCCGGCTACGTCGGCAAGAACATCATGGGCACCGACTTCAGCGTCGACATCGTCCTGCACTGGGGTGCGGGTGCCTATGTCGTCGGCGAGGAGACGGCGTTGATCGAGTCGCTCGAAGGCGAGCGCGGGATGCCGCGTCTCAAGCCGCCGTACTTCCCGGCGGCCGTCGGCCTCTACGGACAGCCGACGATCGTCAACAACGTCGAGACGCTCGCCAACCTGCCGTTCATCGCGGCGCGTGGCTCGGCCGCGTACACGGCGATCGGCACCGAGACCTCGCCCGGCACACGCATGATCGCCATCTCGGGCCACGTCAAGCGTCCGGGCGTCTACGAAATCGTCAACGGCTCCACCACGTTCCGCGACCTCATCTACGGCGAGGAGTTCTGCCAGGGGATCCGTGACGACAACGAGCTCAAGGCGTTCGTGCCCGGCGGCGGCTCCGCTCCGTGGTTCCTGCCCGACCAGCTCGACATCCCGTTCGAGGGACGCGAGGCCGGTGCGGCCGGATCGATGCTCGGCTCGGGCGCGGTGATGGTCATGGACTCGACGACCGACATCCCCGAGGCGGCACTCACGCTCACCCGGTTCTACGCCCACGAGTCGTGTGGCAAGTGCGTGCCGTGCCGCGAAGGCGGCACCTGGTTGTTGCGGATCCTGGAGCGGATCTGTTCGGGTCACGGCACGGACGCCGACCTGGATCAGATCCTCGAGGTCGGCCAGTCGATCTGCCCGGGCGACATGCCGCACGCGGCCTCGGAGCGTCTCGGTTTGGAAGCCACGCCGTTCCCGTACAAGATGACGACCATCTGCTTCGTCGGTCCCTCTGCGTATGCTCCCCTGCACTCGGCACTCACGCTGTTCCGTGACGAGTTCGAGGCGAAGGTGGTCCCGGCACCGAAGCGCATTTCCATCCCCGTTGCAGTGGCAGGCTCATGAGCGAAGAAGAACCGAACGACGTCGCGCCGGTCGAAGAGCCCGATCCGAACGTCGTGATGGTCACCCTCAACGGTCGAGAGATCGAGGCGCGGAAGGGTGAACTCGTCATCGCCGCCGCCGAGCGCCACGACGCCTACATTCCGCACTTCTGCTACCACCCGCGGATGAAGTCGGTCGGGATGTGTCGCCAGTGCCTGGTCGAGGTCGACACCGGCCGCGGGATGCAGCTGCAGCCGTCGTGCATGATCACCGTCTCGCCCGAGATGAAGATCGAGACCGAGTCGCCGACGGCGAAGCGGGCCCAGGAGGGCATGATCGAGCTGTTGCTCGCCAACCACCCGCTCGACTGTCCGGTGTGCGACAAGGGCGGCGAATGCCCCCTGCAGGACCAGGCGTTCAGCCACGGTCCGGGTGAGTCACGGTACGTGGAAGAGAAGCGGCACTACGAGAAGCCGATCCCGATCTCCGATCTCGTGCTGCTCGACCGGGAACGGTGCATCCTGTGTGACCGCTGCACGCGCTTCGCCGATGAAGTCGCAGGCGACAAGCTGATCCACTTCACCCAGCGCGGCAACCAGACCCAGGTGATGACGTTCCCCGACGAGCCGTTCGCCTCGTACTTCTCGGGCAACACGGTGCAGATCTGCCCGGTCGGGGCGCTCACCGCCGAGCCGTACCGGTTCAAGGCGCGCCCGTGGGACCTCACCGCCGACGAGTCGACCTGTACGTCCTGCTCGGTCGGCTGCCGCGTCGTCGTCCAGTCGAGCCGTGACGAGATCCTGCGCTACCAGGGTGTCGACTCCGATCCGGTCAACCACGGCTGGTTGTGTGACCGCGGTCGATTCGACTTCGAAGCGGTCAACTCCGAGCATCGCCTCGCCGACCCGATGGTGAAGACCGACGCCGGCCTGACGACCACCTCGTGGAACGCGGCACTCACGGCGTGCGCGCGGTTGATCCGCGAGGCGCTCTCCACCGGCGGCCCGGACTCGATCGCTCTGCTCGGCGGCGCCCGCGGCAGCAACGAAGATGCGTTCGCATGGGCGCAGCTCGCCGACGCGATCGGCATCACCTACCGAGACGCCCAGCTCGGCGACGGGCTGCCCGCCTCGATCCTCGGTCTCGACCGCGCCACGATCGACGAAGCGGCCGGCGCGTCGACCATCGTCCTGCTCGGGCCCGACATCAAAGAGGAGTTGCCGGTCCTGTACCTGCGGCTCCGCGAAGCGGCGACCGACGGCGGTTCGACACTCGTCGAGTTCTCCTCCATGGAGACGGGCCTCACCCGCTATGCGACGCACAGCATTCGCCACCAGCCCGGTCTGCAGGCCGACGCCGTGGCCGAGCACGCCGAGCTGCTGTCCGGCAACGGAGACGTCGTCGTGGTCGTCGGCCGGTCGAACCTGGCCGAATCGCCCGATGCGACGATCGCGGCGCTGGCGGCAGTGCTGGCGGTCGCGCCGAACGCAAAGGTGCTCCCGGCGCTGCGGCGCGGCAACGTCGTGGGCGCGCTGTCGGTCGGCATGGCCCCGCGCGATGAAGACCACGACGGGCTCTCGGCGCTCCACGCCGCCGCCGACGGCAAGCTCGAGCTGTTGATCCTGCTCGGCGCCGATCCGCTGAACGACTGTCCCGACGTCCACCTCGCCCGCCGTGCGCTGGCAGGCGCTCGTCGCGTGATCTCGATCGACACGCACCCGAGCGAGAGCACCAAGCTCGCCGATGTCGTGCTGGCAGCGGCCGCGTACGGAGAGAAGCGCGGGACGACCACGAACATCGAAGGTCGTGTGTCGACGCTCGCCGACAAGGTCACCACGACCGGCACTGCTCGACCCGACTGGATGATCGCCGCCGAACTCGCCCTGATGCTGGACTTCGACGGTGGACTCGCCGACGTCGCGAGCGTCGACGAGGTCACCGCCGCGATCGCCGCGGAGGTGCCGGGGTTTGCCGGGGTGACCCTCGACGCCCTTGCGGGCGATCCCGACGGCGTGCTCGCCGAGGTGGTGCCCACGTCGCTCCCACCCGTCGAACGCGGCGCCGGGCAGCGCAACAGTTACGACCATCGTCTCGTCGTGAGCCGGAAGCTCTACGATCGGGCGGTCGGTACCGCCATGTCCCATTCGATCGCACAGCTCGCTCCCGGTCCCGGTGCGCACCTGCACCCACTCGACGCCGACGCGCTCGGCGTGCACACGGGCGACGACGTCCAACTGATCGGCGTCAAGGCGACCTCGATCCTCTCGGTGGTGACCAACCCCGCGGTCCCCCGGGGCGTCGTGTGGGCGCCGTTCAACCAGGGCGGCGCGGTCGAGGACCTGATCGACGGTGACGCGGAAGTCATCGACGTCAAGATCGAGGTCGTGTGAGCGTGCTGTCGATCGATCCGTTGGGCACCGGCGGTCTGCTGTGGACCCCGCTGCTGATCATCATCGCCAAGGTGCTGATCATCTTCGTCGTGGCGTTGGTCGCGACGATGCTGATGATCTGGGGTGAGCGCAAGATCGTGTCCGGCATGCACAACCGCATCGGGCCCAACAAGGCCGGGCCGTTCGGCATCCTGCAGTCGCTCGCCGACGGCATCAAGGCGTTCTTCAAGGAGACGTTCCGGCCGAGCAAGTCGGACCCGTTCATCTACAGACTCGCGCCGTACCTGATGTTCGTGCCGGCGTTCCTGATCTGGTCGGTGATCCCGCTCGGCGGCGACTTCACCGACGGCAAGGACGGCACGATCACCATCTTCGGGCAGGTCACCCGCGTGCAGCTGGCGGATCCGCCGATCGGCATCCTCCTCGTGCTCGCGATGTCGTCGATCGCCGTCTACGGCGTCATGCTCGCCGGCTGGGCGTCGGGGTCGAAGTACCCACTGCTCGGTGCGGTGCGCGGTTCGGCGCAGATGATCTCCTACGAGGCGGCGCTCGGGCTGAGCCTGGCCGCGGTGCTGCTGTCCAGCGGCACGCTGAGCACGGCCGGCATCGTGCGGACCCAGGACAGCTTCGCCGACTGGAATCTCGTGGCGACCGGCATCGTGCCGTTCGTGATCTTCCTGATCGCCGTCACCGCGGAACTCAACCGCCCGCCGTTCGACCTCGTCGAAGCCGAACAGGAGCTGGTGTCGGGGTTCAACACCGAGTACGGCGGGATCACGTTCGCGCTGTTCTTCCTGGCCGAGTTCATGAACGTGATCACCATGTCGGCGATCGTCGTCACGCTGTTCCTCGGCGGTCCGCAGCCGATCGCCGGGATCGACATTCCGCTCATCCCGGGTGCGCTCGAAGGCACCGTCTGGTTCGTCCTCAAGCTGCTCGTGTTCCTCTACGTGTTCATCTGGCTGCGAGCCACGCTGCCCCGGTTGCGCTACGACCAGCTGATGGACCTCGGGTGGAAGGTACTGATCCCGGTGTCGCTGGGCTGGTTCCTGCTGCTCGCAGCGCTTCGCCAGTTCTCACCGGACGGCGCCACCGCCGACTCGATCCGCGTCACGCTGATCTGTGTCGCCGTCGGGGCCGTCGCGATCGGGTTGTTCATGGCCGCACTCAACGTGAGCCGGAAGAACCGTGCGCAGGTGGCCGAGCCACTGCAGGAAGGGAGTCCCGTCTGATGGGCTACTTCGAAGGATTCGCCGTCACGATGCGTCAGCACCGCCTGTTCGGCGGCAAGCGCGTCACCACCGAGTACTCCGGTGGCCGCAAGGCCAAGAAGCGCGGCGAGACGAACAACGACGTCAAGGGTGACGAGAAGATCCCCAAGCCGGAGCGTCTGCACGGTCGCCACGTGCTCAACCGCTACGAGGACGGGATGGAGAAGTGCATCGGGTGCGAGCTGTGCGCCGGCGTGTGCCCCGCCAACTGCATCCACGTGCGCGGTGCCGACAACGATCCCGTCAATCCGACGTCGCCGGGCGAGCGCTTCGGCTACGTGTACGAGATCAACTACCTCCGCTGCATCCACTGTGATCTCTGTGTCGAAGCGTGTCCGACCGAGGCCATCACCGAGTCGAAGCTGTTCGAGTTCTCGTTCACGAATCGCAAGGACGCGATCTACACGAAGGCCGAGCTCGTCGTCGACGACGAGGGCAAGCCGCAGCAGCTGCCGTGGGAGGACTGGCGCGACGGTGACGACGAGCACACGTCGGGGTGGATGCGTGCGACCTCACCGTCGGGCGATGCCACGTTCGAGGGCGAGGTGGGTTGGAGCAACGAGCTCGGCCACGGAACCCGCGCGCCCGAGCCGTCGCAGGCCGACCGGGACGTTTCTGTCAGAATCGTCGAGCGATGAACACCACCGCCCTCGAATACATCGTGTTCTTCGCCGCGTCATTGATGATGTTGGGCGGAGCGGTCGGCGTGATCCTCTTCCGCAACCCCGTGCACGCTGCGCTCGGCCTGGTGCTGACCTTGTTCGGCGTGGCTGTGCAGTTCGTCGCTCAGGAGGCCCATTTCCTCGCCGCGGTCCAGGTGATCGTCTACGCCGGCGCGATCGTGGTGCTGTTCTTGTTCGTGATCATGCTGCTCGGCGTCGACAAGGCCGTCGACCTGTCGATCGAGCCGATCCCGATCCAGCGCCCGCTGGCCGCGGTGATGACCGTCGGCCTGGTCGGGCTCGTCAGCGCCGCCGTGATCAAGGCCGGTGACGCCATCGGCACACTGAATCCGGGCCTCGGCATCGACGTCGCCGGGGAGCTCACCGCCGACGGCCAGGACCTCGTGGCGAACGACGGCAACATCCAGCAGCTCGCCCGGAACCTCTACAACGACCACGTCCTCGCCTTCCAGCTGACCTCGGTGCTGTTGATCGTCGCCGTCGTCGGCACCGTGCTCCTCACCCGCAAGTGGCCCAAGCAGGGAGCCACTGCGTGATCGCCGCCATCGAGCCCACCTGGTACTTGATCGTCGCCTCGCTGCTGTTCGGTATCGGCGCGTTCGGGCTCCTGGTCCGCCGCAACCCGCTCGTGATGTTCATGTGCATCGAGTTGATGCTCAACGCCGCGAACCTGACCTTCGTCGCCCTGGCCACGTCGCTGGGCGACATCAATGGTCAGACCGCCGTGTTCTTCGTGATGGTCGTCGCGGCCGCCGAAGTGGTGGTCGGGCTCGGCATCCTCGTGTCGATCCTGCGGCGCCGCCCGGGCGCGACCGCCGACGATCTCGCAGAGTTGAAGGGCTGAGTAATGGCTGAACTCGTTTGGCTCATCCCCGCGTTCCCGCTCTTCGGGTTCTTGATCCTGTTGGTCTTCGGACGGCGCCTCGGCGAGCCGGGCGCGGGCTACTTCGCGACGGCGATGGTGTTCGCGTCGTGGATCGTCGCCGCACTGATCTACTTCGACCTCGTCGGGATGCCCGAGGAGGAGCGCGCCGAGATCGTCACGCTGTTCTCGTGGGTTCCGGTCGGTGAACTCCAGATCGACATGGCGTTCCTCGCCGATCCGCTGTCGATCACGATGTGTCTGTTCGTGCTCGGGATCGGTGGGCTCATCCACCTCTTCTCCGTCGGGTACATGCACGGCGATCCGAAGTTCTCCAAGTTCTTCCTGTACCTCAACCTGTTCATCTTCTCGATGACGCTGCTGGTGCTGGGCGAGAACCTGTTGGTCACCTTCCTCGGCTGGGAAGGCGTCGGCACGTGTTCGTATCTGCTCATCGCGTTCTGGCACACCCGGGAGTCCGCGGCAACGGCGGGCAAGAAGGCGTTCATCACGAACCGCGTCGGCGACTTCGGCGTGATGCTCGCGATGTTCCTCGCGTTCGAGTCGGTCGGATCGATCAGCTACTCCGTGCTCAACGGCTCGGCGATCGCGGGCACGCTCACCGCCACCACCGCCTCGGCGATCGCGGTGCTGCTCCTCCTCGGCGCGACCGGCAAGAGCGCCCAACTCCCGCTGTACATCTGGCTGCCCGACGCAATGGAGGGTCCGACGCCGGTCTCCGCGCTGATCCACGCCGCCACCATGGTGACCGGTGGTGTGTTCCTCCTGGTGCGCATCAACCCGGTGATCACCGTGGCCGCCGACTGGGTGCCGATGTCGATCGCCTGGGTCGGTGCCATCACGGCGCTGTTCGCTGCGTCGATCGCGATCGCCCAGAACGACATCAAGAAGGTGCTGGCCTACTCGACGATTTCCCAGATCGGGTACATGATGTTGGCGGTCGGCACCGGCGCCTACGTCGCTGCGATCTTCCACATGATCACCCACGCCATGTTCAAGGCGCTGCTGTTCCTCGGGTCCGGGTCGGTGATCCACGGGATGAACGGCGAACAGGACATGCGCAAGATGGGCGGGCTGCGCAAGTTCATGCCGCTCACCGCTGCCACCTTCATCGTGGGTTGGCTCGCGATCGCGGGCGTGCCGCCGTTCTCGGGCTTCTTCTCGAAGGACGAGATCTTGTTGTTCACGCTCGCCGAGAGCGTGCCGCTCTACATCATCGGCATCATCACGGCCCTGCTGACCGCGTTCTACATGACCCGTCAGGTGATCATGGTCTTCTTCGGTGAGGCCCGCTGGAAGGACCCGGCCGAGGATCAGGAGGCCCATGGCGATTTCACGCCGCACGAGTCGCCGGCGGTCATGTGGTTCCCGCTCGTCGTCCTCGCCGGCCTCGCCGCCATCGGTGGTGTGATCAACCTGCCCAGTCTGTTCGGCATCCCGCGTGGAGGCACGTACCGCCTCGAGGAGTGGCTGCATCCGGTCATCGCATTCGGTGAGGCCGAGATCACCGGGACGTTCGCGTACGAGAACAAGTACCTGCTCGTCGCGATCGCCGTGGCGTGCGCGGTCGGCGGCGTCCTGCTCGGCTGGCTCGTCTACCAGAAGAAGCGCATCAAGGCGATCGAGCCGGCGATCCTGGAGCGCGGCTGGTACTACGACGCGGCGATCTCCTGGTTCATGGGCCACCCGGGGCGCGACGTCGCCCAAGGGGTTGCCGACTTCGATTCGAAGGTGGTCGACGGCGCGGTCAACGGCGTCGCGACGGCCGTGCGTGCGACCGCGTCCGAAACCAGCAAGGCGCAGACCGGATACGTGCGTCAGTATGCGGCGATCATCGGTGTCGGCGTGGTGCTGCTCCTGGGCTGGTTCGTGGTGATTCGAGGGATTCTGTGATGTTGGCGGCAGGTGGCGCAGCGGGCGCCTTTCCGATTCTCTCGGCGCTGATCTTCGTGCCGATGGTGGGCGCGCTCTGCGTGCTGCTCACCAAGCGGTCGCGTCCCGAGTTCGCGAAGCTGATCGCGCTGCTTGCGTCGGTCACGACGGCGGCGATGAGCATCTGGCTGCTCGCCTCGTTCGACACGGGCGACGCCGGGTTCCAGTTCGTGTCGCAGCACACCTGGATCGAGCAGTGGGGCATCGGCTGGCACCTCGGTGTCGACGGCATCTCGCTGTTCCTCGTGGTGCTCACCGGCCTGCTGTTCCCGATCGTGATCGCCGGCATCGATCCACATCATGACGAGAAGCCGTATCTCGCCTGGATGTTGATGCTGCAGGCCGGCGTGATGGGTTCGTTCCTCAGCCTCGACCTGTTCGTGTTCTTCATCTTCTTCGAGATCGTGCTCGTGCCGATGTACTTCCTCATCGGTGGGTGGGGCTACGAGGGCCGCGAGTACGCCGCGACGAAGTTCTTCCTCTACACGATGCTCGGCTCGGCGTTCATGCTCGTCGGTCTCATCGCGACCGCATGGATCGCCAGCGACGACCTCGGTCGGGTCACGTTCGACCTCGTCGAGATCGCCGAGGGGGCCGACTTCGCGACGTCGACCGGACGTTGGCTGTTCTTCGCGTTCGCCGATCGCGTTCGCGGTCAAGGTGCCGCTCTTCCCGCTGCACACGTGGCTGCCCGATGCCCACACGCAGGCGCCGACCGCCGGCTCGGTCGTGTTGGCCGGCGTGATGCTGAAGCTCGGCACGTACGGGTTCCTCCGCTTCGGGCTCTACCTCTTCCCCGAGGCGTCGGTCTGGAGCCGCGAGCTGTGGCTCACCCTCGCCGTCATCGGCATCATCTACGGCGCGCTCGCGGCAACGATGCAGAAGGACCTCAAGCGGTTGGTCGCCTACTCCTCGGTCGCCCACCTCGGGTTCATCGTGCTCGGCACGTTCGCGTTCACGACCCAGGCGATCACCGGCAGCGTGCTGCAGATGGTCAACCACGGTGTGTCGACGGGCGCACTGTTCCTGTTCGTCGGGTGGATCTACGAGCGTCGCAAGACCCGCCAGATCGCCGAACTCAACGGCCTCCAGAAGGTGGCGCCGATCTTCGCCGCCGGGTTCCTGGTGGTGATGCTGAGCTCGATCGGTGTCCCCGGACTGAACGGCTTCATCGGCGAGTACCTGATCCTGCTCGGATCGTTCACGACCGCCCGCTGGTGGACCGTGGTCGCCACCGCCGGTGTGATCCTGGCTGCGCTCTACCTGCTGTGGGCGTACCAACGTGTGTTCCACGGCGAGCCCGACGACGACAACAAGTCGTTCCCCGAACTGCGGTTCAAGGAGGGGCTCGTGCTGATCCCGTTCCTCGTGGCGATCGTGTTCGTCGGGGTCTACCCGAAGCCGCTCCTCGACCGGATCGAGCCCAGCGTCGAACGGCTCGTCGTGCACGTCGCCGCGAACAGCGACATCGAGGCCGATCCCGACTACACGACGCAGTTCGGCGTGCCCGATGATCTGCACGGCGGCGAAGAGGAAGGAGGGGGAGGGCTGATGCACGTGCTCGCTCAATCCGATCCGAACGAACTCGACCCCGAGGTGTGGTGGTTCGCACTCTCGCCGCTGCTGGTGCTCGTCGGTGGTGCGCTGTTCCTGATGGTCGTCGGCGCGTTGACGCCGAAGTGGCCGAAGGGGCTGTACGCCTTCGTGACGGCCACGATCGCCGGGGCGGCCGGCGTCCTCGCGATCTTCAACTGGGACGACATCTCCGACAACGGACCGACCACGCTCGTCGCCGGCGCGCTGGCGTTCGACACGTTCGCGATGTGGTCGACGATCACCATCTCCGCGGTGGTGATCCTCGTGTCGATGTTGACCGACGAGTACATCCGCGACACCCCGAACGACGGGCCGGAGGTCTACGCCCTCTACCTCGCCGCAGCGACCGGCGGCATCGTGATGGCGTCGGCGAACGACCTGATCGTGCTGTTTCTCGGTCTCGAGACGCTGTCGCTCGCGCTGTACGTCCTGGCGGCATCGAACCGACGCAGCGATGCCTCGGCCGAGTCGGGTCTCAAGTACTTCATTCTCGGCGGGTTCGCCTCGGCGTTCTTCCTCTACGGCATCGCGCTCGATCTACGGCGCGACCGGGTCGACCAACATCTCCGAGATGGTCGCCGCCGTCGCACTCCGCGTCGACAGTGACAACGATGCGTTGGCGTTGGCCGGTATCGCACTGTTGATCGTCGGTCTCGGCTTCAAGGTCGCCGCGGCCCCGTTCCACATCTGGGCGCCCGACGTGTATCAGGGTGCGCCGTCGCCGGTCACCGCCTTCATGGCGTCCGCCGGCAAGGTCGCTGCGTTCGGTGCGGTCATCCGAGTGCTCGTGGCGGGTCTGCCGGCCTACCGGGACGACTGGCAGCCGATCATCTGGGTCCTTGCCTTCCTGTCGCTCATCGTCGGCTCGTTCCTCGCCGTGGTCCAGAACGACGTGAAGCGCATGCTCGCCTACTCCTCGGTCAGCCACGCGGGCTTCCTGCTCGTCGGTGTCGAGGCCGCCGCACACACCGCCGGCGATCTCGATCCCGGAACGGGCGTGTCGTCGGTGCAGCTGTACCTGCTCTTCTACTCGATCCTCGTGATCGGATCGTTCGGCATCGTGAGCATCGTGGTCGGCGACGACGACAACGCTTCACTCGCCCGTTTCAAGGGGCTCGCCAAACGCAAACCGCTGCTGGCGATCGCCTTCACCATCTTCCTGCTCGCGCAGGCCGGCGTGCCGTTCACGACCGGCTTCATCGCGAAGTTCGGCGTGATCCAGGCAGCGGTCGAGGTCGACAGCTACGCCATCGCGATCATCGCCATGGTCGCGGCGGTGGTCGCTGCGTTCCTGTACCTGCGGATCATGGTGAGCATGTGGCTGCACGATGCCGACGACGATGCGCCGAAGGTGAGCGTGCCTGTTGCCGCCGGCATTGCTATCGGCGCGACGGCCATCTTCACCATCGCATTCGGCATTTACCCCACCTGGTTCATCGACTGGGCGGATTCGATCACCCTCGTCCGATAGCCGAGGGGTTCAACCGAGGTTGCGCAGGAGTGTCTCCCAGTCCCGGTCGGTGATCTCGATCGGCGCGAACGTCTGCGTCGGCGCCAGGTGGAAGATGTTGCTGGTGTTCTTCGAGGCCGATCCGGTACTCGTGTCGAGGAGTCGCAGCGCCTGGTCCAGCCCCATCTCTCGCTGCGGGGAGCCGAGCGGCGCAAAATCGAACACGAACGAACGCGAGTCGGGCCAGAGGTCGGTGATCGTGCGGTCGGGATCGGGAGCCGTGGTGAACGTGAACGGGGTGGTCAGGCTCTTCGACGCCGAGCAGTAGAACACGCCACGATCACCGGGCGCGATCTCGGCCGATCGAGTGTCGAGGCTGGCGCGCATCTTGGCGCTCGCCTGGATGCCCCACGATCCCGAGTCGTGCGCGATCTGGATGTCGCGGAGCGATCTCGCCGGAAAGGTGTAGAGGTGCACGCCCGAGTCTCGCAGGTCGGGGTTCGGTGGCGAGATCGGCGTGCGCTACGCGACACTGTCCCGGTGCTGAACAGTTTCGACCTCTCTCCGTTCGCCACGGGTGCGCCGCTCCCGACCGACGATGCGACACGCACGGCGGCGGCCATCGATGCCACGCTGTGCGAAACCGGCTTCCTCCTCGTGCGCGGCCACGGCGTCGACGACGATCTTCGCGACGCGTACTTCGATGCGATGCGTGAGTTCTTCGCGCTTCCGATCGCCGAGAAGGAGGCGATCGCCATCGGCAACTCCGATTGCCACCGCGGCTACGTCGGATTCGAGACCGAGTCGCTGGACGGCGCACTTGCGGGCGGTTCTGCCGACGGACCGGTGGCGGGCGACATGAAAGAGACCCTCGACACCGGCATCGATCACGGGCCCGACCATCCCGAGGTGCTCGCCGGCACCCCACTGCACGGCCCCAACCAATGGCCGGACCTCCCCGGATTCCGAGAGCGGGTCGAGCCGTATCGCGACGCAATGGTCGAGGCGACGCTGCGGATGCAGCGGGCGATGTCGATGGCGCTCGGGCTCGACCCGATGTTCATCGAGGACCAGCCCGGTGAGCCGATGTATCACCTGCGGCTGATCCACTATCCGCCGATGGAGACCTTGACCCCGGAACCCGGTCAGCTCGGCTGTGGCGCGCACACCGACTACGGCACGCTCACCCTCCTGGCCGACGACGGCAACGGTGGCCTGCAGGTGCGTCAGCGCTCGGGCGAGTGGATCGACGTGACGGTTCCGGCCGGGCACCTCGTGGTCAACCTGGGGGACCTGATGGCGATCTGGACCAACGACCGGTGGGTGTCGAACCCGCACCGTGTGGTCAATCCGCCCGGCGTCGACCGCTACTCGTCGCCGTTCTTCGTCGAGCCGTCGTTCCATCTCCGCATCGAGGCGATCCCGACGTGCGTCCCGGCCGGTGAGTTGCCGAGGCACGAACCGATGATCACCGGCCCGTACCTGCTGTCGCGCTTCGACGGTACCCACAGCTATCGAAACGAGTTGCTCACATGAAGTCGTTCGGCATTCCTGAACTCATCCACGAGTACGCCGTCGCGCATTCCGACGGCGACGGCATCACGATGATTCGGCCCAGAACGGGGCGCGCAGCTCGCGTTTGAGGACCTTGCCGGAGCCGGTCTTCGGGAGTTCGTCGATCCAGTCGATCGACCGTGGGATCTTGTAGTTCGCGAGGTGGGCGCGAGCGTGAGCGTCGACCGTGGCATCGTCGAGGTCACTGCCGGGTCGGCGGACGATGACCGCGTGGACCGACTCACCCCACTCCTCGCTGGGGATCCCGAACACGGCGACCTCGTAGATGTCGGGGTGGGCTTCGAGCGCCGCTTCGATCTCGGCGGGGTAGATGTTCATCCCACCGGAGATGATCATGTCCTTCTTGCGGTCGCAGATGTAGATGAACCCCTCGTCGTCGCGGTAGGCGATGTCGCCGACGGTCTGGAAGCCGTCGCGGTGGTCCTCCTCGTACTTGTCGTGCTGCTTGTAGTAGTCGTTGAACACCGATCCCGATCGGACGTAGAGCTCGCCGGTCGCCTCGGGGCCCGTGTCGGTCACGATGCTGCCGTCGAGGTCGTAGAGACGGATCTCGACGCCCGGCGCCTCCTTGCCGCATGAGCCGGGCTTGCGCATCTGATCCTCGGGTCGCATGACCGTGTTGACGCCGAGCTCGGTCGATCCGTAGATCTCGAACAGCGATTCGGGCGGGAAGTCGGCGACGTACTGCTGCTTGAGCGCAAAGCTCCACGGTGCTGCATTGGCGATCATCACCCGCATCGACGATCGGTCGTATCGCGCCTTGACGTCGTCGGCGACGTTGCAGATCATCCGAATCGGCGTCGGGGCCGAGAAGGTGGACGTCGCCTTGTAGGTGTCGACGAGCCGCAACCAGTCGACCGGATCGAACTTGCGTTGGAGGACGATGGTCTGACCCATGGCGAGGCCGATCCCCATGAATCCGCCGGGACCGGAGTGATACAGCGGTCCGGTCGTGAGGTAGATGTCGTCGGGGGAGTAGCCGATGAACTGCAGGAGCGCCGCGGACTGCGACGCGTTGCCGGCCGTGCGGCGGAACGCCCCCTTCGGTTTGCCGGTGGTGCCCGACGTGTAGATCATCGTGGCGGCGGCCTCGGTGGCCTCGGGCACGTCGGGTGGCGTGTCGGGCGCCGCGGCCATGAGCGGGTCGATCGCGAGCATGCCGTCGGGCGCCTCGCCGTCGAACACGAAGACATTCGTGACCTTCGAGATGTCGCTCCGAATGCGGGCGAACATCGGTGCGAACTCGGCGTCGACATACACCGTGGTGGCATCGCTGTGATCGACGACGTAGGCCGCCTCCTCATCGGAGAGCCGGTAGTTGAGTGGCACCGCGGTCGTGCCGATCTTGCGGGCGGCGTTGACCATCGTGACGATGCCGGTCGAGTTCTGCCCGCACCACACGACCTTGTCGCCGCGACTGACCCCGTGGTCGAGCAGCACGTGGGCGAGCCGGTTCGCCTCTCGCTCGAGTTCGCCGTAGGTCAGCGTGCGGGCGTTGCCGCCGCCTCGGTCGTCGATCACGGCGAGCTTGTCGCCCTGGTTCGCGGCGTGCGCAGTGAGGAGGTCGGTGGTGGTCATGATGTGTCCTTCGTGCCGGTCGTGGTCGCCCGGACCACACCCGAGCGTGTCACAGTCGTGTCATGGTGTCAGAGACGAGGCTCCCCGATGACGTCGAGTTGCAGCGGACCACGCCGACGTTCGACGAACACAGCACACCGTCCGGGCTCCGCGCCGCTCATGCGGTGGCCGACGGCGTGTGGGGCCGGCTCGTGGTCCACGACGGTTCGCTCGGGTTCGTGTTCGAAGACGCCCCCGACGATGTGCGCACGATGTCCGCCGGCGACCACCAGGTGATCCCGCCGAGGCGTCTGCACCACGTGATCATCGGTGGTCCGGTGCGCTTCGCCGTGGAGTTCCACCGCTGACGCCTGCCTAGGGTGTCGAGATGACCGAAACCAACCGCCGTATCACCCTCGCCAAGCGACCGGTCGGCGAGGTGTCCGCCGACTGCTTCGCCACCGACGAGGTCGACATCCCGACGCCCGGACCGGGCGAGGTGCTCGCCGAGGTCGGATGGCTGTCGATCGACCCGACGATCCGCGGCTGGATGGCGATGGACACCTACCTCCCGGCGATCGAGATCGGTGCCGAGATCCGCAGCGGCGGACTCGCGACGGTGATCGAGTCCAACAACGACGACATCCCCGTCGGCGCAACGCTCTTCGGGATGACCGGGTGGCAGCAGTACGTCATCATGGACGGCTCGAACCAGATGGTGCCCGACGGCATCGACCCGACTGCTGCGCTCAGCGTGTTCGGGGTGACGGGGATGACCGCCTACTTCGGGCTGCTCGACGTCGGCCGGCCGGTCGAAGGTGAGACGGTGCTCGTGTCCGGTGCGGCGGGTGCGACCGGTTCCGTCGTGGGACAGATCGCGAAGATCAAAGGGTGCCGGGTCGTCGGCATCGCGGGCTCCGACGAGAAGTGTGCGTGGCTCACCGACGAGCTCGGGTTCGACGCTGCGATCAACTACAAGACCGAGGACGTTGCTGCGGCGATCCGCACCGCGTGTCCCGACGGCGTCGACGTCTTCTTCGACAACGTCGGTGGCGACATCCTCGACGCCGCCATCGCCAACATCGCGCTCCGGGGGCGGATCGTGCTGTGCGGGGCCATCGCGCAGTACAACGACGAGGTGCCGCGACCGGGCCCGGCCAACCTGCCACTGCTGATCTCGATGCGCGGTCGCATGGAGGGTTTCATCATCCTGGACTTCCTCGACCGCGCCGACCAGGCGATCGGCGACCTCGCGACCTGGGTGATGAACGGCGACATCAAGTTCGCGGTCGATGTGGTCGAGGGCCTCGACAACGCTCCGGCGGCGCTGAATCGCCTCTTCACCGGCGCGAACACCGGCAAGGTGATGGTGAAGCTCTAGGGCTCCAGCACGAACGGTGGGATGTCGGTCACGGCGATCTCGGGGCCGAGCGTCGCGCCGTTCAACTCGAGGTGATTGCCACTCCAGAACTTGCCGGGGTCGTACCAGTTCGGTGGCCGCTCGGTCCCGAGGAGGCCCATCCGTTCGTACGTGATCGCGACCACCTCGGCACAGAACAGCTGCTCGAGCTTCGTGCGCCGGTGGACTCGACCCTTGACCCACCCGGTGGCGAGTTTGCGAGTCGCCGGGAACGTGCGGCCGTCGAGCTCGGCAATGGTGCGAATCACCGCGTCCTCCATCTCCGTCGTGACGTCGATGTCGATCTGGCGCATCCACGCATCCTGCCCGTATCGGTGGTGCCACTGGCCGGCGGCGTCGGCCAGACGGTGGAGTTGCGTCCCGCGATGCGTCACCCCGGCCCACACGTCGGGGATGGTTCGGCCGAGCTCGGCGTGCCAGAGCAGGGGCGGCAGGTCGTCGAGGGCGACCACCATCCCGACGTGGTTCACCGGACTGTTGGTGAACGCCCGAATCGCCCGGTCGGCGGTCGATCTGCCCCGGAACAACCAGACATCGCCGGTGCGGGTGATGCTCGCCGCTTCGTCGAACGTCATCGATGCATGCTCGGTGGAGGTCATGGTGCGGCCTACGGTAGTGAGCGATGCGTATCTGGAAGTGGGTTGGTCTCGCCGGGATCGTCGGGGTGGCCGCCGTCGGCATCGCTGCCGGCACCACGACCGTGCGGCGCAAGCGGCGCGAGTTCGTCGACGCGAACCCGGACGAGCTCCGCACCCGTCTGCACGCTCGGCTGCGCGAGGCCGAGGAACGTCAGGCGGTCTGAGGGCTCTCCGCCGGGGTGTCGGTCGTGCGTCGACGCGGTGGCTGGACGACCGCCCAGACGCAGATCGCCGACGCGCAGAACATCCCGATCGTGAGCGGGACTCGTGGGAACGAGACGGTTGCGAGCACACCGGCCCCCGAGACGATGATCACCTGCGCGCCGTTCTGCACCCCACCCGCCACCGCCATCGCAGCCGAGCGCCCTTCCACCGGGAGACGCTCACCGACCACCTGATTCGTCGGGATGGCGATGGCGTCGACCGCTCCGGAGATGACGAACGCCAGGCCGATGACCGCTGGACCGACATCGAGCGCGAAGAGCGCGCCGGTGAGGGCTGCGAGGATCGCAGCGCGCACCGCGGCGGTCCGGAGGAGGCCGACGTGATCTCCGTTCCGCGGGGCGAGCACCATGCCGACGATCGCGCCGACGGCGATGAGCGAGGCGAAGACACCGACCAACTCGTCGGGTACGTCGAGTTCGGCCGTGATCGGGACGACCAGCACCTCGGGCAGGATCATGAACATCGAGACGCCCACGAAGAGGAGGAGCGCGCGTGCGCAGATCGGGTCCTCGCGCCAGACGCGCACGCCGGCCACCACTCCTTTCCAGCCGACGGGTGTCGAGCGGTTCGGCGTGGATGCCGCGGTCGACGACAACGAACGCAGCAGGAGTGCCGAGAGGAGGAACGTGAACGCGTTGATCCCGAGCGCGGTGTGTGCTCCCAGGAGCGCGATCAGCAACCCGCCGCCTGCATACCCGGCGAGGATTTCGCCCTGCGCGAGCACACCGCGAATCGCGAGTGCGGATCCGTAGGTGGCGGGGTCGGCGAGTTCGACCAGCGCGCTCGAGCGAGCTCCGACGAACGGTGGCACGCACAGGCCGGCCACGAACGCCCAGACCAGCAGGAGCCAGACCGGCTGGGGGATGAGCATCACGCCGAAGACGGCGGCGCGGACGATGTCGGCTGTGACCATCACCCGGACCCGACCGAACCTGTCGGCGAAGGTGGCGAGGAGTTGGCCGGGACCGAGCCACGGGACCAGTGCCGCGACGGTGACCGCCGCCGCCCACCACGCCGACCGCGACCGATCGAAGACGAGGACGGTCAACGCGAGGCGTCCGGCCCAATCACCGAGCCCCGACACGAGCTGCGACGCGAGCAGTGTGCGGACCTCGCGTTGGCGGACCGGGATGATCAACTCGGCGAGGCGTCGACGCACGTCGACATCGTGACACCGCGACGTCCGTCGCGCCTGATTTCCGACGCAACACTGGCGTAGCGTGGTGTCATGGCATCGGATGTCGTGCCCTGTCCATCGTGCGGAGCGAAGAATCGGGTGCCCGCCGCGTCGTCGGGCAAGCCGACGTGTGCGAAGTGTCACGCCGACCTGCCGTGGTTGGTCGATGCGACCGATGCCGACTTCGCCCAGGTCACCGACACGTCGAGACTCGTGCTGGTCGATCTCTGGGCGCCGTGGTGCGGCCCGTGCCGGATGGTGGCCCCGATCGTCGAGCGACTTGCACACGATTTCGCCGGTGCGCTGAAGGTCGTCAAGGTGAACGTCGACGGTTCGCCGGCGACGTCGCAGCGGTTCAACGCATCGAGCATTCCGATGCTGGTGTTTCTCCGGGACGGCGCAGTGGTCGACACCGTGATCGGTGCGCAACCCGAGCATGTGCTGCGGGCGGCTGTCGAGCGGTTGCGCTGACGGCGACGGTCAGCGGGGGATGCTCGCGAGGAACCGAGCGAGCCCGTCGGGATCGAACCGCGCCGTGAGGTGATCGTCGGCGTCACGTCCGAGGTCGAGTGCCGGGCAGAAGAAGTCGGTCTGTGCGACGAAGTAGTGGGGTGAGCCCTTGACACCGCGAGCCTTGCCGGCCTCGTAGTCGGCGCGAACGGCACGATCGTCGCCGGGATCGAAGTCGACCCCGTGCGCTCGGGCGATCTCGCGGAGGGCACCGATATCGGCGATGTCGGTCTCCAGTTCGAACAGCGCCCGGCGCAGGTCGAGGCTGACCGCGAGCCCGGTCGCGATGTCGAGGTCGTAGGCAGCTGCGGCGAGGGCGAGCGCGGGAATGGTGCTGCTCGGCCAACTGTCGGCGGCCAGACCGTTGAAGAGGTCGATGCCCAGCTGCTCGTGCAACGCAGCCGCCTTGGTCTCGACGCCGTCGAAGGCGAGGCCCGTGCCGTTGACCCACTCGAGCGGCCAGGCCCGCACGACCACCGCCGTCGGGTGATCGGTCTCGGCGAGGTGTTCGACGACGTGGAGCAGCCCAACGTACGCGAACGGGCAGGTGATGTCGGCGTACACGTCGATCGCAGCCATGCAGCCGACGGTAGCGGCCCTGCGGCGAACCGGCTCGGTCGCGATCCGTTACGGTGAAGAGGGCACGGGGTTCAGACGCGAACGGATGGGCAGCAGTGGGCGGATTCGATCCTCCAGCAGAGCCAATGGGGGAACCACCTCTTCCGGGCGCGCCCGGCGACCTTCCGCCTCCGGTCGACACTGCGCCGGCCGCCCCATCGCTGAACCCTCCGTCGGGCCCGACGTCGGGCATCTCGAGGGCGTTCATCAGCTACGCGCGAAAGGACATGGACTTCCTCGAGCGGATCGTTGGACACCTCCGCCACTTCGGCTGTCAGGTCTGGTTCGACAACGACGCGCTGAAGGGCGGGCGGTGGTGGGAGGCGATCCTCGATCAGATCGAAGCTGCCGACGTCTTCGTCTTCGCCGTGAGCCCGCACTCCCTCGCGTCACCGTCGTGTCGGCTCGAGCGTGCGTATGCCCATGCGCTGCGCAAGCCGATCCTGCCGGTGGTGGTCCGGGCGATCGACGACGCGGACCTGAGCAAGCTGACGCGTGACGAACGCCTGACCAACTTCTGCTCTGTCCAAGAGGACACGACCGAGAACGCAATCAACCTCGTGACGGCGTTTCGCGAGAAGCTCGCGGAGAAGCAGGATCCGCCCGAGCCGGCCCCCAAACGTCCCGATCCACCGGTGACCGATCTGGCGCCGATGTGGGATCGCGTTGCCGCTTCCAGCCTCGACAAGGCGGCCGAGCAGATCCTCGTCTCGGACATCGAAGAGCTCGCGGTCGAACGCGAGCAGCTCGATGCAGTGCTCCAACTCGCGACCACCATGCTGGCGCGCGATGACATCGTGGTGTCGTCTCGGACGCGGCTCGACGCCCTCGCCAAGAGACTGCGCGGCTCCCTGCCGAGCGACGAGCTCCGCACGACCCGTGACAACTGGGTCACGCGCCCGCCGACGGAACTGCGTGCGTCCGATCCGGATCTCGACAACCGGATTGCACCGCTGCTTCGAGAGATCAAGAGGGGGCGCTTCGTACCGATTCTCGGGTGGGGGCTGACCGATTCGATCCTCGGGCCGCTCCGGTTCCTGCTGGCCGACTGGAGCGAGCGAGTCAGATGGCCTGGCGGTCAACGCGGAAGTGACCTCCCGGCGGCGGCTCAGTTCCTCAAGGTCAATCGCGGGCGGTCCGAACTGGTGAACGAGCTCATCGAAGGACTCGCGAGCCAACTGTACGAGTGGCAGCGACTCGACGCGACCATCGCCCATCCGGATCCGAAGCAGTTCGATCAGCTCCTCACGGAGGCATGGAAGACCCAACGCGACTCGGGGGCGCACGATCCGTACACGACGCTCGCCGAACTCGGTGCCTCCGTCTATGTCGTCGCCCACCCGTGGAGCCTGATGACGGAAGCACTGCGTGCCGCGGGCCGCGACCCCGTAGTCGAAGTGTGTTGGTGGCGTGGCGACGTCGCCGTGCTCGACCCTGAACGAATCGTGGAACCGCCGGTCGGCTGGCCGATGCCCTCCGAGCTGTTGTCCACGGCCCCGGAGGCCGAGCCCTACGAGCCGAGCGTCGAGCGGCCGCTCGTCTATCACGTGTTCGGTCGCATCGAACATGAACGCTCGCTGGTGTTGACCGAGGAAGATCATCTCGACTTCTTGATCAACGTGTCGAAGATGGAGTTGGTTCCCAAGAGCGTGAGTAGCCGACTGACCGAAGCTGCGGTGTTGATGCTCGGCTTCGAACTCGAAGAGACCGCATCGCGAGTGCTGATGCGTGCGCTGGTCCACCAGGAGGGCAACAGCCACCACCAAGACGACGAGGGACCGCCGTCGCACGTCGGTACGCAGGATCCGGCGGTGCTCGACACGCCCGACCCGATGTACCTCAACTACGTCAGCAAGAGCCTGGAGCGGAGCAACCCGAAGCTCGGGGTCGTCTGGGTCGTGGCGACGAGTTCACGCAGGTCCTGCGCGAATCGATCGGACCGCCGGCATGACCACGCTGCCCACGCCGGCGGTCGCGGCAACGCGCGTGCCGCCACCGAACCCGTTCGTCGGGCCGCAGTCGATCGGCGTGGACATGCGGATCCACGGGCGGACACGGGAGATCCGCGAGTTGCGGGACCGCGTGATCGCAGACCGAATCGTTCTCATGTACTCACCGTCGGGAGCCGGAAAGACGTCGCTGCTCAATGCGGGGCTTCGTCCCGAACTCGAGCGCCGCGGCTTCACGATGCTGCCCGCCCCTGTCGAGGACAGGAGCGGCCGCCGGACGGGTGGGGCCATCCGCGTGAACCGTCACCCGACGGGAGCGGCGGGCAATCGGTACGTCGACAGCGTGAAGCAGTCGCTCGAGGACGGTCGCGACGCCGACGCTCGGCTGCCGCTCGAACAGCTTGCGAACATGACGCTGGCGGACTACCTGGCCGAGGTTGCGGCGACAGTCCCTGGCGAGGGCTCGTGTTGTCTCGTCTTCGATCAGTTCGAAGAACTCATCACCCTCGATCCGACCGACGCCGAAGCGAAAGCGGAGTTCATGGTCGACCTCGGCGATGCGCTCCGTCGCAACCGGCGCCTGTGGGCGATCTTTGCGATGCGTGAGGACTATCTCGCGCCGTTCGACGACTACCACCGGTCGATTCCCACCCACCTGCGGAGTCGGTTTCGGCTCGATCTGCTCACCGCCGAACAAGCCAAGACCGTGGTGCGAGATGCCGCGCGGTCGGTGAACGTCGAGTTCGACAGCGAGGCAGCGCAGAGCCTGGTCGACAACCTCCGGCGTGTCCAGATTCCCGGTGCCGGAACGTGCGAGCGGGTCACCGGGCCACACGTCGAGCCGGTGCAGTTGCAGGTCGTGTGCTCACGACTGTGGTCGCAGCTCGGCGACGGGGTCGATGCGATCACGAAGTCGGAGGTCGATCAACTCGGCAATGTCGACGATGCGCTCGGCGAGTTCTATGCGACTGAGGTGCGAGCGGTCGCAGACGCCACCGGGGTACCCGAGCGGGAGATCCGGGACTGGATCGAAACGGCATTGATCAGCAGGGACGGCATCCGGATGCAGGCGCAGGCCTTCGAAGCCCGCGCTTCAGCGGGCGAGGCGGTCCTCGATGGGCTCGTCGATGCGCACCTGCTGCGGGCCGATTATCGAAACGACAAGCGGTGGTTCGAGCTCGCCCACGATCGTCTGGTCGACCCGGTCCGCAGGTCGAACGCCCGTTGGCGACTCGTCGCGCTGGAACCGGTCCAGCGCCGCTCTGTCGTGTGGGCTGAGAGCGGGCGGCCATCGGAGCTCCTGTTGCGCGGTGCCGACCTCCGCGAGGCGAAGCGATGGAGGAGCAGCCACCAGGACGAAATCACCGAGATCGAGGACGAGTACCTCGGTGCGAGTGAGAAGCAACGGTCGCGGAAGGTTCTCGTGTGGGTGCTCGGACTGCTCGGACTGCTCGTGGTCGCTGGGGTGGCTGCGGTTGCGCTGCTGCTACGTCCGCCAGATCGAACTCGACGCCGACAATCGACGGGCCGCCGCCGAATTGACCGCCGCCGGCCTGGCGGAGAAGTCGGACAACGCCTTCTCCCGCGACCTCGCAATGGCGCTTGCGCTCGCAGCCGAAGGCACCGAGGTCGCACCGACGGGGCGCCCCCGCGCCGCGCTTGCGAACGCCCGCGCCGCCTACCGTGAACGACCGTGGTCAGAAGTCAGCGGTTTCATGGCTGACGAATGGGGTCCACCGCGCCGAGTCGCCGTCAGCGATGCCGGGCTGTTGGCGGTCGGTGACGAGATGGGCCAGATTCACTTCCGCGACGTCGATGGTGCGAATCCCGATCTTGCGACCGTCGCGTCCCAGATCGGCAACGACGACGGTGCGAGCGACGGCAAGCTTGCTGATCTGGCGTTCAGTCCGCATCGCCCCGGGAGCTGGGACGACTTCCTGCTCGCATCTGCGAGTCGCGACTACCCAACCGTGCGAATCTGGGATCGATCGGCGGTCGAGGAGGGCGATCCGATCGTGGTCGACGATCTCACGCTCCAGGCCGTCAACACCGTTGCCTTTCACCCAATGGATCCTGACCTGATCGCCGTCGGCGACGAAGGCGGCGACGTGTGGCTCTGCGACTGGCGGTCGAACGACTGTGGCGAGCCGCTGACGTCCGACGTGGTCGACACCGATGTGGTCGACGAGGTGAACCGGCGGGCCGAGATCGAAGAGCTCGCGTTCGATCCGACCGGCGAATGGTTGGTGTCGGTGTCGAGCATGAGCGCCCCACCGAATCACGGTCAGGTGATCGTGTGGGACGTCGAGTCGGGCCGTGCGGCAACCGAGCTCGAGCGGCCGGGGCCCGACGGGTTCGACCAGCGTGGGGTGCTCAAGGTCGCCGTGTCGTCGTCGGATGAGCTCGGCGACATCGTGATCGTCGGCGGCGGGGACGGCGGACTCTGGTTGTGGGACAACCCGTTTCCCGACGATGGTGTGACGTTCAGCGCGCAGCCACCGCTGATCATCGACGGACACCCCGGAAATCTGGGTGGCCTCGCGTTCGATCCCAGCGGATCGGGTCGGTTCTCATCGGCGGGGGCGGAGAGCGAGGAGATCCTCGAGTGGAGTATCCGTCGCTTGGACGACGGGCGGCTGTCGGTGATGTCGGTCGGCCGACCGCTGACCGCACACACCGCCTTCATCGAGGACCTTGCGTACTCACCCGACGGAACGTCGATGTACTCGACGTCGAATGGAGACGGATCACTCAGAGCGTGGAGCCGGCCCGCGCCCGGTGATGTCGGCGTCGTCGTCGGGGATCACAACACGATGGACCGCGACAACGCGGTGGCGTGCACGGCAGGGGACCCCGAGGGAGCCTGCTGGAGCCACGGCGTTGCCTTCGGTCCGAACGGCACGATCGCGTCGGTCGACGGCGATGGGACGATCATCGTCTGGGAGCGCGAGCCCGAAGACGGGGCGCTCGTCCGCCGCGCCGAGATCGAAACCGAGATCGAACTGCTCGCCGTCGCCTTCCATCCGACGGACAACACGGTGTTGGCCGGCGGGACCGGCGGTGTCGTGGAGTGGGACGTCGACGCCGGCGCGGATGGATTGGAGCGCCTCGGCGGGACCATCGACGAAGGCCCCGTCCGATCCGTTGCCTACGACGCGAATGGGCTCGTTGCTGCGGGCGACGACTGTGGCGTGGTGAGAGTGTGGGCACCGGGCGAATCGTCGGAGCCGACCTCCGAGTTGATCGTCGAACCTGGCCAAGCGTGTGCCGGTCCGAGGATCGCCGGGTTGGCGTTCGCCGATGATGCTCTCTGGATCACCGGCGATGGTGGTTTCGTCGGGAGCGCGACGGTGACGCCAGAGGGGGAATTGGGCGAACTGCAGGAGTACTCCGGTGTGCAGACCGGAAACGTGCGGACGGTCGCCGTGGGTCCAGACGGTCTGCTGGCTCTCGGAGGCGAGGATCAATCCGTCCTCGTTGCCTCGCCGGACAGCTTGTCGAGTGCCGAGCCGGCCGATCGACCGCTTCGCTTGGTCGGACACGGCAACGAGGTCGGAGCGACGGCGTTCGCCCCGAGCGACAGCGCTGGCGGTCCGACACTGCTCGCCTCGAGCGGAAACGACGGTTTCGTTCGGTTGTGGTGGATCGGCGAAACGAGCGAGGGGGACTACGTGCTCGAAGGCAGTGCTGTCCTGCCGCCGAGCGAAGCATGCGCGGCAGCGGACGAGTGCTTCGCGCTCGGCGTTGCGATCGACCGGGACGGTTCGACGGTGGCGACAGCGGGAACCGATGGTCTCGTCCATGTCTGGGATCGTCTCGACGATCCGGATCGGGCATGTGAGCTGGTCGGTGGGCTGGTCGACGAGGAGGAGCTCCGAAACGAGATGGGATCACTCGACCCGGTCGTGTGTGACTGGGCCGGCTGACCGAGTCAGTTCCAGGGGCCGACGACGTGCGCCGTCTGCTCGGCGATGGCGTGCTCCTCGTCGGTGGGCACGACGAGCACGGCGGTCGATGCGTCGTCGGGCGAGATCACCGGCTCGGAGCGTTCGTTGCGGTCGTCGTCGAGTGCGATGCCGAACACGCCGAGCCCGGCGCACACACGGGTGCGCACGAGCGCGCTGTGCTCGCCGATGCCGGCGGTGAACACGAGCGCGTCGCAGCCTCCGAGTACGGCGACGTAGGCACCGACGTACTTGCGAATCCGGTGGCAGAACACGTCGAGCGCCAGATCGGCGGCCGGATCACCGGCAGCGATGCGTGTCGTGATCTCGCGCATGTCCGAGTCACCACACAGCCCGAGCAGGCCGCTCGACCGGTTGAGTTCGGCGAGCACGTCGGCTTCGGACCGACCGCTGGCATCAGCGACGTGGCCGATGACCGCAGGGTCGATGTCACCCGAACGCGTGCCCATGACGAGGCCTTCGAGTGGCGACAGCCCCATCGACGTCTCGACGCTGCGGCCGTGGTCGACCGCCGTGATCGAGGCGCCGTTGCCGAGGTGGGCGACGATCAGATCGAGTTCGTCGCGCGGGCGCCCGAGCACCGCAGCGGCACGCGTCGACACGTAGTCGTGGGAGGTTCCGTGGAACCCGTACCGGCGTACGCCGTGCTGTTCGTACCACGCCGCCGGCACCGCGTACCGATAGGCCGCCGGCGGCAACGTGCGATGGAACGCCGTGTCGAACACCGCGACCTGCGCGAGCGTCGGCCAGGTCGCCCGGGCGGCTTCGATGCCGGCCAGGTTCGCCGGGTTGTGCAGCGGGGCGAGCGAGGCGAGTTCGCGGATCACCTGGACGACGTCGTCGTCGATGCGGGCCGGCTCGGAGAACACGGCGCCACCGTGCACCACCCGATGCCCGATTGCGTCGATCGGTCGGCCGAGTCGGTCCACCGCAGCGACCACGTCGCGGAGGGCCGCTGCGTGGTCGACGACCTCTTCGACGATGCCACCTGCCAGGCGCTCGCCGGTGTCGGAGTCGACCAGCTGATACTTGACCGACGAGCTGCCGGCATTGAGCACGAGCACCAACATCGTCAGGCCCGGTCGGCGCCGACCTGGATGGCGGTGATCACGATCGTGTTGACGATGTCGGTGACGGTGGCACCGCGCGACAGATCGTTGACGGGCTTGTTCAGCCCCTGGAGGACCGGGCCGACAGCGACGGCACCGGCCGAGCGCTGCACCGCCTTGTAGGTGTTGTTGCCGGTGTTGAGGTCGGGGAAGATGAACACGGTGGCGGAGCCGGCGACGGTGCTGTCGGGCAGTTTGCTGCGGGCGACGTCGAGATCGACGGCGGCGTCGTACTGGATCGGTCCCTCGACCTTCAGGTCGGGCCGCAGCGCACGGACCCGCTCGGTCGCCGTGCGCACCTTGTCGACGTCGGCGCCGGTCCCCGAGGCGCCCGTCGAGTAGCTCAGCATCGCGATCCGCGGTTCGATGCCGAACATGGCAGCGGTGTCGGCGGACGAGATCGCGATGTCGGCGAGCTGCTCGGCGTTCGGGTCGGTGTTGACCGCACAGTCGCCGTAGACGAGCACCCGGTCGGACAGCAACATCAGGAACACGCTCGACACGATCGAGGTGCCTGGCTTGGTCTTGATGAACTCGAGCGAGGGTCGGATCGTGTGGGCGGTGGTGTGCGTGGCGCCGGACACCATGGCGTCGACGAGGCCTTCGTGCACCATCATCGTGGCGAAGTAGCTCACGTCGGTCATGATGTCGTGGGCGAGTTTGAGCGTGATGCCCTTGTGGCCGCGCAGCTCGAAGTACCGCTGCGCGAACCGCTCCTGCCATTCGTGGCCGAGCGGGTCGATCACGGGCACGTCGTCGAGGGCGAGTCCGAGTTCGGTTGCCCGCTCGCGGACGGCGTCGGCGTTGCCGAGCAGCGTGAGGTCGCACACCTGCCGCCGCCTGATCCGGTCGGCGGCACGCAGGATCCGATCGTCGGCGCCCTCGGGCAGGACGATGTGGGCGCGGGCGGCCCGAGCGCGTTCGATGAGCTCGTACTGGAACATGACGGGCGTCATCACGTCGGAGCGGCCGATCTCGATGCGGCGTTCGAGCGCGTGCAGGTCGACGTGGGCCTCGATGCGGCCGAGGGCGATGTCGATCTTGCGTTGGTCGCCGGCGGTGATCGCCCCCTCGACGGCGTTGGCGGCGATGGCGGTGTCGTAGGTGTCGGTGTCGACGGCCAGCAGCGGGATCGTCGGTCCGCCGGACATCCCGTCGATCAGCGCGACGACCCGCGGGTCGGGGCGCAGGCCACCACTGACGATCACGCCGGTGACGCCGGGGTAGGCCGACGACGACCGCGTCATGGCCGCAGCGATGATCACGTCGGCTCGGTCGCCCGGGGTGATGAAGACGGTGTCGTCGTACACGTGGTCGAGCATGTTCGGCACCGACATGGCGGCGACCTTGATCTCGCCGACGGGTCGGGTGAGGTCGTCGGGCTCCCCGGCGACGAGCTCGGCGCCGAGTGCTCTGCGCAACTGGTCGAGCGACGGCTGGCGGAGCGTCGGTTCCTCGGCGATCACCCAGACGGGGTCGTCGAGATCGATGTGGGCCAGTGCGTCGTCGAGCGGTACGAGCGTCGTTGGTTCGACCCGGTTGACGATGATCGCCGCGATGGCGTCGTCCCCGAACGAATCGCGCCCGATCACGATCCGCTCGACGATCTCCTCGGCGCTGCAGCGATGCCCGTCGACGACCGCAACGATCGGCAGACCGAGGTTCTCCGCGATTCGGGCGTTCACCTCCAACTCGATCGGCGACGACGCCCCGGTGAAGTCCGTCCCCTCGACCACGACGAAGTCGCTGGCCGATTCGATCTGCTTGAACCGCTCGACGATCTGTTCCATGCCGGCATGGTTCGCCGGGCCGACGTCGGTGCGTTGCGCAGCGGTGAACGCGTAGCCGATGCGCTCGTCGGGCACCCGGTACTGCGAACGGATCAGCTCGAGGTCGTTGTCCGGCAGCGTTTGGACGATCGGTCGATAGAAGCCCACGCGTGACACCCGCCGCGACAACAGCTCGACCAGCCCGAGTGCCACGATCGACTTGCCGCTCGCCGGCCCCATCGCGGTGAGGTACACGCCGGCTGCCACGGTTCGAGCGTAGCCGTGCCGGGTTCAGCGGATCGGGTGTGCGGGCTGGCCCACCGCCGTGACCAGCGATACGGTCCGGTCGAGCGGCAATGTTGGGGACGGACGTAGCGAACTCCGGTGCGAGCGAGTTCACTTCCAACGGACTCAGAACCACATCGCTCCCCTGGAGGCAGCAGATGACAGCGACCCAGACCAACGCCCCGATCTGGGCGCCGCACGACCCGGCGACGCGCCGGCACCTGCCGACGAGCTTCCGCCCCGTCGATCACGATCGGGCGGCGACACTGGCGGCGGCGGAGTGGGAGCGTTTCACGCAGTCCACCACCGGCTCGGGTGAGCACAACGTGCGCGCCAGTCGGACCCTGCCACTCGGGGTCACCTCGTCGTTCCAGCACTGGGACCCGTACCCGATCTCGATCCAGTCCGCCAAGGGCGCCTGGCTCACCGATGTCGACGGTCGGCGACTGCTCGATCTGTCGATGGGCTTCGGCGCGATGCTGGTCGGCCACCTCAACCCGGTGGTCGTCGAGCACGTCGGCCGGGCGCTGGAGGAGGTCGGGACGCTCTTCGTCACACCGAGCCCGCAGGCGACCGACATGAGTGAGCGCTTCTGCGCACGCTTCGGGTTGGACCTGTTGCGCTTCACGAACTCGGGGACCGAGTCGCTGATGTACGCCATCCGCGCCGCCCGGGCGTACACGCAGCGGAAGGCGATCGTGAAGATCGAGGGCGGCTACCACGGCGGGTACGACCCGCTGCAGGTGTCGGTGAAGCCCGCGCTGGCCGACATCGGCCCCGCCGAGGCCCCCGTCGGCGACGTCCCCTTCGACGTGGAGGCGGGCACGGTGCACGTCGTGGCCTACAACGACCTGCCCATGCTCGAGCGGATCCTGGCCGAGCACGGTCGTGATGTCGCCGCGATGGTGATCGAGCCGGTGATCGAGAACCTCGCGATCGTGCTGCCCGACGAGGGCTACCTGGCCGGGGTCCGCGCCCTGTGTGACCAACACGGCGTGGTGCTGATCTTCGACGAGGTGAAGACCGGTCTCACAGCCGGCTACGCGGGCGCCGCACAGCGGCTCGGTGTCCAACCGGACCTGATCACGCTGGCCAAGAGCATCGGCGGCGGCCTGCCGCTGGCTGCGTTCGGCGGCAAGCGCGAGGTGATGGAGGTCGTCGTCGACGGGCGGATGGCCCACTTCGGCACCTACAACGGCAATCCGCTGGTGATGGCCGCCGCCGCCGCGGTCGACGAGATCTGCACACCGGAGGCGCTCGCGGCCGCCGAGGAGATCAACGGCCGAGCGTTGGACGCGATCGATGCCGTCATCTCGGAGTACGAGCTACCCGCCCACACCGTCGGGGTCGGCGTGAAGGGCTGTGTCACCTGGTCGCCGACGCCGGTGCGCAACTACCGCGACTACAAGGCCACCGACTTCGCGATGGCAGAGCTGTCCTGGCTGTGGGGCCTCAATCGCAACGTCCTCACCCCACCCGGGCTCGACGAGCAATGGCTGGTCTCGTTCGCCCACACCGACGCCGACATGGAGCTGCTCGTGCACGACTTCACCGAACTGGCCAAGGCCCTTCGCGGCTGAGCGACCATGGAGCAGCAGCCCGACGAGCACTCGATCGAGACGCGTGCGGTGTGGGCCGGCGAGGAGCGCTCTCTCCTCGACCGAGCGACGCAGGTCCCCGTCGTGCACAGCGTCGGCTTCGGGTACGAGAACGTCGACGAGTGGCTCGACGTCGCCACCGGTGCCGCGCCGGGCCACATCTACGGCCGCAACACCAACCCGACGGTGGCCGTGTTCGAGGAGAAGCTGCGGATGCTCGAAGGTGGCGAGGCGGCGACCTCGGCCTCGACGGGCATGGCCGCGATCTCGAACATGCTCTACGCCCTGCTCGAGTCGGGCCAACGGGTGGTGTCGGTGAAGGACACTTACGGCGGCACCAGCCTGCTGTTCACGAAGTATCTCCCGCGGGTCGGTGTCGACGTCGAGCTGATCGACACGACCGATGCCGACGGCGTCGAGCAGGCGATGGACCGGGGCTGCGACCTGCTCTACCTCGAGACGCCCACCAACCCGACGTTGAAGATCATCGACCTCCTGCGCCTGCTCGCCGCCGGCCGTGACCGCGGCGCCATCACCGTGGTCGACAACACGTTCGCCACGCCGGTTCTCCAGCAACCGCTCGCACTGGGCGCCGACCTCGTCGTGCACAGCGCCACCAAGTTCCTCGGAGGCCATGCCGATGCCCTCGGCGGTGCGGTCGTCGGGCGGGCCGATCTGGTCGAGGAGGTCTTCCGCTACCGGGAGATCAACGGCGCCACCCTCCATCCGGAGGCCGCCTACCTCCTGCTGCGGGGGATGAAGACGCTCCATCTCCGCGTCGAGCGCCAGTCGGCCAACGCGATGGCGGTCGCGCAGTTCCTCGAGGCGCATCCGAGGGTCACGACGGTGAACTACCCGGGTCTGGCGAGTCACCCGCAGCACGCGATCGCGAAGCGGCAGATGTCGGGCTGGGGCGGGATGCTGAGCTTCGCGCTCGACGGGGATCTCGAGGCGGTGAAGGAGTTCCTGCCCCATCTGCGCCTCGCCCACCGTGCGGCGAATCTGGGTGCGGTGGAGACGACCGTCGGCCCACCGGCCACGACCAGCCACGTCGAGTGCACACCCGAGGAGCGCGCCGCACTCGGCATTCCGGAGGGGCTCGTGCGGTACTCGGCGGGGATCGAGTCGGCCGACGACCTGATCGCCGACCTCGACCAGGCACTCGCCGCGATCCGATGAACGACCATCTCGCACAACGGGCGCTGGCGCTGGTGACCGCACCGTCGGAGACCGGACACGAGCACCCGGCGATCGACCTGATCGCGTCGTGGTTGGCGCCCGTGGCCGACGAGGTCGACCGGTGGGTGACGCCGATGGCGGACCTCGAGGCCGACCCGGCGTACCCGGGACGCGAGGTCGAGCGGGACGAGGTGCCGGTGGTGGCAGCTCGAGTCGCCGGCAATCGGCCCGGCCCCACGGTGGTGCTCACCGGTCACGCCGATGTCGTCCCGGTCGGCGATCGGGCGAAGTGGTCGCGCGATCCGGCCGGCGAGCTCGACGGCGACGTGCTGTACGGGCGGGGCAGCGCCGACATGAAGGGTGGCATCGTCGCCGCGGTCGAAGCGTTCACCCGGGTGGCGAACGGCGACCGCGACTTCGCCGGCGAGCTGCGATTCGTGGCGGTGCCGGGAGAGGAGGACGGTGGGACCGGCACGCTCGCCGCGATCCGACGCGGGTGGACCGGCGACTTCGTGATCGTGCCCGAGCCGACATCGGGACCCGACGGCCCGCAGGTCGTGGTCGCCCACGGTGGTGCGCTGACCTACACGATCGAGGTCGACGGACGCTCCGCGCACGCGGCGACCCGGCTCCTCGGCGAGTCGGCGCTCGACCACTTCCTGACCGTGTACGCAGGCGGTCGAACGGCTCGAGCGCGAGCTCAACGAGGCCGAGCGCAACCCGGCGATGACGGCCACGGGCCTGCCGTATCCGACCACGGTCGGGGTCGTGCACGGTGGGGTGTGGGCGTCGAACGTGATGGAGCGGATCACCGCCGAGCTGCGGGTCGGTGTGACGATCGACGAGTCGATCCAGGAGGCCGAGGCCCGGTTCGAAGCCACGCTGCGCGAGGCGATTGCGGGTGATCCGTGGCTCGACGCCCACCCGCCCCGGATCGAGCGGACCGGCGCCGCGTTCGGCTCGTCGTCGATCGAGGTCGACCACCCGCTGGTGACGGCCCTGCGCGACGCTGCCGAGTCGGAGACGGGTTCCCGTCCCGGCACGATCGGCGTGCCCTACGGCTGCGACATGGCCCTGTGGCGACGAGAGGCCGGCGCGGCGTGCGCCGTGTACGGCCCCGGCGACATCGTCCACGCCCACGCCGTCGACGAATGCGTCACGATCGGCGAGGTGGCGACCACGGCCCGAGTGCTCGAAGCCACGGTCCGAACGCTGCTCCGGTAACGGCGAGCCGGCCGGCCTCGACGGTACGTTTGGCCGATGAGTCGAGCAGGGTTCTACGAGCAAGTCGACGCGACGCTGGCGGGGATTCGCGACGATGGCCTGTGGAAGGCCGAGCGGCAGATCGTGTCCCCACAGGGCGGCACGATCACGGTCGCTGACGGTGCCGAGGTGCTGAACTTCTGCGCCAACAACTACCTCGGGCTCGCAGACGACGAGTCGCTCGTCGCGGCCGCCAACGAGGCGATGGAGACCTACGGGTACGGCATGGCGTCGGTGCGTTTCATCTGCGGCACGCTCGACCTCCATCGCACCCTGGAACACGAGATCGCCGAGTTCATCGGGACCGACGATGCGATCACGTTCGCGGCGTGCTTCGACGCCAACGGAGGCGTGTTCGAACCGCTGCTGGGCGCGGAGGATGCGATCATCTCCGACTCGTTGAACCACGCGTCGATCATCGATGGCGTGCGGTTGTGCAAGGCGCAGCGCTACCGCTTCGCGACGCGCGACCTCGGCGACCTGGAGGCGCAGTTGCAGCAGGCCCGTGCTGCCGGGGCGCGCCACATCCTGATCGTCACCGACGGCGTGTTCTCGATGGACGGGTACGTCGCGGACGTCGCCGGCATCTGCGAGTTGGCCGACCGGTACGAGGCGCTCGTGATGGTCGACGACTGCCATGCGACCGGCTTCATCGGGCCGGGCGGCCGGGGCACGCCGGCGCTGCACGGCGTCGCCGACCGCGTCGACATCGTGACGAGCACGCTCGGCAAGGCCGTCGGCGGCGGGATGGGCGGCTT
The DNA here is from genome assembly GCA_963695475.1 of Ilumatobacteraceae bacterium. Classification (GTDB taxonomy): domain Bacteria; phylum Actinomycetota; class Acidimicrobiia; order Acidimicrobiales; family Ilumatobacteraceae; genus Ilumatobacter_A. The sequence continues at coordinate 158,292 of CAVOHA010000010.1, forward strand.
CGTGGCCGCCCGCCAGAACATCGTCGACCTGCTCCGCCAACGGGCGCGGCCGTACCTGTTCTCCAACGCGCTCGCTCCGGCGCTGCTCGGTGGGGCGCGACAGGCGCTGCGGCTGGTCGCCGACGGCGACGCCCTGCGCGCCCGGCTCGTCGACAATGCGGCTCGCTTCCGTGCGGCGATGACGGCCGCCGGCTTCACGCTGTCGGGCGAAGGACATCCGATCATCCCCGTGATGATCGGCGACGCAACGCTCGCCGGCGACATGGCGGCGCGGCTGCTCGATCGCGGCATCTACGTCACCGCGTTCTCGTTCCCCGTCGTTCCGCACGGCACCGCGAGGATTCGCACGCAGATGAACGCCGCGCACTCCTCCGACGACATCGACCGCGCCGTCGCCGCGTTCGTCGATGTCGGAACCGAGCTGGGCGTCATCGGAGCCGCATCGTGAAAGCCCTGGTGAAGGCCCGCCCGGAACGGGGGCTCGTGCTGGAGGACGTTCCGCAGCCGGTGCCCGGTTCGACGGACGTGCTGATCAGGGTGACCCACGCGGCGATCTGCGGCACCGATCTGCACATCTACAACTGGGACGAGTGGGCCCAGGAGAACATGCACCCGCCCGTCGTGGTGGGCCACGAGTTCGTCGGCGTCGTCGAGGCCGTCGGTGCACAGGTCGACGACATCGAGCCCGGAACCCGGGTCGCCGGCGAGGGCCACATCGTGTGCGGGCACTGCCGCAACTGCCGGGCCGGCGACGGACACCTGTGCCGATCGACGATCGGCGTGGGAATCCAACGCGATGGCGGCTTCGCGGAGTACGTCGTGATCCCGGCGCGCAACGCGTATCCGGTTCCCGACTCGGTGCCCGACGCCATCGCCGCGATTCTCGATCCGCTCGGCAATGCGGTGCACACGGCCCTGTCGTTCGACCTCGTCGGCGAGGACGTGCTGATCACCGGCGCCGGCCCGATCGGCCAGATGGCGTGCGCGGTGTCGCGCCACGCCGGCGCACGCCACATCGTCATCACCGACATCGAGGAAGGCCGCCTCGCCACCGCTTTGGAGATGGGTGCGACGCGCGCCGTCGTCGCCGACACGGGGGCATTGCGGGCGGCGATGGACGAGCTCGAGATGACCGAGGGCTTCGACGTCGCGCTCGAGATGTCCGGCAGCCCCCATGCGGTGGCCGACATCCTCGAGCATTCGAACCACGGCGCGAAGGTGGCGCTGCTCGGTCTGTTCGCGCATCCCGCCGAGGTCGATCTGAACCAGGCGATCCTCAAGGGGCTGACGATCAAGGGGATCTACGGCCGCGAGATGTTCGACACGTGGTACAAGGCGGTGGCGATGCTCGACTCGGGCCTGCACATCGACCCGATCATCAGCCACCGCTTCCCGCTCGACGACTACGAGGCAGCGTTCGAGACGCTGCTCGCCGGACACGCCGGCAAGGTGATCCTCGACATCGCCTGAGGACCCGGGCTACTCGGCGAGGTGGCACACCGCCTCGACGTTGTTGCCGTCGGGGTCTCTCACGAACGCCCCGTAGTAGTTGGGGTGGTACTCCGGCCACAGTCGCGGTGGGTGGAGCACTTCGGCGCCGGCGTCCTTGGCTGCCTCGAAGAACGCGTCCACCCCGGCTCGGCTGGGAGCGTTGAATGCGATGTGGGACTCCCGGAAGCCATCCCCGGTCGTCTGCTTGCCGATCCAGAAGTCGGGCATCGGCGGAACGCCGTATCCGATGACCTCGCCGAAGTCCATGATCCGCTGGCCGCCGATCGTTGCGAGTGTCGTGTCGTAGAACGCTGCGCTGGCGTCGATGTCTGCGCACTGGATGGAAAGGTGATCGAGCACGCCAACATTCTCGCGCAACCCGAATCGGCCCGGATCCCTGGGGACGGCGGGGGCGGTGCAGGGCTCATCGCAGGTCCGGCAACTCTGGTTGCGTCAATCGAAGGGTCGGGAGGGCGGCGCCGACCAGGGGCGGGCGCAGCAGTTGTGCGCCGCCGTGCGGATCATTCAGGTTGAAGTGACCGCCCCCGAGGGGCTCGATACTCCAGTGCTGTTCGTGGAGGAGGTGGTGGTGGAACCAGCACAGGAGCACGAGGTTGTCGGGTTCGGTTTCGCCCAGATCCAACCAGTGTTGTGCGTGGTGGGCGTCGCATCCGCCGGCGGGGATGTTGCAGCCGGGCCACCGGCAGCCGTGGTCGCGGATGATCAGCGTGTCGAACAAGGAGTCGCTGACGACTCGTTGCGTGCGTCCGTAGTCGATGACGGTGCCGAGTGGGTTGGTGATGTAGCGGTGGATGTTGCAGTCGCATGCCATGCGGCGCACGGTGTCGGAGGAGACGATGGTGCGGTCGGTGTCGGTGTCGAGTGATCCACCGACCGGTCGTGGCGTCGCTTCGTCACCTGACTCGCAGACGTCGCTGTCGTCAGCACCCGTACCGTCATCGGCGGCGGCGGTGTCGTCGGGGGTGGTCGTGTCGGGGTTCTGTTCGGCGTGCCATTTGGAGGTCAGGTCGTCGTAGGCGATCGTGGCGACGACCTTGGGCTTGCGGCGCTTCTTGCCTGCCACGGGTTGGTGGTTCTCGATGGCGATCCGAGCGATGGTGACCAACGCGTCGGCGCGGCGTTGGGCGGCGGAGCGGGTTTCGCCGTCGGCGGGCTGCGAGTACAAGCGGATCGCTTCTCGGAGCAACGCCAGGCCCTCCGGGTCGAGGACGCCATCGATGACGCCGACCCCGTCCATCAGCTTGGCGAGGTGCAGCGCCCGCTTGTCGAACTGCTCCTGGGCGGTGGATGCTTCGCGGTCGGGGTCGGCGTGCATGCGCCATGTGTCGAGGACGAGTTTGAAGTCGGCGTGGGGCATCGACGTCGCCCACCCGCACAGCATCTCCTCGTCGCGTGCGAACACGTCGGCGACCGACTCCGACCACGCCTCCGCGAGCAACCTGAGTGACGACTCCGCGAGCACGCCGGAAGCGAACGCTGACTTGACGATCGGCATGCGTTGGATCCGGTCGGCGAGGTGCAGGGTGAGCTTGCAGAAACCCACACCTTCACGGGTGGTGACCACGAGCCAGTCGGTCGGTGACCGGAACCCCTTGGCGTAGAACGACCCGCCGTTCACCACGGCGTCGACTTCGTCGAGCTGTTCGGCACGCAGGCGTCGCATCGCACGAGTGGCGGCGTCGACGGCGGGTGTGGGGTCGGCACGTTCGGCCAGCTCCTCCGCACACTCGGCGAACGCCTGTCGGTACATACTGTCTATTGAAGCACAGGGGTACCTCAGAGTTGTTTCTGCACCACACGCTGGGGTTTTGCCGGGTTCGCGTTCGCCACGACGACGACGAGCGCACATGCCGAGCGACCTTCAGTCGAGGGCCGCGCTGAGGTGGGTTTCCATCTGGTCCAGATCGATCCGGTTCAGCAGATTGGAGTACGCCATCCATGACGCGAGGGCGCTGATGTCGGCGACGTGTGGCGGCAGCCTCGGTGGCGGTTCGAGGAGACCCTCCTCGACCAACCGGGCCAGCACCCCGAGCTCGCGCACGGCGAGCTTGCCGGCGAACAGCAGCGGCAGCCGGTCGAGCAAACCGCGCCGCACGGCGAGCCGCATGAAGTCGTAGACCTCCAGGAACCCGCGTGTGTACACCAGGTCCTTGGTGAATGGCCCGTCCTCAGGGGTGCTCCCGCGGAACACCCGCACCGAGGACGCCCACGCGTCAGCCGTCGACATGCCTTCGTCGAGGAACCAGCGGTAGACGTCGAGGAACGTGCCGCCCTCGGCGGCCATCTTGATCGCCAGGATCCGTCGCGTCACCTTGCGCAGCCGATCGGGCGTCGAGGACATGGTCGTGATCTCGGTGAACACGGCGAGCCCCTCCTGCGTCGACGTGGTCGACGGGGTGCCTTTCCCGAGGAACGTGCACCACGGCTGGTGACGACCGTTGAGCGTCGTGGCGACGTGGACCCACCCCTCGTGGACCTCGAGCACCCGCAGGTCGCGAGCCGAGAACATGGCGTCCGCTCGGAGCTTGATGTAGTCGCCGCCGGCGGCCGCGTCGGCAATGATCCCGTCGTCGATGATCACCCGCAACTCGTCGCCGCACACCGGCGCCAGCCGCTCGCCGAGGATGACGACGCCGGCGTCGGCCGTGTACGAATGGTCCTCGGGTGGTTCCCACGCGCCGAGGTCGATGCTGGTCAGCGCGTCGTCCATCAGCAGGCCGAGGTTCGCCAGGGTCGGACCGCCCGGATGCAGCTCGTCGTCGACGCTGCCGTACAGCTCCGAAGCGATCGTGCTGAAGGCCGGCGTGCCGCGGGCTTGGAGCAGGTCGATCACCCGCAGGTACTCGTCGATCCGACCGACGAGGAGGCTTGCGATCGGCGCACTCCCCAGCCGACGCGAGATCCGAGCGCGAAGATCTTTGAACCCGGCGCGCACCTCGTCGGGTTCGAAACTCAACGGCCGCCGTGTGACGTAGTAGTCCGCATCGACGGTCGGTTGTCGGCGGCAGCCGGCGGCGAAGAAGTCGGCGGCGACGTCGTCGCCCCACGCGACCGAGTCGAGGATCCTGATCGGCTGCTGCAGGGCGACAAGTTCGTCGGAGAAGGCACGCACCGTCTCGCGAAACTCGATCGCCGATCCAGGCATCGCCCAGAACCTAGCGGTCACCCCATCCGGCCTACCGACTCCAATACCTCAGTACAAGCCATCAGGTGGTTGGAATCGTTGAGCCCGGGGCACACCGAACCCCATGACCGCCTTCGTGATCATCCTCGTCCTTCTCCTGCTGCTCGGGATCCTCGGCGCCGTCATCAAGGGACTGCTGTGGCTCACCCTCATCGCCGTCGTCCTCTTCGTGGCCGCAAGCGCCTACGGGTGGCTGAAGCTCAAGAGCCTCCGCTCGGTCTGAGATCGGTTTGGCAGATGAGAGGCGGTCTCGACCGACCCGCCACCTGATGCTTCGTCACCGGACCTGAGATCACGTGCGATCGTTCGGCTCGGTGAGGTGCATGCCTCGATCCAGTCGATGTCGTTGCCCGCTGGGGAAGCGCCGCCGCCACTCTCGTCGGCAACCGACCTCGACCCGAGCATGGCCAAGGCCGCAGCACTCGACGGCCTCGGCTGCCTCCGTGACCGACCCCCGGACGAGGCAAATACGACCCGCTCTACAACCGCAAGGTCGTCGGCGACTCGCCGTTCACCTCTGACGAAATCTACGCGCTGATCGGGCGTTCATTTGCCTTGGCACCTGGATGGATTCCATGTCGCCACCCGCACCGCATCGTCGCAGGTCCAGACGCCCGACGATTCAAGTCGCGGTATGCCGAGGCCGAATCATCCACGTGGCAACGAAGCTGATGGCAATCCCGCGGCCCGACACGTGTATCGCGTGTGCCGCGCCCCTCCCACCCGAGACCGAGGCGTGGTGGGACAGCACCGCAGGCTCGGTGACGTGCGTCGATTGTCGACCTGCCGGGGCCGCCGAGACGGGCCCCGACGAGTCACAGACCGCAGCGCGTTCGAAGGTGGCCGCCTGTGAGCGTCGTCTCGCCGGCCAACTCGACCGTGACCTCCACGGCACCGCCACGGTGCTCCACGCACGCAGGGCTCCGTTGAGCAGAGGCAGCATCGATCATCTCGTGGTTGCCCCGACCGGCATCTGGATCATCGATCGAAACGACGATTGGGGCAGGGTCGAGCGTCGAGACGTCGCCGAGCGGCGAACCAGGAAAGCGCGGCGAGGAAGAACAGAGCGGCGAACGAGGAACGAGCTGCGAGCAAAGGACGAGCGGCTGTTCGTCGGCAACCGCGACCGGACCCAGCTCGTGTACGCGATGGGGTGGCAGGCCGACGCTGTCCGACTCGCAGTCGAACCGATCGGCTTCGGGGCGGTCCCGATCCATCGGTGCCTCTGCTTCACCAACGCAGACTGGGGTCTGCGCTCTGCCCTGTTCATCATCGACGACGTGCGGATCGGGTGGGCGACGGCGCTCGTCGAAGCCATCCAGTCGACACCCGTCCTCGATGCGGCGGCGGTCACCACGCTGTCCCACCACCTCAGCTCCTGGTTCCCGGCGTCGCACTGACCGTCGCGCAGCCGGCGCCCACCCCGGAAGCCATACCACTGGGCGGGCATCACAGCACCAGCATCGTCGTGTCGCAGAGGCACGGAAGGGCTGATCGGCCCGCCGCACGGGCCTGTCGACGAGGGTGCTGCAGCCCCACGGATGTGCGACCTTCGCCCCTGTTGTCCGACCGCACGCGCGAGGACGATGGACGCATGAACGTGAGCCCGACTCGAAATGGTGGAGCGCGTCCGACGGACGACCGACGACGACCATCGGTTCGACGCCTCGGACACGCGTCGACACCGGGACGAGCGGAGGCGAGGAGCGAGATGAGCAAGACGAGCGAACGACAGCCGATGGGCGTCCAGGACGCACTGTGGTTGGAGATGGACCGCCCCTCGAACCTGATGGTCGTCGACGCACTGATGTGGACCGCCGAACCGATCGACTGGGACCGCTTCACGCCCACGGCGAAGGAGCGCCTGTGGGATCGCTACCGCGTGTTCCGCAGTCGGGCCGTGCACGACGACGACGGCTGGCACTGGGAGGAGTGCACCACGGACTCCTTCGACGAGCACTTCGAGCACATCGAGCTGCCGGCACCGGGTGGTGATGCCGAACTCCAGGAGTTCATCGCCTCGCAGCGGACCGAACCGCTCGATCGGGACCGTCCGCTGTGGACGATGTTCCTGATCGACGGTTTCAAGGGTGGCAGCGCCGTCCTCACGCGCACCCACCACGCGATCGCCGACGGCATCCGGATGGTCCAACTGGCCATGAGCCTCTTCGATGCGTCACCGGAGGGCGGGCCGATCCTGGCCGCGCCGACGAGCGGCTCGACGCAACCGACCGAGCCCGATCGGCCGCTCCCCGAGCGTGTCCGCGACGGGGTCGGGGCGGTCGCGAGCGAGCTGGTCGATCTGACGAAGGAGTTGGGGAACACGGTCGGCCACGCGCTCACCGATCCGGTCGGCACCGCCCGGGCCGGCCTCCAAGCCGTGGGGGACACGGTCGGCGACGTCACCGGTGCAACCAGCCGTTCCATCGGGCGCGCCACCGCCTCGCTCACCAACCCGGTCGGCGCCGCCCATGGCGCAACCCAGGAGGCCATCGCAGCAGCCGAGACGACCGCGGTGCGGTTGCAGCGTGCGCTCCGCCCACGCGTGCCGGGCGAGGGCCCGATCGTCGACCTGCTCTCGTCGAGTCCGGGTGACATCGACTTCGCCCGGAAGCTGTTGCTCGGCACCCGCAACGACCCGACGATCTGGACCGGCCCGGTCGGCACGCGCAAGGTGGTGGCCTGGTCGGAACCGCTCCCACTGGCGGCGGTGAAGGACGTCGCCCACGCCCACGGGGCCACCGTGAACGACGTCCTCGTCACCTGCGTGGCCGGCACGCTCCACACGTACCTCGACGCGCACGACAGCAGCTGCGCCTCGGTGAACTGGATGATCCCGGTCAACCTCGCCCCGCTCGACGTCACCCTGCCCGAGGAGCTCGGCAACAACTTCGCCGTCGTCCAGCTCGAGCTCCCCACCGACACGGCCGACCCGCTCGCCGTTCTCGACGTCGTCAAACATCGAATGGGCCGGATCAAGAGCGGCCACGAAGCGGGCCTGGCGTTCCGCCTGCAGGAACTGATCTCCGGGTTCAGCGACGTCCTCTATCGGGCGAGCGTCGACCTGCTCGCGAATCGGGCCGTCGGTGTGCTCACCAACGTCCCCGGTCCGCCGATCCCGGTCTACGTGGCCGGATGTCGGGTCGAGGGGATGGTCGGCTGGGCTCCGCTCTCGGGCAACCAGTCGATGTCGTTCACGATCTACAGCTACGACGGCAACGTGTTCGTCGGAATCGCCTGCGACGCCGACCTGGTGCCCGACCACGACCAGATCGTCGACGGCTTCGCAGCCGCCTTCCACCGCCTGTCGGTCGCGGTTCGCTGACGCCGTGCCGAGCGCCGGCTCGGCCTTTCGCCCCTGGCGACGGAATGCGTGCGCGGCGCACGTTGGTGGCATGTCACCGAGACTCGAGTGGGCGGGAATCAGCCCGTTCCTGGTGCTCTCCGTCGGCGCGGTGGTCCTCACGGCGTGGCAGACGGCCGTCGATCGGTCGGTGTTCGAACGCTTCTTCGGCGCGCTGAACCCGATCGGGGTGATGCTGCTGGCCACGTTGGCCGGTGCCATCGCGATGGCGTATCTCCAGGGCAACTCGGACTTCGCGATGCTCGGCCCCGGAACATCGAGGGACGCGTTGTCGATCATCGCCAGGGCGGTGCCCGTGCTCGCCGCGGTGGCGATCGGCGCCGACCTCGTGTTTCGCTTCCCGGAGGACACGAACGTGGCCGTGCCCGACGCGCTGCGGTTCTACCCGGCGATCGCCGTGTTCGTCGAGTGCGCCCTGCACGTCGTCCCGATCGCCGCGTTCGTCGCCCTGCTCGGGGAGCCGACCGGGCTCGACCTCACCTTCTGGCGGATCGCGATCCCGGTTGCACTCATCGAGGCCGTGCTCCAGGCGGCGTACGCCACGTCGATCGGCACGTCGATCTTCAGTGCCGTCCATCTGACGGTGTTCGGGGTGGTCCAGGTCTGGATCTTCTGGCGATTCGGCTTCGCCTGGATGCTCGGCTTCCGGCTCGCCTACTACGCCCTGTGGCACGTGGTGTGGGGCGCGATCCGGCTCGAGCTGCTCGTTCTGAACCCGCTGAACGATTCGTCAGGAGGGTGCGACGTCGACCGCGAGGAGTTCGGCCATGCCCGCTTCGATGCCCTCGGCGAGCACCTCGATGTCGGGCATCGAGTCCCAGTCGCCGGTGACGCCGAAGCTCACCTTGCGGTTGTACGACAGGATCGCCACGCCGGTGCGCACCCCGTGGCTCACCGGCACGAACGGGAAGTACTCGAGCATCTCGCGACCGCACGCGTAGAGCGGCTGCTGCGGGCCCGGCACATTGGTCGTGACCGTGTTCACCGATCGCTGCGGCGCCCGGCGCAGCACGGCGGTCGCCGTGCGCAACCCCAGCCCGAGCAGGACCGGCGGGGCGAAATCCGCCAGACCGGTCAACGCGTTGCCCGCCACTGCCTGATGCGACTCCTTGAGCTCCTGCATCTGCTCGCGGATCGAGGTCAGCCGTTCGACGGGGTCCTCGATGCCCACCGGCAACTCGGCGATCATCGCCGACACCTGGTTGTTCAACGAGTGGTCCTCGCGCGAGCGCAGCGACACCGGCACCAACGTCCGCACGACCACGCCGTCGAGGTCCTCGCCCCGACCGAGCAGCAGATCCCGAAACCCGCGGGTGATCGCCGTCAGCACGACGTCGTTGACCGTGCCGCCGAGCACCGATCGCACCTGCTTGATCTCGTCGAGGGTCGTACGGGCCCACGCCCAACGACGGTGCGGCCCGATCGACCCCTCGATCGGCAGCTCCACGTTCGGCCGCAGGTGGTCGCCGAGCGAGCGGGCGCCGGCGACGAGTTCGACGGCCTCGCCGGCGAGACGCCGTGGGTGACGCCCCATCGCCCGCACCCACCGCACCATCTCCGCCGGCGTCGTCACGGTGTCGACCAGCGACCCCGCGAGCAGCTCGCGGTCGGTCGGTTCGGGCTCCGGGGTCCACTCCACGATCGGCACCGCCTCGGCATCGGGTTCGGTGTCGAGCACGACCGCCATCAGGTCGGTCCCGGAGATCCCGTCGACCATGCAGTGGTGCACCTTCGACACCAGCGCCCACGTGCCGTCCTCGAGCCCCTCGACCATCCACGTCTCCCACAGCGGCCGGTTCCGGTCGAGTTCCTGCGACATCAACCGCCCCATCAGGGTGCGCAAGTCGTCGACGCCACCGGGCGGCGGCAGGGCGGTGTGGCGAACGTGGTAGTCGAGGCGGAAGTGCGGATCGTCGGCCCAGACCGGCCGGCCCAGACCGCCGGGCACGAAGCGGACGCGCTGGCGGTAGCGAGGGATCTGCGGCAACTTGCTGCGCACCAACTCGACGAAGTCGTCGTACGTCGGGTGGCGGCCCCTCCATGATGGCGCACGACGCAATGTGCATGTGGCTGACGCCGTCCTCGACATGGAGGAACATGGCGTCGAGTGGGCTCATTCGTTCCATGGCGTCCTCGTTCGCGTCCGGTGTCCGGACCTGTCGCTCGTTTCCTCCCATCTGCGCGCGGTGCACACGGTGAGGACAGGGGACTTCGTCCCGAGGTCGTCGGGAGAGATGGATGCGCCGCGGCGCGAGAGCGCCGGGCAGCATCGACCGGCCCGGTGGTCAGTCGGTCTCGGCGCGCACCGCAACGCCGAAGATGGCGTCGGCCATCTGGGACCAGTAGCGCGGGGGAGTGTCGTGGCCCATCCGGCCGAGCACCAGCAGGTCGGCGCCCGGCACGGCAGCTGCGGTCGCCTCGCCTCCCGACAGCGTGACCAGCGGGTCCTCGCGGCCGTGGATCACCAGCGTCGGCAGCTCCACCTCGCGCAGCCGCTCGGTGCGGTCGCCGGTCGCGGCGATGGCTGCGATCTGGAACGCCGGGCCCGCCGGGTGGAAACAGCGGTCGTAGGCCTCGGTCGCACGCGAGCCGCGCCTCGTCCTCGTCGAACAGCGAACCCGAGATCACCCGCGCCGTCGCAACGGTCGCCTCGATCGCCCCGGTGCGATCCGCCGGGGGCGGTGTCAGCAGTGCGGTGATCGCCGATGGATCGGGTTGGCCGACATCGCTCGCCCCCGTCGTCGACATGATGCTCGTCATCGACAGCACCCGATCGGGATGTTCGATCGCCATCATCTGCACGATCATCCCGCCCATCGACGCCCCGACGATGTGCGCAGCGGGGAGGTCGAGTGCGTCGAGCAGGCCGACGGCGTCGGCCGCCATCGTCGACAGCGAGTACGGCGCCTCGACCGGCTGGCCGGCCAGCGACTGGGCGTAGATCGCCATCACGTTGGGCGGGTCGCCCTCGCTCTTGCTCGACAGGCCGACGTCACGGTTGTCGAACCGGATCACCCGGAACCCCCGCTCGAGCAACTCGGAGATGAAGCCCGGGCTCCACAGCGTCATCTGTGCTCCGAGCCCCATCACGAGCAGCAGTGGCGGCGCGTCGTCGGGGCCGAAGTCCTCGTAACAGATGTCGATGTCGTTCACGGCGATCGTGGGCATCGGGAGATGATGGCATTCCGCTCCGCCCGAGCGAGAAACGCTGCCCGCGGCCCCTCGACTCTCCAGCGGTGCCGTCGTGAGCGTTGAACGACGGATCGCCGCGAACTTCAGGAGCGGACCGCAGTCGTCCCGTCGGCCGGTAGGTCGCGCGATGCGATCACGTCGACACCGCTGCCGAGCGCGTCAGCGAGCACGACGTCGCCCATCGACACCGGCGCGCCGACCTCGACCGAGCGGAGCCGCTCACACATGGGCATCACCAGATCCTTCGGGATCGTGTCGGTCGTGCGGACCGGCAGGCGGGCGAGTCGCCCGCCGCGCACCGCCACGGTGGTCGTCAGCATGCGGCGCGGCAGAGATGGATGTGCTTTCGTCCTGGGGCTTTACGCCCCATGCGTACGCCACCGCCATGACCATCTCGCCGATCATTTTGCTGCTGGTCTACTGGGCTTTGGCTGGACTGATTCTTTGGCGTCAGGCTGTCAGCTGGCTCGGGCTGACCGTCTCGCTGGCGTTAATCGTCTTACCCGTCATGACCGTCTCCGGCGACAATGATTGGTCCGGGAGTGCGCCGTTTCTCTTTTTGATTGCGTTCGTCATCGGCTTTTCGGGGGGAATCGTCACGGTTGCGTTCCTCTACCTGATCCCCAATGGTCGCTTTGCGCCCCGCTGGGCCTACATCCCGATGATCGTCACCATCTTGCTTATGTCCGTGTTGTCCTTGGACACGAATCGCATTGTGGTGATGCCAACGGAGGTAACGTATCTTATACAGGTTGCCCTCGTCGGTCTCCTACTCTTTGGCGCAAGCCTGCAGATCTACCGCTACGTCCGGACATCAAACTTTGTAGAGCGCCAGCAGACAAAATGGGTGGTTTTCGGGGTGCTCTCCGTTGTCGTTGCGGTGATTGTGTGGATTCTTATTTTCGGCACCACGCTGGCGATTCCGGCCGGCGCGCCCCGCCTGCTGGCCAACGTGGGTGGCTGGAGTTTCATCAACGCATTTTTGCTCCTCATCTTGCCCGCAGCCATTACGGTCGCGATTCTACGCTATAAGCTTTGGAACATTGATGTCGTTGTCAACCGTGCGTTGGTCTATGGTTCATTAACGGCGCTGCTGGCTTTGATCTACTTCGGCAGCATCATCGTGCTGCAGCGGCTCTTTACGACGCTGACCGGTCAGCAGTCGAACCTGGCCATCGTCATCTCTACCTTGGTCATCGCGGTGCTCTTCAGCCCGCTGCGCCTGCGTCTGCAGAGTGGGATAGACCGGCGCTTTTTCCGCCAGCGCTACGACGCGGAGCAGTCGCTCCAGGCTTTTGCCGCGATTGCCCGTGATGAGGTCGATCCCGAGGCGCTGCAGCGTGAGATGAGCGCAATCATCCAGAACACGATGCGGCCGGCAACGCTTGCCGTCTGGATCAAAGAGCACAACCGGGATTGAGTCAGACAAAATGTGGACTGTCGCATTAGTCAGGTTGTTGATCGGCACTTGTCCAAAAGATCGTCTGGGCTGATACTGGGTAACGCCCCTCGTAACGAATCGCAGACGCGTATCGGCTATTCTGGCTCTATCAGTTGGGTGGATTGCGCCATCCATGCGCAGACCGTACGGATGTTAATTGATCGGCAAACGCTCGATTGTCTTTGCACGCGAGGCTAAGGATCGCATGACGACCAGCCCAGTTCCCGCCAGCCGCTTCGATCGTGGCGCCTGGCTGCATCTGATTTTGATGCTGCTCTGGATCGCCTTCGCCGCGGGCAGTACGATCTACCGCTTCGCGCTGCCGACTGACGGTTGGCTGGCGGCCGAGCCGGACGAATTCAACGGGTTCGGGTATATCTATGCGGAGAACATCATGGACGTACCCAGTGGCCTGCAGCCGGGCGATCACCTGGTGGCCGTCGAAGGCATCCCGATTACCGGCGGAATAACCTCGGCCCTCTGGTCGCTGAAAGACGCCTGGACGCCGGCCAATAGCATGCGCTACACCGTCCTGCGGGCCGGTCACGAGCAGGAGATTGATGCAGAGCTGACGAACTGGAATCTGAGACGCTTCTTGGAGTCCGACAGCATCACAGCTGCTGCCATTGCCTCGTTCCTGGGCTTGTTTATCTTCCTCGTCATGGGATTTCTGACCTTTTGGCTGCGACCGGACGTCCCGGCCGCGCGTGCCTTGTGGGTCTTATCTGCCGCAATCTTCTCGACCTATCTTGTTACGCTGTATCCATCCATGGTTCCGGATAATGTTTTTCCGCTGGCAGGCATGAGCCTTGTCCTGTCCATTTTTGCGACCTTCACGATTCTGCTGCCGCCGGCTTTTATCCGCTTCGCCCTCGTCTTTCCGCGACCCGTGCCGATTCTGCAGCGCCATCCCTGGATTGCCTATCTGCCCTATGTCGTCGGCATCATCGGCATCGGCGCCTTTCTGGCCGAGTTCTATGTCTTTGGCTTTGCCTGGACGGCTATCAGCATTCTGATTGCACTGGTGCTCCTGATTTACAACGCAGTGACGATGCGGGACGCAGTCAGCCGTGCCCAACTGCGCTGGGGCCTGGGTGGCGTGATTGTGGGACTCGCACTCTTTTTCGTGACCTATATTCCCGTGTTCTTCGATGTGCCCGATCCGGTGACGGACTTTGCCAATACCACCGGCCTACTGGGTTTTGGCGTGATGGGCATCGCGCTGGCCATTGCCATCCTCCGCTACCGCCTTTTCGACATTGACGTCATCATCCGCAAGACGCTGACATATGCCATCCTGACGACATTGCTGGCTTTGGTCTACTTTGGTTCGGTCATTGCGCTGCAAACGATTGTTGGTCGGACTTTCAGTGAGCAATCCTCGCTGACCATCGTCATTTCGACGCTTCTGATTGCCGCCCTGTTCGTGCCCCTGCGCAATTGGGTGCAGAACTTCATCGACCGGCGCTTCTTTCGCAAGAAGTATGATGCCCAGCAAGCTCTGGCCGACTTCAGCCGCGTAACCCGTGCGCAGGTTGACCCGGATGAAATCAACAGTGCACTCATCGGCGCCGTGCAGCAGACCGTCCAACCTGAGTTGGTGACCCTCTGGCTGAAGGAGGGGCAGAATGAGCCTAACAACAGTGCGTGGCGGAACGATCAAGCGCGCCAAGATGATTGCATGGTTGCTCTGTTGCCTTTGTGTTGCCGGTGCGACCGCCAACCTCATCATTTGGTATGTCAGCCAGCCTGCTCATCCCGCGTGGAGTGTCATCATCGACAAGTACGGCTGGCTATGGTTGCTGCCAGTCGTCTACAGTGTAGTAGCAGCCCTGATCATCGCGTGTCAGCCCGATAATCGGGTCGGCTGGCTGTTGATGGTACCGGCCTTGACCAGCGTCATTTCCACAGAACCGTACCTGATCACATCGTGTTCGGAACTCACGTGCGGACTCTGGCTGCTGCTCTGGTACGACAATGTCTCGTGGACTCTGCTGATCTTCCCGATCTTCCTGATCCCGCTTCACTTTCCGACGGGACATCCGCCGTCATCTCGCTGGAACTGGGTCAACTGGCTCGCTCTCGCGCTCTTTCTTTTCTTTCTCTTCTGTTCACCCTTCTTCGGCGCCACAATTGGTCCCATGAATTACGATTGGCGACTACCCAATCCCATCGGTTGGGTACCGGACGCGGTGGTAAACGGCCCCTTCCTCATCGGCTGGGGCATCGGGCTGGTGACGGTCTTGATCGCCAGCGTGACATCGCTCGTCGTGCGCTATCGTCGCTCTGGCAGCCCGGTTCGTCAACAGATCAAGTGGCTTCTGTTGGCCGGGATCTTTTTTGTGCCAATTTACGCCGGTGTCTTCTTCCTCACCGACCCCGAAGCAAATGCATTTGCCACGAGCAGGGTCGTATCACTGGTGTTGCTCGTACCGATTCTGGGCTTTGCCGTTGCCATTGCAATTGCCATCCTACGCTACCAACTCTATGATATTGACGTCATCTTCCGTAAGACGTTGGTCTACACGGCTCTGACGGCGCTGTTGGCTTTGGTCTATTTCGGCTCGATTATCGTGCTACAGACCATCGTCGGCCGGACGCTGGGCGAGCAATCGTCTTTAGCCGTCGTCGTGTCGACACTCATGATTGCCGCCCTGTTCGTGCCCCTGCGCAATTGGGTGCAGAACTTCATCGACCGGCGCTTCTTTCGCAAGAAGTATGATGCCCAGCAGGCCCTGGCAAGCTTTGCACAAAGTGCACGCAACGAGGTAGAGCTTGAGACACTTACAGCCGATCTCATGCAGACGGTTGCCGGGACGCTCCAGCCGCAACAGGTCACCATCTGGCTACAGCCGGA
>CAVOHA010000011.1:0-62320 GCA_963695475.1 Ilumatobacteraceae bacterium
GCTCGGACCAACGTGCGCGGGTTCCTCGGCGAGTCCGCACTGGAGCGGTACGACGTGCACATCGCGAGCAGCTACGAGGGGATCGATCCGGCGCACGGGCCGTTCGACCGTGTCGTGCTCGATCTGCCCGAACCGTGGCAGGTCGTCCCGCACGCCGAGACGGTGCTGCGCGCCGGGGGGATCCTCCTCGCGTACACCCCGTCGATCACGCAGGCGGCACAGGTGCGCGAGTCGCTCAAGGGCAAGTGGATCGACGGCCGAACCATCGAGGTGCTCCACCGCGGCTGGCACGTGGAGGGCCAGGCGGTGCGCCCCGATCATCGGATGGTCGCGCACACGGGGTTCTTGAGCGTGGCCCGATTCCTCGGCAAGAACGAGCCGGCCTGAAGTCCGCGGCGATCGGTGAGCTCGATGATCTCGACGAGGAGGTTGGCCTCGCTGGTCGCCGCCGGCGTGTTGCTGACCGGAGCCTGTTCGGCCGATCTCCCCGACGACGGTGCCGGCAACTCACCGCTGGCCTACACCCAGCGCGCCCGGCTCGTCGACGTCGAGTTCGTCCCGTTCGCCTCGACTGACCTGTGGTTGGTTGCGCTCGCCGAGCGTCCGGGCGACCCACATCTGTACGGGATCGCCCAACAGGGCCAGGTCGTGCGATTCGACCCGCCGAAGCCGGCCGACGTGCGGGACGGACAGCTCGACGACGTCGAACTGGAGGTCGTGCTCGACATCGGCGACCAGGTGGGTGCAGCCGGTGAGGAAGGGCTGATCGGTCTCGCGTTCGACGCCACCGGCGAACACGCCTACGTCCACTACAGCCGCGCTGCCGACTTCCACTCGGTCGTGTCCGAGTTCGCCGTCGGCCCGGACGGGGTCTTCGACCCTGCGTCGGAGCGGGAACTGTTCGTCGTGGAGCAGTTCGCGCAGGCGCACAACGGCGGACAGCTCCTGTTCGGACCCGACGGGTACCTGTACCTGTCGTTCGGCGATGGATCGGCGGTGGCGGACACGGCCCGCATGGCGCTCGATTACTCGTCCCCCCTCGGCAAGATCCTGCGGATCGATCCCCGGGCGAGCGGTGAGCAGCCGTACACGGTTCCCGCGGACAACCCGGCGGTCGAGTTCAACGGTGCCGACCCGCGGATCTGGGCGCGAGGGCTCCGCAACCCGTACTCGTTCAGTTTCGACGCGTTGACGGGGGACATGTGGATCGCCGATGTGGGACAGGGTGGCTGGGAGGAGATCAACTTCGCACCCGCGACGAACGGCCGGGACGCAGGCCGAAATCTGAACTTCGGATGGAGCGCGTTCGAGGGCCCCGACCGGTTCAACGCCGATCAGTCTCCCGCCGATCACACGCAGCCGGTGCTGGCGTATTCGCACGAGGACACCGAGAGCTGCGATGCGATCATCGATGGGCTGATGGTCCGCGGCTCGACCGTGCCCGCCCTCGAGGGTTGGTACGTGCACGGCAATTGGTGTTCCGGCGAGGTCTGGGCGTACGACTCGTTCCAGCGCACCGCGGCACCCGCTGCTGATCGAGACGCTTCCGGGGTTCACCGATCTCGTGCGAACGGCCGACGGCAACCTCTACGTGTCGGCAACCGAGCGCGATCCGAATCGTGATCGCACCGGTCGGCTCGCGTTGGTCGTTCCCGGCTGACGTCGACGGAGACCGCGTCGCTCAGCGCTGATCGAGTCCGAGGGCGCTGGACAATCCGTCGAGCAGGGGTTCCATCGCAGGCCACGGCGCGTCCGGATGGCACCCGACGAGATCGACCATGCCGTGGATCCACGTGTGCACCTGGACGGCGACGAAGAACGGATCGCGGTCGTCGCCGTTGCGTTCGAGGATCGCCGAGACGAGTCCGACCAGCACCTGGAACGCGGACATCCCGGCGTCGCTGACGCCGTCGGGCGGGGTCATCGAGTTGGGGAGTTCGGCCTCGCTCATGTCGAGATGGATCCGATTCGAGAACAGGACCCGGTACTGGCCCTGATGCTCCATGGCGAACTCGACGTACGAGTCGCCGGCAGCCCGGAACGCGACGAACGGGTCGGCGGAGCTGTTGGCCGCATCGACCATGACCTCGTAGAAGTGCTTCCAGCACTCCACGACCGACTCGCGGAGCAGGTCGAGGTGGTCGTCGAAATGGCGATACACGGCCGTCGGAGAGACGCCCGCTCGGCGGGCCACCGCGCGCAACGAGATCCCCTCGATGGTGCCGTGCTGTGCCATGAGCTCGATGGCCGCCGTCGATGAGGTCGCTGCGGAGTCTGTCGCCCTCGCCCCGCGCATACCGCTGACGCTCGGCCGGAGCCGGAGCGGAGCGGGGCAGAAGCGGGATCGACGGTCGATGTGGCCATGGTCACGAGCTTAGCAGTTGACAGACGTGGGTGTACAGCTGTTAGCTAACGGTCGTACACGTAACAACTGTTCACACACTCACCGTCCTCGACACGAAATCGGAGCCCCAGCCATGTTCACCGCCCTCGGCCACCTCATCGTCCGCCGCCGGAAATCGATCATCGCCATGACGATGATCGGCCTCGTCGTCGCCATCGGCCTCGGCATCGGCGTCTTCGGCCAACTGTCCAACGGAGGATTCGACGATCCGAACTCGGAGTCCGTCGCCGCCGCCGATCTGCTGCAGGACGAGTTCGACACCGGGGGCGCCGATCTCGTCGCCGTCGTCACCGCCGAATCGGGCGGCGTCGACGATCCGGCCGTCGCCGCGGCCGGAGCTGAGCTGACCGCCGAACTCGCCGCCGCGCCCGGGACCGACGACGTCGCGTCCTACTGGTCGCTCGGTGCTCCGCCGCCATTGCGATCCGAGGACGGGACCCGCGCCCTGATCCTCGTGCGGTTCCCGGGCGAGGTCGACGATGCGGAGCGCACCGAGCACGTCGAGGCCCTGCTCGCCGACTACGACGGACTGGAGCGCGACGGTGTTCGTGTCGACCTCGCCGGTCGCGAGGCGGTGTTCACGGCGATCGGCGAAACGATCGAAGGTGATCTCGCCCGGGCCGAGTCGATCGCGATTCCGCTGACGCTGCTGCTGTTGCTCGTCGTGTTCGGCAGTGCGGTCGCCGCCGGCCTCCCGGTGTTGGTCGGCATGATCTCGGTGTTCGGTGCCTTCTTCGTGTTGTACGTCATCACCCTCTTCACCGACGTCTCGATCTTCTCGATCAACCTCGTCACCGCCCTCGGCCTGGGCCTTGCGATCGACTACTCGCTGTTCATCGTCAGCCGGTTCCGCGAGGAACTCGGCCGCGGCCGGACGGTCGACGATGCCGTCGTCCGAACGGTCGAGACCGCCGGACGAACGGTGGCGTTCAGCGCGATGACCGTTGCGATCTCGCTCAGTGCGCTGCTGATCTTCCCGCTCTACTTCCTGCGCTCGTTCGCCTACGGCGGGATCGGCGTGCTGCTGGTCGCGATGCTGATCTCGGTCGTCTTCCTGCCGGCGCTGCTCGCCGTGCTCGGCCCGAAGGTCGATGCTGGTCGGGTCTTCAAGCGGCGCAGCGCCCGGGTCGGCGAGGGCGGATGGCACCGTTTGGCCACCGCGGTGATGCGTCGACCGATCCCGGTTGCCGTGGCGGGCGTGACGCTCCTCGTCGCTCTCGGTCTCCCGTTCCTGAACGTCGAGTGGGGAACCGGCGACGACCGCGTGCTTCCCGAGTCCGCCGCCGTTCGTGAGGCGTCCGAGGTGCTGCGCACCGACTTCACGTCGTCGGAGGGCGACGCGTTTGCGATCGTCGCCTCGGGATCTGTCGATGATGATGCGGTTGCGGCCTACGCCGCGGCGGTTTCGTCGATCGACGGAGTCGGCCGAGTCGACAGCTCGGTTGGGCGATTCGCCGGCGGGACCCTGGTTGCGCCGGCCGATCCGACGCTCGATCGATTCGCACCCTCCGCATCGGTGAGCGGCGACGCCACCTGGTTCAACGTCGTCCCCACCGTCGAACCGATCTCGACCGAGGCCGAGACGATGATCGCCGACGTGCGCGCCGTCGACTCGTCGTTCGAGACCGTGCTCGTCGGGGGAACATCGGCGGCGTTCGTCGATTCGAACGAGGCGATCTTCTCCCGGGTGCCGATCGCCGGTGCGATGATCGTCGTGTCGACCTTCGTCCTGCTGTTCTTGATGTTCGGTTCGCTGCTGGTGCCGTTGAAGGCGATCGTGCTCAACACGCTCAGCCTGACCGCCGTGTTCGGCTTCATCGTGTGGGTGTTCCAGGAAGGCAACGGTGCCGACCTGCTCGGCTTCACCGCCACCGGATTGACCGACACGTCGATGCCGATCCTCATGTTCTGCGTGGCGTTCGGTCTCAGCATGGACTACGAGGTGTTCCTCCTGTCACGGATGAAGGAGGAGTACGACCGCACCGGCGACAACGACCTCGCCGTGGCAACGGGTCTGGAACGCACGGGTCGGCTGGTGACCGCCGCGGCGCTGCTGCTGTCGATCACGTTCTTCGCATTCGCCACCTCGGGCGTGACCTTCATCAAGTTGTTCGGACTCGGCTTGGCCATCGCAGTGCTGGTCGACGCGTTCATCGTGCGCTCGACCCTGGTGCCGGCGCTGATGAAACTCGCCGGCGACTGGAACTGGTGGGCGCCCGGCCCCCTCCGTCGGCTGCACGACAAGATCGGTCTGAGCGAGGGCGAGCCGCCCGAGGAGCCGCTGGTCGTCCGCGAAACGGCGGCGTCGGAGGCCTGACCACCCACGGTCCGGCCGACGGCGGATACCGAAAACGCACAGGGCCCCGGGGTTCGCCCGGGGCCCTGTGCGTTCGTTCAGCGCGAGCCGCTCAGGGCTCGATGTAGATGCACTCGCCGGGGCACTCCTCGGCCGACTCGACAACGGCGTCGAGCTGGCTGTCGGGGAATTCCGCCAGACCTTCGGCACCCTGCGGGTTGCCCTTGGCCTCCGCAAAGATCTTGTCGCCTTCCACGACGTACGCAAGGCCGTCGTCGAGCAGCGTGAAGACGTCGGGGGCGATCTCCTCGCAGAGACCGTCGCCGGTGCAGAGATCCTGATCGATCCAGACCTTCATGTCAGTGGTGGCTCCTTCGTGGAATGTGGCGGGGGGTTCCTGCCTGTGACGAGTTTACACGGCGAAGCACGTGCAAACACGATCACGTGCTCGCGGTGTACCTTGAGACCATGTCGACCGACGCCCAGCTCGTCCAGCAGGTCCAGACACTCACCGAGGAAGTCGACCATCTGCGGGCGCGCCTCGCCGATGCGCCGCGTCGGGTCCGCTCGCTCGAGGAACGGCTGCTCGAGACGAAGGGGCAGCTGGCCAAAGCGGTCGCCCAGAACGAGAAGCTGTCCTACACCTTGCGCGAGGCACGCGAGCACATCAGCACGCTGCGCGACGAGGTCGACAAGCTGTCGCAACCCCCGTCGGCATACGGCGTCGTCGTCGGCAAGAACGACGACGGCACGATCGACGTGCTCACGTCGGGCCGCAAGATGCGCGTCACGTTGCACCCCGACATCGATCACGAGATCCTCGACCGCGGGGCCGAGGTCGTCCTCAACGAGAGCCTGAACGTCGTGCTCGCCCGCACGCCGGACGGCACGGGGGAGGTGGTCACGGTCCGCCAGGTGATGGACGACGGTGTCCGCGCCCTCATCGTGGGCCGGGCTGACGAGGAACGCGTGTGCGAACTCGCCGACTCGTTGCGCGGCACGATCATCCGCTCGGGCGATCACCTTCGTCTCGACACCCGCTCGAACCTGTTGCTGGAGAAGCTGGCTCGGCCGGAAGTCGAGGACCTGCTGCTCGAAGAGGTGCCCGACATCTCCTACACCGACATCGGCGGCCTCGACGACCAGATCGAGCTGATCGCCGATGCCGTCGAGTTGCCCTTCCTGCACCAGGACCTGTTCGCCGAGCACCGGCTCCCGGCACCCAAGGGGATCTTGCTGTACGGCCCACCCGGTTGTGGCAAGACGTTGATCGCCAAGGCGGTGGCGAACTCGCTCGCGAACAAGGTCGCCGAGAAGGTGGGCGAGGGCAAGGGTCGCAGCTACTTCATCAACATCAAGGGCCCTGAGCTGCTCAACAAGTACGTCGGCGAGACCGAGCGACAGATCCGGCTCGTGTTCCAGCGGGCGCGCGAAAAGAGCGACGAGGGCTGGCCGGTGATCGTGTTCTTCGACGAGATGGACTCGATGTTCCGTACTCGCGGTTCGGGGATCAGCTCCGACATGGAGTCGACGATCGTCCCGCAGTTGCTGGCGGAGATCGACGGCGTCGAAGGGCTCACCAACGTGATCGTGATCGGCGCGACGAACCGTGAGGACCTGATCGATCCGGCGATCCTGCGGCCCGGTCGCCTCGACGTGAAGATCAAGATCGAGCGGCCGAACGCCGACGCAGCCCGGTCGATCTTCGCCAACTATCTCACCGACGAGATCCCGATCGGGGACGGCTACGACGTGCCCGAGATGATCGCCGAGACCGTGACCGAGATGTACCGCGACGACGAAGCGAATCGTTTCCTCGAGGTCACCTACCAGAACGGCGACAAGGAGATCCTGTACTACAAGGACTTCGCGTCGGGGGCGATGATCGAGAACATCGTGCGGCGCGCCAAGAAGCTCGCGATCAAGCGGGTGATCGGCGGGGGAGCCCGCGGCGTGATCACCCAGGACCTCCTCGACTCGATCAAACAGGAGTACAAGGAGCACGAGGACCTGCCGAACACGACCAACCCCGACGACTGGGCGAAGATCTCCGGCAAGAAGGGCGAACGCATCGTGTTCATCCGCACGCTCGTCACCGAGCACACCGACGACGACGTGGCCGGCGGCAAGGCCATCGAGCGCGTCGCGACCGGGCAGTACCTCTAGTTCGCGCCGGGTCGGACCGGTCCGCTCCCGGCCCACCAGCCGGGCGACTCGTGCGGAGATCCGAGATACGGTCGCGCCCATGGTACGAACTTCCCGGACCCACGACATCGTCCTGTTCGGAGCGACCAGCTTCGTCGGTCAGATCCTCACGCAGTACATGGTCGACCGGCACGGCAGCCATGGCGACGTCACGTGGGCGATGGCGGGCCGCAATGCGAGCAAGCTCGCCGAGGTCGCGGCGGCAACGGGTGCCGAGGTCGATCGCATCACGGTCGACGCGGACGACGCCGATGCGCTCGCCGAGATGTGTGCCCACACCAATCTCGTCATCTCGACCGTCGGCCCCTACGCCCTGTACGGCTCGAAGCTGGTCGCCGCCGTTGCCGAGGCCGGTATCGACTACGTCGACCTGACCGGCGAACCGCAGTGGATGCAGCGGATGATCGATCGCCACCAGGACCGCGCAGTGGAAACCGGCGCCCGCCTCGTGCACGCCTGCGGCTTCGACTCGGTGCCGTCCGACATGGGCGTGTGGTTCCTGCAGCAGCAGTCGATCGAGCGCTTCGGTGCGCCGTGTACGTCGATCAGCATGGGTGTGCAGGGCGCCAAGGGCGGGGCGAGCGGTGGCACGGTCGCATCGATGATGAACATGATGGAGGAAGTGTCGGCCGATCCGAGCCTGCGCTCCGTGCTGTCCAACCCGTATGCGCTCGCCGTCGAGGGCGACCGCAGCGGCCCCGATCAGCCCAACGTGACGCTTCCCGAATACGACGACGGCCACCGCTCCTGGCTGGCCCCGTTCGTGATGGCGGCCACCAACACCCGCGTCGTGTTCCGGACACACTCGCTGCTCGGACACCCGTGGGGTGACGACTTCACCTACGGCGAGTCGATGCTGATGGGCGACGGGATCAGCGGTCGGGCGAAAGCGCTGGCGATGAGCGGCGGCATGGGCGGTTTCATGGGAATCGCCGCGTTCGGTCCGACGCGCAAACTGCTCGGGAAGGTGCTGCCCGAACCGGGCGAGGGTCCGTCGCCCGAGGCCCAGGAGAAGGGGTACTACGACCTCCGCTTCCACGGCACGACGGCGGCAGGCGATGCGATCGACGTGCAGGTGACGGGCGATCGTGATCCGGGGTACGGATCGACGGCGAAGATCCTCGCCGAAGCGGCCACCACGTTGATGCACCGTGATGTCGGCGGTGGGTTCTGGACGCCGGCGACGGCCCTCGGGGACCCATTCATCGAGGCGCTCGTCGAGCATGCCGGGCTCACGTTCGAGGTGCTCTCCACGATCTGATGCCGTTCTCGTCGCGCATCGGCCCGCTCCGCGGGACGAAACGCGACGAGACCGAAGGGTGGCACTGCGATGGCGTGGCCGGTCGGGCGGACTAGCGTCGCACCCATGGCACTGCCGAAGGTCTGCGGGATCGAGACCGAGTACGGGATCGTCGTCCGCGGTGGTGACAACAATCCGGTGTCGGCATCGTCGCTGCTGATCAACTCGTACCTCGCGGCGGTCGCCCGTGAACGCAATCGCACCGATCACGCCCGTGTCGGCTGGGATTTCGAGGACGAACAGCCGACCAACGACGCACGCGGGTTCTCCCTCGATCCGACGCTGGCGCCCGAGGTCGAAACGACGCTGGTCAACGCCGTGCTGACCAACGGCGCACGCTTCTACGTCGACCACGCACACCCCGAGATCTCCACGCCCGAAGTGCGCGACGCACGCGAGGCGGTGGTGTGGGACCGCGGTGCCGACGAGATCATCCGCTCCGCGATGGTGGCCGCCCGCACGATGCTGCCCGACGGTGCCGAAATCATCATCCACAAGAACAACTCCGACGGCAAGGGCAACAGCTACGGCTGCCACGAGAACTACCTGCTTGCCCGCGAGCTGCCGTTCGGGCGGCTGACCCGCCAGATCACCCCGCACTTCGTGACGCGCCAGGTGTTTGCCGGCGCCGGCAAGGTCGGCTGCGAGCAGCCCGGACGCCCGAACGACGACGTCGCCTATCAGCTCAGCCAGCGTGCCGACTTCTTCGAAGAGGAGGTCGGCCTGGAGACCACTCTCAAACGCCCGATCGTCAACACCCGCGACGAGCCACACGCCGACGCACAGAAGTACCGTCGGCTCCACGTGATCGTCGGCGACGCCAACATGAGCGAAGTGGCGACCTACCTCAAGGTCGGCACCACGGCGATCGTGTTGTCGATGATCGAGGACGACGAACTCGGCGACGATTGGGTGCTGGCACATCCCGTGCCGGCGATTCGCCAGATCAGCCACGACCCGACCCTCACCCAGACGGTGCAGCTCGCCAACGGCCGCCGTGCCACGGCGCTGGAGATCCAGTGGGGCCTGTTCGAGCGAGCATGCAAGTACGAGCAATCCCACGGCCTCGACTCGGTGGGTGCCGAGGTCGGCGTCGACGTGCTGGCGCGCTGGGAGGCGGTCCTCACCGGCCTCGAGCGCGACCCCGATTCGGTCGCCCACGCGGTCGACTGGGTGGCGAAGCACCGCCTCGTCACGGGATTCCAGGAGCGACACGGCCTCGAGCCGGGCTCACCGAAGCTCAAGGCGATCGACCTGCAGTATCACGACATGCGTGTCGAGCGGTGCCTCGCGCTGCGCGCCGGTCTCGACACGCTGGTCGACCCGGACGACGCCCTCGCCGCGATGACCGAACCGCCGACCACGACGCGGGCGTACTTCCGCGGCCGGTGTCTCGACAAGTTCGCCGCCGACATCGTCGCGGCGAACTGGGATTCGCTGGTCTTCGACATCGGTCGGGACCCGCTGCGTCGCGTCCCGATGATGGAACCGTTGCGCGGGACCGCCGATCACGTTGCTACGTTGATCGACGAGAGCGACACGGCCCGGATCCTGTTGGACCGGCTCGGCGAAACCAACTGAGGAGCCACGATGGCAGAGCGTCAGCAGAAGTCGAAGCCCACCACCGACCGTGAGAGCGAGACGGTGGACGAGTCGGTGCCGCCGGTGACCGAGAGCGGCGACAAGTTGAAGGCCGAACTCGACGACCTGCTCGACGAGATCGACGAGGTCCTCGAGACCAACGCCGAGGATTTCGTGAAGTCGTACGTGCAGAAGGGCGGAGAGTGAACGGTGGCGATGCCGTTCTTCGTGCCCGGTGAAGATCCGGGCGCCAACTTTCCCGATCTGCTCCGCCGCATCGGGCTCGAACCCGTCGCCCTCTCCGGTGCGTTCGACGCCCATGCACTCGGCGTTCCGCACGCCACGACCTGCGTCGCGCTGCGCTACGACGGTGGCGTCGTCATGGCCGGCGACCGACGTGCGACCGCCGGCAACCTGATCTCCCATCGCACGATGGAGAAGGTCGTCCAGGCCGACCGTCACAGCGGGGTGGCGATCGCCGGATCCGCCGGCCCCGCCATGGAGATGGTGCGCCTGTTCCAACTCCAGCTCGAGCACTACGAGAAGGTCGAGGGCTCGTCGATCAGCCTGGAGGGCAAGGCCAACCAGCTCTCGGCGATGGTCCGTGGCAACCTGCCGGCTGCGATGCAGGGCATGGTCGTCGTGCCGATCTTCGCGGGGTACGACCTGCTCCGGGCGACCGGCCGACTGTGGGACTTCGATGCGACCGGCGGTCGCTACGAGGAGCGCAACCATGTGGCGACCGGGTCGGGCAGCCTGCACGCGAGCACCGTGATCAAGGTGGGATACCGCAGCGACCTGACCCGCGACGAGGCGATCGATCTTGCTGCCCGTTCGCTGTGGGAAGCGGCCGACGCTGACTCCGCCACCGGCGGACCCGATGCGCTCCGCGGGATCTATCCGGTCGTGGCTGCGATCGACGTCGACGGATGGGCACGCCTCGACGACGCCGATCTGGCCGAGCGGTACGCCCGCATCATCGACGAGGTCAACGAGAGGAGCGAGTCGCGATGAGCATGCCGTTCTACGTCGCTCCCGAGCAGATGATGAAAGACCGCGCGGACTACGCGCGGAAGGGCATCGCCCGCGGTCGAGCGCTCGCCGCCATGCGCTACACCGAAGGCATCGTCATCGTCGCGGAGAACGCCTCGGAGACACTGCGCAAGGTCAGCGAGATCTACGACCGCATCGCCTTCGCCGGCGTCGGCAAGTACAACGAGTTCGATCAGCTGCGGGTCGCCGGGATCCGCGCCGCCGACCTCAAGGGGTTCCAGTACTCGCGCGACGACGTCGACGCCCGCAGCCTCGCAAACAGCTATGCGCAGATGCTGGGCAACATCTTCACCCACGAGATGAAGCCGATGGAGGTGGAGATCCTCGTCGCCGAGGTCGGCCTCGACGGTCCCGCCGACCAGATGTTCCACATCCTGTACGACGGCACGGTCGTCGACGAACGGGACTATGCCGCAATCGGTGGTGACGCAGAGTCGATCAGGACGCGGCTCGCCGAGCAGTGGGCTGACGAGATGGATCTGTCGGCTGCGGTCCGTGCCGGTGTCGACGCCCTGTCGGGTGAGGAACGCGAGATCCCTGCCGGGGACCTCGAGGTGGCCGCCCTGTCGCGTGGCAACGGCCGACGGTGCTTCCACCGGATTCCCGAGGCCGAGGTCGAGTCGCTGCTGTCCGCGACGTGAGCGACGCCCCCTGGTCGGGCGACGCCTGCGGCCTGGTCGACGAGTTCCGGGCCGGAACCCGCTCTCCCCTCGAAGAGCTCGATGCGACCCTCGCAGCGATCGAGACATCCGAGCTGAACGCGTTTGCGTTCGTCGACGCCGAGCGGGCGCGTTCGGCGGCTCGAGCAGCCGATGTGGCATTGCCGTTCGGCGGTGTCCCGACCGGCATCAAGGAGCTCGAACAGCTCGAAGGATGGCCTGACACCGAAGCGTCGCTCGTGTTCGCGGAACGCCTCGCCGACCACACGTCCGTGCACGTCGAACGGTTGCTCGCCGGGGGAGCGGTCCCGGTCGGGCTCACGACGGCGAGCGAGTTCGGCGGTCTCAACGTCAGCGTGACCAAGCTGCACGGGGTCACCCACAACCCCTGGCAGCACGGACGGACAGCGGGAGGCTCCTCGGGCGGATCGGCGGCGGCCGTGGCAGGCGGGCTGGTCAGCCTGGCGACCGGTGGCGACGGCGGTGGATCGATCCGGATCCCGGCCGGGTACACCGGACTGCTCGGCATGAAGGGCACGTTCGGACGGATCCCACGCAGCCCGAACGCCTACAGCCGACCGAACACCGTCGTGCTCGGCAACCTCGCACGGTCGGTACGCGACGCGGCTCGCTACTTCGACGTGTGCGGCGGAGTCGACAGTCGCGATCCGACCAGCCTGCCGAAACACGGCGGGTTCGAGGCGGGGCTCGGACAACGCGAACTGCGCGGGCTGCGTGTGGCGGTCATCCCGAACCTCGGCGGGGTGACGCTCGACGACGGTGTGGAGGATCACGTTCGCGGGCAGGCCGACCTGTTGATCGCCGACGCCGGGCTCGAGCGCGTCGACGTCGACGTCGAGCTCCCGAACTTCATCTCGCACTGGATGATGGGGAACACCTCGACGTTGCTCGCGGAGCTGGGGGACCGGTGGCCGTCGTGTGCCGCCGACATGACCGACGAAGTCGCAACCGGAGTGCGGCTCTCCCAGTCGCTCTACAACCTGCGTACCGCCGCACGCGCCGAGCTGCTGCGAATCGAACTCAACGAGAAGATGGCGGCGATGTTCGACGAGGTCGACCTCGTGATCTCCGCCACCAATCCGGGGCCGGCGTTCGCCGCCGATGCAACGACGAGCAACCCGTCGGGGAGCACCATCGAGTCGGCGTTGTCGGGGACGGCGGGCCGGATGGCGTTACGCGCTGCGCTCGCAGCCACACGCGGCGCCAGTGCCGTCACGACCGGCCTGCCGAATCGGCTCCTCGACGCCTTCGGTCGACGCAACGCCGACTTCGTGGCGATGGGCGGTCTCACCGTGATCTCGAACGTCTACGGCAATCCCGCGGCGTCGATCCCGGCGGGCACGGTTCGCGGTCTCCCGGTCGGGCTGCAGGTGCTCGCGAAACACCATCACGACGAGTTGCTGTTCGACCTCGCCTGCGTGCAGGAGCGTCACCGTCCGTGGCCGCTGGTGGCGCCCGCGACGCCGGTCAGAGCGTGAGTCGGGCCTCGATCTCGCCGTCGTCGTCGGTCCCCGTCGGGACGAAGCCGTAGTCGAGGTACATCGGCCCGGCGTTTCCCGGGAGGTCACACCAGTTGACCGTGACGGCCTCGGCGTCCCACAACCGGGCCTGCTCGATCGCGAGGTCGAGCACCACGCGACCGATGCCCCGGTTCTGGTGGAGGCGATCGACCATGATGCGCCACAGGTGCGCCGTCGAATCTGCCTCGTCGGGGACCGACAAGAGCAGCGCACCCACGATCTCGCCGTCGGCGACGATCGCGCGTAGCCACGGTCGTCGAGCCGGCGCGCCGGGTCGGGTCCGGCGCGTGCAGGACAGCGAACCACTCGGCGACGGGGCGCGCCAGCCGGTGCTGGGACCGATGCATTTCGAGTCCCACGATCGCATCGACGTTGCGCCCGTCGACCTCGACGAGGCGGACCTCGGTCGGTTCGTGGCGAACGCGGTTCGTCCACTGCGCCCACATCTCGCGCGTCATCCCGTAGAGCACGTTGTCGCTGTTGTCGTCGCCGACCCAGAACGAACGCAGCGTCATGCCCTCGAAGACCATGCCGATCCGTTCGGCAACACGCGCGGACGCGAGGTTGTCCGGGTGCATCTCGGCGCCGACTCGGCTGACTCCGACTGTGTCGAACAGCCATCGTGTCAGTCGGGCGGCCGCATCGGTGGCGACGTGCTGACCACGGGCCCCGGCGTCGACCGTGTAGCCGATCTCGGCGCATCGTCCGTCGAAGGTGAGTCGAAGCGCGAGGTCGCCGACGGGTGTCCCCGTGGTCGCGTCGTCGACGGCCAGCTGGAACCAGCCGTTGGCAGGTGGAACACCACCCAGGTCGACCATCGTGCGCACGAGCGATCTGGCCGCGTCTCGCGGATACGGGATCTCCCAGTTCTGCATCAGGGCGGTGTCGGCATCGTTGCGTCGCGTCCACAGCGGGTCGACGTCGTCGGGGCGCAACGGCCGGATCGTCCACCGCCCCGTCTGCAGGGGATCGAACCGCGGCATCGTCATCGCTCCCCAGTCTGGCCGCTGACGCCGCGTCGGGATGGCAAGCGCGCAGTTCCCCGCGCTCGCGTCCACTGACGGGATACCACCGAGGCGCGTGCCCTCCACCTGGGAGCTGGCTGGAGCAGGCGGCGCGCTCCCGGGTTAGGTTGCGGACGTGGAGCGACGGATCTACGGACTCGAGAACGAGTACGGCGTGACCTGCACCCTGCGCGGGCAACGCCGGCTCAGCCCCGACGAGGTTGCCCGCTACCTGTTCCGCCGGGTCGTGTCGTGGGGGCGCAGTTCGAACGTGTTCCTGCAGAACGGTGCCCGCCTCTATCTCGATGTCGGATCACACCCCGAGTACGCCACTCCAGAATGTGACTCGATCTACGACGTCGTCGTACACGACAAGGCCGGCGAGCGGATCCTGGAGCAACTGGTCGAATCGGCGGAGCAGCGCCTCGCCGAGGAGTCGATCCGCGGGACGATCTACCTGTTCAAGAACAACACCGACTCGGCCGGCAACTCGTACGGCTGCCACGAGAACTACCTCACGAGCCGTGACGACGACCTCGGGCACTACGCCGAGGTGCTCATCCCGTTCCTGGTCAGCCGACAGATCTACACCGGTGCCGGCAAGGTGCTCCAGACCGCTCGCGGCGCCACGTACTCGATCGCGCAGCGCGCCGAGCACATCTGGGAAGGCGTGTCGTCGGCGACCACTCGCAGCCGACCGATCATCAACACGCGCGACGAACCGCATGCCGACGCCGAGAAGTACCGCCGACTGCACGTGATCGTGGGCGACTCGAACATGAGCGAGTACACGGCGTTCGTCAAGGTCGGTGCCGCCGCCTGCATGCTGCGCATGCTCGAGGATCCTCAGGTCGTGCTGCGCGACATGACCCTCGAGAACCCGATCCGCGCGATCCGCGAGATCAGCCACGACATCACCTGTCGACGCACGGTCCGCCTCGCCAACGGGCGCGAGGTCAGCGCGCTCGACATCCAGCGCGAATACCTCGACCGAGCGCTGCGCTACGCCGAGGCACAGGGCTTCCCGCCGATGGAGCAGCGGGCGCTCGAGATGTGGCAGCACTGCATCGAGACGATCGAGAACGATCCCCTGAAGCTCGACCGCGAAGTCGACTGGGTCATCAAGTACAAGTTGCTCCAGGCGTTCCGGGAGCGCCACGACCTGCCACTCGGCCACGCCCGCGTCCAGCTCCTCGACCTGCAGTACCACGACGTCAGTCGGTCACGCAGCCCGTTCTACAAGCTGCAGGACAAGGGCATGATCGAGCGAATCTGTACCGATGCCGACATCAACACCGCGATCGACACGCCACCCCAGACCACGCGGGCTCGACTCCGTGGTGAGTTCGTCAAGCGCGCAAAGGAACGCAAGCGGGACTACACGGTCGACTGGGTGCATCTCAAGCTCAACGACCAGGCCCAGCGGACGGTGTTGTGCAAGGACCCGTTCAAGAGCCGTGACGAGCGTGTCGAGCGGCTCATCGAAACGCTGTGACCGCGCCCGCCGGACGCTGAAGTCACCAAGTAGCGTGAGTGGTCCGTGACGCTCGAGACCGACACAGAACAGCCCGAGGAGATCGGCTTCGACGACGACGAACCCGGTTCGGGCGCGCGTGCGTTCGTCGACTGGATCATCGTCGTCGCAGTGGCGTTGACGGTGGCATTCCTCGTACGCGGGTTCGTCCTCGCCCATTTCGTCGTCGACGGCTCGTCGATGGATTCGACACTCACCACGGGCGACCGGGTGTTCGTCAACAAGCTGTCGTACCGGCTTCACGACCCGAACCGGGGCGATGTGGTCGTGCTGCACCAGATCAACGGTGCCGCCGAGCGCGACTTGATCAAGCGGGTGATCGCACTGCCGGGCGAGACGATCGAGATGACGAACTGTGAGGTGCGGATCACCGAGGTGGATGCGCCCGATGCCGATGGTGACGGCGCTCCTGACTCGCGGGTGCTCGAGGAGCCGTACCTCGATCCGAACGTCGTCTCGGCCACGTGCGGTGGCGATTTCGAACCCGTGACCGTGCCGCCGGACCACGTGTTCGTGATGGGCGACAACCGCAGCGGTTCACAGGACAGCCGGGCACTCGGCCCGATCGCAGAAGACGACCTGGTCGGTCGGGCGTTCGTGGTGTTCTGGCCGCGCGCCGACTGGCGCTGGCTGTAGCGTCGCCCGACTCAGGCCCCGGAGAGGCCGACCTCGCGGGCCATGGCGTCCATCATCGTGTCCGAATGGTCGCTGTAGACCGCATCGACGCCCATCCGCAACGCATCTTCCAGTTGGTGGTCGAACTGCAGATCCCAGCTGAACACCAGCACGTCGAACCGGTGGAACAACACGACCAGTCCGCCGTTCCAATCGGTGTGGTGCATGTTCATGACGTCGATGCCGAGCTGCGCCAACTTCGCCGCGTGGAGCTCCGGGGTCACCGAGAGCTTCGCAAGACGTGTCGAGTGCACGAGGCGGAAATCGGCGAGTGCGTCGCGCCGCTCGACGAGCTGTTCCAGGTCGGGGTCGCACAGCCACGTGCGCCGCGGGTCCGCACGCTCTCGCACGACCTCTGCGACGGCGCCGTACGCGTCGGGCGTCTTCACGTCGAGCGAGAAGTCGAAGTCGCTCCCGCACTCGTCGTAGAACTCCGACAACGTCGGAATGTGCTCGGGGAGCTCGGTTCGGGAGAGCTTGGCGATCGGGATCCGCCGGACTCCGCGCCGCACGACGCCGTCGTGATCGAGCACCGCAACGCCGTCGGCGGTCACCCAGACGTCGCTCTCGAGCCCGGTCGCACCGAGCCGTCGTGCCAGCGTGAAGGCCTCGATCGTGTTCTCGGGGGCGTGGGCCCGAGCCCCGCGATGAGCGAACGCGAGGGGTGGATCGAGGTGGGACGGGAGCCGCTGCTGCATTCCAGATCATGATGCCATGGCCGTAGACTCGCTCGCGTGTTCAATCTGCAAGGCAGCGAGATCATCTTCATCTTGCTGCTTGCCTTGGTGGTGCTCGGGCCGGAGAAGCTGCCGGGTGCGATCAAGCGGGCGATGCAGACCTACGCCGAGCTGCGCAAGCTCGGAACCGGCTTCCAGGACGAATTCAGGTCGGCGATCGACGAGCCGATGCGCGAGATGCGTGAGACGGCCGATCTGATCAAGGATCAGGTGGACCCCAAGAAGTTCGCGCAGGAGGCGGAACGTGCCGCGGAGGCCGCTGCAGCGGCGGACCGGGCCGATGCCGAGCTCGCAGCGGCAGCTGACGCGACCGACGGCGACGACGAACCCACCGACACGTCGAGCGTCGACGATGCCCCCGACGACTTCGACGATCCGTTCGACGACCCGATCGACGACCCGATCGTCGATGCCGACTCCGATGTCGACGCGGTCGCCTCGGGCGACGAGACCCCG
The DNA here is from genome assembly GCA_963695475.1 of Ilumatobacteraceae bacterium. Taxonomy (GTDB): domain Bacteria; phylum Actinomycetota; class Acidimicrobiia; order Acidimicrobiales; family Ilumatobacteraceae; genus Ilumatobacter_A. Next base: position 17,446 of record CAVOHA010000011.1, read on the forward strand.
AGTGACGAGAACCCGAGTCACGAGAACCCGAGTGATGAGACCCCGAGTGACGAGACCCGGGTCGCCGCGGACGCCGGCGCCGCGCCGGTCGGGCGACTCACGTCGGTGGATGACGCCGACGACGCCGACGAGGCACCGATGGACGAGAGCGCATGACCGCGACCGCCGAGCAACAGGACACGATGACGCTCACCGAGCATCTCGCGGAACTGCGGACACGGATCATCCGCTCGACACTCGCCGTCGTCATCGGGGCGGTGCTGATCATCGCGTTCTACGACCAGGTGCTGACGTTCCTCGCCCAGCCCTACAACGATCTCTGCGACACGAAGCCGGAGTCGTTCTGTCCGCCACCCGATCAGCGCCTGAACGCCTTCAGCCCGACCGAGGGGTTCGCCGCCCGAATGCGGATCGGCCTGTACGGCGGGATCATCATGGCGCTTCCGGTCATCCTCTGGCAGATCTGGCGCTTCGTGGTGCCGGCGCTCGAGGCGAAGGAGAAGAAGTACGCGATTCCGTTCGTGCTCTCCTCCGTCGTCCTGTTCAGTGCCGGCGCTGCGATGGCCTACTTCACCGTCGGCCGGGCACTCGAGTTCCTGATCTCGTGGTCGGGCGAGAACGTCAATCAGGTCTTCGGGATCGAGAAGTACATCAGCCTCGTCGGACTCATGATCTTCGCGTTCGGAGTGGGGTTTCTGCTGCCGGTGCTCCTGGTCTTCCTCCAACTCGTCAATGTCGTCACCCCGCGGGTGCTGCTCGGGGCGTGGCGCTACGCGATCGTTGCGATCTTCGCCCTGGCTGCGGTGATCACGCCATCGGGTGACCCGGTCACATTGGTGATGCTCGCCACCCCGATGATTGTCCTGTACTTCCTCGCCGTGTTGATCGGCTACATCGTCGGACGCCGACGGGCTCGCGTCGCGGCCTGAGCCACCGGTGACCGTCCGTCCTGACCGCAGCGACCTGATCGCGGCGCTCCCGTTCGCCCCCGATCGGTTCCAGACCGAGGCCTTCGACGCGCTCGATGCCGGGCGCAACGTCGTGGTCGCTGCGCCGACGGGGAGCGGAAAGACGGTCGTCGCGGAGTACGGCATCGCGGCGGACCGCGTCGACGGCCGGCGCTCGTTCTACACCGCGCCGATCAAGGCGCTTTCGAACCAGAAGTACCGCGACCTCGTCGAGATCCATGGCGACGATGCCGTGGGGCTCCTGACCGGTGACAACTCGATCAACGGCGACGCGCCGATCGTCGTCATGACGACCGAGGTGCTGCGGAACATGATCTACGCCGGCCGCGACTTGCGCGACCTCGGAACGGTCGTGGTCGACGAGGTGCACTTCCTGCAGGACACCTATCGCGGGCCGGTCTGGGAGGAGGTGATCATTCACCTGCCGCATCACATTCGCCTGATCGCGCTGTCGGCAACGGTGAGCAACGTCGCGGAACTGGCCGACTGGATCGGCACCGTACGCGGGCCGACCGATGCCGTGGTGGAGCGTCAACGACCCGTGGAGCTGTCCAACAAGTACCTGGTCGCGGACCGTGACGAGCACCGCCTGCACCTGCTCGACATGTTCGTCGGCGGCGGCGTGAACCGGGACGCACTCCGCCTCGACGAGTCCGCAGCGCGTCGCCGACCGCGACGCGACGATCGCCGAGGGGGTGACTCGCGTCGTTCGTCGGCGTCGGGTGGTCGACGGCTCGCCACACCCGGACGGATCGACACCGTGGAACTGCTCCACGACCGCAAGTTGCTCCCGGCGATCTTCTTCATCTTCAGTCGTGCGCAGTGCGACGAAGCAGCCAAGTCGTGCGTCGACGCGGGGATCGTCCTCAACTCCGATACCGAGCGGGCCCAGATCGCCAGCGATCGTCGACGAGCGGCTGTCCGGACTCGACCCCGACGACCTCGAGGTGTTGGGCTACGACCGATTCGTGCGCCAGCTCGAAGCCGGGATCGCGGCACACCACGCCGGCATGGTGCCGGCGATGAAGGAGGTCGTCGAGGCGTGTTTCATCGCGGGCCTGGTCAAGGTCGTCTTCGCCACCGAGACGTTGGCGGTCGGCATCAACATGCCGGCTCGCTCGGTGGTCATCGAAAAACTCACGAAGTTCACCGGTGACCATCACGAGCAGCTGACACCGGGCCAGTACACGCAGCTCACGGGACGGGCGGGTCGGCGGGGGATCGACGAGACCGGCGACGCGATCGTGCTGTGGTCGCCGTGGGTGCGCTTCGACGAAGCGGCGCAACTGGCGTCGAGTGGGTCGTTCCACCTGCGTTCCGTCTTCCGCCCGACGTACAACATGGCGGCGAACCTGATCCGCACGCACACAGCCGAGGAGTCCCACCGCCTCCTCAACCTGTCGTTCGCGCAGTTCCAAGCCGATCGCGACGTCGTACAGATCGAAGCGCGGCTCGAACGCAAGCGTGCGACGCTCGCCGAGAAGCGGCTCGAGGCCGAGAGTCCGTTCGGCGACATCGACCAGTACCGACAACTCCAGCGCGCCGCGTCCGCCGATCGCCAGGAGCGCCGACAGGCATCGGCCGGGCAGATGCGCGGGGCGATGGCAAAGCTGAAACCCGGCACGATCATCCGCGTCGCGAAGGGCAACTTCCGCGGGCCCGTTGCGGTCGTGGCCACGGCGCACCGCAAGGCCGGGGTGCGGCTGACGGCGATCACGAAGGGTGAGGAGGTCCTCCAGATCGACGGCGAGGACCTCGTCGATCTTCCCGAGCCCGTGGGCACCATCAAATTGCCGCCCAACTTCGGGCCACAGCGCAAGGGGTACCGACGCGACGTCGCAAAGCGACTGCGCACCGCCAAGATCGGATCCGACCGCACGGCGTCGGCTGCGCGCCGACAGAGCCCGCGTCGTCTGCACGCCGATGAGCTCGACGTGGCCCGCGACCCCGAACTGCGCCAGCGTTTGGACGCCGCGAGTCGCGCCGATCGTCTGGTGCACGAGATCGAGCGGCTCCAGGAGCGTGTCGACGACAAGAACCAGTCGCTCGGCCAGGAATTCGATCGAGTCCTCGAACTCCTCGATGCGTACGGATATGCCGACACGGCGGCATGGACGCTCACCGACGACGGCGAGATGCTGGCCGGGATCTTCCACGAGACCGATCTCCTGGTCGCCGAGATGCTGCGCAGCGGGGTCCTCGACGGTCTCGGTGCTGCCGACCTGGCGGCGATCGTCTCCTGCGTCGTCTACGAGCATCGCAGCCCCGAACCGCCCGCTGCGCCGTGGTTCTCGTCCACGGAGGTCCGTGGCCGGTGGCATCGGCTCGAAGCGCTCAGCGAAGACCTGCGCGCCCGTGAGCGGTCGATCGGTCTCGGCGAGCATCGTGCGCCGGATCCGACGTTCGCAGCGGTGGCGCACGCCTGGGTGGCAGGGGAGGGCTTCGCCGAGATCGTCGACGAGGAGGAGTTGACCGGCGGTGATTTCGTTCGGACGATGAAGCAGCTGATCGACCTGTTGCGCCAAGTCGCGACGGTTGCGCCGAACCCCACCGTGCGCCGGGCTGCGTCCGAGGCGGTCGACGGGGCCCGCCGCGGGGTCGTGCTCGACGGAGCAGCAGGAGGATGACCATCTCGAAGGGGGCCAGCTGGGGCTCGGCGGTGCCGCGGCCCGCCGGCTTGCGGGTTGCCGATTCCGACTCGGCGCTGGCAGCGATGCTGTCCGACGACAGCGAGCTGCCCGTCGCGGCCACGGGTGGTGACCTGTTCCGCACCCTCGGGGCGCGACCCGTCGCCGACCGCGACGAGCTGATGGCGTTCCCCGTCGACCTGGTCGACGTGTCGCTCGACCACGATCCGACCGCGGTCGCCGTGGCGCACGTCGTCGCACGCTTGCCGACACGCCGCGGAGGGGCGTGGCGTGGACCGGTCCTCGCCGTGATGAACGCCGAGTTCATCGGTGAGTTCGACGTCGCCCCGCGGGGGCACCCGAACGACGGACGGGTCGAGGCGTTCGAGGTCGCGGCGTCGATGAGCGTTCGTCAGCGCTGGGAGTCGCGACGTCGTCTGCGCAACGCAACACATCTGCCGCACCCGGCCATCTCGACGCGGTCGGTGCGTGCCGCGACCTTCGATTTCGACGTCGAGCTGGAGGTGTTCGCCGACGGTCGCCGCATCGGCACCGCGCGCTCGATCGCCGTGGCGGTGCGCCCCGACGCCGCGGTCGTTCACTCGTGATTCGCGAGACCCCTGGTCACGGGGGCCGCGCGATCACCAGCGCAGCGGTGTGGGCACCGTAGAGTCTGAACCCGTGGCTGTGTACGTGCCCGAGTCGTTCACCTCGGACGAAGCCGACGTTCTCCGTCGGTATTTCACGAATCTCGATGGACCGGTCTTTGCGTTGGTCAACCTGCCCGAGGTCGTCAAGGGCGCACTGTTCGCCCGCTACAGCCGGAGTCCGAAGTCGTTGCGTCGACTGTTCCTCGACGAGTTCGTCGGTGACCTCGACATCCGCGGCGACCAGTCGATCGACGCCACGATCGGTCTCGACCGCGCCGAACAACTCTACGAGCGGGTCTTCTTCGACTACGGCGACGACTCCGTTGCGCAACTCGGCGGCGTGCATCTCGCCTGCGAGCAGGCGTCGAACCTGCTGACCAAGGTGCTCGAGTGGGGGCGGCTGATGAGCTACCTCGAGCAGAGCACGCGATACATCGCGTACGACAGCCGCCTCGGTGGTCGCTATCGGTACCACCGCGACCCGGCGATTCTGGCCGGACCCCTCGGGACACGGTACGTCGGCGATCTCGACCGCATCTTCGACGCGTACAGCCAGTGTGCGGAGTTCGTCACCGATCACGTCCGCTCCACCGTCGAACGCGGCCCGGACGACAGCGAGTTCGTGTATCGCACGGCCACCCGGGCCAAGGCGCTCGACGCGGTGCGCGGGATGCTCCCGGCCGCTGCCACGTCGAACGTCGGCATCTACGGGACCGGTCAGGCATTCGAGGCGCTGCTCCTGCGCATGCGCTCGCATCCGCTGCCCGAGGCCCGCGACTACGCCGACTTGATGTTGCACGAGCTGCGCAAGGTCATCCCGAGCTTCCTGCGCCGCGTCGACATCCCCGAACGGGGCGGCGAGTGGAGCGACTATCTCGCCGACACCCGCGACGCGACGGGCGCGCTGGTGAGCGACCTGTTGGGCGGCACGCCGGTCGAACCGAGCCCCGAGGTGACGCTGGTCGACTTCGATCCCGACGCCGAAGATCACATTCTGGCCGCGATCTGCTACTCGCATTCGTCGCTGCCCGAGTCACAGATCCTGGAGCGAGTGCGCGGATTCGGCGCCGACGAACGGGTGTCGTTGTTGAAGGCGTACATCGGTGACCGCAAGAACCGCCGCCACAAGCCGGGGCGGGCATTCGAGCGCAGCTTCTATCGCTTCGACGTGTTGAGTGACTACGGCGCGTTCCGCGACATGCAGCGTCACCGGATGCTCACGATCGAGTGGCAGCGGCTGACCCCGAACCACGGCTACACCCGACCGGAGTTGGTGGAGGAGGCGGGCGTCGGCGAGCTCTTCGACGACACGATGCAGCGGTCGGCGGCGTTGCACGACGACCTCGTCGACTCGTATCCCCAGCAGGCGTCGTACGCCGTCGCGATGGCGTACCGCATGCGCTACAACATGCAGTTCAACGTGCGCGAGGCGTTCCACATGCTCGAGCTGCGCTCGTCGCCGCAGGGGCACCCGTCGTATCGCAGAGTGGCGCTGGACATGCATCGGCTCATCGCCGAGCAGGCGGGACACCGAGCCCTCGCCGAGGCGATGACGTTCATGACCACCGAGGCGCCTGAGCTGGAGCGCCTGGAATCCGAACGCCGTGCCGAGGCGCGACGGGCCCCGGCACCCGACTTGTGACGGGTGTCACAAGGTTGCCCTCCGACGCTCGGCATGCGGTTGCGTATGCTCCGCCGGACCGACCCTGCGTTCGCACGGGTTGTCCGCAGGCGACACGACGATTGAGCGACCACGACCAACATGGCTGACGACGACATCCAGGACGACATCGAAGAAGACGAAGAGGGCGACGAAGACGAAGAAGTCGAGGACCCCGATGTCGAGGAGCTCGACGAGGACCTCGTCATCGTCGACGATGACGACGATGACGATGATCGTCGTCGACGATGACGACGAGATGATGACGATGACGATGCCGCCGACGAGGCGCCGCGGACCAAGCGCAAGAAGCGCAAGGACGATGACGACGACGATGACGACGACGACCTGGTCGACGACGACGATGTCGAGGAGGATCTCGACAAGATCCTGAAGGATCGCCTCGTCGCCAATGACGACGACGATGACGACGATGACGACGACGAGCTCGAGGTCGGCCCCGGAGACAAGGGCGGCGAGGGTGGCGAGCGCCTGATGCCGAAGCAGCAGAACGAGCAGCTGTGTTCGTCGTGCTTCCTGCTCGTGAAGTCCTCGGCTCCGAATTGCCCGGTCGGCGACGACGACTGCCCGATCTTCTCCTGAGCCCCCGCTCCTGATGACGCGCCGCCACGAGCCGACCGATCCGACGGTGATGGCGCGCGCCGCATTCGACGTCCTGGTCTTCGCCCCGCTCGGGTTGGGGGTCAAGCTCGTCGAGGACGCACCGGACGCTGTGGGCAGAGCCCGCCGGGAACTCTCGAATGCCCGCTTCATCGGGCGTCTGGCCGTGGGGCAGGGACTGAAGCAGGTGCGGGCTCGGATCGACACGTCCCGGTCGGCTGCCGAGGTGACCCCGGCGCCGAGGGACGATGGCGCTCGGATCCAGGTGGACGCCGAGCCGGCTGCCGCCCCCGACGCCCGGCACGACGCAGCTCGCAGACGAGTCCGACGACCTGTTGTCGGCCGGCGACCTCGCCCTCCCGGACTACGACACGCTGCCGGCGATCGACATCGTCGCCAAGCTGGACACGCTCGACGCAGACGACCGGGCGGCGATCGAGCGCTACGAGACCGCGCATCGCCGACGTCGCACCGTGCTCGGCAAACTCGCCCAGTTGGACGAACGGTGATCGACCCCGACGTGCGTCCGGTCGAATCGGACGATGGCGACGATGTCATGCAACTGGAGATGCTCGAAGTCGAGGCGCGCGCCGCACTGGTCGGCCAGCGGGGCGGCGACCGCTGGCTGATCGAGCATCCAGAGGTCGGAGCAGGTTGGGCGGCGCGTTGTGGTGCCGAGGACGTCGATGTCCTCGTTGCGCACATCGGTGACGTGGTCGTGGGCTACATCGTGGGCGTACTGGGCGACGACCGGATCATCCGTGTCGATCAGGTGTGGGTCACGCCGATGGCTCGCGAGAACGGATTCGGCGACGCACTCCTCGAACAGCTCATCGCACGCGCGAAGCGTTCGGGCGCCACCGCGGTGCAGGGCGAATCGCTGCCGGGGGATCGGCACACGAAGAACTTGTACGAGCGGGCGGGCATCGTGGCCCGCCTGATCACGACCTACCGCGAGTTCTGAACGGTCAGCGCCCGGTCCAGTTCGGGGCGCGCTTCTCGATGAACGCGGTCAACCCCTCCGTGAGGTCCTCCGAGGACATCACGGTCCCCATCGCGGAGTTCGTCATCTTCTTGAGGGCATCGTCGTCTTCGTACTGGCTGGCCAAGACGACCTTGCGGCTCTCCCAGACGGCCAGCGGGGCGTTTGCGGTGATCTGGTCGGCGAGGCGCATCGCTTCCGCGGTCGCTTCCCCGGGCTCGACCAGTCGGGACACGAGGCCCAGCTCGTAGGCGCGGGCCGCGGGGATCGGTTCGCCGGTCAGGATCGCCTCCATGGCGGCTGCCTGGCCGATGGCGCGGGGGAGACGGAACAAGCCGCCGGCACCGGCGACCAGGTTGCGCTTCACCTCGGCCAGGCCGAACGACGATTGCGTCGTTGCGACCACGAGGTCGGCGGCGAGCACGATCTCACAGCCACCAGCCGTGGCGAGTCCGTCGACGGCGACGATGACGGGCTTCTTGCGCTCGCGGTACACGAACCCGGCGAAGTTGCCGCGAGCGGTGCTGAGACGGGCTGCATCGCCGCTGTTGATCGCCTTGAGGTCGGCACCGGCGCAGAACACGGGCTTCGACTGGCCCTCGGTGTTGGCCTGCAGCACGCCGATCCACACCTCGTCGTCGGCCTCCATCTGATCGATGGCGGCTTCCATGGCCTCGGCGACGTCGCCGTTCACGGCGTTGCGCGCCTCGGGGCGGTTCAGCGTGATGAGCGCGACGCGTCCGCGCGTCTCGTAGGTGACATTGGTGTTGGTTCCGTCAGACATGACCGCCGAGCGTACGACTGCTCGTCGTAACCCGACGAATCACGCGTAGCGGAGTGGGTCAGACCCACTCCGCTACGCGGTGCTCGATCAGGCGGTGTCGGCGGCGTCGTCGGGAGCCGGCTCCGGCTTCGGGGCCGGCGCGTCGGCCTTCGGCGAGGGCTTGGGTGCGCGATCGGACCGCTTGCCGCCGCCACCTCCCGCACCGCCGGCGCCACCAGCATCGCGAGACGCCGACTTCTTGCGCTTGTCGTTGCGTGGGCCGGGCCGCAGCGGCTTGGGCCGTGGCGCATCGGCAGGGACCTCGACGCCGAGCAGGGTGGCGATCTGCGGCAACAGCGGACCGAGCCGCAACGCGGTCTTGCGCAGGTCGTCGGTGATCGTCTCGGGCGGCGCCGTGGGCGTCACGAGCGCCCGGACCGGGGAGAAGGCGGCAGCTTCCATCACCGCGGCCCAGCGATCCGACGAGTCGGTGGGGGTCAGGCCGGCGGTCGCCGCCTCACCCAGCTTGCGAGCGAGTTCGGGCGGGAACATCACGCCCGCCTTGGGCGGCTGCGACGACAGCCGGAGCGCCCGGATCGAACGGCCCACGGTCAATGCCGCATCGACGTCTTCGAGCCAGAGCTTCAGCTCCTGCTCCTGCTTCTTGACGAGATCCTTCTTGAGTGTGGCTGCGATCTCGCGTGTCGATTCGTCCCGCGCCACGATCGGATCGTCGCTCGCGGCGACGACGCTGCGCAGGTCGCGCAGGTCGAGATGCTCCATCTGGCGCTGGGCGGCCTCGGCGCGGTCGAGCCAGTCAGCCACCCGGAGCTTCGGCATGAGACCCTCGGCCATCTTCAGGACACTGTCCTCGGGCATCGTCGGCTTGCCCTCGGCGGCGAGCTGCTTGTTGTCGTCGGCGAGGCGCGACCGCACAGCGGCCATGCCCTGGATCGCCAGTTCGGCGATCGGACGCTGCTCTTCGGGAATCTGAGCGAGCACCTCGTTGCGACGTGCCTTTCCCGGACGGAGTCGCTTGGGCTTCGGGCGTTGCGGAACCTCGGGTGGTGGATCGAAGTGTGGACGGCGCGGACCGCGGCGTTCGCTGCGACCCTCTCCGCCGTCGCGCCCACCGGAGTCGCCATCTCGCCGGCGCCCGTCGCCGCGTCCGCCTCCGATCGTCGCGTCCGCCACGATCGTCGCGTCGACCGCGCTTGCCGTCGCGTCCACCGCGACCGTCGCGACCGTCCCCCGCGGTCGTTGCGATCGCGCTTGGCGCGTGTCTCGATCACGGCTTGGAAGTTCTCCTCCACGGGGAGGAGTTCGAGCAGTGCGGGTTCGGCCTTTTCGCGGCCCTTGACCACCGACTTCACCTCGATGCCATCGAGTTCCTGTTCGACCTCGACCTTCAGCTCGTCGCCGACCTTCGAACCGTCCGGGAGGAGGCTTCCGTCGAGCACACCCTTCGGTGCGCGGGCTCCGGCTGCACGCCATGTCCAAGAGCCGTCGGCGAGCGCGCTCGTCAGCTCGATGTCAATCCTGCGGGGCATAGTCGCCCAACGTACCGGTTCGCGGTGGGAGAAACGATATGGGTACGGTGCGGCCGTGGCCATCTACGCGCTCGGCGACCAGGAACCATCGATCAGCAGCGACGCATTCGTCCATCCGGAGGCAACGATCATCGGATCCGTGACCATCGGCGCGTTGTCGTCGGTGTGGCCGGGCGCGGTGATCAGGGGCGACGGTGGAGAGATCCGGATCGGCGAACGGACGAGTGTTCAAGACAACGCCGTCCTGCACACGACGCCCGAAGCCCCGACGGTGATCGGCAACGACTGTGTACTGGGTCATCTGATCCACCTCGAAGGATGCACGATCGAGGACCACGTGCTGATCGGCAACGCCTCGATGGTCCTGCACCGCTGCGTCGTGCGGACCGGAGTCGATCGTCGCTGCGAATGCGGTGGTGCTGAACGACACCGAGGTGCCGAGCGGGGCGATCGCCGTCGGTACACCGGCGACGATCAAGGAGGGTCGAGCCCGACGCGAAGACATCGATCGAGGCAGCCAGGAATACGCCCGACGGGCCGTGCAGTACCGCACCGCGCTGCGCCGCCTCGACTGAGCCGGCTCGCGAATCAGGCCGCGTCGAGCCGATCGACGACCGCCTCGCGGCGGGGGAGCGACGGGACGGCCCCCACCACGGTCGTGGCCAACGCTCCGGCCGCTCCGGCCCAGCGCACTGCCGTCGCCAGGTCATCTCCCGCCGCCAACCGAGCGGCGAGATTGCCGCAGAACGCATCACCCGCCCCGGTCGTGTCGACCGGCTCGACGGGGAACGGCGGCTGCACGAAGCTCCCGTCCGCCGCGTCGACGCGGGCGCCGTGCTTGCCGAGCGTCGTGACGACCGCCTCGACACCCGCGCCCAGCAACCGCTCGATGCCGCCGAGGAGTGACGCTTCGTGTTCGTTCGGCACGATCAGCGACGACGTCGCGATCATCGACTCGGGCAACTCTGTCGCTGGGGCCGGGTTCAGGATGGTCGTCGCACCCGTGACCTGCGCTGCGGCGAAGGCCGCGTCGACGGCGGACACCGGCACCTCGAGTTGCGCAAGGACGATCGCACCACGGGGACCGTCGGCGGGCCAGCGCACGTCGGCGTTTGCGCCGGGGATGACGACGATCGAGTTCTCGGCGTGGTCGTCGACGACGATCAGTGCTCGGCCCGTGGAACGATCGTCGCGAGTGAGCAGCCAGCGGTCGTCGATTCCCTCGATGCGCACGACGTCGCGAAGACGTCGGCCGGCATCGTCGTCGCCAACCGCACCGACGAACGCCACGGAGGCGCCGGCTCGGGCCGCGGCAACGGCCTGGTTGAGCCCTTTCCCGCCGGGAAACTCCTGGTAGTCCGATCCGGACACCGTCTCCCCGGGCCCCGGGAGGCGCCGCGTTCGAGCGACGAGATCGAGGTTGAGGCTCCCGACGACGACGACGTCGAACGTGTCAGCTCGCTCGGGCTCGGACACCGATGGGGGCGATCAGGCGGAAACCAGCGGCGTGGCGTTCGTCTTCTGATTCGCCACCCCAGAACCCGTACTCGTGATGGTCGCGAGCGAACTCCATGCACTGCGTGCGCACGGAGCAGCCGGCGCAGATCGCTTGTGCGGCGGCCTCACGGCGCTCCCGAGCCTGCGGCCGTTCGGCGGCGGTCGGGAAGAAGAGATGGGTCAGGCCCTTGCAGGCTCCATCCCTCATCCAGTCGTCTGCTTCGATCAGCGCGGCTGGCAGGTCGATAGTCGTCATGTACTCGTTCCCCTCGAGTGTTTTCGACCGTCGATCTCCCCAGTTCGACAGTCGTTTCCGGCGGTGCGAGGAGGACAGTAGATGAAATCAACCGAACAGTCAATTGTCGTCTGCAACCTTTCTCAGGTCTTCACGACCGAGCCTGAGACATGGCCCGAACGCCCGCCGAGAAGCGCTCGACGTCACGCTCGGTGGTGTCCCAGGCGGTCATCCACCGCACCTGATTGCGCGCGACATCCCAGTCCCAGAAGAAGCACCAGTCGCGTAGCGGGTCGATCCAGTCGGCAGGCAGATGCGGGAACAGGCTGTTGACCTGGGGTGCAGGGCCGAGCTCGACACCGGGCACCGCAACGACGAGTTCGTGCAGGCGCGTGGCCATCGTGTTGGAGTGCGTTCCGAGCTCGATCCACAGGTCGTCGCGCAGCAGCGCATTGAACTGCGCGGACAGATAGCGCATCTTCGACGGGAGCTGGGTCACCTGCTTGCGGACGTATTCGGAGCCGGTGGCGAGGTCGGGATCGAGGAACACGATGGCCTCGGCGCCGAGCGCACCGTTCTTGGTGCCGCCGAAGCTCACCACGTCGACCCCGGCATCGACCGTGAAGCTGCGCAGCGCGGCCACGGTGCCACCGAGTGCAGCGGTGGCGTTGGCGATGCGGGCGCCGTCGAGGTGGACGAGCATGCCCATCTCGTGCGCTGTCGTGCACACCGCGGCGATCTCGGCGGGTGTGTACAGCGTGCCCAACTCGGTCGGCTGGGTGATCGACACGATGCCGGGCTGGACGTGGTGTTGGACGCCCTGGAGGTGGCCGACGCTCTCGAGCATCTCCGGGGTGATCTTCGCGTCGGGGGAGGGGAGCTCGATCAGCTTCGTGCCCAGGACCCGTTCGGGAGCGCCGGTCTCATCGGCGGCGATGTGGGACCAGTCGGTGCACACGATCGCATGATGCGGCCCGCGCAGCGAGCCCATCATGGTGGCGAGGGCCGCGACGTTGGCACCGGTGCCGTTGAAGCACACCCGAGCCACGACGTCGACGCCGAACAGATCCGCGAAGCGGGCCTCGCACTCGCGCGTGTGGTCGTCGGCGCCGTAGGCGAGCGCGTGCCCCGCATTCGCGGCGACGACCGCCTCGACGACGGCGGGATGGGCGCCCGCGGCGTTGTCGCTCGCGAACGCGCGGTCGGGGGCGGGAGGCAGGTGGATCACGATCCGAGTCTGGCAGCCCGCCGGCGTGAACTGCCCACTGCTACTGTTTCGTCATGACGGAATTCGACGGGTCCGATCGAGGGTCAGGGGAGCGGTGTCGGTGGTGTCGGCGGGTGCTGGAGCCCCGTTCCGGTCCCGGGCGGCCGCGGGAGTTCTGCAGTCAACGATGTCGGCAGTGGGACTGGGTCTCGCGGCAACGGGCCGCAGATCTGGCACTCGGGGTCGACGAGATCGTCATCCGGCGAGACGAACTCGACCGGCTGCACGACGACCTCTACATGCTCGCGTGTGCGGTCGACGACACCGAACGCGACATGGCGGAACGGGGCCCACTGACGAACCGTGAACTCCGTGCCGCGCTCGATTGGCTGCTCCAGAGCGCCCGCCCGCTCCGCGATCGCGAACTGTCCGCAGCCGACCCCACCCCCCGCAATTCGTCATGACGAAATCGTCCCCGTCGCAGCCGGGGAGTGCCGCCGAGCCACCGGTCCCATCCGACTCGAGACCACCCCGCAGAATTGTGGCGGATCGTGATGCCAGCCGTCACGATCAGCCAACATTTCGAGGGGGCGGGATGCGGGTGGCCGGAATTGTGGCGGATCGTGATGCCAACCGTCAGAATCCGCCACAATTCGCGGGAGGTCGATGGGAGCGCAGGCGGGACCGGTGGCTCCGCAGTCCCTCCCCGCCCATCGACCGCAACGCCGATAATGTCCGTTATGTCAATTCACCGTAACTGAATGGACATGTCGGCAAGATTCCGTCATAGTGGGCCGTGCGACACATGCCCCTCCCCGTGAGCAGGGGTGTTCCGGTCGAACCAACGGCATTCGTGGCGTCGTGGTTCGGGGCCGGATGTCTCGACGTGAGGTTGAGATTTGAGTCGTAGCGCGGGTGGACCGATCTGTTCCCTATGCAGGAGGCCCGTCGTCCATGACCCCACTCTCTTCGCAACACCAGACAAGTGCTGCTCACGCATCCGTTCGCCGACTGCTGGTGCGCACGGCATGCGCCTCGGCCGTCGCGGTGCTGGGATGGTCGATGGCGTCCACGACGGCGTCCGCCGCGCCCAGCGCTGCCTTCGAAGCGCCCGTGCTGGAATCTGCCTACGCCGGCCTCGGTGTCGGTTCGCAGGGCGCCGATGTCACGTCGCTGCAGCGCGCACTGATCGCAGCGGGAATCAACGTACGGGGCGGCGCCGACGGCGTGTTCGGGCCCGCAACCCGTCAGGCGGTCGTCGCCTTCCAGTCGGCGCGGGGACTTCCCGCCACCGGCGAGGTGGATCAGGCGACGTCGAATGCGCTCGCGTCGGCGGGGTCGTCTGCCGGGTCGGCTTCGGGAGGCACGTCCTCCTCGTCGGGCTACGTCGGCCTGCGCCAGGGCGCACGTGGTCCTGCGGTGAAGACGATCCAGCAGCAACTCTCGGCCAAGGGCGTGTTCGTGGCCGGCGGCGCCGATGGCGTCTACGGCGCCGCAACGACGCGCGCGGTCAAGCAGTTCCAGCGGTGGAACGGGCTGACGCAGACCGGCGGGATCACGATTCGGACCGCCGCAGCGCTCGGGCTCGGCGGGTCGGCCAGCGGAGCCGCGACTCCCCCGGCCTCGACGCCGACGACGCCCCCCACTCCCCCTTCGACCAGCAGCAACCCCTACGTCGGCTTGAAGCAGGGCGCCAGAGGCGAGTCGGTCAAGGCCCTTCAGGTTGCGCTCCAGGGCACCGGTCTGGTCGTCCGCGGCGGCGCCGACGGCGTTTCGGCCCGGCCACGACCCGCGCCCTGCAGGCGTTCCAGAGGGCCAACGGCATCGCCCAGACAGGTGTGCTGACCGAGCGGCGCAGCATTGCTCGGGCTCGGATCCGGCGGCAGTTCGTCGACGCCGGCAAACAGTCCGTACCTCGGACTGAAGGTCGGCGCCCGTGGCGCGGCCGTCACGGACGTGCAGAAGGCGCTCATCGCTGCGGGTGTGACCGTGCGCGGCGGTGCCGACGGGTGTTCGGTAACGCCACCAGGACGGCGCTCACCTCGTATCAGACGGCTGTCGGGGTCACGGCCGACGGAACCGTCAACCAGGCGACGATCGACGAGCTCGGTCTCGGCAGCAGCACCGGACCGACGCCGTTCGCCGGGAGCACCCCGCCGACCACCACTCCCCCTCCGAGCACGTCCAGCAACCCGTACGTCGGGCTCTCGGTCGGTGCCCGCGGCACGCGGGTCGCCGAACTCCAGCGTGCACTCCAAGGCACCGGGACTCGTCGTTCGAGGCGGGGCCGACGGCGTGTTCGGCCAGGCGACGAAGTCGGCCCTCCTGCTGTTCCAGAAGTTCAACGGCATTCCGCAGACGGGCGTCACGACCGAGCGGGGCGTTCAATTGCTCAGATCTCGGCTCCGGAGGCGGCCAGGGTGCTGCGAATCCGAACTCCGGTGGCGGTGGAGGCAGCGTCGTTCTCGAGCGTTTCCCCGTGCAGGGGAACTGCTTCTTCGGCGACACGTGGCACGCGGCCCGCGGCGGCGGGCGCTTGCACGAGGGAGTCGACATCATCGCCAACGAGGGCAACCTGCTGTATGCGGTGGCCGACGGCGAGATCACGAAGCTGTTCTGGGATCAACCCGGAGCGTTGGCGGGTAACGGATTCCGACTCACCGAGCCCAACGGCACGTACTACACCTACCTCCACCTGTCCGGGTTTGCGCCGGGTGTGAAGGTCGGGACGAAGGTGCAGGCCGGTGACGTGATCGGGTTCGTCGGCAACACCGGGTCGAGCGCCACCCCGCACCTGCACTTCGAGATCCATCCCGGTGGCGGCGGGGCGATCAATCCGTACCCGTACGTGAAGGCGATCGACGACTGCAGCAACACGACGCCGCAGTATCAGTCCAGCTTCGCCTGAGCGGCGAACCTGCGTGCAGCGAGGTCGACGATCCAGTCGCGATAGTTGAGCGCGTCGTCGAGCGATTCGAGCGAGCCGGCGAGTGTCGCATCGACCGTGTCGGAGTCGGCGGTCTCGCGTCGGTTGCCTTGCACGCTGCGAGCGTACTGTCGGCCGCAGTGCGGGTGCGGAAGGGCGCTCAGGCGTCGCCGCTCGACCCTGCAGCGAGGCGCTCGGCACGCAGCGCCGACCGGCGAACCTTGCCGGCATCGTCGCGAAGGGGCTCGGAGACGTACTCGATCGATCGAGGCAGCTTGTAGGTGGCGAGGCGATCGGCGAGGAACGCAAGGAGTGCGTCGCGCGACCCGGCGGCCTCGTCCGCCTCGACGATCGCATGGACATCGTTGCCTCGATCCTCGTCGGGCAGCCCGATCACCGCGCAGGAGTGGACCGCCGGGTGTTCGTTGAGCGCCGCTTCGATCTCGGCCGGGTAGATGTTGGCGCCACCGCTCAGGATCATGTCGGCCACCCGATCCCCCAGGTAGAGGTAGCCGTCGGCGTCGAACCAGCCGACGTCGCCCAGCGATTCCCAGCCTCCGTCGAGGGTCTTGGCGTCGGCGCCGACGTACTCGTAGGTCGGCGCGCCGCGGGTCGACCGCATCCAGACTTCCCCCTCCTCCCCCGCCGGGAGTTCGTTCCCGTCGGTGTCGCAGACCTTCATCTCGCCGGTCGTGACCCGGCCGACCGAACCGCGGTGCTCGAGCCATTCGGTACCCGAGATGATCGTCACCGCTTGGGCCTCGGTGCCGGCGTAGAGCTCGAAGATCCGCTCCGCGCCCAACCATTCGATGTACGCCTCCTTGAGCCACGGCGGACAGGGTTCGGCCAGGTGCCACAGGACGCGCAGCGACGACAGGTCGAAGCCCAGCCGTACCTCGTCGTCGAGTCGCAGGATGCGCTTCATCATCGTCGGGACCATGTAGGTCACGTCGGCGCCGTGGGTGTCGATGGCGGCGAGCGTCTCCTCGGCGCCGAATCTCGGGAGCAGCACGACGTGATTTCCGGAGAGCAGCGCCTGGCAGGCCCAAACCCCGGGGCCGTTGTGGTAGAGCGGCCCGGGCATCACGAGACAGCCGTCCGCCGTGAGGCGCAGCGGGAGCGGCGCCTCGGTGTCGAACACGGCCGGATCTCCCGAGACGATGAGCTTGGGGCGTCCCGTCGAGCCCCCGGAGGTGGGTGCCTTCCATGCCGGTGAAATCGCGTCAGGGAGCGGCGCATCGGAGAACTCCTCGCCGGACCGGTGGCCGATCGCCAGGTGGTGAATCGTGTCGGGCAGCATCTCCATTGCGTCGTCGGGGGCGCCGACGACGACGTGCGACCTGGCGAGTTCGACGATCGCCGCGAGCTCTCGCGCAGGGAGTTTGGCCGACACGGGTTGCGGGATCGCGCCGATGTTCCAGCAGGCGACGTACGCGATGAACCACTCGATCGAGTTCGGCATCGCCACGGTGACGAAATCGCCGTGGGCGACGCCGCACTGCTGAAGTTCTCGCGCCATGCGACGACTCGCGGATCGCAGCTCGGACCTGGTGATCGAGGCGCTGCCGCAGGTGATCGCCGGCGCATCCGGCCGGCGCTCGGCCAAGCCGTCGAGCCGTGCGGGAAACGAGATCAGCGCCATCGCCCGTGTGTAGCACCGAGGTGGCGTGCGGAACGGGTCAGGTCGAGCCGTCGGCGACCAGGCGGTAGTAGCCCCGGAGGACGTCGAAGGCCAGCTTCTCCTGGCCCTCCTCACTGAGCAGACCCTTGCGGTTGTAGCCGTCCTGGATGCCCGGGCAGTACCCGGACCGGTGCCCGGAAG
The DNA here is from genome assembly GCA_963695475.1 of Ilumatobacteraceae bacterium. Taxonomy (GTDB): domain Bacteria; phylum Actinomycetota; class Acidimicrobiia; order Acidimicrobiales; family Ilumatobacteraceae; genus Ilumatobacter_A. The sequence goes on from CAVOHA010000011.1 coordinate 34,954, forward strand.
TCCTTCAGGATCCACGGCGACATGCCGGCCACCGCGCCGCGGCCGGTGTCGGAGCGGTTGGCCTCGACCATCTCGACATGAGCGGCGTAGACGGCGGCCTGGAACTCCTCGGTCCAGATCTGGCCGTCGTCGCCGTGGTGTCCGGCCTTCGCGCCGGCCCCCATCTCGGTGAACACGATCGGCTTCTCGAACGGTGTCGACCAGCGAGTCGCCGCGATCGTCTCCCGGGCGCCGTAGTACCAGCCGAGGTATTGATTGACCGCCACGACATCGACAACAGCGCCCAGTGGATCGTCGACGTGCTGCTCGTCGGCGTCGGTCGGCAGCGTGAGCAGGGCGGCCGAGACCAACCGAGTCCCATCGAGCGCCCTGGCCCGCTCGGCGAGATGCGTGAGGAAGGCGGTGCGCTCCGGTGACGGCATCGTCTCGTTGGCAACGGACCAGAAGATCACCGAGGCGCGGCTGCGGTCTCGGGTGACGAGCTCGTCGAGCTGCTCGGCGGCGTTCTCCAGCACGTGCGCCCGGTCGAAGGCGATGCCCCAGTACACGGGCAGCTCGCACCAGGCGAGGATGCCCCGCCGATCGGCCTCGCGGACCATGTGTTCGTCGTGTTGGTAGTGGGCCAGTCGAACGAAGTTCACGCCGAGCCGTTCGGCGGCATCGAACATCGCTGCGGCGTCCGCGGGCCCGTGGGACCGTCGCCCGCCCGACATCGCCTCGGCATGCATCGAGATCCCCCGCAGGAACGTCACCTCGCCGTTCACCAGGATCTGATCGCCGTCGGTCTCGACCGTGCGGAACCCGACCTGATCGACCACGACGTCGTCACCGCACGTCCACTCGATCGCGTACCGACGAGGACGACCGGGATGCCAGCGCTCGGGGTCGATGTCGAGTGTGAACCGACCGTCGGCGCCAGGTGCGAGTTCGCGATCGAACGCCAGCTCGGGGATCCGGAGACGAACCGGGGCGTCCGGGCCGTCGACGTCCACACCACCGATCACGCGTCCGTCGGGTGCCATCGTCAGCCACGCATGCCGGAGAAAGGTGTCGGGGACGAACACGAGGTCGACCGACCGGGTGAGCCCACCGAAGTTCCACCAGTCGGAGCGCATCGCCGGGATCCGATCACGTTCTCGGCGGTTGTCGACCTGGATGACGAGCGAGTGCTCCCCCGGAGTGAGCGGGCCCGTGAGTTCGACCGCATACGGCCCGTAGCCGCCGGCGTGTGTCGCCAACTCCTCACCGTCGACGAAGACGCGACTCGTGTGGTTGGCGGCACCGACGTGGAGGAACGCCCGACCGGCCTCGACCTGCTCGGCCGTGACGGTCACCTTCCGGCGGTACCAGATGGTGCCCTCGTAGTAGTGCAGCCGCTCCTCCTGGGTGTTCCAGTCCCCCGGGACGGACAGGGTCGGTGAGGCGTCGAAGTCGTACTCCACCCGATCGCCGGGATGCCGAGGCGTGTGGTCGCGGAAGAAGCCGCGGTCGTTGCGTTGCTCGAGGATGCCGATGTAGCCCATCTCGTACGGGTCGACGATCACGTTCCAGTCGCCGTCGAGCGATATCAGGTCGCGGGCGAGCACGTTCGACATCGTGGTGGTTCCGACGTTCATGGAATGATCGTGGCATGCCGAGCTTCACGATCGATCAGCCGCTGCGTTTCGGGATCTTCCTCCCGCCGATGCACAAGACCGGGGTGAACCCGACGCTTGGCGATGCACCGCGATCTCGAACTGATCGAGCACCTCGACCGGCTCGGCTACCACGAGGCGTGGATCGGCGAGCACCACTCGGCCGGCTCGGAACTGATCGCGAGCCCGGAGGTGTTCATCGCGGCGGCGTCGCAGCGCACGACGCACATCAAGCTCGGCACCGGCGTGAACTCGCTCCCCTACCACCACCCGTTCGTGCTCGCCGACCGCATCGTGCAGCTCGATCACCTCACCCGCGGCCGGATGATGTTCGGCGCCGGCCCGGGCCAGCTCACCTCCGACGCGGCGATGCTCGGGATCGATCCGAACGACCAGCGACCCCGGATGCACCAGGCGTTCGACGTGATGATGCGGTTGTTCGCCGGCGAGGTCGTGACCGAGAAGACCGACTGGTTCACGTGCGACGAGGCCGTGCTGCAGATGCGCCCGTACAGCGACTTCGACGTGGCACTGGTGTCGTCGGTGTCGCCGTCGGGTTCGAAGCTCGCCGGCCGCTACGGCACCGGGTTGATGTCGATCGCCGCGACCGAGCCGGCCGGGTTCGGCGTGCTCGACTACAACTTCAACGTCTGGCAGGAGGAGGCGGCGCTCAACGGGCACACCGCCGATCGAGCCGACTGGCGCCTGATGGGGCCGATGCACATCGCCGAAACGGAGGCCAGGCCCGGGAGAACTGCAAGTACGGACTCCAGTGGGTGTTCGACTATCTCAGCCACATCCTGCCGATGGGCGACCCGAACGAGCCGGGTCCGCCGACCGACTACGACGAGTTCGTCGACTTCATGAACGAGTCGGGCCGGATGGTGATCGGGACCCCCGAGATGGCCATTGCGCAGATCCAACGGCTGCAGGAGAAGACCGGCGGATTCGGTTGCTACATGATGATGGGCGCCGACTTCGCGAACTGGCGGGCCACCAAGGAGCACTGGGAGCTGTTCGCCTACGAGGTGATGCCACACTTCACGGGTCAGGCGGCCCCGGTGCAGGCGAGCTACGACAAGATCATCGATGCGGGCTCGCGCTGGGTCGACGCCACGCTCGGCGCACAGCTCACGGAGATCGGCAAGTACGAAGCAGAGCGCGCCGCCCGCTGACCGGTCCCCCGCCCACATCTCGGGTTGTGGACGAAACCGCCGTCGCGGCGTTTCGGTCACACAAACCGCGGGGCGGGGTGTGGGCGGGCTACTGTCGGGCCGACAACTCAACGCCGTCGTCTTCGATCGGGAGAGCCACATCGCAGTGGCGCCGAAGGAGCAACCACCCCGGAATCTCTCAGGCACCCGGACCGGTCGGAGCAGGCACGCTGGAAAGCGATCGGCGCCCCGTTCACGGGTCGTCGGTCCGCCGACGGGGATCAAACTCTCAGGTATCGATGACAGCGGGGGCCGACCACCTCTTGGAGGCCTGCGTGTCCACGCCCATCACCGAACTGTTCGAACCCGACGAATTCGTCCGTCGACACATCGGTCCGTCACCCGCCGATCTCGCCCACATGCTCGACACGCTCGGCGTGTCCGATGCGGCCGAACTGCTCGACCAGACGGTGCCGGCGTCGATCCGGACCACCGAGGTGCTGGACCTGCCCGACGCCGTACCCGAACACGAAGCGATCGCCCGGCTCCGCGCGATCGCGGCGAAGAACACCGTGGTCACGAGCCTGATCGGGATGGGATACCACGGCACGATCACCCCGCCGGTGATCGCCCGCAACGTGCTCGAGAACCCCGCCTGGTACACGGCGTACACGCCCTATCAGCCCGAGATCAGCCAGGGGCGGCTCGAGGCGATTCTCAACTTCCAGACCCTCGTCACCGAGCTGACCGGACTCGACGTCGCCAACGCGTCGCTGCTCGACGAGGCGACGGCCGCCGCCGAGGCCATGACGATGGCACGACGGCAGTCGAAGGCGAAGACCCAGCGGTTCTTCGTGCATCACGACCTGCATCCGCAAACGCTCACCGTGCTCCGGACCAGGGCGGAACCGGTGGGGATCGAACTGGTGGTCGGCGATGTCGATCGACTCGACGACGAGGCAGGTGTGTTCGGCGCGATCTTCGGCCATCCGGGCTCGAGCGGCGTCGTCACCGACTGGACCGCCACGATCGCGTCCGTTCACGAGCAGGGTGCCGTCGCGATCGTGGTGACCGATCCGCTCGCCTGTGTGATCGCCACGCCCCCGGGCCAGATGGGGGCCGACATCGCAGTCGGCTCGGCGCAGCGCTTCGGTGTGCCGATGGGCTTCGGTGGGCCGCACGCGGCATTCGTCGCCGCCCGCGAGAAGGCGGCGCGCTCGATGCCCGGCCGCATCGTCGGGGTCAGCGTCGACACCGCCGGACGTCCCGCGCTCCGCCTCGCGTTGCAGACGCGCGAGCAGCACATCCGCCGCGAGAAGGCGACGTCCAACATCTGCACGGCGCAAGTGCTGCTGGCGAACATCGCCGGGCTGTACGCGGCGTGGCACGGCCGCTCCGGGCTCGAGCGCATCGCGGAACGCGTGCAGCGGCTCACGTCGATCGCCGCTGCCGGACTCCGGGCCGGCGGCCTGGTGTTGCGACACGACTCGTGGTTCGACACGCTGAGCGTCGAGCACCCGAGCGACGACGCCGACACGCTCGTGGCGGCGGCACTCCGAGCCGGGCTGAACATCCGGCGAATCGACGACAAGGCGGTCGGGCTCACCTTCGACGAGACCAGCACGCTGGAGACTGTCGAGACGATCGTCCGCGCGCTCGGCGGTGAGCCGGTGGGCTCGGAGGAATGGGACACCGTGCCCGACGGTCTCGCAGCCGATCTCCGCCGGAGCGACGAGTTCCTCACGCAGTCCGTGTTCGACCGCTATCACTCCGAACACGAGATGCTCCGCTACCTGCGCCGGCTGAGCGACAAGGACCTGGCGCTCGACCGGACCATGATCCCCCTCGGGTCGTGCACCATGAAGCTCAACGCGACGAGCGAGATGCTGCCGATCACCTGGCCCGAGTTCGCCGACCTGCATCCGTTCGCACCGACCGAGCAGGCGGCCGGCTACCAGCAGCTGATCGACCAGCTCGAATCGGACCTCGCCACGATCACGGGGTACGCAGCCGTGAGCCTGCAGCCGAACGCCGGGAGCCAGGGTGAGTTCGCCGGGCTGCTCGCCATTCGTACCTACCATCGTGCGAACGGTGACGATCAGCGAACGATCTGTCTGATCCCCGAGAGTGCCCACGGGACCAACGCCGCGAGTGCGGTGATGGCGGGCCTCGATGTCGTCGTCGTCGCTTGCGACGAGGGCGGCAACGTCGACCTCGGCGACGTGCGGGCGAAGATCGACGAGTACGGCGATCGGCTCGCCGCGCTGATGATCACGTACCCGTCCACGCACGGCGTGTTCGAAGCGGACGTGACCGAGCTGTGTGCCAGCATCCACGACGCCGGCGGTCAGGTGTACGTCGACGGGGCGAACCTGAACGCACTCGTCGGGCTCGCCCGCCCCGGGCGTTTCGGCGCCGACGTCAGCCACCTGAACCTGCACAAGACGTTCTGCATCCCCCACGGCGGTGGTGGACCGGGCGTCGGACCGATCGGGGTGGGCGATCACCTCGTCCCCTACCTCCCGGGCCACCCGCTCGACCCCGACGCCGCAGTCGGAGCGGTGTCTGCCGCACCGTTCGGGTCGGCCGGCATCCTCCCGATCCCCTGGATGTACCTGACGATGATGGGCGGATCCGGATTGACCGATGCCACCACGGCCGCCATCGTGGCCGCCAACTACATCGCGGACCGCCTCGATCCGCACTTCCCGGTGCTCTACCGCGGGCGCGATCACCGGGTCGCCCACGAGTGCATCATCGACCTCCGGCCGATCACCAAGGCGACCGGCGTGACCAACGACGATGTCGCGAAACGCCTGATGGACTACGGGTTTCACGCCCCGACGATGAGTTTCCCGGTCGCGGGCACGTTGATGATCGAGCCGACCGAGTCCGAGACGCTGCGCGAGGTCGACCGCTTCATCGATGCGATGATCGCGATCAAGGGCGAGATCGACCGTGTCGAGCACGGCGACTGGACGGTCGAACAGAGTCCGCTGCGTCACGCGCCCCACACTGCCGAAGACCTGCTCGGCGACTGGGATCGACCGTATCCACGCGAGCGTCGGAGCGTTTCCGGTGCCGTCGATGCGTTCGGCGAAGTACTTCCCGCCGGTGTCGAGGATCGACGGCGCCGCCGGCGATCGCAATCTCGTGTGCAGTTGCGAGCCGCTGGAGGCGCTTGCGCTGGGCTGAGGTCATCTAGCTTGGGCCGATGGCCGATTCCGATCCCCTGTCGCAGATGTTCAACCTCTTCGCCGCGCCGCTCGCCGGTGCGGTCCAGTCGTTCGATCAGTTCCGCAACGGTGTCGAACAATTCCAGCGTGGGGTCGAGAACTTCAATCGGACGATGGAGAATCTCAACGAGACGGCGGAGCGGATCAACGTGCTCCTCGCCGAGGTCGAAGAGCCGTTGCGTGCCGCCGTGCCCCAGGTGACGCGCACGGTGAAGGCCGCCGACGAGATGATGCGGGTCGTGTCGGGTCCGGCGATCGCCGTCGCTCCCGGGCTTCTCGTGCTCGCGGAGACGCTCAACAACCCGGCGCTCAAGCAGATGCCGAACCAGATGGCGCAGATGAACGAGGTGCTGAGCGAGGTGACGGCGCGGCTGGCGCCGCTCGGACAGCTCGCCGAATCGGCTGGCGGTCTCTTCGGTGGGCTCCGGCTGCCGGGCTTCGGTGGGTCGGGTCGGACCGCACCGGCGACCTCCTCCGATGCCGGAGAAGTCAGCGGCAGTCGCTCCGGTCGTGCGCAAGCAGGTCGAACTGGGCGTCGAGGCGCCGACCGCGTCACGCCGGCGAAGCGCGCCACGCCGAAGCAGGCCGCTGCGCGCAAGAAGACGGCGACGAAGAAGAAGACGGCGACGAAGAAGAAGACCGCGAAGCAAGACGCGACGAGCAGCGCGCGAAGAAGACGGCGACCAAGCGGTCGTGACGCTGCGGCCGGGCGATCACCCGGCCGCGCTGGCACGGGTGGCGCCGATTCGGCGAAGTGATACCCCGTGTCGAGAAACACCACCGGGATCCGGCGGTCGACTCGCATGGCGAGGTCGACGACGACCGCGTCCTGCATCGACGACAGCACGCACACCCGCCCCGGAAATGCTGACCAGACCCACTCGATGGCCGCCGTGGCAGTGGCGGCGAGCACCTCGACTTCAATACCTGACTGATCTGGTCGGGTTTGCATGTACGCAAGCTACCGCCCGAAACCTGACCAAACAAGTCAGGTTTGTGGGTTGTCGGGGTCAGCCCTTGCTCGTGAGGAACGGCATCTCGACGATCGATCCCGGCAGTTCCTTGCCGCGCACGTCGACGATGACGTCGGTTCCGGTGTCGATGTGTGCCGCCACGAACCCCATGGCGATGCCGTGCCCGAGTACCGGTGAGAAGTTGCCGCTGGTGACCTCGCCGACCGCGGATCCGTCGACGAGCACGGTGCATCCGGCACGGGCGGGGCGACGTCCTTCAGTGGTGATCCCGACCAGCCGCCGCTCGACGCCGCGGGCGCGTTCGGCGATCGCTGCGTCCCGACCCGTGAACACCGGTTTGTCCCACGCCACGACCCAGCCGAGGCCGGCCTGCAACGAGGTGATCCCCGGCCCGAGTTCGTGGCCGTGGAGCGGAAGTCCGGCTTCGAGGCGGAGCGTGTCGCGGGCGCCGAGGCCCGCCGGCGTGATCCCGTTGGCGACGAGTGCGTCCCACAGCGGTCCTGCGGCGTCGGCGGGCACGGCGATTTCCAAACCTGGCTCTCCCGTGTAGCCGGTGCCGGCGACGACGCACTCGACGTCGTTCCACGTGCAGTGCGCGACGCGGAAACGTCCGACGGCGCCAGCCTCGGGGAAGACCGGCTCGACGAGCGCTCGCGGCCTCGGGTCCCTGGACGGCGATCACGGCTCGCGTGGCCGTCGTGTCGGCCCCGCCGAGGGCCGCCACGACGCGGTCGGTGTTGGAGGCGTTCGGCATCACGTCGAACACATCGGGTTCGTCGGTGTCGCGCGGATGCCACCACACGATGATGTCGTCGAGCACCGAGGCATCGGCGGCGTCGAGGAGGTGTGTGTACTGGGCGCGGCCCGGGCCGATCTTCGCGAGATCGTTCGTCAAGGTGGCCTGGAGCCGCTCGAGCGCTCCATCACCGGCGACCCGCATCGAACCGAGATGCGAGACGTCGAAGGCCGCTGCGGTCGATCGACAGGCGAGGTGTTCGGCGATCGTCCCGGTGGAATAGGCGATCGGCATCTCCCATCCACCGAAGTCGACCATCTGGGCATCGAGAGCCCGGTGGTGCGCTGCCAGCGGAGACTGGCGCAGTGTCATCCGATCTTGCGGATCGCGTCGAGACCTTCGTCGGCGGCGGCACTCGGCGCGAGATCGGCCTCGAGTTCGCTCTTGACGCCGCCCATCGACAAGACGTTGAGCACGCCCTGACCCTTCTGGAGGACGTCGATCAGCTGGCCGTCGTCGTAGAGGTTGACGCTCGAGCCGTCGATCACGATGTGCGCCGCCGCGATGTCGGTCGACACGTGCTCGCGCAGGTACTCGAAGACGTTGCGAACCTGTTCGAGCTTGATGCCGGCGTCGAGCAGCTTCTTGATCGCCTTCAGTTCGAGCAGGTCGTTGTAGGAGTACCGGCGCCGGCTCCCGCTGCCGGCCGCGTCGTTGAGCGACGGCCGGATCAGGTCGGTGCGCGCCCAGTAGTCCAGTTGTCGATACGTGATGCCCACGACCTTGGCCGCCCGGGTCCCGCTGTAGCCGAGGTCGGTCGGATTCGCGAGTTCGGTGTCGAGTGATCGATCGGTGTGCTGTGTCATCGCCTGCCTGGTCCCGTTGCTCGAAGACACGGACGTAGTTACGAACGTGTGAGGGGTGCGACCTTACGCACCCGCGACGCATCCGTCAACCTTCACTTGAGGGTTTGGGCAGCGACGGTGCCCGATGGTGCCGGATCAGCACCGGCAGCTCCGCGAAATCGGCGGCTACACGAAGTCTTCGGGATCGACGTTCTCGAGGAAGTCCTTGAACTCGTCGATGATCTCTGCGGCGTCCTCTTCCGGTTCGTCGGGCGGCTCCTGGCCGTGCTCGTCGAGCAACTCGTCGCCGGCGAAGAGCGACGCCCCGCAGCGCACGGCGAGCGCGATGGCGTCGGACGGGCGAGCGGAGATGACCTTGTCGCCGTCGGCGGTCGTGAGGTGCAGTTCGGCGAAGAACGTGCGATCACGCATCTCGGTGACGACGATCTTGTCGAGCGACGCGCCGAGTTCTTCGAGTGTGATCAGGAACAGATCGTGGGTGAACGGACGCGGCGGCTCGATCCCTTCGAGCGCGTAGTGGATCGCCGATGCCTCGGGGCTCCCGATGTAGATCGGCAGCAGGCGGTGCCGGCCTTCCTGTTCGCGCAGCAGCACCATCGGGGTGTTCGCGGGGATTTCGACCCGGACACCGACCAGTTCGACAGGGATCACGAGGTCGATCGTACTCCGTCGACGCGTGGCGTGTTCCGCCGGGCAGCGGCTTTCGCTCAGCGTTCGAGGTGACGGCGCAGCAGCGTGCGCATCATCGCAGCCCGGAGTTGTCCGCCGAACATCGCCAGTTCGGTGAGTTGGGCCACCGCGTGGTCGTTCGACTGCGGATTGCGTTGGCGCAGCAGCGGTTGGATCACCTGCTCGAACAGGCCCGCTTCGCGGTCGGCGGCAACCCGCCAGCCGCGCAGGTGGCGGGCATCGACGCCGAGGTCGAGGAATCGCTTGGCGATCCGGGCGATTTCGAGCGCGTCCTCGTCGTAGGTTTCGTGGCCGACGGAACCACGACCCCGTATGACTGGACCTGTTCGAGTTGCTCCGGGGTGAGGCCCGACATCGAGCAGATCTCGGCGGCATCGAGCACGACACCGGCCGGCAGGCGGATCCCGTTGGTGTCGTCGACGATCTGGATCGGGCGGGTCGGGTCGTTCGCGGGCGCCGGCATCTGTGCCGATGCGAGGCGGGATGCCGCGACGCGCCGAGCGATCCGTCGACGATGACCTCACCGGACTCGTCGAGGGGCACGTTGGCGATGCCGCGCGGGCGCGGCATTTCGCTCGTCGGATCGATCTCGCCCGTGTCGAGCCGGTCCTTGATGACCTTCAGCGGCAGGAAGTTGTCCTTCTGCTCGCGCAGGATGCAGCGCAGCAGCTCGACGTCGTGGTCGTAGAACTTGCGATAGCCCGACGCAGTGCGCTCGGGCTCGATCAGCCCCTGGCTCTCGAGGAACCGGATCTTGGAGATCGTGACGTCGGGAAACTCTTCGAGCAGCAGCCCGAGCACCTCTCCGATGGAGAGGTGCGAGTTGGTGGTTGCGGTGGTCTCCTCAGGCATCGTTTCGCTCGAAGAAGACGAGACGGAACTTGCCGACCTGCAGTTCGTCGCCGTGGCGCAGCAGGATCCGATCGATCCGCTCCTGGTTGACGTAGGTGCCGTTGAGGGAGCCGCCGTCGATGGCGACGTAGCCCTCCGGCGTGCGCTCGATGTCGACGTGGCGCCGCGACACGGTGATGTCGTCGAGGCTGATCTCGCTGTCGGGATGCCGACCGAGGCGGGTCACGTCGTTGTCGAGGACGAACCGATCGCCGGCCTGCTCGCCGGCGCGCACGATGAGCACCCCGGTCTCCAGCGGCAGGTCGCCGACGGGGATCACGAGGTCGTCGTCGGGCCCTGGCGCGTCCTGGAGCGGATCGATCCGCGTGAGGTTGATCGTGCGGTCGTCGAGGCGATCGAGCGGTGACCCGCAGCTCGAACAGAACGCACTCGACGGCGGATTGCGGTGCCCGCACTGGTTGCAGAAGACGTATTCGCTCATGTGGACGGAGTCAGCCTTCGGTGAGTTGGCGGTAGGCGGCGGCGTCGAGCAACGCGTCGAACTGCGCCGGGTCGGACATCTCGATCCGGCAGATCCAGCCTTCGCCGTACGGATCGGAGTTCAAGCAGTTCGGGCTGGTCCTCGAGTGCTCCGTTCACCTCGGTGATCGTGCCGCTCACCGGTGCGTAGATGTCGCTGACCGACTTGGTGCTCTCGACTTCGGTGAACGTGTCGGATGCGGCGACCGACTGGCCGACCTCGGGTTGCTCGACGAAGACGACGTCGCCGAGGGAGTCCTGGGCGTAGTCGGTGATCCCGATCGTGATGACGTCGCCGTCGCGGCGGATCCATTCGTGATCGGAGGAGTAGCGCAGATCGTCGGGAATGTTCATGAGCCTTCAGTTCTGGTCGAGGTGGAGGTCGAGGCGCGTCCGGCTTCGAGGCCGGAGCGGATCAGTGGAATATAGGCGATTGCGGTCCAGTAGCTGAGAACGAGTCCGGGAATGCCCAGCACCCAGGCGAGAGCGCCGAAGAACGGGGACTCCCAGACGTCGGCAGCACCGAGGAGGAAGCTGGGAACCGCGCCCATCAGCAGAAACGTCGCGCACTTGCCGAGCCAGGTGACGCCGAAGCGTTCCATGTGCAAGAAGCAGCGTCGCGAACGCGATGACTCCGCCGACGAGGATTTCTCGGACGAGCACCGCGATGGCGAACCAGAGCGGCATCGATCCGTCGATGACGATGGCGGTCACCGCGACGATGAACAGGAGTCGGTCGACGGTCGGGTCGAAGATCTTGCCGAACTCGCTGCCCTGGTCGAAGCGGCGGGCGATGTAGCCGTCGACCCAGTCGGTGCTCCCGAGCGCGGCGAGCAGCCACGCCGCCGCCGCGCGGTTCTCGTCGACGAAGAGCAGGTAGAGGAACCACGGCAGGCACAGCAACCGGATCAGGGTGAACAGGTTGGCGACGGTCCAGATCCGGTCGAAGACACCTTCGACCGGTTGGTCGGTCGACGGGTCGACCGTTGCGTCCGGAGAGCTCACCGCCCCAGCGTACGTGGCGGCGCTGCTCGATACGGCATGATCGGGGGCGATGAGCACCGTCTTCACCATGATCATCAACGGCGACATTCCGGGCACGTTCGTGCACCGCGACGAGCACTGCGTCGTGTTCATGTCGATCAACCCGATGGCCCCCGGGCATGCGCTCGTCGTGCCGATCGAGGAGATCGATCACTGGATCGATGCCTCTCCCGAGCTCTCGTGCGCATCTGTTCTCGGTGGCCCACCGGGTCGGGCGCGCCCAGGCCGCCGCGTTCGACTGCGAGAAGGTCGGGATGATCATCGCCGGCTACGAGGTACCGCATGCGCACATCCATCTCGTGCCGACGAACGAGATGAGCGAGTTGAGCTTCGCCAACGCCGCGGCGTCGGTCGACCGCAACGACCTGGAATCCTGGGCGGCGGCGATCAGAACAGCGCTGTCGACGGCGGACTGAGCGGGTCGATCTCCTCGATCAGATCCGCCCGGTTGTTCCGCACGCTGTTCACCTCGGTCGAGACCGGATGCATGACGAGCGAGCCGTCGCCGCTCATGTCGAACAGCGTGGACAAGATCGTCGACGTCGCGTTGGTCGGGTCGAGCCATTCGGACCACCGTGACCGCGGCACGAGCACGGGCATCCGGTCGTGCACCGGACGCATCGTCTCGTTGGCCGCGGTCGTCACCACCGTCGCGCTGTGCAGCCAGCGCGGTGGCGCCGTCGTCGGCCGGCGGTGCCTCGGGGTCCTTCCAGGCGGTCCACAGACCGGCGACCGCCAACGGCTCGCCGTCGGCGCGGTGAATGAACATCGGCTGCTTTGCCGGCTTGCCCTTCGTGGTCACCGGCCCGTCTGCCGTTCCCGCCTTCCACTCGTAGAAGCCGTCCATCGGGATCAGGAGCCGCTTCTTCGCGAACAGCCCCTTGAACGCCGGCTTCTCGGCGAGCGTCTCGGATCGAGCGTTGATCATCCGCGAGGCGATCTTGCGGTCCTTCGCCCAACTGGGGATCAGGCCCCAGTGGAAGGCCTCGAGGCGAGGCGTGCTGGTGGCATCGCCGCCGCGCGGGCGACGACGCCGTAGATGTCGTGGGTGGGGGCGACGTTGAAGTTCTCGCCGAGGGTGTCGACGGCCAGCTCGGCGCCGAAGTACGCCGCGATCTGGTCGGGTGGGCTCGACGCGACGAAGCGACCGCACATGTCAGCGAGCTGCTCCGACCGGCGCGGCGACTGCGCCGAGCGAACCGACGAGGCTGTCGATGGCGCCGCCGGCGAGGCGATACCAGATCCAGCGGCCGCGTTTGTCGCCCTCGACGAGACCGGCCTCGGTGAGCACCTTGAGGTGATGTGAGATCGTCGGCTGTGACCGCCCGAGCGGCTCGACGAAGTCGCAGGCGCAGACCTCCCCCGCCGGGGCGTTGGCGATGATCGAGAGGACCTGCAGCCGAATCGGATCGGCGACGGCGCCGAGTCGGGCAGCGAGTTCGTCGGCCGTCGTCCGGTCGATCCAGTCGGTCGCTCCCCCGCAGCACGCGTCGGCGTTCGTGCTCGGGGCGCTGGTGGGTGTGGTCGTGTCAGCCATGTGAGCCGCCATGTTGATCGTCGTCGATGGATGGCGCGACGGTGCGCCGGCTGCAACCGTATCGGGGTTCATCGCTGCGCCAGGCAGCGGCGAAGGTGATGATCGCGGTCGTTGTCTCGCTCAGTGAACGAGCGTCGACCCGACCTGCGAGAGCAGCGTGAAAGACGTTCGCCGATCAGCCGACGTAGCGGCGAACGGCGGTGATCGTCGACAACGACGGCAGCGGGCCGACGCTGACGGGCTTGCCGGTGCCAACGGCCTGGACCCAGGTCGTCGAGGTCACTGCGATCCCGACGTGGTTGATCGTGTCGCTGCCGCGCCGTGCCTGGAACACCAGGTCGCCGGGCCGGATCGGTTCGTTCCGGAAGTCGACGGCGGTTCCCTGACGTGCCTGCCAGGCGCTGAAGTGGACGAGGTCCACACCGATCTGGCTGTAGGCGGCGAGCGTGAGCCCCGAGCAGTCGAACGAATCGGGCCCCTTGCTGAAGAACCGGTACGGCTTGCCGACTTGTGCGAGCGCGTAGTTCACGACGGCGCTCGACGCCGGTTGCCGATGACTGCGGCGAGGTCGGCTCGGACGGGGCGTTGGTCGACCCGCTGCCGAGCCGCCGGCCGAACCGCCTGTCGATCCGGCGGGGAGCGCGATGCGCATGCCCGGCAGGATCAGGCTCCGGACCGTCATCGAGTTCTCCCGGAGCAACGATCCGAGCGAGACGCCGTACCGTGCGGCGATCCCGCTCAGCGTGTCGCCCGACCGCACGACGTGCGTCGAGCCCGACGAGTCGGTGGACGTGGTGGCGGGCGTCGGCGACGGCGGGGCCGAGGAAGGGGCAGGCGCCGCTCCCCCACCCGCTGCGCCGGGGACCACGAGCTTCATGCCGGGCGTGATCAGGCTGGAAACGGAGAGCTGGTTCGCCCGGAGCAGGGCGGTCAGCGACACTCCGTAGCGGCCGGCGATTCCGCTGAGCGTGTCGCCCCACCGCACGGTGTGCGATGCGCCCGGGTTCGTCGCAGCCGGCGTACTCGGTGTTGACGCAGCTGTCGGTGTCGACGACGTCGACGACGGGATGTCGAGGCGCTGACCCGGGACGATCAGGCTGGTGAGACGCAGGTCGTTCGCTCGCAACAGGTCGGACAACCGGATGCCCGACTTGGCGGCAATCCCGAACAGCGTGTCGCCGTCCACGACGACGTACGTGGTGGTGTTGTCGGCATGCGCGACGGTCGGCACGGCGAGTCCTCCGACCCCGAGCCCCAGAGCGAGAACGACGATCACTACAACGCGACGAAGTGCGGCCATGCATGTTCATCGTCCGCCTTGAGGAGAACTTGACGAATTCCTGAGAATTCTCCGACCGTTCGTCACGACCGTCCTCGTCAGTCGGCGCTGTCGATTCGCTCGATCACGTGTCGGGCCACGATGTCGGGCGCGTCGACCGTCGGCACCGTGATCGCGGTCGGCCACGCGTCGCGCCGATCGGCGAGATAGTCGACGATGTCGGGTGTTGCATCGGACAACTGCGCCTCGGACGTGCGGCGATCCTGGATGCGTTGGCGGGCGGTCGACGGATCGATGGTGCACTCGATCTCGACGAGCTCTGCGTGGTGTCGGGCGGCAAGGGCCCGTGCAGGGTCACGGTGCGCGCGCTGGGTCCAGGATGCGTCGAGGATCGCTCCCCGACCCATCGAGAGGAGGAGTTCGGCCTCGCGCCGCTGCTCGGCGTAGACGGCGTCGACGGTTGCGGGGTCATAGATGCCCTCGCCGGGCGCCGAGTAGGCGTGCGCGTCTCTGGGGACACCGGTGAGGTCCTTGCGGATCTCGTCGGTGGAGAGGACGGCCATGTCGTATCGGTCACCGAGGGCCTGTGCGAGCGTCGACTTGCCGACGCCCGGTCCACCGCCGACCAACACGAGCCGAACCCGCGCACGTTCGAGATGATGCAATGCGAGTGAGTGATACCGACGCGCCAGTTCGGCGCTGGCAGCGTCGCCCTGCGCAAGTCGGAGGCAGGCCACCTTGGCGCGGACGTGAGCTCGGTAGGCGATGTAGTGATGGGCGAGCAGCGGCGCCGCGTCGGTGTTGCTGAACTCCCCGTACCAGCGCATCACCGCGTCGGCCATGTGTGGCCCGGCGAGTCGGTGGACGTCCATGGCGAGGAACGCGATGTCGTTCAAGACGTCGCTGACGCGCAAGTGTGTCGTCGAACGCGAGGCAGTCGATGATGCGCGGTCCGTCATCGAGACAGTAGGTGTCCTCTGCCGTGAGGTCGCCGTGTCCGTCTCGAACGAGACCCTGTTCGATCCGTGCATCGAACAATCGTTCACGACCGGCCAGAAACGACGTCGACAGGGTGCGGACGCGCAGGAACTCGGCGCGGTCGATGACGGTGTCGACATGTGGCTCGATGGCGTCGAAGTTGTCGCTCCAGTTCCGTGCGACGGCGTCGCGTGTCGCCATCGGCGCCGGTCTCACGGGGTCGAGGCGGGCATGGAAGGCGGCGATGGTGCGCACGACGGCGCGGAGGCAGTCGTCCGAGTCGCCGTCGACGAGGAGCGAGGCGAGGCGCCGATCGGTGGGCAACCGCCGCATGACGACGATGCGATCGACGACGCCGCCGTCCACGACCACGTCCGACGTACCGAGATACACGTCGGGAGCGATTCGTCGGTTGAGTTCGACCTCTCGAGTTGCCGCCTCGAGGCGGGTAGCGGTGTCAGAGAAGTCGACGAAGGGCATCTTGACCGGCTTGATGACCTTCAGGACGCGTTCGGGCATCATGAACACCCAGGAAATGTGGGTTTCGGCGATGTGGGCGGTCGAGTCCATGGCGAGTCGGAGTGGCCGAATTCGACCGTCGGGCCGAATGAGCGCAGTCCCTGTCCCATCGACACAACTCGCCCGTGGACGAGTCGGCAAGGGCCGAACGTCCGCGGGCACGAGTCGCGTCGTGACGACCGCGGCTTCAGGCGGCGGTCGGCGACATCCCGACGACGGACAGCACTCTGGCGAACGTCTCGGAACCGGTCGCTCCGACTTCGACGCAGCCGTCGGGGACGCTGTGCTCCTCACCCTGGGGCACGGCGAGTATCGCGGTCCCCGGTTGTTGCTCACGCAGTGCGCTGACGAGTCGTTCGGTGACGTCCTCGGCGGGATCGAGCATCACGACGATCGCGTCTGCTCCATCGGCGAGCGGGCATCGTTCGCCGCGGAGCACCGGGCATCCACCGCTGCCGCGGCGATTCGGCCCGCGGCACATGGCGGTGGACCAGCCGGCAGCCTTCGCTGCGGGCTCACCGGACCACCGTCCGCTCGCCGACGCCACGAGGAGCTTGCGGCGCGAGATCGGCGGGCGGCCAGGACGGGACGTCGCCGGTCGCGCCGATCGACACCCGAACAACGCTGCCCGGATGCTCCAGGTCGACGGCGCCGCGATGGCGCAGGATGGCGAGCATCGGTCGGTTCTCGAGGAGCACCTCGGCTTGGAGGTTGTGCACTCCGGCGGCGGCTGCGTGTCGCACCAGCCGGTCGACGAGGTAGATCCCGAGCCAGCCGCGCCATGCCGGCGCGACGGCGACGGCGAACTCACCATCGCCATCGTCCTGCAAGGCGTACCCGGCCTCCCCGATCACCTCGTCGCCGTCTTCTCCGTGAGCGAACGCGATCAAGCCGAAGCCGCCGCGCTCGGCAATCGTCGCCCAGGACTTGCACCAGCGATCCGTCGGGACGAACGCACTCAGAAACCGTTTGTGGCGGTCCTCGAGTGAGAACGGCGCGTAGAGCGCCTGCAAGGCGTCGGCATCGGCAGCCGTCGTCGGCCGAATCTCGACGGTGCGACCCTTACCGGCGTCGATGATCTCCACTTCCTGCATGTCTGCGACCACGCTGCACGGGAAACGCCGGCGGCGCCAGGGGACAACGTCCCGCAACGAACGTGACCGTGGCACCTGGCGGATTGCGGGCCATCCAGGTCGAACTTCAGGATGACCGTTCGGCGATACTTCGGTGATGAAGAAGACCGCAGTTGGGGTGGATGGTTCGGATGCGTCTCGTGACGCGTTGCGGTGGGCGATCGAGAACGCTTCAGAGGGTGATTCCGTCAGAGCGGTCTATGTCTGGCAGCTGTTTCGCGGGCCCCGGCCTGATGTCGTACCGGTCTCGGAGCTTCAACTGGTCCGCCCCGAGGCCGAGCGCTTCATCAACGAGGTCGTCGACGCCGTCACCGCTGGACTGGATGGCCCGCTTCCGAGGATCGAGCGGGTGTCGTACTACGGTCATCCGGGCCGGTGGCTGGTCGACCTGTCCGACGAAGTCGATCTGCTCGTGGTCGGGAGCAGGGGCCTCGGCGGTTTCAAGGGCCTGTTGTTGGGTTCGGTGAGTACCTATGTGGTCCACCACGCCCATTGTCCAGTGGTGGTCGTTCCTGCCGAGCCGCTCGACGACGAGCCCGTTGGCTGAAGTCTCCACGGGTTCGGTCTTGGTGACGGTCCTCGCCGTCCACCGTCTCGAAACCGAGCGATTTCCGACGGCTGGCGCCGGCGTGGTGACCATGTTCCCTGGCGGCGATCGCGTCGGTCGATCAGGCTGACATGGTGAAGCTCGCTTCGGCTGCCGGGATGGTGCGTCGCGCGTTGCTGCAGTTCGTGATCGGGGCGTTGGTGATCGGTGCGGTTGCGTCGCTGGCGGGTGCGGCGGAGTTCGGCGTGTGGGTGTGGTCGGTTGCGGTCGGTGTGGTGGCGGTCGATCTGGTGGTGGTCACCGCGGCTCGGTTGCGAGAGGGTCGGGTGGCGGTCGATGTGGTGGCGTTGGTCGCACTCGTCGGGTCGTTGGTGCTCGATGAGCCGCTCGCCGGGGTGATTCTGGCGTTGATGGTCGCGTCGGGTGACGCGCTCGAGCAGTATGCGCATCGTCGAGCGCAGCGATCGTTGTCGGAGTTGTTGTCGCTCGCACCGAAGGTCGCCCATCGGTTCGTCGACGGCGTTGCCGAGACCGTGCCGGTCGATGAGGTGGTGCAGGGAGAGGTGCTGCTGGTCAAGCCCGGCGAGGTGCTCCCGGTGGACGGCGTCGTGCTGGAGTCGGCGGTACTGGATGAGTCGGTGTTGACCGGCGAAGCGCGGTCGGTCGAGCGCGAGGTCGGTGAGGTGGTGAGAAGTGGTTCGTTGAACGCGGGTGGGGCGTTCCGGTTGCGAGCGGTTGCATCGGCCGCGGAGAGCTCGTATGCCGGGATCGTTGCACTGGTTCGTTCGGCGGGTGTGGGGCGGGCGCCGTTCGTTCGGTTGGCCGACCGTTACGCGCTCGGTGTTCGTCCCGGTGGTGTTCGCGATGGCCGGCGGTGCGTGGCTGGCGACCGGAGACTCGGTTCGGGCGCTTGCCGTGCTGGTGGTTGCCACCCCGTGCCCGCTCGTGCTGGCGGCCCCGGTCGCTGTGGTGTCGGGTATTGCCTGCGCGGCCCGCAGCGGTGTGGTCGTCAAGGATGGCGGCGGGTTGGAGGCCATGGGCCAGACCCGGACCGTGTTGTTCGACAAGACCGGAACACTGACCGCTGGGCGCGCGCATGTCGTCGCCGTCGTCACGGCGCCGGAGTGGGATGCGGGGCGGCTGCTCGGCCTGGCAGCCTCGGTGGAGCAGGCCTCTCCGCACGTGTTGGCGGCCACCCTGGTTCGGGAAGCTCGAAATCGTGGTCTGAGCCTCGTTCAGCCGACCGATGTGGTCGAACAGGCAGGGAGCGGCGTGAGCGGCGTCGCGGACGGGCACACGGTGTGGGTCGGAGCGCTCTCGGGGCTCGGTGGCCATCGCGCTGAACCTTGGCTGGTGGCAGCCGAGCGTCGGGCCCGTCGCGAAGGCTGCAGCACGGCGGTCGTCGTGATCGACGACGACGCCGCTGGATTGATCCTGTTCGTCGATGAGCTGCGTACCGACACCGCCAGAGCGTTGCGTGCGTTGCGACGCGCCGGTGTCGACCGGGTGGCGATGGTGACCGGCGATCGGCTGGAGATCGCGGAACCGATCGGAGTGTCGTTGGGGATCGATCAGGTCTTCGCGGACCGAACCCCTGCGGAAAAGCTCGAGAGTCGTCCGCGCCGAAGCGTCGACTCGACCCGGAATCACCGTGATGGTCGGCGACGGAGTGAACGACGCGCCTGCGCTCGCAGCGGCCGATCTCGGTGTCGCGATGGGGGCGCGTGGTGCGACGGCGTCTTCGGAGGCGGCCGATGTCGTCCTGATCGTGGATCGACTCGACCGGCTCGCCGCAGGCGTCGTCGTCGCGAAGCGGGCACGGTCGATCGCCCGTCAGAGCGTGCTGTTCGGCATGGGTTTGTCATTCGTCGGGATGGGGTTTGCGGCGGTGGGTCTGCTCGCTCCCGTCGGCGGGGCGGTCGCTCAGGAGGTGATCGATGTGCTGGCAGTCGCGAACGCTCTCCGTGCGCTTCGCCAGCCTCGGTCTCTGCGGAACGCGAGGGCAGTTCCGGAGTCGTGGAGCCACCAGCTTGCCGAGGGGCACGGACCGCTGCGGCTCGTGCTGGAAGATGTCCGGTCGGTCGCGCTCCTCCTGGATCACGCAGACGAGGCGACCGCCCTCGGTGCCCTGCAAGGTGTTGCCGGTCGCATCGCCGAGGAGATCGTGCCACACGAGCGCGAAGACGAGTCCCAGATCTATCCGGTCGTCGCCGAGCATCTCGGCGGTGATGACCCGTTGGCCCCGATGAGCCGCACGCACCAGGAGATCTTCCACCTGGCATCGCTGCTCAGCCGACTCGTTGACGACACGACCGAGCACGGGTTCGACCCCGCCGATCGTGGCGAGGCGCGAAGGATCCTCTACTCGCTCGATGCCATACTTCGCCTGCACTTCGCGCAGGAGGAGGAACTCCTGACGAGCATTGCGCTGCACGACGCCGAGATCGTGACCGACTCGAGCAGCTTCTCGAATGCCTTCCCCACGACGAGGCCGTTGCGAGACGACATCGGCAAACATCTGTGACCGATCAGTGGCCGAAAACGCGAACAGGGGCTCCCAACTCCGCGAAACCCCTGGTCACCGTGTCGGGCTGACAGGATTTGAACCTGCGACCCCTTGTCCCCCAAGTGTTCGGGGAACGTCATGGATCAGCGTGGTTCGTGTCGACTCGTCACTGACGAAGCCCCTGCTCAGGAGGGGTCTGGATGGCTTCACAGGTCGCCGCTGAGTGTCATGTCAGGTCACACCGGGTGCGCCGGTTCTGTGCTCAATCGGCACTGCGATCGGCATGGGTCGGGAGCAGAGTTGATTGCATCGAGTTGGGGCGACCGATGCGGTGTGTTGAGTACCCGCGGGAAGCGCGCTTCGTCGAGGGCAAGGTGCAGCGTCCGTCAGACCGGGCTTGCGTCGTACGCCGAGAAAGAGGGGGACGCTGCCCATGAACGCTCGGTGTCTCCAGCGGGTGGGCATGCCCCCTGAACCGGCCACGTTGCGGGAACGCAACGAGTGACTCCTCCACCACCCGTTGTCACCACGCTTGTCAGTTGGCGGAGGTAGTTCTACTGTTCTCCGTATCCGGGGAAGGGCGCTCGGGAGCGGAATGGGGAACACCGTGGGTACAACTGGAGGGCGGATGCGTCGCCTAGCTGGAGCTGGCTGCCTAGCGATTGTTGGCACCGTGACTGTGGCTTTGAGCGAGTTGCCACCTTCTGTCGAGGCTCTGCAGGATGAGTTCTGGGTGGGAACAATCACCGTCAGCACCTCCGTTCAGTATGACTACACCGGAGTTGAGGGCCTCACTGACGAATACGGCTCTGCGACTGGCACGACGGTGATTCGGGTTGATGCGCCTGGCGACGAAGATGGAACCTTCGATACCCCGAGTTGGTCCGGCCAGAACCAAGGGGCTTGGCTTCAGTCTCAGTCGTACTCTGAATCCCGTTTCAATCCGGATGGCAGGGAAACACAGTCCCCATTTGGTCCTTGCGTAGAGCAAGGCGCATTGCGGATCGGTCCCGCGAATGGTGGAACGCTTGGTGTTTCGGCGTATCCCGGCTCCAGGCTTGGATTCGGCGCTACCTCTCGCGACACTGTTGATTCCGAAAAGGTCAGTCACCAACACCTCGGAATCCTGCAGCGATATTAGGTTCCCGCAACGAGATTGGCTATACGGCCCCCTGACATGGTGTGGTGTTCGGACCGGATATCCGCTCCCGGAACTACTAGCGCGGACAGTCATCGAAGATGTGGGAGGAGTTCTCACACCAGTAGTCATAAACGACACCGTCGTGACGCATTCTTGCGACAATGAGGAGGGAGTCAGTGGAACCGTGTCAATCCAGTTTGATCTCCGGATGGTCTCCTCGCAGGACAGTGACGGTGACGGGATCGTCGACTCGCTTGACAACTGTGTAGATGATCCGAACCCTGTCCAGACCGACTCTGACCTTGATGGAACTGGTGACGCTTGTGATCCGTGCCCCGAACTGTCGGGTCCGGTCGCCTGCTTCGCGCCTGAAGTTCGATTGCATCCAGACGAGCGCTTCTTTCCGATGGACCCGAACGACTTCATCGCGAAATCTGATCTCATGTGGGCACACGACAGCGGTTGCGATGACTGGTTCGTGCGGCTTGCCCCTGTCAGCTCAGAACTCTTGGGTTCTGGCGGCTACACGCACAGGGAGGCCTCCGGCATACGTTGCGGTCTGGACGATGTCGAATACTCCACTGCGCAGGTCACCGCGCCGTTTGTCGAGGAGGGCGAGGAGCCGAGACCACGCGGAACTTGACACTCGGGAGGGCTTCTACCTCGATCTCAAAGATGAGTTCCGTCCCGGAATGCTGCCCGTCAACGACGAAGTCATTGTTCCGATGTACTACAACTTCGTCGACGGCCAGTACATCACTTACTGGTTCTTCTACGGGCACGACCCCAAAGCGCTCGGGATTGTTGAGGAAACGCTCGGCAATGTGATGGAGCATGAGGCTGAATGGGAACGCATCATCGTTCGCCTCGACAGTGACAACGTGCCAACGAGCATTGAGTACTCCCAGCACAAGTGTGCCACGGACTCATATCCATGGCCGACCGGGACGACCAGTCGCTTCGTAACCCTCGTCGACGACACGCACCCCGTCGTCTACTCCGCAGCCGGAGCGCACGCTTCGTACCCGGTTCCCAATCGTGATACCGACACCGCCAGCTGCGGCGGTGTTCAGGGACTAGGAGACGCCACGGCCGACGGCGGGGCCAAGTGGCGCCCCTGGGATGGCCCCGGCTTGGTGGATATCACCACCCAGGATTGGTACGGGTACGGCGGCGCCTGGGGCGAGATTGGCGACGCTGCCACGCTGTTCAGAAGCGAAGGGACAGGACCGATCGGACCACCCCACATGCCTCCGGACACAATTAACCCTGGCGAAGCAAGAGCCAACACCGTTCAAGTCGACGAGACACCGCCAATCGTCAACTCCGGCGAACTTCTCACGTTTGGGATTGCCGTTAGCCCGCTGTCTCCCGGGGCGGGAGCACTGGCGGTGGGGGGATCGGTCGTTGCCCTGCTGGCATCCGATCCGGTCGTTCTCGCACAGACCACGCTGGATGAGACCGGCGCAGCGACCATAACTGCCGAGATCCCCGAAGACACCCCACAGGGCGATCATCACATCGTCATCTTGGTAGAGAACGCGAATGGGGTTACCGAGCTACACGAGATCCCAATTGAGGTCACCAACGCTCCCGATGTGGTGACGGTGGACCCGGCACGGTTGTTGGATACCCGCTCGAATGGCGAGACCATCGACGACCAGTTCGAGGGCGCCGGGAAGGTGCAGGCTGGGACGTTCACGACCGTGCAGATCGCTGGTCGTGGCGGGGTCCCCGCTGATGCGGTCGGTGTCGAGTTGAACATCACCGCCATCCAGAACGAAGGCCGCGGGTTCGCCACCCTCTACCCGTGCACCGCGACCCGGCCGACGGCGTCGACGTTGAACTACACGCCCGGGGTGAACATCGCCAACGCCACCACCGTCGCACTCAACACCAACGGCGAGGTGTGTGTGTACTCCAACCACCGCCCACTACGCCCTCGACGTCGTCGCGTTCATTCCGGCGGGTTCGGATGTGGGGACGGTGGACCCGGCACGGTTGTTGGACACCCGTCCGAACGGGGAGACCATCGACGGCCAGTTCGAAGGTGCCGGGCAAGGTCCAGGCCGGAACGTTCACCAAGGTGCAGATCGCCGGACGCGGGGAGTGCCCGCTGATGCGGTCGGTGTCGAGTTGAACATCACCGCGATCCAGAACGAAGGACGCGGGTTCGCCACCCTCTACCCGTGCACCGCGACACGGCCGACGGCGTCGACGTTGAACTACACGCCCGGGGTGAACATCGCGAACGCCACCACCGTCGCGCTCAACACCAACGGCGAGGTGTGTGTGTACTCCAACCACCGCCCACTACGCCCTCGACGTTGTCGCGTACATTCCGGCGGGTTCGGATGTGGGGACGGTGGACCCGGCACGGTTGTTGGACACCCGTCCGACGGGGAGACCGTCGACGGCAAGTTCGAAGGTGCCGGGAAGGTCCAGGCCGGAACGTTCACCAAGGTGCAGATCGCCGGTCGCGGGGAAGTGCCCGCTGACGCGGTCGGTGTCGAGTTGAACATCACCGCCATCCAGAACGAAGGACGCGGGTTCGCCACCCTCTACCCGTGCACCGCGACCCGGCCGACGGCGTCGACGTTGAACTACACGCCCGGGGTGAACATCGCGAACGCCACCACCGTCGCACTTAACGCCGATGGTGAGGTGTGCGTGTACACGTCGACCACCGCCCACTACGCCCTCGACGTTGTCGCCTACGTATCAGCCGCATGACTCGGGCCGGGCCACCCACTTCGCTTACGCCGCGGGTCGAGCACCTGACTCGCCCGATCTCGTGACGCAGGGCTGTCGCAGGACCAACACCGGCCGGGTGCAGCACCACGAACCGCTCGCACCCGCAAGAGGGTTCAACCCACGCGTGAAGCTATGTGGCAACTCCAGTGAAACCGACGAGGACCGCCAGCGAGGCCTGGCAGGCAGTAGTCAACCGCAGCGTAAGGAAGGGGGCCAACAGGCGCGCGTCGATAGCGAGTGCTCGGCGTAGACCTTCTTGATTCGGGTGCAGTCAGCAATCGTTACCGGAGGTCGGCGACGAGTTGCCCGGCGGAACCGCCGCCGCCGACAACCCGAGCCAGCACATCGTTCGTTGCCTACCGGGTACTCCTAGACAGGAACGTCAGTCGATGATGGTGGAGCAGTCCGACTGGTACGGGTGCAGCGGCCGTCATACCGGCCTAGCGTCGTATGCCCGAGAAAGAGGGAGACGACGCCCATGAACGACGAGAACAGTGCGGCTTTTGCAGCCCACGCAACAGATGTCAACCCGATCGAGTCGGGCGATGAACGTAACCAACTGGACCCTCGCCAGCACCTCGGGCGGAAACTAGATGATGAGCGTGTGGTCGGCGTGAGCGTCCCCGAGTTCCTGAACGGCAACCTCGCACGCTTCCTCGCAGCCGTGTCCGCTGACAACGCATCGGGCATCGGTGGGTACCGCAGCTTCGAGGAGGACCGACGCACCGTGTCCCGGCTCACCGGCATCGACGACCACCGTCTGACGCGTCACGCCATAACGAAACGCCACATCAGTCACCGACGCAGCGTCATTGATGACCTCCAACACAGCCGCATAGCGCTGCTCCACAACACTCAACTCCACCAACACAACGACGACCCTCTCCACGACTGACGATGCTGAACATCACCATCGAAGAGGGCTCAACCCCAGCTGTGAGCGATCACTGAAAAGCCGACATTCACGATCATTGAAAACCGACATGGGTGTCGGGGTCTTCTGGCCGGCATCCACCACCCAACGGGGTGGCTCCTCCAGCGTGTCAAGCGACCAAGCACGACACGACTGAAGGAGCCGCTCTCCATGATGACCCAGGAGACTTACGTGAATATCAACGACCTGCACAAGCAGGGATGGACGATCGCGAGATCGCCGCCGAGACCGGCTGGCACCGCACGACGATCAGCAGACGATCTGAAGAACGGACCGCCACCGACGGCGCGGCCGACCGAGGCGACGGTGATGACCGACCGGTGGCGTATCAAGATCGACTCGATGCTCGAGGCGCACCCGCGGTTGTTGTCGATCTCGGTCCACAACAAGTTGCGCGCCGACGGTTTCGACGGCTCGTATCCGACGGTCGTTCGAGCGGTCCGCGACAACCGCGGTCCTCGGTTCAAGGCAGCGAACGCGGTGTCGGTTCCGATCCACACCGCCCCGGGCGACGAGGCCCAGTTCGACTTCTGCGATCTGCACGGTTGGGCGGCCCGGTTCGGGTGGAACATCCCGCTGGTCGCGTTCGGGATGATCTTGTCGTGGTCGCGGTTTCGGATCTGGTGGTTCACCACGTCGGAGGATCGTCACCACACCTTCGAAGGCGCCGCCCGGTTCTTCGACGAGATCGGCGGCGTCCCCGCCGCGTGTCGCACCGATCGGATGGGTGCGCTCGGCCGGTCCCAGGGCCGACGCTTCGAGCTGCACCCACCGACGGTCGGCTTCGCCGCGCACCACGGCACGAAGATCACGTCATGCCAGGCCGGCGACGCCAAACGCAAGGGCAAGGTCGAGCGACCGTTCCGCCAGCTCCAAGAGACGTTCCTGCCCGAGGTCGAAGCCGACGGCATCCCGGTCGATCTCGCCGATCTGAACCGGCGCGCGCAGGTGTGGCTCGCCGAGCGTGTGCACGCCGTCGAGTCGCGTTCGACCGGTGAGACGCCGGCGGCGCGCCTGGAGGTCGAACGCGACTTCTTCGTCGCCGTTGCCGAGGGTCCGGTTCGACACCGACTACGTCGAACCGCGGCGGGTGCACAACGCGTGGCCGTTCGTCGCGATCGACGCGAACCGCTACTCGGTTCCGCCCGAAGCGTTGGGGCACAAGGTCGAGATCCGCCGGCCGGTCGACGGCGACACCGTCGAGATCCGCCTCGCCGGCCGGCTGATCGCGACGCATCGCCTCGTTGCGGGGCGGCGTGTCGACGTGTGGGACCCCACCCACAAGCTCGCGGCCGAAGCACTCGCGTTCGGTTGGGACCCGACCGGCCCGGACCTACGCGTAGTCGAGAACCAGCCCGAACCCAGCAGCGGTCGAACGTCTCGAGCTCGGCGGCGACTACGACGTCGAGCCACCCGATCTCGACGACCGCTACACCGTCACCATCGATGACGGCGAGGTGTCGGCGTGAGCGTCTACGAACAGATCAAAGCCGACCTCGGCTACCTCAAACTCGACGCCGCCGCCGGCGTGTTCGCGACCCTCGCCGAGGAAGCCAAGTTGGAGGACTGGTCCCACATCGAGTTCCTCGCCCGCCTCGTCGCCGAGCAGGCAACCGCCGATCGGGACCGCCGCCTGGCGGCCCGGTTGCGTTACGCGAAGTTCCCCTACCGGCGCACCATCGACGACTTCGACTACGAGTTCCAACCGTCCGTCGACCGCAAGCTGATGGAGGACCTCGCGACGTTGCGGTTCATCGACGAGAACCGGCCGATCCTGTTCCTCGGACAGCCCGGCTGCGGCAAGACACACCTCGCTGTCGCGCTCGCGACGCTGGCGGTCGAGGCCGGCTACCGCGGCTACTTCACCACCGCCGACAACCTCTGTCGCACACTCGTGCGAGCCTCGATCGAGGGCAACCTGGCGTCGAAGATGAAGACGTTCACCGCGCCGACCGTGCTCGTGATCGACGACGTCGGGCTCCTCCCGATCGGCGGCACCGAAGCCTCAGCGGTGTTCTTCCAAGTCGTCAACACCCGCTACGAGAAAGGGCCACCCGACGATCGTGACCACGAACCGAGGGCTGCCCGACTGGGGCACCGTCTTCGGTGACACCGTCGTCGCAGCCGCCGTCCTCGACCGGCTCATGCACAACGCGATCGTGTTCAACATCAAGGGCCCGTCCTGGCGTCTACGCGAGCACAACGGCCTCGAGATCGCGACCACCAACCCCAGCGACGGAGGCGCCCACTAACCTCACCAACCGCCGGCCAGAACACCGACCCCATGTCGGTTTTCGATGATCGCCGATGACGGGTTTCCCTGATCGCTCACAC
>CAVOHA010000012.1:0-280950 GCA_963695475.1 Ilumatobacteraceae bacterium
CGGGCGCAGGATCGGAGCGGTCGTCCACGACTGCAATGTAGGCCCGTGTCCAGCGCCACTTGACGGATCGTTCAACGAGTGGGAGCCGGCCCCCCGATCAGATAGGCAGTGCGGATGGCAAGAATCCTGGTCACCGAAGAGATCGCCGAGGGCGGTCTCGATCGTTTGCGGCATGCCGGCCACGAGGTCGACGTCCGGCTCGGGCTGTCGCCCGAGGAACTGCTCGACGCCGTCCCCGGTGCGGCCGCGGTGATCATCCGCTCGGCCACCCAGGTGACCGCCGAGGCGCTCGCCGCCGGGACCGAATTGATGGCGGTCGGCCGGGCCGGCATCGGTCTCGACAACGTCGATGTGGCGGCCGCAACGGCACGCGGCGTGATGGTCGTCAACGCTGCCGCAGTCGAACATCGTGTCGGCGGCGGAGCACACGATGGCGCTGCTGTTGGCGCTCGGCCCGCAACGTTCCCCAGGCGCACGTGGCGCTCGTCGACGGTCGTTGGGAGCGCAGCAAGTGGAGGGTGTCGAAGCTCGTCGACAAGACCCTCGGCGTCGTCGGCCTCGGTCGCATCGGCAAGCTCGTCGCCGACCGGGCGAAGGGGTTCGGCATGCGCCTCGTGGCGTATGACCCGTTCGTGTCGGAGGACCGTCGCCCGTCAGATGGGTGTCGAGCTGCTCGACCTCGACCAGGTCGTCGCCGAATCCGACTTCCTCACCGTGCACCTCCCGAAGACCCCCGAGACACTGGGCCTGATCAACCGGGACCTGCTCGTCAAGGCCAAGCCGTCGCTGCGCATCATCAACGTCGCGGCGGCGGCATCGTGCACGAGCAGGATCTCGCCGACTGCCTGACCGACGGCATCATCGCCGGCGCCGCGCTCGACGTGTTCTCCAGCGAGCCGATGACCGAATCGCCCCTGTTCTCCATCCCGTCGGTCGTGGTCACACCGCATCTCGGTGCGAGCACCCGCGAGGCGCAGGACAAGGCCGGCGACACGATCGCAACGATGGTCGAGTTGGCGTTGGCCGGGGACTTCGTTCCGTTCGCCGTCAACGTGAACGTGGCCGAGGCCAACGAGACGATCCGTCCGTTCCTGCCCCTGGCGGAGCGACTCGGGAGCCTCTTCGAATCGCTCGTGGGCGCGACGCCCGACGTGCTCGAAGTGTCCGTCGAGGGTGAGATCGCCGGCTACGACACGCGGATCCTCGAACTCGCGGTCCTGAAGGGCTTCTTCGGCTCGATCACCGAGGATCCGGTCACGTACGTGAACGCGGCCGCAGCTCGCGAAGGATCACGGCCTCGAGGTGCGCGAGGTCTACGTGTGCCACCTCCGCGGACTACGTCAACCTGCTCACGGTGAGTGGTGGCGGTCATCGGATCAGCGGGACCCTGTCGGGTCCCAAGGCCGACCAGCGGGTCACGAACATCGACGGTGTTCCCTTCGACGTGCCCCCGGTCGAGAACATGGTGGTCATCACGAACGATGACCGCCCGGGCGTGATCGGTACGGTCGGCACGCTGCTCGGCCAGGCCGAGGTGAACATCGCCGACATGGACGTGAGCCGCACCGACGACGACAAGGCGGTGATGCTGATCGCCCCGACGAAGCCGGTCCCGGCCGCGGTGCTCGACGAACTCCGCGCCGCTCCCGGCATCGTCAGCGTCAAGACCCTCTCGGCCTGACCCTGCGGGTGGGGGTGGTCAGCTGGGGAGGGCGGCGGCGGTGCGTTGGGCTTCGGCTCGGGCGGCGTCGGCGAAGTCGTCGCCCCCGCTCGCATAGAGGATTGCCCGCGACGAGTTGACGATCAGGCCGCGGCCGCTCGGGCCCGCGCCGTGTTCCATCACGGTCGCCGCGTCGCCACCCTGCGCGCCCACGCCGGGCACCAGCAGCGGCAGGTCGCCGACGATCGAGCGGACGTCGGCCAGTTCGGTCGGATAGGTGGCGCCGACGACGAGGCCGCACTCGCCGAGCTGTGACCACTGGTCGGCGACGCGCCGGGCGACGTGCACGTACAACGGCCGGCCGTCGCTCACCAGCGACTGGAAGTCGTCGCCTCCGGGGTTGCTCGTGCGGCAGAGGAGGATCACGCCGCCGTCGCCGGGATGGTCGAAGAACGGTTCGACCGAGTCGGTCCCCATGTACGGGTTGACGGTGACCGCGTGTGCGCCGTAGCGGTCGTACGCCTCGCGGGCGTAGTGGGCGGCGGTCGAGCCGATGTCGCCGCGTTTCGCGTCGAGGATCAGCGTGACGTCGGGATACGCGGAGCGGATGTAGCCGCAGATGTTCTCGAGGGCATCCTCGTCACCCAGGCTGGCGAAGTAGGCGATCTGCGGCTTGAACGCGCACGCGACGTCGGCGGTGGCATCGATGATCGCCCGGCAGAAGCGCTCGGTCGCATCCGGCGCATCGGCGACCGACGGCGGGTACCGAGCCGGATCGGGATCGAGCCCGACGCAGAGCATCGAGCCGGCCGCCGACCACGAACGTTCGAGCTGCGCATGGAATCCCACGGCGCAGCAACCTACCCGACGGCGGCGGTGCTATTCGACGGTGATCGCGGCGGTCGGACACATGTCGGCCGCCTCGTTCACCTTGTCGTGCAGCTCTTCGCCGGGTTCTTCCTGGAGGATGTAGAGGTAGCCGTCGCTGCGAACCTCGAAGACCTCCGGGCAGACCTGCATGCACGCACCCGTGGATGCGCAGACGTCGAAATCGACCGTGACCTTCATTGCGGAACCTCCATCTCGCTGCAGAACTGTCGATCAGTTCTTGGCTTGACGGTAGCCGTCGGCGAGCGCTGCGTCGGCACTCTGGTAGCAGCGCTCGGCCTTCGTGCGCTCGTAGAAGCGGCCGCCGGGCATGTGGAAGATCCCCGAGTTGTCGTTCGCCTTGACCGGGTGCGAGACCGGACACGACCCGTCGTCGGCTGGTGCAACCCAACCGCCGGCGACGCCGTCACTCGAACGGGCCTCGGGTGCGTCGACGAGTGCGTTGACGAACGAGGCCGCCGAACTCGCTGGTGGCGTGGGCGAGGCCGCGGCCGCGGCCGGTGGTGTCGGTGTCGGCGCCGGCTCGGGCGATGGCAGCGGTGGCCATTCGGCTGGGCCGGCCGGCTCGACGACGTTGCGATCCCGCCAGTACGCGTAGGCTGTGCCGCCGATGGCGCTGATGAGCACCAGCCAGAGCGCACGACGGACGGTCACGAGGAGCAATCCCATCACGGCGACAGTAGCCGCACCGCGAGTGTCAGCGGGTGTGTCGTTCGAACGCTGCGAGCACGGCGCGCAGGCTGGCGGTCGTGATGTTGGGGCTCTGTCCCACGCCCCACCGGATGTCGCCGTTGGCGCGCACGGTCTCGACGTAGGCGACGGCCATCGTGTCGGCGCCCTGACCGATCGCGTGTTCTGCGTAGTCGAGCACGTCGAACTCGTTGCCGACGCGATCACCGAACGCGGCGAGCAGCGCTGCGACGAACGCCTCGACCGGGCCGTCACCCTCACCACGAATCGACGTCGCTTCGCCCTTGACGTCGACCTGGGCTTGGATCACGGTGCGGCCGTCGTCGTCCGCAGCGCTCGTGTTGAGCTCGTGCGAACGGAGCCGGAACGACGGCTCCTCGGGCAGGTATTCGCTGCGGAACTGGTCCCACATCACGACGGGGCTGATCTCGGTCCCGGAGTCCTCGGTGATGTGCTGGATCGTCTTGGAGAACTCGATCTGGAGGCGCCGCGGCAGGTCGAAGCCGTGCTCGGTCTTCATCACGTACGCCACGCCGCCCTTGCCCGACTGGCTGTTGACCCGGATCACGGCCTCGTACGACCGTCCGACGTGCTTCGGATCGATCGGCAGGTACGGGACGGCGAACATGTCGTATTCGCCGGTGTCGGGATCACGCCGCTTGTCGAGCGCATCGAGGCCCTTCTTGATCGCGTCCTGGTGGCTGCCGGAGAAGGCGGTGTAGACGAGGTCGCCCACGTACGGATGGCGTGGCGAGACGGGGAGCCGGTTGCAGTACTCGGCGACGCGGCGCAGCTTGTCGATGTCGGTGATGTCGAGCTCGGGGTCGACACCGTTCATGAACAGGTTCATCGCGAGGTTGACGACGTCGACGTTGCCGGTGCGCTCACCGTTGCCGAACAGGGTGCCCTCCACCCGGTCGGCTCCGCCCATGACGCCGAACTCCGCTGCGGCCACCGCGCAGCCGCGGTCGTTGTGCGGGTGCAGCGACACGATCACCCGGTCGCGATCCTTGATCGTGCGCCCGAACCACTCGATCACGTCGCCGTACACGTTGGGGGAGTAGCACTCGACGGTGGCCGGCAGGTTGAGGATGAGCCGATCGCCGGCGCTGGGCTCGATGACGTCCATCACGGCCTCGCACACTTCGATCGCATAGTCGGGCTCGGTGAGCGTGAAGCTCTCCGGGCTGTACTCGTAGCGAATCTCGGTGGCGGACCCGTCAGCGTCGTTTCGGCAGCCGCGCCTCGGCGGCCTTGCACATGGCTGCACCGTCGACCGCCACCGCCTTGATGCCGGCCTGGTCGAGGTTGAACACGACCTCGCGCTGCAGCGGGTTCGTCGAGTTGTAGAAGTGCACGATCGCCCGCGGTGCGCCGGCGAGCCCCTCGTACGTACGCTCGATCAGCTCTTCTCGGCACTGGACCAGGACCTGGATCCACACGTCGTCGGGGATCAGGTCCTCCTCGATCAGCTGGCGCAGGAAGTCGAAGTCCGGCTGGCTGGCCGACGGGAAGCCGACTTCGATCTCCTTGAAGCCCATCGCGACGAGCTCGGTGAACATCCGCAGTTTACGGGTCGGGTCCATCGGGTCGATGAGCGCCTGGTTGCCGTCGCGCAGGTCGACCGAGCACCACATCGGGGCCTTGCGGATCACCTGGTTCGGCCAGGTGCGGTCCTCGAGGACGATGGGGACGAACGGTGCGTACTTGTCGAACGGCATCGGTGCGGGGGTACTGGGTTGGGGTGGCATGAGAATCTCCGTGGGAAAGGGGCCGAAAAAAGAAAGAACCCCCGGCCGGCTGGGCGGGGGTGAGGGCGAACGCGATGATGCGGCGTTCGCCCTACATAAGCAGCAGCAACGAGCTCGCAATGGTACGCATCGCCGAACACGATATCAGCTCGGCGCGGGCTCGCGAGCGAGGAACCTCGATGGCAGGGGCCGTGACGGTACGCTGCTGGGAACATGACATCACAACAATCTCGGCGGGGCGCTCCCCGTCGTCGGCGTACGCGACCTTCGGAGCCCCACGATCGCGACCACGTGAACACGTCGAATCTCACGTCCACCACCGTGCTGCCTCCCGTCGAGGCCCCGACCGGTTTCTTCGAACTCGGCGTTCCACCTCGCATCGACGACGGCCTTGCGGCGTGTGGTTTTGCTCAGCCGTTCAACATCCAGACCGAGGCGATCCCGGTGGCGATGACCGGCAAGGACGTCTGCGGCCGGGCCAAGACCGGCTCGGGCAAGACCCTCGCCTTCGGCATCCCGATGCTCGCTCGCATCACCGACACGGCTGCGCCGATGAAGCCACTCGGCCTCGTGCTCGTGCCGACTCGTGAACTCGCCGTACAGGTCGCCGAGGTCCTCCAGCCCGTTGCGGACCACGCCGGCATGAAGGTCATCCCGGTCTATGGCGGCGCCTCGCGTCACCATCAGGTCGAGGAGATGGCGGGGGGTGTCGAGATCGTGGTGGCCACGCCGCTGCGGCTGATCGACCTGATCAAGTCGAACGAGATCAACCTCGATGACATCCAGATCGTCACGCTCGACGAAGCCGACCGGATGGCCGACGACGGTTTCACCCCGCAGGTCGAATGGATCCTGCGCCACACCGGCAACCGGAACCAGACCATGCTGTTCTCGGCCACGCTCGACGGCGACGTCGGCCACCTGATCCGCGCGTACCAGACCGACCCCGAGACGATCGCGATCGACGAAGCGACCGACACGGTCGGCAACATGAGCCACCTGTTCCTGGGTATTCACCACATGGATCGCGACAAAGTCATCGGCGCCATCGCCCGCGGCATCCCGAAGTTGATCGTGTTCTGCCAGACCAAGCGGCAGTGCGACCGGGCCACGGAGAAGTTGCAGGATCTCGGCATCGACGCGCTGGCCATTCACGGTGACCTGCAGCAGAAGACCCGTGAGCGCGTGATGCGTTCGTTCGCCGAAGGCAAGCTGCAGGTGCTCGTCGCCACCGACGTGGCCGCACGCGGGATCGACATCGACGACATCGGTGCGGTGATCCACTACGAGCCGGCGAAGGACGTCAAGGACTATCTGCACCGATCAGGCCGCACCGCCCGCGCTGGTCGCGACGGCTGGGCCATCACGCTCGCGCGAGTACAACCAGGTCACCCAGGTTCGCATCCTGCAGCGCATGATGAAGATGGAGCCGAGCAAGCCGGTCGACGTGTTCTCGAACGATCACCGCCTCCAGAAGCTCGAAGAGTTCGGCGAGGACATCAAGACCTCGGCGATCAACCCCAGCAACCTCTGAGCGGGCGACCGGGCCCCGACGATGGGCGGCAGGGTTCGTGGGTCAGCGGCCGGTGTGTGACACTCCGGGCATGACGTCTCGATCGGTGGTTGTCGCGCGCTCGCTCGTGAAGCGCTTCGGTGACTTCACCGCCGTCGCCGGCATCGACGTCGAGATCGCTCCCGGCGAGGCATTCGGCTTCCTCGGGCCGAACGGTGCCGGCAAGACCTCGACGATGCGGATGATCGGGTGCGTCTCGCCGGTCACCGACGGCGAGCTCCGGATCTTCGGGCTCGACCCCGGCCACGACGGTCGCACGATTCGGGGACGGATGGGCGTGGTGCCCCAGCTCGACCAGCTCGACAGCGAGCTCACCGTCGAAGAGAACCTGTTGATCTACGGCCGCTACTTCGACCTGTCGCGTGCGCAGTGCCGGACGAAGGCCGACGAACTGCTCGACTTCGTGCAACTCGACGAGAAGCGAGGCAGCAAGGTCGACTCGCTGTCGGGTGGGCAGAAACGTCGGGTGAGCATCGCTCGGTCCCTCGTCAACGATCCGGAACTCCTGCTCCTCGACGAGCCGACGACCGGGCTCGACCCGCAGGCTCGACACGTCCTGTGGGACCGCCTGTACCTGCTGAAGGAGCGGGGATCGACGCAGGTGATCACCACGCACTTCATGGACGAGGCCGAGCAGCTCTGCGACCGGCTCGTGGTGATGGACGGCGGCCTGATCGTCGCCGAGGGATCACCCCAGGCGCTGATCCGCGAGCACATTCGGCGCGAGGTGCTCGAAGTGCGCTTCGGGTACGGACGCAACATGGAGCAACTGCCCGCGTTGGAGGGGGTCGGCGACCGGATCGAAGTCCTGCCCGATCGTCTGTTGATCTATGACGACGACGGGGAAGCGGCGCTGTCGGAACTCCACCGACGCGAGATCGTGCCGGAGAGTGCGCTGGTGCGTCGGAGCAGCCTCGAAGACGTGTTCCTCAAGCTCACGGGTCGGACGTTGATCGAATGAGGCGTTGCTGATGTCGGCCGTCGCGTCGTGGGGACCGGCGCGGGTGTACTTCCGCGATTGGACCTACTTCCGACTCGTGTGGCGCACCGCACTGTTCGGTTCGGTCGCGCAGCCGTTGATGTACCTGCTCGGCGTCGGGCTCGGCATCGGCGAGTTGGTCGATGCCGGACCGGGCGGAACCGAAGCGCTCGGCGGCGTCTCCTACTTCGCGTTCTACGCGACGGCCCTGATCGCCACGACCTCGATGTTCGTGCTCAGTCAGGAATCGCTCTGGCCGACGATGGACGGCTTCACCTGGTCCGAGGCGCACCAGGCGATGGTCGCCACGCCCCTGACCTCGCGAGACGTCGTCGTGGGCAAGGGTTTGTACTACGCCCTGCGCGCCGTGCTCACCAGCGGTGGCGTCGCGCTCGTGCTCGCATGCTTCGCCGAGACCCGATCGTGGGGGCTCATCGCAGCCGTCCCGGCCGGCGTGCTCACCGGGTTGGCATTCGCCATGCCGATCGCCGCCTGGATCGCAACACGCCAGACCGACAACTCCTTCTCGGCGATTCTGCGCTTCGGGATCATCCCGATGTTCCTCTTCGGCGGCGCGTTCTACCCCATCGACCAGTTGCCGTCGGCGCTCCAGTTCGTCGCCCGGTTGACCCCGATCTGGAACGGGATCGAGCTGTGCCGTGGCCTGGTGCTCGGTGGCCTCGACCTCGCGGCCGGACTCGTCCACCTGCTGGTGTTGGTCGGATACATCGTGGTCGGCGGCGTCGTTGCGACCGTCACGTTCGATCGGCGGCTGCGTCCGTGAGCACGACCGCGCGCACGTTGCCGCTGCGGATCGTTCCGGCGGTGCTGTTCGACATCCGTCGCCCGCAGCGCATGATGGAGCGCAGCCTCTACGTCTACAAGCGCGGATGGCTCGTCCTGGTGAGCGGATTCGTGGAGCCGCTGTTCTATCTGCTGTCGATCCGCGTCGGCCTCGCTGCGCTGGTCGGAGACGTCGAGACCGACGGGGTGCTGGTGCCCTACGACCAGTTCGTCGCACCGGGACTGATGGCGGCGGCCGCGATGAACGGGGCGATCTTCGAGTGCACGGCCAACGTGTTCTACAAGATCAAGCATTCGAAGCTGTACGACGCGGTGCTGGCGACGCCGATGTCGGCGGCCGACGTGGCGTTCGGCGAGATCAGCGGGGCCGTCGTGCGCAGCGCGGTCTACTCCGTGGCGTTCGCGCTCACGATGTGGGCGCTCGGGATGGTCGACTCCCCCTGGTTCGTCCTGGCGATTCCCGCGGCGGCGCTGATCGGGCTGACGTTCGCCTCGCTCGGGATGGCCCTGACCACGTTCATGCGGTCGTGGGAGGACTTCGAGTACGTCCCGGCGATCACGCTGCCGCTGTTCTTGTTCTCGACGACGTTCTATCCGATCTCGCAGTACGGGAGCTGGAGTTGGGTCGTCCAGTTCAGCCCGCTGTACCACGGGGTCGAGCTCGTGCGTGCGGCCAACCTGGGCCAGTGGGACCCGTCGCTCATCGGCCACGTCGCGGTGCTCGTCGGATTGTCGCTGGTCGGGGTGACCGTCGCGTCGCGGCGGATCGAGCGGCTCCTGCTGACCTGATCGCGCGGCCGGTACGGTTGCGCCGTGACCATCGACGAGACGGCTCTGCACGACACCTGCGCCGAGGCGTGGGAGCGCATCGTGCCGGTGCTCCACGACTACATCGCGATTCCGAACGTGTCGCCCGACTTCGATGCCGACTGGCGCGAACACGGGTACATGGACGACGCGGTCGACCTGATCGCGGGTTGGTGCCGGGCCCGTGACATCCCCGGGCTGACCGTCGAGGTCCACGAGCTGCCGGGCCGGACGCCGATCATCCTCATGGAGATCCCGCCGACCAGCCCCTCGGCCGGCTCGGGGCCGGACGACACGGTGCTGCTCTACGGGCACCTCGACAAGCAGCCCGAGATGGAGGGTTGGCGCGACGGGTTGGGTCCGTGGACACCGGTGCTCGAAGGCGACCGGCTCTACGGGCGCGGCGGAGCGGACGACGGCTACTCGGCGTTTGCGAGCCTCACGGCGATCGAAGCCGTCCACGCCGCCGGGGGAGCGCACACCCGCTGCGTGGTGCTCATCGAAGCGAGCGAGGAGTCGGGTTCGAGCGATCTCCCCGCATACGTCGAGGCGTTCGCCGCTCGGATCGGGACACCGAGCCTCGTGGTGTGTCTCGACTCAGGCTGCATCGACTACGACCGGATGTGGGTGACCACGTCGCTGCGCGGGTTGGTCATGGGCACGCTCACCGTCGACATCGTCACCGAAGGCCTGCACTCGGGCGACGTGTCGGGCATGATCCCGTCGTCGTTCCGCATCGCCCGTCAGCTCCTGGCTCGGATCGAGGACGCGGCGACCGGCGAGGTCCTCGTCGATGCGTGCAATGTGGAGATCCCGGAGGGTCGCCTGGCCGAAGCTGCGGCCACCGCGGCCGAGATCGGGGCGATCGCCGACCGCTACCCCTTCGTCGAGGGCGCCGTCGCCGCCACCGACGATCCGATGGAGCAGTTGCTCGCCCGAACGTGGCGGCCCGCGGTCAGCGTGGTCGGGGCCGACGGCCTGCCCCCGACGACGCGGGCCGGCAACGTGCTGCGCCCACGCACCTCGCTCAAGCTGTCGATCCGCATTCCGCCGACCGCCGACCCCGATCTCGCGATGGCGGCTGTTCGCGAGGCCCTGACCACCGACGTGCCGTACGGCGCTCGCGCCTCGTTCGACGAGGCCGACGGTGCGCCGGGCTGGAACGCGCCGGCCACGGCGCCGTGGCTCGCAGCCGCCTTGGAGTCGGCGTCCGAGATGGCGTTCGGTCGGCCGGCGCGTGCGTTCGGCGAAGGCGGGACGATCCCGTTCATGGGCATGCTCGGCGAGCGTTTCCCGGAGGCACAGTTCGTGATCACCGGCGTGCTCGGTCCGGATGCGAACGCGCACGGCCCGAACGAGTACCTGCACGTTCCGACGGCGCGACGCTTGACGATGGCGGTCGGCCACCTGCTCGACGCGCACGCCCGGCGGGTCTGAACGGCGATGGTCACCCGTGCTGCATTCCGCGCCCGAGTCGCCGACCGAGCGCTCCTGTTCGACGGCGCCACCGGAACGGTCCTCCAACATCGCTGGTCGGGCTCGGGCCACGGGTTCGAGGGGCTGAACCTCACCGCCCCGGAGATCGTCGCAGGTGCACACGACGCGTACGTGCGCGCCGGTGTCGACGTGATCGAGACCAACACGTTCGGCGCGAACCGGTTCCGCCTCGAAGAACACGGGCTCGCTGATCGCGTCGGCGAGGTCAACGCTGCGGCCGTGGCGATCGCGAGCGGTGCCGTCGCCGGTACCGGCGTGTGGATCGCCGGGTCGGTGGGCCCGCTCGGCGTCGTCCTCGCACCCATCGGTCGGGTCGTCGAAGCCGAGGCACGCGCTGCGTTCTCCGAACAGATCGAGGCACTCGTCGGATCGGGCATCGACCTCCTGGTGATCGAGACCATGCCGTCGATCAGCGAGGTGCAGATCGCGGCGGCGATCGCACGCGAGCTGGCCCCCGACCTGCCGATCATCGCGATGATGACGTTCGCGGATGACGATCGGACGATGCTCGGCCTCGGCGCCGCCGAAGTGGGTCGAGAACTCGCCGGCTTCGACGTCGATGCCGTCGGGGTGAACTGCAGTTCGGGTCCGAACCAGGTCCTGCGCCTGACCAGCGCCATGCGCGACGTCGCCCCCGAGCTCGCGATCGCAGCCATGCCGAACGCCGGGTTTCCCGAGCGGGACGCATCTGGACGGGTCGCCTATCCGGCGACGCCGGAGTACTTCGCCGACTACGCGAGCGCGTTCGTCGACGCAGGGATCAGGATCATCGGTGGGTGCTGCGGCACCTCGGACGAGCACATCGCAGCGATGCGTGAGGCGATCGACACGGGCCGGCCGACGACGATCGTCCGGGCGCGGTCGGCGATCGTGTCGAGTGACGTGGTCGATCCGGCGTCGGCCGACCCGCCGACCGAGCTGAAGCTGGCGCTCGCATCGGGACGCTTCGTCACCACGGTCGAGATGCGACCGCCGAAGGGGATCGCCACGCAGAAGATGGTGGCCAGCGCGGCCATGCTGCGCGATGCCGGCGCCGACTTCCTCGACATCGCCGACATCCCGCTGGCACGGATGCGGATGAGCGCGTGGGCGGCGGCGCATCTCGTCCAGACGAACGCAGGGATCGAGACGATCCTCCACTTCCCGACCCGCGGTCGCAACCTGCTCCGGGTGCAGGCCGACCTGCTCGCCGCACATGCGCTCGGCGTGCGCAACCTGTTCGTGACGATGGGAGACCCGGCCCGGATCGGTGACTACCCGGATGCGTCCGACGACTACGACCTGGCGTCGACCGGGCTGATCAAGCTGCTCAAGGAACGGATGAACGTCGGGCTCGATCAGTCGGGTGCCCTCCTCGACCAGCCGACGCACTTCACGATCGGGTGTGCGACGTCGCTCACCCCGTCCGACCCGGGCCGGGAAGCTGCGCTGCTGGCGAAGAAGATCCGGGCCGGTGCCGACTTCGCACTGACCCAGCCGTGCTTCGACGCCGACGCCGCACGGTCGTTCATCGAGCAGCATCGGGCCGAGGTCGGCGAGACCACGATCCCGCTGCTGCTCGGCATCCAGCCGCTGTACAACGCACGCAACGCCGAGTTCTTGCACAACGAGGTGCCGGGCATTCGGATTCCGCAGCGCTACCGGGACCGGATGCGAGCCGCCACCGACCCGACCGCCGAAGGTGTTGCGATCGCGCTCGAAGTCGTCGCCGAGCTGCGCGGCGACGTGCAGGGCGTGTACATCATCCCGGCCTTCGGCCGCTACGACCTCGCCGCCGACCTCCTCGACGCCGTCACCCGCTGACCTGCTCGTTACGGGGTCGGTCAACCCGGCGCGGTCGGTGGCGGCGGAGGATCGTCGTCGGAGGCGGACGGGCTGGTGACGGTTGCGAAGGCGAGCAGCATGGCCACGACGACGAGTGCACCGGCGGCAATGCGAACCAACGGTCGCCGGCGGGGAAGGCCGTCCTCGCCCATGTCGATGACCGCAGCGTGGTCGGACGCGGCGTCGCCCACCGCCGCCGCCCACTCGGAGATGCTGGCGTGGCGCTCCGCCGGATCGGGTGACAGCCCGCGACGCAACTCGTATGCCAGGGGCTCGGTGCCCGCCGGCTCGAGCGCAGTGACCCGGTGCGGTCCGCTGGCGACGAGTACCCGCTGCCAGTCGGTGCCGAGCGCGGCCCGTCCGACCACGCCGGACGCGGCAGCGATGTCGGCGCTGCGGTCGAGGTCGTGGATGAATCCGAAGTCGGCGAGCACGAGGTCTTCGCGGTCGCCGGATCGCCGGATCAGAACGTTGCTCGGCTTCACGTCTCCATGCACGAATCCCGCGGCGTGGACCACGACGATCGCGGCACCCAAACCGTCGGCCAGCCGCCTGATCGCGTCCGGATCGAGTGTTCCTCTGTCGGCGAGGCGGTCCTCCAAGGTGCCGCCTTCGAGGAGTTCCATCACGAGGTAGGGGCGACCCTCGAACTCGCCGACGTCGCGGACGCGCACGAGCCGATCGTCGGAGAGCCGGCTCAGGTCCCGGGCGCGGGAGACGAAGCGAGCCCGGACGTGGGGGTCACGGGCCAGGTCGGCGGTCAGCAGCTTGACGGCAACATCGGTTCCGCCGGTCGGGTCGTGGGCGCGATACACCACGGCGGACGACCCGGTACCGAGCACGCCGACGACGTCGTAGCGCCCGATCCGATCGGGGAACGGCAGCCGGTTCGATGTGTCGATGAGGCGACGATATCTGGACGCCTCGCGTCGCGGAGTGGGTCTGACCCACTCCGCTACGCGAGGCGTCGGAGTTCGGCGTTGCGCACATAGGTGGTGGTGACGATGCACAGGCTGACCGTGGCCGCGAGGCTGATCGTCGCCCCGGTGCCGATCACGGTGGCGAGCAGCCCGAGGACGAGCGCACCGACGGGGAACAAGCCGCTCGCCACCAACGTGTACACGGCCATCACCCGGCCCATCAACGGCTGTGGCGTGCGTGCCTGGATGAGGCCCTGGTTCATGTTGATGAAGAACCCGCCCGACAGCCCGACCAGGAGCGACAGACCCACGACCACGGCGAAGCTGTCGGCGAGTCCGATCAGCAGGATGGTCGCGCCGGACAACATCATCGCCCGCTGGAACACGGCGCCCTTGTTCGCCATGTCACCCTTGCGCATCAGGTACAGCGAGGAGATCGCGATTCCGATCCCCATCATCGCGAACGGGATGGCAGCGTCCCCGGCGTTCCGGCCGAGTTCGGAGTTCACGTGGGCCTGCAGTGTGACCATCACCGCCGGATTGACCGTGAGGCTGCCGGTCAGCAGGAGTCCGAAGAGGGTCTTCAGCTGGGAGTCGCCGAGGATGTGGCGGACCGCCTCGCGGACTTCGGTGACGACCGGCCGACGTTCGCGGGCCGCGTCGTGCGCCGGGACCTCGAGCATCAGCAGGAACACGGTTCCGAGGATCAACAGTCCGGCTTGGAACCAGAATGCTCCTTCGAACCCGAACTGGTCGCCGACGACCTTGACCAGCACCGGGCCCAGGATGAGCGAGAGTGTCATGGCGATGGCGTTGAGGGCGATGGCGCCGAAGAGCTGGTCCTTGCCGACGAGCGCGGGGATCAACGACGAGCGGACCGGTTGGCCGACGGCCGAGGCGCTGCCGGCGAGCAGGGTGGCGATGATCACCCAGCCCATCTCGATGTGATCCGACCTGATGAGCAGTGCCGTGCCGGCCATCACTGCCGCCGAGGCGAGCTGCGTGCCGATCAGCAACCGGCGGCGATCGTGCCGGTCGGCCCACACGCCTGCCTGCAGCACGACCAGCGCGGTCGGGAGCCCGAGCGTGAATGCGACGAGACCCTGCGCCCCCTCGTTGCGCATCAGGAGATCGAGCACGATCCAGCCGAACGCGAAGCGCTGCGCGTTCACGACGAGGAAGAACGGGATGTTGTTCAGCCAGAGCAGACGGAACGACCGGACGGACAACGGGCTGGCGGTGCGCTCACCGTCCGTCCGTGTCATCGCCATCTGCCGACTGTCGCAGACCTGCTGCGGGCTCTGCGATCCGGACCGTGGTGTGGCAGTGTCGGGTCCATGAGCACGTTCAAGGCCCTCGTCGTCCGTGAAGCCGAGCAGGGGAACCCGAAATCGGCAGCCGCCTCGATCGAAGAGCTCACCGACGACGACCTGCCCACGTACGACGGCGCCGAGATGGTCACGGTCGACATCGACTACTCGTCGCTCAACTACAAGGACGGCATGGCCCTGACCGGCAAGGGCCGGATCATCCGATCGTTTCCGATGGTGCCGGGGATCGACTTCTCGGGCACGGTCGTGTCGTCGGACTCGGACCGATTCGCTCCTGGCGACGGCGTGATCCTGACGGGCTGGGCGGTCGGCGAGCGCTACTGGGGTGGCTACTCCCAACGCCAACGGGTCAAGGCCGACTGGCTCGTCGCCCGGCCGGCGTCGATGTCGAGCGAGCACGCGATGGGTATCGGCACCGCCGGGCTCACCTCGATGCTGTGCGTGCTCGGCCTGGAGGACGGCGGCGTCACCCCGGCCGACGGTCCGATCGTCGTCACCGGTGCGGCAGGCGGTGTGGGCAGCGTGGCGATCGCGCTGCTGAGCCAGCTCGGCTACGAGGTGACCGCGGTGACGGGTCGGCCCGAGGAACACGACTACCTGCGTTCGCTCGGTGCCACGGCGTTCCTGACCCGGGCCGAGATGTCAGAGGAACCGAAGCCGCTCGAAACCGAGACGTGGGCGGGAGCGGTCGACGCCGTCGGATCGACGATGCTCGCCAAGATCATCGCCCAGACGAAGTATCAGGGCGTGGTGACCGCGTGTGGCCTCGCCGGTGGCGTCGACCTACCGAGCACGGTGATGCCGTTCATCCTGCGCGGGGTGCGGCTGCAGGGCATCGAGTCGGTGATGGTGCCGCAGGCCGCCCGCGAGGCCGCGTGGGCACGACTCGCCACCGACCTCCCGACCGGGTTGCTCGACGAGATGATCGAGGTCGTTCCGATGAGCAGCCTGCCCGACCAGGGCGCAGCGATCATGGCCGGCCAGACCCGCGGCCGCCTCGTCGTGGACCCCGCCACCTGAAGACGTTCAGCGGGGGAGGTAGGTGGGGCGTTGGGCCTCGAAGGCGTCGATGGCGTCGGCTTTGCCCATCGTGATGCCGATGTCGTCGAGCCCGTTGAGGAAGCGGTGCTGCACGTCGGATGGCATCGGGAACGCTGCGTCGATTCCGGCCGCCGGGACTTCGACCCGCAGCTGCTCGACGTCGACGACGATCGACGTGGCGGGATCGGCTTCGATCGCCGCCCAGATCGCCTCGACCGTCGCCTCGGGCAGCACGACGGGCACGAGGCCGTTCTTCGTGCAGTTGTTCTTGAAGATGTCGGAGAAGCTCGGCGCGATCACCGCGTCGAACCCGTACTGCTGGATCGCCCAGACCGCGTGCTCGCGTGAGGAGCCGACACCGAACGCCGGACCGGCCACGAGGATGTTGGCCCCGGCGTAGCGCTCGTCGTTGAGCACGAAGTCCTGTTCATCACGCCAGGCCGAGAACAGCCCCTTCTCGAACCCGGTGCGCTCGACCTGCTTGAGCCACACCGCCGGGATGATCTGATCCGTGTCGACGTCGCTGCGCTTCAACGGGACGCCGGTTCCGTTGATGATCTGTACGGCCTTCACGATCCCACCTCCTCCAGGTCGGCAGGTGTACAGAACGTGCCCTTCACGGCCGTCGCTGCGGCGACGGCCGGCGAGACGAGGTGCGTTCGCCCACCCGGGCCCTGGCGGCCCTCGAAGTTGCGGTTCGACGTCGATGCGGCTCGCTCTCGTGGTGCGAGTTTGTCGGGATTCATCGCCAGACACATCGAGCAACCGGGCTCGCGCCAGTCGGCGCCGGCGGCGATGAACACCTGATCGAGCCCTTCCTCGATCGCCTGGTTCCGCACCCGGTGGCTCCCGGGCACGATCATCACCCGCGGCACGGTGACCGTGCGACCCCGCATCACCTCGGCGGCGGCCCGCAGATCCTCGATCCGGCTGTTGGTGCACGAGCCGATGAACACGGTGTCGACCGGGACATCGCGCATCGACGTGCCGGGTTCGAGGCCCATGTACTCGAGCGCTCGTGCGACCGTCTCCCGGGTGGTGGGGTTGTCGAAGCTCGCCGGGTCGGGGATCGGAGTGTCGATCGAGGCCACCTGTCCGGGGTTGGTGCCCCACGTGACGTGCGGGGCGATCGCCGACGCATCGAGGACGACCTCCTTGTCCCACACCGCGTCGTCGTCGGAGTACAGCTGTTGCCAGTCGGCCAGCGCGGCGTCCCAGTCGGCACCCTTCGGGGCATGGTCCCGGCCCTGCAGGTACTCGAACGTGGTCTCGTCCGGGGCGATCAGGCCCGCCTTCGCGCCGGCCTCGATCGACATGTTGC
Organism: Ilumatobacteraceae bacterium; assembly: GCA_963695475.1. GTDB lineage: Bacteria > Actinomycetota > Acidimicrobiia > Acidimicrobiales > Ilumatobacteraceae > Ilumatobacter_A. The sequence goes on from CAVOHA010000012.1 coordinate 17,087, forward strand.
AGACCGTCATCCGGCCCTCCATCGACAGCGCCCGAATGGCGGAGCCCCGGTACTCGATCACGTGGCCGAGACCGCCACCGGTCCCGATCTCGCCGAGGATCGCGAGGATCACGTCCTTCGCCGTGACCCCCGGCTGGAGGTCACCGTCGACGGTGACCGACATCCACTTCGGGCGCTCCTGGGGCAGCGTCTGGGTTGCGAGGACGTGTTCGACCTCGCTCGTGCCGATGCCGAACGCGAGGGCGCCGAACGCACCGTGCGTCGCCGTGTGTGAGTCGCCGCACACGATGGTCATCCCCGGCATGGTGCGACCCTGTTCGGGTCCGATCACGTGGACGATGCCCTGGTCGGGGTCGCCCATCGGGAAGTTGGTGATGCCGAACTCGGCGGTGTTGGCGCGCAGCGTGTCGACCTGCTTGGCCGAGATCGGATCCTCGATCGGCTGGTCGATGTGCTCGGTCGGGACGTTGTGGTCCTCGGTTGCGATGGTCAGCTCGGGGCGGCGCACCGTGCGGCCGGTCAGGCGCAGCCCGTCGAATGCCTGCGGGCTGGTGACCTCGTGGACGAGATGGAGGTCGATGTAGATGAGGTCGGGTTCGCCGTCACCCGATTGGACCAGGTGGCGGTCCCACACCTTCTCCGGCAATGTCTGTCCCATGCGGGTTCCCTCGTTCTGATCGGTGTTGCGATGGCTGGTTGAGAAGTCCCACCATGTGGGATAAGCTTCCCTCGATATGGACATCGTAACGGGTGTGGGTGTGCTCGACAAGGCGATGGTGGTGATGCGTGCCGTCGCCGATCATCCGCAGGCGCTGACCGAGTTGCAGGAGTCCACGGGGTTTCCGCGTGCGACGGTCCATCGACTCGCGTCGGCACTGGAGTCGCACGGGGTGCTGCGGCGAGATGCCGAGGGCCGGTTCGAACTCGGCCACGGTCTGGTTGCGCTCGGTCAGGAATCCCAGGCTCGATTCCCACTCGTCGAGATCGCCCGACCGATCCTCGCGCGCCTGCGTGACGAGACCGGCGAGAGCGTGCAGCTCTTCGTCCAGGAGGGGGCTCAGCGCCGCTGTGTCCTCTCGCTCGAGACCCCGCACGGGTTGCGGTGGATCGTGCCCGAGGGATCGGTCTTCCCGCTCGACGCCGGGTCGGCGGGTCGGGTGCTGTCCGCAGCCGCGGGCTCCGACGGGTGGATCGAGAGCGTCGGTGAGCGTGAGCCGGGCGTCGCCTCGGTGAGTGCCGCGGTCGATGGGCCGAACGGGGCCACCGTTGCGGCGGTGTCGGTCAGCGGACCGATCGAACGGCTCAGCCAGCGCCCGGGCAAGCGCTTCGGCGACGCAGTGATCGCCGCAGCCGCCGAGCTGTCACGTGGGCTCGGCGGCTGAGGCGATCGAAGCGCTCGGCGTCAGTCGTCGTTCCGACTCTCCGCTACGCCACTACACCACTGGCCGAGGCAATGCGGTCACCTGGATGGTGCCGCTCACCGTCACCCGGCTCGGATCGTCGGGAGTCGGGTCGGGCGTCGACTCGATACGTCCGACGCCGTGGACCAGCATGCCCTCGAGGTCTCCGGTGCCCGGCCAGACCGAGACGAACCGTGCGACCCCTTGGCGGTCGATCAGGCCGCTGATCAGCACGTCGTCGCCGAGCACCGACGTGACGTAGGTGAAGCCACCGGTCTCGTCGACGACTTCACCATCGCTCGGGTCCGAGTCGAACTGCTGCAGCTGTCCCGAGGCCGGCTCGGGGACGAACGCCGGGTCGTCGCCGGAGAAGGTGCACGCCTGGTCATAGGTGATCGCTGCGCTCGGCTCGGCGAATCCGGCGCTGGTGAGTGCACACTCGACCGTGACCTCGGTGGAGCGATTCCGATGCTCCCGGCGGTGGGGGGAGCGTCTCGTCGAGCGTCCAGTCGAAGACAGCGTCGACGTTGCCGTCGCCCAGACCGGTGAGGAAGACCTGGTCGCCCTCGTAGTCGCCGGTCCCGGGTCCGACGCCGACGAAGCGCGCCACGCCGCCTTGGGCGTAGCTGTACCCGGCCGAGAGCAGACCACTGTCGGCAACACTGGAGTACGGCGCGGCCTGGAGTCGCCGCCACGGCACGCGCATCCTGCACGGTCAGCTCGATGTTCTGTGTTGCGTCGAACGGCAACACCGCTGTCTCGTCGAACGTGCAGGTCTGTTCGAGCGTGGTCCCCGTGCCATCGGCGCTCATCGCCGGTGCTCCGAATGCGCAGGTGGCTTCGGCCGACCCCGCGCTGACTTGCTCCGCCGGCGGCAGGACCTCACCCTCGGGGTCGGTGGGCAGGTCGGGGTCGACCACGACCGGCGCCGGTTCGGGGTCGCCGGCGATCGCCGGATCGGTGACCACGACGGTCGGGTCAGGTCGGTCGGCGGGCGGCGCGTCGTCGTCGCGGTTGGCGACGACGATGAGTCCGCCGACGAGGGCGATCGCCGCGACGGATGCCGCAACGAGTAGTCCCGTGCGCGGACGCTTGTCGAGTCGGTTGGTGTCGGGATCGAGCATGATGACCTCCATGGTCTGTGTGTGGGTTGCGAGTCCTGCTCGTCGATCCGGTGTCGGATCGCCTCCCAGGCCGTTGACGATGGGGTTGCCCGATCGGAGATCTGGCTCAAGTCGCGTTCGACACGATCCGTGAAACGAGTCATGAGTCCAGTTCCTTTCTCAGCGCAGCGAGTCCCCGGCGGAGGTGCGACCGGACGGTCGCGCCGGGCATGTCGACGATCTTGGCGATCTCCGACGCCTTGTAGCCCCCGTAGTACCTGAGGACCACCGCGATGCGCTGGTCCTCCGGCAGCTTGCTCAACACGTCCCAGAGTTCACCTGCATCGTTGGCCAGACCTGCGGGTGGTTCCGGTGGGTGCATCGACATCACCCGGCGCCGCCGCAGAGCGGAACGGCATCGGCTGACGACGGCGCTGCGCAGATACGCACCCGGCTTGCGGATTTCGTCCAGTGCGTCTCGCCACTTCGACGAAACTGTCCTGGACGAGGTCCTCGGCCTCGGCGTTGCTGCCCACGAGGGTGTAGGCGAGGCGAACCATGCCGGTGTACTCGGCGGCATAGAGCTGCTCGAGCTTCCCGGTGTGTTCGGCGACCGTGTCGCTCGTTGACCTCACTTGCCCCATCATTGAACAACGGCGAGCGAACGGCGCGAAGTGTTGCAGGATTCCGGGATTTCTTCTCGGGCGGCGGCTGACCCGTGCGGTCACGCGAGCAGCGGGACCAGTGCGAGATAGGCGACGACCAGCAGCGCACCTTCCACGCGTGACACGGTGTGTCTGGTGCGCATCGCGAGCGCCGCGACGACGGCGATCACGACGGCGGCACCGGCGGCGAGGGTGGTCAGCGACGTGTCGTCGAGGGCGGGGCCGCCGATCAATCCGATCACACCGCCGACGACCAGGGCGTTGAAGAGGTTCGAGCCGAGCAGGTTGCCGACGATCAAGTCCGTTTCCTTGCGTCGCGCCGACTGGATCACCGTGACGAGCTCGGGCAATGAGGTGCCGACGGCGACCAGGGTGGCACCGACGAACCCGCCGGACAGCCCGGCGCGGTCGGCGAGATCGAGTGCGCCCCAAAGGAGCAGCTGGGCGGCGCCGATCGTTCCGGCGAGTCCGATCAGGGTTCGGACGATCTCACGCGTGAGCGAATGGGACGCCACGTCGGCGAGCTCGGCCACCTCGTCGCCCAGCACGTCGCCGGGCGACTGACGCGTGACGATGAACAGTGCAACCGCCATGGCGACGAGCAGTCCAGCGCCCTCGATGCGGGTGATGCCATCCCCCTGAACGGCGAGTCCGAGCAGCACCACCGCGGCGACGACCAGCACCGCCTCGCGCCGGACGGTTCGTGAATCGACCGTGAGCGGGACGAGCAGCGCGCCGATCCCGAGCAACAGTGACAGGTTCGCGATGTTCGACCCGATCACGTTGCCGACCGCGACCGCCGGCTCGTCGCCCACGGTGGCCAGTGCCGAAACCAGGAGTTCGGGAGCGCTCGTTCCGAAGCCGACGATCACCACACCGACGACGAGCGTGGGGACCTGCTTGACGAGTGCGACCCGTGCCGCGCCGAGGACGAACTGGTCGGCTGACCATGCCAGGACCGCTACCCCGACGAGGAGCGCGAGAATCGCGAGGAACATGTCGACTCACTTGGAGTCACTCGACTCCGTCGTGCAACCGGGATGGGACCGGGAAAGACTACGGCCGTGTGAATCAGTTCCCGCCGGGCTTCCACAGTGTCTCGTCGAGGTCGCTCGCGAGAGCCTGTTCGACGATCTCGGCGGGAACATCGATGGCGGCGTGGTCCTTCAGGATTGCCGCCGCGTTCGGGCGGTCGGCATCATCGATCCACGACTCCGGCTCCCACAGTGCGCCTCGGCGCAGGGCCTTCGCACAGTGGACATACGCCTCTTCGACCTCGACGACGACCACGACCTTCGCCGGTCGGCCGTCGACCGCGAACCGTTCGCCGAGTTCCTCGTCGGACAACAGACGGGCGACGCCGTTGATGCGGAGCGTCTCGTTCAGACCGGGGATGAGGAACAGCAGTGCGACGTGGGCGTTGTCGACCACGTTCTCGAACGAGTCGAGTCGGTTGTTGCCCGAGTAGTCGGCCCAGGCGACGTGGTGCTCGTCGAGCATCTGGACGAAACCCGGACTCCCGCCCTTCGGTGAGCCGTCGCAGCGTCCGTCGGCGTCGGCGGTCGAGAGCACGAAGAACGGCGACTTGGCGAGGAAGTCCCGACAGTGGTCGTCGAGTGCTCCGATGACCTTGGCGACGGCACCGCCCGCCGCTGGTCGGTAGATCTGGCGGAGGTCGTCGACGGACTCGATGGTCATCCGGACATCCTCGCGCGTTCGATTCCGAACGGCGATGCTGCTGCGGGCAAGTACACGGTGTGGAGGCAACGACCCGGCGACCGGCACCCGAGGATGCAGGCAACAATGCAGCCGTGACCGGTGACGACCACCAGCGCGACGACCACCGGCGTCACGGTGCCGACGCCGTGCGCGAGCTCTTCGTGGCCCACGCCGCCGACCTGCACGCCTATGCGCACCGGCGGGTGGGCCGAGACCTGGCCGACGACGTCGTTGCGGAGACCTTCCGCCAGGCGATCGAATCGTGGGAGCGCTATGACACCGAACGCGGGTCGGCTCGCGGCTGGTTGTTCGGCATCGCCACGAACCTCCTGCGCCGCCACTGGCGAACGGAGCGTCGACGACTCGCCGCGCTGCGCAGGTCGGGCGGCGCGGAAGCGGGCGACAGACCCTCGATGCGTGGCCCGGTGTCGACGAACGACTCGACGCCGACAGCCGCATCACCCGCGTCCTCGACGCGATCGCCGAACTCGACGCAGAGGATCGAGATCTGCTCGTCCTCGTGTCGTGGGAGCGTCTGCCCCACGCCGAGGTCGCCGAGGCGCTCGCGATTCCGGTCGGCACGGTGCGCTCCCGCCTGCATCGGATCCGCCGCCAACTCGAACACGCGACCGACGAATCGAAAGGTGACCGGACATGAACCCCATCGACGACTTCGCCGCGCTGCGTCCCGATGTCGAGCCGCCCACGACGGACGAACTCGAACTCGTGTGGGAACGGGCCACCAGCCCCGACAGCGCACGGCTCGCCGGTTCCGTGTCCGGCGGTCGTCGTCGTCTCGCCGTGTTGGGCGCAGCTGCCTCGCTGGTCCTCGGCGTCGCCGCCGTGGCGTTCGTCGCCGACCGTGCCGACGCACCGGGCGACCCGACGGATCTCATGGAGGAAGGTGTCGTGGAGTCGCTGGACGGCGTGCCCGAACCGTCGGACGTCACCGTCACGCCGGCGTCGACGCCCGAGCCGACGACGACGCTCGTCGAGTTGGTGCCGGGGACGGTCGGGCCACCGCCGACCTGGGTGGTGTCGGATGCCGAGTGGATCGCCACGGAGCTGGAGCCCGTGGTCGACCCCGGCCTGGCGACGGTCACGCTCGTCGCCGGGCCCGCCGGCGTTGCGGCCTCGTGGGTCGGCATCGTCGACGGCGTGAGCGACCCGCTGGTCTCTGTCGGAGGCCTTGCCACGGAGCCCTCCTCCGGCTCAGCTGATCCGATCATCGCATGGCGCACGGACCCGGCGCTGGGGAACTCGATCGTCTCGGCAGGTGGCGTCGCAGCGGCCGACGCTCGATCCGTGTTCGACGCGGTCCGCACCGGCACCGCACTCCCGGAGGGCTTCACGGTGCTTCCCGACGATGCGGGCATGCTGGCCCAGCAACGTGTGACGCAGCGCTTCGATCACCCCGACGGTCGCTGGATCGAGATCGACACCCGCTCGGGCGGACAACCCCGCTTCGACGTCGAATTGCAGCGGGCGACCGCTGTCGAGGACGTTGCTCCGCCCGAGGGCGTCGACGCGAGCAACATCGCATATGCGGGCGAGTACACGCTTCTGCTCCGAACCGGCTTCTGGGTGTCGACGGTCCGGACGTCGGCATCGTCCGATGCGGCGATCGACTTCACCGCCATTGCCGATCTCGTCGAGCTGGGCGAACCCGCTCGCAACGCTCCGTCCGAGGTGACCGTGTCGACGACGATCGAGTTCGTGCGGGTCCCGCGCCTGGCGATCGGCGACTCGGTGATGCTCGGCGCGGCGACCGAGCTCGCCGAGGACGGGCTCACCGTCGACGCGGTCGAGAGCCGGGCGTTCGTCAACGGTCTCGATCTCGTGCGGACGCTCGCCGAGCAGGACCGTCTGCCGGAGACGATGGTCGTCCATCTCGGCAGCAACGGCCCGATCACCGAGCCGCTCATTGCCGAGTTGGTCGGCCTCGTCGACGGCGTCGAGACGGTGATTCTGGTCACCTCGGCGATCGATCGCGACGACAACGAAGCGAACAACGCTCTGATCGTCGAATACGCCGCGACACAGGAGAACGTCCACGTCCTCGACTGGGCCGAGCTCGCTGCCGGTTGCCCCGGCGACTGCTTCGAAGCCGACGGGTTCCACCTCACACCCGATGGTCGCAGCTACTACGCGGCGGCGATCGGCGCAGCGCTGGTCGACGCCGGCGCCTGACGGGCGATTCGCCACAGCGCCACGGCCATCGGTACCTGCATCGGCAGCCGGACCCAGTTCACGATCCGGCCGGAGCCTTCGGCCGTCCCGACCGATCTGGTCATCTTCCCGTCGACCGGCTTGACCTCGACGTCGTTGATCGCCATGTCGATGTTCGCCGGGAACACCGCTGCGACGAGGGCGATCAGCCCGAGCGCGGACGCTCGCCGCGTGCGAGCCGGGAGGAGCCCCAGGCCCAGTGCGATCTCGGCTGCGCCGCTGACGTGGTTGGCGAGTCGCCTGTCGGGAAACCAGTCGGGGACGATGGCCTCGAAGAAGTCGGGACGGGCGAAGTGCATCACCCCGGCTCCGGTGAACAAGGCGGCGGCGATGCTGGTCGATGGTCGTGGCACGCCTTCATTCAAGTCGATCATCCAGGCCGATTCGAGCGCGTGGAACACTGCACGCATGCATCACCCGCGGCGCCGAGCCGTCCTCGCCCGATCACTCGGCGTGCTCGCCGCAGGCGGCCTCCTGTTCGGGGCCTGTGGCGGGGACGACGATGACGCCGACGACGACGACGAGGCAGCGTCCGAGCAGGTCGTCACGTCGGTCGAGCGGGTCGTCGTCGCCGGCGGCGATGCGACCGTGCTCGCGGTGGTGGGTGACGCCGGCGACCTCGACGACAACACGCTCGCAGTCGCAGCGCTCGTCGACGCCCAGCAACCCGACGCCGTGCTCACAGTGGGCGACAACGAGTACTCCGAGGAAGGGCGCACGGTCGAGGCGTACGCACGCTCGGTGGGGGAGGTGTACGGCTCCTGGGTCGACGCCGGATCGTTCTTCCCGATCCCCGGTGACCACGACTACGGCGACCGGTGCGACGACGAGGAGGCCGAGCCCGACCTCGATCCGTACCTGGAGTTCTTCGACCTGCCCGTCGGCCCCGAGGACGAGACGTACTACGACGTGCGGTTCGGCGACGTCCACGTCTTCGCCCTGGACTCCAACGAGGCCTGCCATCGAGACGGCGGGGCCAAACTCGAGCGGCAACGTCGGTGGCTGGCGGAGACCGCGTCGGCGTCGGATGCGGCGGTCAAAGTCGCCCTGGTGCACAACCCGCCCTACTCGTCGGGGTCGTCGCACGGCAGCGCCGAGGGGCTGCGGTGGGACTACGGCGAATGGGGCATCGATCTGGTGATCTCGGGCGACGACCACATCTACGAGCGATCGCTCCACGACGACGTGACATACGTGGTCAACGGCCTCGGCGGGGTCGAAGCGCACGAAGTCGGTGATCGGATCGAGGGCAGCCTGGTCACCTTCGCCGACGAATTCGGCGCGCTGCTCCTCGTCGTCGACGGCGAAGGGGCACGCGGATCCTTCGTCGACGTCACCGGCCGGACGGTCGATGCGTTCCAGCTCGACGTCGAGATTCCGCAGCGCCCACCGTTCACCGTGTCGTCGACCTGGCACTGGCAACTCCAGGGAGACCTCGACACGTCGGTCGATGCCGACGTGTACGACATCGATCTGTTCCAGACGAGTGCCGAGGACATCGCGGCGCTGCAGGCCGACGGTCGCATCGTCATCTGCTACTTCTCGGCAGGCTCGTACGAGGGGTGGCGTCCCGATGCGGATCGATTCGCCGACAGCGACCTGGGCAGGACCCTCGACGGATTCGAGGACGAACGCTGGCTGGACGTCCGCAGCGACAGCGTCCGGGCGGTGGTCGAGGGTCGTCTCGATCGGGCCGTCGCAGCCGGGTGCGACGGTGTGGAGCCCGACAACGTCGACGGTGACACCAACGACACGGGATTCGACCTCACCGCGTCGGATTCGCTCGACTTCAACCGCTTCATCGCTCGCAACGCACGGGCACGCGGTCTGCTGGTCGGGTTGAAGAACGCCGATCGTCACGTGCTCGACCTCGTCGACGAATTCGACTTCGCGGTCAACGAGCAGTGCCACGAGTTCGATGAATGCGATGCGTTCGATCCCTTCGTCGCACAGGGCAAACCGGTGTTCAACGCCGAGTACGCCCAGGAGTACGTGGACGATCCGTCGTCGATCTGTGCGGATGCGCTCGATCGCGACTTCCGCACGCTGGTCCTCCCGCTGGACCTCGACGGTTCGTTCCGGATCAGCTGCGACTGATCGGCGGCCGACCTACGCTGGCCCGATGAGCGAGACCGCCGCCACCACCGACGTCGAGATCCTCCCCACCGACTGGCGCGAACAGGTGCTCGACCTCGCCGAGCAGCAGGACGCAGTCATCCTCGCGCACAACTATCAGCTGCCCGAGATCCAGGACATCGCCCACCACACCGGCGACTCGCTCGGGCTCTCCCGCGTCGCCGCCGAGGTCGATGCCTCGACGATCGTGTTCTGCGGCGTGCATTTCATGGCCGAGTCGGCGAAGATCCTCAGCTTCGACAAGACCGTGTTGATCCCCGACGAGCGGGCCGGTTGTTCGCTCGCCGAGACGATCACGGCCGATCAGCTCCGTGCGTGGAAGGCGGAGCACCCGGAAGCCGTCGTCGTGTCGTACGTGAACACGACTGCCGCGGTGAAGGCCGAGACCGACATCTGCTGCACGTCGTCGAACGCCGTCGAAGTGGTGCAGTCGATCCCCGCCGACACCGAGGTCCTGTTCTGTCCCGACCAATTCCTCGGTGCGCACGTGCAACGGCTGACGGGCCGCGAGAACATGCACATCTGGATGGGCGAATGCCACGTCCACGCCGGGATCAACGGCGCCGACCTGAAGGAACGAGTCGAGGCCGAACCGGAGGCCGAGCTGTTCGTGCACCCGGAGTGCGGTTGCGCGACGAGCGCGCTGTATCTCGTCGGTGCCGGTGTCGTGCCCGAAGCGCGCACCAAGATCCTGTCGACCGGCGGCATGATCACGGCAGCCCGGGAGACCACTGCGAGCACCGTGCTCGTCGCCACCGAGACGGGGATGATCCACCAGCTGGAGAAGGCGGCGCCGAACGTGAACTTCGAACCGGTCAACCGGGCGGCCGTGTGCAAGTACATGAAGATGATCACGCCCGGCAAGCTGCTGCGGTCGCTGCGGGACCGTTGCGACGAGGTCACCCTCGACCGCGAGATCGCCGACGCGGCCCGCCAGTCCCTCGAGCGGATGGTTGCGATCGGTCGCCCCTCGCCGACTGCCGAGTGATGGCACTGCCGAGACGGCTGAAGGCGCCGGCACCGACGTGGGAGCGCGATGTCGACGTGGTCGTGCTGGGCTCCGGCGCGGCCGGGCTGTCGGCTGCGCTGGCGGTGCGACCGGTGCGCAGCGTGCTCGTCGTCACGAAGGACGTGCTCGAAGCCGGCTCGACGCAGTGGGCGCAGGGCGGTCTCGCCGGTGTGCTCGACCCGGCGGACTCGACCGAGGACCATGTCCGCGACACGTTGGTGGCCGGCGCGGGGCTCTGCGACGAGAACGTCGTCCGGCAACTCGTGGAGCAGGCGCCGATCTCGATTCGCTATCTGATGCGGCTCGGCGCGGCGTTCGACCCCGATCACGGCCCCGAACTGCGCCCGGGCTTCGATCTCGACATCGCGCTCACACGCGAGGGCGGCCACAGCCACGACCGGATCGTGCATTCGGGTGGAGACCGGTCGGGTGCGGAGATCCAACGCACGCTCGACGAATCGGCCATCGGCGCCGGGGTCGACGTGATGAACCACACGTTCGGGCTCGACCTCGTGTTCGGCCGGACGGTCGACGGCACCCGCCAGGTCGCCGGCGTGCGGGTGGCGCGCACCGATCGTCACGGGGCGGTCACCTCGGTGGGCACGATCACGGCCCGCGCCGTCGTCATCGCCTGCGGCGGCTACGGGCAGGTGTTCGCGTCGACGTCCAACCCGCCGGCCGTGACCGGTGACGGGATCGCGATGGCGCTGCGCGCCGGGCTGCCCGTGCGCGACTTGGAGTTCGTCCAGTTCCATCCCACGGTGATGTGGCGCGGCCCCGAAGCGCGTGGTCAGCAGGCGCTCGTCTCCGAGGCCGTTCGTGGCGAGGGTGCGATCCTGTTCGACGCGGCCGGAGTTCGGATCATGGAGGGCGTCCACCTCCAGGAGGATCTCGCCCCGCGTGACGTCGTGTCGGCGGCGATCAGCGCGCGCATGGCCGAGGCGCCGGGGGGTGTCGACGACCACGTCTATCTCGATGCGACGCACATGGGCGAGCGCTTCGCCACGCGCTTCCCGTCGATCCACGCGGCGTGCGCGGAGATCGGGCTCGACCCGGCCACCGATCGCATTCCGGTCGCCCCGGCTGCGCACTACAGCTGCGGCGGCATCAGAGCCGACCTCGACGGGACGACCGCGCTGCCCGGTCTGTTCGCGGTCGGGGAGGTGACCTCCACCGGCGTGCACGGCGCCAACCGACTCGCGTCGAACAGCCTGACCGAGTCGATCGTGGCGGGCACGCGGCTCGGCCGCGACCTCGCATGGGAGCTGCCGGCTCGCGCCCGCATCGACGCGCCGCCCATCGACGGTCGAGGCGACGATCCGGGCGGCGATGCGGTGCTCTTCGATCCGGTCCGACTCCGTGAGGTTCGCGCCGCGATGTCGCGACACGCCGGCGTCATGCGTGATGCGTCAGGGCTCGCGATGGCGCTCGGCGCGCTCGGCACGCTCCGGCGGTCGATGACCACCGATGTCGCGGCGAGCCGCGACGCATGGGAGGCGACGAATCAGCTGACCGTGGCGTCCGGTGTCGTCACGGCGGCCCTTGCCCGCACCGAGAGTCGCGGCTGTCACCGACGCGCGGACCACCCCGACACCGAACCGAGTTGGGTCCGTCACACCGAAGTGGTGCTCGACGCTGTCGGCGCGGTCGACGTGCGCCCGCAACGGTGACCGAGGCTGCGTAGGCTCCCGCGATGTTCGTCTTTCACCCGCTGACGGAGCCGACCAGGACCCGTTTGGTCGACGCCGGACTCGACCCCGACGCGGTGGCCGCGCTGGTCCGCATGGCGGTCGCGGAAGACCTGATGGGCGGCATCGACGTCACGTCGACGGCGACGATTCCGGCCGATCAACGCAGCGTGGCGACGTTCGGTGCGCGCGAGGCGGGTGTGGTCGCCGGGCTACCGGTCGTGGCCGCCGTGATCGAGACCGTGTGCGGCGGTACCGCAACCGATGTCGAGCTCCTCGTCGATGACGGGGACCGTGTCGGGCCTGCGACCGACGTGGCTCGCGTGACCGCACCGACCCGACTCCTCCTCACCGCCGAGCGGACAGCGCTCAACCTCCTGTGCCACCTGTCGGGGGTGGCGAGCTTGACTCGGCGCTGGGCGGACGCCCTGGCGGGGACCTCGGCGACGGTGCGCGACACGCGCAAGACGACACCCGGGTTGCGTTCGCTCGAGAAGTACGCAGTGCGCTGCGGCGGGGGAGCGAACCACCGGATGGGGCTCTCGGACATGGCGCTCGTCAAGGACAACCACGTCGTGGCGGCGGGTGGTGTCGCCGCCGCCTATGCCAGAGTGCGCGAGCTCGAAGCGTCGATCCCGGTCGAGATCGAGGTCGACTCCCTGGACGGCCTGCGTGAGGCGATCGAGGCCGGTGCCGATGAAGTGCTCGTCGACAACTTCACGCCGGACCAGGTGCGCGATGCCGTGCGCATCCGTGACGAGATCGGCCCGACGGTCCGCTTGGAGGCGAGCGGCGGGTTGACGCTCGAGACCGCACGCGCCGTCGCCGAGACCGGCGTCGATCTGATCGCCGTCGGCGAGCTCACCCACTCGGCACGGGTGCTGGACCTCGGGCTCGACCTCCGCGCGATCGTGTGACCGGGCTCAGTACGTCCCGATGAGCTCGATCACGAAGATCATGTCGGTGTCGGCCGGCAGCCCACCCTGCGGGTTGCCCTCCGGACCGAAGCCGTCCTCCGGCGGGATCGTCACCGCACGTCGGCCACCGACGTTCATGCCGTCCATGCCTTCGAGCAGGCCGGGGAGCAGCCCCTCGTCGAAGGGCACCTGCAGCGGGTCGGAGCCCCAGTTGCTCTCGATGGCGACGCCGTTGTCGCCGCGGAAGTTCACGTAGCGGATCAGGGCAGTGTTGCCGCGCTCGAGCGTGGGACCGTCGCCGACCACGAGGTCCTCGAACTCCGTCGCGGCCACACCGTCGCCGGTCGACAGCGGCACGCCGGGCTCGGTCGGTGCCTCGCTGGCAGAGACCACCGCTCGGACGTCGATCACGAACGTCAGCGGCTCGTTCTCGCGGATGATGTCGCTGCGCGCGACGTCGCCGTACGCGAGTTCCGCCGGGATGTCGAGCTGGACCCGCTCGCCGGTCTGCGCGCCGATCAGGCCGTCCTCCCAGCCCTGGATCACGCTGCCGTTGCCGAGGGTCACCGGGAACGGCTCGCGGTCGTAGCTGCTGTCGAATTCGACGCCGTCCACCGTGCGGACCCCGATGTAGTCGACGATCACGGTGTCGCCGATCGCAGCCGGGTCCCCCGAGCCCGTGACCAGGACGTTGCGGACCAGTTCGGTCGGGACCTCGCTCGGCAGCTCGACCTCCGGGGCCGGATTCGACTCCGGTGCCGGCGTCGTGTCGGGTGGCAGCACCTCGGCAGGGTCGGGCTCGGCCGCCTCCTCGACGTCGACGATCGACGTGTCGGGCTCGGTCGTGCCGGGTGGGGCGGTGGCGTCCGAGTCGGAGCCGCCACATGCGGCGAGCGACAGGGCGGCAATCGTGGTGACGAGGAGGGTCCGGCGCATTGCGACGACGCTATCGCTGGTCGACGTTGTGGTGGGGTCAGCTCGTTGGCGGGTGTCCGACCCGGCGGAGCCACTCCGCCTCCGCACGACCGAGGTCGGTCGAGGGTGCGGCGTCGACGAACGGCCAGAGCTCGGAGGCGATCCGGCGGTAGTTCCCGGTGGCGCGCAGCTCGCCGAGGAGCGCGTAGAGGCCGAGGTTGATGCGTTGGATGAACACGAACGCCCGCGGCACCGTGGCGTACTGGCTGATCGGGCTCGTGCGATCGAACGTGTGGCGGACGACCGAGTTGGCGTATTCGCGCGTCCAGGTCATCTCGGCATCGTTGCGGACCGTGTCGTAGAACAGCGAGAAGTACTCGCCGACCTCGTCGGTGTCGACGGGCGCGTCGGGGAGCAGCATCCCCGCCGACTCGACGATCCGACGGAACTCGGTCGCGTCGTGGTCGACGGCCGCCGACTTGACCATCGAGCCGAACATCACGAGCTCGTCGTGGGTGAAGTGCTTCACCAAGCCGAAGTCGAGGAACGTGACGGTGCCGTCGTCGTGGAACAGGTAGTTGCCCGGGTGCGGGTCCCCGTTGAAGGCGCCGAAGCGGTACAGCGACCGGAACACGAAACGGAAGATGATCTCGCCCACGCGATCGCGTGTCTCCTGGCCGCGGTCGAGCATCTCGGACCAGCGGTGTCCGGTGGCCAGCTCGGTGGTGAGGATCCGCTTGGTCGAGTGGCTGTCGATCACCGCCGGGATCCGGATGAAGGGGTGGTCCCGGTAGTAGTCGGCGAAGAGCTTCTGGTTGGTCGCTTCGAGTTCGTAGTCGACCTCGTCGGCGAGACGGATCTTGATCTCGTCGACCATCTCCGACGGGTCGAGCCCGCCGAAGCTCTGCTTCAGCAGCGCGCCCAGCATGTCGGCGTTGCGGAGATCGGAGGCGATCGCTTCGCCGACGCCGGGGTACTGCACCTTGACGGCGACGGCCCGTTCCGATCCGTCACCGTTGCGGACGATCGCCCGATGGACCTGGCCGATCGACGCCGCTGCGATCGGTTCGTCGTCGAACTCGACGAACAGCTCGTCGATGGGTCCCCCGAGCTCGGTCTCGACCGTCGCCCGCGCCAGCTCGGTCGACATCGGCGGTGCGTCCGACTGCAGCTGCGCAAGGGCCAACCGAAGCGGTTCGGGCAGACCGTCGTCGAGATAGCTGGCCATCTGACCGAGCTTCATCAGCGCGCCCTTCATCTGTCCGAGCTCGTCGGCGACCTGTCCAGCGGTGCGGAACTCTCGCTCTCGGTCCAGCGTTTCGCGGCGCTCGGCCGAAGCGAACGTCTTGCGCGCCGCCGTCGTGGCGTACGTACCGCCCACGCGAGCGCCCATGCGAGCCAGTCGCGCGTTGCGACCCAACCACGACGTGCCGAGGCGACCGCCGGCATCGCGTACGGCGAGCAGGATCGCGCCGAGCCCGACGAGGGCGACGACGGCTGCCGCAGCCGCAGCGACTCGACGGCTGAACCCGCTCATCGCTGGCGCGCTTCCACCGAGGCGATCGCTCGGACGAGCGTCGGGACGAACTGATCGGCGCGCTCGACGACCGCACCGTGGTCACCGTCGACCCGGTACACGTCGGCGTCGGGCAGCGCGTCGAAGAGCAGCGTCTGCCGGCGCCGACTCACGACCTGGTCGCGCATCGTCACGATCAAGGCCGTCGGAACGTCGACGTCGCCGATCCACGACGTCGAGTCGAATGCGCCGATCGCCGTGCCGGCTTCGAGCAGCATCCGCCAGTCGTGGCTCGAGGCCTCCGCGATGGCCCAGGGTTCCCAGTCGCGGGCCTTGCGTTGCAGGTAGAGCTGGTCGGTCAGCCACAGGCGAGCCTGTTCCGGCGTGATGCGGGCGAGTGCGGCCAAGCCGCTGGCGCCGAGGAATCCGAGTCGCTCCGCCCGCTCGACGGAGAACAGCGGTGCGGTCGCACACAGCACGAGCCCACCGACGCGTTCGCGGTGGCGGCGCCAGGCGAGCTGTGCGATCGGGCCACCCATCGAGTAGCCGACGGCGACGAACCGGTCGATCCCGAGTTCGTCGGCGACGGCGACGGCGTCGTCGGCACAGTCCTCGAGCCGGAAGCGCTTCTTCGAGCGGAGCCCGTGCCCGTGCCCCCGGTGGTCGAATGCGACGACCCGGAAACGCTCGCCGAGCGCGGTGTAGCACCGAAACCAGTTGAGATCGGCCGTGGCGGTCCAGCCGTGGAGGAGCAGCACCGTCGTCGCGGCGTCGGCCGGCCCGAAGTCGCGGACCTCGATGGTCCCGCGTTCGGGCAGGACGAGCGGTTGCGATCTCGGCAGGTCGGGTGCCGCGGCGCTGACCGCAGCGGAGTTCTCCCGCCGGTCGATCTCGTCGGCGTCGGCGACGGTCGTGACCGCGTCGCGGTGTTGATCGTGGAGCCGGCTCAGACGGTTTCGACCTTCAGGACGGTGATGGTGAGCGACCCGTTCGGGGCGTCGTAGGTGATGGTGGCGCCTTCGGCGGCGCCGTCGAGTGCCGCACCGAGCGGCGACGTCGCGCTGATCACGTCGGCGCCGTCGACGACCTCCTCCATGTTGCCGATCAGATAGCGCTCCGCCATGTCCTGCGAGTCGCCCTCGTAGACGATCGTGTAGATCTGCGACGCGGCGACGATCTCGGCGTTCTCCAGCAGATGCTCCAACTGGCGGATGCGACCCTCCATGTGGCCCTGTTCGTCCTTGGCGGCGTGGTAGCCGGCATTCTCCTTGAGGTCGCCTTCCTCGCGGGCGACCTCGATCTTGTTCGCGACTTCGATCCGGCCGCGCGTCGTCAGATCGTCGAACTCCGCCTTCAGCTTGTCGTAGGCGGCTTGGGAGAGCTGCGGGTTGGCCATGCGGGAAGGATACCGAGTCCGCCGGCGCGGGCTGCCGGGTCAAGAACCTGTCAAGAGTCCTACGATCGTGCCGATGAACGAGGAGATGGAAGACGGATCCGCCGTCCCGACTCCCGATCCCCCCGGCGAGTGGCCCGCCCCTGCCGACGCGTCGTCGCACGTCTCCGACGATCCCTCCTCGGTTCGGCGAACCGATCGTCGATGGATCCTCGGTGGTGTCGTGGTCATGGTCGCCGGCCTCGTCGGCCTCGGCGCAGTGGCGGCCTCGTCGGGGTCGTCGACCGTCACCGACGTCGCTGGCGTCTCCACGGCGTCGGAGCCGACGGTGCCGAACGTCGAGCGCACGACCGTCGCGCTGCGAGCCGACGACGACGCCGGGTTCGAGCGCACCGCATCGCAGCCACCGCGGGTCGTCACGACGACGGCGCCGCCCTCCTCGCCGGCGATTGCGGCCCCGACGACCGTGGTCCCCGCGACGGCGCCACCGCTCGCCGACGAGCCGTCGGTCGTCGCCCGACCCGTCCCGGTCGAGCCGCCACCGCCACCGCCCGCCGCGCCACCGGCGCCGTGGGCGGACAGCGTGTTCACGACCGCCGGTGGACACGTCTCGACCGACGTCGGCTGCGTCAGGGATCTGTCGGCGGCCGCCCTCGACGAGTTCTTCGCCGCTCGGGTCGGCCCCGTCATCGGCTGGGACTACCAGCACGTCTACCCGCTCGGTGGTGGCCGGTTCCTGTGGCTGTTCCAGGACACGTTCATCGACCACTCCAACACCGCGACGACGCTCGGCGCCGCGAGCTTCGCCCACAACTCGGCGTTGATTCAGGAGGGCAACTGTTTCCGGCTGCTCCACCGCGGAACGACCACCCGCCCGACGCCGTTCGAACCGGGCACGGGGACGACGACGCTCGACACCTGGTTCTGGCCGATGGGTGGCGAGGTCCACGGCGATCGGCTCTACGTGTTCTGGGCCGAGATGCGCAAGGACTTCCCGGATCCGAAGCCGCCGGACGGCCTCGGCTGGCATCCGGTCGCCACGCACATCGCTGCGTACGACCCGAACACGCTCGCTCGGCTCGACTTCCGTCGCGCCACCAGCGGTGGGGCGTCGCCGATCTACGGCTACGCCGTCGAGAGCGATGCCACGCACACCTATCTGTTCGGCAACACGTTCGAGCAGAACCTGTCCCGCGAGGGTGGCTGGTTCAACGGGCCACACAGCGGGACGAAGATGTTCCTCGCCCGCGTGCCGAGGGGGCAGCTGCTCGACGCACCCGAGTACTGGACTCGCAGCGGCTGGACGACCGATCGGCGCAACGCCCATGCGTTCCTCCAGCGACACTGGTCGGAGTTCCCGATGCAGCCCCGCTACATGGACGGGCAGTGGATCGCGTCGACCGCGGTCAACGGCTACTGGGGCGACGCATTCGAACTCGACGTGGCCAACAACCCGTGGGGGCCGTGGACGACGGTCGAGAGCCGTCCCCTCGTCCCGCGTGGCGCAGACTGGAAGATGAACACGTACCACGCCCACCTGATGCCGTGGCGTGACGGGTTCGGCCAGGCGGTCGTGTCGGTGTCCAACAACGCCCGCAACATGTTGCGCGACGCCTGGCCCAACCCGTATCGCTACCGGCCCAACGTGCTCGCGTTCCCGTGGCAGACGCCGCCCCCGGAGACGACGACCACGCTCCCGCCGACGACCACCACGTCGTCGACCACCACGACGACCGCCACGACGACGACCACGCTCCCGCCGACGACCACCACGTCATCGACGACGACGAGCTCGTCGACCACGTCGTCGACCACGACCTCCACGAGTTCGACGACGTCCACGAGCTCGTCGACCACGTCATCGACCACGACGACGGAGCCGCCACCGACGTCGTCGACCGATCCGCCCGCCCCGAACGGCGTGGACGAGTCATCCCCGCCACCCGTTCCCTAGGCTGCTGCGCACTATGGCGCACAACATTGCAGTGATCGGCGGCGACGGCATCGGCCCGGACGTGACAGCGGAGGCGATCAAGGTCGTCCGTGCGGCGGGCGTCGACATCGCAACCACCGACTTCGACCTCGGCGGCGCTCGCTACCTGCAGGACGGCGAGATCCTGTCCGACGAGACCCTCGACGCGCTGCGGGCCTTCGACTGCATCCTGCTGGGCGCGGTCGGCACCCCCGACGTGCCGCCGGGCGTGATCGAGCGGGGGCTGCTCCTGAAGATGCGCTTCGAACTCGATCTCTACATCAACCAGCGTCCCTTCGTCGGGACCGCCCCCGGTGGCACCGAGCCCCACGATTTCGTCGTGATCCGCGAGAACACCGAGGGCCCCTACGTCGGTGAGGGCGGGTCACTGCGAGAAGGCACCCCGCACGAGGTCGCCACCCAGGGGTCGTTCAACACGCGCTTCGGTGTCGAACGCTGCATCCGCTACGGCTTCGAACTCGCCGCGTCTCGTGAGCGCAAGCACCTCACGCTCGTGCACAAGACCAACGTGTTGCAGTTCGCCGGCGGGCTCTGGCAGCGCACGTTCGACGAGGTCGCCACCGAGTACCCGCAGGTCGAAACCGCGTACAACCACGTCGACGCAGCGTGCATCTACTTCGTCCAGGATCCGCACCGCTACGACGTCGTCGTCACCGACAACCTGTTCGGCGACATCCTCACCGACCTCGGCGGCGCCGTGTCGGGCGGCATCGGGCTCGCCTCGTCGGCCAACCTGAATCCCGATCGGACCGGCCCGTCGATGTTCGAACCCGTCCACGGGTCAGCGCCCGACATCGCCGGGCAGAACCTGGCGAACCCGACCGCTGCGATTCTGTCCGCCGCGCTGATGCTCGACTTCCTCGGCGACGGCGATGCCGCCGACCGGATCCGAGCGGCATGTGCCGATCCTGTCACCGGCAGCACCACCGACGTCGGTGACGCGATCGCCGCCCGCGTGGGACACTGAGACCATGCCCATCACCGCAACCGACAAGATCTGGATGAACGGCGAGCTCGTCGACTGGGACAAGGCGCAGATCCACGTGCTCACCCACGGTCTGCACTACGGCAGCGGCGTGTTCGAGGGCATCCGCGCCTACGAGACCGCTGACGGACCGGCCGTGTTCCGGCTCACCGAGCACATCCAGCGGCTCTTCAACTCGGCGAAGATCCTCGGCATGGAGATCCCGTACACGGTCGACGAGCTGATCGCCGCGACCAAGGAGACCGTCGCCGCGACCGGGCTGTCGTCCTGCTACATCCGTCCGATCGCCTACCTCGGGTACGGCGAGATGGGTCTCAACACGCTGCCCTGCTCGGTCGACGTCGCGATCGCGTGCTGGCCGTGGGGTGCGTACCTCGGTGACGACGCGGTGACCAAGGGCGTGCGGCTGAAGACGTCGTCGTGGACCCGTCACGATCACAACACGATGCCCCCGGCCGCAAAGACGACCGGCAACTACGTGAACTCGTCGTTGGCCAAGGTCGAGGCGATCAAAGCCGGCTACGACGAGGCCGTCATGCTCGCCCCCAACGGCCTGGTGGCGGAGTGCTCCGGCGAGAACATCTTCGTGTCGCGCCACGGCAAGCTGATCACGCCGCCGTTGTCCGCCGGCGCGCTCGAGGGCATCACACAGAGCACGGTGCTCACGCTCGCGCGTGACCTCGGGTTCGAGGCCGTCGTCGACAACATCGCCCGCACCGACTTGTACATCGCCGACGAGGCGTTCGTGTGTGGTACGGCGGCCGAGGTGAGCTCGGTCAACTCGGTCGACGACCGCGAGATCCCGTGCCCCGGTCCGATGACCTCGGCGATCGCCGAGAAGTACCACGAGGTGATCCGCGGGGAAGTCGAGAAGTACCGGCACTGGTGCGAGCTCGCTGTCTAGTGTCGGCCCATGGCCTCCTACGAGTTCACGATCCTCGGTGATCCAGCTCGCGCCCGCCAGACGGCGTCGGACGCATTGGTCGCCCGTGACTTCGTGATGCACTGGTCCGACGACTGGACCGCCAAGGCGATCAAGGGCAACAAGACCAAGGCACTGCTGCTCGGTGCCTTCGCGCTGTACATGGAGGTCGGGGTCGCCATCCGGTCGCTCGACGAGGGGCACAGCGTGATCCGAATCGACTCGCTGACCACCGGCATGATGGGCGGCGTGTGGGGGATGAGCAAGACGACGAAGAACTTCGCCGAACTGCGCGACCAGCTGGGCACGGCGTTCGATGTCGCTGGTGTCCTCGTCGCGCATCGCAATCCGGCGGCACCCGGCGCCTGAGCCGCTCAGCTCGAGTCGAGGATCGAGCAGACCTCGGCGAAGTCGATGCGCACGACAGGGAAGGTGTTGGTGTTCTCGACGGTGAGGTCGCGTGCCAGGAACTCCGACCACGAGATCGTCTCGAACTGCGTGCAACGGGTGTGCGCAGCGGTGGACGACGAGTTGTGCCGCTTCCCGAGCGGCGCCGGTGAACAGCCGCCGCCGGCCGCCGAGATCGATGACGACGCTCGCCGCGTCGACCACGGCCCGTCAACCCGTCGACCGGCGACCCGAACAGGTCGCTGTCGGCGACGAGGCCGTGATCGGCGAAGTGACCGTGCCGCGCGGCCGGCGGTGTCGAGGATGTTCACGATCGACGCTGGTTCGCGGACCGGGGGGAGCGGGTGCAGAACCCCGGAGTCTGCTGACGCGCCCTCCGGTCGGGCCCGAGCCGAAAACGAGGAGAGCCCCGGTCGGCAACTCCCGGCCGAAGCCGAGCGCACCGTCCGGGGCTCTCAGGCGGACACATCCACCATCGGTCGATCTGCGGGCGTTAGCCTTCGTCTCGACCTAATACATCGCCCGTCTCGCCGCCCCGAGGGGCTGCGTGGCGGGCGATGCCGCTTTTCGGAGTCCCGAGCCGGTCTCCCGGCCCGCTGTCCGTCGTCACCGTTCACGCTGACCCGGTTTCCCGTGTCACCGAAGTGGTGCCGATCGAGAGCCGTGCTCCTCGGTTCCAGTTGGGGTGGTCCCGATTCGTCCGACTCCCTCCGGTCCGAGCCCTCCCCACGGTCACCCGTGGATCCGTCCCGCACCGGCGGTTTCAGTGTCCTGTGTCCCGACTCCGCTGTGCCGTTCCCCGTTGCCGGTTCTGACGTGCGCTCTTCGGAACGCTGTCCACTTTGATCGATGCAAAACCCCTGGTCAAGAGGTATTTTTGAAATCACAGGGTTACCCACAGAACTTTTCGGGTTTCCCCCAGATCCACCCGGTTCATCCACCGCTCATCCACCGGCGCGCGGCGTCTGTGCACCGTGGAGCCACAAGTGGTCCACATCTTGCACCGCTGCAATTCGGCAGGTTTCGCCCCCGGTCCACGGATGGGCGTTGAAATCGACCGGTGTGCGGACTTCACTGATGCGGCGCACTGCGCACGCTCCACTGCCGATCGTCAGGATCCCACCACATGCGACACGTCGAAGTCTTCGACACCACACTCCGCGACGGCCTCCAGGTCGAGGGCGTCACCGCGACCGTCGACGACAAGCTCCGCATCGCCCATCAGCTCGATCTGCTCGGTGTGCACTTCATCGAAGGCGGCTGGCCGGGGGCGAACCCGAAGGACATCGAGTTCTTCCAGCGGGCGCGCAACGAACTCGACCTGTCGACCTCGACGCTCGTTGCATTCGGGTCCACCCGGCGGCCACGCGGCAAGAGCGACGACGATGCGACGCTGCGCAACCTCATCGAAGCCGCAACGCCCGCCGTCTGCATCGTCGCGAAGAGCTCGGAGTACCAGGTGGTCGAGGCGCTCCAGACCACGCTCGACGAAGGGGCGGCG
Source organism: Ilumatobacteraceae bacterium (assembly GCA_963695475.1). Classification (GTDB taxonomy): domain Bacteria; phylum Actinomycetota; class Acidimicrobiia; order Acidimicrobiales; family Ilumatobacteraceae; genus Ilumatobacter_A. Next base: position 39,586 of record CAVOHA010000012.1, read on the forward strand.
ATGATCGCCGATTCCGTGGCCTTCCTGCACGGCGAGGGCCGCCAGGTGCTCGTCGATCTCGAACACTTCTTCGACGGCTACCGCGAGAACCCCGAGTTCTCGCTGCGTGCGATCGAGGCGGCCGTCGTCAACGGGGCGACGCACCTCGTGCTGTGCGATACCAACGGCGGCACGTTGCCGCACGAGGTCGGACAGATCGTCGCGGACGTCTGGTCGCACGTCGGCGATGATGCGATCATCGGCATCCACTGCCACGACGACACGGGCTGTGCCGTCGCCAATTCGATCGCCGCGGTCGAAGCCGGCGCTCGGCACGTGCAGGGGACGCTCAACGGGCTGGGGGAGCGGACCGGCAACACGAACCTGTCGACGGTCATCCCGAACCTGCAGCTGAAGATGGGCTACCAGTGTCTGCCCGAGGGCCGGATCCAGCGGCTCACGGCCGTGAGCCACCACGTGGCCGAGACCCTCAACCGGGCCGTCGATCCGCAGGCGCCCTTCGTCGGCTCCTCGGCGTTTGCCCACAAGGCCGGGCTCCACGTGTCGGCGATCGTGCGGGCCAAGGACGCGTACGAGCACGTGAACCCCGAAGCCGTCGGCAACGGGACACGTTTCGTCGTGTCCGAGATGGCCGGTCGGGCGACGATCCAGATGAAGGCCGACGAACTGGGGATCGAACTCGACGGTGCCGAGATCAACCAGGTGATCGACGACCTCAAGCGGCTCGAACACGAGGGGTACCACTTCGAGGCGGCCGACGCCTCGCTCGAGCTGCTCATGCGCCGAGCAGCCGGCGTCGTCCCCGACTTCTTCCGGGTCGAGTCGATGCGGGTGATCACCGACGAGCTGCCCGACGGCGCCTTCACGACCGAGGCGACGGTCAAGGTCTGGGTCGGCACCGACGGACCCGACGGTGACGACGCCGAACGCCATGTCTGGGTGGCCGAGGGCAACGGTCCCGTCAACGCCATCGACATCGCGCTGCGCAAGGCGATCGGCAAGGCGCTGCCGCATGTGGCCGACATCCACCTCACGGACTACAAGGTCCGTATCCTCGACGGCGATAGTGCAACCGGGGCGACCACTCGCGTGTTGCTGTCCGCCACCGATGGTCGCCGGGACTGGACGACGATCGGCGTCAGCCCGAACATCATCGAGGCTTCGTGGCGAGCGCTCGAGGACAGCCTCGTGTTCGGGCTCCTGCACCGCGCTGACTAGCGCGACGGCGATTCCTGTCATCTTGTCGGCTACTTCACGAAGCGTGCTGCGTCGGTGACAGAATGTGTGCATGGGAGGAACAACACACACAGGGAGCACCGACGGTCGCTCACTGCGACGAGCGAGAAATCGCGAGGCAGTGCTCGACGCGGTGATCGAGATCTTCGAAGAGGGCGACATCGAGCCGTCGGTCGATGCGGTGGCCGAGCGGGCCGGCGTGTCCAACCGTTCGATCTATCGATACTTCGATCATCGAGATCACCTGATGCGCGCAGCGGTCACCCACGCGATGCGGCGGGTGATCCCCGAGATCCAACTGGACGGCATCGGCGAGGGGTCGTTCGACGAGCGCGTCGCACGCTTCGTGGACCACCGCTTGCAGATGTACCAACAGCTTGCGCCGATCACGCGCGCGGCCAAACGCGCCGCCCTCAGCGAACCGATCATCCGCGAGGAGTTCGAGGCGGGCCGCCTCGTGTTGCGGCGATCGTTCCTCGACCACTTCGCCGAGGAGTTCGCACCGCTCGGCCCCGCAGAACGCACGCGAGCGGTCGTCACCGCCGAGCTGGCCTTCCAGTTCGAGGCGTTCGAATTCCTCTGGACTTCGACCAACGGGCAGGTGCCCGAGATGCGCTCGATCCTCGTCGATCACTTGACGATCTGCCTCGGTCGACTCCGGTTCGCCTCGCGATCTTGACCGGCGGTCCTCCCGGGCGACCAGCACGCGGGATCTGCCAATCGAGGTCGAAACCGTGCGGTCCGGCGCGGGATGGTATTGACTAGGGGCGATGGCAGCTCCCAAGTTCACGCCCGTGGTCCCGACCGACGAGCCGCGTGCGTACGGCTCTCCCGACCACGTCCCGGCGTCCTGGACGCCTGACCGCCCGGGAGAGATCGAAGGGTTCCAGCCGCGTGGTGCGCGACTCGGCGCACCGGGCCCCGACCAGGGGTTCGCCATCAAGATCGCGAACTCGCTCCGACCCAAGCTGCGTGTGGGCGACGGCGAGAACATCGACGACGTCATCCAGGGCTGCCTCGGCGTCGCGCTGCGCCGTGCGTCGCTGTTCTCGCGGGCGCCCGTTGTGCACGACCTCACGATCGCGTTCACGATCTGGGGCTTCTACGACGATTCGCCGCCCAGCGACCTCGTGGCGCTCCGGACCGAGATGTTCGAGGGACTCCGGCTCGTCGGACACCACTACACCGAAGGCCGCGAGGTCGTCGATCTGGTGCCCGAGGCGACCCTGCTGATGACACCCGCCGACGTCGAATCCCGGTATCCCGCGAGCTGGCGCGAGCTGCTGGGTCGCTGAGCACGGCTGCCCGTCCGTTCGGTGCCCACCCGTCGGTTGCATGTCGGCGACATCGACGTCGCGAACACGCTCCAGATGATCGGCATCTACGGTGCCGACCCGACGTTCCGACGCGGCCCCGGGATGTTCGCGAAGGCGGTCCTCACACCGTCGGGGCCCGGCACGATGCGGCTGACGTGGGATGCGTCGGGCGAGCTCGACGCCGAGGCGTGGGGTCCCGGCGCGTCGTGGTTGCTCGATCGCGCCCCGCACTGGGTCGGCCTCACCGACGATGTCAGCGGCTTCGACCCGTCGCTCAACCCGCGCATCGAGGAACTGTGGCGCAGGCATCCGGGCTTGCGACTCGCGGCGATCGGGGTGATCTGGCAGGAACTCGCACTCGTGCTGCTGGGTCAACGCGTGACGACCGAGGAGGCGGCGAAGAGCTGGAACCGGATGTGTCGGTCGTGGGGTGAGCCGGCGCCGGGGCCGTGCGATCTCTACCTGCCGCCGCGTCCCGACGTCGTCGCGGAACTGTCCTACACCGATCTGCACCGGGTGAACGTCGAGCGGCGCCGCGCCGATGCGATCCTGCTCGCGGCGAAACGCGCCAACCGACTCGAGGAGGCGGCGACAATGCCGGTCGATGCCGCGATCGAGCGCCTGTCCGCGCTCCCGGGCCTCGGCGTGTGGACGGCCACGGCGACGGTCATCGCCTCGCACGGCGACCCCGACACGATCATGTTGCGGGACTACGGCATGCCGACCAAGGTCAACTACGCGTTCACCGGCGATGCCACGCGCCTCGATCCCGATGCAGGCGGCGATGAGATCATGTGTGCCCACCTCGAACCGTGGCGGGGTCACCGACAGCGGATCGTGCGGCTGCTGTTCGTCGCCGGCATCAACCCGCCCCGCCGCGGCCCCCGCGCGTTCAACCCCGACATCCGCAGACTCTGACCCCCACAACGTGATACTCATCCCGGATCGGTATCACGTTGCAACGTGATACTCATCCGGGATCGATATCACGTTGCGGGGGTCAGTTGGAGATGACGACGACGGGGTCGCCGAGTTGCAGGAAGTTCCAGACCTGGATCGAGTCGGCTTCGCGGACTCGGAAGCATCCGGCCGACGCGCCGCGCTGATCGAGGTCGCCGACGGTGGCCGGGTCCTGATCGACGACCTCGTGGAACGCGATGCGGTTGCCCTTCGGTGTCGTGTAGAACGCCACGAACCGCTCGAGTGGCTCCCCGTTGATGCCGTACGCGTTCTCATCTCGTGCGAACACCGGGTAGGTGCCGATCGGTGGGAGCCCGTAGTTGCTCGACGCCGTGGTCATCGGGATCTCATCGGTCACTGCCTCGCCGTCGATGCACAACCAGTAGCGCTGGTTCGCCTTGTCCGTCACCGCGCCGCGCTCGGCGTCGGGGCAGCCCGGGAGGTCGTACGTGACCGTGCCGAGCTGGTCGTCGGCCACCGCTGCGGCGTCGATGGCGATCGTCGTGTGGGGTGCCGACGTGGGTGACAGGGCCGGCTCGGCGGTCCCACCGGCGAGCTCGGGGGCTGGCGCCGGGGTGTCGACCGTTCCGGGAACGTCCGGAGTGTCGACGATCGCGACGCTCGCGACGTCGTCGGTGGCCCCGGTGCCGCACGCCGCGAGGAGGAGCAGTGACGCACACGCAGTGCCGAGCCGGGCGATTCCCGTCGGATTCACGATCTCAGTCTGCCTGCTGGCGGCGTCAACCGGCTCGTCGGATCATCCGCACGCCCGGCGCACGTACGGATACGGGTTCACCGCCTGACCACCTCCGGGATGGACCTGGAGATGGAGGTGGTTCGTGGTCGTGTTGCCGGTCCGTCCCACGTAGCCGACCACCTCGCCGGCCGACACCGACCGATTCGAGCCCGCGTAGCTGCTCAGGTGGGCGTAGTAGTAGCGGGTGCCGCTCGCGCCGTAGAGCCGCAGGGTGAGCCCGCCGAGCTTGTTGCTGCGGAACTCGACTCTGCCGGCTTCCATGGCGACGAGTGGCGTGCCGCCCGGCGAGATGATGTCGGTTCCCTCGTGGCGCCGACCTCCCGAGCGGGCGGCTCCCCACGTGTCGGCGTACGACCGGGTCCCGGCGACCGGGCAGACGAGTCCGGATCCGGCGTTGGCCGGTGCAGGCGTCGGCGCAACCGGGGCGGCGGTCGCGGCGGCGGACCCGGCCCCTGGAGGTTGAGGAGCAGCGGCTGGGGTCGCCGCTGCGGAGGTTGCCGCCGCAGCCGCCGCCGCCGCTTCGGCCGCTCGGCGTTCCTGCTCGTCGCGAATTCGTTGCTGACGTTCGAGCTCGCGCTGCACGGCCTCGTCGGCGAGCCGCTGCTGCTCGATCTCGCCGAGGCGAACGACCTCCGCCTCGGCGGCGATCTGGAGCGCGGCAAAGGCCTCGACCGCCGCAGCGGCCTCCGCCTGTTGTGTGGCGAGGTCGTCGCGGGTGTCTTCGACGTCGGCCATCAGGGCCTCGAACTCGTCGAGATCGGCCACGACCGTGTTGGCGGCGACCGACGCGAGGACATCGGCGGTGAGGACGTCGTTGGTCTCGTCGAGGTCGATGAACAGCGGGAAGTCCGGTCCACCGGCACCGACGAACTGGCGGATGGCCTGCGCTTCGAGTCCGTCGCTCATCTCGGCCGCGCGCGCTTCGACCTCCGCCAACTGCTTCTCGGTCTCGGCGATGGCGAGGTCGAGCTGATCGATCTCGGACTCCTTGTCGAACATGGCCTGCGCGGCGGCGTTTGCCCGATCGCGAGCAGCTTGGATCTCGCGGGCGGCGCGCTCGGCCGGTGACTCGGCTTGTGCATGCGCGGTCGCCGACGTGGCGATGGTCGCGAGGGCCAGCAGCAGGGCGGCCACGCGGCGGACGCGCGTCCGAGCGAGCGGGGGGCGACGGGACATGAAGGCACGACCGTAGCAAGCGGATGACGATTTGATGACGACAGCCTCGACAATTCGTCGAGAGTTTCCGAGCCGACGTTCGAGGTCGAGTAGTCTGCTCGGCGCCATGGCCGAGCCGTTCGATCCCTCCGTCCACCCGCATCGCCGCCGCAATCCGCTGACCGGCGACTGGGTCGTCGTTTCGCCACAACGGACCAAGCGGCCGTGGCAGGGGCAGACCGACGACGCAGCCAGCGACGACACGCCCACCTACGACCCGGGCTGCTATCTCTGTCCCGGCAACGCTCGGGCGGGCGGCGTGACCAACCCGGCCTACACCTCGACGTTCGTGTTCGAGAACGACTTCGCGGCCCTGCTCCCAGGCGTCCCGGTGCCCGACGACGACCTCCACAGCGGCCTCCAGGACGGCGCCGTCGACGAGCTGTTCGAGATCGCGGCCGGCGACGGCGAGTGCCGGGTCATCTGCTTCTCGCCCCGCCACGATCTGACCCTCGCCAAGATGTCGCACGACGAGATCGGCGTGGTGATCCAGCTGTGGCGCGATCAGTTCGCCGAACTCGACGAGACCTGGGAGTGGGTGCAGCTCTTCGAGACCCGCGGTGCCATTTCCGGCGCGTCGAACCCTCACCCTCACGGTCAGATCTGGTCGTCGAGCTTCCTCCCCAACGAAGCGGTGTCCGAGATCGAGTCGCAGGCGTCCTACCTCGCCCGCCACGGCACGTCGATGCTCATCGACTACGCGGAGCGCGAAGCGGCGTCAGGCGAGCGGACCGTGGCGGTCAACGACGGATGGATCGCCGTGGTGCCGTACTGGGCGTACTGGCCCTTCGAGACGATCGTGATCCCGCGTCGGCCGGTTGCGACGCTGAGCGACCTCGACGACGGCGATGCCGAATCGCTCGCCGAGGTGCTCCAGACGATGCTCGGCGCCTTCGACCGGCTGTTCAACACGTCGTTCCCGTACTGCTCGGGCTGGCACGGCGCGCCACGAGCCGGTGCCGCCGGCTTCCAGCTGCACGCCCACTACTACCCACCGCTCCTGCGGTCGGCCGACGTCGCCAAGATCCCCGCCAGTTACGAGCTGCTCGCCAACCTGCAACGTGACCTGACCCCCGAGACCGCCGCAGCGAACCTGCGCGACGTCCGCTGAAGGTGATGCGAGGATGCGCTGATGGCACACGGCACCCACGACTACGACATCGACCCGCGTAACGCGGAGATCGTGATCGGGATCAACGACGACCTCGTCCCACGGGCGCAGGCCGTCGTGTCGGTCTTCGACAGCGGGTTCATGCTCGGTGACGGCGTCTGGGAGGGCATTCGGGTCCACCACGGTCGGATGGCGTTCCTCGACGAGCATCTCCGCCGGCTGTACGAGGGCGCGCTGGGAATCGACATGGACATCGGTCGCACGCCCGAGGAGCTGACCGGGCTGCTCCAGGCGACGCTCGACGCCAACGACATGGGGGAGGCGGACGGGGTCCACATCCGCCTGATGGTGACCCGCGGCGTGAAGTCGACGCCGTACCAGGATCCCCGGTTCACGATCACGCCGGCAACGATCGTGATCATCCCGGAGTACAAGACCGCACGACCCGAAACCCTGTCGGAGGGCGTGCGGCTGTACACGGTGTCGATCCGCCGAGGTCGTCCCGACGTGCAGGACCCCAAGTGGAACTCGCACTCCAAGCTGAACTGCATCGCCGCATGCATCCAGGCGGCGAAGGCCGGAGCCGACGAAGCGCTGATGCTCGATCCGCAGGGCTTCGTGGCCACCTGCAACTCGACGCACTTCTTCATCGTGCGCCACCCCGACGGCCGGGACGGTCCACCCGAGGTGTGGACATCGACCGGCGACTACTGCATGCCGGGCATCACCCGTCGCAACGTGCTGCGGCTGTGTGGCGACCACGGCGTGACCGCACGCGAGAAGAACTTCAGCGTGACCGAGTGCTACGGCGCGACCGAGGCGTTCGTCACCGGCACGTTCGCCGGCATCGCGCCCGTCACCGAGATCGACGGTCGCACGATCGGCACCGGGGAGCGCGGGCCGATGGTCGAGCGGCTGCAACAGTGGTACACCGAATTGCTCGACCGGGAGTGTGGGTGACGCGCATCGCGATGTGGTCGGGGCCGCGGAACCTGTCGACCGCGATGATGCGCAGCTGGGAGCACCGACCCGACACCGAAGTGCTCGACGAACCGCTCTACGCCGCGTACCTCGCAGCTACCGGTGCCGACCACCCCGGCCGCGACGAGATCATCGCCGCCGGTCCGGCCGACTTCGACACGGCGATCGCCGCCTGCCTCGCGTCGCCGGCGCACGCCGCGGTCAGCTACCAGAAGCACATGGCGCACCATCTGCTGCCGCCCGTCGACCGGTCGTGGCTGGGCGAGCTGCGGAACTGTCTGCTGCTGCGCGATCCTCGACGGGTCCTCGCGAGCTACACGAAGGTGCGCGACGAGGTGACCCTCGACGACATCGGCATCCCGCAGCAGGTCGAACTCCTCGAGCACTGCGAGGTCGTGGTCGACTCCGACGACTTCCTCCGCGATCCGCGCGGTTATCAGACCGAGATCTGTCGACGGCTCGGCGTGCCCTTCGACGACGCGATGTTGCACTGGCCGGCGGGCCCACGAGCGAGCGACGGGGTCTGGGCCCGGCACTGGTACGACTCGGTGGAGGCGTCGACCGGGTTCGGCGAGCCGCCGACCGACGATCCACCGGCGCTCGTCGGACCGCTCGGCGACGTGGCCGCCGAGGCACTCGAGATCTACGAGCGACTGCGCCGGCACCGGCTGCTGGTCTAGCGATCTCCGACAATTCCGAGCACCGCGATGCACCACGTCGTATGGTCGCGCCGTATGGACTCGCTCCGCCACATCCGTACCCGCTGGGCTGCCGTCGGCGCTGCCGTCGCCATCACCCTCGGCGCCGGAGGTCTCGGCGTCGCCAATGCCACGCTCGACTCCGGTGAACGCACGTCGTTCGTGCCGATCACCCCGTGTCGTCTGCTCGACACCCGGTCCGGTGTCGACAACGTGGGGCCGAGGTCGACGCCGATCGGACCCGGGGAGGAACTCGTCGTCGCGGCGCGGGGAGCGCAGGGCGACTGCAACCTGCCCGCCGGAGCGACCGGTATCGTCGCCAACGTCACGGCCGTCGGCGCAACGAGCCAGACCAACGTCCGGTTGTATCCAGCGGGAGCGGCAACGCCGACCACCTCGAACCTCAACCCGACACCGGGCGAACGGCCCACGCCCAACTCGGTCACCACCGACCTCGACGACGACGGCGAGTTCGCGATCTTCAACTCCCGCGGCACCGTCGACCTCTTCGTCGACGTGGTCGGGTACTACGAGGACCACAACCACGACGACCGCTACGAAGTCGTCCCCGACCGGTTCGTGATCGCTCCGGGTGACTTCAACCCGACGTTCAGTGCGATCCCCACCGAACGCGGCGGCACGCTGTCCACCACGATCGGGTTCGCGTGCTTCGTCGCTCCCGTCGACCTGCCCGACGGGACCACGATCAGCTCGGTCACCGCTGCGGTGTCGGTCGCCAACGCCGGCGACAACTTCACGGTGCAGCTCGGACGGCACACGTTCGCCGACGGCCAGGATGCCCTGACGGCGAGTAGTGGAGACATCGCGAGCGCGCTCAGCGGCCCGGTGAGTCCGGGAGGCGTGGTGACCCACCTCACCGACGACACGGTGATGTCGCCGGTGGTCGACAACGCCACCGCGCTCTACACGGCGAGCATCTGCATGAACGCGCCGGGGGGACAGATCTTCGCCTACATCATCGACACGGAATGACGGTCGGGTCGTCGAACACGATCACCGAACCATCACGATCACCGATCGGCGAGGTCTGACGCGACGGATTCGATCGCTGCGAGGAAGCGGTCGTTGGTCGATCGGTCGCTGATGGTGACCCGCACGCCGACGTCGGCGAACGCGCGGGTGACCACGCCGCGGCGTTCGAGCGCAACGCCGAGATCGGCGGCCGACGGCCCGACGGGGAGCCAGACGAAGTTGCCCTGGGGTTCGGGAACGGTCCAACCGGCCGATCGCAGCGCACCGGTCACCCGTGAACGCTCGGCGACCACGTCGGCGACGCGAGCACGCATCTCGTCGACCGCAGCCAGGCTCGCCACGGCGGCTCGCTGCGCCAAGTCGTTCACGGCGAACGGCACCAGCGTGCGGTCGATCATGCCGATCACCTCGGGGGAGCCGACCGCGTAGCCGACGCGCAGGGCGGCGAGCCCGTGGGCCTTGCTGAAGGTGCGGGTGACCACGAGGTTCGGGTGGTCGGCGAGCAACGGGGTCGAATCGGTGACCCGTGGATCGTCGACGAACTCGGCGTAGGCCTCGTCGAGCACGACGATGCAGGTGTCGGGGACGGCGTCGAGCAGCGTCTCGATCTCGGCGGTCGACACCACCGTGCCGGTCGGATTGTTGGGGTTCGTCACGAAGGTGACCTTCGTGCGGTGGGTGACCGCCGCTGCGAGGGCGGGCAGATCGAACGCCTCGTCGCGAAGGGGGACTCGGATCTCCTGTGCCTCGACGAGGCGGGCGAAGATCGGATACGCCTCGAACGACGGCCAACACATGGCGACCTCGTCGCCCGGAGCGACGTAGGCGAGCAGGATCTGCTGGAGGATGCCGGCCGAACCGGGTCCGACCGTCACCTGGTCGACGTCGACGCCGTGGTGCTCCGCAAGCGCGGACCGCAACGCCGCGGCGCCGTGGTCCGGGTACAGATTGACGTGTTCGATGCCCGAGCTGATCGCTCCGGCCACCGATGGCAGTGGTCCGAACGGGGCCTCGTTCGATGCCAGTTTCACGGCGTCGGCGATCCCGTGCTCGGCGACCGCGGCAGCGGCCGACCGGCCCGGACGGTATGCGGGCAACGCGGCGATGGCGGGGCGAGGTCGTCCGATCACGGTGCGAGTCTGGCAGCATTGCCCGGTGCCCGCCATGCCCGACGCGCCCGTGATCTGGGAGCCACCGTCCGACGCGTGGGAGCGGAGCCGTCTCGCCGACTTCGCGGCATTCGCCGAGCGTCGCGGCGAGGACGCTTTCGGCGACTATCCGGCGTTGCTGCGTTGGTCGCTCGATGCGCCGGGCCCGTTCTGGGATGCGTTCGCCGACTGGTTCGATGTCCCGTGGAGCGCTCGGGCGTCTCACCCGACCGGCGCGATGTCGATGCCCGGCGCCGAGTGGTTCCCGGGTGCTCGGCTCAACTACGCCGAGCTCGCCCTGCGCCAGGCGGCGCGTACGCCCGACGCGACGGCGATCGTGTCGGTCAGCCAGAGCCGGCCACGCGTCGAGCGGTCGTGGTCGCAGCTCGCGGACGAGGTGGCTCGCTGTCGTCTGGGCCTCGCCGAGTTGGGGGTCGGGGTCGGCGATCGGGTGGTCGCCTACCTTCCGAACATCGCCGAGACCACCATCGCGTTTCTCGCGACGGCGAGCCTCGGCGCGATCTGGTCGTCGTGTGCGCCCGAGTTCGGCGTGCGTGCGGTGACCGATCGATGGGCGCAGGTCGACCCGAAGGTGTTGCTGGCCGTCGACGGGTATCGCTACGGCGAGAAGGACGTCGACCGATCCGGTCACGTCGCGGAAGTCGTCGCCTCGTTGCCCACGCTCTCCCACGTGGTGCGGCTGGCGTATCTCGACCCGTCGGGCCCCGACGGCTGGTCGGTGCTGCTCGACCACGACCCTGCGGCGGCCGCGGCGTCGATGGCGTTCGAGTCGGTGCCGTTCGACCACCCGCTCTACGTGCTCTTCTCCTCGGGCACCACCGGCCTGCCGAAAGCGATCGTGCACGGTCACGGCGGTATCGCGCTCGAACACGCCAAGACGCTGGCCCTGCACTACGACCTCGGTCCGGGTGATCGGTTCGGCTGGTTCACGACGACCGGTTGGATGATGTGGAACTTCCTCACGTCGGCGGCACTGGTGGGCGCCACCGCAGTGCTCTTCGACGGCGATCCCGGCTCGCCCGACCTGTCGACGCTGTGGGAGTTCGCCGCGGCCGAGCGACTCGACGTGTTCGGCGTGAGCGCACCGTTCGTCATGGCGTGCCGCAAGGCCGGGTTGCGTCCGGGCGACGACCACGACCTGTCCGGGTTGCGACACCTCGGCTCGACCGGGGCGCCGCTTCCGCCCGAGGGATTCGAGTGGGTCGCCGACGCCGTCGGCGAGCACGTCCAGGTCGGCTCGCTGAGCGGCGGGACCGACGTGTGTACCGGCTTCGTCGGGCCGGCACCGACGCTGCCGGTGCGGGTGGGCGAGATCTCGACGCGGATGCTCGGCTGCGACGTGCAGGCGTTCCGCGCCGGCGGGTCCCGGTGCGCGCCGGGCGAAACGGGCGAGCTCGTCATCGTCCAGCCGATGCCGTCGATGCCGGTCGGATTCTGGGGCGACGCCGACGGATCGCGCTATCGGGAGGCGTACTTCGAGCGGTTCGGAGACGTGTGGACACACGGCGATTGGGTGACGTTCACCCCCGACGGTGCGTGTGTGATCACGGGCCGATCCGATGCAACGCTGAACCGCGGCGGAGTGCGCCTCGGCACGAGTGACTTCTACGCGGTGGTCGAGTCGATGCCGCAGGTCGCCGACAGCCTCGTCGTCCACCTCGAGGATCCGGCGGGTGGTCCGGGCGAGTTGATCCTGCTCGTGGCGCTGGTGGAGGGTTCGTCGTTGGACGCGGTGCTCGCCGGCGAGATCCGGACCCGACTGCGGAGCGAGTTGTCGCCGCGGCACGTGCCGGACGTGATCGAGCGGATCGACGTGATCCCGCGGACCCTGTCGGGCAAGAAGCTGGAGGTGCCGGTGAAGCAGATGCTGCTCGGTGGTGCCGCATCCGACGTCGCGTCCCGCGACTCGCTCGCCGACCCGAGCGCGCTCGACGCCATCGAACGCTGGGTGTCCACCCGCTGACACGTCGCGGTTGCGAGGAGGGGGCCGGTGTGCGAACGTGTGTTCGTGGACCGGGACGAGGCGACGATTCTGCATGCGGACCTCGACTCGTTCTACGCGTCGGTGGAACAGCGCGACGATCCGACGTTGCGAGGGCGCCCGGTCGTCGCCGGAGGTGGCGTGGTCCTCGCGGCGAGCTACGAGGCCAAGCGCTTCGGCGTACGGACCGCGATGTCGGAGTTCGCCGCCCGGCGCCTGTGTCCGGATCTCGTCGTGGTGCCGGCTCGGTTCGAGGCGTATTCGCGGGCCAGCAAGGACGTGTTCGCCATCTTCGACGACACCACGCCGCTGGTCGAAGGCATCTCCATCGACGAGGCGTTCCTCGACGTGTCGGGGCTTCGTCGTCTTTCCGGCACCCCCGTCGAGATCGCCGCCGAACTCCGCCGGCGGGTGCGCGACGACGTCGGGTTGCCGATCACCGTGGGCGTCGCGCGCACCAAGTTCCTGGCGAAGGTCGCCAGCGGCGTCGGAAAACCCGACGGGCTGCTGCGCGTCGACCCGGACCGCGAACTCGACTTCCTCCACCCGCTGCCGGTCGACAAGCTCTGGGGAGTCGGAGCGATCACCGCTGCCAAGCTCGACGCGCGAGGGATCCACACCGTCGGTGAAGTCGCGGCGATGGACCCTGCCGCGCTGCGGGCGATCGTCGGGGTCGCATCTGGTCGGCAGTTGCACGCGCTCGCACACAACGTCGATGCCCGGCGAGTCGAGACCGGCAAGCGGCGCGGCTCGATCGGTTCGCAACAGGCGCTCGGGCGTCGGCCCCGGTCCCGAGCAGAGATCGACGCGATCCTGCTGCGGGTCGTCGACCGGGTGACCCGCCGGATGCGTCGCGCCGCTCGGCACGGTCGGACCGTGACGTTGCGGTTTCGGTTCGCCGACTTCACGCGCGCCACCCGGTCGTCGTCGCTCCCGCAGCCGACCTCGGCAACTGCGCCGCTGCTCGCAACCGCCCGTGCGGTGCTCGATGCGTCCTGGCCGCTCATCGACGAGCGGGGTGGGCTCACGCTCATCGGCCTGTCGGTCGGCAACCTCGTCGACGAGCGCAACGCTGGTGGCGTCCAGATGGCGCTGCCCTTCGAGCGATCGGAGTCCGAGGTGCTCGACGCGGCACTCGACGCCGTGCGCGACCGCTTCGGTGCGGCAAGCCTCAATCGTGCAGTGGCGGTCGGCAGCGATGCCGACGCGGGTGTCCCACTGCTGCCCGACTGATCAGACGACGGCGCCGAGCCACGTGCCGATGGCGAACGTCGCCGCACACGCCACCACGGCCCACGTGACCTGCCGTAATGCGGTGCGGAAGTAGGAGCGCTCGGTGAAGCTCGCCAGCACGACGCCGACGGTTGCGGCCGCCACGAACCCCACCGCAGCGGAGACGATGATCGCCGCCGTGCCCTCCATGAAGAACCACGGAATGAGCGGGAGCATTGCGCCGATCGCGAACGCGACGAACGAGCTGAGTGCCGCCCCCACCGGATTGCCGGTGTCGGACGGATTCACCCCGAGTTCCTCGCGGGCGTGGACCTCGAGTGCCACGTCGGGGTCGACCATGACCGCCTCGGCCATCTCCTGGGCCTGCTGCGCGTCGAGGCCGCGGCGGCGATAGATCGCCGCGAGCTCGCGAGTCTCCGCAGCGGGCTGCGTGTGGAGCGACCGTCGTTCGATCTCGAGTTCCCGCTCGACGAGCTCGCTCTGGGCCTTCATCGACACGTACTCGCCCGCGGCCATCGAGGCGGCGCCGGCGAGCAGACCGGCGACGCCCGCCACCAGGACGTTCGCGCGATCGGATGCCGCAGCGGCGACTCCGAGGATCAACGCCACGTTCGAGACGAGCCCGTCACTCACGCCGAACACGGTGGCGCGGGCGGTGCCGCCCGTGACGTCGCGGTGGCGGTGGACCATGTGCCGGTGCGCGTGCTCGCCCTCGTGATCATGATCGTGTTCGAGCACTCCATCGGCCATGACTCCAAGGTAGCGACTGTCGGCAGTTGTGCGTCTCGTCGGCGCGATCGCCGTCGACGTCGGGGCGGCCGGTTGGTTCTGAATCCGGACCGACTTGGTTCTGATCGCGAACTCACCTACGATCCTCATCGATGGTCAGCAAGCCGACGTCCGAAGAGTGCTCGTCGGCACCCGGCACCGACGAACACCCGTGTTCGATCCAGGCGAGCCTCGACATCCTCGGCGACCGGTGGACGATCCTCATCCTGCGTGATGCGTTCCGCGGCGTTCGGCGATTCGACGAGTTCCGGCGCGACCTCGACATCGCCCGCCCGGTCCTGACGGATCGGCTCAAGCGACTCGTCGAGCACGGCGTCCTGGCGCGACACCTGTACTGCGAGCGACCGCCGCGACACGAGTATCGACTCACCGCGAAGGGGATGGCGCTGTCGCCCGACGCTCGTCGCTCTGATGCGGTGGGGCGACGAATGGCTCGCCGCCGGCGACGGCCCGACCGTGTTGGTCCACGAGGCCTGCGGTCACCCGCTCGACCAGCAGTTCGTCTGCTGGGCGTGCGACGAGACCTTCTCGCCGCACGACATCGCAAGTCGACCGGGCGCCGGCGCCGCCGGCTCCATCACCCCACCCACTGACGTCTCGGAGTCATCATGACGGATCGGCACCCCCACCCGCTGCTGAACGAATCGCTGAGCGACCTGATGGCGCTGGCCGCCGCACGGCGCGACGACACGTTCGGGACACGGGTCACCTACAGCCCCAAGGTGTTCATTCCGTTGACGTTCCTCTGCAACGACTCGTGTGGCTACTGCACGTTCGCGCAACCACCGGCACACGTCGAGCAGCTGTACCTCGACCCCGACGACGTGTTGAAGATCGCCCGCCAGGGAGCGCGTCGCGGCTGTCACGAGGCGCTGTTCACGCTCGGCGAACGGCCCGAGGACCGGTACGACGTTGCTCGGGACTGGTTGCGCGACCGCGGGTACGACTCGACCGTGCACTACGTCGCCGAGATGGCCGAGCTGGTGTTGCGCGAGACCGGGCTGTTGCCCCATGCGAACGCGGGGGCGCTCTCCAGTGGCGAGCTGGCACACATCCGCCCGTTCAGCCCGAGCCAGGGGATGATGATCGAGTCCGTCAACCCGGACCTCGAGGCCCATCGCGGCGCCCCCGACAAGACCCCGGAACGGCGACTCGCCACGCTCGACGCCGCCGGTGAGCTCCAGATCCCGTTCACCACCGGCATTCTCGTCGGCATCGGCGACACCCGGGCCGATCAACTCGCAGGGCTGGAAGCGATCGCCGCGTCCCACGCCCGCCACGGTCATGTGCAGGAGGTCATCGTCCAGAACTTCCTGCCGAAGCTGCGCACGGCGATGAAGGGGGTACAGCGCGTGCCCCGGCGATGACTACCTGTGGACCGTCGCCGCGGCCCGACTGATCCTGCCGCCCGAGATCCATCTGCAGGCGCCGCCGAACCTGTCCGACGACTTCGGCGCGCTGCTCGACGCAGGCATCGACGACTGGGGTGGCGTGTCGCCCGTGACCGCCGACCACGTGAACCCCGAGCGACCGTGGCCCGACCTCGACCGGCTGCGCGAGGTGACGGAGGCGAAGGGGCACGTGCTCGCGCCGCGCCTCACGGTGTATCCCGAGTTCGTCCGCGATCGTGATCGCTGGCTCGACCCGAGTCTGCACTTCCCGGTGATGGATCGAGCCGACGCTGAGTGGCTCGGCCGCGACGATCCGGGTCAGTTCTGGCCGGAGAAGACGACCGCGGCCGACACGGTCGCCGACGGCGCCGAGTTCGTGCTCGTCGGACACCGTTCGACCGCATGGTACTCGGGTGCCGATTGCGCGCCGCCGAGTCTCGTTCCCGCGCCGGAGCGACCGATTCGGGGCGCCGTGGCCGACGTGCTGGCTGGGGTGGAGGCGAGGGAGGAGCCCGACGTCGACGAGCTCGTGACGCTGCTCGGCGCCCGCGGCCCCGAAGTCGGTGCCGTCGCGGCGCTGGCCGATCAGCGACGACGCGAACTGGTCGGCGACACACTCACGTGGGTCGCCAACCGCAACATCAACTACACGAACGTCTGCACCTTCAAGTGCAAGTTCTGCGGGTTCTCGAAGGGGCCGCTGTCGCTCAACCTGCGCGGCACGCCGTACCTGCTGACGCTCGACGACATCGCACAGCGGGCGAAGGAGGGGTGGGATCTCGGCGCCACCGAAGTGACGCTGCAGGGTGGCATCCATCCGGACTTCGACGGCGACTACTACATCGACGTCACGAAAGCCGTCAAGGACGCGGTGCCCGACATGCACGTGCACGGCTTCACGGCGCTCGAGGTCACCGAAGGTGCGAAGCGGTTGGGCGAGGATCTGCCCACGTACCTCCAGCGGCTGAAAGACGTCGGCCTCGCGTCGCTGCCGGGGACCGCCGCCGAGATCCTCGACGACGAGATCCGTGCGATCCTGTGCCCCGACAAGGTCGACACGGAGGAGTGGTTGGAGGCGCACCGGGCCGCTCACTCGATCGGGCTGCACTCGAACGTGACGATGATGTTCGGCGCCGTCGAGGAGCCGGTGCACCAGGCGCGCCACATCGTGCGGACACGCGACCTGCAGCACGAGAACGTGCGGCTCGGTCGGGTGGGATTCACCGAGTTCGTCGGGCTGCCCTTCGTCCACATGGCATCGCCGATCTATCTCCAGCGCAAGGCCCGGCGCGGCCCCACGTTCCGCGAGAACCTGCTGCTGCACGCCGTCGCTCGGCTCGCGTACGGCGAGCTCATCCCGAACATTCAGGCCAGCTGGGTGAAGATCGGGTTGGCGGGCACGGCGCAGATGATGAACGCCGGCTGCAACGATCTCGGCGGGACGCTGATGGACGAGAACATCTCGCGTGCCGCCGGCGCGAGCCACGGACAGGCGATGACGGGGGAGCGGTTCGCCGAATTCGCTCGGTCGCTCGGTCGGCCGCTCGCGCAGCGGACGACCAACTACGGCCGCGTCGAGACGGTCTGATGTTGGTCGAGCGCGTCGGCGACGCCCGGCTCCCCACGGCCCACGGTGAATTTCGGATCGTCTCCTACCGGGCGCTCGACGGGCACGAGCACGTCGCCGTCGTCGAGGGCGACCCGTCCGGTGCCGGCGTGTTGACCCGGTTGCACAGCGAGTGCCTCACCGGCGACGTCCTGGGGTCGCGGAAGTGCGATTGTGGCGACCAGCTGGGCCATGCACTCGCCTCGATCGCCGACGCCGGGCGCGGCGTCGTGGTGTATCTCCGGGGTCACGAGGGCCGGGGAATCGGACTCGCGAACAAGATCAAGGCCTACGAGCTGCAGGACGCCGGGCTCGACACGGTCGATGCCAACACGGTGCAGGGGCTGCCGGTCGATGCCAGGCAGTACGACGTCGCGGCGGCGATCCTCGACGACCTCGGGGTGGCATCGGTCCGGCTGATGTCGAACAACCCGGCAAAGGCTGCCGGTCTCGTCGCCCACGGGATTCAGGTGGACGAACTCGTCCCCGCCGTCGTGGCCCTGCACCCGGAGAGCGAGGATTACCTCCGGACCAAGGCCGAGCGCCTCGGCCACGTCGGACTCTGACCCACGAGGCTCGCCCGACTCAGTCGAGGATCAGGTCGAGGCGCAGATCGCCGCCGAGCTGACGAACGTCGACGAAGCGTCCCCGACGCAGCGCGTCGATCGTCGCACCGCCTGCGCCGGAGAACATCGCCTTCGCGTCATCGCCGCCGAACATGGCCGGTGCCATGTAGATGACGAACCGGTCGACGAGGCCCTCGGCGTGGAACTGGGCGACGGTGCTGGGTCCGCCTTCGATGAGCAGCTGGAGGACGCCCTCGGACCCGAGCAGGTCCAGGAGTTCGGCGATCTCACCGCGCCACTCCAGGCACGGGTGCACCTTGGCGCCGGGCGCCGCCGACCCGAGGACGATGCGCCGTGGGCTCGGTCCGTCGACCATTCGGGTCGTGAGCGACGGGTCGTCGGTGCGGACCGTGGCTGCCCCGACGAGGATCGCCTGGCTCTCCGCCCGCAGCCGGTGCCCGTCGGTTCGGGCTTCGACACCGGTGATCCACTGGCTCGATGCGTCGGGGGCCGCGGTGCGCCCGTCGACGGTCGTCGCGAGCTTGACCACGACGTACGGGCGACCGGTTCGTCGGTGGTGGAGGTAGGCCGCGAGCTGCGCTTCGGCCTCGGCGGCGCACACATCGGTGACGACTTCGATGCCGGCCGTTCGAAGCGCCTCGATGCCGTCACCGTCGACGTTCGGGTCCGGGTCGCGGACGCCGATCAGCACCCGGCTGACCCCGGCCTCGATGATGGCGGTCGTGCACGGTCCGGTCCGACCCTCGTGCGCGCACGGCTCGAGCGTCGTCGCGAGCGTGGCGCCCCGCGCAGCGTCGCCGGCGGCCCGGAGGGCGACGACCTCGGCGTGGGGGCCCCCGGGTGGCTCGGTGGCTCCGAGGTGGAGCGCGCCATCGGAAGTCTCGATCGCCGCCCCGACCCACGGGTTCGGGGCGGTCGCCGCGCGCGCGGTGGCACCGACCTCGAGGGCGAGCTGCATCAGTTCTGCGTCAGACCTCACATCTCTCATGATGGCCGCTGCGACGCCCGCGACAAAGATGAGTCGATGACCGACACCGACCCCGCTCCCACCACGACCCTCGAACTCCGCTCGACCGTCGCTGACGACGGCTCCGTCACACTCGCCCTGAGCGAGGCTGCGGTTCCGGCGCCGGGTCCCGACGAGGTGGTCGTGCGGATCGAGGCGGCACCGATCAACCCGTCGGATCTCGGCATGCTCCTCGCCGGGGCGGACGTCGGGACGGCGGAGGCCGCTGGCACCGCCGACCTGCCGGCGGTCCGGGCCACGATCCCGACCGGCACGGCCGGTTTGACCGGTCGACTCGGGCGACCGATGCCCACCGGCAACGAGGGCGGTGGCACCGTGATCGCCGTCGGCGACTCGGATGCGGCGCGGGCGCTGGCCGGCAAGGTCGTCGGCTTCCTCTCCGGATCGGCCTACGCGCAGTACCGCACCGTCAACGTCGCGAGCTGCCTGGCGATGCGCGACGGGACCTCCGCCGAAGACGCAGCCGCCTGCTTCGTCAACCCCCTGACCGCGCTCGGGATGGTCGAAACGATGCGGCTCGAAGGTCACTCGGGTCTGGTGCACACCGTGGGCGCATCGAACCTCGGCCTCATGCTCAACCGGATCTGTCTCGCCGACGACGTGCCGCTCGTGAACATCGTCCGTCGCCCGGAGCACGTCGAGTTGCTCCGCGACGAAGGGGCACGGCACGTCGTCGATTCGAGCGCCGATTCGTTCTTCGACGATCTCGTCGACGCCCTGCGCGAGACCGGGGCCACGATCGCCTTCGATGCGATCGGCGGCGGCGAACTCGCGTCGACCCTGTTGACCGCGATGGAGAAGGTGGCGAGCGAGGGCGACGAGTTCAGCCGGTACGGATCGAACACGCACAAGCAGGTCTACATCTACGGCGGTCTCGATCGCGGCCCGACCACCCTCCGGCGGAACTTCGGGATGTCGTGGTCGATCGGCGGTTGGCTCCTCACCCCGTTCCTCGGCCGGATCGGCCAGGACGGTGCCGATCGGCTCCGGACTCGCGTCGCCGACGAGATCTCGACGACGTTCGCCAGCAGCTACGGCATGCGGCTGTCGTTGGCCGACGCGGTCGACCCCGGGCACGTCCGCCGCTATGCACGCATGGCGACCGGTGAGAAGGCATTGGTCACACCTCAGGCCTGAGCTGCCGACCGCCGGACCGCGTTCGCGAAGCTGCACCGATGGATGTGACCGAAGCCGTCAACCGTCGCAAGTCGATCCGGGCGTTCCTGCCGGACCCGGTCGACGACGATCTCCTGCGCGAGTTGTTGGCCACAGCGTCGCGCGCACCGTCGGGCGGCAATGTGCAGCCGTGGCGGATCTACGTGATCAACGGCGATGCGATGGCTCGGTTCCGCGCGTTCATCGCCGAGCGTCCTCCGGGAGCGCCGGCGTACGACATCTACCCGCCCAGCCTGCACGAGCCGTACCGCTCGTCGCGCTACAAGATCGGCGAGCAGATGTACGAGGCGATCGGCGTGGCGCGTGACGACAAGGCCGGCCGATTCGCCCAGTTCGCCAAGAACCTCGACTTCTTCGGTGCGCCCGCCGCGTTCTTCTGCTTCATCGACCGGGTGATGGGACCACCGCAGTGGTCGGACCTCGGGATGTTCCTGCAGACGTTCATGCTGCTCGCCCAGGAGGCGGGCCTCGACACCTGTCCGCAGGAGGCGTGGGCCGTGCACGAGCCGGCGGTGATGGAGTTCTGCGGTGTCCCGGAGGAGTTGCGGCTGTTCTGCGGCATGGCGATCGGCACCGCGGACTGGGACCACCCGATCAACAGCGTGCAGTCCGAACGCGAGCCGCTCGACGTCTTCGCGACGTTCCTCTGACCGTGCACGATTTGTACGTACATTTTGGATCCGGCGCGGATAGAATGACGCCGTGACCCGACCAACGTTGCCGAGAATGCTGGTGCGCGGTCTGTTTCGACGGTGCGCGTGGTGCGGAGGACGGGGCGCGTTCTTCACCGGTTGGACCAAGAAGCAGGCCCACTGCGCGACCTGCGGGTTGAACTGGCGACGCGGCGACGTCGGCTATGAACTCGGTGCCGCAGCGACCGCGGCGATCATCTGCATGGGGCCGCTCGTGCTCCTGCTCGGCGTCGTCGTGGCGATCACCTGGCCCGAGATCGAGATGGTCCCGATGTTCGTGGCGTTCGGTGTCGGCGCGCTCGTGTTGCCGATCCTGCTGTATCCGTCGTCGTACACGATGTGGCAGGGCGTCGACATTCTGATGCGTCCGCCGAAGCCCGAGGATTTCGACCCGATCGACGACGCCGCGACGGCGTCGTCCGACGGGCCGACGAGCCGTCCCTCGCAGCACTGACGCATTCAGGCAGCGACGGAGCCCACCTCGTCGACGCGGGCGAACAGCCGGTCGAACACGTTCGCGCGGTCGAACTGCATCGCGTAGTCCCGAGCCTGGCTCCCCCAGCGTGTGCGTTCGCCGGGGGACAACCCGAGGATGATCTCGCTCAGGGCGTTCGCGATCGCGGCGGGTTGCCCGGGTGGAACGATCTTCGCGTGCGGACCGACGGCCTCGCCGATTCCGCCGGTGTCGCACGTGACGATCGGCCCGCCGCCGGCGAGCATCTTCTCCACGAGGGCGATACCGAACGTCTCGACGAATTCGGGCCGGGGCTTGCTCGCCAGCACGTAGGCGGACGACCCCGCCATCAGGTGTGGCTTTTCCGCATCGTCGACATCGTCGAAGAAGACGATGCGGTCGGCGACCGGAGTGGAAGCCGCGAGGGCGCGCATCGCCGTCGCCTCCGGTCCGGTCCCGCAGATGACGAGCTTCGTGCGACCCGCAGCAGCACTCACGGCGTACCCGTTGATCAGGTCGTCGACCCCTTTCGCTTTCGTGACGCGCGAGAGGAACATGACATAGCCGTCGCGTTCGAGGCCGCGGGCGGCGAGCCGGCGTTCGGTCTCGACGGGGTCCAGGTCGGTGTACGCGGCGGCGTTGATCGCCGGGAACGACACTGCGACGCGGGCGTCGCACGCCGGCCCGAACGAGGTCCCCCACCGTTGGTCGACTTCGTGCGCGGCGTCGACGATCAGCGTCTTGGTGAACTCCGAGACGGCGACGCACACGTCGTTCGACAGGTAGGTGCTCAACACCTGGGCGGCCGCACCGAAGCGGCCCTGCTCCAAGGCGGTGCGCACGACGTTGGTGATGTCGGAGCCGACCGCTTCGGCCACGGTCGTGAGCGGCGCACACATCCCGGTGGACCGGGCGAGCGTGGCGGCCTGAGCGACCGCGGTGTCGTGTGGGGTGAGGTAGAGCGACATCGCGATGGTCGGAACGTCCTCGGTGAACAGCTCGACGAGTCGCCCGACGATGCCGGCGAGATGGCGGCCGTCGGGCACCTTGTAGTCGCCGACGGGTTCGGGCCGCTCGACGGTGATCCCCGTCGAGTAGGGGAGCACGGTTTCGAGGGGCTTGAGCGGCAACCCCGCTGCCTGGAGTGCCGGGATCGGCCAGGTGACGATGCGGACGTCGTCGAACCCGCGGGTGAGCGCCGCCTCGGCGAGGTTGCGCGCTTCGCCGGAGTGGCCGCAGATGACCGGGTCGGCGCGCACGACGATGACGAGCCGTCGCGTCGGGTGCAACGGTGGCGGGTCCGACTCCGCGCGAGGAAGTCCCGGCCGACTCGCATCGAGATGATCGGACAGCATCGTCATGAAGGTTGCTCCTGGTGGGGTGGGGGGAAACGGGCGGGGCTGCATGGGAGATGGTCGGGGCCCGCCGTCGAGACCGACGGCGGTCGGGTGGTCGTCGCCCAGGTGGTCGGCTCGGGGCCGAGGTGGAGGTGGAGTCGCCCGCCCGCATGGAGATCGGCTGCACTGATCCACGACCGATCGAGGTCGTCGCCGTTCCAGGTGACGCGGCGGACGTACTGAGCCGGTCCGTCCGGTTCGGGCTCGACGAAGCCGGTGGTCTCGATCGTCAGGCGATTCGCACCGAGTCGGAGGCGAGCGTGTGAGAACGAGGGGGCGTTGATCAAGAAGATCTGCTGGCCGGCGACCGGGAAGATGCCGAGCGACGCCCAGACGTACCAGGAGCTGAGGGCGCCCGAGTCGTCGTTGCCGGGCAGCCCGCCGCGACCCGTTGCGAACTGGTTCATCACCGCAGCGTGGACGATCTCGGCGGTTCGATCCGGTCGGCCGACCCAGTGGTACGCCCACGGCGCCTCCATGTCGGGCTCGTTGTTGAGCCCTTCGAAGCGGTCGAGGGCGTAGCCGGCCCGGACCTCGTCGGGGGTCGGGTCGATCCCCATCTGCTTGACCGGCGCGGCGCCGATCCCGAAGAAGCGGTCGAGCAGCGCGGTGTACGCCGCCTCGCCTCCGGCGAGTTCGATGCGGCCCGCCATGTCGTGCAGGAGCCGGAACGAGTAGTTCCACCGCCCACCCTCGTAGAAGCTGGAGTCCACGACGAGTCCGGTCTCGGGGTCGTATCCGTTGACCCAGCGCGTGGCCAACGCGGCGAAGTCGTCCGCGAGCTCGGTGTCGCCGAGCGAGCGGGCGACGAGTGCGGTGCAGTGGTAGCCGGCGGCCAGGTCGAGGGTGTGGGTGATCGGATGGGCGACGCCGTGTTCGAGGAACTCCTCGCCGAACTGGCGGCGCAGGTCCGGTCCCATGTGGCACAGCGCCCAGTCCCAGTCGATGCCGGGCACGCCGAGCGCACAGAGATCGGCCAGGAACGTGTGGGCGAGGGCGCTGCCCTGCCGAAAGAATCGGTCGGCCCCCTTTGCCATCCGGTAGCCGACGGGCAGATTGCCCTCCTCCTCGGCGATGTGCAACAGCGCGTTCGCGAGTTCGACGGCGCGTTCGGGAAAGAGGGCGGTCACGAGTGGCAACTGCGTGCGATAGATGTCCCACATCGTGCAGATGTCGAACACGAAGGGGCCGTCGGTCGGCCAGAACGGGCTCTCGTCGCGAGCGAAACAGGGCTTGATCAACGAGTGGTACAGCGCGGTGGCGAACACCGTTCGACGCTCGTTCGACGGTGTCTCGATCCGAATCGCGTCGAGATGGGTCGTCCACGCCGTCTCCGTCGCCGTCCGGCGTTCGGTGAACCCGCCCGTCGCGAGGTCGTCCAGGAGGTTGGCGCGCGCCTGCTCGACGCCGCGGAGCGAGAACCCGATCCGGAGCTCGACGACCTCGCCGGCGTCGATCGGACCCGTCCAGATCAGCCCGAACGGACGCAGCGTGGTCGGCCTGATCGAATCGAACTGGAGGCGCGTGCCGCCCTGCATCAGCCGGTGGTCGTACCAGAGCATCTGACGCCAGTCCGCGCTGACGCACTCGATGTGGAACGCAACGGGGACGCCCTCCATCACGACCTCACCGCACGCGGTGCCCGGGCCAAGGCTGTCGAGCGTCGCCCGGAGCGGGACGGTGGCGCCGTGCTCGATCGTCAGACCTCCGTGTGAACAGTCGACGACGATGCGGGCGTTTCGATGCGCAGGGAACGAGTAGCGGTGGACTGCGCTCTTCGGGCCGACGGTCAGCTCGGCGCGGATTCCGTCGGCGAGCGTCGCGTGGTACCACCCGGGCCCGGCGTCCTCGGCGGTGATCGCACGCAGCTCACCCAGGTCGTCGAGCGTCGAGGTGGTCGGGGTGACGCGCAGGTAGTTGTAGTACTTGCGGATCGCGCCGGTGCCGGACTGCTGGAAGTGGGTGAAGCCCGATGCGCTGTGGCCGGTGTGCTGGCGGCGGGGCTCGCCTTCGGTCGACCGCTCGTAGGAC
Organism: Ilumatobacteraceae bacterium; assembly: GCA_963695475.1. Lineage (GTDB taxonomy): Bacteria > Actinomycetota > Acidimicrobiia > Acidimicrobiales > Ilumatobacteraceae > Ilumatobacter_A. The sequence continues at coordinate 64,386 of CAVOHA010000012.1, forward strand.
CCGTAGCCGGTCGGGTACCCGCCGGAGTAGGCGCATGCCGAGACCATGCCGAACGGATGGGTGGCGCCCGGATGCGTGTTGCCGACCGGCGGCTTCGGCCACCACCACGAGGCAGCGAGACCCGTGGCCCGCGATGGGTCGGCAGCGTCGGTCCCGATGAACGGATCGACGGCGTCGAGCATGGCCCGAACCTACGGAACCGATGTGTTGGCAGTGTTTCGACGCAATGAACTCAGGCGAGCGCGTCGGCCAGACCCTCGGGGTCGGCGACGCTGACCCACAGGGACGAATGGTCGTGCAGCCCGATCACCCGGGGAATCTTCTCCGCGAACTCGAGGCACAGACCCCGGTTCGGGTTCGTTCCGAAGGTCAACCCGTCGTCGCTGAAGCTGAGCCGGAGACCGACGGCGGTGAACCACCGGTGGGGGCCCGTGACCCGGGTGCCCACGACGTTGTCGCGAGGTGTCTCGACCGACCAGTACCCGAACGTCGCACGGACGGCGTCGTCGGTGATGGTCACGCCGTCGTCGTCCTTGACCCCGAGCGGGGCGAGCAGGATCTTCCACCGTCCATCCCGCTCGTACGGAAAGAAGCGATCTGCCACGCCTCCAGACTATCCCCCGCAGATCGCGCGTAGCGGAGTGGGTCAGACCCACCCCGCAACGCGTAGCGGGGTGGGTCTGACCCACTCCGCAACGCTAGATGGCGGGGAGTTCGGTGGCGATCGTGGCGACGGTGTCGGCGTGGATGGTGACCTGGTCGCTCGGGAGGTCGCCGCCGGGCAGTTCGACGATGAACGCCACGCCGTTGCCGTCATCGAGTTCGTTGCGTGCCCACGTCGCCGCGATGCCGGTGTAGATGCCGCCGTCGCAGCAGTCGGCGACCGGGAGCCCGCTCAGCTCGGCGTATCGGGCCCGGACGCGACCGTCTCGGCCGCTCGACGGGATGATCAGGTTCGCGTCCTGGTGGTACCAGATCGTCATGTCGGGTCGGAGCTGGCTGATGAACGCGATCATCGCCTGCGTCTCGGGCTCGCTGGCCGGGCCGGTGCCGGCGTACTGGCCGTCGCCGGGCTCGCCGATCGGGCCCCAGCGCAACGGGAAGTTCCGGTTGAGATCGACCTGGTTGGCGTTGTGGCGCACCTGGGCCGCCTGTCCGTCGGGGTTCATCGACTCGACGAGCCACCACTCGACGTCGGGCGCGAGCGTGCCGGCGGTGGCGCGCTCACGGAGCTCGTCGACGATCGGCACGCCGCCGTCCTCGTCGCCGTGGATGACACCGATGACGAGGACACGGCGGCCGCCCGGTGCACCGAAGCGTTCGGCGACGATCGGCCGTCCCTCGATCGACGTGCCGAGCAGCAGTGTGTCGGCAGCGAGGTCGAGTGCCGGTGCCGGCGACCCTGGCGGCAACGTCGACGTGGTGGTGGTCGATGTGGTGGTCGTGGTGGTCGTGGTGGTCGATGTCGCGGCGATGGTCGTCGGTGCGGCGGTCGAGCTCACCGTCGTCGGCTCGACGCTGTCGCCCGGAACGAACAGCGGTTCATTGGACGACACGGGTGCCGCGGGCGGGAGCGCCGCGTCGGCTGTCGTTCGTTGGTCGGAGTTGCTGCACGCTGCGACGGCTCCGAGCAGCAGGATGGTCGCGGCGAGGCGGAGTCGGCGGTTCACGCGGTCATGATCGCACCGAACGGAACGATTCCAGCGGAACCCAGCGCCCGGGGAGCACGGTCTCGAGCGCTGACCGCAGCGTGAGTTGGTCATCCTCGGACAGCAGCGGCCAGACGAACTCGCGCTCGTCGTCTCGAGTCGATCCGTCCGGTTGCCCCGCTGTGACGATGAACCCGGCCACGTGGACGGTGATCGAACTCGTCGTGGTGCCGCCGTGCGCGCTCGTCGTCGACGACGAGACCTTCCTCGGGTAGGTCGTCCACCGTTGCACGGCGCCGATCGGCACCTCGTTCTTTCCCACACGGAGGGCACCTCCGTCGGACGTCATCGTCGGGTTGGCACGGAGGTTGCGCCCGTGGAGGTAGATCCAGCCCCCGATCAACAGTCCGAATCCGCCGAACAGGATGAGGATGCCGAGCGCCTCCCAGGGTCCGGACACGACGCCGAAGCCGAGCGCGAGCACCGCCACCGGAAGGCAGTACCAGAGCAGGAAGCGATTCCGCCGGCGAGTGGTTGCGTCGTGGTCGATGGTGCGCCGCCAGACAACGGTGGCCGTCGATGTCTCGTTCATGGTTCCGACGATACGAGCGCACCGTCATCGGGGCGTTGACGGGCTCGTTCGTCGGACGAACCGATCATCTGGGAGAGTTGCGGGCATGGCCATCGACTTCACACTGACGCCCGAGCTCGAAGCACTCCGGATGCGCATCCGCGGATTCGTCGACGACGTGATCAAGCCCGCCGAGGCCGAGCTGGAGGGTCGGGGCCCCGACGGCGAGGTCGGCGAGCCGCTCGGGGGACGGGATCGCATCGCGAAGCTGATCGAGTTGCGCAAGGCCGCGTTCAAGGAGGGCATCTGGCTCCCGCACATGCCGCCGGAATGGGGCGGCATGGGCCTCGGCCATGTCGAGCTCGCGATGGTGCAGGCCGAGGCCGCCAAGTCGTACTACGGGCCGTGGGTGTTCAACTGCCAGGCGCCCGACGAGGGCAACATGCACACGTTGCTGCACTGGGGGACCGACGAGCAGAAGGAGAAGTACCTCCGACCCCTCTGTGAAGGCAAGATCCTCGGATCGTGTTTCGCGATGACCGAGCCCGAGGTCGCCGGTTCGGATCCCACCCTGATCCAGACGTACGCGTACCAGGACGGCGACGAGTGGGTGATCAACGGTCACAAGTGGTTCATCTCGAACGCTCGGCGGGCGACGTTCGCGATTCTGGTCTGTCGCACCGAGGACAACCCCGAGATCCCCCAGGCCGCGAACTCGGCATTCCTCGTCGATCTGCCCCAGGAGGGGTGGAACGACGTGCGCGAGGTCGAGACCATGCACGGTGGAACCGGCCACAGCGAGATCGTCATCACCGACCTGCGCGTCCACAAGGACCAGATGCTGGGCGGTCGGGGGCAGGGGCACCTGCTCGGTCAGTACCGGCTCGGGCCGGCTCGGCTCGCGCACTGCATGCGCTGGATCGCGCAGGCCGAGACGGCGCTGGACATGATGGTCGACCGCTCGCTCAACCGGTACTCGCACGGCTCGATGCTCGCCGAGAAGCAGGGCATCCAGTGGATGATCGCCGACTCGACGATGGAGCTCTACCAGTCGAAGCTGATGGTCCTCCATGCCGCATCGAAGATCGACGCAGCGCACAAGCAGGGTCCAGACACGCCCGCCGACGAGCAGGTCGACTTCAAGGGCGAGGTGTCGATGGCGAAGCACTTCGTCGCCAACATGTTGAACCGCGTGATCGACCGCTCGATCCAGGTGCACGGCGCGCTCGGGTACTCGACCGACACGCCGCTCGCTCACATGTACCAGCACGCGCGCTGGGCACGGTTCGCCGACGGCGCCGACGAGGTCCACCAGATGCGCATCGCCCAGCGGACGATCGCGGCCTACACCGACGAGGGCTCGACGCGTCGAGGCACCGGCAACCTCCCGATCTGACCGTCGGGGCGTTTCGGGTCAGACGAGGTCGAAACGGCAGTTGCAGATCGTGGTCGAGCCGGCTCGGGAGGGGTCGCCGGCCGCCAGCACGAATCCGGAGACGCCCTCGCCTCGATCCCCCGCCGGCACGAAGCGCAGCTCACCGCCGTCGGGCAGGGTGAGACGATCGTCCACCACCGCACAGTCGAGCGCGGCCGCCCAGCGGGCAGCCATCGCCGACGGGTCGGCGGCCTCGACCTCCACGGCGAGGACTTCCGTGACGACATCGGTTCGGATGTGGTCCCGCCACGTCGGGCCCGCCCACGGCCACTCGCCCCACGTGTCGGTGCGATCGACGGACAAGATGGCGCCACCGATGTCGGCCGGATGCAGATGCAGCCCGACGATGCCCGTGGTGACCGCTTCGTACGCGATGCGCACGTCGAGCTCGGCGACACGTTGCCGGAGCGCGTCGAGATCGTCGACCTCGATGATCACCATGTAGCCGCTGTCGCCGCCGCGCTTGTCGAGGTGTCGTCCCGCCGTGGTGCCCGCGCGCGTCGGTGACACGACCTCGAGGAACTGGTCGCCGATGGGGAACAGCGCATTGCGCAGGCCGAATTCGGCGACGCCGGGGTCGCGGTAGCAGCGCTCCACGCCGAGGAGCCGCTCGATCTGCTGCTCCGCCGCGCCGAGGTCGGCGGCGACCATCACGATCTGGCGGAGCCGACTGCGCATCGCTCAGCGCGCTCGTTCGATGTAGCGGTTGACCAGGTTCTCGAGCGCCTCCTGGCGGCCGCTGACGCCGGTCGGCTCGGGGGCGGTGAGCTGGGCATCGTGGAGTTGCTGCAGGGTGACGGCGCCATCGAGGATGTCGGCGCGGTCGCTCCATCCGGCGTAGCGGGCATCACGGCGAGCGTCGAGCTCGTCGATCATCGAGGCAGCGACGAGGAGCGAACGGGCCATCACGTCCATCGCGCCGATGTGGCCGTGGAACAGGTCGTCGCGTGCGATCGACTGGCGGCGCAGCTTGGTGTCGAACATCAGGCCACCGGTCGTGAAGCCGCCGCCGCGCAGGATCTCCAGCATGCCCAGCGACATCTGCTCGACCGAGCCGGGGAACCGGTCGAGGTCCCACCCCAGCCGGTCGTCACCCGAGTTGGCGTCGATCGAACCGAAGATCCCGGCGTTGACGGCGGTCGCGACCTCGTGGTGGAAGTCGTGCCCCGACAGCGTGGCGTGGTTGACCTCGATGTTGACCTTGATCTCGCGCTCGAGCCCGTACTTCTGGAGGAATGCGAAGACGGTGGCGACGTCGTAGTCGTACTGGTGCTTGGTGGGCTCCATCGGTTTCGGCTCGATCAGCAAGGTGCCCTCGAATCCGATGGCGTGCTTGTGCTCGACGACCATGTTCAAGAAGCGGCCGAGTTGGTCGAGTTCGCGACGCATGTCGGTGTTGAGCAGCGTGTCGTAGCCCTCACGGCCACCCCACAGGACGTAGTTCGCCCCGCCGAGGCGGTGCGTGGCGGCCATGCAGTGCGCGACCTGCGCGGCGGCGTACTGGAACATCGCCGGGTCGGGATTGGTGGCGGCGCCCGCCATGAAACGGGGATGTGAGAACGCGTTGGTGGTGCCCCACAGCAGCTTCGTGCCCGTCCGCTCCATGTGGCCGGCGGCGACCTCGACCATCTCGTCGAGGTTGCGCGCCGACTCGGCGAACGTGGCGCCGCCCGGCGCGATGTCGATGTCGTGGAACGAGAAGAACGGCGCGCCCAGCTTCTCGAAGAACTCGAAGGCGGCCGCCATCTTCAGTCGTGCGGCCTCCATCGGCTCGAGCGCGGCGGCGGCTCCTGACGCGGTGGCCGGATTCCACGGACGGTCGAGGGTGCCGGCGCCGAAGATGTCCGATCCGTCCCAGGCGAAGCTGTGCCAGTAGCACACGCCGAAGCGCAGGTGTTCGGCCATCGTGCGGCCACGAACCACGCGGTCGGCGTCGTACCAGCGAAACGCCAACGGGTTGTCCGAGTCGGGCCCTTCGTAGGGGATCGACTCGATGTCGGGGAAGAAGGGTGCAGCCACGCCAGAACCATACGCCCGTCCGGGTTTCGTGCGGAGGGACCAAGGACCCTTGGCAGGGCCTGCGGTGTGCCATAGTTTCGAACAAGCATTCGTGTGTCCACGAGCCGCCTTGGCGCGTGCGGCCCGAATGCAATTCAGCAACAACTCCGAAGGGGGAGCGAACATGAGGAAATCAACACGGAAGGTCGTCGGCATCGTCGCCGCACTTGCATTCGTTGCAGGCGCCTGTGGCAGTGACGACGACGGCGACAGCTCGGACACCACCGAAGCGACCGGCGACACGACCGCCGACGGCGGTGACGCCACCGGCGACACGACCGCTGACGGCGGCGACGACGCGGCAGCGGGGGGCGAAGGAAGCATCTGGGTGCTCCTGCCCGACTCGGCCACGTCCGACCGCTGGGAAACGGCCGACCGCCGGTTCTTCCAAGAGGCATTCGAAGCCGAAGGCCTCGTCGAGGGCACCGACTTCACCATCGTGAACGCCGAGGGTGACGCGGCCACGCAGATCAGCCAGGCCGAGCAGGCCATCGGTGACGGTGCGTCGGTCATCGTGCTGACCAGCAACGACTCCGGCTCCGGCGCGACGATCATCGACCTGGCCACGGAGGCCGGTGTCGAAGTCGTCGAGTACGACCGATTCAACACCGAGGGCAGCTCGGGTGGTGCCGCATACGTCAGCTTCGACAACGTCGCTGTGGGCGCCACGATGGCATCGGTCCTCGAGCCCGCCATCGACGCACTCGGTGTGGAAACTCCCAAGGTCGTGATGCAGAACGGTGGTGAGGAGGACAACAACGCCTTCCTGTTCCGTGATGGCTACGCCGAGACGGTCGAAGCGCGTGTCGCGGCCGGCGACTGGGAGCTGGTCGCCGATCAGTTCACCCCGGGCTGGGACAACGCAGAGGCACTCTCCATTGCCGAGCAGATCCTCGTCGGGGCCGAGAACGACGTGAACGGTTGGTTCGCGGCGAACGACGGCATCGCCAACTCGGTGATCGCTGCGATCGAGTCGGCAGGCCTCGACCCGTCGACGATCCCGGTCAGTGGCCAGGATGCGACGACTGCCGGTCTCCAGAACATTCTGCTGGGCAAGCAGGCGATGACGGTCTACAAGCCGATCGCCGCCGAGGCTGCGGTCGGTGCACAGATCGCACTGGCGCTGCGCGCCGGCGAAGACATCACGTCGCAGACCGGTGACTTCGAGATCATCGGCATCGATGCGGAAGGCAAGCCGACCGCCGATGCCTCTGGTGGAGTGCCCTACATCGCACTCGTGCCGATTGCGGTGACCGCCGACAACATCTTGGAGACGGTGATCGCTGACGGCTTCAGCACCATTGAAGAGATCTGCACCGGCGAAGTCGCCGACACGCAGTTCTGCCTGGACAACGCCTGAGCATGTCCGTGGGCTCGGCGTACCACGCCGAGCCCTGGTGAGCTCGAGACCAGTGGTGGTGGGGACGCATCGTCGTCCCCACCACCGGGCTCGAGGAGGTAGTGGGGAAGTGAATGACGAGGGGGAGTTCCGAAATGACCGAACGCGCTGAGCACGCGCCACTGCTGAAGTGCGAGGGGGTCTCGAAGTCGTTCGGCGCTGTGCACGCCCTGTACCGCGTCGACTTCGAGGTGCGCGCCGGGGAGGTGATGGCGCTCGTCGGTGACAACGGCGCCGGCAAGTCGACCCTGATCAAGGGCATCGTCGGGATCTACCCGTTCGACGAGGGGACGACGACCTTCGAAGGCCGAGAGGTCAAGATCCACGGCCCCCGCGCGGCTGCCGACCTCGGAATCGAAGTCGTGTACCAGGATCTCGCGCTGGCCGACAATCTCGACGTCGTCGCCAACATGTTCCTCGGACGCGAGATGGTCCGAAAGGGGATGCTCGACGAAACGGCGATGGAGGCGCGAGCTCGCGAAACGCTCGAGGGCCTGAAGGTCACGACGCTTCGGTCGGTCCGCCAGACCGTCGCCGGCCTGTCGGGCGGTCAGCGTCAGGCGGTGGCGGTTGCCAAGGCGGTGATGTGGGGCGACTCGAAGATGATCATCCTCGACGAGCCGACCGCGGCGCTCGGCGTCGCCCAGACCCGCCAGGTGCTCGACCTGGTCGGAAGACTGGCCGAACAGGGGTACGCGGTCGTGCTGATCTCGCACAACCTGCACGACATCTTCGAGATCGCCGATCGGATCACGGTGCTGCGACTGGGCCAGCAGGTCGGGGTGCTCACCCGACGGGAGACGACGCAGCAGGAGGTCGTCCACGCGATCACGGCCGGCGAAATGCAGTTCGTGCCCGGCATGGACGAGGAGGTGGCCGCATCATGAGCGGTGACGAGAGCAGAGACGCCTACGACAGCGACGCGGTCGCCGCGACGACCGCGACAGCGCCGAGCACGTCGCCCCGTACCGCCGGCTTCGCCGCACCTGCGACCGGGGTCGCCGAGTACGCCAAGCAGCGATGGGAGGCGATCAAGGGGGGTGAACTCGGTGCGTTGCCGATCATCTTCGGCCTGATCGTCATCGTCATCATCTTCGGCACGCTCGAAGAGCAGTTCCTCACCGCACGGAACTTCACGAACCTCCTCCTGCAGATGGCGCCCGTTGCGGCGCTGGCGATGGGCATCGTGTTCATCCTCCTCATCGCCGACGGTGAGGTCGTCTCGATCGACCTGTCGGTCGCCTTCGTTGCAGCCGTCGGCGGTGTCGTGATGACGTTGCTGCAGCGTCCGGGCGACCCGGGTTGGCCCTGGTGGGCCTGCATCCTCGGCGCGGTCGCGGTCACGACGGCGATCGGATTACTCCACGCGTTGATCATCACCAAACTCGGGGTGCCATCGTTCATCACGACGTTGGCCGGCTTCCTGGTGTGGTCGGGTGTGGTGTTGTGGCTGACCACGCGATTCTCCACGGCGGGCACGATCCGGATCCAGGACGAGCGGCTCGTCGACATCGCGAACAACTTCTTGTCGAAGGGTCTGGGCTGGGCGATCGCCGTTGCGGTCATCGCGGGGTACGCGGTGACGCAGTTGAACACGATGCGGATCCGCCAGGCTCAGGGGCTCGACGCGAAGCCGCTCGGCATCGTCGTCGGTCAGATCGTCGGGCTCGGCGCCATCGTGATCATCGCGACGGCGGTGGCGAACTCGGACCGAGGCGTGCCGCAGATCACGATCACGCTCGGCGTGTTCCTCCTGTTCTGGACGTTCGTGACCACGCGGACGGCGTTCGGCCGTCACATCTACGCGGTCGGTGGCAACCCGGAAGCCACTCGGCGTGCGGGTATCAGCGTCGACAGAATCCGGATCGCGGTGTTCGCCATCAACGGGTTCATGGCCGGTGTCGGCGGCGTCATCCTGGCGTCGCGCTTGCGTTCCGTGGCGACCAACACCGGTGGCGGCAACCTGCTGCTCAACGTGATCGCCGCGGCGGTGATCGGTGGGACGAGCCTGTTCGGTGGCTCCGGTCGCGTCGTGTCGGCGCTCTACGGTGCGCTGGTGATCACCGCGATTCAGAACGGCATGGACCTGCTCGGCCTCAACTCCGGTATCAAGTTCATCATCACGGGTATCGTGCTCCTCCTTGCGGTCATGGTCGACTCGGTTTCGAAGCGGCGACGCGTCGCACGCGGCCTCACCTGAGATGTCGCTCGGTCTGTCCGGTTCCCGCCGGCGGACCGGGATCGCGGTGCTCGTCGGCGTGTCCCTGCTCGCAAGTGCCTGCGGGGGCGCCGGCGACCCTGTGGCCGAGGGAGCCGACGTCGACCGCCCGGCCGACGCATCGATGGCGACGGTCCGTTTCGACGACGTCGCCGGCGACGTCGGGCTCGACTTCCGCCACGGCGCATTCCGGTGGGAGGCCGGTCCGGACCCCGCCGCGATGATGGGCGGCGGGCTGTGCTGGATCGACTACGACCGGGACGGGTGGCTCGACCTCTATGTCGTGAACACGTGGTCGAACGGGGAGTGGGGCCGGTGGCGTGGTGAGGTCGGCGAGCTCCCGGCGAGTCGGATGTTTCGCAATGACGCCGGAGTCTTCGAAGACGTCACGGACGACGTCGGCGCACGAGTCGAGACTCGCGGCAACGGGTGTGTCGCTGCCGATCTCGACGCCGACGGATGGACCGATCTCTACATCACGACGGAGCGGGAGAACGTCCTGTTGTGGAACGACGACGGTGAGCGTTTCGTCGACGACGTCAGCCTCGACGTGCCGTCGGGAGCAGCGGTCTTCGGATGGCACGGCGGCGCTGCGGTCGGCGACGTCGACGACAACGGCTGGCCGGACCTGTTCGTCGCGGGCTACGCCGACATGAACCGTCCGATCGTCGAGCGCGACCAAGGGATTCCCGAACACCTTCGAGCCCGAGCCCGACCTGCTCTTCCTCAACGACGGCCCCGTCGAGGGCGGACGTGTCCGCTTTCGCGAGGTCGCCGCAGAGGTCGGGCTCGAATCCGGCGGCACCGACTACGGTCTCGGCGCCGTGTTCAGCGATCTCGACCTCGACGGTGACCTCGATCTCTACGTTGCGCACGACACGACGCCCAACCAGCTGTACGAGAACCGGTTCGCCGAGGAAGGTCGCCTGGTGCAGCAGGGCCCCGACGCCGGCGTCGGCGACACCGGAGCAGGAATGGGAGTTGCGTCCGGAGATGCCGACGGCGACGGACTGCCCGACTTGGTGACGACGAACGAATTCGATGAGCGTCACGTCGTGCTGAGGAACGCCGGTGGTGACCACCTCCGCTTCGTGGATGCGGTGGCAGAGAGCTGCGGTCCCCGACTTCGGCATCGGATCGACGGGGTGGGGGACGAGTTGGGTCGATGTCGACCTCGACGGCGATCTCGACCTGATCGCAGCATCCGGAGCGATCCCGGTCCGAGGGCTGGACACCGATCGTGAATCCGTGCTGCTGCTCGAGAACGTCGCCGACGGTTTCGGGACGCGTCGTCGACCGTCGGGCTCGACGCGGTCGATGCCCGGGTCGGCCGCGGGCTCGCGGTCGCCGATTACGACAACGACGGGGACATGGACGTCGCGCTCGCCACGATCGGGGGGCAGCTGGCGTTGCTGCGGAACTCGGGCGCCGGGGGCACCTGGTTGGAGGTCGGGACGACGTCGCCGTCGCCGGGCATGGTCGTCACGGTCGAGTTGGACGACGGGACCACGCTGCGTCGCGAGCTGCTCGTCGGCAGCAGCTACCTGTCATCGGAGGACCCTCGCGTCCACTTCGGTCTGAACGGTGTGTCGACGGTCCCGCTGGTCACGGTCGAGTGGCCGGACGGGGAGCGGTCGACGTTCGACGATGTCGAGGCCGACCGGTTGCTGGTCGTCGATCGGGAAGATCGATGACGTCACGAGCCGCCGCCTCGGTCCTCGCCATCGCAGTGGTGTTCGCCGGTTGCTCCAGCTCGGAGCCCGACGTTGCATCCGACGATGCATCCGACGGATGCACGCCCACCGTCGACGCCGAGCACTCGGTCGCCCGACACTGGAACGAGGCGGTCCTCGCAGCGATTCGCAGCGACTTTCCTGCACCGACCATTCACGCCCGCAACCTGTTCCACTCGTCGGCTGCGATGTGGGACGCCTGGGCGGCCTACGACCCGACGGCGAGCGGGGTGTTCGTCGACGAGGCGCGCACCGCCGACGACGTGGCGGCGGCGCGTGAGGAGGCGATGAGTTACGCGGCCTATCGCGTGCTTGGTCGCCCGCTACCTCCCCTCGCCGCGCGCCGAAGTCGCCGTGACGCAGCTCGACGACCTGATGGACGCGCTCTGCTACGACCGTTCGATCATCACGACCGACGGCGACAGCCCCGCGGCATTCGGCAATCGCATCGCCGAGGAGATCCTCGCGTTCGGACTCACCGACGGATCGAACGAGGCGGGCGGCTACGTCGCCGACTACACGTCGGTCAACCCGCCGCTGGTCGTCGATCGGCCGGGCACGGAGATGACCGATCCGAATCGGTGGCAACCCCTCGAACTCGAAGTGATGGAGGCCCAGAACGGGATCCCGCTCGAGGAGACGGTCCAGACCTTCGTCGGGCCGAACTGGGGGAGCGTGACGTCGTTCGCGCTCCCGCCCGCAGACGCGGACGGTCTGACGCGTCGATCCGGGTGCCGCCGCCGATGCTCGGCGATCCCGACGACCGACGACGATTTCAAAGCTGCGGTCAACGAGGTGATCCGCTACAGCGCAACGCTCGATCCGGCGTCGACCGAGACGATCGACGTCTCGCCCGCCGTCCAGGGCGATCGTGAGCTCGGCACCTACGATTCGATCGGACACGAGGTCAACCCGGTCACCGGCGAGCCGTACGAACCGAACGTGGTCGCACTCGGCGACTACGGCCGCGTCGTCGCCGAGTACTGGGCCGACGGGCCGATGTCGGAGACGCCGCCCGGTCACTGGAACTCGATCGCCAACTTCGCCACCGACGATCTCGCGCGAGCTCGGGACCGCTGCGCATCGGCGGCGACGGGCCCGAGGTCGATCGTCTCGAGTACGACGTCAAGCTCTACCTCGCGCTCAACGGCGCCGTGCACGACGCAGCGATCGCGGCGTGGGGCGCGAAGGGTCACTACGACTACGTGCGTCCGATCTCGATGATCCGGTACATGGGTGGACTCGGACAATCGTCGACCCCGACGCTGCATCGTTCGATCCCGACGGACTGCTGCTCGAGGACGGACTGGTCGAAGTGATCACCGAAGCGTCGAGCGCGCCGGGTCAGCGTCACGAGGCGCTCGCCGACCACGTCGGCGAGATCGCCGTGTCGGCGTGGCAGGGCGAGCCGGACGACATCGAAGACCGAGGTCGGCGGAGTCGGCTGGATCCGCGCGGTCGAGTGGGTCCCGTACCAGCGTTCGACGTTCGTGACGCCGGCCTTCGCCGCATACGTGTCGGGTCACAGCACGTTCAGCCGAGCCGCCGCCGAGGTCCTGACCTAGATGACGGGGAGCGCGTTCTTCCCCGGTGGTCTCGGCGAGTGGACGGTCGAGGCGGACGGGTTGGAATTCGAGGCCGGACCGACCGAGGCGGTGACCCTGCAGTGGGCGACCTATCGGGACGCAGCCGACGAAGCAGGGGTGTCCCGGCTGTACGGCGGCATCCACGTCCGCGCCGACGATCTGGCGGGTCGTGTGCTGGGCGCCCAGGTCGGCGCCGACGCGTGGGATCTGGCGCAGACGTACTTCGACGGTACGGCCGGGTGAGCGGGGTGGGCAGCGTGAGGTGAGCCGTACGATGTCGGACATGAGCGGTGACGAGCTCTCCGAGACGGTGACGGCACGGATCTCGGCGCACGATCTCGCTCGTCTGGATCGAATGGCGGCCCGGCGCGGCGTCGAGCGCGAGACCAGCTGATCTCGGAGGCGATCGACGCGCTGCTCGCCAAGGAGGCGTGGTCGGGGGGTTCATTCCGCCGCCACCGGCGGCGACGGTGCCACCGCCGCTCGAACGACGGCGGCCGCATCCGCGCCCCGGCGATTCGGACGGCGAACGGACGGGCTGACGTCGACCGACTACGCTCGACGCCGCACGGACGGCGTCGATCACCGCCATGTTCGCCAGTGCGTCAGACGGCGGCAACGCGGCGGTCGAACCCTCACGATATCGCCATGGCGAATGCGTCGGCCTGCAGCGCGTACTGATCGACGGTCGCGAACTCCTCGATCGTCGGTCGCCGGCGTCGGTCGGCGGGCTGCCGTCCGGTGGTCACGAAGATGCGCGTCGGCCGGTCGTTCGGCGCATTGAACGGGATCTCGACCTCGATCCGCCCGGCGATTCCGACGACGTGGACCCGCTGATACGGTTCGGTGCGTGTGCTGACGGTGAACGTCGCGTGTGCGGTCCCGAAGCGCATCATCGCCGACGTGAGGATGTCGACGCCCGACGTCGGATCACGCTGGGCCGATCGCGCTGAACGTCGTCGGGCTCGGCGCCGAACAGCCACCGGGCGACACTGATCGGATAGCAGCCGATGTCCATCAGGGCGCCGCCGCCGAACTCTGCGATGTTGCGGATGTTCGCCTCGTCGTCGTTGAAGTACGAGAACCACGTCTGAACGGCACGGAGTTCGCCGATGCGACCGTCGTCGACGAGTTGCTTGGTGCGCAGCCACTGTGGATGGAAGCGGTACATGAACGCTTCCTGCAGGATCACGCCGGCTGCGTCGCAGTGGGCGATCACGGCGGCGGCCTCGGCACGGTCGAGCGTGATCGGCTTCTCGCAGAGGATGTGCTTGCCGGCGTCGGCGGCCTTCATGGTCCACTCCGCGTGGAGGTGGTTGGGCAGCGGGTTGTACACCGCGTCGACGTCGTCGTCGGCGAGCAACTCGTCGTACGACCCGTACGACCGTGCGGATCCCGAGCTCGTCGGCGACCGCCCGAGCGCGGTCGTCGCCGTACGGGACGCGATCGCAACGACCGTTCCGTGTTCACTTGCTGGATCGCCGGGATCACGGCCGTCCGGCCGATCTTGGCGGTGCTGAGGACGCCCCAGCGGAGAGGGCTTCTCGATGGTGTGGTCGGTGAGGTCATGGCAGGCGTGCTCCGGTGAGGTCGGCACCGCAGAGATCGGCCAGCGCCTCGACGACGAGCTCGTGGTCCTGGCGCTGGGGAAGTCCGGAGACCGTTGCCACGCCGACGACGCCGATGCCGTCGACGATGATCGGGAAGCTCCCGCCGTGGGCGGCCACGTCACGATCGTCGAGGCCCATCTCTGCGAGCACCGAGCGCCCGTCACGAGCGGCCTCCAACCCGACGGCGTACGACGGCGGTGCAGCAGCTCGACCACGGCCCGCTTCCGGCGGGCCCAATCGGCGTTTGCCGGCGCAGTGCCGTTCATCGCGTGCAGGAAGACCGTGGCGCCGGCGAGGCGTACCTCGATCGTCACCGAGACATCGAGTTCGACGGCGCGCCGCCGAAGATCGCTCCGAGCGGCCCATGCGGTGTCTTCGTCGAACCGTGCGAAGCGGAGTCGTCGGAGTTGTTCGTCGATGCAGTCGAGATCGGCGGTCATGGCGTCACCGTAGCCAGCGATGCGCGGACGGCGCATGGTCGTCGCGACTCGACGGCTACAGTCGGCAGTCCGTCGATCGAGCCGGGAGTGGCGTATGGATTCGAACCCGATCATCGAACTGCTGGGGCGTCGGCTTCGTCTGGCCGTCATCGGTGGTGGACCGGGCAGCTTCATCGGTGCCATGCACCGCACGGCAGCCCGACTCGACGACCGCTACGAGCTCGTCGCCGCGGTGTTGTCCTCCGACTCCGGAACGTTCGCATGCCGCCGGGGCGGCGCTCGGCCTCGACCCGGACCGGGTGCACGGCGATGCGATCGACGATGCTCGACGCCGAGGCCGAACGGACCGACGGCGCTGATGTCGTGGCGATCATGACGCCGAACGACAGCCATCAGGACTACGCGATCGCTGCGCTTCGCCGCGGCTTCGACGTCATCTGCGACAAGCCGATGACCAACACGCTCGCCGAGGCCCGGGAGGTGCTGGCCGCAGGTCGAGTCGAGCGGACGTGTCTTCTGCCTGACCCACAACTACACCGGGTATCCGATGGTGCGCCAGGCGCGGGCGATGGTGGCCGACGGCCAACTCGGCCACGTGCAATTGGTGCAGGTCGAATACGTGCAGGGCGGCAAGGCAGGGCGACCGTGACCCCGATCTCGACGGCTCGCCGCCGTGGCGCTACGACCCGGTGCGCGGCGGGCCGTCGCTCGTGATGGGCGACATCGGTACCCATGCCCACAACCTGGTCCGGTTCGTCGCCGGCATCGAGGTCGACGAGGTCGCCGCCGACGTCGGCCACATCGTCGCGAACCGCCTGGTCGACGACTACGCGGGGGCGATGCTGCGCTTCGACAACGGCGCCCGCGGCTCGTTCTGGGTGACCCAGGCCGCCGCCGGGGTCGAGAACTGCCTGCGGCTCCGGGTGTCCGGAACGGAGGGGACCATCGAGTGGATGCAGGAGCTGCCGACCCAGCTGGTGTTCAAACCGCTCGGTGCCCCGGCCCAGATCCGCACGCCGAACGGGCCCGGGACGCTGCCGCTGGCCGCTCGGGCCAGCCGGATCGTCGCCGGCCATCCCGAGGGGTTCCACGAGGGATTCGCCAACGTCTACTCCGACGCCGCCGAGGCGATCGCCGCACGCCGTGCGGGCGTGGAGCGCCGACCCGTTGGCACTGCACTTCCCGAACGCCGAGGACGGACTCCGCGGCGTGGCGTTCGTCGAGGCGACGATCCGATCCAGTGCGGCCGGCGGGGACCTGGACCGCGCGTCGGGTGACGGATCAGCCGGCGAACTGTTCGGCGATCACGTCGAGCTGCGGGGTGAAGGCCGTCTCGAGGTCGTCGAGGTCGATGCGGTCGACGTCCTCACCGAAAACGTAGAGGCCGATCAGGCGCGTCGTCGTCGACCCACTCGACCTGGCAGTAGCCCGACCGCATCGTCGTCGGGGTACTCGACACACACGTGGCGGAACTGGCCGCCCCGGTACTCGGTGGTCGGATCGATGTCGACGCGAGCCCCACCGTCGCAGGCCGTTGGCGAACTCCTCGGTGTACTCGTCGACGTCGCGCGGGGCCTCGAGCATGAACAGGCCGGCGCCGATGTTGGACTCCGCTGCGAAGAAGGAACAGTCGATGGTCTCGCCGGTCGGGTCGAGATAGGCGGCTTCGTCGGGCTCTCCGGTCGAGCGCCAGTTCGACGATGTCGTCGTCGAAGTCGGCGAGCACGTCCTCGACGACGTCGTCCCAGTCGTCGACCGGACAGTCGACCGTGGCGACGTCGTCGTCGAAGTCCGCATCGTCGATCGTGTCGTCGATCCCGTCTGCGATGGCCTGACCGTCGATCGGTGAGGGTCCGGAGCTGCACGCAGCGACGAGCGCCGCGGCGCCGACGAGGGCGGTGATGCGGTGTGAACGGCTCATGGTCCGAAGTACGACTCGGCTGTGAACCCAACGTGAACCGGTGTGGGGTCGCTCACCCCTCGTCGGCGAGGACGACGCGGTCACCCGGCGTCGCGGAGGTCTTCCTTCCAGGCGCGGAAGCGGTCGTGGGTCGCCCCGCTCGGGCCCACACCTTCGGCTCGACCGTCGCTGAACAGCCGCAGTGTGTACTCGGCACCCGTCGTGTCGTGCGCCGCCCAGTAGCGGGCATCGCCGTGCTTGGCCGGCCCGGCACGCCACAGGATCCACGGACCGATGCGCCGCTTGTACTCGGCGACCGGCGTGTCCGGCAGGTCGTCGCCGAGCGTGAGCAGCGACGTGGGTGCCTCGACCCACGCCGTGGCGGGGATGTTCCGGTCGCGGATCGGGGTGGGCGGAAGGTCGGCGGTGTGGACCGGGGTGTCGTCGGTCGGGCGCTCGTCGTACTTCACCAACCGCGCTCGATCCACTCGTCGAGGTGCGGCCGCTCGGTGCCGATCGTCGTGTCGAGACCGTGGCCGGGCAGGACGATCGTGTCGTCCGGAGAACGTGAACAGTCGGTCGGTGATCGAGTCGATGATCGTGTCGAAGTCGCCGATGTCGGACTTCGTGTTGCCGGGCCCGCCGGGGAACAGGGTGTCGCCGGTGAACAGCAGCGGCGTGCCGACGAGTTCGAACGAGATCGAACCGGGGGTGTGCCCGGGATTGTGGATCGCGTTCATCCGCAGCTTGCCGAACTCGATCACCTCGGTGTCGTCGAGGAACACGTCGTAGCCGACCTCGCCGAGCATCGGTGCGTCGAGCTTGGTGACCGCGACCTCGTAGCCCGCCTCGCGCATCGCCGGCACCGCCTGGATGTGGTCCCAGTGGCCGTGGGTCTCGAGCACCCGTCGCACGCCGAGCCGCTGGCACAGTTCGAGCAACTGCTCGTGTTCGTTCGCCGCGTCGATCAACACCGCCTCGCCGGTGCGGACGCAGCGCACCACGAAGACGTTGTTCTCGTACGGGCCGACGACGACCTTGTGGACCTCGACGTCGGCGTTCGACCAGTGGAGTGTGTTTGCCGGTGCAGCAGCCATGTGGTCGAGTCTGGCACGGGCGGCGCCAGACCGGTCGAGCGGTCCGTACGGAACGGGTTCGGTAGTGTCCGCCACAGTGGATCGCATGTCGTGGCTCCGACGGGGCGTTCTCCTCCTCGTTGCGGTGCCCCTGGTCGCCATGGCGGCCTCGGCGCTCGCGAGCCTGGTGCCCGACCGGCTGATCCTCGATGCGTTGGTGGGCAGCGTCCAGCGCCAGGAGATCATCAACATCCCACAGGTCGCGCTGTCCGGGCGCGGTGTCGACGTCTTCTCGGATTGCATCGCGCTGACGATGGGTCTCGGTGACTCCGACGGCGGTATCGCCTCGACCTGGTTGCGCAGCCCCACGCTCGGGAGCTGCGACGGCGCGATCGCGTCGATCCGGCGCTACGAGGGCGGACAGGGTCTGACCGGTGGCTACGAGTACTTCCGGTACTGGCACGGCTACACGATCGTGTCGCGCCCGCTCGTGGCGACGATCGGGGTGACCGGCCTGCGCATCGTGATGTTCTGGACCTACATCGCCGTGCTCGCCGGATTCGGACGCCGCCTCTGGCGCTTCCACGGGCCCGGTGGCGCCGCTGGCGCTGCTCGCGCCGTTCCTCCTCACGAGCGACACGGTCGAGTTGGCGCGCAGCCTTCCGCACGGGGTGCCGGCGATCGTCGCCGTGTGCGGTGCGTGGGCGGTGCATCGAGCGGTGGCCGGTCGTGCGCCCGACGTCGAGACGCCGCCGTGGAGCGGGGCCGACGACCTCCGCCTGGCGACGGCGGCATTCGTCGCCGGCGGGGCCTACGTGTTCGTCGACGTGCTGACCACACCACCCGGAGCCTGGGCGCTCGTCGTGTGCGTCGCCATGCTCGCGGCGGCGCGTCGATTCGGCGGTGTCCGACTCGCCGGACGCGGAGCGATCGCCGGGGCGGCATGGATCGTCGGGTGGCTGTGGACCTGGGTGTCGAAGTGGGCGATCTCCGCTGTCGTGCTCGGCTTCGATCGGGTCCGGGACTCCGTCGGCGATGCGGTCGACGATCGGCTCGCCGGCGAACGGGACTACATCGATCTCGCTCCGTTCAACGCGATCCGGCTGAACGTCGAGACCTGGCTCGACCACCCGCTCACGCCGCTCGTCCTCGCTGCGATCGTCGCCGCCACGGTCGTGACGTGGCGGAATCCGGCGCACCGCGCCGTGTGGCCGACCCGGTTGATCATCGCCCTCCCGGCGCTGCTGCCGCTGCTGTGGTTCGAGGTGCTGCGCAATCACTCGCTTGTCCACGTCCTGTTCGTCTACCGGTCGTTGGGCGTGAGCGCGGGGATCGTCGCGGTGGCGCTGCTCGTCGACGCGAGGTCGCTGCGGGGTGAGGAGCCGGACGCCTCAGCGACGCTCGAGGCCGAGCACGCCGATCACGAATGACGCGAAGACGAGCTCCGCACCGATCGCGACGGCGGTGACCGACGGGATCACGATCCGCATCGTTTCGGACGGGTCGAGGCCTTCGAACGATTCCGAGCCCCACTCCGCGACCGCTGCGACCGACCCGGCCAGGCCCGCGAGGATGAGCAGCAGGCCGGCGACGAGGACGCGCTCCAGGCTCAAGCGATTCAGCCAACGGGTGAGGCCGTCGCTCTCGGACAGCAAACCCGCGCTGACCGCGTAGACGCGCGCGAAACAGGCGAGGAGAATCGCGTTGACGCCGACGACGACGGCCAGGTGGGCATAGAGGAGTGCGTGGATGTCGAGCTCGGCCGATCCGACCCGGACCGGACCGGGGAGCAGCACTGCGAGCCCGATGATGCCGATCGTGAAGAGGATGACCCCCGGCCACAGCAGGAGCCACCGCGGCGAGAAGAGGAGCAGGAAGCGGAGATGTCGCCATCCGTCGCGCCAGGTGCGCAGGTGCGGCTCGCGCGTTCGCCCGTCGGGGCGCAGCGTCGTGGGGACCTCGCGGACGTCGAGGTCGTCGAGCGATGCCCGCACCACCATCTCGCTGGCGAACTCCATCCCGGTGGTGCGCAGGTCGAGGTCGAGGATCGCCTGACGACGAAAGCCACGCATGCCGCAGTGGAAGTCGCCGATGTCGGTCGCGAACAGACGGCGTCCGATGAACGACAGCACCGGATTGCCGAGCACGCGGTGCAGCGTCGGCATCGCGCCGGGCTCGATGCCGCCCTCGAACCGGTTGCCCATCACGAGATCGGCGCCGGCATCGAGGGCTTCGACGAACGGGCCGAGGTCGTCGAGCGCATAGCTGTCGTCGGCGTCGGCCATGATCACGTAGTCCGCGGTGGCGTGCTCGATGCCCGCCCGGAGTGCGGCGCCGTACCCGCGCTCGTCGACGTCGACCACGACCGCCCCGTTGCGGCGGGCGATGTCCTGCGAGCCGTCGGTGCTGCCGTTGTCCGCGACGACGACCTCCAGGTCGAGCCCGAGGCCCTCGGCGGACCGTCGAGCCTTGAGGATGCAGGTCTCGAGGGTCTCGGCTTCGTCGAGGCACGGCATCACGACGCTGAGGTCAGGTCGATGCGGGTCGCCGGGTGGGCGCGGGTCCGAGGACGATCCT
Organism: Ilumatobacteraceae bacterium; assembly: GCA_963695475.1. Taxonomy (GTDB): domain Bacteria; phylum Actinomycetota; class Acidimicrobiia; order Acidimicrobiales; family Ilumatobacteraceae; genus Ilumatobacter_A. The sequence goes on from CAVOHA010000012.1 coordinate 84,638, forward strand.
CGGCGATGCGGGTCCGGTGTGGGGGTAGCGTCGTCGATCATGGAGGGTGAGGCCGGGACCAGTATCGCCGATCGAGTGCACCGCCGCGTACATCGTCGACTCGTGTTCGACCGGCGTCGGGACCGGCTCGTCACCGCGCTGCTCGCGGCGTTGCCTGCCGAGCCGGCGCATGTGCTCGACATCGGTTGTGGCAGCGGCGAGATCGGTTCGGATCTCGAGGCGTCGGGACACCGTGTCGTCGGCGTCGAGGTGCTGGCCCGCGACGAGTGCGCGATCGCATTCGCTCGCTTCGACGGTCGCCGCCTGCCGTTCCCGGACGACGCGTTCGATCATGTGGTGATCGTCGACGTGCTGCATCACACCGCCGACCCGACGGCCGTGCTTGCCGAGGCGCGGCGGGTCACGACCGGATCGGTCGTCTTGAAGGATCACTTCGCCGAGTCCGGTCGTGCCCGGTTCACGCTCGGCGTGATGGACTGGGTCGGCAATCGGCAGTTCGGTGTGGGTCGCGAGGGCGCCTATCTGTCGCGGGGGCAATGGGACGAGGTGTTCGCCGACGCCGGGCTGGCGGTGGCGGACATCTCCGAGACCCTCGATCTCTATCCGACGGCTGCCAAACCCTTCTTCGAGAACGGCTTGCACTTCGTCGCACGTCTCGTCGATGCGCGGTCGGGTGGCGACGGCGCCGTCGACGTGTCATCGTGACCGGGATGGATCGCGACCGAGCACAGCAGATGTGGCGCGGAGCTCGCCGTCGCGGGCTCGCCGCAGTGGATGCGTTGCGCGGGCAGGTTCCGGAGCCGCCGCCGCCGATGCCGACCCTGCCGCGCCTGCGTGGGTGGTGGGATCTGCTGCCGTTCACAGCGCACCGCATCGAGCTGGCGCCCGGATTCGAAACCGCCGCTGCCGGCGTCCGTCCCGTCGACGACATCCGCACCCAGCTGGTCGTCGATGCCTGCGGCGGCACCCTCGAGGGACGCACCGTCGTCGATCTGGGATGCCTCGAAGGTGGGTTCACGCTCGCATTCGCGCAGCGTGGCGCGGCGCGGGCGCTGGGGATCGAAGCGCGCGAGTTGAGCGCGCAGCGGTGTGAGCTGGCGCGGACCCTGCTGCGTATCGACAATGCCGAATTCGTGGTGGCCGACGTCAAGGACGAGCTGGTGCGCCACGACCCGTTCGACGTCGTGTTCGCCACCGGCATCCTCTACCACGTCGCCGATCCGGCCGGGTTCCTCCGCACGATGCGCTCGGCGTGCGGTCACGTGGCGTTGATCGACACACACGTCGCCCGCACCGATGCCGCCACGCACGACTGCTCACCGATGGTGACCCGCGAGTCCCACGGGTCGACCTATCGCGGGCGGATGTTCCCGGAGTACCCGCCGGACGTGAGCGACGATGCCAAGGAGGCGATGGCGTGGGCCGCCTACTCCGACGCCGACGCGTTCTGGCCGCTCGAGGACGACCTCGTCCGGATGATCCACGACGCCGGCTTCGCGCCGAGTCGAGAAGGTCGATGTCGCGGCCGACGGCAACCTGCCGCGCTGGGGTGTCGACACGCGCGAACCGCGTGATGTATCTCGCCTACGTCTGACCCACACACCCTCTCGAAATCCGGGCGAAACATCTCGCTCACCGTCACCACCCGCTGGGATTTCGCCGGTGAGAGCGTCGAGGTGAACGGCAGCATGGAGCGTGTGGCAACAAATCGTCAGCCTCCCGCCAATTGGCCCAACTTGGTTCCTGCCACGGGTGAAACAACGGTCGGTGGGCGAGATGACATAGCCTGGCCGCGTCATGGCCATTGCCTCGCGCGCACCGTCGTCGCAGCCGTTTCCGGCCGCGGTCGAACGCTTCGTCGGCATCTTGTCGCGCCCGCTGACCTGGCTGTGGTCACACGGGTTCCGGATGCTCGGTGCGCTCGATGCCGTCACGCTGTATCTCCTGATGATCGCCATCAGCTTCGTGCGGTTCGGGTTCTCGTTCGACTGGGACACCTACCCGCTCTCGCACTACTTCGTCGGGTTTTCGATCGCGACCGCCATCAACGTCACCGTCAACTACTTCGCCGGGCTCTACGAGCGTGAGCCGCGACTCGGCAGACGGCCGTGGCTGCCCAAGTGCTTCCTCGCCACCGCAATCGGCGTCGCGGTGCAGGGCCTCGCGTTCGTCGTGCTCGACCGCTATCTCATGCCGCGCCTGAATCTCGCGTGTTCCTCGTGTTGGCCTCCTTCGTCCTCGTGTTCAACCGTGGCCTCGCCCGGCGGCTGACGGTGCGTCGCCAGGGACCGCCGCGGGTGATCCTCGCGGGGGCACCGGAGGCCATCGAACTCGCAGCTGACCACCTGGCTGCGAGCGATCGCAGCGCAATCGTGGCCGATCGACTCGAGCGACCGCACGGCCTCGTCGACTCGGTGATTGCACACGATGCGACCGACGTGCTCCTGCTCGATGTCACCGCATTCGGCTCGGTGTATCCCGAGCCGCTCAACTCACTCGAATTGGCCGGGGTCGGCTTCCTCCAGCGTGTTAGCGCCCGTGAGACCCTCCTCGGCCTGCGGTCGGTTCGTGAGATCGGCGGGATGCCCTTCGTCACCTTGCGCTCTCACACCGTGCCCGGACACAAGGTGCGGCTCAAACGGATCTTCGATCTCCTGGTCACCATCGGCACGATCCCGATCTGGCTCCCGGTCTTGGCGATGTTGGCGCTGTACGTCTGGATACGCGCCGGCGGACCCGTTCTGTACCGGCAGGAGCGGGTCGGACGCGACGGGCACGTGTTCGAGTGCGTGAAGTTCCGCACGATGATCGTCGATGCCGAAGAGGACGGGCGGGCGCGCCTCGCCACCCTCGACGACGATCGGATCGTGCCGGCACTCAAATGGATGCGTGCGATGCGTGCCGACGAGTTGCCACAGCTGTGGAACGTGCTCCGCGGCCAGATGTCGCTCGTCGGTCCCCGACCGGAGCGGCCCGAGCTCGTCGAGGAGATCACCAAACGGGTCCCGGGCTACGTTCGCCGAAACGAACTCCCGCCGGGATTGACCGGTTTGGCGCAGGTCGAGGGTCGATACGGAACCGACGCCGAGTTCAAGCTCGGCTACGACATCCAGTACCTGGTGAACTGGTCACTGGTCATCGACATCCAGATTCTCGTCCGCACGGTGTGGGTCGTGCTGTCCCGTCGTGTCTGACACCGTCGACGCATCGTCGCTGTCGACGTGGCGGGCGGACCCGGCCTGGCCCGACGTCGACGTGGTCATGCCGATCCGAAACGAGGCGAACCACCTCGAGACCGCCATCGAGTCCGTGCGGCGGCAGACCTACCCCGGGCGGGTCCGCATCATCCTCGGGGTCGGACCGAGCCACGACGGCACCGAGGCCATCGCCGAGCGACTCGCCGTCACCTCCGACGATCTGGCCGTCGTTGCGAACCCGTCCGGAAAGACGCCGAGCGCTCTCAACGCTGCGATTCGTGCCGGGGCTGCGCCCGTGGTCGTGCGCGTCGACGGCCACAGCGAATTGTCCGCCGGATACATCCGGCGGGCGGTCGAGATCCTGCGCGAGACGGGTGCGTTCAACGTCGGCGGCATCCAGCGACCCGAACCGACAACACCGTTCGAGCAGGCGGTCGCCGATGCCACGACGTCGCTCCTCGGCACCGGCGGCACGTCGTACCGAGTCGGGACCACCGCACGCGAGGTCGACACCGTCTACCTCGGCGTGTTCGACCGTGCCGCCATCGACGCCGTCGGGCTCTTCGATGAGGACCTGATCCGCAATCAGGATTACGAACTCAACATCCGCATTCGTGACGCCGGTGGCCTCGTCTGGTTCGACCCCACGCTGTCTGTGGGCTACCGGCCCCGCTCGACCTGGTCGGGGCTCGCTCGTCAGTACCACGAGTACGGCTGGTGGAAGGCAGCGGTACTCCGCCAACACCCGCACTCGCTGAGACTTCGGCAGCTTCTGCCGCCGATCGGCCTGTTCGGTGTCTTCCTGGGGTTCGTCGTCGGGGTGCGCTGGCGGCCAGCGCTCTTGCTGCCCGCCACGTACTTCTTGTCGTTGGCGGTGACCGCCCGGTCCACACGTCGTCCGACGAAGACCGTGGCTGTGCTCATCACGACGCACACGGCCTGGACCGCCGGCCTGCTCCGGGGACTCGCGCGCTCCATCTTCTTTCGGTGACTCGTGCGACCGCATCGAGGTGTTCTGAACGATCGAGACTGTGAATCGCTGGTTTGCTCACGGCCGTCGGTCAGTAGATCGGGAACCGGCCGACTCGGCGAAGCCGCTTCAGCGCCGACCACGACAGCGGTGCTCGATCGACAGCGAGCCGCCACCCCCTGACCCACCCGACCAGGTACTGGCGACGACAGTCTCCGCTCGGGGCGCGGAGGCTTCCGATCATCAGCCACGCGAGGCAATGCGCGATCGAAAGTGGTACCGGAAGGTTGCGACGAGCCACGAGCACACGGTTTCGACCCGTGCGCCACCATCCGTCGGAATGACGGCTGATCTCCGTGTGCGGGTGGTACACGCTGATGTCGGCTTCGTAGGTGACCGTGTAGTCGAGTCCGATCAGTCGCCACGAGAGGTCGAGTTCCTCGTGGCCGTACATGAGGGCTGCCCAATAGCCACCCGCGTGCAGATAGGCGGAGCGACGAACGATCGAGGCGCCGCCGAGGAACGTCGCGACGGGCCCCGACCGGTTTGCTCCCGCTGCGCCTCGGCGAGGCACATGGCGACGCAATGTGTTCCCGTCCTCGTCGACGAGTCGGAGTGACATCGCGCCGAGTGACGAATCGGACTCGAACCTCTGGACGACGCGATCCAGAGCATCGGTCGATATCAGGCGGGCGTCGTCATCGAGAAATCCGACCAATGGCGCTCGAGTCGTTCTGAGGCCAAGATCTCGACCGCCAGGGACGCCAAGGTTCTCGTTGCTCTGGATCACCACCACCCGATCGCCATCGCTATCGATCGTGGCGTCGCCGATCGGCCCGTTGAGAAGTACCAAGATCGAACCGGTGGTGGACGAGGACCGGAGCGAGGCGACTGCCGCAGCGAGTGCATCCGGGCGATCCCCTCGCGTCAGCACGACCCAGTCGATGAGACAACGGTCGTTCGCGGGGATCACTGAGTCGACCTCTGCGGACACGTCGGGCAATGTAGCGGCGTCGCCAAGTTGTGCTGACCGGGCAAGTTGTCCGGGTTCAACAGCATCGGCATCAACCCCGAACGAGTCCTCACCGACGGCCGGGCGTGCGAACAGAGCCACGCCGTGCGTGACTGCTCCGCCGAGCTCGAGATCACACCGCAACGGGCCGGAGTGCCGATCGGGCGGAACTGACCTGGTACGAGCGCGGGCGAGAGGCCCCGTTGCAGACCCGTGGCCGGGCTGGCTGGCTCGCCGTCTCCGTCTGGGCACCGAGGGTTACCGGCCACCGATGCCCACTACGACGAGTTGCTCAAACTGGATGACCACTCATGGACTCGTGGTGTCGGTCGGCATTGCACAACCGAAGGCGAGACCGAGCGAGTGATCATCTGCAATCTCAAGCGCCACGTGGCCCGCGAGGTGCTCCGAAACGCCGGCGCCAGCCTCGCACCGAACCGCACCACAGACCGCTCCTCGACGCCGCTTGACGAACACAGGAGCAAGCTGGGCACGTACGGATCACCGAACGGGTCCGACAGATTCTGCTCGAGGACTGAGCCGACGTCCGCGACTGGCACAACGACCGGGATCGCCGCGCCCACGACGAACACCGCGTCCGCTGCCGCAATCACCACCGAGCGCACGACGAAGTCGGATCGTCGATCGCGACCGCAACCCTCGAGGACAACGTCCCCGGCCATCACACCCAGTCGACCCGGCAATTCGTTGCTCGATGGCTAGAGTCACACGAATGGCGGCTGATACTCGTCAGCTCGAAGACGCTGGCCTCCGTGACGTCCACATCCCGAGTGGGATGCGGCCGTACCTCGCGGCGATGTGGTCCCGGCGCAGCTACATCGGGTTCGTGGCGCGAAGCACGCTGCGTGAGCGCCAGATGAACTCCGTCCTCGGAAATCTCTGGCATCTGCTCAACCCGATTCTCCAGATCGGCGTCTACTACCTGATCTTCGGCGTGGTGCTCGAGGTCGACCGTGGTGTCGACAACTTCATCACGTTCCTCACGATCGGAACCCTGACCTTCACGTTCAGTCAGCGATCGACCCTGAGCGGAGCGGGGTCCGTCGTCAACAACCTCGGTCTGATTCGGGCGGTGGAGTTCCCGCGCGCCATTCTCCCGGTCACGTCGACACTGACCGAGACGTTGTCGATGTTGCCCTCGCTCCTCGTCATCGGCCTCGTGGCGCTCTCGACAGGGGAGACACCCTCCGCTCGGTGGCTGCTGCTGATTCCGACGATGGCGGGTTTCGCGGTGTTCAACATGGGGGCGGCGATGTTTGCCGCACGCGCGACGTCGATTGTGCGCGACGTACAGCAGGTGTTGCCGTTCGTCTTCCGGATCCTGCTGTACGCATCGGGCGTGTTGTTCAATGCAACCGAGTACGCGAGCGGCGCCTACCACTGGCTCTTCACCCTCAACCCGTTGTATGCCTACATCACGATTGCGCGGTGGACGATCCTGGGCAGTGAGGTGTCGTGGTCGCTCGTGGCATCGGCTGGGCTCTGGACGATCGGCATCACGGTCGGTGGCTTCCTCTGGTTCCGGGCCGGCGAGGCGTCCTATGGCCGATCCTGAGCTCTACCTGCCGCGCAGCGCGTATCCGGAACCGGACTTGGCCGACCTGAGCGTGCGAATCCGCGACCTCGAGGTCAACTACGCGGTGTACGAAGAGCTCTCGTCGACGACGCGCAGCCTGCTCGGACGATTTCGGCAGCGCCGGACCGTCGACGTGCACGCACTCAAGGGGATCAGCGTCGACTTCCTGACCGGGCAGGCGATCGGCATCATCGGGTCGAACGGTTCGGGCAAGTCGACGCTGCTGCGCACGATCGCGGGGCTCCAACCGAAGAGTGCCGGATCGGTCCACGTGCGCGGCGAAGCGCACCTGCTCGGGGTCAACGCGGCGCTCAAGTCCGAGCTGTCCGGCTATCGCAACGTGATGCTCGGCGGCCTCGCGATGGGCCTGTCCCAGGACGACATTCGATCGAAGATGGACGAGCTCGTCGAGTTCTCGGGTCTCGGCGATGCGATGGGCCGGCCGATGCGGACCTACTCGTCGGGGATGAGAGCGAGGCTGACGTTCTCGATCGCCACGCTGCGGACCCCCGAGATCCTGCTCATCGACGAGGCGCTCGCCGTCGGTGATCGGGCGTTTCGCGCCAAGAGCCTCGAGCGGATCCGGCAGATCCAACGCGATGCGAACTCCGTCGTGATGGTGACCCACAACCTCAACGAGATCCGCGAGACGTGCACCCGCGTGCTCTGGCTCGATCAGGGGCGCCTCGTTGCCGACGGCGACGTGGAGACGGTGCTCGAGAGCTACGAGCGAAGTTCGCCCACGTCCTGACCTCGCCGCGCAATCGTCACCGACTCGTTCCGAGAACCCACTCACGTCGGTCCGGCGACCTCACTGGACGGCGACGTTCTGATTGTGGGATCCGCGGATCTCAGGAGGGAGTCACCAACGCGATCATGTCGTCGTATCCAGCCGAGCTCCTGGGGAGACGAAGCACTTTCGGGTTTCTCGATCTGTGGCTGCCGCGCTGGTCCGGCGTAGGGCGACGCAGAAGCGGCAGCGCGGTTGGCCAACCGCGGTCAGCTCGTCACCTGCGCCCACGCGGCAGCTTGTAGGTGCCGATCAACTTCCGTCCCGAGCGCGAGGTCGTCCGTGGGAGTTCGCACCACGATTCCATGTGTGATGAGAACCAGGCACGGCGGCCGTCCTGGACGAGAACGGCGCCGCCGCCGAACTTGATGGCATCGCCGTCGTTGAGGGGCGAGACGACGCTGGTGTCGGTCCAGACACCCCAATCGTGTGGGGTCCAGACACCGCAACGGTGGCGATGACACCGACGCCGAAACCGAATCCGAACCTGAACGCGACGCCGCCTGATCGGCGGTGGCAACGCAGTGTGCATCGCGGGTCGGGCGCTGATCGCTGATGTCGGCCGAGCGCACGCGGCTCTGCGGGCGTCGACCGACGACCGGAGCCTCGACGAGCGTGCGGGCTACGGTCGGCGTCATGCGTATCGGATACTTCGGCGGGAAGATCAACGACGGAACGGTCGACGACGTCGTCGCCGAGGCTGCGGCGGTCGAAGCCGACGGCTTCGCGAGCGTACTGGGCTCCGCAGATCTTCGGTCACGACGCGCTCGACCGCGCTCGCTGTGGTCGGCCGTGAGGTTCCCCGTATCGAGCTCGGCACGTCGGTCGTCCCGACGTACCCGCGTCACCCGATGGCGCTCGCCCAGCAGTGCCTCACGGTGAACGCGTTCGCCGGCGGCAGGCTCACGCTCGGGATCGGGCTCAGCCACAAGGTCGTCATCGAGAACATGATGGGGATGAGCTACGACAAGCCGATCCGCCACATCCGCGACTACCTCAGCATCCTCGGCCCGCTCAGCCGCAATGAGCCGGTCAGCTACAGCGGCGAGGACTACACGACGCATGCCGCCGTGAGTGCGCCGGGTTCGAAGCCGTTCTCGACGGTCGTCGCAGCCCTCGGCCCACAGATGCTCAAGGCCGCCGCCGAACTGGCCGACGGCACGCTGACCTGGTGCACCGGGCCGATCACGCTCGGCGACTACACCATCCCGACGATCAACGCGGCAGCCGACGCCGCCGATCGACCGACGCCGCGGGTCATCGCTGCGCTGCCGGTCTGCGTCACCGACGACTTCGAGGGGGCGAAGGGCCGTGCCGCCAAGGTCTTCGAGATCTACGGCAGCCTCCCCAGCTACCGGGCGATGCTCGACCGTGAGGGCGCCGCCGGCCCCGAAGACATCGCGATCACCGGGACCGCCGACGAAGTGGTCGATCGCATCGGCAACCTCGCGGAGATCGGCGTCACCGACTTCGCCGCCGTCGAGTTCCCCGGCAACCCCGACGAGGCGGGGGCCACGCGGGCAGCGATCAAGCAGCTGCTGTGAGCACGGTCGACGTCTCCGTCGACGAGGCTGGGGTCGCGATCATCACGATCGACAACCCGCCGATCAACCTGATGACGATCGCGGTGTTCGTCGAGCTCGCCGGAACCATCGACCGCCTCGCCGGTGACGACGACGTGCGCGCCGTCGTGCTCCGCTCTGCGAATCCCGAGTGGTTCATCGCGCACTTCGACGTGGAGGCGATCAGCGGCTTTCCGACCGATCAGCCGCCACCGACCGAACTCAATGGCTTCCACGTGATGTGCGAACAGCTGCGCACGATGCCCAAGCCGACGATCGCCCAGATCGGGGGCCGCGTCGGCGGTGGTGGAAGCGAGGTTGCGCTCAGCTGCGACATGCGCTTCATCACCCCCGACACCGTGCTCAGCCAGCCCGAGGTGGCGCTCGGTATTCTCCCGGGTGGCAGCGGTACGGTCCGACTGCCCCGGCTGATCGGACGCGGCCGGGCGCTGGAGGTCATCCTCGGGTGTGACGAGGTCGACGCGGCGACCGCCGAGGCGTGGGGCTGGGTGAACCGCGTCGTTCCAGCCGCGGAGATCACTGCGTTCGTCGATCGCCTCGCGACGAGAATCGCGTCGTTTCCGGCACACGCCGTCGCCGCCGCCAAGGCGAGTGTCGTGCGATCCGACATCGACATCGTCGACCAGTTGCTCGCGGAAGGCGCGGCGTTCAACGCAACGCTCGGCGCACCGGTGACACAGGACGCAATGCGTCGATTTCTCGAAATCGGCGGCCAGACTCCGGAGGGTGAACGACGACTCGGCGAACTGGCGGGAGAGCTCGGCGATTCGCCGGCCCCGCCCACGTGACGCCGGCGTGACTGCGCCATGAGCCGTCGTGCGTCGCTCGCCGCGCTGGTCGCGTCCACGCTCGTCGTGGCCGCGTGCACGTCGTCGCCTCCCGTTGCCGTCGAGCGCGCCGATCGCAGCGTCGGCGAACTGGACCCCGATACCGACGTCGGTTTCCCCGACATCGACGCCGACCGTCCCGCCACGCCCGGCGACACCGACCTCCCGATCGTCGACCCGCCTTCGACGGCGCTGTCCTGGGGCGACTGTCAACGCTTCGACATCCCCGACGTCGACGAGCTCGGAACGTCGGGTTGGGAGTGTGCGACGCTCACCGCACCGATGGATCCGTTCGGCGACACCGATGTCGAGGCATCGGTCGACCTCGCGCTGACGCGTCACCCGGCGACCGGGGATCGCCTGGGGTCGATCCTGATCAATCCCGGTGGTCCCGGCGGCGATGGCCTGTCGACGGCGTGGGGCGTGCGCGGGATCCTGTCCGCCGACATCCTGCGCAGTTTCGACATCGTCGCGTGGGATCCGCGCGGGGTGGGTCAATCGACCCCCAAGATCGACTGCGACGACGCCGTCCCGCCGGGCGACGTCGATTTCATGGCTCGATGCGTCGAGCTGACCGGACCGCTCAGCGGGTTCCTGTCGGCTCCGTACTCCGCCGCCGACATGGAGGCGATCCGCGTCGCACTCGGCGAGGACGACCTCAACTACCTCGGGTACAGCTACGGGGCCATCCTGGGAGCGACGTACGCCGCTGCCCAGCCCGACCTGGTCGGCGCCTTCGTGCTCGACGGTGTGACCGATCCACTGACGGGCGGACCCGATGGCCCGTCCAACGACGGGTTCCCGACGCTCGCCGATGACGGCTTCGACGCGGCGATCGATCGCTTCGCCGCGATCTGCACCGCCTCGGACCGGTGCCTGTTCAGCCTGGATGCGGCGACGGTGCTCGACGACCTCGCGGTCCAGGTCCCCGTCCTCCCGACCCCCGACTTCGATGGCTCCCCCGAGGTCGTCGACACCGACGGCTTCGACGAGGTGATCGATGCCGCGATGACCTACGCCGGCGAGTGGGAGCTGCTCGCCACCGCGCTCGAGGACGCCGACCGCGGCGATGCTTCGGCGCTGGCCGCCCTGGCCGCGGGTACGGGGTCGACCGAGGACGACGAGAACGAGGGCGACCAGGACGGGGACGAGGAGACCGACGGCAACGGTGAATCGGACTTCTCCGAAGCGAACTTCATGATCTACTGCGCCGATCTCGGGCCGTGGGTCGCCGGTTCGTCGTTCTGCGACGACATGCCCCTGAACGCACAGCCGTTGGCACCGGTCCAGCGGGTCGAACTCGACCGGGAAGTCCTCGTGGTCGGCACCGAGTTCGACCCACTCACGCCGGGATACCACGCAGCCGAATTCGCCGATGCCCTCGGCGACGCCAGGCACATCATCTGGGAGGGCGTCGGGCATACGGCGTTTCCGGGGTGGACGCCGTGCATCGACGACGCCGTCGACGCCCAGTTCCTCCGCCAGCCGCTCCCGGCGGACGGGACCCGGTGCTCGTTCCTGCTCGGTATCGACGACGACGCAACGCTCGGTGATGCGCTCTTCGGGCACGGTGACATCGAGTCACGGAACATGCTCGAGCGACGGCTCGACGGCGAACCGGCAGCCGCGTGTGTCGCCGACGTGCTGAACGGCGCGAGCGATCAGGTGATCAGCCACGTCGTGCTCGACGTGACCTCGGACGTCGCCCAGGCCGCACTCGCCGACGCGATCAGCGAGTGTTGAGCGAGACCGGCATCGACGCGTTCGGCGCGCACCTGGGCGTAGAAGTCGTTGCCCTTGTCGTCGACGACGACGAACGCCGGGAAGTTCTCGACCTCGATCTTCCAGATCGCTTCCATGCCCAGTTCGGGATACTCGAGCACGTCGACCTGCTTGATGTTGTCGAGCGCGAGACGAGCGGCCGGTCCACCGATCGATCCGAGGTAGAAGCCGCCGTTCGCCGCGCAGGAGTCGGTCACCTGCTGCGAGCGGTTGCCCTTCGCGAGCATCACCATCGAACCGCCGGCCGCCTGGAACTCGGCGACGTAGGAGTCCATCCGTCCGGCCGTCGTCGGTCCGAACGAGCCCGATGCGTACCCCTCCGGTGTCTTCGCCGGACCGGCGTAGTAGACGGCGTGGTCCTTCCAGTACTGGGGCATCTCCTCGCCCGCGTCGAGGCGTTCCTTGATCTTCGCATGGGCGATGTCGCGTGCCACGATCATCGGCCCGGTCAACATCACCTGGGTCGTGACCGGCAGCTCGGACGAGCGTTGCCCGGATCTCGTCCATCGGTCGGTTCAGGTCGATGTGGACCGGCTCGGCGTCGAGCAGATCGCTCGCCTCGACCGCCGGCAGGAAGCGCGCCGGGTCGGTTTCGAGTTGCTCGAGGAACAGGCCCTCCGCCGTGATCTTGCCGAGAGCCTGGCGGTCGGCCGAACACGACACCGCCATCCCGACCGGGCACGACGCGCCGTGCCGCGGCAACCGGATGATCCGCACGTCGTGGCAGAAGTACTTGCCGCCGAACTGGGCGCCGACACCGGTGCTCTGCGCGAGCTGCAGGACCTTGGCCTCGAGGTCGAGATCGCGAAACGCGTGGCCGGACTCGGATCCCGAGGTCGGCAGCGTGTCGAGGTATCGCGCCGACGCCAGCTTCGCCGTCTCGACCGCGATCTCCGCCGATGTGCCGCCGATCACGATCGCAAGGTGGTACGGCGGGCACGCCGACGTGCCGATCGCCTGGATCTTGTCGAAGATCCACGGCAGCAGCGTCGCTTCGTTCAACAGCGCCTTCGTCTCCTGGAACAGGAAGCTCTTGTTCGCCGAGCCGCCGCCCTTGGCCATGAACAAGAACTTGTAGGCGTCGCCGTCGATCGCCTGGATCTTGATCTCGGCCGGGAGGTTCGTGCCGGTGTTCTTCTCGGTGTACATGTCGAGCGGCGCCATCTGGCTGTAGCGGAGGTTCGTCGTCAGATACGTGTCGGCGATGCCGCGGGCGATCTGCTCCTCGTCGCCGCCGCCCGTGAACACGTACTCGCCCTTCTTCGCCTTGACGATCGCCGTCCCGGTGTCCTGGCACATCGGGAGCACGCCGCCCGCGGCGATCGAGGAGTTCTTGAGGAGGTCGAGGGCGACGAACCGGTCGTTGTCGGACGCCTCGGGGTCGTCGAGGATGTTGCGCAGCTGTTGGAGGTGGCTGGACCGCAGGTAGTGCGCGATGTCGTGCATCGCGGCCGCGGTCAGTGCGCGGATCGCCTCGGGCTCGACCTTGAGGAACGTGCCCTCGGAGGTCTCGAAAGTGGAAACGCCGTCGGTCGAGACGAGCCGGTACTCGGTCTCGTCGGGACCCAGCGGGAACATCTCGGTGAAGGGAATCGCATCGTCGGAATCGGCCATGATCGGAGCTTAGGCACGCCACCCCTGATGCTCCGCCGGCGCGGTGACCTGTGCGACGCGATCGACGACGAGCTCGGGAGCGCGGTACGGTCACAGTGTGGTGTCGAGTGCCGAATCAAACGAGCGACCCACCTGGCGAGGGTGGTTGCACGCCGGCGCGTTCGCCGCCACCATCCCCGCCGGCCTCGCGCTGATCGTCATCGCCGACACGGCCGCGGCCCGGACCTCGGCCGCGATCTACGCGGCAACGCTGGCGATGATGTTCGGCACGTCGGCTGCGTACCACCGTCTCGCCCAATCCGAAACGGCTCGGCGGCGAATGCAGCGCGCCGACCACTCCACGATCTTCCTGCTGATCGCCGGCACCTACGTGCCGATCACGATGGTCGTGATGCCCCCGCGCTGGGGGGTCCCGATCCTTGCCGTGATCGTCACGCTCGCCGCGACGGGCATCATCTTGAAGACGCTCGTGTTCGAGCGCGTCAAGTGGCTGGCCTCGGCGCTCTATCCGCTCATGGGGTGGATCGCCGTCGTCACCATGCCCGTGCTACTCGACGAGTTGACCGTTGCACAGCTTGCGTTCGTCGTCGCCGGTGGCCTGGTCTACAGCCTGGGGATCCCGGTGCTCTTCCTGCGTCGACCCGATCCCTGGCCGACCACGTTCGGGTACCACGAGGTGTGGCACACGTTCGTGATCGTCGCCGCAGGGCTGCACTTCGTCGCCGTCACCAGCATCTTGGCCTGACCGGCACGGCGGCCGCGTCCGGCCCGCCTCCGGCGAGGAGCCGGATTCGGAGTCCGTCGACTCCGTAGGCTCGGCGGATGCGCCGCGCCGGGCTCCTCAGCATCATCCGCAACCCGGCACAGCTCGTCGTGGTTGCCTTCACCGCGCTGATCCTGATCGGCACCGTGCTGTTGCTGCTCCCGTGGGCCAGCGACGACGCGGGAGGCCTCGGTTGGGAGAACTCGCTGTTCTTGTCGACGTCGGCGACCACGGTGACCGGGCTGTCCACGGTCGACATCTCGACGCTGTCGCTGTTCGGCGAGCTGGTCGTCCTCGCACTGATCCAGGTCGGCGGCTTCGGGATCATGACCATCGGGTCGGTGTTCGCGCTCGTGGCACTGCGACGCGTCGGTCTGCGCCAGCGCATGCTCGCACAGGCCGAGATCGGTGCGGTCGACATCGGTGAGCTCGCACGCCTCCTGAAGGCGATCGCGCGGATCACCATCGTGGTCGAAGGGACGCTCGCGATGATCCTGTTCGTGCGGTTCTGGCAGAGCGGGGCCGAAGACAACCCGCTCGATGCTGCGTACTCGGGGGTGTTCCATGCGGTTGCGAGCTTCAACAACGCGGGCATCTCGCTGTACTCCGACAACCTCGCGGGATTCGTCGACGACCCGTTCGTGATCTTCCCGGTCTCGTTCGGCTTCATCGTGGGCGGTCTCGGCTTTCCGGTGTTCGTCGAGATCGTCCGCCGATGGCGCCACGGTCGCAGTGCGCGTCTCGGGGGCGGGGCGGCCGAGCGCGCGAGACCCTGGAGCCTGCACGCCCGCATCACGATCGGCGTCACCCTGTTGCTGTTGGTCGTGGGTCCGCTGATGGTGCTCGCCTTCGAATGGACCAATCCGGACACGCTCGGTTCACTCGGTCTGATCGACAAGTTGAGCAACGCGTGGTTCCAGGGCGTCACGTCGCGCACCGCCGGGTTCAACACGATCGACTTCGGCGCGATGAACGAGACGACCCTGCTCGGCACCAGCGTCTTGATGTTCATCGGGGCCGGGCCGGCATCGACGAGCGGCGGCATCAAGGTCACGACGGTGGCGGTGCTGACGGCCGTGCTCTGGGCCGAAGTGCGCGGCGAGCAAGACGTCAACATCTTCCGTCGGCGTCTGCCGACGTCGATGGTCCGCCAAGCGCTCACGATCGTGATGCTGTCCATCCTGTTCGTCGGCATCACGATCGTGGTGCTGATGGCGAACGACGGGTTGAGTCTCATCAACGCGCTCTTCGAGTCGACCTCCGCCTTCGGAACCGTCGGGTTGTCGACCGGCGTGACGGGTTCGATCAGCACGTTCGGTCACGTGGTGCTGATCGTCGTCATGATCTGTGGCCGCGTCGGCCCGGTGACCTTCGTGACCGCGATTGCACTGCGCGAGAGCGCCCGCCTCTATCGTCATCCCGAGGAGCGACCGATCATTGGCTGAAAGACTCGTACAACAGATGTTGCGTGGCCTCGGCCCGACCGTCGAGCACCGCGGCGAGATCATCGTCATCGGGCTCGGGCGATTCGGGTCCGCGTTGTCGCGCACGTTGATCGAGATGGGCCACGAGGTGCTCGGTCTCGATCTCAACCCGCAGAACGTGCAGGAACACACGGGCCTGCTCACGCACGTCGTCGAAGTCGACACGACGAGCATCCGCGCGTTGAAACAGCTCGGCGTGGCCGATGCGACGACGGTGATCGTGTGCATCGGGAACGACGTCGAAGCGAGCGTGCTCACGACGGCAGCACTCGCCGACCTCGAGGTGCCGAACATCTGGGCGAAGGCGATGACGGAGCCGCACGGTCGCATCCTCAGCCGTGTCGGTGCCCACAACGTGGTGTTTCCCGAAGCCGAGATGGGAGCCCGAGTTGCGCACCTCGTCACCGGTCGGCTGCTCGAGTACCTCGCGCTCGACGAGGACTTCGTCCTGGTCGAGGTGGTGGCGCCGGAGTCGCTGGTGGGCGTCCCGCTGGGCGAGACGAACCTCCGGCGCGACCATCGCGTCACGATCGTGTGTCACAAGCCGCCGGGCGGCGGGTTCTCCCATGCCGATCGGGAGACCGTCCTGACGCCGAACGAGTTGATCGTCGTGGCCGGAACCCGCGATCACGTCGAGGCCTTCGCAACAGAAGTCGGCTGACCAACATGATGTTGATCCCGGATCAACATCATGTTGCTCGGGTCGGGTCAGTCCGCCGCGGTGGCTACTCGGTCCGGCGCGCGGGATTGCGATGTCGCCGGGGAGCACCCTTCGCTCCCGAGCGCACAGCTCTCCCGACGGGATTTCGGCGCGTCACACCAGGGTGCGCACGAGCAGCGCCACGGCGCTGAACGCCGAGATCCCGAGCACGATCGGCCGCACGGCCGACCCCACGAGATGCCGCTTGTAGCGCCGGGCGGTGAACAGGCCGAGGACGATCGACGGCAGGATCAGCGCGGCGAGTTGGAGTTGTCGGGTTCCGAGTTCGCCTGCGAACACCAGCGCCACTGCGGTGAGGACCGAGCCGACCGAGAAGAACAGTGAGATCGTGGCGCGCATCGTCACCGCATCGCTGTGCTGGTACGTCATGGCGATCGGCGGGCCGCCGACGCCCACCGCGGTTCCCGTGAACCCGGATCCGAAGCCGGCGAGCACGAGCGCAGTCGTCGTCGGCGTGAATCGCTTCGTCGTGAGCGACACGAGGACGCCGAGCAGCACGGTGGTCGACACGAGGATCGCCAGCACGGTGTCGGAGATCGCCGCGACGACGACCGCACCGAGCACGAGACCAGGGACACGGCCGATGAGCGCAGCGGTCACGCCGGGTTTGTCGATGTGTTTGCGGTCGGCGATGGCCACGCTGAACGACAGCGGAATGACGGCGACCACGACGGCGGCCGGGATGAAGTCGGGGTCGACGAACAGCAGGACCGGCGACGAGAGGATGCCGACCCCGACCCCGGTGGAGGCCTGCATCACCGCGCCGACGTACACGATGAGCACGCAGGCCAGGGCGCCGAGCACCGGCAACGCAACGATGGTCGCTGCGATCATCTGTCCTTCATGCGCTTGGGTGCGGCGGACGCAGGATCGTCGGGCCACCGATGTTTCGGGTAGCGACCGGCCATCTCCTTCTTCACCTCGGCCCAGCTTCCCGCCCAGAAGCCGGGAAGGTCCGCGGTGACCTGGATCGGCCGGTCGGCCGGCGAGAGCAGCTCGAGTCGGATCGGCTCGCCACCTGCGGTCGGGTGCTCCGTCGTCCCGAACAGGTCCTGCACGCGCACCGACGCCGTCGGGCGCTCGCCGGAGTAGTCGACCGGAACCGACCGTCCGGTCGGGAGCTCGAGCGTGTCCGGACACAGCCGATCGAGCTCGGCTCCTTCGGGCCACGGCAGCTGTGATCGCAGCACCGTGGCAACGTCGAGGCGATCGAGGTCGCCCCGACCGGTCGCTCCCGGCAGGTACGGCGCCAGCCAGTCGTCGAGCGAGCCGACGAGGGCGTCAACCGACCAGTCGGGCCACGGATCGCCGACGTTGCGATGCAGGAACGCAACTCGTTCGCGCAGCCGGGTCGCTGCGGCGGACCAGCCGAGCACGGCGAGCCGGGTCTCGCGGACCCGCTTCATCAATGCGTCGGTGGTGGCGTCGCCCGGTTCGGGCCGGCGGTCCTGGGTGCCGAGGCGAATCGCTCCGAGGCGCCGCTCGACGGTTTCGACGAGATCGTCCCGGTCACCGTGCCAGCTGAGGGTCCGTTGTTCCTTGATGTCGTCGCCGGCCGACGCGAGCACGTCGGCGACGTCGACCGCCGCTGCCAGGCGGATCCGGGCACGGTCGGCCTTGCCGTCGAGGTCGGCGGCGACCACGAAGGGTTCATGCGCCAGCGGATCGGTGTCGGCGATGAACGCACCGCTCCCGCCGCGCATCGTGAACTGGCCCGGGCGCCGCCGTCCGGCGAGGCGGTCGGGGAACGCGAGGAGCAGGGCAGCGCCGGTGCGGTCGTGGTCGATCCCCTGCCGGTCGAAGTCGATGCCCACACGTCGTGCCAGCTCACGGGCCCGATCGCGGAGACGGTGGACGGCTCCACGATCGGCGCGATCGTGGCCCGCCGCGCCCGAGATCACCGCGACGCGCAGTGCCAGGTCGACCGGGAGTTCGTCGGGTCTGCCCCGCAGGACGTCGCGCTCGTCGATGAGCGTGGCGACCACACAGGCGAGCGGGGACCGCTCGACCGCGACCATGCGGGCCAGGCGGGGGTGGACGGGGAGGGCGAGCATGTCGCGGCCCAGCGGCGTCAAGGCGCCCGTCGCTGCGTCGACCGCGTGGAGGTCGACGAGCAGCTCGCGAGCCTGCCGTAAGGCCGCGGTGGGCGGCTCGTCGATGAACGTGAGGTCGCCCGTCGGCCGGTCGGGATCGGATCCGACACCCCACGCTGCGAGCTCGAGTGTGAGTCCGGCCAGGTCGGCCTGGAGGATCTCGGGTGTCCGGTGTTTCGCACGGGTGCCGTGTTCGAGCTTGCTCCACAATCGATACGCCGCACCCGGCTCGGTTCGTCCCGGCACGCCCGGCGCGCTGCTCGGCGGACGCACGACTCGTGGAGACGGTCGTCAGCCGGGTCATACCCGTGCGCGGGTCGAAGCGGGGCTCGCGAGCCAGGCCCGAATCGACCACGATCCGCACCCCGTCGACGGTCAGCGACGTCTCGGCGATGTCGGTGCTGAGCACCACGCGACGCCGACCGGGCGGAGATGGTTCGAGGGCGCGGTCCTGTTCGTCCTGCGACAGCGCACCGGCGAGCGGGTGCACGTCGACACCGGCCCCGAGCACTTCGCGGAGCTGCTGCTGGGTGCGTCGGATCTCGCCGATCCCCGGGAGGAACACGAGCACGTCGCCGTCGTGTTCACCGAGCGCCTGGACGACGGCGGCGACCACGGCGGGTTCGATCCGGTCCGGCGCACCTCGCGGGCCCGACCGCTTGCGCCCACCGCCACCCTTCTTCACCGCAGCGGGGGAGCGCGGGAGCCACTGCATCTCGATGTCGAACGTGCGGCCCTCGCTGGTGATGACCGGGGCATCGAGCACCCGGACCAGCCCGGCGGTGTCGGGGGTGGCCGACATGGCCACGATGCGGAGGTCGGGGCGAATCGACTCCACGACGTCGAGGGTCAGCGCGAGGCCGATGTCGGTCGGCAGGTTCCGCTCGTGCACCTCGTCGAAGATGACGGCGCCGACACCCGGCAGTTCCGGGTCGCGCTGCAGGCGACGGGTCAGGATCCCCTCGGTGACGACTTCGATCCGCGTGTCGGCCCCGATGTGGCGTTCGTCCCGGGTCTGGTAGCCGACCAACCCACCGACGCGTGTGCCCGTGAGGGCCGCCATCCGCTGCGCTGCGGCCCGCGTGGCGAGCCGTCGGGGCTCGAGCATGACGATCTTTCGGTCGCCCAGCCAGTCGGCGTCGAGCAGGGCGATCGGCACGACGGTCGTCTTGCCGGCTCCCGGCGGTGCGACGAGGATGGCGCGCTGTCGGTGTCGGAGCGCGTCCTCGAGATCGTGGAGGGCGTCGAGGATGGGCAGGTCGGGGAGCGGACGCCGATCCGGTGAGCGGCCGGCGGTCACGAGGGACGACCCGTCGTGGCGATCAGCCGAGCGCCGGCGAACCGCGGAACGGCACCGGGTCGCCCGGCCCGGGGAGTTCGATCGACGTCCATTTGGTGAGGCGTGCGATGTCGTCGCACACCGATTCCCACGCCTTGGGGTTCCAGCCCTCCGCCTTGGATTCGACGACGCCGTCGACGCGAGTCAGGACGAACGCGGGGATCTCCTCGAGCTGCATCGCCTTGACCGCTGCGACGTTCGGGATCGCAGAAGACCAGGAACCGCTCGGTGAGTGGGCCGAGGAACTCCTGGGCCTCGGCGGGGCCGGCCGTGACGATGAGATTGATCCGGACGTCGCAGTCCCGGAACTCGGTGAGCACGCGGGTGGCCGTGCGCAGGATCCACGACGACTCGTTGGTGTACGGATCGAGGACCACGGAGGCGAGGTGGAAGGTGGTGAGCCACTCCATCACCGGTCGTGCCGTCCCGAGCCCACCGTTGCGCAGCGGGGTGAGGACGAGATCGGCCGGGAGCGTGATCCCGGTGCTCCCTGTCGTGCTGGTGTCGGTGTCGGCCACGACGCCGAATGATAGCGGCGCGCCTTGACCCCGACCGCTTCTTGTGCCGTACGTTGGGGTGGTGCATCCGATCGAACATCTCCGCTACGTCGCCCGAGCCCACGGTGTCGACCCGGCGGCGCTGGTCGAGGAGACGGCGCACGCGCTCGGGTCGCTGCACTTCGACCCGGCGGGCTTGGTGGTCGCGTGCCGGCGAATCGTCGAGCGCCACCCCTTCAGCGGTCCGCTCTGGTGGCTCTGCTCGAACGTCACGACGTCGTCGGAGCCCTTCGAGGCGGTGTGGGAGTTGGCCGATCAGATCCGCTCCGACCGCACCGCGTCGGAGCTGGCTGCCGCGTTGCCCGACGACGGCGTGGTCGTCACGATCGGCGACCCGACGGTGATCGGCTCCGGCCTCGCCCGCCGCGGCGACGTGCGGGTGCTGGCGCTCGACATCGACCACTCGGCGACGTCGTTCGTCCGCCGGCTCGAGCGGTACGACGTCGACTACGAACCGGTCGATGCCGGGGCGGCCGGGTCGGCGACGCGCGTCGCCGACCTGGCGCTCGTCGAGGTGCTCGCGATGGACGAGACCCGCCTCGTCGTGCCGTCCGGTTCGTCGACGATCGCGGCCGCCGCCACCGCCTGGGACACGCCGGTGTGGGCGATCGCCGGTGTGGGCCGTCGGCTGCCGACGGCCTACGTCGATGCGATGGGCGAGAAGCTCGACGCGCTCGCCGGCGGCGTCGACGAATGGGACCTCGACGTCGAGATCATCCCGTCGCGCCTGGTCACCGACGTCGTCGGCCCGCACGGCGTGATGCCGATGGGCCCGCCGGCCGCCCGCGCCGAATGCGCCGTCGCCGCGGAACTCCTCCGCAACGTCGCCATGTGAACACGTCCGCTCCCCGTCCCACCGCACGTCCCGTTTGCGTGTGACTTTTCGCCCGCCGGCGGGCGGAAAATCACTCACAAACGCAGAGACGGCGCCCGAGGTCGGCGATGACCCACCCCGCCCGGTCGCGAATCTGGGTGGAGGTGTACTCGATCACGGTGAACCCGAGGTCCTGGAGTTCGTTTCGGCGCTGGGCATCGCGTGCCCGCTCGGCGTCCGACACGTGGCCGAGGCGACCCGTGACCTCCACGACGAGTCGTCGTGACTCGAAGAGGAAGTCGACCCGGGCGATGTGGCGACCCGATGGCGTTCGTTGAATCGCCTGCGTCGTGGGGCGGTCGTGGCCGGCTTGGCGAACGAGGCGGAGGAACGTCCGCTCCAATGGCGAGTGCCCGCCCGAATCGGGGAGGATGTCGTCGATCAGCCTGCATCCCCAGCGGCCCGACCCGCGCAGCGTCTCGAGGCGCTCGGCCAGGACGATCGGGTGCGACAGTCCCAGCCGGACGGCGCTGTCGAAGGCCGCTTCGACCCGGAAGCGTCGGGCTCGCGCATGTGCGAGGTCGATGACGGTGCGAGTCGCGGACATGGTTCGGAAGCCGTCGACCGAGACGAAGTCGACCGGCGCGACCATCGCCGTCGTGTGGACCCGCCACGGCAGGCGGGTCGGGTGACGGGTCCGTTCGATCGTGAATTCGACCGCGTCGGCGTCCGAGCGGTCGAGTCCGTGCAGTGCTGCGGCCGCTTCGTAGCTCACCCAGCTCCGACTTCCGAGGCTGAGCAGGCCGATACGGAGCTGTTGTCGGTGCGAGTCGGGCGCTCCGGCCAGTCGATACACGCGTGGTGCCACCTTGGTGAGCCAACGGGCCTCGACGCGACGTCGAATCTGGCGCTCGGTCAGGCCGGCTGACCTCAGCTGTGAGCGCGCAACGACGCCGTCCTGGAGCGCGGCGAGATCGGCGATGTCGGTGACGATGAGCGAGGTGTCCACACCTCTCACTGGGTCGTGACCCCGCCAGACCGGAACCTTTTCGTTTGCGTGTGATTGTTCGCCCGCCGGCCGGCGGAAAACCACACGCAAACGGGGCGTGGGGGCGGGGGTCGAAGGGGCGCGGGGTCAGAGGGGGCGGCGGCGGGGTTCGTGGCCGAGGATCTCCTCGACCAGCTCCTGGGCCTCGTCTCGGCGGTCTTCGGTGACGAAGATCCGTGACATCGGCTCGCGGGTGTACATCGTGAGGTTGAGGTTGAAATCATCGACGACCACGGCGGGGATCCCGGCCGCGATGAGTTCATCGGTGACGATGCGGCTCAACCACTGGGGGAGCCACGCCGCCTCGACCGTCTTGTCGGGGCTGACGGGAGGGAGTGGATCGCGGCCGAGGATCCAGTCCCACAACTCGCGTGGTGTCCGGGGAACTGCCACCACTGCAGGTTACGGACATTGGTCTGCTGTGTGAACGCAGGCTGGGCCGGTCTTCGGGCCTCGCGACGCGGTGTAGTGTCCGAATCGTCGTCGTTGTCGCGAGCGCGCCGTGTGCGGAGCGCTCGTTCGGGACGGCGAACAGAACCGCACCACGAGCCGAGGGGACACGGATGGCGAACATCGTCAAAGCCGCACTACTGCAGACCGACTGGACCGGCGACAAGGAGTCGATGATCGTCAAGCACGAGGAGGCTGCCCGCGAGGCTGCCGCCCAGGGTGCGCAGATCATGTGCTTCCAGGAGCTCTTCTACGGGCCCTACTTCTGCCAGGTGCAGGACCCGGAGTACTACGAGTACACCGAGTACATCCCCGACGGCCCGACCACGCAGCGGTTCATGAAGCTGGCGGCCGAGCTGAACATGGTGCTGGTGCTGCCGATGTACGAGATCGAGCAGCCCGGTGTGTACTACAACACCGCGGCGGTGATCGACGCCGATGGCAGCTATCTCGGCAAGTTCCGCAAGCAGCACATCCCACAGGTCAAGGGATTCTGGGAGAAGTTCTACTTCCGGCCCGGCAACGGCGGGTATCCGGTGTTCGACACCGCCGTCGGCAAGGTCGGCGTCTACATCTGCTACGACCGCCATTTCCCCGAGGGCTGGCGAGCGCTCGGGCTCAACGGCGCCGAGATCGTGTTCAACCCGTCGGCCACGCACCGGGGCCTCTCGGAGTACCTGTGGTCGATCGAGCAGCCGGCCGCGGCCGTGGCGAACATGTACTACGTCGGGGCGATCAACCGAGTCGGCATCGAGCCGCTCGGCGAGAACGATTTCTACGGACAGAGCTATTTCGTCGATCCCCGCGGCCAGTACGTCGGCGACAAGGGTGACCCGTACGAGCCCGAGCTGATCGTGCGCGAGCTCGACATGGATCGCATCAAGGAAGTTCGAGACGGCTGGGCGTTCTATCGCGACCGTCGCCCCGACGCATACGACGAGCTCGTCGAGAGCTGAGCAGCACCGGAGAGTAGGACCGGGACAGAAGGAACAGGACAGAAGGAACAGGAGAGAAGAACACTCATGACACTCACATTGATCACCGGCGGCACGGTCGTCTCCGCCATCGGTCGCCGCGAGGCCGACGTGCTGATCGACGGCGAGTCGGTTGCGGCGATTCTCGCGCCGGGTCAGGCCAGCGCCCTTGGCATCGTGGGCGACACCGTCATCGATGCCACCGGCAAGTACGTCGTCCCCGGTGGCGTCGACGCCCATGTCCACATGTCGCTGCCGTTCGGCGGCACCATCTCCGCCGACGACTTCGACACCGGCTCACGCGCCGCGGCCTGGGGCGGGGTCACCACGATCGTCGACTTCGCATCGCAGACCGTCGGCCTCGACGTGTACGAGACCCTTGCGGCCCGTCACGAGGAAGCGGCGGGTGAATGCCATGTCGACTACGCGTTCCACCAGATCATCGGCGAGGTGAACGAGGCCTCGTTGAAGGCGATGACCTACCTCGTCGACAACGAGGGCGTCACCAGCTTCAAGATGTTCATGGCGTACCCCGGGGTGTTCTACTCCGACGACGGCCAGATCCTGCGGGCCATGCAGAACGCCTCGGAATCGGGCGCGCTGATGATGATGCACGCCGAGAACGGCATCGCCATCGACGTGTTGGTGGGCCAGGCGCTCGCCCGCGGCGAGACCGATCCGAAGTACCACGCGTTCACCCGGCCCGAAGAGACCGAGTCGGAGGCGACGCATCGCGCCATCAAGTTGGCTCGCGTGGCCGGCAACGTTCCGCTCTACATCGTCCACATGTCGGCATCCGAAGCGCTCGAGGAGGTGTCGCGTGCGCAGCACATGGGGCTCAACGTCTTCGCCGAGACGTGCCCCCAGTACCTGTACCTGTCGATCGAGGACCACCTCGCGCAGCCGGGCTTCGAAGGTTCGAAGTGGGTGTGCTCGACGCCGATTCGCTCGAAGCACGAGCACCACCACAAGGACCTGTGGAAGGGCCTGCGGATGAACGAACTCGCCGTCGTGTCGACCGATCACTGCCCCTTCTGCTTCAAGGATCAAAAGGAGCTCGGTCTCGGTGACTTCTCGAAGATCCCCAACGGCATGGGCGGAGTCGAGCACCGCATGGAGCTCATCTACCAGGGCGTCGTGATGGGCGAGATGACCCTCGAGCGGTGGGTCGAGACCTGCTGCACCACGCCGGCGCGGATGTTCGGCCTGGAGAAGAAGGGCGTGCTCGAACCGGGTGCCGACGGCGACGTGCTGGTGTGGGATCCGAACGGCACGACGAAGATCGGGGTGAACGACAAGCATCACATGAACTTCGACCACTCGTCGTTCGAGGGGTTCGAAGTGCAGGGCAAGGTCGACACGGTCATCTCGCGGGGTCGCGTCGTCGTCCAGGACGACACGTACGTCGGGTCGAAGGGACACGGCAAGTTCGTCAAGCGCAGCCTGTCGCAGTACCTCCACTGAGTTCGGAGCACAACGGGCCGATCGCGCGCGGCCGAAATCGCCAGAGTACTGACGGGCGTCTGACACCGGAGGATTGAGAATGAATCGGATTTCGCATTGGATCGACGGGAGCGTCGTCGAGTCGACGTCGGGCAACTCGGCGCCCGTGTACGACCCGGCAACCGGGGTGCAGACCGCGTCGGTCGATCTCGCATCGGTCGCCGAGGTCGACGCCGCGGTGGCCGCAGCGCGTGCGGCATTTCCGGAGTGGCGAGCGACGTCGCTGTCGCGAACGCGCCGAAGTGATGTTCCGGATGCGTGAGCTCGTCGACGCGAACCGCAAGGAGATCGCCACGCTGCTGACTGCCGAGCACGGCAAGGTGCTCTCCGACAGCCTCGGCGAGGTCGCCCGCGGCCTCGAGAACATCGAGTACGCGTGCGGGATCCCGCAGCTGATCAAGGGCGACTACTCCGAACAGGCGGCCTCGGGCATCGACGTGTATTCGATCCGCCAGCCGCTCGGCGTGGTCGCAGGCATCACTCCGTTCAACTTCCCCGCCATGGTCCCGATGTGGATGTTCGCCAATGCGTTGGCCTGTGGCAACACGTTCGTCCTCAAGCCGAGCGAGAAGGA
The DNA here is from genome assembly GCA_963695475.1 of Ilumatobacteraceae bacterium. Classification (GTDB taxonomy): domain Bacteria; phylum Actinomycetota; class Acidimicrobiia; order Acidimicrobiales; family Ilumatobacteraceae; genus Ilumatobacter_A. Next base: position 110,330 of record CAVOHA010000012.1, read on the forward strand.
CCCGTCGGTCAACATGTTCGTCGCCGAGCTCCTCGCACAGGCGGGACTTCCGCACGGCTGCTTCAACGTGGTGCAGGGTGACAAGGTCGCCGTCGATCGCCTGCTCGAACACGACGACGTTGCCGCGGTGAGCTTCGTCGGGTCGACGCCGATCGCGAAGTACATCTACGAGACGGGCACGAAGAACGGCAAGCGCGTCCAGGCGCTCGGCGGCGCGAAGAACCACATGCTCGTCCTTGCGGACGCCGACGTCGACATGGCTGCCGATGCCGCCGTGAGCGCCGGGTACGGCTCGGCCGGTGAGCGGTGCATGGCGATCAGCGTCGTCCTCGCCGACGACTCGATCGCCGATGAGCTCGTCGCGAAGATCGCCGAGCGCATCCCGAGCGTCAAGGTCGGCCCCGGCAACGAGCCCGACAGCGAGATGGGGCCGCTGATCACGGGCGAGCACCGGGATCGAGTGCGCGGCTACGTCGACGGTGCCGCCGCCGCCGGCGCGAAGGTCGTGGTCGACGGACGCGACGGCGTTCCGGCGGACGGTTTCTTCCTCAACCCCACGCTGCTCGACGACGTCCGCCCCGGCATGGCCTGCTACGACGACGAGATCTTCGGTCCGGTCCTGAGTGTCATGCGTGTCAGCGGGTACCAAGAGGGCCTCGACACGATCAACGCCAGCCCGTACGCCAACGGCACCGCCATCTTCACTCGCGACGGTGGCGCCGCCCGACAGTTCCAGTTCGACGTCCAGGTCGGCATGGTGGGCATCAACGTGCCGGTCCCCGTCCCCGTCAGCTACTACAGCTTCGGCGGGTGGAAGGCGAGCCTCTTCGGCGACACCCACATGTACGGCCCCGAAGGCGTCAACTTCTACACGCAGGGCAAGGTCGTCACCAGTCGCTGGCCCGACCCGGCCACCAGCACGGTCGACCTCGGCTTCCCCGAGACTCGCTGAACGGAGCAGAGCACATGGACATCGGAGTCGTTCTCCAGACCACACCACCAGCCGCCCGGGTGATCGACCTGGCCAAACGTGCCGAGACCCACGGCTTCAGCCACGTCTGGACGTTCGACTCACACATCCTGTGGGAGGAGCCGTACGTCATCTACTCCCAGATCCTCGCGGAGACGCGCAGGATCACCGTCGGACCGATGGTCACCAACCCGGCGACGCGCGACTGGACCGTCACGGCCTCGACGTACGCAACGCTCAACGAGATGTACGGCAACCGCACCGTCTGCGGCATCGGCCGCGGCGACTCCGCGGTCCGCGTCACGAACGGCAAGCCGACCACGTTGGCCACGATGCGCGAGTCGATCCACGTGATCCGCGAGCTCGCATGCGGCCGCGGTGTGGAGTACAACGGCTCCACGATCACGCTCCCGTGGGCGTCGAGCAGTGAGCTCGAGGTGTGGGGAGCCGGATACGGACCCAAGGCCCTGAAGCTGATCGGCGAGACGTGCGACGGCTTCATCCTCCAGCTGGCCGATCCGTCGATCGCCGAATGGACGATCGGCGCGGTACGCAGCGCCGCCGCCGACGCCGGCCGCGATCCCGACGAGATCACCATCTGCGTCGCCGCGCCGGCGTACGTCGGTGACGACCTGGCCTACCTGCGCGACCAGGTGCGCTGGTTCGGTGGCATGGTCGGCAACCACGTGGCCGACATCGTCGAACGCTACGGGGAGGACGCGCCGGTGCCCGCTGCGCTGACCGAGTACATCAAGAACCGGAAGGGCTACGACTACAACCAGCACGGCAGCGCGTCGAGCGAGCACGTCGATTTCGTCCCCGACGACGTGATCGATCGCTTCTGCATCCTCGGCCCGATCGATGCCCACCTGGCCCGGCTCGAAGAGCTCGAGGCGCTCGGCGTCGATCAGTTCGCGATCTACCTCCAACACGACGGCAAGGATCACACCCTGGCCGAGTACGGCGAGAAGATCATCCCGCGGCTCACGGAGCAGGAGCTGGCCAAGCAGTGAGCGGCCGAGCAGTGAGCAGCGACACGTGAGCGACGAGGCGGCGAAGCCGAGGGGGCTGCTCGGGCGGATCGCCCGGCAGATCGTGCTGTTTCTCGCCGCCCTCGGTCTGGCCGCGATCACCTGGGAGTTCTACAAGGCGATCGGGCCCGAGCAGGGCGGCGACATCTTCGGATGGCGAATCATCCCGAAGACGAACGACCGGGTGATGCCCCACGTCTGGGAGATGCTCGCCGAGTTCGGTGATCCTGCCATCGGCAGCGGTGACCGCAAGGTGTGGAGCGTGTTGCTCGGATACTCGTGGTTCACGTTGCGGATGGCGATCGCGGGGTTCGCGTTCGGGACGGCGATCGGCGTCGGACTGGCCGTGGTGATGTCGCGGCTGCGGATCATCGAACGCGGGTTGCTGCCCTATCTCGTCATCTCGCAGACGATCCCGCTGATCGCGCTCGCACCGCAGGTGACGGTCATCCGCGGCACGCTCGGGTTACCGCAGTGGACGTCGGCGGCAGCGTTGGCCGCATTCCTCTCGTTCTTCCCCGTCACCGTCTCGACGCTGCGCGGGCTGCAGTCGGTGCCCAAGGCGTCGCTCGAACTGATGGACAGCTATGCCGCCGGCTGGTGGACCACGCTGGTCAAGCTGCGTTTCCCGTCGGCGGTCCCGTCCATGATCCCCGGACTCAAACTCGCGGCCACCGCATCGGTGATCGGGGTGATCGTCACCGAGATCACGCTCGGTGGTCTCCGGGGAGTCGGCTTCGCCACGATCGACTACAGCCAGAAGGTGACCTCGCAGCCGGCGTCGGTGTACGCGGCGGTGTTCGCTGCTGCCGCCCTCGGTCTGGTCATGTTCGGGCTCGTCGTCGCGTCCGAAGCGGTGATCATGCGCAAGCGCCCGAGGGAGTCGTGATGTCCGATCGTGCCGCCGACGACTCCAGCGCTGCCAAGGGTTCGGGATCCCGGGCGGTGGAAGTGCTCGGCGCATCGATGCTGTTCAACGCGGGGACGCCGTCGGAAGTCGCGGCGCTCGACAATGTCGATCTGCTCGTCGAGCCGGCCGAGTTCGTTTCGCTGATCGGGCCGTCCGGGTGTGGCAAGTCGACCTTGCTGCGGCTGATCGCGAACCTGCTCGACCCGACGGCCGGCGATGTGCTGGTCAACGGCAAGCCGGCGCGGCAGGCCCGACTCGACCAGGACTACGGCATGGCGTTCCAGCAGTCCGGCCTGTTCGAGTGGCGGACGGTGGCGAAGAACATCGAGCTCCCGCTCGAGTTGAAGGGCTGGGATCGGTCGCGCCGCGCGGAGCGCGTTGCCGAGATGCTCGACCTCGTGAAGCTGCCGGATCGCGGCGCCAACATGCCGTGGCAGCTCTCGGGAGGACAACAGCAGCGCATCGCGATCGCGCGGGCGCTGGCCTCGCATCCACCGCTGCTGCTGATGGACGAACCGTTCGGCGCGCTCGACGAGATGACCCGCGAGCACATGCAGTCCGAGTTGCTCCAGATCTGTGAGGCCACCCGGACGACCGTCGTGTTCGTCACCCATTCGATTCCCGAAGCCGTCTACCTCTCGGACCGGGTGGTCGTGATGTCGGCCGGTCCGGGACGCATCACCGACACGATCGATGTCGACCTCGGTTCGGCCCGCGACGACGACACCCGGGAGGACGACGCGTTCTACAAGAAGATCACCGAAGTGCGCGAGGCCCTGCGCGGCAGCGAGATGGCCCCCGGCGCACGGGGGATCGAGGATCGATGATCGCGTCGGGCGTCGCACGTGGCATCGGCCCACCGCTGGTGTTCGGCCTCGCGTTCCTCGGTGTCTGGGAGCTGATCGTGGTGGTCTTCGACATCGCGCCGTTCACGCTGCCCGCGCCGACGGCCATTTGGTCGGCGTTCACCGAACGGTTCGATCAGGTCCTCGACGAAACGCTGGTCACCGGTGCGAACGCGCTCGTGGGTTTCCTGCTCGGCATCGTCCTCGGGGTCCTCGTCAGTTTGCTCACCGTCCGGTTCCGCGGCGTCGAGTCGTTGCTCACACCGCTCGCCGTCGCCGTCAACGCGATTCCGATCGTCGTGATCGTGCCGATTCTCAACAACATGTTGTTCGGGACCACGAGTCAGGTGCCGCGGCGGATGATGGTGATGTTGATCGTCTTCTTCGTGGTCTTCGTCAACGTGTCGAAAGGCCTGCGCCAGGTGTCGGCCACGCATCTCGAGCTCATGCGGTCGTACGCCGCGTCGCCGACGGAAATCCTCTACAAGGTGCGGGTTCCGAACGCGGTCGGATACCTGTTCACGGCGATGCGCATCGCCGCACCGCTCGCCGTGATCACCGCATTCGTTGCCGAGTACTTCGGCGGCGTGCAGAACGGTCTCGCCACCGGCGTCCGCAACAGCCTCAACGGCAGCAAGGACGTCACCTGGGCGTATGTGATCGGAGCGTCGGCCCTGGGGCTGACGTTCTACCTGGTCTCCAGTGGGCTCGAACGACTCCACCGGGGAAAGCAGACCTCGGGCTGAACATCCGAGTTTCCATCAGACAACAACACCGGTCGTACGACCGGACGACGGAGGGCGACCTCCGAAGGGGAGAGACATCATGAAACGATCCACCACCAAGATCACCGCCGGGCTTGCCGCGTTGGCGCTGGTCGCCGGTGCCTGCGGCAGCGACGACGACGCCGCATCCGACGACACCACCGCCGACACCACCGCCGAGAGCGGCGGCGACGAGACCGAGACCACCGAGGCGCCGGCCGAGGGTGGCGACGACGCCGAGACCGAGACCACCGAGGCGATGGACGAGGGTGGCGACGATGCCGCCGCCGACTGCGAGACCGTCGACTCGGTCAGCCTGCAGCTGCAGTGGTTCACCCAGGCTCAGTTCGGCGGGTACTTCGCCGCAGAGGACCAGGGCTTCTTCGCCGATCAGTGCCTCGACGTCGAGATCAAGGAGGGTGCGGTCGAGATCGTGCCGCAGGCCGAGCTGGCGAACGGCAATGCCGACTTCGCGATCGCCTGGGTTCCCAAGGCGCTGCAGACCCGTGAGGCCGGAGCCGACATCACGAACATCGCTCAGGTGTTCGAGCGGTCGGGCACGCTCCAGGTGAGCTTCGCCGACAGCGGCATCACGTCGCCGGCGGACTTCGAGGGCAAGACGATCGGCAACTGGGGCTTCGGCAACGAGTACGAGGTCTTCGCCGCGATCGGCCAAGCCGGTCTCGATCCGGCGACCGACGTCGAGCTCGTCGGTCAGCAGTTCGACATGGTCGCCTTGCTCGAAGGTGAGATCGATGCTGCCGAGGCGATGACGTACAACGAGTACGCGCAGGTGCTCGAGACGATCAACCCCGACACCGGTGAGCTCTACCAGCCCGAGGACTTCAACGTCATCAACTACGAGGAGGAAGGCGTCGGCATGCTGCAGGACGCCATTTGGGCCGATGCGGGCCGCTTGGCCGACGACCCCGAGTACCGCGACGCAGCGGTGCGGTTCGTGGCGGCGTCGCTGCAGGGTTGGGCGTTCTGTCGTGACAACGTCGAGCAGTGCGCGACGATCGCGACCGAGGCCGGGTCCACGCTCGGCGAGAGCCACCAGCTGTGGATGATGAACGAGGTCAACAAGCTGATCTGGCCTGCGTCGGGCGCCAGCATCGGCCTGATCGATCAGGCTGCCTGGGATCAGACCGTCGAGATCAGCCAGAACACGCCGAACCTCGACGGTGCCACCGTGCTCACCGCACCACCCACGGAGGGTGCGTTCACGAACGACATCGTGACCGAGGCCATCGCCCTGCTCGACGGTGTCGATCTCGTCGGCAGCGACTACAGCCCGATCGAGGTCACCTTGAACGAAGGAGGCAACTGATCACGTCGATCGCATGATGCCGGCCGACGCTCGGCTGCGAGGCTCCCGGTCTCGCAGCCGAGCGTCGGCGCGTGCTGGCGTGGGTCGAACCGGGTCGACTCCCGATGTAACGTCGGTGCCATGGGAGACATGATCGAATTCAGCAGCAATGGCATCGACGCGCAGGGGTATCTCGCCGTCCCCGAGAGTGGCTCCGGGCCAGGCGTGATCGTGGTCCAGGAGTGGTGGGGGCTCGACTCGGGCATCAAGGAGATGGCCGATCGGCTGGCGACCGCCGGATTCGTCGCCCTCGCGCCGGACCTCTACCACGGAGAGCTCGCCGGCCACGACGAGATGGACAAGGCCGGCCAGTTGATGACCGAGTTGCCGCCCGAGCGGGCCGCGCAGGACATGAGTGGCGCCGTAGATCACCTCGATGGACTCGACATCACCACCGGCGACGGCGTCGGCGTGATGGGGTTCTGCATGGGCGGGATGCTCACTTTCATCCTGGCCGCGAACCGCCCCGACAAGGTCAAGGCGGCCGTGCCCTTCTACGGGTTCCCCCAGGGTGATTCGCAGCCCGACTACTCGAAGATCGCCGCAGCGATCCAGGGGCACATGGCCGAGCACGACGACTTCTTCCCGCCCAGTGCGGCCATGCACCTCGAAGCGGAGCTGCAGGCGCTCGGCAAGAATGCGTCGATCACGGTGCACGAGGGATCCGGGCATGCGTTCATGGCGCCGCACAACGCGCTCGGCACCCAGGACCAGGAGCTGTACGACAAGATCTGGCCGCAGGCGACCGCGTTTCTCCACGAGCACCTGGGCTGAGCGCCATCGAGAACACGGCCGGTTGACGGCACGTCTGTACGTTGAGGGCCATGACAACTTCACGTTCCCTGTCGCTCACCACCGTCGCAGTCGTCGGTGCCCTCGTCCTCGCGGCATGCGGTGGAAGCGATGACGCTTCGTCCGGGGGCGATGTGTGCGCCGAGTTGGAGAAGGTCGCCGAGATCGTCCAGGCGGGCGACGCCGCAACGAACGACGCCGAGATCTCGACGGCGTTGAAGGATCTCGCCGACGCCTTGCAGGGTGTCGTGGCGGCCGCCCCCGACGACCTGAAGGCCGACGCCGAGACGTTCGCCGCCGCCACGGCGGTGCTCGCCGGAATCGAAGAAGGGCAAGCGGAGTTCACCGACGAGCAGGCGGCAGTGGTCGCCGACGAGGACGCAGGACGCGCGGCCGACGCAGTTGGTGAGTACGCCACAGAAGAGTGTGGCATCGAGATCAACTGACCGGCGTCCTCGGTCCGCGAGACTCGCAGGGTGCGTGAACGACGATTCGATGCGGTGCTCTTCGATGCGGGCGGGGTGCTGGTGCTCCCCGACCCGACGGTGCTCGCACCGCTGCTCGCGTACTTCGGCGGGTCGCTCGAGATCGATCGACATCGTCGTGCTCACTACGCCGGAATGAAAGCCAAGTCGGACGCCGACGCGTCCGAATCGAGCTGGGACGCCTACAACGACGCGTACGTGGCCGCGGTGGGCGTCGACCCCGACGACCGGGACGAGGCGGCGGCGGTGCTCGACCGCACGCGCTACCACCACACGTGGCGGTGGGTGATCCCTGAATCCCGTACCGCGCTCGACCAACTCGCGTCCCTCGGCGTCCCGATGGGCGTCGTGTCGAACGCAAGCGGTCAGATCGAGGCCATGCTGCAGCGGGGGATCGCGCAGGTCGGCTCCGGGCCGCACGTCGAGATGCGCGTGATCGTCGACAGCCACGTCGTCGGTGTCGCCAAACCCGATCCGGCGATCTTCGATCATGCGCTGCCGGCGTTCCGCGAGTTCGAGATCGACCGGATTGCCTATGTGGGGGACTCGGTCACGATGGACATCGCCGCCGCGACGGCAGCGGGGCTGCACCCGATGCTGCTCGACCCGTACGGCGATCACGTCGGCGCCGATTTCGAGCGGATCGGTTCGCTCGCCGATCTCGTCGAAGAATTCACCTGACGGCGGAGATTTCGGGCATCTCGGCCCGTGCGATCGGTCAGTTGACGGGTTCGGCCCAGCGTTTGCCGTTGACCAGCACGTACAGCCAGACCAGCGCCGGAACCGCGGTGACGGCGGCCAGGCCGAAGACGATCAACAGCCCGATCTGTGTCGATCGGGCGCCGATCACCTCGGAGATGGTCGCCTGGTCGACCAGCACGTCGGGGTACTGGCCCACGCCCCAGCCGATCACGATCGACGCGACGGCGATGACGGCGCCGACACGCGCCCGGTCCCAGCGTCGCGCGGAGAGCCGCCAGAGGCTGAACGCCCCGGCCGCGGCCGAGATGATGATCAGCGGCAGGCCGCGTCCGTGCAGCCCGCTCGCAAGTGACTCGGCGTCGAGTTCGAGGGTCACCGCGGCGACGATTGCCGCGCCGCCGGTCACCGCTCCGACCCACAGAGCGCGACGCCCGACCTGCTCGGCGAGCTGGGCGTGTCCGCTCCGCGCCGCGTCGGCGGCGAGGAACGTCCCGGCGAGGAACGAGCACGTGAGCACGGCGAGGGTGCCGCCGACCCAGGAGGTGGGTCCGGTCCAACTGGTCCAGACGTTGCCCGTTCCGTCGATGGGGACGCGGCCGCTCGCGATCGCTCCGGCGATCATGCCGAGGAAGAACGGGGTGATCACCGAGGATGCGGCGAACACGATGCCGTGGAGCCTGGCTTCGTTGTAGCTGGTCGAGAACTTGCGGAAGGCGAACGCTCCGCCGCGCAGCACGATGCCGAGCGCCACCAGCATCCACGGGATGAACAGCGTGTTCATGATCGCGACGAATGCGGTCGGAAACGCCGTCCACATGAAGACCAGGACGTAGATCAACCAGACGTGGTTCGCCTCCCACACCGGGCCGAGACTCCGATCGATCTGCGACCGCAGCTCGCTGCCCGACTCGGCGTCGCCGGCGGTCAGGTCCCACACGCCGGTGCCGAAGTCGGCGCCGCCGAAGAGGGCATACGCGACGACGCCGAGGAACATCAATGCGGCGATGATGTCGCTGAGTGCCACGGTCAGTCCGCCCCGCCCGAGATGCCGACCGATGCGGCCTCGGGTGCGGCGGGGCCGTAGGGCGTCGGGAGATCGATCTCGTCGGATTCGCGCCAGCGGCGCGCCATGCCGCGGATCACTCGTGCGGCCATGTACCCCATCGACGCGTACAGGATGATGATCGCGGTCAGGCTGATCCACACTCCGCTGTTCTGGGTCACGGCATCAGCGGTGAGCATCTCGCCGTAGACGATCCACGGCTGGCGCCCCACCTCGGTCGCGGTCCAGCCCGCTTCGAGCGCGAGCACGGCGAGCCCGGCGCCGACCACGATCGATCGCATCGTCCACTTCTCGGTGAACACCTCGTCGCCGACCCGTCGGCGACGCCACCAGAACCAGGCGGCGATCGCCACCATCGCCGTGCCGGCGCCGACCATGGCCTGGAACGCGATGTGGGTGACGTTGATCGGGGGGAGTTCGTCCTCCGGGAAGTCGTTGATCGACGGCACGACCTGATTGAGCGAGGTGCCAACGGCGAGTGAACCGAGCCATGGGATCTCGATGCCGTAGCGCTTCTCCCCGTCGATCCAGAGCCCGCCGACGGTGAGCGGTGCCCGGTCCTCGGTCGACCGTGTTCAGCTCGAACGCCGCGATCTTGGTCGGCTGGTCCTCGGCGAGTCGCTGGCCGGTGAAGTGTCCGACCACGGGCTGCGCGAACGCTGCGATGGTCGCGAACGTGAAGGCGACGAGGAACCCGGTGCGATGTGACCGGTCGAGACGACCCTTGCGCATCCCGACCGCGTAGACGGCGGCGACGAGGAAGCCGGTGACCGCGTAGGTCGCCACGAACATGTGGACCGCCTGGCCCCAGACCGCGTTGTTGAACATCGCGGCCAACGGCTGGACGTCGATGATCTCGCCGGTCACGGGATCACGCGAGAACCCGGCGGGATTGTTCATGAACGCGTTGACGGCGATGATGCAGAACGTGCCGAATGCGCCCGAGGCGATGATCGGGATCAGCACGTTGAGGTGCACCTTCGGGGGGAGGCGGTCCCAGCCGTAGAGGTAGATCCCGATGAAGATCGCCTCGAGGAAGAACGCGATGCCCTCGAGGGCGAACGGCAGCCCGATCACGTCGCCGAACTCCTCCATCATGCCGGGGAAGAGCAGGCCGAGCTCGAAGCTCAACACGGTGCCCGACACGGCGCCGACGGCGAACAGGACGGCCGACACCTTTGCCCACTTCTTGGCCAGGACCAGTGCGTCGGTGTCGTCGTGCTTCAGGCCGCGTCGGTGGAGCACGTAGATCAGCGCAGGGAGCGCGACGCCGAAGCACGAGAGGATGATGTGGAACCCGAGCGAGAACGCCATCTGATACCGAGCGGCCATCAGTTCATCGGCGGCGAAGAGCATCGGGGGAACCTCCTGTTCGGACCGTATCTGCCATGGCCGGGTCGAGGTGAAGGCCCTCGGTCACGTGCTCCGCGAACGATGCATCGTGAGCGCCCTGTCGGTCACTTGCCCAGGCGGCCTGCCATGAGGATCCGCTTGAACGCATAGAAGTAGGGGCGCCTGTCGCCGATCGTGTCGAGCAGCTCGCGACGATATGCGTCGACGAACGCGTCGTGCAGGTCGTCGGGCAAGCAGCGCGAAGAAGCGGGTGAGGCTGGTGCCGCTCGTCCAGTCCACCACGGCAGCGGACGACTCCATCACCTGCGGATACACCTGCAGGCGGACGTGCGGGTCGTCGATCCCGAGGTCGTGGAGCAGCGTGGCGTACTGCTCCGGGGCGCAGGACGTTGACGGCGACCGGGTCCGGTGGCGGTGTGCCGCCCATCGCCGACACGAACGGCTCGCGCTCGGCGACGGCCGCCGAGCATGTGTGGGACGGGTGGTCTGCGTTGGCGGGGACCTGGATGGCGATCTGTCCGTCCGGACGGAGCGAGTCGAGCCAGCGCTCGATCACCGTCTGGTGGTCGGTGACCCACTGCAGGCTTGCATTGGCCACGATGAGGTCGACCGGTTGCGGTGCGGCCCACGTGCTGATGTCGCCGGACTCGAATCGACGTCCGGGTCGAGCGTGTGGGGCTGCTGCCGCGAGCATGTTCGCCGACGAGTCGACGCCGAGTGCGTCGGCGACGTCGAGGCGATCGGCGAGGGCGACCGTCAGTTCGCCGGATCCGCATCCGAGGTCGACCATGGTCCCGATGGGTCGAGCGGTGTCGATCAGCGCGGTGAGATCCCAGAACGGCCGCGCCCGCAACTCGGTGAACGCGGCGTACGTCGCTGGGTCCCATTCCCGGTCGGCCATGCGACCGACGATAGCACAACTTGTATTGTACTTGTATTGAGAACGAACAGGCGGCGCGGCGCGGCCGACTACGTTCGAACGCATGACCGGAGCGGCCGCACCGCAGGGTTCGTGATGCCCGTCCTCGAGTTGCGCGGGGTCGACGCCGGATACGGCGGGGTGCCGGTCGTGCGCGATCTCGACCTCGTGGTCTCGGCCGGGGAGGTGCTTGGCACTGCTCGGTCCGAACGGCGCGGGCAAGACGACGGTCCTCAGCACGATCTCGGGCTTGATCCCGCAACTCGCCGGTCACGTCGCCGTCCTCGGGCGGCCCGCCGACGCTCGACATCCGTTCCGTGTGGCGCGCCGAGGCGTGTCTCACGTCGCCGAGGATCGCTCCCTCTTCTTCGGGTTGACCGTGATGGAGAACCTCCAGGTCGTCTCGGGAATCTCGCGACGCGATCGCCGCGCGGCGTACGACCGTGCGTTCGATCTCTTCCCGGCCCTGCGTCCGCTGACCGCCAGGCAGGCCGGCCTGCTCTCCGGCGGTGAGCAACAGATGTTGGCGATGGCGCGAGCGATCATCACGAACCCGCAGCTCCTTCTCGTCGACGAGATGAGCCTCGGGCTCGCACCCGTGATCGTCAAGGAGATGCTGCCCGTCGTGCGCGACGTCGCCGATGCGGGTGCCGCCGTGGTGATCGTGGAGCAGCACGTCCACCTCGCGCTCGAGCTCGCGGACCGAGCGGTGGTCCTCAATCACGGACGCATCGCAGTGGAGGGCGCGGCAGCCGAGCTACGCGCCGACTTCGCGCAGATCCGCGACGGGTACTTCGACTGAACGTCGACGCGATCGACTCGTCATCGAGTCGTCGGTGCCAGGACCTGACGAATCACTGCTGGGCGCTGACGAGTTGGCGGGCGATGACCTTGAGGCAGAGGGTCTCGTCGGCGCCTTCGAAGATCGACAGCACGCGGGCATCGACGAACAGGCGACTCACCGGGAACTCCTCGGCGTAGCCCATGCCGCCGTGGATCTGCATCGCCTCGCGGGTGACCCACTCGGCGGCCTTGCAGACGTAGGCCTTGACCATCGAGGCCTCCATCTGGCCCGCACCCTTCGCCATCAGGGTGGCGACGGCGTAGCTGAACTGGCGGCCGGCCTGCGTCAGCACGGCGATCCGGCCGAGCTTGGCGCGGATCAACTGGTACTCGCTGATCGACTGGCCGAACACCGTGCGGTTCTCGGCGTAGTCGAGGGCCTGCTCATAGGCCGCCTGCATCACGCCGACGGCGCGCGCCGCCGTCTGGAGCCGGCCGTTCTCGAACCCGGCCATCTGGTAGTAGAAGCCCTTGCCGAGGCCGTCCTCCATGCCGATCTGGTTCTCGGCGGGCACCCACCAGTCCTCGAGCGCGATCTCGTAGCTGTGCATGCCGCGGTAGCCGATCGTGTCGATCGGGCGACCTTCCATCTTGCCGGCCGTACCTTCCTGGCGCAGATCGAAGCCGTGCGCGTCGCCACGTGGCTTGGGCACGATGAACAGCGAGAGGCCCCGGTGCGTCTTGGACCGGTCGGGGTCGGTGCGTGCGAGCAGGGTCAGCGCATCGGCGCGGGCACCGAACGTGCACCAGGTCTTGACGCCGTTGATCACCCAGCCGTCCTCACCGTTCGGGCCGGGGGCGGGCGTGGCGGTGACCTTGATGCCGGCGACGTCGGAGCCGTAGTCGGGTTCGGTGACGGCAACGGCGGGCATCACCTCGGCCGTGGCGAGCAGCGGGAGCCACTTCTGCTTCTGCTCCTCGGTGCCGCCCTTGACGAGGGCGCGGGTCAGGATCTCGGGCCGCGTGATCAGCGATCCGCCGATCCCGAGGCTGGCCTTCGACAGCGCCTCGGTCGCGGCGACCATCGCGATGTACTCCTCGTCGCCGCCCTCCGAGTACCCGCCGTACTCGGCGGGGACCGACAGGCCGAACGCGCCGAGTTCGGCCATCCCCGTGATGATCTCCTCGGGCACGTCGGCGTTGGTGCGGTGGACGTGCTCGGCATGCGGTGCGATCACGTTCTGGGCGAACGAGTCGAAGGTGTCGGCGACCATCTCCATGTCGCTCGACAGGTGCAGTGGGCCGGGCTGGTCGGCGAGTGATGCGAGGAACTCCGGTGCCCGGAACGTGCTCATGAACGCATGTGCGTTGGCGAGCGCATCGCGCTCGACGCCCCAGTCGTCTTCGCGGCCCAGGATCTTCGAGGCCAGGTCGTGCACCATGTCGGCGGTGAACGCGCAGGTGATCTTCGCTTCGACGTCGCCCTTGTTGCCGTAGTCGATCAGCGACTTCGCCGTGGCGACACCGGCTGCAGCGTGGGCGATCTCGTACGCGAGGACCTGGTGTTCGTCGGCACCTCCCTCGAGCGATGCCAACCGGCGTACCGCCTTGCCGACCACTCGGTCGGCGAGGTCGATGGCGTCAGCAGCGGCAGGCAGGTCGGGAGCGGCGATCGCAGTCATGCGCCAGACGTTACTGGGCGGTAATCGGAGCGGCCATTTCGGCACGGAGAGCGCCAACCGTCACACCGATCGGGTCGCGGGTCGCTGGTGCGACCGCCGCGGGCCGCAATGATGTGGCGATGGCAGCCATCTGTGTGTTCTGCGGTTCCAGCTCGGGGTCGGACCCGGTGTTCGCGGAGTCCGCTCGGTCTCTCGGTCGCGCGATTGCCGCCGGTGGCCATCGGCTCGTCTACGGCGGCGGTCACGTCGGACTGATGGGCGTCGTGGCCGATGCCGCACTGGCGGCAGATGGGGCGGTGACCGGCGTGATGACCGAACAGCTCGTCGCCGCCGAAGTCGCGCATCTCGACCTGACCGAACTGGAGGTCACGTCGAGCATGCATGCGCGCAAGGCGCGGATGGCCGCAGCTGTCCGACGCGGTCATCGTGCTGCCGGGCGGCTTCGGCACCCTCGACGAAGCCTTCGAGATGATCACGTGGAACCAACTGGGGTTGGTCGCGGTCCCCGTGGTGTTCCTCGACGTCGCCGACTACTTCGGCCCCCTGTTCGACTTCATCGAGGCATCGGTGTCGACTGCGTTCGTCAGCTCGGCGAACGCGGCACTCGCCCGACGAGCGTCGACGGTCGACGAGGCGTTGCGTGCCGCCTTGGCGACGCCCGACGCGTTCACTCCCAAGTGGTCGAAGTGACGCAGCGCCCGCCCGCCGGGTGTCACTGCGGCGGTGGCGTGGCGGAGATCAGCCCAGCCGCCCGTGCCCGATCCACGGCCTCGCTTCTCGACGCGGTGCCGAGCTTGCGGTAGATGGCGGCGGCGTGGCTCTTGACGGTGTTGCGCGACACGTACAGCCGAGCGGCGATGTCGGCGAGGCTGAGGTTGGTCGGCAGGTGGTGCAGGACGCGCAACTCGGCGGCGGTGAGCGTCTGCGAACGGCCGTCGAAGACGCTGCTGTGCCGCCCGCACGGTGGCGCCCATCTCGTCGACGCGCCGGGCGAGCGGCGTCGTGGGGTCCTGGATCTCCATCTGCTGCGCCAAGCTGGTGCGCAGAGTCGCAGCGCTGACGGCGCGTCGTCGAGGAGCAGGCTGGTGCGGACGAGCGGAACGAGTGCCAAGGATGTTGAACCACGGTGCGGACGCGGTCGAACCGGCCAACCGGTCGTCCGCTGCGTCGCGCCGTGCGGCGGCATCGTCATGGCGTCCGGCTCGAGCGTCGAAGAGCGCGGCGATCGTGAGGGACAACGTCATTGCCGACGAGTTCCTCCCCAGCGGTGTGGAGACCATCCGGATCGCGCGTTCGCTCAGCTCGACCGCCTCGTCGGTGTCTCCTTCGAGGTCGAGCACGATGGCGAGCGTGGCCGCGGCGATGGCCCGCATCGTGATCGACTCGGTCACCTCGCTCTCGAACAACGACTCGCGCAACAGATCGATCGCGCTGTCGTCGCCGCAGAGATACAGGTTCGCTCCGAGAGCCAGACAGGCCAGCGCACGCCATTCGCCGCTCGGGCAGGTGGCGGTGCGCCTCGCGTGGCGATCGGGACCAGATCACTGGCGGGCGCGACCTCGAGCGTCGCGTGGAGTGCATCGGTCTGGCGGGCGAGCGCCTCGGCGACGCTCGCCGGTATGCGCTCGATCGAGACGTGCTCGGATCGGCACAGCCGAGTCCAGCGGAGCGCTTGCTCGCCGTGGCCGGACCCGATGCTGAGCGCCGCCTTGACCTGTTTGAGCAGTGAGCGAGTCGCGGATGTGCGATTCGTCGAAGTTCTCCATCCAGCGCTCGAGCGTCGGGTACATCCCCCGTCCGGCGTAGTGAGCGCACTGCCCCGCCACGAGGCTCTCGAGGAGGTCGAGGTCGCCCGCTTCCGCGGCGTGCCTGACGGCGAGATCGGTGTCTCCCTCGCTCGACCACCACGTGTCTGCCGCTGTGTGGATCTCGCGCCAGCGCGCCGGGTCCGTGCTGTGCAATCGGGCCGCCAGCCAGCGAGCGAGCACGGCGTGCATGCGGAACCACTCGTCGTGTTGATCGAGTTCGATCAGCAACAACTCGTCGTGGCAGAGGCGACGGAGTGCCGACGCGGAATCGTGGCGTCCGAGCACCGCATCGCACTGCGCTCCGCTGAACCGATTCAGACAGCCGATCTCGGTGAAGAACTCCTGGTCATGGGCACTGAGGGTGCCGAACCATTCCTGCGTGACGTAGTCGGTGACGGCGGCGAGGTCGCCGAGCCTGCTCAACGGAACGTCGATGCCCCCCGGGCGGGTGGACATGACGTGCCCGGCCAAGCGGAGCCCGGCCGGCCACCCCTCGAGCTGTTCGATGACGGCGGTACACGTGTCGATGTCGGGCGTGAGTCCCAGATTGGTCAGCAACTCCTCGGTCTCTGCGAGGTCGAACGCGAGATCGACGGTGGTGACGTCGACGACGCCCGGCTCGAGCCGCTGTCGTGCGATCGATTGCGTGCGGTGTTGGGCGCGGCCCAACGAGGACGAGCGTCGAATCCGGTGGGAGGTGATCGATGACCAGATCGATCAGGGCGGCGGAGCCCTCGCTGACGATGTGTTGGATGTCGTCGAGCACCAACACGTACGCCTCGTCGGGTTCCGCGATCAAGCGCACCAGGTCGTCGACCGGCGCTGTTGCCCGTTCGGCTTCTCCGTCGGTCGACAACCCGTCGGCGAGTCCGGAGGTGATCACGTGGGTGAGGACGAGCGGATCGTTGTCGATCGGTTCCAGGTCGAGCCAACGGACGTTTCGCTCGTCGTTGGACACCCAGCGGAGCACCTGCGTCGACTTGCCGTATCCGGCGGGCGCAAGCACTCGCAGGACCTGGCCGGTCGCCGATTCATATCGATCGTCGAGGCGCGACCGCTGGACGATCCCCGGCGCCCTCGGCCCGCTGAAACGAGCGCGGTCGCGAATCGCAACGAGGTCGCTCATCAGTGGCACCCGGCTCCAACGATTTCAGGGAGCCCAGCATGCGCATGACACTCGTGTCGGCGATGCTGCACGCTGCGATCGTACCGGGGCGCCACGGCGTGCTGGGTGTCGACGTCGCCGGGCTACCCGCTCGTGTACAACGTGCGGAGACTCAGAAGCTGGCCGAGGACCCTCAGCCGACGACCACGATCTCGTCGTGGGCGGTCAGTTCGACCCGTTCGTTCAGGTGCGGATTGAGCTTGACGTCGCCCTGGTCGACGATCCGGCGCCACCCGATCGCGAGGACCCCGGCGGCGTACGACCGAGCGACGATGTCGGCGGTGGTGAACGTGCCGACGAGGTCGAGGTGATCGCACCGGATCATTCGGATCGAGGCATCCCCGCCGCCGTACAACTCGAGCAGTACGTCTCGGCGCTCGGGTTGTTCGATCAGCTGCGCGATCAACTGGCTTCCGAGCGCTGCGCTGATCAGGAAGTCGTCGGGGCCGGTGAGGTCGGCGAGGTCTGCGTGTTCCTCGCCGAGCAGCTGCACGACGAGCCGGGGCACGTCGCCGGCAGCGGCACAGCGCCGCCTGAGCTGCATGACGTCGAGCATCGTTCTGGCGTCCGCTGCGTCGACGTCGACGGACGTGTAGCCGAGCACGACGATCGTGGTCGGTCGGGGGTCCAGGCCGAGCGACGACGCCTCATAGGCAGGGGAGAGCCGCGCCTCGACGCCGATGTCGGGGACGACGACGTCTCCCGGCTCGATGTGCCGCGGGTCGAACGCCACTTCCACGCTGGACGACGCCGAGGTGTGGGTTGCCCACCCGCTGAGCAACTGCGGGCCGAGCGGATTCCAGCCCACGACGAGGATGTGCTCCTCGACGGGCTCGGTCACCTGCGTGGAACGGCGCGCTGCCGGGCCCGCCGCTCTGGAGCCGCGTCGGTGCAGGGGCCGGTTCGAGGGTTTCGAGGTCGGACGCGAGGACGATCAATCGGTCGCCCGCCTGCCATCGCCGATTCCGGCGAGGGGTTGAGCTCGAAGCGACCGTCACGACGGCTGATGCCGATCGGTCGGGCGTTCGTGAACCAACCCACGATCTCGTCGAAGCGCATCCCCGAGGAGGTCGGGGCGATCGGTGAGGTGCAGGTCGCAGCCGCTGAAGTCGGTGAGTTCGTTGACCACTCTGCTCAGTCCGCGCTGGCGAAGCGCGAACGCCGATGCTCTCGCGCTCGCCTGGGCGGTTGCGATGGGATGCATGGTCGGACCGAATGCCTGCACCAATCGCTCGGCGGTCGTCGGGTCGGCCACCTCTGCCACGATCGGGAATGGAAGGGAGGACGCCGAGCTCGGCGTTGAGGGCGAGCATCGTGTGCGCGACCGAGACGTCGCCTCCATCCCCGTCGGGCAACACGATGACGCCGCGTGCTTCGCTGATCCGAGCCAGCGCGATGTCGGCACGAACCCTCGGATCTCCGAATCGGTAGACGATGTGCGTGTGATGTCGATCCGGGACCGCCTCGACCACCGACCGTCGCAGCTCGGTCGGATCGACATCGGCGAGGACGACGATCGTGTTCGACTTCGCGTTCGCGTTGGCGAGGACGAGTTGCTCGATGATCGCTGGGATGCGACTCGTGCCGCCGAGGATCACCAGATGTCCTGGACTCGATGACGACACTGCGTCCGCGGCGCATGCTGTCGATGCGGTCCTCCACGCCGGCGGCGATCACGCCGATCAGCGTGCCGGCGATCAGCACACCGAAGAGGGTGACGACCAGCGCGAGGATACGTCGGCCCCACCCGACGTCGCCGGCCATCGTGCCGGTGTCGAGGATCCTGAGCAGGCTCTGCCAGGCGTCCTCGCCCACGAGTTGCTGCTGCTGCCGCCCAACGTGACGCCGAAGATCGTCAGCAGCATCGAGCTCACGAGCACCGTCGCGAGCGTGACGGCGCCGAGCCAGACGAGTGCGGCCCCCGTGCCTCGTGCGAGCACGTTGTCGAACCGGTAGCGAATGCGCTCGCGGAGGCTCACGTCGAACGATCGCGGCTTCTTTTGCGGGTGGCGGCGCACGTCAACGACTCGTGTGGCGGTCGGCGGCGGGCAGCAGGACGTACGACCCGACCAGGAAGCAGATCGCGCCGATGAACGTGCCGGAGTTGACGATCGTGATGTTCACCACCTCGCCGGTGGTCGGGAGCGTGAACGCAGCGAGCGCCGACGCCATGAAGAACACCGACCCGATGTAGTTCAGCAACGACGACCACCACTCGGAGTCGCGGGGTTCGTTGCCGTGGCCGTCGCGTCGGCGGCGGGTGTCCCACCAGTAGAGATGGCTCGCGACGAGGAACGCGATGCACCCGAAGAAGTCAGGGGACCACACGAGGCGATTGGTCTCCTCGACGTCGAACGTCGTGATCATCGCGTCGATCGTGTTGACGTTGAACAGCAGCGTGCCGGCCAGTTGGATCACCGCCGCCCACCGCAGTCCGGGAAACCCGCGACTCCGACCACCAACGGGCCCGCGTGCCGTGGTCGCGATCCTCGTCGATCACCTGCACCGTGGCACTGAGGGCTGCGGTCGTGAAGAACAGCGACCCGATCACGAACGTGATGCCGACCGCTCGGCCGTCGACGAGCTGGGAGTAGGGCGGGAACGACCCGAGCGCGAACAACGCGGAGCCGACGATGAACAGCATCGTGATCCGCCATTCGAGGTCGCGCGGTGTCCAAACGAATTGGCGGCGCCACTGCATCACGAGGATGTTCGCGCCAGGCTCAGGTGTGGCTGAAGCCCGGCGCCGGCGCCGGGTTGCGGCGGCGGGAACGCCTCGAGGTGGTCAACGGCTTTGCCGATCGCTTCGAGCAGCATGTCGGCGAGGTCCATCCCGAAGCCTTCTCGAACGACGATGCGGAGCACGGCGACGTCCTCTGCGTTGGCGGGCATCGTGTACGCCGGCACCTGCCAGCCGCCGGTGCGCAGCTGCTCGGACACGTGGAACACGGTGAACTTCGACGGGTCCTTCACCTTGAAGGCGAGCACAGGGATCGCGGAGCCATCGGAGACGACCTCGAACGGTCCCATCTCGGCGATCGCCGAGGAGATGTGCACGGCGGTGTCGCGCAGCGACTCCATGATCCGGCGATAGCCGTCGCGGCCGAGGCGCACGAAGTTGTAGTACTGGCCGACGATCTGGTTGCCGGGCCGTGAGAAGTTGAGCGTGAACGTCGGCATGTCGCCTCCGAGGTAGTTCACGTGGAACACCAGGTCTGCGGGCAGTTCCTCCTCCGACCGCCACACGACGAAGCCGATGCCCGGGTAGGTCAGGCCGTACTTGTGTCCCGACACGTTGATCGACTTGACCTGCGGGAGCCGGAAGTCCCATTCGAGGTCGGGGTGCAGGAAGGGGGCGACGAAGCCACCGCTCGCGGCGTCGACGTGGATCGGGATGTCGGTGCCGCGCTCGGCGTTGTAGGCGACGACGAGATCGTGGATCTCCTTGATCGGCTCGAATTCGCCGGTGTAGGTCGTGCCGAGGATCGGGATCACACCGATCGTGTTCTCGTCGACGTACTCCATCACGGTCTCGGGCACGACGGTGAACCGGTCCTCGGTGAGCGGCACGTAGCGCGGCTCGACGTCCCAGTAGCGGCAGAACTTCTCCCACACCACCTGCACGTTGGAGCCCATCACCATGTTGGGCTTGTCGGTCGGGAGCCCGGCGGCCTCGCGGCGCTGACGCCACTTCCACTTCATGGCGAGGCCACCGAGCATCACCGCCTCGCTGGAACCGATGGTCGACACACCGATGGCGTCGCCGTCGGTGGGGGCGTGGAACAGCTCGGCGACGATGTTCACGCAGCGCCGCTCGATCTCGGCGGTCTGCGGATACTCGTCCTTGTCGATCATGTTCTTGTCGAACGTCTCGGCCATCAGCTTCTCGGCCTCGGGCTCCATCCACGTCGTGACGAACGTCGCCATGTTGAGGCGCGAGCTGCCGTCGAGCAGCAACTCGTCGTGGATCATCCGGTACACCGCCCCGGGCAGCGACTCGTCGTCGGGCATCCGATTCTTCGGGATCGGCGCGTGGGCGAACCGACCCGCATACGCAGGATCGAGTGCTTCGTCGTTCGAAACGTGCTTGTGGACCATGGGGAGCTCCTCGGTGAGTGGATCCTGGCTCGTCGGGCGGATCCGAATTGCAGCGTGGACGTTGACGTCGACGGTCAGTTGGCGAGCAGTTTCGCCTTCTGGGCCTCGAACTCGGCTTCGGTGATCGCACCCTGGCTCTTCAGGTCGTTGAGCTGGCTCAGCTCGGACGCGACGCCACCGGTGCCGGCGGTCTGACGCACGTAGTCCTGGAATGCCTGCTGACTCTGCTGTGCGTCTTCGATGCTGCGCTGTGTCATCGCATTGCCATGGACGACGAGGTAGACGAACACGCCGAGGAATGGCACGAGAATCACGAAGATGGCCCAGATGGCCTTTGCGAACCCGCCGATGTCCGAGCGGAAGAGGTCGGCGAACACCCGGAACAGAATCACGATCCAGGCGAAGAACAGGAAGAAGATGAGCATGCTCCAGAAAACGCCGAGGATGGGGTAGTCGTAGGCAATCATGTAGGGGTCTCCTTGCAGAGGGGTGAGTGAGTGGGATCGGACGGGGTCCGACGTCGGATGCCGATGCCGGGACACGCCCAGGACCGGTAACGAGACCATGCTAGTGGTCGTCGTTCCCGTCGACCATCGCCCACTTCGGATGATTCGGCGTCCGGGCGCCGGCTGCGGCGTCGCCCGGCGAGCGGACGCGGGCATACTCGAAGGCGGGGCCGATCGCACCGGGCGATGCGGTCCCGTTGACGGAAGGGTCGACGCTGACGATCGATTCCACGTCGACGTGCACGGCGGCGACGACCTGAAGGTCCACGGCAACATCGTCGATCACGAATACGAGATCGAGCGCGACGGCGACACGGTCGCCCGCATCTCCAAGAAGTGGTTCCGCGTCCGCGACACGTACGGTGTCGAGATCGATCCCGGCGACGACGTGGTGCTGATGCTCGCGGTCACCGTGGCCGTCGACGCCTTGGCGCACGACTGACCGCGATTCCCGCGAGTGGTCAGCGACGGCGACCCTGGCGTCGGTCCTGGCGTCGGTTCACGCCGTTCGACACCACGGCGGCGGTGCCCACCACCGCAGCGGTGCGGGCGACCGGGGCACCGATGACGCCGCGTCGTGCTCTGCGTACTGGTCGAAGTGGCATGGTCAGTCTCCTTCGTTGAGTGCTTCGTCGACGTCGGCCTCGAGTGAGGCGACGATGGCTTGGATCGGGATGCGTCCGGTGGCGACCAGTTGGCCGCCGGCGCGGCGTGCGGCGGAGGCGAACGGTGCCGCCCACAGGTTCTCCCACACGACGACGCCGGCGACGCTGCCCGGTTCCATCGCTTCGGCCAGGTTGACGACGTCGTCGGCGGCGAGGATCTCGGCGATCTCGGTCTCGAGTTGGACGAGTTCGCTCGCTCCGTCGAAGTCTTCGATCTCGTGGGCCTCGATCGAGCCGTCGGCGTCCTTGACGAGCACCATGAGGTCGAGGATGCGGATGATCCCCGACTCGCTCAAACCCACGAGTTCAGCGGCCATCTCGCCGCTGAAGTTGGCCTGTCCGGCCGGGAATTCGATGACGAGGTAGTCGACTGGCCCCATCTCGTCGAGTTCATTGTCGCTCATTGTTCCTCCTGCGCCAGGTGCGGCGGATCGATCGTTGTTCGGGCTTTCCGAGCGTCATTCTCGACGTGTCAGGCGAGTTCGGCATCACCCGCTGCGGATGAACGCAACGGGATTCGTCCGCACCGGAGGAGGTCGAGATCATCCGATGTGGGGGACGTCGGTCGAGCGCTCGAACCGTACGCTTCAGCTCGCTGCCGTGCTAGACCTGAAGACGACGCTCGGCACCGAGTCCCCATGCCCCGAGTCCCCGTACGGAGGATCCATGACCACGTCCCTGGAGTACATCATCATCGGCTTTCCCGAGAACAATTTCTCGGGCGAGCTCGCGCCGGGCCTGGCAGCGCTCGTCGACGCGGGCCTGATTCGCATCGTCGACCTCGTGTTCGTCGCGAAGGGTGACGACGGCAGCGTCATCGTCCTCGAGGTGGACGAAAACGAACAGCTCAGCGCGTTCGTCGAGATCGAGGGGAGCGTCGGTGGAGTGATCGGACCCGACGACATCGAGCATGCGGCGGAGTCGATCGCCGATGGCTCTTCGGTGCTGCTCATCGTGTGGGAGGACCTCTGGGCCGTCCCGTTCGGCGATGCGCTGCGACGGGCGGGCGGTGTGCTCATCGAAGGCGGACGTATTCCCGCCGAGATCGCCGACGAACTGGAATCAGTGCTGGCTGACGCCGGCTGAGAGAGGGAGAGACATCATGTTGCGACGACGACCCGTCATGCGCACAATGGCCCGGACGGCGGTTGTCGCCGGCACGGCCACGGCGGTGTCCGGCCGCGTTCGGCGCCGCCAGGACCGGCGGTACCAGACCCAGGCCGAGGCCGAGGCCTACGAACAACAACAGCAGTACGCGCAGCCGGAGTACGCCGAGCCTCCGCCGCCCGCCCCGGTTGCAGCCGCGCCGGCGATGTCGTCGGTCGAGCAGCTGACACAGCTCGCGGCGCTGCACACCCAGGGCGTGCTCACCGATGCCGAGTTCGAGGCGGAGAAGGCCAAGATCCTCGCCAGTTGAGCGAGCGGCGCCGGACGGCTCCACCGTTGCCCCGCCATCTCACCGCCCACAGGCTGCACACAGATTTCGGTAGTTGTCCCCAACTCGGCTGGGGGAATTCACACGGTTGACCCTCTGGTAGCTCACAGGGTGGTTCCGTGATGATGGCTGCATGCTTCGCTCGCTCGATCGCCGCCGACACCCTCCTGGCGCCCCGGCTCGTCGCGCCGAGCGGTCGCTCGAGCGGCGTCGCCACGCGTCGGCCCTGCTCGACGACCGGACGGTGCTGGAGCAGGCCGGCTGGCGGACCACGCTCGACTTCCGCGAGAACCATCGGAGAGACGGCAATGGCGTCCTGTGCGACGTCGTGCAGCGATGGCGCGGCGACGCCGAGCGATCCGGCCCCGACGGCGGGGTGATCGTGCTCTCCGTGGAGGGTCCGACGCCCAGCGCGGTATGGCGACGCCTGCGACGCGAGGCCGAGTCGGCCGACTCGGACGAGGTCGACGGACGATTCTCGGAGCGCGCGAGTCGCTGACCAGCACGTTCGCGGGCGTGCGCCCGACCGGCGTCGATTTTCTCGACAAAGGCTTGCGCGCGACGAATGACGCTGCTGTAATTACTCCTCCGCCACCACACGAGATGTGGTGGTCGTCGAGGGGGATCGACACCGAAGAACACCAGATGTGGTGGTTGGGGCGCACGTCCGAATCCGCTCCATCGTCACGAACACGAATACGAACAACACCACGATCCGGGGCGAACAGCCCTGAAGAACAACCCGGATCACGACGGAAAACGACACCGAAGATGGAGCGACTGTGACACTGATCGAAACCGGCACCGACACGACCGACCGAGACGATGCCGGGGGGACCGCGGCGGGAACCGCCACCCTGACCGACACCGCCAACATGGGTGACACGCTGCGCGATGCGGCGGGTGCGGGCCCGACCGGAATGCGTGTCACGAAGCGCAACGGCGCGGTCGAACCCGTCGATCTGAACAAGATCGTCAACGCGATCGCCCGGGCCTCGGAGGGGCTGCTCGGGGTCGATCCGATGCGCGTGGCCACCCGGACCATCTCGGCGCTCGCCGACGGCGCCACCACCCGCGAGCTCGACGAATTGTCCATTCGCACCGCGGCCGGGCTGATCGTCGACGAGCCGAACTACTCCAAGCTCGCCTCGCGCCTGCTGGCCACGATCATCGACAAAGAGGTGCGCAACCAGAACATCCCGTGGTTCTCCGAGTCGATCAAGGTCGGCTACGAGCAGGGCATCGTCAGCCAGGAGGTGTACGACTTCGTCGAGGCCAACGCCCCCGAGCTCAACGCCGCGATCAACTCCGACCGCGACCGGTCGTTCGAGTTCTTCGGCCTGCGCACCGTGTACGACCGCTACCTCCTGCGCCACCCCGAGCGTCGTGACGTGATCGAGACCCCGCAGTACTTCTTCCTGCGTGTCGCGTGCGGTTTGTCCACGACCACCGAGGGTCCGACGGGCGTCGACGAGGCGGTCAAGTTCTACGACCTGATGTCGTCGCTCGCGTACCTGCCGTCGAGCCCGACCCTGTTCAACTCCGGCACCACCCACAGCCAGATGTCGAGCTGCTATCTCCTCGACTCGCCCGACGACAGCCTCGAGGGCATCTACAAGCGCTACACCGACATCGCCAAACTGTCGAAGTTCGCCGGGGGCATCGGCGTCGCCTGGCACCGCATCCGGTCCAAGGGCAGCCTGATCACCGGCACGAACGGCCTGTCGAACGGCATCGTCCCGTGGCTGCGCACGCTGGACTCCTCGGTCGCCGCCGTCAACCAGGGTGGGCGTCGCAAGGGCGCGGCCTGTGTGTACCTCGAGACCTGGCACGCCGACATCGAGGACTTCCTCGAACTGCGTGACAACACCGGCGACCACGCCCGCCGCACGCACAACCTCAACATCGCCAACTGGGTCCCCGACCTCTTCATGGAGCGCGTCGAGAAGGACTGGCAGTGGTCGCTGTTCGACCCGAAGAAGGCGCCGCACCTCACCGATCTGTACGGCAAGGAGTTCGAGAGCGCCTACCTCGCCGCCGAGGAGCAGGGCCTGTTCGAGAAGCAGGTCCCGGCTCGGCAGCTGTACAGCAAGATGATGCGCACGCTCGCGCAGACCGGCAACGGCTGGATGACGTTCAAGGACGCCTCCAACGAGAAGTGCAATCAGACCGGCGCGACCAACGACGACGGGTCGCCCCGGGTCGTGCACCTGTCGAACCTGTGCACCGAGATCCTCGAAGTCACCGACCAGGACAACACCGCGGTGTGCAACCTCGGATCGCTCAACCTCGGTGCCTACGTCGGGACCGCATCGGGTGCCGGCCCGACCGACTTCGACTTCGCCCGACTGGGCCGGGTCGTGCGCCAGGTCGTGCCGTTCCTCGATCGGGTGATCGACATCAACTACTACCCGACGCCCGAGGCGAAGTTCTCGAACGAGAAGTGGCGCCCGGTCGGCCTGGGCCTGATGGGGCTCCAAGACGTCTTCTTCAAGAAGGGGTTGGCGTTCGACTCGCCCGAGGCCAAAGAGCTCAGCGCCCGGATCAGTGCGCACATCTACTTCCATGCACTGTGGGCGTCGACCGAACTCGCCGAGGTGAGCGGAGCGCACGAAGCCTTCGCCGGCACTCGCGCCGCGCAGGGCAAGTTGCAGTTCGACCTCTGGACGACGCCAGCGTCCGATGGCAAGGGAGTCAGCACGGTGACACCGCCCGCCGAGCTCGACTGGGACACGCTGCGCGGCCGAATCGCCGAGCACGGGCTGCGCAACAGCCTGCTGATCGCCATCGCACCGACCGCGACGATCGCCTCGATCGCCGGCTGCTACGAGTGCATCGAGCCACAGGTGTCCAATCTGTTCAAGCGCGAGACGCTCTCGGGTGAGTTCATGCAGATCAACCGGTATCTCGTCCGTGAGCTCCAGGCCCGTGGGCTGTGGGACGAGCGGATGATCGCCGAGATCAAGCAGGCGGAGGGCTCGATCCAGGGCATCGACCGGATTCCCGCCGAGCTGCAGGAGATCTACCGCACGGCGTGGGAGGTGCCGCAGCGCCAGCTGATCGACATGGCCGCCGAGCGCGGTGCCTACATCGACCAGAGTCAGTCGCTGAACCTGTTCATGGAGACCCCGACGATCGGCAAGCTGTCGTCGATGTACCTCCATGCCTGGAAGAGCGGGCTGAAGACGACGTACTACCTGCGAAGCCGTCCTGCCACGAAGATCAACAAGTCCACCACCTCCGGTGGTGGCGCGGCGCCCACACCCGACGGTGGGGTGCCGGCCGAGACCAAGACGTTCACCGAGGAAGAGGCCGTCGCCTGTTCGCTCGAGAACCCCGAATCATGCGAGGCCTGCGACTGATGGCGCTCATCGACCCGATCTACACCGACGACGACGTCGAACCGACCATTGCGCCCACGACGGCGCCGGTCGGAGAGGCCCGTCCGCAGCACATTCTCGACCCGGGTTTCGACCTGACGTTGCGTCCGATGCGCTACCCGCAGTTCTTCGACATGTACAAGGACGCGATCAAGAACACGTGGACCGTCGACGAGATCGACTTCTCCGACGACCTGGTCGACCTCGACCGCAAGCTGATGCCCGCCGAGAAGCACCTCGTGTCACGGCTCGTCGCGTTCTTCGCGACCGGTGACTCGATCGTGTCGAACAACCTCGTGCTCAACCTGTACAAGCACATCAACGCGCCCGAAGCCCGGATGTACCTGTCGCGCCAGCTGTACGAAGAGGCGTTGCACGTCCAGTTCTACTTGACGCTGCTCGACAACTACATCCCCGACATGGCCGAGCGCGAAGCGGCGTTCTCCGCCGTCGAGAACATCCCGTCGATCAAGGCGAAGGCGGAGTTCTGTTTCAAGTGGATGGACGAGGTGCATCACCTCGACGAGATCACGACCCAGGACGAGCGGCGCCGGTTCCTGATGAACCTGATCTGCTTCGCGACGTGCATCGAGGGCCTGTTCTTCTTCGCCGCGTTCGCCTACGTCTACTTCCTGCGGTCGAAGGGCCTGTTGAACGGTCTCGCCGACGGCACGAACTGGGTGTTCCGCGACGAGTCCTGTCACATGAACTTCGCCCTCGAAGTCGTCGACACGGTCCGCAAGGAAGAACCCGAGCTGTTCGACGGGCGCCTCGAAGCCGACATCCGCGCGATGCTGCGCGACGCGGTCGACTGCGAGCACCTGTTCGCCGCCGACGTGCTCGGCGAGGGCGTGCCGGGGATGAGCCTCAAGGACACTCGCGACTACCTCGAGTACGTGGCCGACACCCGTCTGCACCTGCTCGGCTACCAGAGCGAGTTCGGGTCGAAGAACCCGTTCAGCTTCATGGAGCTGCAGGACGTGCAGGGGCTCTCGAACTTCTTCGAGCGCACGGTGTCCAGTTACCAGACCGGCGTCTCCGGCGACGTGAGCTTCGACGAAGACTTCTGACGCCCGCCCTCAGTGGGGGTCGCGGTGGCTCGCCGTGTGTTCGCCGAGTGTCGGGCCGGCGTCGGTGATCGAACCGGGGGTGCGGGAGAACTTCGGCACGACGCCCAGCGTCGGCAGCTCGATGCCCTCGCGCGACGTGATCCGCTGGACCATCTCCCGGGCGAGGTAGTGCGGGTCGTCGACCATCTCCGCGGCCGTGTACACGCGACCGGCGGGGACGGAGTGGTGCTTCATCAGGGCGAGGAGTTCGTCTGCTGACTTGGTGCGGGTCCACGCGGCGACGATGCCGTCGAGCTCGCGTTCGTTCGCGCCGCGGGCCCCGTGCGTCGCGAATCGCTCGTCGTCGGCGAGTTCGCGACGTTCCATCGCCACGCACAGCCGGGCGAAGATCGCGTCGGCGTTCGCGGCGATCAGCACGTCGGAGCCGTCGGCGGTCGGGTACGCGTTCGACGGCGCGACGCCGGGCAGGGTCCCCCCTGATCGCTGCCGGACCACCCCTTCGATCGCGAAGTCGGCCATCGACGACTCCATGAGCGCGGCGACGGCCTCGTAGATCGCAACGTCGACCTCTTGGCCGCGTCCGCTCGTCGAGCGTTCGTGGAGCGCGGCCAGTGTCCCGATCACGGCGAACATCGCGGCGAGTGAGTCGCCGAGGCTCACTCCGGCGCGGGCCGGTGGGCGGTCCGGGTCGCCCGTGGTGTGGCGGATTCCGCCGACGGCTTCGCCGATCGATCCGAAGCCGGGTTCGGACGCTCGCGGCCCGGTCTGGCCGAATCCGGACACGTGCGTGACGATCAGGCCGGGGTTGGCGACGCTGAGGGTGGCGTGATCCAGCCCGAATCGTTCGAGCAGGCCGGGGCGGAAGTTCTCGAGCAGGACGTCGCACTCGCCCGCCAGCCGCTGCACCATGGCGAGATCGACCGGATCCTTGAGGTCGGCCACCACCGATTGCTTGTTGCGGGCGATGGTCGGCCACCACAGCGAGTGGCCCTCGACCGTGACACCCCAGCGGCGCATCGGGTCGCCGCCGTCGGGCGACTCGATCTTGATCACCTCGGCGCCGTAGTCACCGAAGAGCTGGCCGGCGAAGGGCCCGGCGATGAAGTTGCCGAGTTCCAGGACCCGAACGCCCACCAGCGGTCCCGTGCGTTCCATCTCCGTAGTTGTAGCAAGAGTCGTGCGGTCCGGGACGGGATGCCCCGCTCGTGAAAGCGTTCGGGGCATCTTCCCGCTTCAGATCGGCGGGAACCGGCCGAAGGAAACAGAGTGCCGGATACCGTAGGAGTGGTGAGCGACGCGGACCCTGGATGGCTGACCAGCGCACACGTGATGGTCGTCGCCGGCAAAGGCGGGGTCGGTTCGTCGACCGTCGCTGCCGCCGCAGCGCTGGCCGCGGCACGCGAAGGGGCCGACGTGCTGTTCATCTCCGTCGACGGGCGACCCGGCATGGGCCCGCTGCTCGGCGGCCGCGAGATCTCCGATCGCGAACAGACCCTGCAGCGCACTTCGGGCGGTGGACGCGTCCGGGCGCGCACGATCCCCGCCGAGCAGGCATTCGGTGACTATCTCGAACTCAAGGGCGTCGGGGGGTTGCTGCGCCGTGCCGCCTCTGCGGCGTCGTTGCCGATGATCGCCGCGGCCACCCCGGGTCTGGAGCACCTCCTCGTCCTGGGAAAGATCAAGGAACTGGAGAAGGAGCGCAACGCCGACCTGATCGTCGTCGACGCCCCGCCCGCCGGCCACGCTGCGCCGTTCCTGCGCTCGGCGTCGGGGCTGTCCGACGTCGTGCAGTCCGGACCCGTGCTCGACCAGGCGAGCGAGGTGTCCGAGATGCTCGCCGACCCCGCCCGCTGCAAGGCGCTCCTCGTTGCGCTCCCCGAGGAGACCCCCATCACCGAGGTGATCGAACTGGCCGCCGACCTCGGCGACGATCTCGGCATCGCCCTGCTCCCGTTGATCGTCAACGCGTGTTGGCCGGATCTGCCGGGCCTCGACAAGACCCCGGCGATGGCCGCTCGCTCCCACAAGTTGAAGCTCTCCGACACCGCCAAGGTGTCGCTCGAGTCGGCAGCCGCGTTCGGCCGCAGTCGGTTGGCCCAGCAGCGCGAGCAGATCGCTCGCCTCGCCGCGGAGCGCAGCGAGCTGATCATCACGCTGCCGCGTCTTGCCACGCCGAGGCTCGATGCCGACGACCTCGCGGTGATCGCCGATGAGCTGGTCCGAGCAGATGGCGGGGTGGCCGATGACGCGTGAGCAACGCAGCGAAGCCGACGACACCGTTGCGTCGCTCGCCGAGGTGATCCGAACGTCGGAGCTGATCCTCACGTGCGGACCCGGAGGCGTCGGCAAGACGACAACCGCAGCAGCGTTGGGTGTGGCGGCTGCGCGCGCCGGGCGCAAGACGGTGGTCGTCACGGTGGATCCGGCGCGCCGTCTCGCCGATGCACTCGGCCTGGACGACGGTGCTGCATCCGACGAGCCGCATCGGGTGAAGGGCGTGACGAAGCGTGCGACCGATGGCGAACTGTGGGCCCTGATGCTCGACGCCGAGCAGACCTTCGACCGGCTCGTCCGCGAGCAGTCCGGCTCGCGCAAACAGGCCGAGGCGGTGCTCAACAACCCCGTCTACCAGGCGATCTCTGGTTCGCTGTCCGGCGCGCAGGAGTACATGGCCGTCGAGCGGCTCCACCAACTCCACGTCAGCGGCGACTGGGATCTCGTGATCGTCGACACGCCGCCGTCCCGACATGCGATCGACCTCCTCGAAGCACCCGACCGGCTCGTCGGCTTTCTCAGCCATCCGGTGTACCGGACCCTGACCGTCGGGCAACGTACGTTCGCGAAGATCACCGACGCGGCCTCGTCGATGTTCCTGTGGGCGGTCAAGCGACTGGCCGGACCACAGATCGTCGAGGACACGGTCGAGTTCTTCCGGTCGTTGGCGAACATCGAAGGCGGGCTGCGGCACCGAGCCAAGCAGGTCTCCGAGCTGCTCCGTGGCGACGACACCGCATTCGTGGTCGTGTCGAGCCCGCGTGCCGAGGCGGTGGGCGAAGCCGAACACCTCCTCGACGCGATCGCCGAGCGCAACTTTCCGCTCGGGGGCCTGGTCGTCAACCTCATCCATCCGATGCCCGAGCCGATCACCGACGACGACGAGAAGCTCCTCGCGGGCATCTCCGAGGGGCCGCTCGCCGACCAACTCGAATGGCACCGGGAGCTGACGACACTTGCGCACGCGGAGCGTCTGGAACTCGTCGAACTGGAACGGCTCGCGGGAGATGCGCCGATCATCGAGCTTCCGCTGCTCGACGTCGACATCCACGACGTCCCCGGGTTGATCGGCCTCGCCGAACGTCTCGTCTGACGACCCGCAGATCGCAATGCGCGGCTCGCTAGGGTCGGCGCGATGTCGAAGCCGACGGCAACCGACGTGGTCGAGGAGATGTTCACCCGAGACCCGGAGACAGGCGTCTCGCTCGCCTTCGTCGCAGTGCGCGGTGGCGAGGTGATCGCCGAGCGGTACGGGCGGCGACCCGCCAACGAACTCGCGTCCGCTGAAGACATCACTGCGGATTCGACGCTGCTCTCGTGGAGCATCGCGAAGTCGATCACGCACGCCGCGGTCGGACTGCTCGTCGCCGACGGGAAGCTCGAGGTCGACGCCCCTGCCGCGGTGCCCGAGTGGGTCGGGAGCGACGCGGCCGCCATCACGCTCCTGCAGCTCCTCGAGATGCGATCGGGACTGCGCTTCAACGAGGACTACGTCGACGGTGCCACCTCGCACTGCATCGAGATGCTGTTCGGCGGGACCGAGCCGAGCTTCGGGCACTATGCGGCCACGCGTCCGCTCGACCACCCACCCGGTGCGGTCTTCAACTACTCGTCGGGTACGTCGAACATCGTGGCGCGCCTGGTCGGCGACGTCGTCGTCGGCGGACCGGGTGGTGATCCGACGAAGCGGGAGGCGGCGGTGAGCGAGTTCCTCGCCTCGAGGCTCTTCGCCCCGGTGGGGATGGACAGCGCGGTTGCGAAGTTCGACGACGCCGGCGATTTCGTCGGCTCGTCCTACGTGTACGCGACCGCTCGGGACTTCGCCCGCTTCGGTGAGCTGTACCTGCACGACGGGGTCACCGAGTGTGGTGCCGGCCGGCGCATACTCCCGGTGGGTTGGCGCGACCACGCCCGGACTCGATCGGCGCATGATCCGGATTCGGGACTGGACTACGGACGTCACTTCTGGCTGTGGCCGGCGTTCCCGGGGAGCTTCGCGTGTCACGGGTACGAGGGACAGTTCATCGTCGTGTTCCCCGATCGCGATCTCGTGCTCGTCCACCTCGGCAAGACCGACATCGCCCACAGTCGCGGACTGCAGATGCGTCTGGCCCGACTCGCCGAACTGCTCTGACCACCGAAACCCCAGCCGGTGACCGCGACGTTCGTCAGACCGAGACGACGGAGGGTCCCTCGACGCGTTCGCTCGGCAGCGGGGCGGGCCATGCGTTGGTCGATCGGGCCCTCCGACACCACACGTGCGCGAAGTAGGTCCCACCGATGACGATCACGATGTCGCCGATACTGAACACGTTGCTCAACGGCCATGCCTCGGGGATGTAGAAGATGTCACCGAGGAATGCGAGGTGCGCGTCGTCGGTGATGTTCGAGTTCTCGAACTGACCTTCCGCGGCGATCGGAAGACCGCCTTCTCCCAGGCGTTCGGGTTGCGGGCATCACGCCACCGTTGGCGAAGATCGCGGCGGCGTTCGCAGCTGCGCCGGCACAGATGAGCAGAGCGCCCGGAATGTGACGGTTCAGCCAGAGGAAGACGAACGACGCAACGTACGTGCCGAGGTGGACCACCTCGACCATCGGTCTCGGACAGGAACGGTAGCCGCACCTGGAAGATCAGCGTCTGGACGATGATCGTCAGCCAGATGATCCAGATGTAGTGGAGTTCGACCTGGGCCAGTCGCTTGAGCCGGCCCCCGCGGAGCTTGACGCTGAGGATGCCCACGAGCGGTTGCGACGACGACGATCATGCCGGACACCCTCACGATCGGCACATACGGCTCGGGTGAGGTGCGGACGACTGCTCGGATGCTCGAACCGATGGTTCACCAGTGCCGAGAGCTCGGACGCCGGCGTCGGTTCGGCCATCAAGAACCCCTGCGCGTCGGTCGCATCCGAGTGCGATCAGTTCGTCCCACACCTCCAGGCTCTCGACACCTTCCGCCAGGATCGTCGAGCCCGAGACCGTGCGCGAGCTCGATCATCGCCTTGACGATGTGCCGGTCGGGCGTCGACCCAGCGGCTCGACGTACGAGCGATCGGTCGATCTTCAGCCGGTCCACCGTGATGTCGCGGAGCGTGCCGAACGAGGAGTAGCCGGTGCCGAAGTCATCGATCGACACGCGGACGCCCGCTGCCCGCAACTCGTCGAGGACTGCCGATGTCCGTTCGGGATCGACGCGACAGCAGCGCTCTCGGTGATCTCGATCTCGAGTCGATCTGCCGGCGAAGCCGCGGTCGCCGAGTCGTTCGAGGAGTCCGCTGGCGAAGTGACGGTCCTCGAGGTTGCGCGCCGAGACGTTGATCGCCACTCGGAGTCCGTCGATCGGTGCGATCTGCTCGATCGACTCGGGAGATGACGAAGTCGGTGATCGGTCCGATGAGGTCGGTGTGTTCGGCGAGTGAGACGAATTCGCCCGGGCCGATCCGACCGTGCTTCGGGTGATCCCAGCGGAGCAGCGCCTCGACGCCGACGACGCGGCCGGACGCAAGGTTGAACTGGGGCTGGTACTCCACCGTGAAGTCGCCTCGCTCGAGCCCGTCTGCGACATCGGCGAGCAGGGTGACGCGACCCTTCTCCTGGGTTTCCCCGAACGGTCGGTAGATCTCGACGCCGGTCCGGAAACGTTTGGCACGGTACATCGCGACATCGGCCGCGTGGAGCAGCTCACTCTGGGTTCGACCGTGTCGTCGGATAGTGGGCGACCCCGATACTGGTGCCGGCTGAGATCGGAAATCCATCGACGACGAGCGGCTCGGCCAGTGCGTCGACGCACCGTCGGGCGAGTGCTCCAGCGTCCGTCGGTGGTGGTGCCGGGGATCATCACGGCGAATTCGTCGCCGCCGAGGCGGGCGACGGTTGCCGTCGCCGGCAGTCGGTCGACGAGTCGGCGGCCGAACTCCTGGAGGACGTGGTCGCCGGTCTGGTGGCCGAGGCGATCGTTGACCTCCTTGAAGCGGTCGAGGTCGAGGATCCAGACCGAGGCGGAGTCCCCGTCGGGAGGCGCCGTCAGGAAGAACTCGTTGAGGCGGTCGGTGAACGCTCGTCGGTTCAGCAGTCCCGTCAGCGGGTCATGGTTCGCTTCGTGTGTTCGGCGCAATGCGTTCTGTGCGGTTTGGTAGACGAAGAAGGTCGCGGTTCCCATCAGGGGCAGCATCAACAGGTTGTTCTTGGCGGTGATGAGGAAGATCGGTGCGATGGCGAGCATCGCTGCGTCGGAGGTCATCGACAGGAGGAACTTGCCGCGGATGATCTCGAGGAATCGGGCTCCTTCGAGCCACGCGAGGAGGCGGCTGATGATGATGCCGTTGGTCCCGAACACGACGACGCCGCTGAGGATCATGGCGATCGCGCGGTAGGTCGGCAGTTCGATCTCGGTGAACAGCGGGCCCCGGATGCCGAGCGCGATCAGGACGAGACCACCGAGTGCGAGCGAGAGCGAGATCTGGGCGACGTTGAAGAGGATCTTGTACGCCGGACGACCGGACAGCGTGTCGGCGATCGTGGTCGCGACGGCCATCACGATGATGGCCCCGGTGGGTGACCCGAGGAGCATGAGCGTGAACGCGAAGGCCCAGCTCGGCGTGACCACGCCGCCGGTCACATGGCGGACGATCACCGTCGACTTCGCCTCCGTGACGACCAGCAGCACGCTGATGAATGCAAAGAGCGCCGTGTTCTTGACGTCGAAGCCGCGTGAGAACTCCAACCAGCCGAGCGCGAACGAGGTCGCCGCGGCAGCCACGGCGAGCACGACGATGAACGCATCGATCGTGGCGCCGAGCCCGGAGAAGGAACGCTTCTCGCCTGATGTGGAGGGGGTTGACATGGTTTCGCTTCGAAGCGCGGTGGGTGTCGGCCGTCGCAGGATGCGACGGCCGACGATCACACGATCAGCCCCACTTCCAGGGGGCGCCGGTTGCGGCGATCAATGCCACGACCGTTCCGGCGGCGGCAGCCGCCTTGTACGCGGGTGCGACTGCGCCCCACTTGATGCCTGCTTTGACTTTGCTCATGTGAGCTCCTTGCTGTTCGTGAATGTGACAGGCCAGCAACGGCCCGGCAACTGTGTGTTGCCCCTAGTGCCTCGGGGGAGTCGACACGTGTCTTGACTCAAGAGCCGCTCAAGAAGTGGCGCCGACGATGACGCAAGCGTGGTTGCTCCTCACGTGCGGTCACGGGCAGTGATGGCTCCCCATGGTTGCTCGGAGTTGCTAGTAATGACTGGTGACCGACGGTGACCGACGCGACGAATTCGACGCGACGTTCGAGATGGACCGCAACGCGTTGCCGACCGGCGAGTTGCCGGTCGTGCCCCACGCCGAGCCCGCCGTCAAGCCGCGCGTGCGACCGATCAAGTTCGGTGTGCGGATGTTGCTGCTCGCGTTGGTGCTGTACTTCGCGATCGGGCTCCTGCCGGACCTGCTCAGTGCGGCTGACGAACTGCGCCGGCTCAACCCGTTCCTGATCGCGCTCGGTTTCGGGCTGCAGCTGCTCGCGCTGTTCTTCTACTCGTTGTTGACCAAAGCGGCGCTGGGCGACGCCGGCGACACGGTCACGTCGACGCGCATGTTCCGGATCCAACTGAGCACTCGGGCGTTGACGAACGTGGTGCCGGGCGGGAACGCCGCCGGCTCCGCACTCGGATACCGCCTCCTCACGTTGTCCGGGATCAAGGGCCCCGACGCCGGCTTCGCGCTGGCCACGGCCGGGATCGGCTCGGCGGTCGTGCTCAATCTCGTGTTCTGGCTCGGACTCGTCGTGTCGGTGCCGCGTCGCGGTGTCAACCCGTACTACGGCGGTGCAGCGCTCGTCGGCATCATCGTGATCGGGATCGCGGCGTTCCTCGTGATCGGGATCATGGAGGGGCAGAAGCGCGCCGAGTCGATCGCGCGCTGGGTCGCCCGCAAGCTGCGGACGGATCCCGATCGCATGGCCGCTGCGATTCGCCAGATCGGAACGCGCCTCGAAGACCTCGTCAGCGACCGGGCGCTCCTCAAGCGAGTCGT
Organism: Ilumatobacteraceae bacterium; assembly: GCA_963695475.1. Lineage (GTDB taxonomy): Bacteria > Actinomycetota > Acidimicrobiia > Acidimicrobiales > Ilumatobacteraceae > Ilumatobacter_A. The sequence continues at coordinate 146,423 of CAVOHA010000012.1, forward strand.
GATCTTCGCCTTGTTGAACTGGCTCGTCGATGCGGCATCACTGTGGGTGTTCCTCCGCGCGTTCGGCGGCAGCCTCGACATCGACGCGCTGATCGTGTCGTTCGGATTGGCAAACCTGTTGGCGGCGGTTCCGATCACGCCCGGCGGACTCGGCTACGTCGACCTCGCGTATCTGTCGACGCTCGTCGGGTTCGGGCTCAGCAACAGCAACGCGCGGCTCGGCATTGCGTCCTATCGCCTCGCGCAGTTCTTCTTCCCGATCCTGATCGGCGGGCTCTCCTATCTCAGCTTGCGGGTCGGCCCGTGGAGCATCGAGCGGCGCGACCGCCTCGCACGGCTGCGCGAGCTCGCGCGCACCGGCGCGGCGTCGGGCGAGTCGAAGATCGACTTCGCGCTGCGATTCGGTCGTCGCCCCGCGCCCGACGACGACGACGCGTCCGATGCGGAGCCCGCCGGCGGCCAGGTGACGGAGCCCGCATCGCCGGACGAGCCGTCGACGGAACCCGGTCCGCCGGACGGGCCGGATCCGGACGAGCCCCCGCCGGATTTGGATGGCGTTCGGTGAGGCCCGGTACGTTGCCCTGTCATGACCACTCATGAGCGCCCGTTCGGCCGGTACCTCGAAGACTTCACCCCCGGAGACGTCCTGCGGCACTGGCCCGGCAAGACCATCACCGAGTACGACGACCATCTGTTCTGCATGATCACGATGAACCACCATCCGTTGCACACCAACGACTGGTTCGCTGCTGAGTCGGTGCAGGGCCGCAACGTGGTGGTCGGCAACCTGGTGTACAGCCTGTGCCTCGGGATGAGCGTGCCCGACGTGTCCGGCGCCGCGATCGCGAACCTCGAGGTCGAGACGCTGCAGCACAAGTTCCCGACGTTCCACGGCGACACGATCCACGCCGAGACCCGCGTGCTCGAGGTCAAGGAGTCGAAGTCGAAGCCCGATCGCGGCATCGTCACCGTCGAGACCAAGGGCTTCAATCAGGACGGCAAGGAAGTCTGCTACTTCAAGCGCAAGGTGCTGATCTGGAAGCGGGATGCGGCTCCCGAGCGGGCGCGTCCGTACGACGGCGTCGACGTCTGGGCCGACTGAGTTGATCGACCCCGGGCCGGTCCTCGCCTGGGGTGTCCCGAGGATGCGCGATCTGCCGTGGCGTCGTGAGCGCGACCCGTGGACGATCCTCGTCGCCGAGGTGATGCTGCAGCAGACGCAGGTCGATCGCGTGATCCCGAAGTGGGAGGCGTTCCTCGGTGAGTTCCCGACGCCGGCGCGGTGCGCGAGCGCCTCGCTCGGCGACGTGCTGCGGCTCTGGCAGGGGTTGGGATATCCCCGCCGGGCCAAGTACCTCCACGCAGACCGCCGTGCGCGTCACGGCGTCGAACGGCGGGCGTCTTCCCGATTCCCTCGACGAGTTGCTCGCGCTGCCCGGCATCGGCCCGTACACCGCACGCGCCGTGTTGGCGTTCGCGTACGAGCGCGACGTGGCCGTCGTCGACACGAACATCGCTCGCGTCCTCGCTCGGGTCGGCGGCGAGCGCCTGACGCCGAAGCGGGCGCAGGCGACGGCGGACTCGTTCGTGCCCGATGGTGCCGGGTGGACGTGGAACCAGGTGATCATGGACCTGGGCGCACTGGTGTGTCGACCGAAGCCGATCTGCGATGAGTGTCCGATCGCCGAGTCGTGCGCGTGGCACGTCGCCGGTCATCCGAGCTCCGGATCCGGCGGTCGGCTCCGCCGGCGTGAGCACGTCGCAGGCGCCCTTCGAGGGCAGCGACCGACAGCGCCGCGGCCGGGTGTTGGCCGCCCTGCAGTCGGGCAGCCGTCCCGTCGGCGACTTCGATCCCCACATCGTCGCCGGCCTCGTCGACGACGGCCTCGTCCAACGCTCCGGCGACCACCTGCAGCTCCCCGACTGACCCGCCCTCCTCGTCCTCCTTCTCGGAATTGTGGCGGATCGTGATGCGAGCCGTCACGATCCGCCACAATTCCGCTCGGGGAGTGTGAGGGGTGCGGTGGGGTGAGTTCCGGTGGCGTGACGGGTGGCGCACCACTGGAATTCTCGGTCGGTGACAGCCGGGATCTAGCGTCGGGGGTGATGCGCCCAGCCAAAGACTTCTTCCGTCCGCTCGCCGTCGGTGCCCCGAACCCGCCGACCGAGATCCCGTTCCCGCCGAGCCGGATGATCCACTTCTTCCCGCCGTCGAACGAGAAGATGCGCTCGAAGGTGCCGCAGATCGCGCCGACGGTCGACATCCTGCTCGCGAACCTCGAAGACGGCGTGCCCGCCGATCAGAAGGAAGCTGCACGCGCCGGGATGATCGAGGTCGCCAACGATCCCGACTTCGCGTCGAACTTCGGCCAGACCCAGTTCTGGACCCGGGTCAACTCACTCGACTCGCCGTGGTGTCTCGACGACATCACCGCGGCCGTGCTCGAGTGCGGCGATGCGCTCGACGTGATCATGATTCCGAAGGTCGAAGGCCCCGAGGACATCCACTACGTCGACCGGCTGCTGGCCCAGCTCGAGGCAAAGGCCGGTCGGACCGAGCCGCTGCTCGTCCACGCCATTCTCGAGACGGCGCGTGGCGTCGCGAACGTCGAGGAGATCTGCGCTGCGTCGCCGCGGATGCAGGGTCTGTCGCTCGGCCCCGCCGACCTCGCTGCCAACCGACGGATGAAGACCACCCGCGTCGGCGGCGGCCACCCCGGCTATCTGGTCCGCAACGATCCGCCGGTCGGTGACGACGGCGAGACCGACATCCACGCCGATCGCACGACCTATCAGCAGGATCTGTGGCACTACACCATCGCCCGCATGGTCGATGCGTGCGTCACGAACGGCATCCTGCCGTTCTACGGGCCGTTCGGCGACATCAAGGACACGGTCGCCTGCGAGGACCAGTTCCGCAACGCCTACCTCCTCGGATGCGTCGGAGCCTGGAGCCTGCACCCGGCGCAGATCGACGTCGCCAAGAAGGTGTTCAGCCCGGACCCCGCCGACGTGGCGCACGCCCAGCGGGTGATCGAGGCGATGGGCGACGGCACCGGTGCGCTGATGCTCGACGGCAAGATGGAGGACGACGCGTCGGTCAAGCAGTGCCACGTCGTGGTCGAACTCGCCAAGCGCTGTCGGAGCGCGATCCCGAGCTCGCCGCCACCTACGGTTTCTGATCACCACGTTCGTCGGTGACAGGCACCGACGAACACGTTGTCCGCGAACGATTGGAGAACCACGATGACCGATGACCTGCGACCCCGCCGCTCCGTGCTGTACATGCCCGCCGCCAACGAGCGTGCGCTCGAGAAGGCGAAGACGATTCCGGCCGACGCGATCATCTTCGACCTCGAGGATGCCGTCGCTCCGGACGCGAAGCCGGACGCACGCGACAAGGCCGTGGCCGCGGTGCAGTCGGGTGAGTACGGCAACCGTGAACTCACGATCCGCTGCAACGGGCTCGACACCGAGTGGGGCGCCGTCGACATCGCGGCGGCCGGCGCAGCGAATCCGTCGGCGGTCGTGATCCCGAAGGTCGACTCGCTCGCGACGATCGACGAGGTGTCGAAGCGGCTCGATGCCGCCGGTGCCTCGCCGGACGTCAAGATCTGGCCGATGATCGAGACGCCGACGGCGATCTTCGACGTCCGCGAGCTCGCCGCGCATCCCCGCGTCGCGGTGCTCATCATGGGCACGAACGACCTCGCCAAGGAACTGCGGTCACCGATCGTGCCCGGGCCGCCATCCGCTGCTCCCGCATCTCGCGACGGCGCTGCTCGCCGGACGAGAAGCGGGCAAGGTCGTGATCGACGGCGTCTACAACGACGTGAAGGATCCCGACGGCTTCCTCGCCGAGTGCGTGCAGGGCATGGAGATGGGCTTCGACGGCAAGACGCTGATCCACCCGAGCCAGGTCGAGCCGGCGAACGACACGTGGGCGCCGTCCGCCGACGAGGTCGAGTACGCCGATCGGGTCATCGCCGCCTTCGACGAGGCGGTCGCCGCCGGCAAGGGCGTCGTGACCGTCGACGGCCGGATGATCGAGAACCTCCACGTCGACAACGCCCGACGAGTCCTCGCAACCGCAGCCGCCATCGCCGCCCGCGCGTAGCGGAGTGGGTCAGACCCACTCCGCAACGGTCAGTTCGTGAGGGTGTCGAGGATCTGGTCGAACGCGACGTCGGCGTAGGTGAGGATCTCGTCGTCGGTGCGGTCCTGGATCGGATGCGGCGTGAAGACCCGCGAGACCGCCGGGAAGCCGAGCGCCGTCGACTGGGCGATCGCCGCGTCGACGAACTGGTCGGATGCGACGAACATCGACGGGATGCCACGGAGTTCGAGATCGTTGATGTCGTGCACACTGCACGACGTGCAACTGCCTCAATCCGCCAAGGCTTCGATGACCACCTGACACTCGGTGGCGATCTGGTGGCGAAGGTCGACCGGTGCCGGCTTGGCGAACGTCGGCTTGATGTAGCGCTTGACGTTGGCGCCGATGCCGGTGAGTCGTTCCTCGATGCGGTCGAGGAACACGTCGCCGCGAGGCTTCGAGATGTCGAGCAGGCCGACGGTCAGCCCGTCGAGCGATGCCGGACGGGCGAGCCGCTCGCGTTCGACGACGTTGCGTTCGCTGGTCGGGTCGAGAATCGTGGTCATCACTGCCTCCGGAGGGTCGTGGTCAGTATTGCACTGCGCGGGTGACCGGCTTCGAACCCTTGTCGCCGTTCACCCAGCCGGCGATGATCTGGCTGAACAGTCCGGCGCCGCCGCCGGCGTAGGTGAGCATCAGGCCGCCCGGCCGGAACTTCGGCAGCGATTCGGCATCGGCGAACGCCTCGGGCAGGCCCTCGGCGATGCCGTGGGCGCCGCGGACGAGGTCGGCTCCGGGTCGATTGAGGTGTGCGTACAGCTCCGCCAGGATGCGCTCGCGGTCCCAGCCGGCGTCGGCGAACACGCGGGCGTGCTCGGGGCCCATCACGACGATCGCATCGAACATCATGATCAGCTTCGGGTGCTGGATCGCCTGCAGTCGCATGGCCAACGACGCGGCCAGCGATTCGGGCTCACGGGACAACTGGTCGACGAAACCCTGCGGACCCTCGCCGGCGAACACGGTCAGCGCGTCGACCCCGGACTCGATGCCGTGCTCGCCGGCCAGCGTGCCGATACGGCGACGTGTCGTCGGCCTCGGCGAAGCAGAAGCTGATCTTGCCCGGGTTGCCGTGCGTGGCCCGATCGACCTCACCGGGGCGACCGCCACCGAAGTTGCGGACGACCAGCTGGAGTGCACGTCCGATCGTGAGGTTCGCTCGGTTGCCCTGGCCGAGCGCGTTGCCGCCCGAGTTCATCCCGATCGCACGTGTGCCCGGCCCGCTGCACACGATGACCGGGCCGACCGGCATCGTGGTGGCCAGGAGACCGTGCATGTTGAACTCGTCGTTGCAGGCCGCCTCGACGGCGGTGAGCACCCACGGCAGGTACTCGGGTTTGCAGCCGGCCATGACCGCGGCGATCGCGACCTTCTCGACGGTGATCTCGTCGAGGTCGGGCGGCACCGTGGCGACGATGTCGCGACGGGGCTCGGCTCGTCCCTTCGAGCATCGCCATCACGCGTTCCTCGGTCGGCGGGACCACCGGGAGACCGTCGGTCCAGCCGCGGGCGAACATCATCTCGAACTCGTCCTCGGCGGCGGCCACCTCGACGCGACGTGACGACAGCGCCGAGCGGCCGAACCGCACGCGCAGCTCGTCGACCAGATCGGGGTCGACCGACATCGACCCGCAGCCGGGCCGCATCGGCGGCAGGTCGGCGCCGAGCCCGTCGACGCCGGTCAGTTCCTCCCACGCCTGGCGCGACCAGCCGACGGTCCGCTCGACCTCGACTCCGTCGGCGCAACGGATCACGGTCGGGACGGTCTCGATGTCGTGGAACCAGCTGACGGCCAGATCGGAATCGGGGATCGCGGGCGGGTCATCGGGGAAGTCGGGGTCGTCCTGGGTGTAGACGTGCAGTTCGACCGCCTCGGCGAGTTCGCCGAGGACCGGGACGACCATCTGGCAGGTCTCGCATTCTCGTTTGACGACGACGACGATGCCGTCGGGGAGGAGGGGTGCCTGCGGGTCGCTCATGCGAGGAACTCCACGATGCGGCTGTTGATCACGTCGGGCGACTCGAGATGGAGGAAGTGGCCGACGCCCGCGACGATCTCGATCGTGACGTTCGCCCCGACGTCATCCCGCGCGGACTCGGCGACCTCGGCTCCGATGCACCCGTCGTCGGCGCCGTGCAGGTACAGGGTCGGTGGCTGGGGATCGATCCGGTCGTCTCCTGCACCGCAGCCAGGTCGTCGCGCACGCCGACGCCGTTGAGCGCCGCTCGGTAGTAGCCGATCGCCGCGGCCAGGTTGGCAGGATCGCGGAGCGAATCCTTGACCGCTGCGAGGTCGTCGGTGCCGTCGTACCCCGGGGACCAGTCGCGCCAGATCGTGTCGATCAGCGCCAGGTCGTCGGCCGCAACCACCATGTCCGCCAGCCAGTGTTGGAAGAAGAACATGTACCAACTCCGTTTCATCTGATCGTGGTTCGTCATGAACGCATTCAGGAGCGCCGGTCCCGGCGGCACGGCCATCGCGACCACGCTGCGCCCAGCGATCCGGTTCGTGAACGGCGGCCCCGTACCCGATCATGGCGCCGTAGTCGTGCCGATGATCGCCGCTCGTCCGTCGCCGCCGAGCTGATCGTGCACTGCGATCATGTCGAGCACGGAGGCGCCCGTCTGGACGCAGCCGTCGACCGGCACGCCGCTGGGGGCGTAGCCGCGGAGGAACGGCGCCGCGACGCGCCACCCGGCCGCTTCGAGGCGCGGGATCAGGTGTCGCCACGTGTGCGGCGTGTCCGGGAAGCCGTGGATGCAGACCGCCAGCGGACGGTCGTGGTCGTCGATCGACTCGGAGACGACGCACGAGATCTCGACGTCGAGGCCGTGAACGGTTCGGGTGGTCGTCATGTCCTGACCGTACTGTCGGACGGAGAACGGCGACGCACCGGCGATCGGAGCGGGGTTGTAACCAACTTCACAAGGTCCCCTTGCTGCTGGGAGTTCACCGGGGCCTAATGTTCTCGACATCGGGGATTCACGTGAGCACGACGCCGCCGCCGCGGGCATGCAGGTGACGTTTCACGGCGTCCGTGGGTCGACGCCGTGCCACGGACCCGACATCGTCGGCTACGGCGGCAACACGTCGTGCGTGTCGATCGACATCCCGGGCGCCGATCCGATCCTGCTCGACCTCGGAACCGGTCTGCGCTACTTCGGCCGGACGGTGTCTCCCGAGGTGCCGTTTCGCGGTTCCTGCCTCGTCAGCCACCTGCACTGGGACCACATCCAGGGTCTTCCGTTCTTCGCCCCGTTGCTGGCCCCCGAGGCCCACGTCACCATGTACGCCCCCGTGCAGGAGGACGGCCGGTCGGTCGAGCAGGTCTTCGCCGACACGATCAGGCCGCCGCTGTTTCCCGTCGACCTCTCGGTCCTCCCCGGAACGATCGAGTTCGAGGAGTTGATCGACGACGAGTTCGTCATCGACGGCGGCGCGGCCGGCGACATCCACGTGATGTCTCGATCGATCCCGCACGTCGGGCGCACGCTCGGCTACCGCATCGAATGGAACGGCGCCTCGGTCGCCTACCTCAGCGATCACCAGATGCCGTGCGACGGTTCGTTCGCATCGCCACCGCGGTGCGATCGAGTTGTGTCGAGACGTCGACCTCTTGATCCACGACGCGCAGTACACCAAGACCGAGTTCGCGATGAAGTGCGACTGGGGCCACTGCACCATCGACTTCGCCGTGTGGATGGCGGCCGAGGCCGGAGCGCGTCAGCTGGCGCTCTTCCACCACGACCCCGCGCACCACGACGACGAACTCGACGGGCTCGTCGCCGATGCTGCGACGTCGGGTGCCGACGCCGGTGTCCACGTCTTCGGCGCCCGCGAGGGCGTCACCGTCGCGCTCTGAGTCGTCCTCGGACATGGAGACTCGTCGCCGTCGTCGCCGCCGTGATCGTCGGCGTCGCGTTCGTCGTGGCCGGCGCCTCGAAGCTGGCGGCTCGGGACAGCTGGCCGTCGCAGGCCCGTGGCCTGGGCGCGCCGAGCTGGACGATCCCGATCGTGCCGTGGTTCGAGCTCGTCGTCGGGGCGCTGCTCGTCGTACAGGTCGCGCGCCCGCTCATGGCGCTGGTGGCGATCGCGCTGCTCGCCGTGTTCACCGTGATGATCGCCGCGCAGCTGCGACAGGGCCGACGCCCGCCGTGCGCGTGTTTCGGCGCGTGGTCGGCCAAGCCGATCGGCGGCGGACACGTCGTGCGCAACCTCGCCCTGATGGCGGTGGCCGCGCTCGCGTTGCTGCTGACGCTCTGCGGGTCGGACCGCCGGTCAGGTCGTGGCGAGCAGGAACGCGAGCGTGCGAGCCTCGTCGCGCCACGCGTCGTAGCGGCCCGTCGGACCACCGTGCCCGGCGCCCATCTCGGTCCGCATCACGATCGGGCGATCGCCGGTGTTCGTCTCGCGGAGCCGGGCCACCCACTTGGCCGGTTCGTGCACGCTGACGCGTGGGTCGTGCAGTCCGGCGGTGACGTACACGGCGGGATAGTCCGCCGGCGACCGTGTTGTCGTACGGCGAGTAGGCGAGCATGACCGAGGCGAACGGCTCGCGAGCGCGGGTCGCCCCACTCCTCCCACTCGGTGACGGTGAGCGGCAGCGTCGGGATCGCTCATCGTGTTGACGATGTCGACGAACGGGACCTCGGCGACGACCGAGGCGAACAGGTCGGGACGCTGGGTCATGCACGCGCCGACCAGGAGCCCGCCGGCCGACCCGCCGCGGATCGCGAGGCGCCCCGGCGCGACGACGCCGGTCGTGATGAGGTGTTCGGCCGACGCGATCATGTCGTCGAAGGTGTGCTGCTTGTGCTCGAGCTTGCCGTCGAGATACCACTGCCGTCCGAGCTCGCCGCCGCCACGCGGGTGAGCGAGCGCCCAGACCATGCCGCGGTCGAGGAGCGACAGTCGCGCCACCGAGAACCACGGCGGCATCGAGGCCTCGTACGAGCCGTAGCCGTACAGACACCCCGGTGCCGTTCCGTCGAGTCGGCGTGTCGACGTGGCGCACGATGTCGATCGGCACCGAGGTGCCGTCCGCGGACCGTGCCCACATCCGGCTCGCGACGTACGCGTCGAGATCGACGTTGGGCGTCGGGACCTGTCGGAGCAGCGTCCGCTTCCCGGTGGTGAGGTCCTCGTCGTAGAGCGTGCCCGGCGTGGTCATCGACTGCATCGCGAATCGCAGTGTCGTCGAGGTCCACTCGGGATTGGCCGACAGGTTCACGTCGTGCGGTTCGCTGTCGACGTCGATGATCTGCTCGGAGCCGTTCCGTCGGAGCAGCCGCAGTCGCGGCTGGGCGTCGCTCCACTCGTAGACGACGAGATGGTGCTCGAACGGTTCGACGCCGATGATCCGCCGGCCGGGCTCGTGGGGGATCAGCTCGGTCCATGCGGCCCGGTCGGTCCAGTCGGCATCGTTGGGCGCCGCCAGGACGCGAAGTCGTCGGCGCCGCCTGCGTTGGTGACCATCACGAGACGGTCGCCCCAGTCGTCGACCTGGTACTCGACGCCGTCGGCGCGGGCCTGCACGACGATGGGGTCGGCCAGCGGGGTCGCCGACGGGAGCAGGCGGACCTCCGCACTGGTCTTGGAGCCGCAGTGGATCACGATCCACGCGTCGGAACGGGTCTCGCCGATCTCGACGAAGAACCGCTCGTCGTCCTCTTGGAACACCAGCTGGTCGTCGTCGGCCGCGGTGCCGAGTCGATGGCGCCAGACCTGGAACGGTCGTTCCTGATCGTCCGCACGCACGTAGAAGAGCCAGGCGCCGTCCGCCGACCACGCGGTGCCGGCGTTGGCGATCGTCGGTCACGTGGTCGTCGAGGTCGACATGGCGTTCGCCGTCGAAACGACGGATGCGCAGGTCGTAGCGCTCGTCGCCGGTCGTGTCGGTCGACCAGACGAACATCGTGTGGTCGTGGGATGCGTCGAACGCGCCGAGGTCGAAGTAGTCGGTGGCCCCCAGGCGAGCGGCTTCGACGTTCTCGTCGAGCAGGAGGTGTTCGGTGGCCGTGTCCGCCGTCCGCCCCCGATGGTGGCGCGGGTAGTTCTCGCCCTCGACGGTGGAGCTGACGTACCACCAACCGCCGTTCATCACCGGCGTCGACTGATCGGTCTCCTGGACGCGGGACTTGATCTCGTCGAAGATCGCTCGACGGTGGCGCCGTGGGCGTCGAACCACGCAGTCGCCGTAGCGGTTCTCGTCGTGCAGGTACTGGAGGAATTCAGGGTCCTCGACGTCGAGCATCCACGCGTAGTGATCGTCGACGTCGCCGGTGGGGCGATGCCAGCGATGTGGCCGGCGGGGAGCGACCGGAGCGGCCGGCGTGGTCGGCGATGTGACGTTCGGCGGGGGAGGGGGATTGTCTTGGGTCACGGTCGAGTCAATGTACGTGCTGAGCGCTACCGTCCCTCGCTGTCATGCGTGTCTGGATCGATCAGGACCTCTGCACCGGCGACGGCATCTGCGTCGACCACTGCGACGATGTGTTCGTCCAACTGGAGGACGGCATCGCCTACGTCGCCGAGGCGGGTCAGCCGCTCAACGACCCGGGCGGATCGGGCAGCCTCGCCGCGGTGCCCGCCCGCCACGTCGAGAGCGTGATCCACGCCGCCGAGATGTGTCCCGGCGAGTGCATCTTCATCGAGGCCGACGCCGCGCCCGCCGAAGCGATCCCCGCCGCCGACCAACCCGCCGCCTGAGAACGTTGGCCGGTGCCTGGCACCGACCAACATCTGTCGTGCGGGTGTGAGCGGGAGGCGGACGAATAGGATTCGAGCATGCCGATGCGGACGGAGTGCAAGAACTTCGAATCACGGTCGTACCCGAACGGTGACACGGTCCGGAAGTGCAATCTCGACCTCGCCCCGGATGCGCCGTGGCGCTGCCCGGAGAACTGCCCGAAGTACGAGCGTCGCCTCGCCGACGTGGCCTGGACGCACGGCAGTCTCACCGTGGGGGCCACGCCCCCCGAGCCCGGCGGCCTCGACGACGGTTCCGCGGCGGCGGTGCTCGATGCCGCCGAGGACATCGTCAATGCCATCGGCGCTGACGTTCGTGCCGAAGTCGAGGCAGAACGCAACCAGAAGCGGGGCCTGTTCTCCCGCATCTTCAAGCGCAAGCGCTGACTCGTCTCCCGACGGTTCGTGAGCGTCCGAGATCGGCCCGTACGATCGGCCGATGAGCTGGGACGAGCGTGACGGCGCACTGCACCGAGATTTCACGTTCGCATCGTTCCGCGAGGCGATGGGGTTCATGGTGCGGGTGGCGTTCATCGCCGAGGAACTGCAGCACCATCCCGAGTGGTCGAACGTGTACAACCGCGTGTCGATCAAGCTGACCACCCACGACGCGGGCAACACGGTCACGGACAACGACCGCACGATGGCAGCAGCGATCGATGACCTTCTCGACTGAGTTGCCCGTCGAGGCCGCCTCGCTGCCGAAGTTCCCCGGTTGGCGCGTCGTCGCCGGCTGCTTCTTCGTGCTGCTGGTCAACGCCGGCCTCGCGTTCTACGGCCTGTCGGTCTACCTCAACGCGTTCAGCAAGGAGCAGGACTGGCCGCTCAGCTCGATCTCGTTCGCCGTCACCATCTTCTTCATCGTCGGGGGACTCTTCGGGCTCGTCGCTGCCCGGCTGATCGCCCGGTACGACGTTCGCGCCGTCATCATCGCCGGCGCGATCATCAGCGGCGGCTCGCTCGCCGCGGTCGGGCAGGTCACCTCGCAGTGGCAGCTGTACGTCGCCTACGCCGTGTTCGCCATCGGGTACGCGCTGTGCGGACTGGTCCCGACCACGACGGTCGTGACCCGTTGGTTCCATCGGCGTCGCTCGGTGGCGCTCTCGGTGGCGTCGACGGGGCTGTCGGTCGGCGGCATCGTGCTGACGCCGGTCGCGAAGCGGCTCATCGACGACAACGGACTGGCGGCGAGCACGCCGTGGTTGGGCCTGATCTTCGTCGCGGCGACGGTGCCCGTCACGCTGTTTCTCGTGCGCCCGGATCCGGTCGCCGACGGATTCGCTCCCGACGGCGAGCGTCTTGCGATCGGCGAGGAGCCGCCGCCACCCACCGGAACGGCCTACACCGACGCGCTGCGACACTCGCTTCTACCGGGCGGTCACCTACGGATACGTGCTGGTGCTCGGGTCGCAGGTCGGTGGGATCCAGCAGTTGGTCAAACTGGTCGAGGATCGCACCGATGAGCGGACCGCGCAGTTCGCGATCACCGCGCTCGCTGCCACGTCGGTCGTCGCCCGACTCGTCGGCGGACGGCTCGTCAGCTCGATGCCGATGATGCAGTTCACCGTCATCGTGGCCGCGATGCAAACGGTTGCGCTCGTGGGCGTCGGACTCTCGCAGTCGACCGTGTTCATCTTCTCGTCGATCATCCTGTTCGGCATGACGATCGGCAACCTGTTGATGATGCAGCCGCTCCTCATCGCCGAGCGGTTCGGCGTGCTCGACTACCCGCGGATCTTCGGCCGTTCGCAGGCGATCACCATCGTCGGGGTCGCCGGCGGCCCGTTGCTGATCGGGTGGCTCTACGACGTGTTCGGTTCCTACGAGTTGCCGTATGTCTCGGCCGCCGCGCTGTGTGCGGTGGGCGCCTCGATCCTGTTCGTGGCCGGCCCGGCGAGCGTGGCTGGCGATGTCTGACGAACCCATCCCGACTGCACCGCAACGTCGTCAAGGTGATCGAAGCCGGGAGCCGCCTCGGTGTCGAGGTCGTGCCGCGCAGCTACCCGCAGGGAGCGAAGACCGCCCAGGACGCGGCCGACGCGATCGGTGTCGAGGTGGGCCAGATCGTGAAGAGCCTGATCTTCGGTGTTGCGTCGGGTGATCCGGACGGCCACCTCGAGCTGGTGATGGCGTACGTGAGCGGGGCGAACCAGTTGGACGAGCAGAAGCTCGCCGCAGCGGCGGGTGCGGCACAGTGTGCGCGGGTCGACGCGGACGCCGTTCGGTCGGCGACGGGTTTTCCGATCGGAGGCGTGCCGCCGTTCGGGCACGACACGCCGCTGCGGATCTTCATCGACCCCGACCTCCTGCAGTACGACGAGGTCTGGGCTGCTGCGGGCACGTGGAACGACGTGTTCGGGATCGCCCCGGACCGGCTCGCCGAGGTGAGTGGCGGTGTGGTCGTCGACCTTCGTCGGGGCTGACGCCGTTCGGACGGCACCGGCGTCTTGACCTAGGTTGACCCGATGCGAGCCCGACGACTCTTGACGTTCCTGGCCGCCGCTGCGCTGATCGGCGCGGCCTGTTCGAGCAGCGACGGAGACGAGAGCGCATCGACCGACCCCTCGTCCACCGAGCCGGCATCGACCGAACCGGCATCGACCGAACCGGCATGCGACCGAACCGGCGTCGACCGAACCGGCGGCGAGCGAACGCCGGTCGTCACCGAGCCGGCAGCGACCGAGCCGCGTCGAGACCGACCGCGCCCGTGGATACCGCTGCACCCGAAGCAGACGAACCAGCGGTGTACGACTTCTCGGCGATCGGGCCGATCGTCGACGGCTTCGTTGCCGAACAAGGGTTGAACGGCGCCGGCCTGATCGTGGTCGATCGAGACGATGGCGTCGTGCACGAGGAGTACTGGGGCGAGTTCGATGCCGATCGCATCTCGCTGATCGCATCGTCGAGCAAGATGATCTCGGCGAGTGTCCTGTGGCGGCTCGACGACGATGGGATGCTCGACATGGACGCACCCGTCGCCGATGTCGTCGAGTGGGGCGTCGGCAACCCGGACGTGACCCCGGCCCAGCTCATCTCGAACAGCTCAGGCCTCGTCGGGTTGCTTCCCGATCCAACGTACGCCCCATACCTGTGTCAGTACATCGCAACGGGCACGTTGCAGCAGTGCGCCGAGCAGATCTTCACGACGGCCGAGGACGATGCCGACGTGATCCAGCCCGATACGGAGTTCCGCTACGGCGGTGCCCAGTGGACCGTCGCCGGCGCGGTTGCCGAGGCCGCATCCGGCAAGACATGGGCAGAATTGGTCGACGAGTTCGTGGCGCAACCGTGTGGGCTCGAGTCACTCCGGTACAACAATCACTTCGCGCAGATCGGGGCCGGCGGGTTCGACTATCCCGTCGAGTTCAACAGCGATCCGTCGATACTCGCGGCGACCGAGAACCCGAACCCCGAGGGTGGTGCGTACGTGACCGTGCCCGACTACGGGCAACTCATGCTGATGCAGCTCCGGGGTGGGATGTGCGGCGACGCGCAGGTGGTGTCGAGCGAGGCGATCGATCGGATGCACGCCGATCGGATCGCCGAGGTGTACGACGGCGATGCCGGAGACGCGACGACCGGCTACGGCATGGGGTGGTGGGTGGATCGCGACAGCGGGCGGATCAGCGACAACGGTGCGTACGGCACTGTTCCGTGGCTCGACCTCGACGACGGTTTCGGCGCCTACCTGGTCGTTGAGGCGAACACAGGGGTCGGTGGCAACCTCGCTGCGCTGCTGTACGAGCCGGTCGAAGCGGCGGTGCTGGCCGCCAACTGAAGTCACCACTCCGGCGGCCTCACCGTTCCGTGCTCGGCGCGCCGCTCGACAGTTCACGGACCAGGAGTCAGAAGTCGTTCAGGACGGTGTGGACGTCGTTGTCCATCGCTGCGAGCACCGGCCGGAGGTGCAGCTGCTCGAGCAGTGCGGCGCCGCGCTCGTTGCCGCCCTCGCAGATCGCTGGTGATCACCTGCGCGGTCGTCTGCTGGAGCAGGCAGATCCGGTACTCCTTCATCGCCTGGTCGACCGTGAAGTCGATCCCGGCAGCACGCACCTGGTCGACGTAGTCGGAGATCAGCTCGGCCTCGTGCGCTCGCCGGAGGTCGGGATCCATCGACCCGGCGAGCAGGTTGGTCACGTCCCACATGCCGACGTGACGCGTCGACAGCTGGAAGTCGATCACCGTGGTCGCGTCGTCGCCGTCGGGGCCGCCGAAGAGATAGTTCTCGGCCCGACAGTCGGTGTGGGTGAACGTCGGCGTCCCGACCGTGACGGTGTAGTCGAGCAGTTCGGCGTACCGCTCGCAGGCGACCCGGATCGTCTCGAGCATGTCGGCGGGGATCCGGTCGCCGAAGTGTTCGGCGAACGACGGGAACGCTGCGGTCGCCATCGGCTGGCCGCCCTTGTACTGTCGTTGTTCATCGGCGGGAGCCAGTCGAGCGACATGACCTCGTCGGTGCCCCAGAACTGGGTGTGCAGCGGCACGATGCTCGCGATGATGCGGCGGGCCTCGTCGACCGAGATCCCGTCGAGCTGATTGGGCGTCGTCGCGCCCTCGATGTCTTCGATCAGGAGCACGAACGGGACGCCGGTCTCCGACGCCGCCGCGTGGAAGGGGCGCGGCACCCGGATGTCGACGCCGTCGGCGATGTGCTGGTAGAAGCGCGACTTCGCGGAGGTAGAAGCCCATCGCGATCGAGAGGAACTGGTTCTCGGCTGACGGTGACGCACACTTGGCGACGATGGTCGGCGGCCCGGACTCGCCCGGCGCGTAGGTGAGCGAGAGCCGGGCGAGTTCGCCGAGGATGCCGACGCCCTCGCCGAAGTGGTCGACCTCGATCGAATCGATCGTGCCGAACTCGTCGCCGAGGACGGCGTTGAGCCAGTCGACCGTGATGTGTCGACCTGCGCGGGAATCGAATCGGCGGTGGGGAGTGTGGGCGCGTCACTCATCGCCGTGAACGTAGACGGTGACGCTCGGTCACGGGCGAGCGCTGGCGCCGAACGCCGCCTCGTCGATCGCGATGAACACCGCGGTCGACCGCGTGAAGACCGTCGGCTCACCGTCCGGCACCGAGCCCGGTGAGCTCGCCCGACATGAGCAGCTTGCGGCCGTCACGCGCTGTCGAGTCGGACGCGGCACTCGAGCGGCTCGTGGATCGGGACGCCCTGCTCGTACCGGATGGTCAGCGTGCCGGTGAACGCCGGCTGGCCGAGGATCGTGAGGATGAAGCCGTAGACGTCGTCGAAGAGCGCCGACACGATGCCGCCGTGGCTCCGACCCGGTGCGCCCTCGTGTGCCGAGCCGAGCGTCACGTAGCCCGACCGCGTCGTCGCCGTCGCGGACGATGCGCACGTCGAGGCCGTACGGCGCCGCTCGTCCGGAGATCGGGCGTTCGTCGAAGGAGAACATCTCCTCGCCGTCGGCGGGGCTCGGGCCCCAGTCGCCCGACGGTCGTTCGAGGCTGCGCACACGATGTTCGCCGAGGCGGACGTTGCTCGCTTCACCCTCCAAGCGGTCGGCGAGCGCGTTCAGGTCGTCGGCCGACACGTGATGTCCGACGATCGCATGACCGAGCGATCGGTAGGCCTGACCGACGCGGATGCGCGCCGCGGCAACGTCGGGTGGGAGCGACGAGCTCACTCGGTGGCGAGGGCTTCGTCGAGGGCGCTCGACAGCGTGTTCCAGCCGAGCACGGCGCACTTGATGCGCACCGGGAACTTCACGACGCCCTGCAGCGCCTCGAGGTCACCGAGATCGACCTCGTCGTCTCCGGTCTGCGCCTCGATGTCGTCGAGACCCATCATCGTCTTGAACCGGCGGGTCACCGCACGGATCTCGCCGACCGTCTTGCCCATGACCACGCCCGTCATCATCGACGCGGACGACTGCGAGATCGAGCAGCCCTGCCCGCCGATCTTCACGTCGGTCACGACGGCGTCGTCGCCGGAGCCTTCGACCTGCAGGTACACGGTGATCTCGTCGCCGCACAACGGATTGTGGCCGTCGACCTTCGTCGCCGGGGGTGTCTCGAGCTCACCCCGATTGCGGGGCGTGCGGTAGTGGTCGAGGATGATCTCACGGTAGAGGTCTTCAAGTCCTGGCATCACGACTTCCTGACTGGTTCGATCCGTGCCGATTCTGGCCTGGTATCAGAAGCCGAAGATATCGCTTGCACCGTCGAGGCCGTCGGCCAGTGCATCGATGTCGGCTTCGTCGTTGTAGAGGTACACGCTCGCCCGAGTGGTCGCGTTGACGTTGAGCGTCTTCATCAACGGCTTGGCACAGTGATGGCCGGCGCGCACGCAGACGTTCGACTCGTCGAGCACCTGGCTCACGTCGTGCGGGTGGAGGTCGCGGAACGCGAAGCTGAACACGCCGCCGCGGAGCTCGACGTTGTCCGGGCCGTAGATCGTGATCTCGTCGCCGAAGCGGTCGCTGGAGTGTGTCGAGCGTGTACCGGGTGAGGTGCATCTCGTGCTGGCGGATGTTGGCCATGCCGAGTTCTTCGAGGAACTCGATGGCGGCGGTGAGTCCGGCAGCCTCGACGATCGCGGGTGTCCCGGCCTCGAACTTGGCCGGCACCGGCGCCGTGGTGAACCCGTCGAAGGTGACCGTGTCGATCATGTTGCCGCCGCCGAGGAACGGTGGCATGGCGTCGAGGATCTCCATCTTCCCCCACAGCATCCCGATGCCGGTCGGCCCGCACATCTTGTGGCTGGAGAACGCGACGAGGTCGGCGTCCCATGCCTGCACGTCGGTGACGTTGTGTGGCACGAACTGGCAGGCGTCGACGACGGCGATCGCCCCGGCGGCATGTGCGGCCGCGCAGAGCTGCTGTGTCGGCGGGATCGTGCCGAGCACGTTGCTCATCGCGGTGAACGACAGCACCTTTGCCCCGTCGAGCAGGGTGTCGAGGTTCGTCAGGTCGAGTTGTCCGTCGCTGGTCAGCCCGATCCAGCGGATGTCGATCGCTCGTTCCTGGGCGAGCATCTGCCACGGCACGATGTTCGCGTGGTGCTCCATCTCGGTGAGCACCACCGCGTCACCGTCGTGGAGGTTCGCTCGGCCCCATGCCATCGCGATCAGGTTCATCGCTTCGGTGGCGTTCTTCGTGAAGACGACTTCGTCGGCGGAGGGTGCGTTGATCAGGCGTGCGACGGCACGGCGTGCCCCCTCGTACACCTCGGTCGCCTCGCCTGCGAGGCGGTACGAGCTCCGGTTGATCGGCGCATAGCTCTGCTCCATGAACGTCGACATCGCATCGATGACGCGGCGGGGTTTCTGCGACGTGTTGCCCGAGTCGAGATAGACGAGGCGGGCG
The DNA here is from genome assembly GCA_963695475.1 of Ilumatobacteraceae bacterium. Lineage (GTDB taxonomy): Bacteria > Actinomycetota > Acidimicrobiia > Acidimicrobiales > Ilumatobacteraceae > Ilumatobacter_A. The sequence continues at coordinate 164,651 of CAVOHA010000012.1, forward strand.
TCGTCGATCTTTCGGTCGGTGAGCAGCGGGAACTCGGCGCGGACGGTGTCGACGTCGAAGAGGGGGGCGGCCACCCGGTCATTGTACGAGCAGGATCACCGCGCCCGGCCGAGGAGGCGGACCTATCCTGAGCTCGATGGCCGACCGGGTGGAGCGACTGACGAATCTGCTGGCCGTGCTGCTCGAGACCCGGCGGGGATTGTCGTTGCGCGAGATCGCCGATGCGCTCGAGGGGCAGTATCCGAGCGAGGAGAAGCCGCGGCGTCAGGCGTTCGAGCGGGACAAGGCGGCGCTCCGCGAGATCGGCGTACCGATCGAGATGGAGGTCCAGACCGGAGACCGCTTCGCCGGGCAGACGCGCTACCGAATCGACCGAGCGAGCTACGAACTCGATGACCTCGACCTGGATCCCGACGAGATGCGGGCGCTGCAGGTGGCGGTCGCCACGGTCCGCACCGACTCGGGCGTGGGCCGAGAGGCGCTGCTCAAGCTCGGCGGTGGGGCCGAATCGGTGGATCGGCCGCCGGTGTCGGCGGTGCTGCCCGACCGTCCCGAACTGCCGATGATCCGTTCCGCCGTGGCGACCCGGTCACCGGTCACGTTCACCTATCGGGGTGAGCAGCGGACGGTCGAGCCGTGGGGGGTGCTGCTGCGGGGAGGGTTCTGGTACCTCGTCGGCCACGACCGGCTGCGCGACGCCAAGCGGACGTTCCGCATCGATCGCTTCGACGGGGAGATCGACGTCGGTGAGGCGGACGCATTCGAACGGCCGATCGACTTCGACCCCCGGACGGCCTTCCCGGCCGATCCGAAGCAGATCGGTCACGCGATCGACGATGCCGTCGAAGCGACCGTGCGCGTGTCGGCGATGCGGGCGCCGGCCACCGAACGCGAACTCGGCGCGGACCGTGTCGTCGCCCGACACCCTGACGGCTCGATCGACGTGCTCGTACCGGCAACCAATCTCGACGCCTTCCGTTCGTGGGTGATCGGGCTGGTCGACCACGCGGTGGTGCTCGGTCCTGCTCATGTGCGTGACGACATCGTGGAGTGGCTGCGCCGCGTGGCCGGAACCGCCGACGTCGATGCCGGGGCCGAGCGATGAGCGCCGGTCGGGCGGGCCCACGCAACGCGCAGGACCGGTTGCGCCAGTTGCTCATCATGCTGCCCTGGCTGATGGAGGCGGGCGAAGTGCCGCTCGCCGAGGTGGCCGAGCGATTCGGTCTGACCGAGGCCCAGGTCACGAAGGACCTGGAGCTCGTCGCGATGTGTGGGCTGCCGCCGTACGTCGACGAGATGATCGACGTGTTCGTCGACGAAGGGATGGTGTTCGTCGGCGTGCCCCGGTTGTTCACCCGCCCGCTGCGGCTCACGGCGCCCGAAGGCTTCGCCCTGCTGGCGTCGGCGCGGACGGCGATGGAGCTCCCGGGTGCCGATCCCGAGGGTCCGCTCGCACGCGGGCTCGGCAAGCTCGCGGAGGCGCTCGGCGTTGCCGGGCTCGGTGCCGACGTCGACCGCACCGCTGGGGTCGTCGTCGACCTCGAGCGGCCGGACGGCGCCGACGAACTGATCGATGCGGTGGGCGCCGGTGCCGAGTTGCGCATCGGCTACTACTCGCCGGCCCGTGGGGAGGTGTCGCAGCGCACGGTGATCCCACGTCACGTGTTCGCGAGCACCGGCAACTGGTATCTCCTGGCCGACGACGACCGTTCCGGTGAGCGCCGGACGTTCCGCATCGACCGCATCGAATCCGTGACGAGAACGGGCGAGGTCCATCCGCTCGATCCGGATGCAACCGCCCCCGAGTCGTTCTTCGCGGACGCGGACCTTCCCCGGGCACAGCTGCGACTCGCTCCCGCTGCGCAGTGGATCATCGACCGGTATCCCGTCGACCGGGTCGAGCCGGTCACCGGTCGAGGTGCCGCAGGGCGAGTCGACGTCACGCTGCCGGTCGCGAGTCAGTGGTGGCTCGACCGGTTGCTCGTGCGGCTCGGACCGCACGCCGAGGTGCTCGAACCGGGCGATGGTGGAGCGGGCGCGCAGCGCCTCGCGGCGTCGATCCTCGCGAACTACGGCTGACCGAGGTCAGGCCCGCGTCCGTGCCGCCGGGCGAGGTCGGTCGAAGAACGGCTCGAGGTCGTCGATGTCGTTGACCTCGTGGGCCTGCAACAGGTGAGGGAGTACCGCAGCCGTTGCCAGGGCGTCGGAGCGAGCTTCGTGTGGCCGGTCGAGCGAGATGCCGTAGCGATCGCAGAGGTCGACGAGACGGTGCGATCGGACTCGCTCGGGGTCGAGTCGGCGTGACATGCGCAGCGTGCAGAGGCGGCGCTCGAGTGATGCGGTGAGCGCCGTGTTCGACCGGCTGCGTTGCGCCGCGTTGAGCAGGAACTCACCGTCGAAGCGGGCGTTGTGGGCCACGAAGATCGAATCGCCGATGCGCGTCCCGAGCTCGCCCATCACGGCATCGAGTCTGGGTGCGTGCTTCAACATCGGCCGCGTGATCCCGTGGATGTGGGTCGGGCCGACGCGCCCCAGCGGCCAGCGCAACTTGACGAAGGTGTCCCACTCGTCGAGGACGGTCCCATCGGCGTCGACGGTGACGACGGCGAGTTGGAGGACCCGGTGGCGGCGCGTGTTCAACCCGGACGTCTCGACGTCGACGACGGCGAAGTTCGGGAGGGCCATGTGCACCACCCTAGACAGGGGGTGTCACAGAGATGCTGCGAACGCGACGGCGGCGTTCGTCCCCGTCGGAGCGGGGTGTTCCGCCGCAGCGGCCACGCAGCCGGGAGCGTTCGCCGTCGACGCTTGGTCGCTGTTCAGCAGGCCGTGCTGTGATGGCGAGCGCGAATGCCGATCGGGGCCGACACGGTGAACCCGAGCAGGTGGCGATCCTCTTCCGATTCGCCGGCCCAGAAGCCGTACTCGCGATTCTCGCGGGCGAACTCGCGACACGGTTCGACGACCGGACAGGCGTCGCAGAGGCGCTGCGCCTTGGCTTCTCGCCGAGCGCGCGCCTGCGGGCGTTCGGCCTTGGGCGGGAAGAACAAGCGGGTGTTGCCTCGGCAGTTGGCCTCGTCTCGCCATTCGTGAGCGCCCGGTTGGGCGTGCTGCTCACGTTGGATGTCGATGTCGATGATGGCCATGCGTCTGGCTCCTAGCCCCTGCCGTTTGCGAGTGTTCGTCCGGTCGGGGGGAGACCGGACGATGTATTTAATACTAAATGATGTCGTCGGCAAAGACAAGGGGGCTGACCAGGGGTTTCGTCGTTCGGCCGCGATGAACGACGACGGACGACCGGTGCAGCGGCTCCGAGCGGGCGTCAGAGCAGCTCGGCGGCGAGGCTTGCCACGTCGCTGCGCTCACACGCGGTGAGCGTGATGTGGCCGAAGCACCGCTGGTCGGCGAACGCCGACGTGAGCACGCTCAGCGCGTTGTTGTTCTCGCCGAGGTACGGCGCATCGATCTGGCTCGTGTCGCCGGTGAAGATCACCTTGGTGCCCTCGCCGACTCGCGTCAGGATCGTGCGCAGCGTCGTGGGCTCCAGGTTCTGGGCCTCGTCGATGAGCACCATCTGGCGCTGCAGCGAGCGCCCGCGCAGGAACGTCACCGATTCGAGCGACAGCTGCCCGCGGTCGGTGAGTTCGTCGATCAACCCGCGGGCGTCGCGGCTGTTTCCGTGATCGGTCAACGCGACGATCGCGTCGTGAATTGCCGACATCCACGGGTCGAGCTTCTCGTCCAGGCCGCCCGGCAGGAATCCGACGTCGGCGCGCCCGACCGGAACGAGCGGACGGTAGACGGCAAGCCGCTCGTAGCGCTGCTGTTCGACCACCATCTCGAGGCCGGCGGCGATTGCCAGCAGCGTCTTGCCGGTGCCGGCCCGACCGTCGAGCGCGATCACCGACACGTCGGGATCGAGCAGCAGTTCGAGCGCGAAGCGCTGTTCCTTGTTGCGGGGTCGCAGGCCCCACGGCTCGAGGCCCTGGTGGCCGAGCAGCACGAACTCGTCGCCGACCGTGCGCACCAGCGCGGACTGCGAACCGGACCGCAGGACGGCGAACTCGTTCTCGCGGGGTTGGCACGTCGAGTCTGCGACCGCATCGAGCGCGATGGCGCCGGCCGCATACAGGCAGTCGATCTTCTCGAACGTGGTGTCGATGGTCGTCCACCCGATGGCGGCGACCGGGTGGTTCGAGCGGGTCAGGGTGTGTTCGGTTGCGTCGACGCCGAGGTGAGCGGCCTTGATCCGCAGTGCAGCGTCGTTGCTGACCATCGTCGTCGGACCGAAGTCGGACTGGCCGATTGCCGCGCCGATGATCCGGTTGTCCGGCACCGCCGGGTCGAGACCGTGCTCGATGAGGAGATGCTTGCGGATGTTGTTGATCTCGATCTGCAGCGTCGCGGTGCCCGTCCCGGTGGGCACCGGATGGGCGAGCGATCCGCCGTGAGCGACACGCAGTTCCTCGAGCGTGCGCAATGCCGTCCTGGCCGCTCGTCCGACGTCGTCGGAGCGGCTCTTGAGCCCGTCGAGTTCCTCGACGACCGTGAGGGGCACCACGACATCGACGTCGCGGAAGTCGAGCACACAGCTCGGGTCAGCGATCAGCACGGATGTGTCGAGCACGAGTCGGGTTCGGACGCCGACCGGATTGCTGCCGCTGTCACCTCCCTCCGTGGTGTCGTCCGCCTCGAGGGCGGCGTCGTCATGGGAGGTGGACAGATCGGTCACGATCACTCCTGGTGTGAGTTGTCTCGATGGTGCGGAAGGGGGCTCATGCGCAACAGGTTCTGTTGTAGCCCACCGAGTCGCACCGGTGCGGGATGGTGCGAAGATGCTCCCGTGACGTCCGACGCGATTCGACCGGCCGACTGCGTGTTCTGCCGGATCATCGCCGGCGACGACCCGGGCGAGGTGGTGTGGGACGACGACGTCGCAGTGGGGATTCTGGACCGACGTCCGCTCTTCCACGGTCACACGCTCGTCATGCCCCGGCGTCACGTGGTGACCCTTGCCGACCTCGCCGTCGGCGAGGTCGGGCCGTTCTTTCGTCGGGTGCAGCTGATCGCCGCGTTGATGCCCGAGGCGACGGGGTGCACCGGCACCTTCGTGGCGAACAACAACCTGGTCAGCCAGAGTGTTGCGCACCTGCACGTGCACGTCGTCCCCCGTGTCAGAGGGGACGGTCTGCGCGGGTTCTTCTGGCCGCGGACGACCTATGACGACGGCGAACTCGATGCGGTCGGGACGCGGTTGCGGGAGGTGTTCAGCCGGGCCGAGGACCCCGATATCGGGGTGCCGCCGACCGGTTGACCCCAGTGGTTGCAAGGGTCTCCGGACGTGGTCATTGCATTTGCAATGAAATTGAGGGTTGCGTTGTGGGGGTGTGTGCAAGTCACATGGATGTCATTCGGCTCCCCGACGGGGCCGTGGTCCCGGCTTCGGCCGGGGTGAACAGCAAGAGATCCATCCACGAAAGGGTTCCAACGATGGCAACCAAAGCAGAAATGATCGAGGCAGTCGCTGACGCAGCGGGTATGTCGAAGGCCGACACGGAAAAGACGCTCGGAGCATTCTTCGATCACGTCACCGCTGAAATGAAGAAGGGCGAAGCGGTCACGTGGCCGGGCTTCGGCAAGTTCAGCACCTCGGCGCGCGCTGCCCGGACGGGCCGGAACCCGCAGACCGGTGCACCGGTGAAGATCGCCGCATCGACCGCTGCGAAGTTCTCCGCGAGCTCCGCCCTCAAGGAAGCCCTCAACGGCAAGAAGAAGAAGTGACCTGATGGCTGCCAAGCGTCCAGCCAAGAAGAAGGCCGCCGCCAAGAAGGCTCCGGCCAAGAAGAAGGCCGCCGGCCAAGAAGAAGGCAGCCGGCCAAGAAGGCTCCGGCCAAGAAGAAGGCAGCCGCGAAGAAGGCTCCGGCCAAGAAGAAGGCCGCCGCGAAGAAGGCTCCGGCCAAGAAGAAGGCAGCGGCGAAGAAGGCTCCGGCCAAGAAGAAGGCCGTGGCCGAAGAAGGCTCCGGCCAAGAAGAAGGCCGCCGGCGCAAGAAGGCTCCGGCCAAGAAGAAGGCAGCCGAAGGCTCGGCGAAGAAGGCTCCGGCCAAGAAGAAGGCCGTCGCGAAGAAGGCTCCGGCCAAGAAGAAGGCCGTTGCGAAGAAGGCTCCGGCCAAGAAGACAGCGCTGAGCGCGTCGGGTCGCAACGACCCAGCGATCACCTGACGACGACGGGCGACGGCTTTCGAGCCGTCGCCCGTTTCGCGTGTTCGCTACAGACGATCGATCAGCTTGAAGACCTCGGCGGACGCCATGCCGTGTGGGGCCCCGAGCTCGGACAGGCGAGTGCGAATCCGAGCGCGGAACTCCTCGAGCTCGAGATCGTCGACCGCCTTCATCGTCGACTCGAACTGGCTGGCGTGCGCCTCGAGGGCGTGCAGTTTCGCGTCGACCGAACCGCTGACGTCCTCGACATGATCCGGTTCATCGGCCTCCCACAGCAGGAGCGCGTCGGGTCGATGGTGTCGAACCGGATGCTCCTTGTAGAAGTGCGGGTCCCGAGCCGCCACGATCCCATCGCACGCGAGCAGGCCGGCGTGCCGGTGGTCGGGGTGCAGCCGATAGCGCTTCCACGGGTCGTGGCCCAGCACGACGCTCGGCCGGAGCTCACGGATGACCAGTGCGACCCGTCCCCGGGCCTCGAGACCGCTGTCCAGCTCTCCGTCGACGTACTCCAGGAAGCGAACCTCGCCCGCTCGCTCGCCGGCGAGTCGGCGAGCCGCCTCGCGTTGTTCGTCCTGGCGACGAGCCGCGAGGGCCGCGACATCGACGTCGGGGTCCCAGGTCCCCTTCGAGCCGTCGGTACACACCAGGTGGTGGACGGTGCAGCCGTCGGCCGCCCATTTCGCGAGCAGGCCACCGCATCCGAACTCGACATCGTCGGGATGCGCGCCGATCGCCAGTGCCGATGCAGGCGTCGGCAAGTCGTGTGACCACTCGGTCAGTGACGTCGTTGCGTGAAGTGGTTGACCGGGATCGTTGGCAGCCATGACGGGAGTACCTCTCGGAGAAGTGGATGGGTGAGATCGGACGGGCTGTCGAGGTCGATCGACAGGTGGTGGTCGAAGCGGACCTCGATCGTCCTGGTGGTCGCCGCTGCCCGGTGGCGACGAAAGGATCCCGGACCGTATTGGGCGGAGATCGGTGCGCCGGTCGGGAACGCCATCACGTTGGTCCCGTCGCGGCGGCGATCGGGGACGAATGTCGACGTCGCCGGCCGAGCGAGCTCCACGAGTCGGTCCGGGAGCGGCAGATCGGCGTGGGTCACCACGACGTGGTCGAATCCCTCTGCGGCGATCGCCGCAACACCGTCGTCGACGGCGCCGTTGAGCCCCAGCTGCGCTGTCCACAGCGCAGTGGCACCTGCCTCACGGGCCCAGTCTCGGACGTCGGCGTCGTCGCAGACGACGAAGACCGGGGTGGTGCCGAGCGAGCGAACGACACCGTCGGCGAGCCACCGGGCGAGCCGAATCCGATCGGCCGCCGACAGGACGGTGGCGAGACGCTGTTTCGCCTCGGTGAATGCCTTCACGGGCACGAGCACGGCGACATCCACCCGGCGAGTGTAGGAAGTGCGCGTCGGGTGCGTCGCACTACGGTGGGGTCGAGCGCACGCCGATCTGTCGAAGCGTGCCGGATCGGGGACCGACATGGACACAGCGACGACATCTGGGGGAACGCGGGCGATGACCGTCGGCGTGATCGGGGCGGGTTCCTGGGGTACCACGGTCGCTGCCATGATCAGCGCGAACACGCCCACCAGGTTGTGGGCGCGGCGTGACGAGCTCGCCGACGAGATCAATGCCTCCCACACGAACAGTCGGTATCTCCCCGATTTCACGTTGCCCGGTGAATTGACGGCGACCAGCGCGCTCGCCGACATCGTCAGTGCCTCTGACGTGATCGTGATGGCCGTGCCGTCGCACGGCTATCGGGAAGTCGCCCGCGAGGTGGCGGCGAACCTGCGCCCCTGGGTCCCGATCGTCACGTTGTCCAAGGGGCTGGAACGCGAGTCGCAGCAGCGGATGAGCGAGGTGACCGAAGACGAGATGCCCGGGCATCCGGTTGCGGTCCTGACCGGGCCGAACCTCGCCAAGGAGATCATGAGCGGGCAACCGGCCGCGAGCGTGGTGGCGATCGACGATGCGCGGATCGCCGCCCAGTTGCAGCGGCTGTTCTCCACTCCGTCGCTGCGCGTGTACACCAACCCGGACGTCGTGGGCTGCGAGGTCGCCGGCGTCGTCAAGAACGTCATCGCGATCGCATCGGGGATGGCCCAGGGCATGGGCTTCGGTGACAACACGCGGGCCACACTGATCACGCGCGGGCTCGCGGAGATGACCCGCCTCGGCCTGGAACTCGGCGGTGAGCCCGGAACCTTCGCCGGCCTGGCCGGCATGGGCGACCTCATCGCCACGTGTGCGTCGACACAGAGCCGGAACAACACCGTGGGGCGACGGTTGGGTGAGGGCGAGACGATCGATGAGATCGTCGAGAGCATGAACATGGTGGCCGAAGGGGTCAAGTCGTGTCCGAGCGTGCTCGACCTGGCGCGCGACGCAGGCGTCGAGATGCCGATCACCGAACAGGTCGTGGCCGTGTGCCACGAGGGCCGCTCCGCCAAGGAGGCGCTGGCCGCGTTGATGGACCGCGACGTCAAGAGCGAGCTGCGGTGATACTCCGTCCTGCGGGTGCTTCGGGTTTCGCTGCTTGACTGATCCGATGACCACTGCGTCGCTCGCCGACCTCGACACCGGGACCACGCTCGGGTCCACCGGCCAGCAATCGCGCTGGTCGCTCAGCGCGTGGGGTGCCGTCACCCCGTGGGGCCAGGAGGATCCGGTCACGCTCGACTGGTACGTCGCTGCCGACGACCGCTGGCACGTTCCGGCGCAGGAGCCGACCGTGCGGCAGGAACGGATCGAGGGCACACCCGTCGTCGAGACGCGAGTCCGCGTGCCCGACGGCGACGCGGTGCAACGGGTGTGGGCGGTGTCCGACATGGGTGGCACGGTGATCGTCGAATTCGAGAACGAGTCGCCGATGCCGTTCGCGATTGCGCTGACCGGGCCGAACGTCGTGACCGAACGGCCGCCCGCCGACGTGCCCATCCAGGGGATCGAGCTGCCCGACGATGCGATCGTGTTGCCCGTCGGGCACCGTTCGGTCGTCCGCGTGGCGCTGCCGTATCCCGGTGGCTCGTTCCCCTCGGCCGCACTCACCCGGGTGCCACCGGCGCTCGCCGTCGTGCGCGGCTGGACCCGAGTCGTCGAGCAGGCCAGCCGGCTGGTGCTTCCCGACGAGCGTCTCGTCCACGCCGTCGTGGCCGCCCGCTGCGACCTGCTGCTGGAAGGGCCGGTCGATGCCGCGGCGGACCCCGTCGGGTTCCTGCTCGACGTCGCCGAGCTGGTGCGGTGCGGGGACGCTGCCGAGGCGTGGTTGATCGAGATCGTCGAGCCGGCCGAGCGAGTCGCGAAGCTTGCTGCAAAGGGAGCGAGCTCGCCCGACGACGTCGCGTCCGCGGTGCATGCGCTCGCCGCTGCCCATGTGGTCGCCTCCCGTGTCGGTGACGAGCGCGCAGCCGGCGACATCCAGCGGACGATCGAGCGGGTGATGGCGAAACGCTCCGACGTCGATGTGTCGGCCGGCGTGATCGCCTCCTTCGCGGATCTGCGGCGGTCGAGTTCGGTCGGCAGGTTCGTCCGGTCGGTCGAGCGCCGCATCGTCGACGGTGGGCGCTTTCTCACCGGGGGCATGCCGACCTCGTGGCTCGGCAACAACTTCGAGGTGCACGGGCTGCCGACATCGCCGTCGACCACTGCGTCGTTCGCGATCAGGTGGCACGGTGAACGCCCCGCGGTGCTCTGGGAGCAGCAGGGTGATCCGACCGTCGAGCTGTCGGCCCCCGACATCGACCCGAACTGGTCGACGACCGAGCGCTCGGGCGAGACGCTGTGGCCTGCTCCGGTCCTCGAACGTCCGAAGCGGACCGGACTCCAGTTGACGATCGACCCGGACGAGGGTTCGAGCTTCGGCTGACGGCGGCGCTCGAGCATCGGACACGAGATCGAATCGAAACCGCAGCGTGGCGTCGAAGAAGCGGGCACCGACCCGGGAGATCGAGAAGTCGTTGTGGGCGCGGGGCCACGACGTGGTCGTCGGCATCGACGAGGTCGGGCGAGGGGCCTGGGCCGGGCCGCTGATGGTCGGGGCGGCGATCCTGCCGCGAGACACCCGCGTCAACGGCGTTCGGGACTCGAAGCTGCTGACCGAGGAGCAGCGCGAGTTCCTGTTCGACCGGATCGCCGACTGGTGTGTGACCTGGTCGGTCGGCGCCGCCTCCCAGGCGGAGTGCGATCACCTCGGAATGTCCGCAGCGCAGAAGCTCGCGGCGTCACGAGCGATCGCAGGGCTCTCCGTCGCTCCCGACGTCGCCGTCACCGACGGCACCTGGGACTTCGTCTCGCCGTCGGTGCCGAACGTCGAATTGGTGGTCAAGGCCGACCTGCGCTGTCTGAGTGTGGCTGCGGCGAGCATCCTCGCGAAAGTCGTGCGCGATCGAGAGATGCGCAGCTGCGCCGAGGACTATCCGCACTGGTCGTTCGACTCGAACAAGGGGTACCCGTGCCCGGTCCACAAGGCGGCGCTGCTCGGGTACGGGCCCTCGGCGATTCACCGCCGGAGTTGGGTGTTCATGGAGAACTACAACCCGTGGACAGCCATCCGACGGACCCCACCCGCCGGCCAGGCGCAACTGTTCTGATGGAGCCCTCGCCCTCGAACCGGATCACTCAGCGCTGACCGCCCCGGTGTCGGCAACGCCGTTCGCCGCCTCGACAATCGCCGACACCCAGGTCTCGAACCGGTCGGTGTTCGGTTCCATCACGTGGCCACCGTCGAGCAGAATCAGATCGGCGTCGTAGCCGGCGGCGACCAGCGCATCGTGATACTCGAGGTTCGACTCGTTGATCGGGATGTCGCCGAGCGCACCGCCGCCCCGATCCTCCTCGCCCACGACCTGCACGAACCGGATGTCGGGGTTCTCGCCCAGCGCCAGGTACGGATCGAAGGCGTCGAGCTGCGCCGGCGTCAGCGACGACCACTGGGGGTTGTTCGCAAACGCACCCGCACGGGCTGCAGCGACGGCGAAGAACGGTGTCCCACCGGGCACCACGGCACCCGGCAGCTCCATCGTCGGATCCACGAGGCAGTCGCTCGACGGCAACGGCGCAGCGTCGCCGATCAACGCGTGGACTGCTGCCGTGAAGCCGCCCGTCGAGTAGCCGCTGAGCGTCGTGCGTCCGCCGTTGCCGCCGTACTCGTCGGCCTTGGCCTGGGCGAATGCGACCGCGCACACCGTGTCCTCGGATCCGCCGGCCGGACCGCCCGAGCGCCACGACGGGACGAACACGACGACGCCCTGTTCTGCGACCGCTGCTGCCTCGACGACGGTCTTGCGGGTGCCGGGGTCGGCGTCGCCGCCGTGGAAGTAGACCACGACCGGCCAGTCGGAACCCGTCGACGGGCCATACACGTCGAGCTGCCGAGTTTCGGTGTAGTCGACGTCCTCGGTCACGGTGATCTGCATCGTCCGATCGATCGTGACGTCGCAGGTGAGTTCGACGCCGTAGCCCTCGCCGACGACCTCTGCTCCGACGGCCTCGAACAGCGCCGATCCCGCAGCCGGATTCAGCGATGCGGGCCCCGGTCCCCAGGCCACGGTGGACGGGCACTCGATGTCGTAGCGGTAGTCGAGTCCGTCGTCGGCGCGCTCGAGGACGTGGACGAAGTAGACGTTCGCTCCTCCGGCGGTCGCGTTGTCGACGCTCCACGTGTATTCGCCGGCGGGTCCATTCGCCGCTCCCGTCCAGACGCCAGGGCCGAGCGGATCCATCTCGAGGTCGGCCGGCTCCATCGGCACCCCGAACGCAGACACTGCGGCCTGCACCGCATCGTTGTCGGAGGCGAAGCTGATCGGATGGAGGTAGTCGGTGGGCAGGACGAAGTACCCGGCGAAGTCGGGGTATTCGCGCTGTTCGGCGGGCCCCACGATCGTGATCCATTGCGTGTCGAAGTGGCCCGCGCCCTGGGACGCGCCGTCGACCGTCATGTCGTCACAGGTCTTGGAGACCTGGGTGAATGTCGCCATTCCGGCCTCGTCGAGGAGTACCTCCACGTCGTCCGGCACGAGTGATCGCGCGGCGTCGGCATCGACGGGTGCGACCATGGCGAACTGCACACAGTCGACGAGGCCGAGCTGGAGCTGTCCGGGTCCCGGAGCAGCCTCGGGAGGTTCGACCACCTCGGTGGTCGGCGGCGGATCGGTCTCCGCCGGTGCGGTCGGCTCCGGCGACGGGGCGTCCTCGATCGTGCCGTCGATCATGTCGTCGATCGTGTTCTCGATCGTGTCGTCGATCGTGTCCTCGACCGATTCGGGCGGTGCCTCGACGGACGTGTCGCTCGTCGCCGCGTCGTCGCTCCCGCACGCGACCAATGATGCGAGTCCGAGGCCGGCGACGCCGATCAGCGTGAGGGTTCGTTGCCTGGTCATGATGCTCCTTTCCTCGTCATCACCTTCCTCCCGTCGTGTTGCACAGTCGTTGCAGGGCGCTCGATCAGGTTCGACACGGCGCAGGCCGGCGCAGTACCGTCAGCCGAGTGTGGGTCGGGATCCTCGGTCCGGTCGAGGTGTCCAACTCCGAGGGTCCGATCGGGATCGACACGGCGAAGGAACGAGCGCTGCTCGCCATCCTGGCTGCTCGCACCCCGGCGATGGTCTCTGCGGGGACCCTGATCGAGGCGCTCTGGGCGGATGACCCACCCGCGACGGCCGAACGCACCCTCGCCAGCCACATCTCGCGGCTTCGGCGTTTGATCGGCGCCGAGGCGGTGCGCAACGAACACGGTGGTTATCGACTCGATTCCGACATCGACGTCGACGCGTCGATGGTGGCTGAGATGCTCGAAGCGGCAACCACCGCGCTCGCGAGCGCCCGGGCCGACCTCGCGAGCCGACGAGCCAGGCAGGCCAGGGCGCTGTGGCGCGGCGAACCCCTGGTCGACCTTGCAGATGGTGGCGTTCGAGCCGGGGAAACGGCGCGACTCGACGAACTCCACCGTCGAAGCGTCGGGATCTGGATCGATGCGGAACTCGCGCTCGGGCACCACGATGCCATCGTCGGGGAGATCGAATCGGAGATCGCCGAGCATCCCTTCGACGAGCCGTTGTGGGGCCAGTTGATGATCGCGCTGTACCGCGGTGGACGCCAGGCGGACGCGCTGCGTGCCTTCGAGCGACTCCGAAAGACCCTGCGCGAGGGTCTCGGCATCGAGCCGTCGCCGCCGGTCGCGCGCATCGAGCTCCAGATCCTGCGTCAAGACCCCCGGCTCGGACTCGTTGCCCCGGCTCCTCCGACCACGCTGCCGAGCACGTCGAGTTCGTTCGTCGGCAGAAGCGAGGAGATCCGCTCGATCGAGAAGGCGCTCGACGAGCACCGGCTGGTCACCTTGGTGGGGCCGGGCGGTATCGGCAAGAGCCGTCTGGCGATCGCCGCTGCATCCGACCTGTTGGAGCGGTATCCGGACGGGGCATGGTGGGTCGATCTGGCGGCGGCGCGTGACGTCGACGCACTCACCTCGCGTTTCGCCACGGGGCTCGGACTGACCGGCCCGGCGGAGTGCGCACCGGCGCGGGTCGTCCAGCACCTGGCCGGCCACCCCGAGGCGCTGATCGTGTTCGACAACTGTGAACACCTGCTCGCCCCGACGGCGGATCTGATCCGCGGGCTGTTGGAGCAGATCCCCGGCCTGACCGTCCTGACCACGTCGCGTGAGCGCCTCGGACTCGCCGGCGAGTGGCGGTACGTGGTTCCCCCGATGGCAGTCCCGGCGCCGGACGCCGGCACCGACGATCAGGTCAACGCCGATGCGGTCCGGTTGTTCCTCGATCGGGCGTCCGACGTCAACGGCGCAGCGATCGGGTCCGATGACGTCCACGCGGCGACCACGATCTGCCGCTCCCTCGACGGGGTTCCGCTGGCACTGGAACTCGCGGCCTCGAGAACCCTCACGTTCAGCCCCGCTCAGCTGGCTGCCCAGATCAGCGACAGGATCGGCTCCATCACCCACATCGATCAGTTGCGCGACGCCCGGTATCGATCACTGGCCGAAGCGATCGGGTGGAGCTACGACCTGCTCGAGCCCGCATCGCGCCAGCTGTTCGCACAGCTCTCGGTGTTCTCCGGTGGTTTCGACCTCGCCGGGGTCATCGCGGTGTGCCGGGTCGACGCGGGCGATCCGGTCGATCTCCTCGCCCACCTCGTCGACGTCTCACTCGTCGACGTGTCACATGTCGATGTGGTGGCCGATGACGATCTCCGCGTCGACGACGAAACGGCCCGACTCGACCGGCGGTTTCGTCTCCTGGCACCCATCCGCGACTTCGCCGCAGCCCAACTCGGGGAACTCGAACTCGGCGCAACGCTCGACCGACACCGGGACTTCCATCGGACGCTGGCGTCGGGGTTCGTGGACGACGGTGGGCGGCTCACCCCGGGCGCTGCGCAACGGTTCCACACCGACGCCGACAACTTCTTGCGTGCATTCGAACGGTGCGTGCCGAGTGACGCCACGGACCACACCTCCGACGACACATCCGACGACACCTCCGCGACGACACCGACGCCACCTTCGACTTTGCGTTGGCGCTCGGCGCGGTCTCGTACGCGACGGGCGACCTCGCAGGCTCCGTGCGGCTCCTCGACCAGGCGCTCGGCCTGCAGATTCACTCCGAGGGTCGACTCGGTTGGGCACACTTCAACCTCGTGTGGCCACTCGTCCTCCTCGGCGCCCACGACCGGGCGGCGTACGAACTCGACCGGGCCGCAGCGGCCGCCGACCGCTTGGGCGACCACCGGTTGTCCGCTTCGACGACGCTGGCCCGAGCACATTCACTGTTCCTGCTCCTCGGTGACATCGAAGGCACCCAGCCGCTCTACGAGCGAGCGCTCTCGATCGCGACACCGGAGACGGCGCCGCTCGAACGCGTCGGCGCGCTGTTGGGCCTCGCCCAGGCACTCGTGCTCTCCGACCGCCCGGAGGGTGTCGCCGAACTGCTCGCGGAGGCGGGCGCCCTGCTCGATGTGCACCCCGACGAAGGAATGCGGGCCCATGCGTGTCTCGACGAGGCGCTGCTCGCGTGGTGCCGCGGTGACCTCGTCGACATCCAGGATCCTGCAACTCGCGGCCAGGATCACGCCGACGCGGCCGGAACGTCGTTCTGGAAGCAGATCAACCTCACCGCGGAGGGCGTCGGGCTCCTCGTCGTGGGCGATCTCACCGCCGCCGAGATCACGCTCGTACGCGCGGCGCGCATGGCGCTGGTCGACGGCAACATGGTGCAGTTCGGCATTCCGCTCCAGGGCTTGGCGGCCGTCGCCGCGCTGCGGGGCGAGCACTCGAAAGCAGCGCTCCTCCTCGGTGCCGGCGCGGCCGGGACCCCCGACTGGCCGCTGCTGAGGCGCGGGCTGGCGGCGTACATCGATCCGGTTCGGAGAGCACTGGGCGATGATTTCGAGAGTTCGTTCGAGACGGGCCGGCAGATCGACGCACGAGACGCACTCGCGCTGGCGCTGGGTTCGCCGTGACGGCCTCGAACCGCTGAGCATCTCCGCCGGGTGGCGCCCGGTCGCCACCCTGGCGGGTGAGGTGGCGCTGGCGCTCAGTTGGTCGGCACGCCGCCCGCGTCGGCCAGCGCACCGAGGAACCGGTCGGCCCAGCCCTGCAGGTCGCTCTTGCGGATCTGGTCGCGCAGCCCCGCCATCCGGCTGCGCCGTTCGTGGCGGTGCATCTCGACCGCTTCGACGATCGAGTCCTGCAGAGCGCGATCGTCGTGGGGGTTGACGAGCACCGCATCGGTGAGCTCGTCTGCGGCGCCCGCGAACTCCGACAGTACGAGCACGCCGTCGCCGTCGATGTGGGCGGCGGCGTACTCCTTGGCGACCAGGTTCATTCCGTCGCGGAACGGCGTGACGAGCATGACGTCGCCGGCTCGGTACAGCGCCACCAGGTCGTCGTAGGGGAGCGTCTGGTACAGGTAGTGCACGACCGGCAATCCGATCGAGCTGAAGCGGCCGTTGATCTCACCGACGAGCCGCTCGATCTCGGCGCGCTCGTCCTTGTAGTGCTCGACGGCCTCACGGGTCGGCGTGGCAACCTGGACCATCACGTGACGCCCGGGGTCGAGCCGCTCGTCCTCCAGCAACTTGGCGAACGCCTTGAGGCGAAGGCCGATGCCTTTGGTGTAGTCGAGTCGATCGACGCCCAACATGATGACTTCGGGATCGCCGAGGCGGGCTCGGATCCGACTGGCCTGTTGACGCGTCGCTCGACCCGCAGCGATCTCCTCGACCTCGGCGATGTCGATCGAGATCGGAAACACGCCGGCGCGTACTCGCCGGCCTTCGTACAGGACGACGTCACCGTCGCTGTCGGCGTCGAGCAGCTGGTGGGCAGCAGCGATGAAGTTGGTCGCACCGGTCGGGCGCTGGAAACCGACGAGATCGCAGCCGAGCAACCCCTGAATGATCTCCTCGCGCCAGGGCAGTCGGGTGAACAGCTCGACCGGCGGGAACGGGATGTGCAGGAAGAAGCCGATGACGAGATCCGGTCGTTGGGCGCGCAGCATGCCGGGGACGAGTTGGAGCTGGTAGTCGTGGATCCACACCACCGACCCCTCCGGGGCGATGCTCGCCAACGCGAGCGCGAAGCGCTCGTTGACGGCCTGGTAGGCATCCCACTGGTGGCTGTCGTAGGTCGACTCGCGGAGGGCGTCGTGGTACAGCGGCCAGAGCGCGTCGTTCGAGAAGCCCTCGTAGTAGAGCTCGATCTCCTCGGCGCTGATCCCCACCGGATGCAGGTCGACCCCTTCGACGGTGAACGGCTGCGGGGCGTCGTCGGGGTTGCCGGTCCACCCGACCCACGTGCCGCCGCTCTCGCGCAGCATCGGGTACAGCGCCCGGACGAGGCCACCGGGAGATGGAGTCCAGCCACCTTCCTCGGTGCGCATCACGGGCAGTCGATTTGCCGCGATGACGATGGGCCGGTCGATCGGGGGGCCGGCGGGAAGCGGATCGTCCATGCGTCGAGGATGCCACGAATCGCACGAACTCAACCAGTGGCGTTGGACCCTCGTTCGGTGGAGTCGGCGTTGCCGGACCGGGTTCAGGCGGTGTGGAGCGCGATGACGCTTGCGCCGGCGGTGCCCGGCAGTCGGATGAATCCGTCGCCGTCGGCGTGGGCCGGGTCATGGTGCAGGTCCGTGTCGTATCGAACGTGGCGTTCGACGATCCGGCGGTCGGTGAGTGAGCCCCCGTCGAGTCGGCGCTGCTCGCCCGGAGCTCGGCGGAGGTCGACGAGGACCAGTCGGCCGGGGAGTTCGCGGGCGAAGGTGATCGTGTCGGCCGTTGCGTCGATCCATCGCAGCCCGCCCGTCTGGAGGGCCGACTCTTTGCGGCGTATCTCGACGAGCGCGCGAATGGCCTCGAACGTCTCGTGGTCCCAGCCGTCCTCGTCCCACGGAAACGGCACCCGGCAGGTGTCCATCGTGTCGCCTTCGACACCGACCTCGGAGCCGGCGAACAGGGTGGGGACGCCCGGCATCGTCATGAGCGCCGTCAACCCGACGAGGTGACGGATGGGGTCGCCGCCGACGGCGGTTCTGAATCGGGCGGTGTCGTGGGAGTCGAGCATCGTCATCGAGGCCCGGCGCGCCGTCCACGTGACGTTGGCACTCAGTTCGCGCATCGACGCGACGACGCTCGGCCCCGGGAGCGACGGGAGCTCGATTTCCGACATCAGCGAGAACGGTCGTGCCCCGCGTAGCCAGGACCACAGCGGGCGGGTGAACCACTGGTACGCCATCGCGCCGTGCCAGGTGTCGCCGGCGAGGTCGTCGCCGGCGTCGTAGCAGTGTTCCGCGAGGAGCCAACGCTCGCGTCCGTCGACCGCGCTCCGGGCATCGATCGTCCGGCGTGTGGCGGCCGCGACGTCGTGGTTGCGGTCGATGTCGGCGTAGCGGGCGGTCGTGTTGGCACAGTCCACTCTCCACCCGTCGAGGTCGTACGGCGCCTCGAGATACTTCGCGATCGTGGAATCGGGACCGTCGTACAGGCGTGTCGCCAGATCGCGACTGCGGTGGTCGAGTTTCGGCAGTGACGGCACGTCGTGCCAGGCGACGTAGTCGTCCGCTGTCTCGCCGAACATGTAGAAATCAGCCTCGGGAGCGTCGAGTGCAGCCTGGGCACGGCGAAACCAGTCGTGGCTGCTGCCGGTGTGGTTGAGCGTGATGTCACCGATCACCCGGATGCCGCGTTCGTGGGCGGCGACGACGAGTGACGCCAACGCTTCGTCGCCGCCCAGGAGGGGGTCGACGTGCTCGAAGGTGGTCGCGTCGTAGCGGTGCGCCGACTCCGACGGGAAGTACGGCGTCAGGTACACGAGGTCGACACCCAACCGGTCGAGATGGTCGAGGTGCTTCTCGATCCCGACGAGGTCGCCCCCGTAGAGCTGCTTCGTGCTGATCGAGTTGTCCGGATCGACCGGGGCGTCCCAGGTTGCGGCGATGGCCCACGCAGGCACGTCTCGCCGCTCACCGGAGGCGGCGAATCGGTCGAGGAAGATCTGATAGCCGACGGTGCCGTCGAGCCAGCCCGGGGCCGGCCCGTGCGTCGAGATTCGAAAGTCGTTGGCATCGGGCACGTCGCGATGGTGGAGGCCCGACGCGTTGAGCCACGCGTACCCCACCGCGCCACCGTCGAGCAGGAATCGGTAGCCGGTGACCGGGTTGTGCAGCTCGAGGTCGGCCACCCACCACGTGACCGTGTGATCGACGGTGCGGTCGGTGTCGATACTCGCCTCGGTCAGCACCGGCTCGGCGTCGGGAACCGCGCGGATGCGGACTCGGTCGGCTCGGTGCTGCGCCGGAACCCGCAGCCACAGCCGGACCGTCTCGCCGGCGACCAACGGCCCCGGTGCGGTGTAGAGCGGAGAACCGTCGTGGTGGGGGATGTCGGCGAGCACCGCTACTCCTTGACCGCGCCGGACGTCAGCCCCGACACGATGTACCGCTGGAGGAAGAGGAACAGCAGGACGACCGGAATGGCGCCGATCAATGCCCCGGCTGCGAACGGTCCCCACCGACTGTCGAACCCGGCGAGGACGTACTGCGACAGTCCCACCGCGAGGGTCTTGGAGTCCTCGTTCTGCCCGAGCATCACGCTCGCGATCATGAACTCGGCCTGCGTGGCGATGAACGACAGCAGGCCGATCACGGCGAGCACGGGTGCGGCCAGGGGCAGGATGATCTTGAAGAACGTCTGTGCGTGTGTGCAGCCGTCGATCTTGGCCGCCTCGTCGAGCGACTGCGGGATCGTGTCGAAGAAGCCCTTGATGAGGTAGGTGTTCACGCCGAGCGCACCACCGAGGTAGATGAAGATCAGCCCCCACGAGGACCCGAGGCCGATCGCCGGGTAGAGCCCCTTGATGCGGGTCATGAACAGGAACAGCGCCACGATGGCCAGGAGGTTGGGGAACATCTGGACGAGCAGCAGCGACAACATGCCGCCGCGGCGGCCGCGGAAGCGGAGCCGGCTGAAGGCGAAGGCACCGAGTGCACAGAAGAACACGGTCCACACCGCGGTCATCACGCCGATGAACATCGAGTTGTAGAACCACCGCCAGAACGGAGGATGCCCGTCGTCGGTCATCAGGGCGCGGAAGTTGTCGAGGCTCGGGTTCTCGGGGATCAACTGTTGCGAGTTCAGGTTGCCGTCGCTGAAGGCGGCCGAGATCACCCAGAGGATCGGGAACAGTGCGAACCCCAGCGCTGCGATGGCGAAGATGTGTCGCCAGCCCGTCTGGCGGAACCACGGCACGAACCCGCGCTTGTTGCGGACGAACGTCGGAGCGACCGGCGACGGCGCACCCGATGACCTGGTCCGTTCGTCGATGCTGGTCATCGCATCTCCTCGAACGACTTGGTGAAGCGGAAGCTGAAGGCCGAGATCGCGGCGACGATCATGAACACGATCACCGACAGCGCCGCAGCGAACCCGTAGTCGGAGCCACGGCCGCCGGCGAACGCCAACTTGTAGACGGTCGTGATCAAGATGTCGGTACGGCCGGCAACCTCACCCTGGATCGGTGGCCGCCCTTCCGTCAGCAGGAAGATCAGGTTGAAGTTGTTGAAGTTGAACGCAAAGCTCGCCACGAGGAGCGGAGCCACGGCGACCAGGAGCAGCGGCAGCGTGATCAGCCGGAACCGCTTGATCCCACCGGCACCGTCGACGGATGCCGCTTCGGTGAGGTCCTCGGGAATCGAGGTGAGGGCACCGCTGCACACGAGGAACATGTACGGATAGCCCAGCCAGGTGTTGACGAGCAGGATCGAGAAGTACGGGAGCCAGTCGCCGTCGAGCCACGGCAGGTTGGTCCCGAGCCATCGGTTGATCACCCCGAACTGTTGGTTCAGCATGCCCTTCCACACCAGCGCGGTCATGAAGCTCGGAATGGCGTACGGGATGATGATCAGGCTCCGGTAGATCTTCCGGCCTCGCATCCGCGGGTCGTTGAACACGAGCGCCAGACTCAGGCCGAGGGCGAACGACAGGATCACCGAACCGAGCGCGAACACGACCGTCCACACGAACACGCGGATGAACGACTCGCGCGTCCGCTGGTCGGTGAACAGTCGCTCGTAGTTGTCCAGACCGACGCTGGTGCGCCAGCCGGGCAGCAGCCGCTCTCCGTCGGCGCTGGTGAAGTACCCGCCCTCGGGGGTGTAGAGCGTGTCGGTCGCCGTGTCGATCATCGTGTCGGCGCCGGGGTCGTAGACGCGGGTCTGGACCTGCGCGAACGCGACGCCGAACCCGTCGTTGTCGATCTCGCCGTTCGGTCCGTCGACGGTGAACGCAGAGATCTCGGCCGCGCGGTCGTTGGCCGCGCCCGTGTTGAGCGCGACGTAGCCGTCGACCGTCACGCGGCGCCCGTCTTCGACGAGTGCGTCGGGTGCAACCGGTTCGAAGGTGGTCTCGGTTCCGAAGAAGACGTTGCCGTCGACGTCGGTCAGGAGGAATGCCAAGTCGCCGGACGCGTCGCCCGCAGCGATGATCTGCAGGTCGTAGCGAATGGCTTCGGCGGTGGCGCCGACCGAGTTCTCCTCGATCCGTTCGATCGCCTGATCCTTCGTCAGGTTGTTGCCGGTGCCGTAGTTGGTCGTCGAAATCCACACCGTGTACAGAATCGGGTAGAGCGCGAAGATCAGGAGGAACAGGGTCCCCGGGATCAGATACTTGGCGGGAATTGCCCACCGCTTGCGCGACAGGTAGACGATGTCGATCGTGATCAGCGCCGCGATCGCAGCGATTGCGATCGGATAGTCGGGCGCCGCGAAGAGGCGTGGAAGTGCGGCGATGACGAGGGCGTTGAGGAGGCCGAGCAGGACGATCTTGATGATCAGTCCGCTCGAGGCGCCGTAGCGCGGGCCGCTCGGGGTGAAGAGCGGTTCGGATGGTGCCGGAGGATCCGGCGGCGGTGAGTCGGGCGGTTCGGGGGAAGTACCGCCCCGGGGGGAGCCGGTGGCGTCGAGGCGCCCCGTCTCCCCCCGGGTTGCGGTATCGGTCATCAGCCGGCGGCGATGGCTTCGTTGATGGCGGCCGCGGCGCCGGTGAAGGCCTCCGTCGGGTCGGTGCCGGTGAAGATCAGGCTGTAGCCGTCCTTCCAGTTGTCCCACACCGCAGCCATCTCGGGGATGGCCGGCTGCGGGATGCCCTGCTGGCCGGAGAGGCCGAAGCCTTCGATGATCGCATCCGAGGCGACCTGCTCGAATGCCGAGGTCATGGCCGGCGGACGCCCACCCGTCTCGTACAGCGCGAGCTGGAGGTCCTCCGTGTTGAGGTAGTCGAGCAGGAACGTCTTGGCGAGGTCCTCGTTCTCGGTGAATGCCGAGATCATGAAGCCCTGGACGCCGACGAACACGTTCGGGGTGCCACCGTCGATCGGCGGGATGGGCTCGACGACGAAGTTGACGCCCTCGAAGTCACCCACGGCCCACGGGCCGGTGATGGCGAACGGCGCGGTGCCGCTCGAGAACGAGTCGATCATGACGTCGTAGCTGACGTCCTTGTTGACGAGTCCCGATGCGCTCCAGTCGGCGAAGTTCTGCGCGGCGGCGAGGCCACCTTCGGAGTCGATGCCGACGTCGGCGGGGTTGTAGCTCCCGTCGTCGTTGAGACCGAACACGTAACCACCCGACCCCGAGAAGAGCGGGTAGTTGTGGTACGGATCGGCCGGGTCCTGCTGAATCGCGAGCGGCACCTCGATGGTGCCGTCGGCCTGCAGCTGCAGTGCGACCTCTTCGAGTTCTTCGAAGGTGGCCGGTGCGTCGGGCACGAGGTCGGTGTTGCGGATCAGCGCGATGTTCTCGATCGCGTACGGCACGCCGTACAGCTGACCGTCGTAGGTGAAGGCATCGATGGCGACGTCGCTGTAGAGGTCGGCGTCGGGGCCGAGGTCGATCGGCAGCACGACGCCGTTCGAGACGAGCTCGCCGAGCCAGTCGTGGGCGCCGACGATGATGTCGGGCCCTTCGCCGGCCGGGCCCTGGACGGACAGGTTGTCGCGGATCTCGTCGAAGGGGACTTCGAGGACGGACACCTCGACGCCTTCCTCGGCGGAGAACGCTTCGGCGAGCGGCGTGAGTACCGGTGCACGGGTGTCGTCGGCCCAGATGACCAGGTCGGCGTCGCCGCGGGCCGGCGGCTCGTAGGGCGGCTCGGTGTCGACCGGCGCCTCGACGTCGACTTCTTCGACGTCGACTTCCTCGGCGTCGGTTTCCTCGGCGTCCGTTTCGGCCTCGGCCTCGGTGTCGGCGGGTGCCTCGGTGTCGGTGGTCTCCTCGGCGGTCGCCTCGGTGCTGGGTGCCTCGACCGTGTCGGTCGATTCGCTCGAGTCGCTACCGCACGCGGCTGTGGTCAATACAGCGATGGCGGCGGCGGCACCGAGCAGGCGGCGTGATGCTCGCATGTCGTCTCCCCCTCAGGAGTTGTTCGGGTCGCCAGGGTGGTGACCCGAGGATGATTCGTCGTCCACCCTAAAACAATTTGCACCATGTTGCAAGAAATTTGCAGCGCGTCAGAAATGCTTGCGACAGCGGCCCGGATGTCGTCTACAGTCTCCGAGCGTGCGGATCAGGCTGAAAGACGTGGCGGCGCTCGCCGGCGTCAGCGAGGCAACGGTGAGCCGCGTCATGAACCGCAAGGAGGGCGTCGCGCCGTCGACCAAGGCCGACGTGCTGCGCGTCTTGGCCGAACTCGGCTACGAGCCGCCGGGTCTGCACGACGCACCGCGTGCGGGGTCGGTCGGGTTGATCGTGCCCGAACTCGGCAACCCGGTGTTTCCCGCGTTGGCCCAGGCGCTCGAAGCCCGACTCCTCGCCAGCGGCTACCTGTCGATCCTCTGCTGCGCGAGTCGAGCGACGGCCACCGAGGACGACTACGTCGACACGCTCGTGCGGCAGGCTGCCTCGGGGATCATCATCGTGTCGGGTCGCCATGCCGACATCGGCGGCGACCACGACATCTATCGCGATCTCGTCGAGCGCGGTGTCCCCCTCGTGCTGATCAACGGCCCGGTCGCCGGTTCGGGGATTCCGTCGGTGTCGACCGACGACCGCAATGCGGCGATCGCAGCGTACGAGCACCTCGCCGCGCTGGGCCACGACCGGATCGGGCTCCTGATCGGCCCGCTGTGCTACGTCCCCGTGGTGCGCAAGATCGAGGGCTTTCGTGCGGCCGCCGCCGTCGCGGGCGTCGCCGCCGACGTCGCCGAAGCACGGATCTCGGAGTCGATGTACTCCGTCGAGGGGGGCTACGCCGGGGCGCAGTCGCTGCTCGACGCCGGAGTCACCGGCATCGTCGCCGCCAGCGACATGATGGCGCTCGGCGCGATTCGAGCCGTGCGTGAACGAGGGCTGGACGTGCCCGACGACATCTCGGTCGTCGGCTACGACGACACCGATCTGATGCGCTTCACCGATCCGCCGCTCACGACGGTCCGCCAGCCGGTCCAGCAGATCGCCGAACTCGCTGCGTCACTTCTGATCGCCCAGATCACCGGACAGCGCGTCGAGCAGCAGGAGTTCCTGGTCCACGGCGAGTTGATCGGCCGATCGTCGACCGCTGGTCTGGCCGTCGCCGCATCGCGCGCCGCTGAGAGGCATCGGTCTGAGACGCCCGTTCGAGTCCGGGCTCAGATCGTGTCGAGGGCGGCGGCGAGGTCGTCGACGAGATCGGCAGCGTCCTCGATGCCGACCGAGAGCCGCACCAGGTTGTCGGGTACTTCGAGCGGTGATCCGGCGGCCGACATGTGGGTCATCGCTCCGGGATGCTCGATGAGGCTCTCGACGGCGCCGAGCGATTCGGCCAGCGTGAAGATCGAGGTCGCATCGGCGACGCGCATCGCGGCGTCGCGTCCGGCCTTCACCTGGAACGAGACCATCCCGCCGAAGTCGCTCATCTGCTTCGCGGCCGCGGCGTGACCGGGGTGATCCGGCAGCTGCGGGTAGAGCACCCGCTCGACTGCGTCGTGTCCGACGAGCAGGTCGACGATCGCCCGCGCGTTCTCGCAGTGGCGGTCCATGCGCACGGCGAGCGTCTTCACGCCGCGCAGCACGAGGTAGCAGTCGAACGGGGCGGGCACGGCGCCGGCCGCGTTCTGCGTGAACGCGATCCGTTCGGCCAGCTCGTCGTCGCTGGTCGCGACGAACCCGCCCACGACGTCGCTGTGGCCGCCGAGGTACTTGGTCGCCGAGTGCAC
Source organism: Ilumatobacteraceae bacterium (assembly GCA_963695475.1). GTDB lineage: Bacteria > Actinomycetota > Acidimicrobiia > Acidimicrobiales > Ilumatobacteraceae > Ilumatobacter_A. The sequence goes on from CAVOHA010000012.1 coordinate 189,575, forward strand.
GACGATGTCGGCCCCGAGCGTGATCGGCTGCTGCAGATACGGGGTGGCGAACGTGTTGTCGACCACGACGATCGCACCGCGTGAATGCGCGATCGCCGCGATCGCCTCGATGTCGAAGCAGGTGAGCAGCGGGTTGGTCGGGGTCTCCAACCAGATCATCCCGGTGTCGTCGGGCCAGTCGGCGCGCAGTGCATCGAGGTCGGTGAGGTCGACCGCGGTCCAGGGGAAGCCCATCGGGCTCCACACCTTCGAGATCAGCCGGAACGTGCCGCCGTAGGCGTCGTTGCCCAGCAACACGCGCTTGCCGCCACGATGCGGCGGCGTCAGCAGCCGCAGGATGTTGTCCTCCGCGGCGAGCCCGCTGGCGAACGACATGCCGTAGCGGGCCTGCTCCAGCGAGGCGATCTGGGTCTCCATCGCCGACCGGGTCGGGTTGCCCGACCGCGAGTACTCGAATCCCTTGTGGTTGCCGACGCCGTCCTGGGCGAACGTCGTCGAGAGCGAGATCGGGGTGACCACCGCCCCGGTCGTGGGGTCGGGGTCCTGTCCGGCATGAATCGCCCGAGTCGAGAACCCCGCGGTCGCGTCGCGCTGCTTGTCGTCGTGCGTCTCAGTCACGGCCGACCGCGTCCTCCGCGATTGCGGTGAAGTACGACAGCAGGTCGGTGCGAGTCAGCACGCTCAGCGGCCGGCCACCCGACAGCACGAGGAGTGCCGGGGCGCCTTCGAGCATCTGGACCGCGAGTTCGACCGGCTGGCCCACGCCGATCGTCGGAAGCTTGTCGCCCATGACCTTCTCGACCTCTGTGCTCATGGCGCTGGGGTCGCGGTGGATCACCTCCATCAGCTCGAGTTCGTCGACCGACCCGGAGACCTCCGCGTTTGCGAATGGTGGGGTGTTCTTGCACACCGGGAGCTGGCTGACGCCGTTCGAGCGCATGATCTCGATCGCCTCGCTGACCGGCGCCGACGGGTTGACGTAGAGCAGGTTCTCGATCGAGGCGTTGCGGGCGTCGAGCACTGCGCCGACACACTGGTCGCATTCCTTGAGGAAGCCGAAGTTCATCATCCAGCTCTCGTTGAACACCGTCGAGAGGTAGCCGCGCCCCGAGTCGGGGTTGAACACGACCACGACCGCATCGTCGTCGGCCGCCTTGGCGACCTTCATCGCAGCGGCGACGGCGGTGCCTCCGGATCCACCGATCAGGATCCCCTCGGTCTCGCTGACGTAGCGGGCGGTGAGGAAGCTCTCCTCGTCACTGATCGGGATGACCTCGTCCCACAGGTCGCCGTCGTAGGCCGCCGGGAAGAAGTCCTCGCCGACGCCCTCGACGAGATACGGGCGTCCGGATCCACCGGAGAACACCGATGCCTCCGGGTCGGCGGCGATGATCTTGATGTCGGGGTTCATCGACTTGAGGTAGCGGCCGGTCCCGGTGATCGAACCGCAGGTCCCGGCACCGGCGATGAAGTGGGTGATCCGACCGTCGGTCTGGCGCCAGATCTCGGGGCCGGTGGTCTTCTCGTGGGCGACCGGATTGTGCGGGTTCTGGTACTGGTTCGGGCGGAACGCTCCCCGTTCGCTGCGTCAGTCGTTCGGCGACCGAGTAGTAGCTGTTCGGGTCGTCGGGGGCGACGGCAACGTCGCAGACGACGACCTCGGCGCCGTACGCCCGGAGCAGGTCGACCTTCTCCTTGCCGACCTTGGTGGTCATCACGAACACGCACTTGTATCCCCGCTGCGCCGCGACGATGGCCAGGCCGACCCCGGTGTTGCCCGACGTCGGCTCGACGATCGTGCCGCCCGGCTGGAGCTCACCACTCGCCTCCGCAGCCAGGATCATCTCGAGTGCGGGTCGGTCCTTGGACGAACCGCCCGGGTTGGTGACCTCGTGCTTCATCGCGAGGACACACGTGATGCCCTGGTCCTCGCTGACCCGCTTCATGCGGACCATCGGGGTCTCGCCGATCAGGTCGAGCACGGAGTCGCGGATCTCGGTTCCCTCCAGTGAGGGGTGGCGCGTCGCGGGTTCGGTCATCCCAGGAAACTACGCGCTGGCCCGGGGGTCGCGCTCACGCGGCGCCCGGTCATCGGAAGATCTTGCCGAGCGTCCGGCTCACCGGACCCGGTTGCGGCGCCTCGAATCCTTCGGGGAGCAGGTCCGGAGCGTGGTTCGCGAGGTGTGCGGCAACCGCCGCAGCCGACGGGTTGACCAGCCCGACGCCGCCGATGACGACCGTCGGGACGGTCTCGTTGCCGTTCGCGTACTCGCGCACGACGGCGGCCTTCGACGGGTCGTCCCAGATGTTGTGCTCGACGCGCTCGATGCCGAGCTTGTCGAGCTGGTTCCGGAGCGAGGAGCAGAAGCCACATCCGGGTCGCCAGTACAGGTCGATGTGGGAAGCCGCAGCGGAGTCGTCTGACATGCCGGCAACGCTACCGAGATCGTTGCGAACGCAAGCGGGGAGCCGGGATGTTTCGAGCCGTTTCAGAGCTGGGAGCCGAGACGACGCGTCTCGTCGTCGGGGTCGATCCCGTCGGCTGCCAGCACGACACAGCAGCGCTCGTAGGCGCGGCGTGCGGCGGCCCGATCGCCCGACGCACGCAGCGCCCGGCACAGCGCCCGATGGGCCCGCTCCGACAGCGGTTCGGCGTCGACCGCGCGGCGTGCGAGGTCCGCGGCGGCCGATGCCTCGCCCCGGGCCTCGCGCAGTTCGCTGGCGCGTACGCACATGTCGACGAAGTCGAGGTGGTGGGTCATCCGTTGGTTGAAGGCCCAGTCCGGATCGAGGGCGTCGTCGAGATACGGCCCGGCGTACCGGTCGATCGCCTCGAGGCAGTGCGCCAGCGCCTCGGCGGGACGTCGGTCGAGATCGGCTCGTCTGGCCGCGCCGACCGCAGCGTCGAACTCGAGCGCGTCGATGACGAGTCGATCGCTGACGAACAACTCGAGCGCCTCGCCGTCGGATCGAACGTGCCAGGGCGGCCCGTCATCGTCGGTGTCGCTCTCGAGGAGCGTTCGGAGGTGGTTGAGCGTCGCGCGCAGGTTGTTGCGTGCCGCGTGCTCGTCCTTGTCCGGCCACATCAGCGCAGCGATCTCGTCTCGGCGCAGCCGCCGACGGTGCACCAGCAGGAGCAGGAGCTCGCGGACCATCTTGCGGCGGATCGGCGGGGTGTCGCCGTCGGGCGGTGCGCCGACGCTGACCAGCGCCGGGCCCATCACCTGGACGTAGGTGGTCAGCGCCGGGCGGTGCGGCGTCCGGTCGAGTTCCTCGCGGGCGAGCGCGGCCACCGGATCGCTGTGGCGTTCGGCGACTGCGCGAAGCGCTCCGCGCGGATCGTTGCGCAGGCCGGAGATCGCGACGTTCGCCCGAAGCACGCCGTGGCTCATCGCAGCGATGCCGAGCTCTGCGAGGTGCGGCTCGTACGCCCAGGTACGGAGGCGATCGAGGTCCTCCCATGGGAGGCGTGCGGCCAGTGCGGTCGACCCGTGCTCACGCAGCGCGACCAGTGCGCGGCCGACGTCGGTCGCCACCTGCAGGTCGGGGCCCGTCGTCTCCTCGTCGAAGAACGGTCGGGCACGCGGCACGAGCGCATACAGCAGCGCCCCCACGTTGCCGAACACGTGGCGTGCGAACCCGTCGAACGGGCCGGTTGCAGGCAGGGTCGCTTCCAGTCGGGACGCCGCGGCCGCTTCGTCGCCCTCCATCAGGTCGATGACCGCGAGGGCGAGTTCGGTGGTGATCGCTCCCCACGCCTCGTCGGGGACGCGGTCGCGCTTCGACACCGCCTGGTCGACGAGGGTCCTCGCCCGTTCCAGGTCGCCCGCGCTGGCGTAGAACAGCGCCGTCGACGCCGCGCCCTCCACCACGAGATGTTGCTGGTGATCGTCGCCGAGGCGAGCGAGGGTCTCGACGGCGTGCTGGCGGCCGGCCGCATCGAGCGTGCCGCACCACCACCGCATGAGGCCGGCGAAGCCGCCGCGCCGTTCGAGAATGCGGGCATCGGGCGTGCGACTCAGTTCGGCGAGCGCGTCGAGCGACGCCCGGGCACGGCCGGCGTGGCCGAGGAGGACCGCACGGTAGTAGTCGGCCATCGAGGCGACCGGCGGGTAGCCGCGCAGTGCCGGCGACTCCATCAGGCGCAGTGCCGACTCGGACGCGTTGCTCAACATGCGAAGCCACGACTCGGTGAGGACGAGTGCGGCCGAGGCGCCGGTGCCGCCGAGGGCTTCGAGTCGTTCGAGACGTCGTCGAGCGGTTTCGAGCCCGGCTCGGTCGCCCGACCGATACGCCATGTCGCCGAGGCGCAGCAGCGCGAGGACCGTCACCTCGGGGCGGTCCTGTTCGGTGGCGGCGTCGATGGCGGTCTGGAGTGGGTCGTCGCGCGCGCATCGGTGCGGTGGCGAACACGATGTCGGCACGCAGCAACTCGGCCTCAGCGCACTCGGTCAGCGACGGCGGGAGGAGGTCGATGACGATGCGTCGGTCGCTGATCGGCAGCGCGAGCGGAAGGTCCCGCGCGAAGTCGGCGAGCAGATCGAGCGTCGCGGCGTCGTCGCCCGCTGCGACGGTCTCGGCGATCGCCTCACGGAGGCGACCTCGCCGTCGCAGGATCTGCGCCCCCGCGACGAGCGATTCGCGACGGGCGGCCTCGTCGATGTCGTTCGTCAAGACGGTGCGCCACAGGTCGTGCAGGGTCCAGGTTCCGTCCGCGTTCCGGGTCGTGAGTGGGAGGACGGCGAAGAGGTCGTCGGCGGTCCCGCGGAAGTCGGTGACGGCCTCGACGAGTTCGTCGTCGATGGTCTCGTGCAGCGCCACGCTCCGCAGCGCGGCGACGTGTTCGGGCGGAAGCTCCCCGAGGACTTCCTGGGCCACGAACTCCTGTGCGCCCGCGATGCCGGCGTGGGCTTCGAGCTCGACGAGCGCCGGCCAGCCGTGCTCGTCGAGCGACGACGGGTCGACATCTCGCAATCGTGCGAACTCCTCGAGTTCGTCGGCGTCGAACGCCAGCATCTCCTCGGTGATCTCGATCGCCTCGCCGCGGGCGACCAGCCGAGCGGTGCGGAGCTCGTGGAACCCGCGGCCACTGAGAATCGCGTCGGCGTTCTCGGGGAGATCGAGCACGAGGTCGTTGAGCACGTCCCATCCTGCGCTCGATGCCGGCAGGAGGTGGATGTCGTCGACCACGACGGTCACGTACACGGGGCTGAGGTGCCAGAGCTGGTCGGCGAGTGACACGTCGCTGGGAGCGTCAGCTCGTGTCGCCGTCCGAGCCGGCACCCGAGCCCGACGAATCGTCGGCGACATCGTCGACCGCGCCATCGGCGCGTCGAACCTCCTCGGCGATGGCGCCGATCTGGCGGGCCAGCGATCGCTCCAGCTCGGCGCCGTCGACGTCGGTCGGGCCGACGCGGTGGGTCACGTGGCGCACCGTCGAGGCGGTGACGGGATCGGCGAGTGTCTGCGCGATGAGGGTGCTCTTGCCGAACCCGGCGCCGGCCGAGATGAGCGTCGCGGTGCGATCGATGCGGGTGGCCATCAGGTCGAGGAGGCGGCCTCTGGTCAGCAACGGTCGGTGTGTCGGCGCACGGTCGCGCCGCCGGGAGCGTGGGGGATCGGGCGCGTTCACTGGGGGTCAATGTAGAAGACCGCCGCCGATCGGCCGAACACGCCGGACACTCAATCCGGCGGGCGCTGGCATGATGGGGGGATGTCGCATCTCGGTCTCGTCACCATCGTCGTGGATGACTACGACCGGGCGATCAAGCACTACGTCCAGGATCTCGGCTTCGCCCTGATCGACGATCTCAAGCAGGGCGACAAGCGATGGGTGGTCGTGGGGCCTCCGGGGACCGAACGCGAGCGGCACACCACGCACCTGCTGCTCGCCGAGGCGGTCACCGACGAGCAGCGGGCGCGCATCGGCGATCAGACCGGTGGTCGGGTGTCGTTCTTCCTGCACACGGACGATTTCGACATGGACCACATGGCGCTCACCCAACGCGGGGTCGAGTTCGAGGAAGCACCGCGAGATGAGCCGTACGGACGCGTGGCGGTGTTCCGCGACCTCTTCGGCAATCGTTGGGATCTGATCGAGACGATCAAGCGGCTCAGCTGAGGGCGTCGCCGGGCACGGATCGATGGGCGTGATCGATGGTCGAGTCGGGTGAGCGTCATGGGTGGGCGTGATCGATGAGCGCGACGGGTGAGCGCGACGGGTGAGCGTGACGGGTGGTCGTGATGGGTGAGCGTGACGGGTGGTCGTGATGGGTGAGTCGCTGGGGCGCCGGATCTCGGAGGAACTCGGCGCCGACGTGCGTGCGATGATGCGGGTCTCGGGTGGCGACGTGGCGGAGGCCTACCGGGTCGAGCTCGTCGACGGCCGAATCGTGTTCGCGAAGACGCACGCCGATCCACCGCCACACTTCTTCGACACCGAAGCGATCGGGTTGTCCTGGCTGTCCGAGGCCGCAGCCTCGGCCGCTGCCGCGGCGTGGCGACTCGAACGGCCTCGCCGTCGCGCAGGTGCTCGCCGTTGCCGACGACGTGCTCGTTCTCGAGTGGATCGACGAGGGTCGGCCCCACGGCACGACCGACGTCGAGTTCGGCCGCTCGCTCGCTCGACTCCACCGCCTCGGCGCGGCGACGTTCGGCCGGACGGACCGGCGCACGACCGGGAGCCGAGCGCTTCCGAACGAACCGACCTCGACCTGGCCGGAGTTCTACGCCCAGAATCGGCTGGTGCCGCTGGCTCGGCTCGCACGAGACAGTGGTGCGCTCGGTGAGCGTGCGGTGGACCGTTTGTCGGCGGTCGCCGAAGGTCTGGCGGGCGTGGGGGCTGCCGACGAGCCACCGGCGCTCCTCCACGGTGACCTGTGGGCGGGCAACCGGCTCGTCGATCGGGACGGGCGGAGCTGGCTGATCGACCCGGCCGCCCACGGTGGGCATCGGGAGTTCGACCTGGCGATGATGGCGTTGTTCGGCGGGTTCGGCGAGGACTGCTGGCGAGGGTACGACGATGAGTTCGCTCTGGCCGACGGGTGGCGCGACCGTGTGCCGCTGCATCAGTTGGCGCCACTCGTCGTCCACGCGATCAAGTTCGGCGGCGGTTATGCAGCTGCCGTCGATCGAGCCTTGGACGCATGCGAGCGCCGGCGCTGAGGTTCGTGCGTCGCCGACTCGGGTTGTCTGGCGAGCACGGCGTCGTCGACTCTCAGGGCGCTGCGGATGCGGTTGCATTGTTCCGGGGGGGGGATTCGCGAACGGGTGATGCATGCCGGTGGTGTCATCGTGTGTGATCGACGCTGTCATCGAGCGGGCTTGTTGCTCGCGCGCGTCGAGGCGTCGTCGTGAGTGATCTCGTCGACCAACCCGTTCAGCTCTTGACGAAACACCTCGGGTGACCATGAAGCCGCGAGCCCAGCGAGATCGTCATCGCGGGTGAACAACGCGGCACGCTGTTCGTCACCGAGCCGACCCGCAGCCGCCGCGGCGACGGCGTGTTGCCACCGACCGAGCCCGTGTCCAACGCGTGGTTCAACTGTGGTGTCTCACCGAGTATGCCGGCACGCCGTTCGGTCTTTGTTGACGGCCTGGTGCGAGGACGTGCTCGTGCGGGCCAACACATCTGACGGCGGAGCGGACCGGCCTGCTGCGTGGAGTTCGCCGAGGCGGCGCACGAGCGCGGCTCGTCGAGTTGTCGGCGCGATTCCTGGCTCGGATCGGCGAGCCGTCGAGAGCGTGCGGTTGTGGCCTTGGTCGGGTGGAGAGGCACGCGGAGCTCGACCACGACACCGCTGGACTCGGCGTACTCCTCGGCCCGCTCTGCGCCCGGGTATCGCCGCCGATCAGCGAAGCGAAGCCTCGCCGAGGACCAGAGCAACGACGCCGAGGATGATGATCGCCGAACGCGAGAGCCGACCGGGCGATCCGGCGAGTCCGTCGGGCTCGCTCACGCCATCGAGACGAGTTCGAGCCAGTCTTCGTTGAAGTAGTCGACATCGCCGTCGGGCATCAGCAGCACCTTGGTGGGCGCCAGCTGCTGCACGAACTCGGTGTCGTGACTCACGAAGATGATCGCACCGGGCCAGTCCACGAGTGCATCTGCCACCGCTTGACGCGACGGCGGATCGAGGTTGTTCGTCGGCTCGTCGAGCAGCAACAGGTTGTTGCGGCCGGTCATCAACATCGCCAGCGCGAGCTTGGTCTTCTCACCGCCCGACAGGGTGCCCGATTCCTGGAACACCTTGTCGCCGGAGATCCCGAACATGCCGAGCAGGCCGCGCAGGTGCGTATCGGTCATCTCGGCGCCGGGCGGGATCGAGTCGCGGAGGTTGGTCAACAGCGTCTCGTGTACGCGGAGGTTGTCGTGCTCCTGGGCGTAGTAGCCGGACTGCACCTGATAGCCGAACGCGAAGTCGCCGAGATCGGCCTCGGTCTCACCCGAGAGAATCCGCAGCAGGCTCGTCTTGCCCGCCCCGTTCAGGCCGAGCACGAGCAGCCGCTCGCCACGGCCGAGATCGAACCCGATGTCCTCGAACACGGTCAGACCGCCGTACCCCTTGCACAACCCATCGGCCGTGATCACCGTCTCACCGCACGGCGGCGGTGGCGGGAAGCGCACGTTGAACGTCTTCGTCGACTTCGGCGCGTGCACTCGCGTCGACTCGAGCCGAGCGATCTTCTTCTCCATCGAATGCGCCATCGCCGCCTTCGTGGCCTTCGCCCCGAACCGGTCGACCACCCCCTGCATGCGGGCGATCTCCTTGGATTGCAGCGCAGCCTTGCGAATCTGGCGCGACTCGTCCTCGGCGCGAGCTCGCTGGTACTGGGAGTACGTGCCGCGGTACTCGATGAGCTCGCCGACCTCGTCCTCGGCGGTGCGATCGAGGTGCAGCACGCGCGTGATCGCCTCGTCGAGCAGGTCGAGGTCGTGACTGATCACCAGCAGCGCACCCTTGTACTGCCGCATGTACTGGAGCAGCCAGGTCTTCGCATCGATGTCGAGGTGGTTCGTCGGCTCGTCGAGACACAACACGTCGGTCCCGGCGAACAGGATCCGTGCCAGCTCGACCCGCCGCCGCTCGCCACCCGACAGCACGCTGAGCGGCATCTCGAGCCGATCGTCGGGCAACCCGAGTCCGACCGCCATCGCCCGCGCCTCGCTGTCCGCGGCGTAGCCACCCGTCGTGCGGAACATCTCCTCGGCCTTGAGGTAGCGGCTGACGTTGCGCTCGTCGGGATTCTCCTCCATCGCGATGCGGAGCTTCTCCATCCGGATGATCTCGTCGTCGATCCCCTTGCCGGACAGAATGTGCGTGACCGACGTGCGGCCCTCGAGGTCGCCCTCGATCTTGGGGTCCTGCGGGAGATAGCCGAAACCACCCTTGCGCAGCACCTTGCCGGCAGCAGGCTGGTCGGCCCCACCGAGCACCTTGAACAGGCTGGTCTTGCCGGCGCCGTTGCGACCGACGATGCCGACCTTGTCCCGGGCCATGACGGTGAAGCTGGCGCGGTCGACCAGCAACCGCCCTCCCACTTCGACCGAGACGGCCTGTGCCTGCAACATCTCGACAGGCTACGAAGTCACCCGCTGGTTCTGGCGTGACCCTCGTGACCCTCGCTCAGCCGCCGTCGCCGCCCGAGTCCGTGCCACCGGTCGTCGCGCCACCGCCGGTCGTGGTACCACCGGTCGTCGCCCCACCACCCGTCGTGCCACCGGTCGGTCGCCCGCACCACCGCCCGTCGTGCCACCGCCGGACGTCGAACCGCCCGTCGTCGCCACCGCCGGACGTCGAACCGCCCGTCGTGGCGCCGCCGGTCGTCGAGCCAGTCGAGCCACTCGTCGTGGCGCCACCGGTCGTCCCGCCGGACGTCGAGCCACCCGTGTCACCACCGGTCGTCCCGCCGGTCGTCGAGCCACCCGTGTCACCACCGGTCGTCGCGCCACCCGTGTCACCACCGGTCGTCGGCCACCCGTGTCACCACCGGTCGTCGCCACCACCCGTGTCACCACCGGTCGTGTCACCACCCGTGGTTCACCACCCGTGTCACCACCGGTCGTCTCTCCACCCGTCGTCTCACCACCCGTGTCACCACCGGTCGTCGAACCGCCCGACGTGGTACCGCCCGTCGTCGATACCACCCGTCGTCGAGCCACCCGACGAGCCACCCGACGTCGAACCACCCGATGTCGAGCCACCCGACGAGCTCCGACGAACTCCCCGACGACGAACCGCCCGACGATCCACCGGACGAAGAGCCGCCCGATGACGGTCCGCCGCCCGGGCTCGACCCGCGCCCGACCGCCGAGTCGTCGGTGAACGGCGATCGCAAACACTCGCCGTCCTCCTCCGCGACCTCTCCGAGGGCCACCGCGAGCAACTCGACGAGCACGTCCTCACCCTGGTCTCCCGGATGCAGGCCGTCGCGGCTCAACACGCCGGGAGTCCGAGCGATCTTCTCCCAGTCGACGACCGTGACGTTGTCGTACAGCCGAGCGAGGTCGTTGATCGTCTGATTGACCTCGGACCACGCCGGCCGATACTCGGTGACGGTGAGGAGCAGCGTCGGACGCGGGGCGAGACGGAACAGGATCTCGTTCAGTTCCTCCAGGTAGTTCTCACGGTCCGAGTCGTAGTTGCTCCCCAGGTGCACGATCGCCGCATCGAAGTCGTCATGCTGTCGGTCGCTGTCCGTGTCGCTGTCCGGGTCGGGCAGCCGAGCCTCGAGGACCGTGTTGCCGAACTCGACGAAACGTCCCGGCTCGGCGTCGACTTCGACGGACCAGCCGAGCGGGTTGAGCCCGTCACAGAGCTCGCCCCCGTACCGGGACGCGGTCGACGCGAGGATCGAATCGCCCACGACGATCAACCGATTGCCGTTGACCTGCTCGGCGATCGTGTCGAGCACCGCACCGTCCTCGTCGACGGGCCGGGTCACGACGACCGACACCGGCACCTCGACGTCATTCGACACTCGCGCATTGGCACGCGGAATCGTGTCCGGCAGCCGCCCCACCCCGGGCACGGTCGGCACCGGCGTGCTCGGTGGCAACGAGTCCGGCGACGTCGCTTCGCTGGCACCACACGCGCCGAGCAGGAAGGCGAGCGCGACTGTCGACCGGCGGAGCATGGCCACATTGAATCGGGTCCGGCAGCCCAAGTCACGTCGCGACGACGCAGCGACCGGATCCGGGCGCGAACGCGGCGGAGGATGACGGCCGCAGCCGTCACCCTCCGCCGTCATCACGGGACTGGAATCAGCCGTTGTTGGCGCGGAGCTGATCGCGGATCTCGGTGAGGAGGTCCACTTCCGACGGACCGGAGTCCGCTTCCTCCTCCTTCTTCAGCTTGGTGTAGCCCTTCAGGACCAGGAACAAGATCAGCGCGACGATCACGAAGCTGACTGCGGCGTCGATCACGAGCCCGATGCTGATGAAGGCATCGCCGAGGTCGAATCCGATCGCACGGAAGTCGGGCTTGCCGAAGATCGCCGCGATGATCGGATACAGCACACCTTCGAGCAGCGCATCGATGATCGCCTGGAAGTACAGCGCCATGACCAGGCCGACGGCGACCTCGACGATGTTGCCCTTGGTGATGAAGTCCTTGAATTCTTGAAGCATGTAAGTGGTTCTCCTGTGCTGGACGGTCTCCCCCGCGCAGAAAGTCAAGCACAATCGCACAGAGTGTTCGCGAACCGTTGACAAGGTGCCCGCCATATCCGGGCGCACGGTCGGACGGACGTCGCCACACGCGACGCTGCGGCGGGGTCAGGGAGCGAGGTGACGCAGCACCGTCCGCACGCCCGGGTCCGCCATCTCGATCGCCTCGTCCCAGCCGAACCAGCCGATCTCCTGGCTCTCGTCGGCCGGCGGCGCCGGATCGGTGTCACCGCCGGCGATCAGGTACCGGGTGTCCAGATGCGTATGGCCTCGGCCCCCGGCGTGCACGTCGACGTGGACCAACTCGGGGATTCCCTCGTCGTCCACCGGGCCGAGGAACTCGACGTCGAGACCGGTCTCTTCGCGGCTTTCGCGCAATGCCGCATCCCACGGCATCTCCCCGTCGTCGACGTGCCCGCCCGGCTGCAGCCAGATCCCGAGCCGCTTGTGCTTGAGCAACAGCACCCCGCGCGGCCCGACGACGATCGCCGAACCCGTCACGTGGACCGGATCGGCCGTCTGCGACAACGGGTCCGGCAGCGTGTCCAACCCATGGAGAAACCGTCGGATCGACTCGGCCTCGCGGTCGTCGAGTGGCCGTCGGGCCTCCACGTCGGCACGGAGGCGTTCGAGTGTCATCCCGTCGTTGTACCAGGTGAAACGGTGCGGTCTGCTCCTCCGGACGGTGGCCGCCGATCACCGCAGCGTTCACGTTGCGTGAAGTTTTGGCTTGAGTTCATCTTCGCCACGACCGATACATCACGTGCACGGCCGCTCGGCCACATGGAAGAAGACGAATCCGGTTCGGCGGACCCGGTGAAAGCACTCATGGACCACGACATCAACATCTCTCCACGAATTCTGATCGCGGTGAACGACCCGGACGCACGGCGCGTGGCCGTTGCGGGTCTGCGCTCGGCCGGATTCTGCGTCAGCGCCCCCACCGACGGGGACGCGGCGCTGATGCTGGCACGATCGTTCTCTCCCGACGTTCTCGTCGTGGACTCGTTCCTCCCTTCCCCCGACGGGCGCCCGCTGTACGAACAGCTCCGGGAGTCATCGGAGCAGTATCTGCTCTGCATCACCGGTGAAGGCGAACCGCGGGTCCGGACCTCCGTACTCCACGCCGGCGCCGACGACGTCATGTCGAGCCCGGTGCATGCCGACGAGCTCGCCGCTCGCTGCCACGCGCTGCTGCGTCGTCCACGACAGATGCATCAGCGGATCGAAGCCAATGTTGCGTCGACCCTCGTGCTCGGCCCACTCGTCATCGATCTCGGCCGTCGCGAAGTCGCGCGTGGAAGACGAAGAGGTCCAGACGACCAGGATCGAATTCTCACTGCTCGAGCAGCTCTGCCGGCGCCCCACCGAAGTGTGTACGCGCGAAGACCTGCTCGACTCCGTCTGGGGCCCGAAGTGGGTCGGTGACAGCCACGTCGTCGACGTCCATCTCTCGAACTTGCGCCGGAAACTCGACAAGGCCGCACCCGGCACGAAGGTGATCCACACGGTCCGCGGCGTCGGCTTCCGCCTGGCCAACGACGTCACCGACGCCCTCGAGATCTCCCCCACCCTCGGCGCGCTCGCCTCGCACTGACCACCGAGTCAGGCACACGCTCCGAGCTCAGCGGGCTTCGACCGTGCAGGCGACCTCGCCCCGCAGGCGGACCCGCAGGGCCCACGCCAGCAGTCCCACCGCGACGACACCCAGATAGGGCTGGACCGGAGCAAACCAGGTGAGTGCGCCGGAGGTGCCGAGCGCAATCACGACGACCTTGTTGCAGATCGGGCAGCCGACGGCGAAGAACGACAGCAGCCCTCCGAGGCTGCCGAATCGGCTGGGTCGGTCGAGCTCTCCGGTTTCGACGGTGCCGCCGGCCTGGAAGTACGTGGCGAAGAGGAGGCCGCTCAACACCGCCGTGATCGCCAGAACCGGCGTGGCCCAAGGCTCGACCGGTGTGCCCTGGCGCCCGAACACGGGGTTGGGGATCACGTCGGTCGGCAACCCGATGGCGAGCGCACTGACTGTCGCCAGCACCGCTGCGAATCGCCAGCGTGCGCTCGTCCAGCCCTTCAGCGCTTCGAATTCGAGCACGACCTCGATCGTACCCACTCGCCGAACAGGTCGTGCTGCGCGGCCGCATGCGCCGGTGATCCCGCACGTCGACTCCGTTGGGTGGCGCGACGATCCGCCCCGAGCGGAAAGAATCCGTCGACGAGCAGAACGAAGCGGTGCAGGAGGTGACCGATCCGCAACACCGGCCGACAACCAGGCACTGCCGGCCTGTTCGACCAGCGGCTCAGCTGATCTCGACCGGCTCGATCTCGTCAGCGGGCTCGAAACCGAGCACGGATCCGTAGAACCAGAGCTCGGCCTCGACCGCTCGCACGATGTTCTCGGCGCGGCGGAATCCATGGCCCTCGCCGTCGAATTCGATGTAGCCGACCGGGAGTCCGTTGGCCCGCATCGCCTCGACGATCGTCTCGGAGTGTGCCGGCGGCACGACCGTGTCGATCGAGCCCTGCAGAACGAGGAGTGGTGACGAGATCGTTTCGACGTGGTTGATCGGCGAACGCTCGGCGTAGATGTCGGCGCCCGCCGGCCACGGCGCGACGAGCGACACCGAGTACCGGGATTCGAACTTGTGGTCGTCGGACATCAACGCGACGAGATCGGCAACACCGAACAGGTTCGTCCCGGCGGCGAACACGTCGTGCAGGGCGAGCGCGAGGAGCGTCGTCGTGCCGCCGGCGCTTCCGCCCCGAATCAGGAGTCGGTCGCCGTCGACGTCGCCGCGCTGCGCGAGATACTGCGCCGCGGCCACGGCGTCGTCGACATCGGCACGGCACCAGTTCCCGCGCAGCAGATTCCGGTATCGGCGCCCGTACCCGGCGCTCCCGCGGTAGTCGACATCGACGACGGCGAATCCTCGACTCGTCCAGTACCGATGCCCGAGGCGCGCGGCGTATTCACGCACCGCGGCCCCTGTCGGGCCACCGTGGATGAACACGACGAGCGGCGGACGTTCGTCCGGCGGGAGTTCGACGTGCGAATGGGCCGGCGCGTAGTACAGCCCGTGCGCATGGTCGCCATCCGTCGTCGGAAACGTGATGAATTCCGGCGTCGGCAGGAACGCCGCGTCCAGACCGAGGTCGCGGGCGGGACGCAGCACCTCGACCTCTCCCCCACGCAGGCGCACGACCTCGCTCTCCCGGCCGAACGATGCGCCGACGAACAGCAGGGCGTCGCCCTGCTCGCGCAGCGACCTGATCGATGTGTACGGGAGATCGACCTCGGAGGCCAGCCGGTCACCATTCGGGCCGCCGACGACGTGATCATCATGGGTGTAGCGCGAGCCACCGAACACCCAGTGCGGTTCGACGATGTCGTAGTCGGCACCTGCCCGGTGTGACAGCTCGCCGGTTCCGAGGTCGACGTCGTACAGGTTCCACCAGTTGGTGCGATCGGTGACGACGGTGAGCGTGCCGTCGCCGTGCCACTCGGGCTGCTGCAGCGCCTCGTCACCGTTGCCGGCAAGTCGGCGGACGTTGGAGGTACGGCCGTCCTCGAGGTCGGCCAGCCAGAGTTCGGTCGAGTCCCAGGGCATGTTCGGATGCATCCACTGGATCCACGCGATCTGCCGACCGTCCGGCGAGAGACGAGGCGCCGCATAGAAGTCTGCACCACTCGCCACCGGACGCATCTCCATCGAACCGTCCGTGGCCACGGCGATCAGGCTGTTGACCGCCTCGGTACGGTCGGTCCCGTGCTGCTCGTGCACGCACACGAACCACCGACCATCGGGCGTGATCCGACCGTCGGCAAACCGCAGCGCCCGGGCCTGGTCCGGCTCCGGTGACAGCAGGACGGGTTCGCCACCCGCTTCGATCCTGCGGAGCCGCTGATCGTCGAACTCGACATAGACCACCACGCCGTCGTGCACCCACCACGCGCCACCCCCGTACTCGTGAACCGACGTGCGGACGTTGGAGCCCGGCGGCGTCACGTCGAGGCGATCGCCGTCTCGCCAGCGGACGAGCACCGTCCGGCCCTGCTCCTCCGGACGCTGCTCCGACCACCACACGTCATCGCCATCCGGAACGACCTCAGCGACCCCAACGGCCCCGCCGACCAAGGATGCGGCCGTGATCGGAGACGGCCAGGTTCCGGCAGGGCGCTGTTCCATGACGGCCATCATGACATCCGACCGCAACCGTCGACTCGCTGGGACCGCGCCCGTAGCGTGTGGCATCCTGGGGATCGCGGCGAGTGGGTCGCCGGACGAGGAGGGGCCATGAGTGTGCTGCTCGACGAATACACCAACGCCGCCCTGCGCGGCGACCGCGCCCGCGCGGCAGCACTCGCCAAGGATTTCGCCGACCGTGACGAGTCGAGCCTCAGCGTCGTCACGCAATTGCTGGCACCATCACAGTGCGATGTCGGCGAGCGTTGGCTGCGCGGCGAATGCACCGTTGCCGACGAGCACTCAGCGACATTCGTCACCGAGTCGGTCCTGTCATCGCTGGCGGTGGGACTCGAGGCGACGGAGCCTGCGGGGACGGTGGCGATGGTGTGCGCCGAAGAAGAGTTGCACTCGCTGCCGGCCAGGATGGCCACCGAGCTGATGACCGCCAACGGATGGCGGGTGATTCATCTCGGGAACGCGATGCCCGCTGCGAAGCTGCGCTACTCCCTTGCCGAAATCGATGCGGATCTCGTGGGCGTGAGCGTGACGCTGACCACCAACCTCACCGGCGCCGCTCGCACCGTCCGGGCGGCACGCCTGGCCGGCTGCAGCGTCATCTGTGGGGGCCGGGCATTCGACCCGTCGGGTTCTCGGGCGCGAGCGATCGGCGCCCACGGACAACCCGGTGACCTCACCGGGCCGCTGGTACTCGATGACGTGCTCTGGGGCGAACCGCTCGCCGTCGACCTGGACGCGGACTGGGCCCACCTCGACTCCCAGCGGGTGGAGGTCGTGCGCGACGCGCTGTCGTGGCTGGGAACGGGTGACTTCGCAGACCGTGTGCGATCGGCGACCTGGCTCGAACAGTTCACCGCGGACCTCGACGACATCGTCGCCGCCGGTGCGGCGGCAATGCTGTGCGGCGATCGGACGATCGTCCACGAGCATCGCAACTGGCTCGAGGAGCGACTCACTGCCGTCGGTACCCCGGTCGAGGTGGCACGGCACTCCTTCGAGGCCGTCGCTGCGGTCGTCGACAAGCGAGTGCCGGGCGCCGCCGCGCTCTTCATCTGAGCGCAACCTGCGCTGCACGCACTCGTCAGTCGTAGGTCGCGAGCAGGAACCATCGCTGATGCTCGGCGACGACGAGATGCGCACGCTCTCCGTTCGCCTCGTCGGCGACCAGCATCTGGAACCGCGCCAGCCGTCGATGACGTTCCGGCTCCCACCACTGCTGGTCGACCGGCCACGGCCCGGCCCATGACCGAACCTCTCGCATCGGCCCGCGCCGCCACCCCTCGGCTTCGCTCCCGAGCAACAGCCTGATCCCCGCAGGATCGGCCGACACCGTGCCCCGGCCGCTCACCCGCACCACTTGGCCCTGCGCATCGAGGACATCGAGCGGCACCGGGTCGGCGAAGACCGTCGCCGGCGACGGCGCCGGCAGACACCCCGGCCACGGGCCTGATCGGCCATCGACCCCGGTTGCCGTCCGCGACACCGCCCGTTCTCGCTGATCGAGGTCGACCAGCGTTGCGGGCATCCACCGATACCGATCCGCCGGGAGCCTGCCGCCGTGCCACACCGGCACCGTGACCGCAGCCTCCGAGGTGAGCGTTGTGAGTCGAGCGATCGCGCGGATCGCACGACGATCCGCATCGGACTGTCCGCCCCACAGCCCGAGCTGCACGCCGTCGTCAGCTCGGACCTCCTCGGGGGCGAGGCGGACCAGCACCACCCCGCCGGTGATCTCGTGCTCGCTCCCTCGCGGGAGATTCACCCAGGCGTCGAGCTGCCACCGGACCCGCTCGACCATCGCGGACGCCGACATCCCGGCCGAGCGATACCAGGACCGTTCGGAACACTCACCGTGTTCGGTTTCGAGCCGGACGACAAGGCGGGTACAGACCCGCCCGTCGCCGGCCAGTCGATCGGCGAGTTCGTCGGCCAACTGCTTGGCGACGAACACCACGGCATCGGTCTGTGCGGCCGGGTCGTCGAGCACCCGGGTGAGTCGCCGTTCCGGCGCAGGGTCGGTGGTGCTCGCCGGGCGGATGTCGACGCCTGCCGCCAACCGGTGGGCATGCATCCCCATCGGGCCGAATCGGCCGAGGACGTCGGCGGGATCGAGGGCGGCGAGATCCCCGAGTCGCCGAAGCCCGAGGCGGCCGAACAGGTCGACCAGCTCGGCGTCGACCTCGTCGAGCGTCTGCAACCAACCGATGGGAAGCGAGGCACAGAACGCTGCGGACTCGCCGGGGCCGACCACCACCGGCTCCCCTCGACGCACGGCGAGTCGGGCGGCAACGCTCGCCGCGAAGCGACCGTCGGCCACACCCACACCCACACCGGTCCACGAACCAGCGAGCGGCTCGGCACCGACGGCAACATCTGGCGCACGCCCGGGCTGCATGATCACATCGAGCGCCACCCGGCGCAGATGCTCCGCCATCGCGTGGTCACCGCCGAAGTACCGAGACGGCCCGCGGGCGGCGATGCTCAGCCACCCGGGCTCGACCAGGTCGACGCGCGGGGCGACCTCGGCGATGGCCCGCACGATCGGCTCGAACTCGCGTGCATCGCGTGCCGGGTCGTGATCGAGGAGCTGGATGTGCGCGCAGCGCTGTTGGGCCTGGCGTCGCCGCTGTCCGATCGAGATCCCCTCGTCGGCGGCGGCCGGCGTGCGCGCCACGACCCGATGGGCGCGCATCACCGCCGCCAGATCGTCCGGCCGACACCCGGCGGCGACGACCGGCCAGTCGGGACACCACACGGTGACCATCCGGACCGGATCGTCACCGGACGCATCAGCTGACGGGTCAGGCAAGGGGTCGCGTGACGGGTCGTGACCTGTCGAGTGTCGACCCATCACCCGGCGAGCGGACGGTCGTTCAGGTCGATCACCGTCGTCGCGTCGTCGGCGACGCCGGTCATCTCGGCCAGGAGCTCGGCCTGGGGATCGCGGGACGCCGACGCGTCACGGTCAGGCGCCGGGCCGAAGCGGAGCTGCGCCCCCTCGCCGACCAGTTCGATGGAACAGGACCGCCGACCCGGCAGCCGGCGACCGCTGGCCTCGACGTCGATCAGGCGCTGACGGAGATGGCCCGTTCCATCGCCCAACCCCGCCCACACCGTGCGCTGCGTCGCCAGCTCGATGTCGCCGCCGAGCGCACCCGGGTCACCGAGGGTCACGACGACGGCACCCTTGTGCTGCAATCGGGATCCGAGCTTGCGCACCGCTGCCGGGCGCCGATCATCGCGCAACCCGGCGGGGACCCGCGTCAGGACCAGATCGAATCCGTCGACCACCGCCCCCATCACGTCGATCCAGTCCTGGTCGGTCCCCGACGCCTGGTCGACACCGGTGTCGATGCGCACCACCCGTTCGAGTGGCACCCCGAGCTCCGCCGCGGCATCGGTCCCGAACGTCGAGACGTCGACCACGGCCATCCAGGCACCCTCGGCCAGGGCATCGCGGACGAGCCCGAACGCCAGGGATCGTCCCGCAGCACCGCGACACGCCACGACCTGCCCCCGGACGAGGCCGTCGGGGAGGAGTTGGTCGAACGGTGCGGCAACCGGCAGCGTTCGTTCGCGGGCGAGCGCGACGGGTTTGACACGTTCGCCCAGCTCAGCGAGTACGTCACGGAGCGCATCGTCACGTCGCGGGGGCTCACGACGGGTTCGGACTGGCGCAGCGGCCTGCAGCGGCATACGGTGATCGACGGCGATTTCCATCCCCCGACCCTATCGAACACTTGTTCGATCAGGCAAGCGGCCGGCGCGCGGACCTGTCAGCGGGCGTCACCGCTGCTCGCTCGCAACGGTTCGCCGCTCACCAGGAGCTCGTGCAGCTGGTCCGCACTCGACGCGACGATGTCGGCGCCCAGGGCACGAGCGTGCGCTTCGCTGCGAATCGCCCGGCCGCCGAGGACCAGCGGAACCTCGGGAAGCTCCTGGCGCAGCACCGAACAACACTCGTGCACCGCCGCGAGATGATCGATGTGGGTCACGGAGAACCCCACCGCCACGAGGTCGGGGGTCCGCTTCGCCGCATGGACGAACGATGCCGACGGCGTGTTCGCCCCGAGGTCGGTCACGTCCCAGCCGTGCAACCGCATCAGATCGCCGAGCATCGCCGTCGGGAGCATGTGGTACTCGCCGATCGGTGCCCCGATCACCAGCGACCCCCGGGACCGACCCCGACGTACACAACGCGAGCCGAGCCGGCCGATGATCCGCATCACGATGACGGTGGCCTGGTGCTCGACCGCGACATCGAACTCCCCCGCTGCCCAGCGAGCACCGATGTTGACCATCGAGGGGGCGATCATCTCGAGATACACCGAACGCACGTCGGCGCCCGAGGTCATCGCGGCTTCGACCACACCCCACGCGCCCTGGGCGTCACCGTCGACCAACCGCGCCTCGAGCCGCGTCGCCCATGGGGCGTCCGACCCCGCTGCGACCGGACCGGCCGCAGAACCGTCACGGAATTCGTCGAGTGCCGCACCGTCGATCTGCCAGGCACCGCCCACCTTGGTCGCGTCGAGCAGACCGAGCCGGACGTACCGGTACGCCGTCATGTAGTGCACGCCGAGTTCGTCGGCGGCTTCCTGAAGGGTGAAGGTGGCACTCATGGTGGATAGGCGGCAGGCTAAACCGCCGGAGCGCCGGAGCGCCGAACCGTGGTGGCATTCGTCGCTCGACACGTCGACAACGACGCAGCGGCGAGTTCGAACTCAGCCCGCCTTCGCGTTCCACCGCTCGCGAGCTTCGCGTGCCCGCACGAGCAGGTGCATCGGCACCTTCTTCGCCGCCTCGGTCAAGGCAGCATCGCCGCCCGCTGCTGCATCGTCCGTGCCGGCGGCCGCTTCTTCGGGCTGCAGGTCTTCGAAGGTCGGTGGCTCGACGCCGGCCTTCCAGTACTGGTACATGTCGCGCACCAGCTCGGCCAGACCCTCCGAGTCGTACCCCTTCTGGAGGTCGACGGTGACGATGTTGGCGTACACGTGGACACCGGCGACCTGGCCGGTGGCGAAGAGCAGGCGAGCCAACTCGTCGGATGGCGTCGGCCCGTAGGCATCGGCCACCGAACGGAACCGTTCGTGACCCTGCCCCGACAGTGTGCGGTTGAGCTCGAAGCGCACGACACCCGGCGTCGCGCTCGGCTTCTCGGTGACGGAGACCAACTGACCCATGAGGGCCACAGACTACTGGCCCGGACCGCCGACACCCAGCTCCGACACCCGACCCGGCCAGCGAGTTGACGTCATCGAGCCGACAGGGCCTCGGCGAGCACGTCGGGAAATCCTTCGGGTGTCGTCGACATGACCGTCGCCCCGAGCGCCGCCAGTGCCGCCGCGTGCTCGTGGTCGTGCACCGGGGTCCCTTCGTCGCTGAGAGCGAGCAACACCACGACCGTCACGCCGGCGGCGACCAGCTCACCGACGCGGCGCCGCATCAGGTCGCCGTTGCCACCTTCGAACAGGTCGGAGATCAAGAACAGCACGCTGCGCCTGGGCCGATCGATCTCACGGAGGCAGTGCCCGAGCGCTGACGCGATGTCGGTGCCGCCACCGAGCTGCACCCCGAACAGCACCTCGACCGGGTCGTGCAGGAACGGCGTGAGATCGGTGATCGACGTGTCGAAGGCGAAGAACCGGGTGCGCAGCGTCGGCAACTGCGCAAGCACGCCGGCGAACAGCGACGCGTACACGACCGAGTCGGCCATCGAGCCCGACTGGTCGACGGCGATCACCACGTCGCGCGCCAGGCTCTGCTGCCGACGACCGTGCCCGATGAGCTGCTCGGGCACGAGCGTGCGGTGCTCCGGAAGCCAGTGCCGCAGGTTCGCCTCGATCGTGTGCGGCCAGTCGATGTCCCCCGGCCGAGGACGTCGGGTGCGTGCCGCTCGGGCGAGGGCGCCGCGCACGGCCTGGCGGGTCTGGTCGGTCAGCCGTTGCTCGATCTCGGCGAGCACCTGCTCGATGACCTGGCGCGCGGTCGCCCGGGTCTCGTCGGGAAGCATCTTGTTCAGCTCGACGAGCATCGTCACGAGCCCGATGTCGGGTTCGACCGCCTGGAGCAGTTCTGGCTCCAGCAGCAACTGACGCAGGTCGAGGCGTTCGACGGCGTCGCGCTGGAGGATCTGCACGACCGGTTTCGGGAAGTACGTGCGGATGTCGCCGAGCCAGCGCACGACGCCCGGTTTCGACCGCCCCAGCCCGCCGGCGCGGCCGGCTGCACCGCGCCGACCACGAACCGACGCCTCGCGGTCGTACAGGGCGCCCAGCGCGGCGTCGATCCGAACATCGTCGCCGCTCAGTCCGCCCGGGTTTCTCGGTGCCGACGAGCCCCCGTCCGGCGACCGATCCGATCCGCTCGACCCATCGCCGCCATCCGCGCTCGACACATCCTCGGATTCGCCGGACCCTGCGGCATCTCCGGACCCGTCACCGGTGTCGGTCTCGGCCTCGGTGTCGGTCTCGACCTGCTCGGCTGCTCCACCGAGCACCAGCCGCCACCGCCGCCGCCGCTCACGCTCCGAGACCTGCGGCATCGGCGAGGCCGCCGTGTTCGCCACGTCGAGTCGTTCGCTCATCGCACCGGCTCCTCGCGCGCTCCGACGATCATCGGGGCCTCGTCGTCCTGGTCGACGAGGGGCACGCCGAGCAGATGTCGCACCGTGTCGAGCACGGCGGCCGCCCGCTGCGCGTCGACATCGCCGCCGAACCCGGACGAGCGGGCGATCTCACCACCGAGCAGCAATGCCATGATCTGGCGTCGCTCGGCTGGCTCGAACGCGCCGAACGTCCGGCGGAGCAACGCCACCACCGAGTCGAATGCGTCGGGTCGCAGCGACGACAGCCACCGGTCGAGCACCCCGAGCAGATCGGTGTCGTGGACGAGCACCGTGCCCGACCCGGCGAGAAATCCTTCGACGAACGCTGCACCCACGGCGGGCGGTGTGCCGGGGCTCAGCGCCTGCGACAGCCGATGTTCGACCTGCGTCGTGGTCCAGTGTCCGGCGTCGTGCAGCAGCCGTGTCGCTCGCCCGCTGACCAGGCCGTGACGCATTGCGTGACGATCGGCGAGTTGCGCGAGGACACTCGGGAATGCCACCCGACGCGTGTCGTGATCGAGCATCGCGAGCGCGGTCTGGGTCGCCGTGAGCCGCTCGACCATCAGCAGCGCAGCGTCGTCGTCGAGCGAGGAGCAGGCGGGGACGAGACCCGCGAGGATGCGGACGACGATCCCGTCGAACACGTCGCGCAGCGCGCCGGCGTCGGTACCGCGCACGTCGCCGTACCGCAGTGCGTTGGCGAGCGGAACGATGACGTCCATCAGGCGCCCGACGTCGGGGTCGGTCGCAGCGCGGTCGGCGAGGCGGCGCACGCTCGGCCTGACCGCATCGCCGAGATCGGCGAACAGCGCCCGTTCGAGGACGCCGACGAGATCGGCGAGCCCGGTCGCCGCATCGGCGCGCTCCACCAGCCGCGCCGTCGCCGCCGACTCCACGGTGCTGCCGTAGCCGGAACGCTCGACGAGGCGAACGGACAGTTCTGGCTCCCATGCCACCCGCCATGTTTCGCGGAACGTGCCGGACGAGCCGCGCCCCTCCTCGGGTACGCCCCACGGCACCCCGAGTGCGAGAAGGCGATGCAGCAGGTGTGACTTGCGGAGCCCGGTCGGCGTGCGCAGATCGATCTCGAGCGTCGTGGCCGCGGCGGTGGGCTTGAGCCGAGCGGATTTCTGCGCCCTGGCGAGATCGCGCGCGAGGGGCACCTGCGGAGCGTCGTCGGGGACGCGTCCGAGCGCATCGCCGACGACGAGTTCGGAACGCACCAGTTCGAGCCCGCCCATCACCGCGTCGGCCGCGTCGAGCACCTCGCCGAGGCCGGGACGCGGGCGACCGCGCATCGTCGCAAGCGCCTCGGCGAGCCGAGTGCCGGCGATCAGGTGGTCGGGCGACGCCGAGTGACCCTGCGCCCGCAGCAGGTGCGCGGCGTCGACGAGGAACCGGGCGACGCCGTCGTCACCCGGATGATCGAACACGTGCCGGTACCAACCCGGGCTGTCGACGCCGGCGCCGTAGCCCGACGACGTGGTCAGGCGCCGGTGCGTCCACGGCACCCACGCGGACGCGACCTTCACGCGGGGCAGGCCGCGCAGCGTCGAGTTGTCGACCGCGGCCGTGCGCCCATCGAGGTCGAGGGCGGGCACGTGCCACGCACCGCACACGACGACGATCGTCTCGTGACCGTCCTTGATCGCCCGCCTGATCGCACGACGCATGTGGGCCTCGCGTCGTTCCTCGTGGGCCGAGGCGATCGTGCCCGCCCGTGCGGCGATCATCGCCTCGGCGACGGCGTCGAATGCAGGAGCACCGTCGCCGCGGTGCTCGATCACGTCCTCCCACCAGCGCTCGGGGTCACCGTCGCCCGCTGCGGCGGCGAGCTCGCGGAGCGGATCGGACGGTGCAGAGTCGGCGACGAGTTCGTCGATCCCCGATGCCGCGAACGTCACGGCCATCGGCAGGTCGATCGCCGTAACCGCCCGGTTGCGTTCGTTGGCCCATGCAATCGCCTGCCACTCGGGGCTGAAGGAGGCGAACGGCGCGAAGATCGCCCGGCCGGGTTCGTTGGCGACGTAGCCGAGCAACGCGACGGGCGGAATCAGACCGGGATGGCCGACCCATCCGAGACTCGATTCGACGTCGGCTGGCGCCTCGACCAGCAGGACGTCGGGGTCCACCTCGTCGAGCGCACGGACGACCGACCGCGCCGATCCGGGCCCGTGGTGTCGGATGCCCAGCAGATGGACGGTCATGTCAGGACACCACCGTCGGAACGGACGTCACGAGTCGAGGGCGCGGCACGCTTCGTAGAACTCGTCCCAGTCGGGCCGTTCGCGCACCACCCCTTCGAGGTACTCGCGCCACGCGACCGCATCGTGGATCGGATCGCTGACCACGGCTCCCACGATGCCGGCCGCGACATCGGTGGCGGTCATCGTGCCGTTGCCGAAATGCGCCGCGAGCGACGCCCCGTTCGTGATCACCGAGATCGCCTCAGCCGTCGACAGTGTGCCGCTCGGAATCTTGAGCGCCATGCGTTCGTCGATCGTCGTCCCACTCCGCAGCTCGCGGAAGATGGTGACCACGCGACGGATCTCGTCGGCCGCCGACGGTACCTCGGGCAGCGCCAGCGCACGGCCGAGCTCGTCGACGCGCCGCGACACGATCGCGATTTCCTCCTCGACGGTCGCTGGCAACGGCAGCACGACGGTGTTGAACCGCCGACGCAACGCGGACGAGATGTCGTTCACGCCGCGGTCGCGATCGTTGGCGGTCGCGATGAGGTTGAACCCGCGCACGGCAGAAAGCTCGGTGTCGAGCTCCGGGATCGGCAGCACCTTCTCCGACAGCACGGTGACGAGCGCGTCCTGTACTTCCGGGGGCATTCGGGTCAGTTCCTCGATGCGCACGATCGCCCCGCGGGACATGCCGCGGTGGATCGGGCTGGGCACGAGCGCGGCTTCGCTCGGGCCCTCCGCGAGCAGCCGGGCGTAGTTCCAGCCGTAGCGCAGCGTCTCCTCGGTCGTGCCGGCCGTGCCCTGGATCAGCAGGGTCGAATCGCCGCTGATCGCGGCGGCGAGGTGCTCGGCCACCCAGGTCTTCGCCGTGCCGGGAACGCCGAGGAGCAGCACGGCCCGATCGGTCGCCAGCGTGGCGGTGGCGATCTCGATGAGGCGTTGCGAGCCGACGTACTTCGGCGAGACGACCACGTCGGACGAGCCGCCGACGGGGCCGCCCATCAGGTACCGAACGACCGCCCAGGGCGACAGCTTCCAACCCGGCGGTCGAGGACGGTCGTCCGCGGACGCGAGCGCAGCGAGCTCGTCCGCGTACTCCTCCTCGGCGTGCGGACGCAGGATGTCGGGCGGCGCGGGTTCGCTCATCCTGGCCGACGCTACCGGGCCGGGCTAACCGCAGTCCGTGCGCAACTCGAGCTCGACGTTGGTGCCGGGCGCCACCGTCTCGAACGCCGGAATGCTCTGCCCGATGATCACGTCGTCGCAGTGTTCGGGCCATGAGATGAGGAGTCCGGTGACGAACTCGTCCTCGACGATCGAGCGCGCCGACGGCAGCCGCAAGCCGACGAAGTCCGGGACCACGCACGGCTCGAACAACAGCTCCACGGTGCCGCCGGCGTCGAGCTCGGTCCCACCGATCGGGACCTGTCCGGCGACCTCGTCGAAGCAGTGCGGCTCGACAGCGGTGACATAGCCGCCGGCTGCCAGCGCGTCGCGTGCCGCGTCGATGTCGGCGCCGATCACGTCGGGGACCAGGCCCTCGGCGACCGGAGCGATGGTCACCGCGACCTCGGTCGTCGACGGCGTGACGGGCAGCGTGCGAACCGGTACCGATGCCGTCGTCGGGTTCTCCCGGCGCTGGGTCACGGCGAGGACGACCACCAGAATCGCCGCGATGACGGCGGCACCGGCGAGCGTGCCGATCAGCGCCGTGCGCGGCGGTCGGTTCGACGACGCGGCCGACGGCACGACGTAGTGCGACGGAGCCGGTGACGCGGGACCCGACGGCGGTTGCGCCGGCGACGAGGCGATCGGCAGGACGGGGCGCGGCGTCGGATTCGACGGCGACCCGGGCCGGGGCGGTGGCGTGATCGGCAACCCACGGTTCGGATCGCGCTCCTCCGGCACGACGACGGGTGGCACGACGGGTGGCGCGGCTCGCGGCACCGGTGCGGGCACGGTCGGCGGCACGACCGGGGCGCGACCAGGTCGTCGCTGCGTGACCGGTTCGTCACCAACCGCCCGCAGCTCGGCGGCGAACTCGGCCATCGACGCAGGGCGTTGGTTCGGATCCTTGGCCATCGCACGGTGCAGTACGTCGGCGAAACCTCGGGGCACGTCGACGCGCTCGACCGTCGGCACCGGATCGAGCGCAACGCGCCGCATGATCTGATAGAGGCCACCCGACCCCTCGGAGTACGGCGGTGCGCCCGACAGCAGCGTGAACAGCGTCGCCGCAAGCCCGTACACATCGGATCGAACGGTCCCGTGCCGGCCCTCCAGCACCTCGGGGTCGGCGAACGACGGTGTCGCTCGGATCGCGGCCGTCGACGACTCCTCGTGCACGAGTGCGGCGATGCCGAAGTCGACGATCTTCGGGGTCCCGAAGCGGGACATCAAGATGTTCTCCGGCTTGAGATCGAGATGCAGCACGCCGCCCTGATGTGCATGTTCGAGTGCGTCGGCCAGCGTGATGCCGAGCTCGCGCACGTCGGCGGCGGGGAGCGGCCCCTCCCGGTCGAGGCGATCACCCAACGATCCGCCGCGGATCATCTCCATGACGATGTACGGCTGCTGACTCGCCGTGAAACCCGACGTGTACACGACGCCGATGTTGGGGTGGCCCGACAGCGTCCCCATCGCCCGGCGTTCGCGGTCGAAGCGCCGTCGTGCGGAATCGTCGTCGATCCGGCCGAGGACCTTGATGGCGACCTCTCGGCCGTGCGCGTCGTCGGCGGCCCGGTAGACCGTTCCGAACCCGCCGCGGCCGAGCACACCGGCGGGGGTGAACCCGTCGATCTCGAACGTCATCGACGCGAGCGCACGGGGTGCGCCTGGCGGTCAGCGATGTCGAGCACGAACCCGATCATGGCAGAAACCGACATCACCGTTCCGAGACTTGCGGCCCGGCGAGTTCGTCCAGCATCCGATGACGGGTCAGTGCCAGGTCGGCGAGAACGGAGGCGAGGCCGTGCCCCGGCGAACGGTCGTCGACCGCGCCGAGTACGTCGGCGACGTCGGGCAACCCCTCGGGCACGCACCGGGCGACCACGTTGACCAGCACGGCGCGGTGCGCCTCGGCGAGCGAGCGGTCCTCGAGGCCGACGGCGATCGCGCCGCCGACCTCTGCGCCCCGTTGCGTGAGCAACGGCGCGAGGTCCGGCGGCACCGGCAGGTCGGGCAGCTCACCGAGACGATCGAGTTCGATCGCGGTCAGCGGACGGGACGCTGCGGCGAGCGCGAGGTCGGGGACGTGGTCGATCAGCCAGTCGGCCAGCGGCCCGGCCGCAACCATCACGCGCGCTCGACGAATCGGGTCCCGGCGGTGCCGCTGCAGCGCGGATGGCACGAGGTCGGGGGCGAGCCGCCAACCCTGCCCGATGAGCGTCAGCATCCACTCGTCTTCGAGCACCGGCCACGACGTCGTGACGTGCCGCCACCGGTCGGCTGCAGCCGGCACGCACTCGGGTCGTTCGTCGGGAGGCGGGGGCGCCAGCGGATCGATCGCAGCGGCCGGTCGCACGCCGGCCCGCCGCACGGCCGTGCATGCCGCCACCGTTGCGAGCATGCGCTCCGACGGGTCGGCCCGGGCCGTGTCCGCGACCAACTCGCCGATCATCCCACCCGGCTCGGGGGGATCGCGGCGGTCGGTACCGAGGAGCGCCGTGGTGACCAGCTCGGTCCAGAGTTCGTCGACGGTCACGCGGCCCCCACGAAGGATCCATCGGCGCGGGGCCCGATGTCGACGCTGCGATGGGGAAGGTGGACGGCGAGCGGGACGACGCCGTGCGGTGTCCACTCGATCGTCAGATCGACCGGCCGACCGGCCGACAGCGCGAGCAACGTGGTCAACGGGTCGGCGGCGGCACGCGGCGGACGCCGATCGCCGACGCCGAGCGCCGCGGTGGGCGCAAGGATCGGCATCGCGCCCGTGTCGTCGCCGATGAACCAACCGCCTCGTGAGCGAGCGACCGCGGCCGTCACCGAGGTCGGCACGCGGTCGAGCCACGGCTCGGCGACGAGCATCCGGCCGACCTCGTCCGCCGCCTCGACCACCGTCTGACCCGGTGGGCGCCCCGGTGGCGGCCCGGGTGCGGGTTCGCCCGGGAAGATCGTCGCCGCCGGGTCGACGTGTCGCCTGCCCACCAACGCCCGCAGGGCCGGGCCCGGATACCGGTGCAGGTCGGCGTGCACGGTCGTCCCGACCTCCAATGACGTGTCGAGACTCTGCTGGTACGCGGCGAACGACAAGACCAACGCCCACCGACCGCTGTCGGCGCCGCGCAACCAGTGTCGGCGCACCTCGATCCGGTCTTCGCGATGATCGCTGCGCCCGGCGACGACCCAGTGGTCGGTGTCGGGGACGCCGCCGAGCACGTCGGCACGACGTACCTGCCAGCCCACCGATGTCGCCACTGCGTCGGCGAGCGGCCCGGGCAACGAGCCGAGGCGCCGCCCGGCTTGGGACAGCAGGTGCAGAAGTCCGAGTTCCGCGAGCACGTCGTCGTGCCAGGTGGGCGACGCGCCGACGAGTCCGGCGAGGCGGCGAATGCGGTTGGCGAGGCTCCCCGCCTGCGCATCGACGAGTCGGGCGGCGAGATCGTCCCATGTGCCGTATCGCGCGAAGTGCGGGGTCGGCGAGACCGGTCCGCATCCGGTCGTCCAACCATCGATCGAGTTCGGTGAGTCCGGCGAGCATCCGCTCGACCCGCTCGTCACGCGCCCGGTCCCGCTCGTCGTCGGGCGGCGGCGGGATCGGCTCGGGCTGGTCGTCGTCCGCCCCTGCCCCCTCCGACACCGCCGTTCCGCCCGCCGGCACGGCCTGCCCTGCACCCTGGTCGGTGCTCGGGTCGACAGTCGGCGCATCCCGTGCGGCACGCTCGCGTCGTCGTTGGATCCAGGCGTCGACCTTCGGCGCCGGCAGACCGGGGGGCACCTGGTCGCGCGCCCACATCAGCAGCAGCGCCAGCGCGTGCTTGCACGGCACCTTGCGGCTCGGACACGTGCAGTCGAACCCCACACCGACGTGGTCGACCGCCGTCGCGTACGGTTCGGCGCCACTCCCCTGGAACGATCCCCAGAGCACCCGATCGTCGGCACCCGTGTCGGCCCACCGGCGCGGTGTCGCGAGCGGCTGCGCAGCGGTGATCGCCGCGGGTGACGGCGCCACCGCTTCGACCTGTTCGACCGACCACACCATCGGCGACGACGCTACGGGACGCGATCGTTCCCCCAACCCCGGAGCCGTTCTGAGAGGATGGGTCGATGTCCGTGCGGGTGATGACGTGGAATCTCTGGTGGCACTTCGGCCCGTGGGAAACGCGTCAAGCCATGATCGTCGACACGATCCGCGACACGGCGCCCGACGTGCTGTGCCTGCAGGAGGTCTGGTCGGACGAGTCGACCGACCAGCTCGACGAGCTCGCCGCCGCACTCGACTTCAACGTCGCTCGCACCGATCCGGTCTTCTACTCCGGGCAGTCGTTCGGGAATGCCGTGTTGTCCCGGTGGCCGATCGAGCGCATCGCCGACGACCGCCTCCCACGCGCCGACGGCTCGACCAGCCACCGGCGCGTGGTCGCCGCCCGAGTCGACTCACCGTTCGGGCCGTGGCCGTTCGCCTCAACGCACCTCGATCACCGCTTCGACCGGTCGGCAGATCGCCAGGCACAGGTGCGGTGCCTGATGGAGCTCGCCCGGGACTGGCGCGGTGAACCGACGAGCGATCTGCCCGTGATCCTCGGCGCCGACCTCAACGCCGTGCCCGACACCGACGAGGTCCGCATCGCGACCGGCCGCGCGCCGGGCGTCGACGACATCGTGTTCTCCGACGTGTGGGAACAGGTCGGAGACGGACCTGGCCACACATGGCTGCGGGAGTGTCCGTATTCCGCCGACTCGGCGTGGCCCGATCGGCGCATCGACTACCTGCTGGTCTCCTGGCCGCGACCCAAGCCGGTGGGCAACCCGATCCGGGCCTGGACGGTCGGTCACGGCGGCACGGACCCGACGTGGGCCAGCGATCACCTCGCGCTGGTCGCCGACCTCGTCACGCCCGACTGAGGGTCACCGACGTCACCGCGTCGGCTGCCGACTTGGCGTGGTAGCTGGACCGCGTGAGCGGGCCCGCCTCGACGTGGCCGATCCCGAGCGACTCGCCGATCTGCTTCCAGCGGTCGAACTCGGCCGGCTCGGCGTACCGGGCGATCGGCAGGTGGTTCGACGTCGGGCGGAGGTACTGGCCGATGGTGACGATGTCGACGCCGAGATCGGCGAGATCGGCCAGCAGACCCACGATCTCCTCGTCGGTCTCCCCGAGCCCCGCCATGAAGCCGGTCTTGGTGGTCAGCCCGGCGGCCTTCGCTCGCGCGAGCACCCCGAGGGACCTGGCGTAGCCCGCCGACGGTCGCACCGCACGTTGCAGCCGGGCGACGGTCTCGACGTTGTGATTCAGCACGTCGGGCCGGACCGCGAACAGCAGGTCGAGCGACGACTCGTCGCCCTTGGCGTCGGAGATCAGCGTCTCGATCCGCGCCTGGGGCCGCCGCAGCCGGATCGCTTCGACGCAGGCCGCCACGTGCGCCATCCCGCCGTCGGCGAGGTCGTCGCGGGCGACCATCGTGAGCACCGCGTGGTCGAGCGCCATCCGGTCGATCGCCTCGGCGACACGCCCGGGCTCGTCGGACGCCGGTCCGAGCGGCTTGCGAGTGTCGACGAGGCAGAAACCGCATGCTCGCGTGCACCGCTCGCCGAGGACCATGAACGTCGCCGTGCCGTCCGACCAGCAGTCGGACAGGTTCGGACATCCGGCGTCCTCGCAGACGGTGACGAGGTCGAGCGAACGAATCGTCTTCTTGAGCTCCATCACCTCGGGACCCATGTCGACCTTCGGACGCAGCCAGTCGGGCTTGCGGGTCTCGATCGCCAACCCACCGGTGACCCCGGCGGCCTCCATCCGCGCGGCGGCGCGTGACGACACGAGCTTGACCTGCTCGCCGGGGCCCTCACCGCGAGAGAACGCCGACAGGTCACGACCGTCGGCTGCGTGGGCCCATGCGACGTCCTGGCGTTCGAGTTGTCCGCTTGCCCAGCGCTGCGCAGCGAGGCGAGCGACGATGTCGGCGACGTCGCCCAGCGTTGCGTCGATGCCTTCCTCGGCGAGCGAGGTGACCGGCTTGTCACCGATGCCGCACGGCACGATGTGCTCGCGCATGTACGTGAGGTCGGTCGTGACGTTCAATGCGAAGCCGTGCATCGTGCGACCTCGACGGAGCCGCACACCGATCGCGCAGATCTTGCGTTCACGATCGGTGCCCGGATCGAGCCAGACCCCGGCGTATCCCGGCAGCCGCCCTGCGTTCGCGACGCCGAGTTCGCCGAGGGCGTCGATGATCAGGCCCTCGACCCCGCACACGTGGTCGGTCGCGCCGAGCGAGTTCTCGAGGTTGAGGATCGGGTAGCCGACGAGCTGGCCGGGGCCGTGATAGGTGATGTCGCCGCCCCGCTTGACCCCGACGAGCTCGGCGCCGACGGCGGCGGGCTCGGACTTCAGGTTCGTCGCGAGGTCGGCGGTGCGACCGTACGTGAAGACGTGCGGATGCTCGAGCAGCAGCAGGTGCTGGCCCGAACCATGCTCGAAGAGCGACTGCTGGACGGCGAGCGCTTCGCGATACGGCACCCGCCCGAGCCATCGGACCCGCAGGGGGTCCGCGCCGGGTGTCACGTGTGGTGCTCGGCCCCCGACGAAACGCTCGGTGCTCACAACTCCGTGTTCCAGTCCTTCGTCTCGAGGATCTGCTTGACCTTCTTGAGGAACCCGGCGGCGTAGGCGCCGTCGAACGCGCGGTGATCCCAGCTCATTGCGAGGTTGCCGACCGGATGGATGGCGATGGCCTCGCCGCCGTCGGGACCCGTCGTGACGACGGGCTTGCGGACGATCGCATCGGTCGAGATGATGCCGACCTGCGGCTGGTTGATGATCGGCATCGTGAGCACCGAGCCGGCCGAACCGTTGTTGGAGATGGTGAACGTGCCACCCGAGATCTCGTCGGGGGTCAGCTTGCGGTTGCGCGCCCGATCGGCGAGGTCGGAGATCTCGCTGGCGATCGCGCCGAGACGCTTCGTGTCGGCGTCGCGCACGACCGGTGCAAGCAGGCCCTCGTAGTCGAGGTCGACGGCAATCCCGAGGTCGATGTAGTTGTGCACGATCAACTCGCCGTCGGAGACGCTGGCGTTGAGGTGCGGGAACTCGGCGAGGCCGTCGATGATCGCCCGGGCGATGAACGGCAGGTACGTGAGGCTGAACCCGTGCTGGGCCTTCCACTCGGTCTTCTTGGCCGTGCGGACGACGTCGACGTTCGCGAAGTCGACTTCGACCACGCTGAACGCATGCGGGCTCACGGCCTTGCTCATCACCATGTGATCGCCGGTGAGCTGGCGGATCTTGGACAGCCGAACGGCCGAGTCACGCTCGCCGGCGCTGACCTGCGGCGCAGGAGCTGCGGGTGCGGGGGC
The DNA here is from genome assembly GCA_963695475.1 of Ilumatobacteraceae bacterium. Classification (GTDB taxonomy): domain Bacteria; phylum Actinomycetota; class Acidimicrobiia; order Acidimicrobiales; family Ilumatobacteraceae; genus Ilumatobacter_A. Next base: position 222,761 of record CAVOHA010000012.1, read on the forward strand.
AGGCGCAGCGGGTGCCGGGGGCCGGTGCGGACAGCGGGTGCGGCGGCCGGCGGCGCGGCCGGGGCCGGCTGCTCGGCCTGGGGCGTCGCCCCGGTGGCGTCGATGTGGTCGAGGACGTCGTCGCGCGTGATGCGGCCACCGGGGCCCGATCCGGTGATCGCATCCGGGTCGAGGCCGTGTTCGTTGACGAGGCGGCGCACGACCGGCGAGAGGAGGCGGTTGTCGCCCGCCTGCGCGGTCGTCGCTGCGGCCGCCGGGGCCGGGGCCGGCGCAGGATCGGGAGCCGGGGCGGGATCGGGAGCCGGAGCGGGGCCGCCTCGGGAGCCGGAGCCGCCTCGGGTGCGGGGGCCGGCTCGGCGGCAGGCGCTTCGGCGGCAGGCGCTTCGGCGCCGGCGTCGCCGACGACCGCGATCACGGTGCCGACATCGACCGTGTCGCCCTCTTCGCGCGCGAATCTCGGTGAGCGTGCCCGACACGGGCGACGGCACCTCGGTGTCGACCTTGTCGGTCGAGACCTCGAAGAGGGGCTCGTCTTCGTCGACGTGGTCACCCACGGCCTTGAACCACTGCGTGATGGTGCCCTCGGTGACGGTTTCACCGAGTTGCGGGAGGGTGACGTCTGCCATGTTCGTGTCCTTTGTCCTGAGATCTGTCTGCTGCGAAGAGAAATGGTGCGAAGAGCGCTGATGCGATGGGTGCGCCGGATCGGGTGATCAGCCGTTGAAGTTGCGACCCGTGAGTGAGAGCACGGTCTCGCCGAACAACTCACTCAAACTCGGATGGGGCTGGATGAATTCCGCGATTTCATCGACGGAGGCTTCCCAGTTGACGGCGAGATATCCACCGGACAGCTGCTCGGTGACCCACGGGCCGACCATGTGCACGCCGAGAACCTGCCCGGCGGTGCCGTCGGGCCGCTTCTTGGCGATGATCTTCACGAGGCCTTCGGTCTCGCCGAGGATCATCGCCCGGCTGTTGAACTTGAACGGGTGCTTGGCGACGACGACGTCGTGTCCCGCGTCCTTCGCCTGCTGCTCGTCGGGTCCGGCCCACGCCACCTCGGGGTGGCAGTAGATCGCCCACGGCACCCGGTCGTACATCACCGGCATCGGGTCCTCGCCGAGCAGGTGCTTGATGACCAGGATCGCTTCGGCGTAGCCCACGTGTGCGAGTTGCGGCGTGTTGATCAGGTCGCCCACGGCGTACACGCCGTCCTCGCCGGTGCGGCAGTATTCGTCGACCTCGACGAACCCGCGCTCGTCGACGACGACGGCGGTGCCGTCGAGGCCGAGCTGGTCCGAGAACGGCCGACGGCCCACCGACACGACGACGACGTCGACTTCGACCGACTCACCGTCGCCGAACGCAACGACGGTGCCGCCCGAATCGTTCGGGGTGTGGCCGTTGACCATCACGCCGGTCTTGATCGCGATCTTCTTCTTCTTGAACGACTTCTCGACGACCTTCGCGACGTCCTTGTCGAGGCCGGGCAGGATCTTCGGCAGACCCTCGAGGATGGTGACCTCGGAGCCGAGGTCGGCGAACGTCGACGCGAACTCGCAGCCGATCGCCCCGCCACCGATGACCGCGACGCGGGCCGGCAGCGTGTCGAGGTCGAGGACCTCGTCGCTGGTCATGATCGGACCGCCACGTTCGAACCCCGGAATGAGGCGCGGGACCGAGCCGGAGGCGAGCATCACGAAGTCGCCGGTGATCGTGGCCGAGCCGCCGTCGCCGAGCGCGACGTCAACGGTGCGACCGGCGCGGAGCGACCCGACGCCGTTGAACACCTCGACCTTGCGACCCTTGCACATCGCGCCGATGCCGCCGACGAGCGTCTTGACGATCCCCTGCTTGCGCTCCTGGGTACGTGCGAAGGCGACCGAGGCATCACCATTCGTTTCGATGCCGAAGTCGGCCGCATGGTCGACATGGCGCTTGATGGCCGCCGTCTCGAGGAACGCCTTGGCGGGGATGCACCCTCGGTTGAGACAGGTGCCACCGAGGGCGTCCTTCTCGACGAGGGCGACGTTCAAGCCGGCTGAGGCGCCGTACAGCGCAGCGGAGTAGCCGCCGGGGCCGCCGCCGATGACGACGAGATCGAAGTGGTCGGATGCAGAGCTCACGGTGGTTCACCGTAGCGCTCCACCGGCCCGTCGGAACCGTGAACCGGCAAGTGACCGACCGGTAACCGGTACCCCCGACACCATGACCCCGATCACACCGGCCACCGAGACGTTCCGCGAGCGTGCGACCGCGTGACCCCCGCCGGTCAGGCGGCGTCGCGTGCAGGGTGGGCTGTGCGGGTGCGTTCGGTGATGTGGTCGGGCAGTGAGGTGGAGTGGTGGGTGCCGTTGGGGAGGGTGACGGTGAGTTGTCGGGTGCTCGGGTCGAGTTGCAGTCGCCATCGCCCTTCGTGCACTCGATGATGATGAAAACTGCACAGTGGCAACAGGTTGTCGATGTCGGTGTTGCCGAGGTCGTCCCACTCGAGGAGGTGATGGATGTGGCAGAGATCGAAGTGTCGATCGCAGCCGTCGATCGCACAGGTGCGATACATCGCCCGCAACGCGGTCCGTTGGGCCGGTGTGGCGAGGCGTCGGGCGCGTCCCACGTCGAGCGGCATCGAGCCGGCGCCCAATACAACGGGGATGAGGTGGGCGTCGCAGGCGTGGCGGCGTGCGGTCTCGACCGGGACCGGGGTCCCGTCGGAGTACTCACACACGCTGTCGTCGTGACGCCCCTCGGTGAGCGTTGCGTAGTCGATCAGCACCGCGACCTCGGCGGGCCCCACGCCTGTCGTCGACGCATTCCCGGACACGATCCGATCCAACGCGAGGCCCATCAGCTGATCGGATCGCAACTGTTTGTACTCGGGCTGTTTCGCCAAGACGGCGGCTTCTGCGTTCAGGGCGCGGCGGATGCGGTTGCCTTGTTCGGGGGTGAGTTTCGCGAACAGGTGATGCATCCCGGTCGTGTCGTCACGCGTGATCGACGCCGTCACCGCCCGAGCTTGCTGCTCGGCGCGGTCGAGGCCGTCGTCGTGGGTGATCTCGTCGACCAGCCCGTTCAGTTTCCGCCGGAACACCTCCGGCGGACAACGACACCGCCAACTCGGCCAACTCCTCATCCCGACCGAACAGGGCGGCACGCTGCTCGTCGTTCAACCGGCCTGCGGCTGTTGCGACCGCATCAGCGTGTTCGACACCGACCGTGCCCGCACCCAACGCCTCGTTCAACCGCGGCGTCTCACCGAGTGTGTCCGGCACGACGTTCCGTTTCTTCGACGCTCTGACGTGACGTGGTGCCGGTGCGACCCAGCACATCCGACGCCGGCGCCGACCGCCCGGCTCGTGGAGTTCGCCGAGGCGACGCACCAACGCCGCTTCCAACCGATCCGTCGTGCCACGGATGACCGACACGTCGGCGAGTGCCGCGGTGGTCTCGGCGGCGGACAGCGTCGAGAGGTCACGTGTCTCCAGCTGTTCCAGACGAGCCCCCGCTGTCATGTTGACGATAGTAACAGACACACGTTCGCATCACAACCTCGATCGAGAAGAATCGATGGGAGACGCGTCGACCCGCCTCAGGTCAGTTCCGAAGATCGAGCGGGCCTCCGTGCGGGCTGCTCCTCCGCCAGCCCCGATACCGCGAGGGGGTTCTGGGCCGCCGTCCTCGGACCGAACGATCTCCGGGATCGCCTCGGCGACATCGACGACCAGGTCCTGCTCCTGGGCCAAGCTCCCGTCACCCTGCGCCGACGAGGCTCGGTTCGGACGCTGCTTCGTCGCGGGTGGCCACCTTCGTGACCGGGTCGGACTCACCGGGGGTGCATGGCTCGACGTTGTAGCCCTCGATGTCGGACCACAGTCCGTGCGGCGAGGTCACGTGCAGCTGGAACCAGCCCTGCTCGTTGTCGGACTCCGCGTCGCTGAGTTCCAACGGCCCGCCGGTCGATTCGGTCGGCGACCAGTCGCCGATGCCGCCCCCGTCGAGGTGGGGGGCCTGCTCCGGAAGCATCACGTGGTGGTCGAGGAAGGCCGTCTGGGTCTGATCCACATCCACGGAGAACAGCTGGGATCCGACACCCATCTCGTCGACGAAGCGGTACTCGACCGTCATCGGGCCGTTGGTCGTGATCACACCGGTCAGGTTGAGGCGGCACGCGTCGTGCGGATCGAGCCCGACGACCAGTTCGGCCTGGGTGACGGCGTCACCTTCGGCGAGTGCACCGGGCATCGGCAGATCACCGGCCGGAGCTGGGGGAGCCGGCGGCTCGATCGTCGCGTCGCGCCACGCGTTGCCGGGCACCTCACCCACTCCGAGGAACACGACCTCGACCGGAGCGGCCGTTGCATCGGCACCGACGTCGCAGCGCGCCGAACCACGCCGGGTTCGTGCAGGCGCAGCATCTGCCCGGAAGCTGACGGAGATCGGCATGGGTTCCGACTGCCCTCGAGCGGCCTCTTCGCTGTAGCCCGCCTCGATCCGTCCCTCGACCATGCAGTTCGCCGATCTCCACGAAACTCGACGGCGCCCCTTCGAGCGTCGGACCGTTGCGACCGAGCTGATCGAAGTAGATCGCCTCGAGGTCGTCGGTCGGGACGTCGGCATCGATGTTGCGGTGCGGGATCGTCTTGTTGTTCGTGTTGACCGGCAGCGGCATACCCCAACCCGGCCCGGTCGAGTGCGGGTCGACCTCGGGCGGCATGTTGCCGAGGTCGCCGTCAGCAGTACCCGGACCCGATGTGCGCAGAGTCCAATCGGTACGTCCCGCGGCACTGAGCCTAGAAGTCGAACGACATCCACACGTCATCGGCGGTTGCGCCGGTGCCGACCAGATCCGTGTAGCGCCAGCCATCGTCGGTCTCGGTCTGGACGACGTAGACCGTGTTCGACGGCATGTCGCCCAGCCCACACGTCGGGCCGCCCCCGTAGCCAGGCGGCAGCGCGCCGCCGGGCGACGGACACCACAGCGGATCGCTGCTCAGCGTCACATGGTTGATCCCGGAGTTGACGGCGGCTTCGGCCTCACCTCCCGTCGGGAATGCGGTGGCACACACCGCTGCGCCGACGATGAGTCCTCGAATCCATGATGAGCGTGACGTTGACATGATGCGCTTCCTCCCAGAAGACGTCCGTGAGGAGAACCCGTTCGTTCCCTCACCGTGCAAGAGACACCGGACCATCTCGTCTTGCAGAAACCCGAAGAATCTGCCCATCGCAGGCGTCGGCGCGGTCGTGCTCCGGAAGACCGAATCCCGCACGGGCTGTTCGCCCACTCCGAACAGCGGCGCAGATCGATTCAGATCGTGCGGTCATCGACCTCGGTCGGGCGGCCTGACGGTGTCCACACGGTGTGATCGTGACCGAACACGACGGACGGGTTCGAGTGCGTGCAGCGCCTCACCGACCTGGCACCGGCGTCTCGATCCCCGGAGCAACGGGGTGATCGCCGTCGATCTCGGTCAACTCAACGTCTCGGGCAACGCCCATTCGGGGATCGTGTAGAAAGTGCTCTGGCCGCTTCGACCTCTGCTCGCTGCACGAATACGTGAGCGTGCGCGAACCGATCGTTCTGGCCACAGTGATCGAAGTGGTGGAGTCGGGACACTCGCATTGCGATCAACGGTGGACGCATAGGGAACGCCCATCACCGAGCCCGGGGCGGACGGCCGATCACTGCGAACGTGACCGCGGCGGCATGGCCGACGTTGAGCGAGTCGACATCGGCAGAGATCCCGATCCGCACGCGGTGCGTCGATGCGTCCATCGTGGCGACCTCCAGGCCATGACCTTCCGCACCGAGCACGATCGCGACTCGATCGGGAACCGCCATGTCCCACAGATCGACGGCGTCGACGTCAGGGGTGAGCGCCCAGGTCTCGAAGCCGGCATCGCAAAGCGAACGCAGTGCGCCCGGCCAGTCCGCAGCGTCGGCCCGGGCCACCGGGACGTGCAGGATCTCACCCATGCTCACCCGCACCGTGCGCCGCTGATAGGGGTCGTTGCAGGTCGGGCTGATCACCATGCCGTCGATCCCGAACGCACGCGCTGCCCGAGCGATCGCACCGACGTTCTGGTCGTCGTTGAGCGCTTCGAGCACGACCAGACGCCGGCACGTGCTCGCCAGTTCGGCAACGCTCGGCATCCGCGCGCGGAACGCGGACGCAAGACAACAGCGGTCCATGTTGAAGCCGACGACCTCGGCGAGCACCGCTTGCTCGGCGACGTAGATCGGCACCCCGGCCATCTCCGGGCGAGACATCGTCGGAACGAACCGCTTGAGACGTTTCGGATGGAGCAGGACCGAACGCATGCGATGCCCCGAGTCGAGCATCCGGTCGATCGGGACGTACCCCTCCCCCAGGAAGAACTCGTCGCGTTCCATCTCGGCGCGCACCGCGATGCTGTTGATCTCTCGGTAGTCGTCGAGGCGCGCGTCGGCGGGGTCGACGATGTACGTCACTCCGTCGACCCGCTCGGTGGTCATCGATCCATCAACTCACCGAACGTCGAGCAGTTCGGGTTCTCACACATCGATGGATCACCAGGCACCTCCGGCGGCAGCGCGCTCACCCCGCACGTCGCGCAGATCGGCGAGACATCGTCATCGTCGGTCTCGTCCCACAGGTCGCTCATCAGGTCAGTGTCGCTGCGTTGCCCGGGATTCGTTCGTCCCGTGAAGGACGACCCCGACGACCCGGCCCACATCCTCCCTACAGTGAGCGAGCATGTTCGTCGACCTCATCGTTGTCGGCGGAGGTGCCGCCGGGTTCTTCTCGGCCATCACCTGCGCAGAGAACTCCGAGAAGTCGGTGTTGATCCTCGAGAAGACGTCGCAGCCGCTGCAGAAGGTGAAGATCTCCGGCGGCGGCCGCTGCAACGTCACCCACAGCTGTTTCGATCCGCGCGAGCTGAGCGGCAACTACCCGCGCGGCGAGAAGTCGCTGATCGGGCCGTTCCACCGATTCGGCGCCGCCGACACCGTCGACTGGTTCGCCGACCGCGGCGTCACGCTCAAGACCGAGGCCGACGGCCGGATGTTCCCCGAGACCGACAGCTCACAGACGATCGTCGACACGCTGCTCGATGCCGCCGACGCCGCCGGGATCAGCGTGCACACGTCGGAAGGCGTGACCTCCATCGACCAGGACGGCGGCCACTTCCACATCGAAACCGATGCCGGACGTTCCTACACGGCGGCAACCGTCCTCATTGCCACGGGCGGCACGCGGATGGCCGCCGGGGCGCGACTCGCGGCGAGCCTCGGACACGAGCTGCAACCGCCGACACCGTCCCTCTTCACGTTCAAGATCAAGGACCCGCGCATCGAGGGGCTGCTCGGTCTCTCGGTGAGTCCGGCGAGCGTCAGCATCCAGCAGAGCCGACTCAGCAGCGACGGACCGGTCCTCATCACTCACTGGGGACTCAGCGGACCGGGGATCCTGAAGATCTCCGCATGGGGTGCGCGCGAACTGGCCGAGCGTGGCTACCGGTTCGACATCTCCGTGAACTGGCTGCCCGACGTCGACCCGGCCGACGTCATCGCGGAGAAACGGCGCGACGAGGCAAAGCGGCAACTCTCCACCCGCAGCCCGTTCGGTTCGATCCCGAAACGACTCTGGCTGCGTCTGCTCGCAGCCGCCGAGGTCCCCGACACCACGACGTGGTCGCAGCTCAGCAAGGCCCAGGCGACCCGTCTCCGCGACCAACTCACCGCATCGACGTTCTCGGTCACGGGCAAGAGCACGAACAAGGACGAGTTCGTCACGTGCGGCGGCGTGTCGCTCGACGAGATCGACTTCCGGACGATGGAGAGCAAGCTCGTCCCGGGCCTCTATTTCGCAGGAGAAGTCGATCGACGTCGACGGCGTGACCGGCGGCTTCAACTTCCAGAACGCGTGGACGAACGGCTTCCACGCAGGGTCGGCCATCGCCGCGCGTTGAGCCGACGAGTCATCGCTGTGACGACGCTCAACGTTCCCACCACGATGGATCGGGCCACGAACCCGAACCCTCCCACGCACAGCTGGAAGCCGGCCTCGGGTCCACGCTGGTCGAGTGGGTAGAGCGACTCGAGGTCGATGAGCGGGCCGTCCACGTCGGGGTCCGGGCACGGGTTGAGCGGCTCGACGCCCGCGTACGCCGGTTCGGGGCACGGCAGCCCATCGAGAAACGCCATCTTCCGCGAGATGTAGTCACCCGCTGCGTAGGCGCCCGACACGCGGAGATGAATGCCGTCGCCGCTGAACCAGCCGTGCTGATCGCGGGCGAACGTCGCCCAGTCGGCGATCACCAACTCCGGGTACGTGCCGTCCTCGACGACCTGTCGGAGTGCGGCATTGCTCCGTTCGAACACCTCGGCGAAACCGGTGTCGTCCGGCGACTGGTACGACACGTTCGCTCGCAGGGTCAGCCAGACGACCCGTTCGTAGCCGTGGGATCGAGCGCGAGTGACGATCTGCTCGATGTCCGAGGTGAAGTTCCGGTCGCTGTCGTTGTAGCCCGTCGCCACGATCAACGTGGCGTAGCCGTCGGGATGGTCGTCCAGTTCCTCGTACAACGTGATCGGGACGAAGCCGTCGTAGTTGGTGCACGACGTGGAAACCCGCCGACGACACGATGCGAGCGCCAAGGTGTGATCGAACCCCTGGACCGAGTCCATCGCTCCGTACAGCTTGAAGCTCAGCCACGCCGAGTCACTGATGAGCAACGCACGGCCGAGCGACGTGGGATCGACCGGCGGCGGGGCGACCGGGGCCCGCACCGCCGGAGCCGACGCCGTGACCGGAGCGAGCACCGTCGCCGGGGTCTGTGCGGTGACCGGCGCCCCCACGAGCACCCCGAACAGGACCGCCACAGCGAGCCCGATTCGGTACGTCGCGAAACGCCGCATGCGGCCCAGTATGCACGGCGCTCGCGTCGGACTGAGGTCGGCGTCGCCACCACACCTTCGGCAGCCCACGAGGCACCGACCCGCGGGACGGATCACAACTCGACGGTCTGCGCCTCCCCGGCAACGACCGTGATCGGCTGGGTCTCGTCGCGGACCTCCACGATCCAGTCACCCGGTGGCACCCGCACGGTCTCGCCGAGCGTTGCCGCCCCGCCGGAGATCCGCTCGCCGTCGGCGTCCAGGATCTGGAACTGGGGAGCATCAATCGACGTCGAGACGCTGACGGCACCGAACTCGATGTCGACCGACGTGACCTCGCCCACTCGAATCGCGACCTCCGTCGTGAACGGCGGTGTCGAATTGATCCGCACCTCGTAGGTGCCCGAGCGCAGCGGGAACGGGCTCTCCTCGACGAACGCCGACACTGCGACCGCGTCCTCGTCGCCCAGCGCAAGGATCTGTGCGAGCGCTCGTCCGAGGTCGCCGTCCGGTTCGACGAGGGTGATCGACATGGATCGGTCGGTGGTGGATCGGTTGCGACGGAGGCCGGATCGGTGGCGGCGACGGTCGTGTCGGCGGCGTCGTCGGACCCACCACCGCACGCGGCGACCATGAGCGCAAATGCACTCACGCACGCAACCATCGTCCGGGTGGTGGAAAAGGTGAGGGTCATGGGTCCGTCTCTCGTGTTCGGCGGTCGGTGCCGGATCGGTGAGAGCAACCTAGTGACCCGTCCGGGCCGCGTTCTCCGCTTTTCACCGCGCGACCGGTCAGCTCACGCCGGCCGGCCGAGCGCGACCCGCTACGCCAGACGCCAGGTGGCCTGTTCCTCGCCGCGACGCATGATGAGGACCCGGCTCGTCCCCGACGCTTCACCGACGTCGAACTCGACGTCGCAGCTGCGAGTGGACTCGGTGATCCCGACGCACGACGCGTCACCCGCCGGGGCGAGCGGCGACAGTTGCCGGTCCCCCGTCACGAGACGAAAGCTGTCGATGCCGTCGGGATCATCGACGCCACCGATCTCCATCGACACGACGAGGGTGTCACCGTCGACTTCTGCGGCCACGACCGTGATCTGCGCGTCGCCGACCGAGGTCGGCTCGCCGAGGGGTGTGGCCGGGCTCGTGGATTCCTGCCCCGACAGCTGGAACAGCAGCACGCCGCCGGCGAGCAGGATCATCAGCGCCGTTCCGACCGACAGGAGCAGCAGGGTGCGGGTCTTCATTCGCGTGCAGCCTAGGGACGATGAACGTCCCCGAAACCGTCGACGCGGTGACGCTCCGACACGCTCCCCGCTCGGTACGGTCCTGTCCATGACCTCGCGTCGAATCCTCCGCACCGCCACCTTCGTGCTCGCAGCCGGCGTCGCCGCGGTTGCGTGCGGCGGATCCGAGACTGCCGATGACGGCGCGTCCTCCTCCCCCGCTGCGACCGAGACCGCCGACGCTCCGGTGGCCGACGACACCGGCGACGCGACCGACGCAGACGCCGCCCCAGCCGGCGACGCCCCCGAGATTCTCCGGTTCACGAGCCCGCTGGTCGGCGGCGGTGAAATCGACGCCGCGAGCTTGGCCGGCACGCCGACGGCGTTCTGGTTCTGGTCACCCACTTGAAGCACGTGCAACCGTGAAGCCCCCTCGGTCGAGGCGGCGAGCATCAAGTACCGGGATCAGGTCGACTTCGTCGGCGTCGCGTGGACCGGGTCCGAGAACTCGTACCAAGACTTCGTCGACAAGCACGGCCTGACGTTCCCGCAGATCAACGACGATCCCGGCGAGGTCTTCTCACGCTTCGACGTGGCCTTCCAGCCGGCGCTCGTCATCGTGAAGGCCGATGGCAGCATCGAAACCGTCGCCGGCGCCGTCGACGAGAGCCTGCTCGACCAGATCATCTCCGAGTCCGTCTGATCGCGTTGCGCGGCACCCCTCGCGGGCTCGCAACGCTGATGACCGTCGGAACGTCGTCGTCGGGACCGCCGGCTCATTCGGGCGGATCGATCAGCCACACCAGTTCCCCGCGAAGCAGCGTGCGGCCCGAGTACTCGCCGCGAGTGCTTTCGTCCTGGAGCGAGAGTTCGACGGTCGTGTAGGCGCGGGGGTCGATTCCGTCTGCGATGGGAAACAGACGAGTGCGTATCTCGTCGAACTCACCGATCGACACGCGGTCGACCCCGACTGCATCGTCGCCCGGCACGAGCCACGCCTCGATGAACTCGGAGTCGGCCGGGGACCTCAGCACCTCCAGGTCGTAGACGAAAACGCGGGAGCTGCCGTCGTCGACGATGATTTCCACCGACGCCGCCTTCCCCTCGCCGAGTGGGTCATCGGTGGCAGGATTCCAGGTGAGTCGTGCCGCCCCGATGACCTGCGAGTCGTCATCGACCGACGCTCGGACGATCAGTGCAAACACCGTGAACAGTCCGAGCGCGACAGCGACCGAGAACAACGACCGCATCAGCCATCGACCAGTCACGCCCTGCTCCGGACTCCCACCGGCGCGGCGACGTGTGGGGCGGGGCGAGTCGCTGTGGAACTCAACCGGTGGCGGTTGTTCCTCACTGGTCATGTGAACGTCGGCTCCTTCACGGTTCTCCGCCTGTCAGTGCTCGGCAACTTTCGGTGGACTCGAACGCACCGAGAGCTCGGTGGACGTCAGCGTCCGACGACAGCAGGGTTCACCGACACCGCTGCGCTCAAACCCGTGAGCACGAATCATCGCCGTCGAGACGGACGCCGAATATTCGAACGGGCTGCGTGGTTCGGGTCGACCGAATCGGTCGTACTCTGACCGCATGCGCATCGCGATCACCGGGGCCTCAGGCCTCATCGGAACAGCCCTCTCCCGCCGCCTCACCGACGACGGCCACGAGGTCGTCCCCGTCGTCCGGCGGACACCCGGCGCCAATGAGATCGGGTGGTCGGTCGCCGAGAATCGGATCGACGACGGCGCCTTCGACGGCATCGATGCCGTCGTTCACCTTGCCGGTGCGGGCATCGGCGACCACCGTTGGACCGACGACTACAAGCGCGAGATCCTCGAGAGCCGAACGGTCGGAACCGCCCTCGTCGCGAATGCGATCACCACGGCGACCAACGGCCCGAAGGTCCTGCTCGCCGGGTCGGCCATCGGCTACTACGGCGCCAGCGCGGACGCGACGTTCACCGAGACGTCGCCGGTGGGCACCGGGTTCCTCGCCGACGTCTGCGAGGCATGGGAGGCGGCAGCCGCCCCCGCCACCGGTGGGGACGTCCGGGTCGCCTACCTCCGTACGGGCATCGTCCTGTCGGCCGAAGGGGGCGCACTCAAGAAGCAACTCCCGCTGTTCAAGTTCGGCCTCGGCGGAAAGATGGGCTCGGGCACCCAGTGGCAGAGTTGGATCCACATCGATGACGAGGTGTCCGCGATCGTGCATCTCCTCACGGGTGAGGTCGACGGGCCGGTCAACCTCACTGCGCCGAATCCCGTCACGAACGCCGAGTTCACCGACACGCTCGGCGACGTCCTGGGTCGGCCGACCTTCCTGCCCATCCCGAAGTTCGGGCCGAAGCTGGTGCTGGGCGGTGAACTCGCCGACAACCTGCTGTTCAGCGGGCAGAAGGTCGTTCCGACCGTGCTCGAGGAGAGCGGCTTCACCTTCGCCCACCCGACACTCGACGGCGCATTGCGCGACCTGCTGAGCAAGTGAGCGCCTCGCCGGACGGGGGCGCGCCCGTCATCGTCGTCGGCGCCGGCCTCGCCGGTCTGTCGTGTGCGGTCCATCTGCACGAAGCAGGGCACCGAGTCGAGATCCACGAGGCCGCCGACGGTGTCGGAGGGCGCGTGCGCAGCGATGTCGTCGACGGCTTCACACTCGACCGTGGCTTTCAGGTGGCCCTCACCGCGTACCCCGAGATGCACCGCCAGCTCGACATGAATGCGCTCGACCTCCAGGCCTTCGAGCCCGGTGCGCTCGTCTGGCGAAACGGCAAGGGTTCGGTCGTGTCCGACCCGTTCCGGCGGCCGAGCAGTCTGTTCTCGACGGCGACCGCGCCGATCGGCAACCTGCTCGACAAGGCCCGCATCGCGCTGCTGCGCGGTCGTGTGCGACGGGTCCACCCGGCACGGTTGCTCGCGGGCGACGACATGACGACCGCCGCAGCGCTGGATGCGGACGGGTTCTCGTCGACGATGATCGACCGGTTCTTCCGGCCGCTCGTCGGTGGCATCCAACTCGACCCCGAACTGACCGACAGCCGCCGCATGTTCGACATCATCTTCCGGATGCTGGCCGACGGCGATTCGGTCGTGCCCGCCGCCGGAATGCAGGCGATCCCGGACCAACTCGCGGCGCGCCTGCCGGACGGCGCCATCCACCTGGGTCATCGGGTGAGCGACACGACACCCACCTCGATCACGATCGACGACGGCAGGCGGATCGAGGCCTCGGCCGTCGTGGTCGCGACCGACGGGCCGACCGCGAGCGAACTGCTCGACATCGGTGAGGTGGAATCGAAGGCGGCGGGCTGCGTGTACTTCGCCGCCGACTCCGCGCCGACCGACACGAAGTGCGTCGTCCTCGACGGCACCGGAGCCGGACCCGTCCTCAACGTCGCGGTCATGAGCAACGTGGCACCGAGCTATGCACCCGCAGGACGCCATCTGATCGCGGCCGCGTTGCCAGGCCACGCCGACGGCGATCTGGAATCGGTGGCGCGCACGCAGCTGCGTGGGTGGTGGGGCGACCAGGTCGATGGTTGGGACCACCTCGCGACGTACCGAATCCCGCATGGCCAACCTCGCCAGGCCCCGCCGTTCGCACCCAAGCAGTCGGTGCGCCTCGACGACGGGCGCTTCGTGTGCGGCGACCATCGCGACACCGCGTCGATCCAGGGCGCCCTGTACTCGGGCCGGCGCTGCGCCGAGGCCGTCGCCGCACACCTCGAAGCGCACCTCGCCTGCACCTGACGTGGCGTTCGGCCGCGCGGCGGGCCGATACGATCAGGAGATGACGTCCATGTGGCTCAACGACCGCGAGATGGCGGCGTGGCGTTCGTACATCGAGACCAACGGCGACCTCTCGGCGGCGCTCGAACGGGACCTCGCCGAGTGCGGCCTCACCCTCGGCGACTACCAGGTGCTGGTGTACCTGTCAGAGGCCGAGGACGATTCGATGCGGATGTGCGACCTCGCCGACGTCCTCCAGCTCTCGCCGAGCGGGCTCACCCGGCGCCTCGACGGCCTCGTCGGCAGCGACCACGTGACCCGGTCGACCCTCTCCCCACGACGGCCGCGTGATGATGGCCGTCCTCACCGACGCCGGTCGTGAGCTGCTGACCACGACCGCCCCGCACCACGTCCAGAGCGTTCGGCGCCACATCTTCGATCACCTGACCGCCGAGCAGGTCGATGCGATGGCGTCGATCTTCCAGGCGATCGCCGCCGGTCTTGCAGCGGCCGAGTCGTCGACCAGCGACGTCGCCTGACACGAACCCGACCGATGATCTTCCTTCCTCGCGGCTTCACGCACCACGTCGCCAACATCGGCATCAAGGACGACACCGACGACTTCGTCGTCGTGACCGCCGAGCGACCGGTTCCATGCGCCGCGATGTTCACGAAGAGTCGCTTCGCCGGGGCGAGCGTGGTGATCAGCCGCGACCATGTGTCGAACGGGATGGCGCAGGCCGTCGTCGTGATCTCGAAGAACTCCAACGTCGCGACCGGCCAAGCCGGCTTCGACGACGCCGTCGAGGTCGCCTCGCGGGTCGCCGACCGGCTCGGGGCCGACATGGACGACGTCGTCGTCACCTCGACCGGCGTGATCGGTCGCCGCTACCCCATCGAACGCGTCCGCGCCGGCATCGCCGCGCTCCCCGAGCACCCGGCGGGCACCGATGCAACGGCTGCGGCGACCGGAATGATGACCACCGACACGGTCGCCAAGGTTGCCGAGGCCGACGTCGCGGGCAGTGACGCCCGGGTGGTCGGGATGGCCAAGGGCGTCGGCATGATCGAACCCGACATGGCCACCCACATCTCGCTCGTCTTCACCGACGCGGAGATGTCGCCCGACCGACTCGACGCGGTGTTCCGGCGGGTCGTCGACCGGACCTTCAACTGCGTGAGCATCGACACCGACACCTCGACGAGCGACACCTCGGTGATCCTCGCCTCGGGCGAGGCCGGACCGGTCGACGAGCACGCGTTCGAGGCGGCGCTCGAGGCGGTCTGTCTCGACCTGACGAAGCAGATCGCACGGGACGGCGAAGGGGCGAACTCGCTGATCGAGGTGCTGGTCGACAACGCCGCCGACGTCGACCAGGCGCGCCGCGTCGCCAAGACGATCGTCAACTCACCGCTCGTCAAGACGGCCGTGCACGGAGGCGACCCGAACTGGGGGCGAGTCGCCATGGCGATCGGCAAGTGCTCCGACGACACCGACATCGACCAGGAACGGGTCGTGATCCGGTTCGGTGCGAACGAGGTCTACCCCGACGTGCTCGACGACGACGCGCTCGGCGCGCTGTCGGACTACATGCGCTCCGACCACGTGGTCATCCACGTGTCGCTGCACACCGGCGACGCCGAGGCCACGGTCTACGGCTGCGACCTGAGCGACGAGTACGTCCGCTTCAACGCCGACTACACCACATAGCAACATGACACTCATCCGGGATGAGTGTCATGTTGGTCAGGAGACGGTGACGGCGGGGTAGAACGCGATGTGGTCTTTGATCTCGGCGGCCTTCTCCTTCGGCGCCGGGTAGAACCACGCTGCGTTCGAGGCGGTCTCACCGGCGACGACGACGTCGCGGTAGGCGGCTTCGCCCTTCCAGTGGCAGTGCGTCGACTTGCCTGTCGGCGCGGAGAAGAACTCCAGCTTCACGGACTGCGGTGGGAAGTAGTGGTTGCCCTCGACCACCACCGTCTCGTCCGACTCCGCGATGACCTGACCGTTGAACACAGCTTTCATGCCGTGAACAACCAACCGCACTCCAGCCATGTTCCCGTCCGAGCCGACAGCGAAGCCCGCCGCACCCGGCCGTGTCGGCTACTTCGGGGGCATGCGGATGCCACCGTCGACGCGAATGGTCTCGGCGTTCATGTAGCTGTTGGTGACGCACTCGGTCACCATCGACGCGAGCTGCTCCGGGTCACCGAGCCGCTTCGGGAACAGCACCCCCTTCTGGAGGTTCTCCTTGAACTGCTCGCTCGCTTCGCCCTCGCCGTAGATCGGCGTGTCGATGAGGCCGGGCGCCACCGTGTTGACGCGGATGCCGGCCGCCGACAGGTCGCGGGCGATCGGCAGGGTCATCCCGACCACGCCGCCCTTCGATGCGGAGTAGCTGGCCTGGCCGATCTGGCCGTCGAACGCAGCGACCGACGCGATGTTGACGATCGCGCCCCGCTCGCCGTGCTCCATCGGCTCGGTTGTGCTCATGGCGGTGGCGGCGATGCGAATCGCATCGAACGAGCCGATCAGGTTGATCGCGATGACCTTCTTGAAGGCGTCGAGGTTGGCCGCCGACTCGAGGGTGCCGTCGCGACCGATGGTGCGCTGCGCCCAACCGATACCGGCCGAGTTGACGAGCACGCGGACGGGGCCCATCGACTTGGCCATCTCGACGGCGTTGACGATGTCGTCGGTGTTCGTGACGTCGACCTTCGCGAACGCTCCACCGATCTCGTCGGCGAGTGCGGTACCCGCCTCCTCGTTGAGGTCGGCGATGACGACCTTCGCACCCCGAGCGGCGAGCATCCGGGCCGAGGCCGCTCCGATGCCGGAGGCACCACCCGTGACGATTGCACTTGCACCATTGATGTCCATGGGGCCAGACGCTAGATCGCCGGTGGCGGCGCGTTGCAATCGTCCGAGCGGGCGTCAGCTCGGGATCGGGCCGACGGCGAAGCGAGTGTCGACGAGGCGTTCGGGCACCGTGCCGAAGAAGCTCGGGTCGTCACCACCGCGGAACCACCCGGCGACGTCGATCACGACGTCGCTGGTCCGGTTGACGGACACGCACACGGTGCCGTCGGCGCTGATCGGCGCGACGACGGCGTTGGCACGGTTGCGGCCCACCACGTAGTTCAGGTTCGACGCGAGTGGGCGCTCGCTCCCGCACGGCCATACCGTGGCGAACCCGTTGGCACTCGGGCGCACGACGGTGAGGTTCATCGCCACCGCACTCGCATCGTCGGGCACGACGAACGGGTCGGACGGATCGTCGGAGTTGTCGAGTTCGACACCACGGACCTGGACCCGCAGCTCCTCGTCGGCCTGGACCCGTGCAGCGGGCGCCCCGACTCCCTCGCGGGTGTCGACGATACGTGTGGGCGTCGCGGCGCTGAACGGTGCCGGTTCGTCACCCGCATCGCTGCCGGGGCCACCGAAGTACCCGGCGAGATCGACGATCACCTCTGCGGACGTGCTGGTGTGGATGCAGATCGTGCCGTCGTCACCGATCGGTGCGACGACGCCGTTGCCCGTCGGGGTCGTGCTGATGAAGTTGACGTTCGAGGCCAGCGGCCGCTCGATGCCGCACGGCCACACGGTTGCGTATCCCCGCGTCGATGCCTGGGTGATCGTGACGTTGACCGCGACTGCAACGGCGTCGTCGGGCACCGTGACCGGCGTGCCGTCGGGCAATCGAGCCTCGACACCGGCGATCGGAATCGTGAGCGGCGTCGACGGCGTGACGGCGGACGACCGTCCCCCCAGTCCGCTGCGGGTGTCGACGCGCCGTTCCGGCAGCAGGCCGACGAACGGCTCGACGGCGTCGGGATCGTTCGCACCCACGAACCAGCCGGCGACGTCGACGACGAAGTTGGTGCCCACCGAGGAGTAGAAGCAGACCGTGCCGGCGTCGCTGATCGGTGCGATGACGTTGTTCGCGACGACCTCGCCCGCCTGTGCGTTGAGGCTGGACACGACCGGACGGTCGTCCTGACACGGCCACACCGAGGCGTAGCCGCGGCCGGCCGGGCGGACCATCGTGACGTTGAGCGAGACGCCGGTCGCGTCCGGCGGGACCGACACCAGCGCGCCGGCGGGCGACTGCATCGCGACGCCGACCACCGGGAGCTCGATGCGCTTGGGGGGCGCGAGGTAGTGGGTGGGCGTGAGGTCGAGGATCTGACCGCGCAGCCAGAGGGAGAACTCGGCCTCGCCGGTCGCGGTGAGGTGGACCCCGTCGGAGCTGAACCATCGGGGCCGTTCCGGGGTGTCGCTGGCGGCATCCCAGTCGAGCACGGTGAGGTTGCCCCACCGACTCGCGCGCAGACTGCAGAGCAGCGTTGGCCGTGCCGTAGTACGACCCGCCGCTCGCCGTCTCCCTGATGTCGGCCATGTTGACCCAGGCGACCTGCTGGACGCCGCGCGCCGTCAGCGCGGCCATCATCGCGTCGATGTCGGCCGCGAACGTCGACGGGTTGTCGTTGTAGCCGAGCTCGACCACCGCGAGATCGAGCCCACTCGGCAACCCGTTGGCGACGGCGACGCCGGTGGTGCCGGGACACGATTCGCGGGTCGTGCAGCGACTGTCGGTGGCGTCGAAGATCTGCGACGAGTACGTCCCGTCGGTCACCTGGCGGAACTCGCCGGTCGAGGTGGTGACCCCGTTGCCGACGGAGTCGCCGATGAACGCCATCGACTTGTTCGTCGTGTCCTCCCGGATCACGCGGACCGAGAAGCCGGGCGATCGGAGGCCGTAGTCGCTCTTGAAGTCCCACGCCTGCTTGCGGTACGTGCCGTTCGTCCCGGTCACGACGAGATCGTCGAACCAGATGCCCTCGAACGCCTGGTAGTTCGCCGATGCGGTCGGCACCATCGACGCGCCGGTGATCTTGCCGAGCCCGTGCTGGGCGGCGAAGGTGTCGGCGTCGATGATCCGGGTCCACCGGTGGTACGGGTTGGGGGCGGTGTCGTCACCGATGTCGGTCACGACGGGGAACGCGCCGCCCGCCGTGCTCGGACCGTTCGAGGCGGAGAACTCCGTCGACACGATCGTGCCGGCCTTCGGGTGTCCCGCGGGCCACAGCCGCACGACGTTGGCCGTCGCCGCAACGGCCGCATCGGTCGCCACGTGTTCGACGTTGGTCACGCTGCCGTTCGGCGAGCCGCGTCGTGCGGCGCCGCCGTACACCTGGCACGACGTCGTGTCGCACGTCGTCGCGTATCGCTCGTTCGAGTTGGGATAGAAGTAGTTGCGGTTCTGCTCGAGTCCGTACGAGCGAGCGGCGACCGCCTGCGCCATGACCGCGTTCTCGCCGGCGCCGTCACCGGCATAGGCCCAACTCGCCGAGATCTCCTTGGGGATCACGCCGCGGACGTAGTTCTCGGCGAGCACGTCGTTGACGACCCGGTTGCCGCTGGAGGTGTGCACGACTTCGATCGCGCCGCGATAGTGCGTGATGGCACCTCCGGAGGAGCACACACCGAGGACGTCGCCGCGATCGGTTGCCGTGGCGTCGCCGTCGGCCGAGGTGAACCGGACGGGACTCGCCAGCGGACTGCGTGTGGGTCCCGATCTTGGTCCAGCTGACCGATCCGCCCGAAGCGGCGATCTGCGCCCGCGCCGCGGTGGCGTCGTCGGCGTTCCAGCGACTGCCGTTGACGGTGATCCCGCGATCGGCCTGCCAGTCGGCGAGGATCGACGCGGTCTGCGGTCCGAAGTAGCCGTCGACGGCGATCCCCGTGTCGTGGAAGGCGCGCAGGAACCGCTGGACCCGCTCGGCGTCACTGTTGTAGCCGGACTGCTGGACGACGGGTCCGTCGGGCACCGTCAGCGACGTGCTGCTCGGGCAGGCGATCGTGTTCGCCTTGTAGATGTCGAACACACCCGGCGTCGTTTCGTCGGCGCGCATCGCCGGAGCGGTCTGGCCGTTCCAGCGAACACCGCTGCCGTGGGAGATGACCCCGACGTCGCCCATGCCGTCGTAGTCGGTGAGGCGGACGTCGATGCGCTGGCCCGCCGACGTCGTCCCCGAGATCGTGCCGCCGTAGTAGTGATCGAGGATCTGCTGCCAGTCCCATCCGTGGTCGACCGCGTAGCCGTATGCCCCCCACTGGCTCAGACCGCGGCCGTGGCCGTTGCCGGTGCCGTCGAGCACGATGGCGATGATGTCGTCGGGGGCCGCCTCGGCGGCCGGTGCCGGTGCGATCGCGGCCGGAACGACCAGCGCCGCCGACGCAACGAGCGCAGCGGCAAGCCCGGAGACTCGACCGCCGGGCCGCGATGAGGGTCGACGTTCCATCGTCATGTCACCGAACCGTAACGTACGGGCGCGCAGTCTCGACATCGGCATGAGGCTTTCATCGGCAGCATCGCGTCACGGCTTGAGACAATCCAGACATGCTGCGAGCAGCGGCGAACCCGACCGGCACCACCCGGTAGGTTCTGCGTCGATGGAACGAGTCGTCGTCTACACCGATGGAGCCTGCAGCGGAAACCCCGGACCGGGAGGCTGGGGGTGGGCGGTCTCGCCCGACGGCGAGCCGTACGGATCCGGCGGCGAGGACGCCACCACCAACCAGCGGATGGAGGTCTACGCGGTGCTCGATGCGATCCGCACGCTGGGTGCGGACGGTACGCCGCTGGAGATCGTCTCCGATTCGACGTACGTCGTCAACTGCTTCCGCGACAAGTGGTGGGTCAAGTGGGAGCGCAACGGGTGGAAGAACTCGAAGAAGCAGCCGGTTGCGAACGCCGATCTGTGGAAGCCGCTGATCGAGGTCGTGCGCAACGGCGACGTCGAGTTCAGCTGGGTGAAGGGCCACAGCGGACACCCGATGAACGAGCTCGCCGACCGGCTCGCCGTGGCGGCAACGCCACGCTGAACACCGCGACGCTGAAGGTCTTCGACGAGGGCGGGCGCGGCGGGGTCAGAACAGATCGAGCGCGGCTCGGATCATCTGCTCGCCGAGGAAGTCGGCGGCGATCATCTCCGCAGCTTCCGGGGTGACGTGGACGCCGTCCGGGCGGAGATCGACGTCGTCGGTGATTCCGACGTCGTCGAAGTACTCGAGCAGGTCGACGGTGTACACGTCACCGGGCCGCGCGGCCGCGATCTCGTCCATCACCTCGTGCAACACTGCGTGTCTCGCGGGCTGCTCCTGCTCGGTGCCGCGCGAGAACCACAACGGATTCGGGATCGGCGCCTTCACCCACACGATCGCACCTGCCCCTTCGGCCAGCAGTTCGTCGGTGACCCGGGTGAAGTCGAAGAGCAAACGATTGCGCATCTCGTCGCTGTCGGTCGGGAAGCCGGGGCCGTCGTCCCACCGCCGGTCGAGCACGTCCCACGAGGTGGTGACCATCAGCACGACATCGGCACCGGTCTCCGCGACGCGCTCGGGCAGGTCTGCTTCGAGCCAGTCGGCACAGTCGTCGCGCACCTCGAACCATTCGCCGTCGACCAGGTAGTCCCCGTCGCGCAGGAATCCGCACCCGCGTTCGACGTTCAGTTCGGCCTGCGCGACGTCGGGGGAAGACGCCGCCCAGCTGACCACGCCGTTGCCGTACGCCTCGCCGGTCGAGTCACCGGCCACGATCATCCGGACCGGTCGGCTCAGCTCGGGGATCGGCGGAATCGTGGTCGTGGTCGTCGTCGTGGCGGCGGTGTCCGTGGCGGTCGGTGTCCGTGTCGTCGGAGGACGGCGTGGCCTCGGGCTCGGGGGCGGACGCGTTCGGCAGCCGTCGACGGGGCGGAGGGCTCCGCCTCAGGAGGAGGCGGAGTGGCCGGACCAGCGACCACGAGCGGCGCGTCGTCGGTGTCCAACGCCGCGGCTTCTGCAACCTCTGCCGGGGTCGCCCAGTAGTCGCTGTCGGGGCCGGGCACGACCGCCACCGCTGCGACGATCACGACCGCGGTCGCTCCCCCGGCGGCGATCAACGTCGGGCGGATACCGACGCTGTTCGCTCTTCGGATCGGCTGCTCGAAGAACATGAACGAGACCTGCGCGACGGCGAGGGTGATCGCCATGCGGAGTGCGAACAGGGCGACGCCGTCGATGCCGGTCCGCTCGTCGTTGAGCACGACGAAGATCGGCCAGTGGAACAGGTAGACGCCGTAGCTGATCGTGCCGAGCCACACCAGCGGCGCGACCGAGCAGGCGGTGCGCACCGGCGACTCGACCTGCAGACCCAACAGGAGCAGCGCGCTGACCGCGCCGATCGCCGGCAGCCACCCGGCGTACGCAGGGCCGCCGACGGTCGGAAACGTCACGACGCAGACGGCGAGCACGACGAGTGCGGCCGGCGCGAGCACCCACAGTCGCGGCGACGGCGTCCGCCCCGAGATGACGAGGGCCAGGAGGGCGCCGAGCAGAATCTCCGCCGCGCGGGCCGGTGACGCCCAGTACGCCGCGTCGCCACCCCACACCGCAGCGGTCACCGGCGCCACGACGACGAAGCAGGCGGTCACCGCACCCAGCAGCACCAGTCGACCGCGTGCGGTCCTGCCGAGCTTCCACAACCCGACGAACGCCACCGGCCACAGCCAGTAGAACTGCTCCTCGATCGCCAGCGACCAGTAGTGCTCCAGCGGCGATGCCGCTCCCGCCGCCTGTTCGAGGAGTTCCTGGTAGGACCCGCCACTCGCGAGGAACACCCAGTTCGCCACCTGGAGCAGGCTGCCGATGATCTGGGAGCGCAGGTCGGCGACCGCGTCGAACCAGTCGGTGACGATCGACGCGATCATCACCAGCACGATGAGGAGCACGCTGGCCGGCAGCAGCCGTCGAGCGCGGCGTGCGTAGAACGCCCCCAGCCGGACCGAACCCTGCCGGTCGGTCTCGGCGGCGAGCAGGCTCGTGATCAGGAATCCGGAGAGCGTGAAGAACACCGACACGCCGAGGTACCCGCCGCTGAAGCCCGGGACCTCTCCGTGGAAGAACAGCACCGCCAGCACGGCCAGCGCGCGGACCCCGTCGAGAGCGGGCTGATACGTGATCGTCGAGGGACGCGACGTCGGCGTTCGTGCGCTCACCACCTCGCCGCTCACGGCGCGCAGTGTACGGCATCACCCCCGTGCGGCGGGGTAGCCTCGCCGACGATGGCGGGAGCAGCGGAACCACGACCCAGTGCGATGTCTCGGCTCCGGTTCGCACTCGTCGGCATCGTGGCGCTGTCGACGTTGACGATCGCCGTGTCCTCGTCCACCCCCGACGGCGTCGCCGAGGCGAACGTCCCGATCCAGATCGACATCGCGACACCCGGCCCGCTCGGTCCGGTCACCGTGTTCGGCGACTCGGTGCTGTTGGGCTCCGCACTCTGGGGGCCCACGCTGCCGGACCGTCTCGCCGAACAAGGGTGGGGGCCGATCAGGTTCCGTGCCGGCGCCGGGTACAACACCCGCAGCAGCTGGGGTGGCGCCCGCACCTGGCTGTCGACATGGCGTGCGCAAGGCTGGGACGCGCCGAACGTGCTGATCAACCTCGGCGCGAACGACTCGGGCATCTGCGACACCGACATCGCCTGCGCCCGCCGTCAGATCCAGGGTGTCATCGACGAAGTCGGCCCCGGGCGCACGATCTGGTGGCCCCAGATCACCCGGCTGTTCACGGCGTTCGCCCAGCAGGACACGTGGAACCGGGCCCTCCAGGAGTTCGCCGATGCCCGCGACGACTTCCACACCTGGGACTGGCCGGCCGAGTTGCCCCAGTACCAGTCTCCCGATGGCACGCACCTGAATCCGGACGGGTACCGGACCCGATCGGTGCGGATGGCCGAACTGTTCACGCGCGATGTTGCACAGGCGCGCCGCACGGGCGACGCCGCTCCTCTGCCCGCCGCGACCGGCGAGCCGGCGACGTTCGTCCCGATCCCGGCGCAGCGGGTGGCCGACACGCGCACCGACGGGTTCGGTGCGATGACGCCCGGCGCAACGCGAGCGATCGACTTGGACGGCATCGTCCCGGACGACGCCTCGGCGGTGGCCCTCTACGTCGGGGCCGCGCGCACGACCTCGAAGGGGTACTTCGCCGCGGGACCGTGCGGCCAGCCGGTGTCCGGTTCGACCGTGAACTATGCGCCATTCGCCGCGATCGGCGCGCCGACCATCGTCGCGCTGGGCGTCGACGACGACGTGTGCGTGTTCAGTTCCGGGAACGCCGACCTGGTCGTCGACGTCCAGGGAGCGTTCGTCGACCGGGCCGACGGGCTGAGGTTCCAGCCGCTCGACCCACCTGCTCGACTCGCCGACACCCGCGCGACGGGACGCACCACCGAACTCGTGGTGCCGGTCCCGGCTGGGTCCAGCGCGGTGGCGGTCAACCTCACCGCCACCCGGGCCGACCGGCGCGGGTTCCTCAGTGCGTATGCCTGCGGCGCGCCCAGCGACGCCGCCAACCTGAACTTCCGTCCCGGCGCCGCGTGGGCGGCGTCTGCGATCGTCGACGTCGGCGACGACGACACGATCTGCGTGTCGTCGAACGTGTCGGCCGACGTGATCGTCGACATCACGGGCACCTTCTCCGCCGATGACGGCCTGCGCTACGTCCCGGTGGCGCCCACCCGCATGCTCGACACCCGAGACGGCACTGGGGGATGGGCGCCGATCCACGGATCGAACCAGACGATCGGCACGCGGGTGGCGCCGGTGACGGCCCAGGCGGTCACGGGCACCGTCACCATGGTGCGGCCGCTCAGCCGCGGGTTCGTCAGCGCCGACGCATGCGCCGGCGACGCGCCGACGTCGTCGGCCAACGCCGGCGCCGGCGCGATCGTGGCGAACTCGATCACGGTCGGCATCAGCGACACCGGTCGCCTCTGTTTCCGGAGTTCGTCGACCGGCCAGACGCTGTTCGACACCACCGGTTGGTGGGTGCCGTGACGGCACGTCTCCGCCGACCTGGCGCCGCACTGGCGGCGGCGGTGTTCGCCTGCACCGCGCTCATCGGCGTTGCGTCCGGCCCGACCGACACCGTCGGCGCCATCGCACCGCGCGACAAGCGGGTGATGCTCGTGACCGACTCGGTCGGGCTCGGGACACGCGGTGTCCTCCCGGCATTCTTCCCCGCCGACTGGGACGTGTCGATCGTCGGCAAGCCGGCGGTGTTCGTCCGCGACCTGCCCGGTGGCTACATCCAACCGAACCTGTTCCGCGCCGGTGACCACGTCGTGATCGCTGCGGGGTACAACTACCCGTTCTGGGATCCGGTCCGATTCGACAACGCGATCGACGCGACGATCGCAACGCTGGGCCGGGCAGGCGTGAAACACATCTACTGGGTCACGCTGCGAGAGGTGAAGCCGCAGTACATCACCGCGGCTGCGTGGCGCCAGGTGCAGCCCTACTACTGGTACTTCCCCACGGTCAACGACCACCTCGAACGCGCCCTCGCTCGCCACCCCGGTCTCACGCTGGTCGACTGGGCGGCCGTCGCCGATCGCCCGGGCATCACCTACGACGCCATTCATCTCAACCGCACCGGGGCCGAGCTGTACAGCTCGCTGATCTCGCGGGCGGTCACCGACGCCCAGACCCGCCCGGCGAACGAGACGATCACGAGGGTCAAGGTGGCGGGTCGCGCGGCGGTCGCCGCCGGTGAGGTCACCGCGGTGGCGGTCAACCTCACGAGCGTCCGCGGCCGCACCCGGGGCTATCTCTCCGCGTTCCCGTGTGAGCAGGGGTCGAGTCCCACCAGCAACCTCAACCACCAACGGGGTCAGGTCGTCGCGGCCGCCGCCATCGTGCCGGTCGACTCGGCAGGTGAGATCTGCGTCTTCAACAAGCAGGCCGGCCACGTCATCGTCGACGTGTTCGGCCGGTTCAACGACGAGGCCGAACTGGCGAGCACCGGCTCGACCCGACTGATCGACACCCGCCGGCCACCGACCTCCGGGGCACCGCAGGCGGCCGGTGTCGAGTTGCGCATCGACGTCGGCGCGCCGGAACGCACGGTTGCGCTCAACGTCACGGTCACCCAGGCGGCGGGCCGGGGGTATCTCACGGTGCACGAGTGCGGCACCGAGCCGCCGAACACGTCGAACGTCAACTTCGTCGCGCAGGTCCCGGCGCCGAACCTGGTCGTGGCCCGCACCGACGCGACCGGACACGTGTGCCTCACCAGCACACAGCAGGCACACGTCATCGTCGACCAACTGGCCGAGTTCGGCGACACGACGACGGTTGCCGCATCGGCCCCCGCACGCCTCGCCGACTCGCGCGGCGGTGCGCCACCCGTGGCGGGCGATGTCGTGCGCATCGACGTCCGCGCCGACGATCCTGATGCACCGATTTCGGGCATCATCGCCAACCTGACGATCGCCCGCCCGCAGGCGGCAGGTTTCGCGACCGTGTACCCGTGCGCAGGCGGCCGCCCGGAAACCTCGAATCTCAACTACCGAGCGGGCCAGACGATCGCGAACGCGGTGATCGTCGAACCCGACGCCGACGGGATGGTCTGCGTGTCGACCAACAGCGCGGCCGAAGTGGTGTTCGACCTGCTCGGCACCACCGGCAGCGGGTTCACCGGCGTCGCCCCGAACCGGCCGCTCGACACTCGCGCCCGCTGAGCCGACCACCGGCCGTTCGCGGCCAATTTCGGGCATCTGGTGGGTACCCATCGGTAACCCTGCGACAATGCTGCGCATGATCTTCGACGGCCACGTCCATCAGCTGCCTGACATCGATCCGACCGAGACGATCGAGTGGCTGGACAGTTTGGATGCGGTGGTCGACACCCACGGGAAGAGCCGAGCTCGCTACCTGCTCTCGCGGCTGATGGAACGAGCCAACGCATCGCAGGTCTCCTTCCCGGCAACGGTGTCGACGCCGTACGTCAACACCATCCCGCTCGAGCAGGAGCCGTGGTTCCCGGGCGACGAGCACATCGAGCGCCGGATCCGCGCCTTCGTCCGTTGGAACGCAGCGATGATGGTCGTCAAGGCCAACAAGCAGGCCGACGGCATCGGCGGCCACCTGTCGACGTTCGCGTCCTCCGCAGCGCTGTACGAGATCGGCTTCAACCACTTCTTCCGCGGCAAGGACGACGGCAACGCGGGTGACCACGTCTACTTCCAGGGCCACGCCGCGCCCGGTGTGTACGCGCGCGCCTTTCTCGAGGGGCGGCTCACCGCCGACGACCTCGACCACTTCCGCCGTGAGATCGGCCGTGGCGGACGGGGCCTGTCGTCGTATCCGCACCCGCGGCTGATGCCCGACTTCTGGGAGTTCCCCACGGTCTCGATGGGCCTCGGGCCGATCACGTCGCTGTACCACGCACGGTTCAACCGGTACCTCCACAACCGCCAGATCGACGACACCTCGCAGAGTCGCGTCTGGGCGTTCCTCGGCGACGGCGAGTGCGACGAGCCCGAGACGCTCGGCGCGATCTCGCTCGCCGCGCGCGAGCAGCTCGACAACCTCGTGTTCGTCGTCAACTGCAACCTGCAACGCCTCGACGGCCCCGTCCGCGGGAACGGCAAGGTCATCCAGGAGCTCGAAGCGGTGTTCCGCGGCGCCGGGTGGAACGTGATCAAGGTCGTGTGGGGCTCGAAGTGGGACCCGTTGCTGGCCCAGGACAAGGACGGCGTGCTGCTCAACAAGATGAACACCACCGTCGACGGTGAGTTCCAGCGCTACGCGGTCGAAGACGGCGGCTATGCCCGCGATCACTTCTTCGGCCCCGACGAACGACTCCGCCAGATGGTGTCCCACCTGTCCGACGACGAGTTGCGGAACCTCCCCCGCGGTGGCCACGACTATCGCAAGCTGTACGCCGCGTACAAGGCAGCGACCGAGAACCTCGGATCGGGAGCACCGACGGTGATCCTCTGCAAGACGGTCAAGGGCTGGACGCTCGGCGAGGGCTTCGAAGGCCGCAACTCGACTCACCAGATCAAGAAGATGACCAAGCAGCAGATCGTCGACCTGCGCGACCGGTTGTACATGCACGACGAGATCCCCGAGAGCTCGATCGAGGCCGACGACCCGCCGTACTTCAAGCCCGCCGAGGACTCCGTCGAGTACCAGTACATGATGGAGCGGCGTCGGGCACTCGACGGCTCGATTCCGAAGCGGACCACGCACGTCCGTCGGGCGCTGTCGTTGCCGGACCCGTCCTCGTTCTCCGAGATGTGGGCCGGCTCGGGCGGCCAGGAGGTGTCGACGACGATGGCGTTCACGCGGCTGCTCCGCAGTCTCACGCGTGACGAACACGTCGGCGGGCGCATCGTGCCGATCATCCCCGACGAGGCACGCACGTTCGGCATGGACTCGCTGTTCCGCGAGATCGGGATCTACGCGTCGCAGGGACAGAAGTACGAGCCGGTCGACCACGACCTGCTCCTGTCGTACTCCGAGTCGGCGAAGGGCCAGATCCTCGAGGAGGGCATCACCGAGGCCGGGTCCATGTCGAGCTTCATCGCCGCGGGGACGTCGTATGCGACGCGCGGCGTTCCGATGGTGCCGTTCTACACGTTCTATTCGATGTTCGGCTTCCAACGCGTCGGCGACCTCATCTGGCAGGCGGCCGACATCCGCGCCCGCGGATTCCTGATGGCCGCCACGGCCGGGCGCACCACGCTGATGGGCGAGGGCCTGCAGCACCAGGACGGCCACAGCCTCGTGCTCGCCTCGACCGTTCCGGCGGTGCAGGCGTACGACCCGGCCTTCGCCTACGAGGTCGGCGCCATCGTCCAGGCCGGCATCGACCGGATGTACGGCGGTGGACCCGCCGACTGGACCGACGTCTTCTACTACATCACCCTGTACAACGAGAACTACGAGATGCCGGTCCTGCCGGAGATCGAGGGACTCAACCAGCAGATCGTCGAGGGCATCTACAAGTTCGCCGACGCACCCGAGGTCGACGACGCCGAGCCGGCCACGATCCTGTTCTCGGGGGTGACCCACCTCCCGGCCCGCGAGGCCGCCGCCGAACTCGCCGAGCACTACGGCGTGGCCGCGGAGCTGTGGTCGGTCACGTCGTACAAGGCGCTGCGTGAGGACGGACTCTCCGCCGAACGACACAACCGGCTCCACCCGAGCGGCGAGCAGCGCACTCCGCTCGTCGCCCAGCGCCTCGCCGAGTCGGCAGGCCCGATCACGGCGGTGTCGGACTTCATGGCGATCGTGCCCGACCAGATCCGCCAGTTCGTCGACAACCGGACGTTCAACACGCTCGGCACCGACGGCATGGGTCGCTCCGACACCCGCGAAGCGCTGCGCCGCTTCTTCGAGATCGACACCGGCCACGTCGTCGTCGCCGTCCTCTCGGGGCTCCTGGCCGACGGAAGGATCGAGGCATCGGTCGTCGAGGACGCCCTCGCGCGCTACGACATCGACGTGGACGCCGCCGACCCCTGGACCTCCTACACCCCCTGACCTGCCCGGTCCCGGACTCGGGGCGTGCCACGTTCTCGGCCCGCGCCGAATCAGACGGTGATACTCAGCGAGGCCGAGAAGACGGAAGGCGTGTGGGTATCTTGAGGAGATGGCTGGAACGTTGTACATCACCGGGGATGCGGCGGCGGACGAACTGCTCAACACCGATCCCAATGCCTTGCTGCTCGGCATGCTCCTCGACCAACAGGTGCCGATGGAGTGGGCATTCAACGGCCCCCACACGCTCAAGGCCCGACTCGGCCACCTCGACCCGGCGAAGATCGCGGCGATGGACCTCGACGAGTTCGTCTCGATCTGCTGCGAGAAGCCGGCGATCCACCGCTTCCCCGGGTCGATGGGCAAGCGCATCCACCAGGTGTGCACGGCGCTGGTCGAGGACTACGACGGCAACGCCGAGAACCTCTGGGTCGATGCCGACTCGGGTCGCGAGGTCTACAAGCGGCTGAAGGCCCTGCCGGGATACGGCGACGAGAAATCGAAGATCTTCGTCGCGCTGCTCGGCAAGACCCAGGGCATCGAGCCCGACGGGTGGCGTGAGGCCGCCGGCAAGTTCGGCGACGACGTGCCCCGCTCGGTGGCCGACGTCCACGACGACATCTCACTCGGCAAGGTGCGCGAGTGGAAGAAGGCCCAGAAGGCCGCCAAGAAGGACAAGCAGGACCGCCCGGTCGGCTGATCAGGCACGCTCGAACACGAACGGCCCGAGCACCGAGCGCGTCCGATCCAGCGAGCGCTGCAACGCGGAACGCGTCGTGGCCGGGAGGCTCGGATCGAACCGCTGCTCGACCGGTCGGATGACGTGCCCGTTCGACTTGTCGATGTACGTCGGATACGCGACCGGAGGCCGCACCTTCACCACGCCGTCGGGCCGCACCACCACGCCGACGACGAAGATCGCCGCGTCACCCGCGGACTGGGGAAACGACCCGACCGGGTGGTCGCTGAGGAAGTTGCCCATCCCGTAGATCACCCACACGCCGTTGACCTGCTCGATCGGCTGCAGCACGTGGGCTTGCTGACCGACGATGAGGTCGACCTCGCCCGAGGCGGTCACGGCCCGTGCGACCGACCGCTGGTACGGCGTCGGCTGGACGATCTTGTCGACCCCCCACGTGAAGCTCGTGACCACGACCTGGGCACCGGCGGCACGCGCCGCACGGGCATCGGCGATCACGCGTGCCGTCGACAGCGTGTTCGCACGCCACGGCTGAGATGCCGGAACGGACTGGCCGCCGATGGCCCACGAGTAGGACAGGTGCGCCACCGCGACGCCGTCGACGTCGTAGATCGCCGCCGCGGGGCTCGCCTCGGCGGGCGACCGAGCGGCGCCGGATTGGCTGATCCCGACGCGGTCGAACTCGTTGAGCGTCGCGTCGATGCCGGCCACGCCACGATCCATGATGTGGTTGCCCGCCGTCGAGCACCGGTCGAAGCCGGCACCCGCCAACGCGTCCGCCAGCGGCGCAGCGTTCGACAGCAGCGGGGGAACGACGATGACGGGCGAACCGGGCGGCGCGATCGGCGCCTCCATGTGACACACCGCGGTGTCGGCCGAGCGCAGCAGCGGGGCGACCTCGGTGAACATCGGCGCGTAGTCCCACCGGCCGCCGGGTCGCTGCGCTGAGTAGTTGACCCGGCGAAGCGTGTGGATGTCGCCCACGAACGCCAGGTCGATGCGATGCGCGGGCGGCTGGGCTCGAACCGGTGGCTCGGACGCATTCGCGCCGACCTCCACGAGTGATGGCGTCGCCGTGACGAGTGGAGGGGTCGTGCCGACAACCATCGACACGCCGAGCCCCGCAGCCACGACACCGGCGACGAGCCGAACGACGACGCGTCGCGAGGCGTCGATCGATGTCCTGCGCCCGCGTAGTGTCACCGGATTTGACGGTAGCAGATCGGGTGGAGACGCCCCGAGGTCAGATCGGCGGCGGCGGGACCGAGGTCGATGGAGCCGGAGATGAAGGGTGGAGCTGGGGTGGACGGGGAGCCGACGGGGACGGTGGCGGGGCGGGGGCATCGGCACGGTCGCCGACACTCCGTGCAGCGTCGCCGGTGCGGCGAGGGGCACCGACGGCGACACATGCGGCGCGGCTCGGAACACCGGCTCGGCCAACGCCTGCGTCGGCGCTGCCGTCGGTGGCGCGGCGAGTGACGGCGCAGGCGGTGGAGGCGGCGGAGGCGGGGTCGGCGTCCACGCAGCCGACGTCGGGAGGCGGGGAACGTCGGCCGATCCCTCGCCGAAGGTTGCGCCGAACTCGCGCAGCGACCGATCGGCGCTCACGACCGACACGAATGCCGGACCGCCGTCGTCGGGCAGGGCGGCTCTCGTCATCGCGACATAGGCGAGGCGGCGGGCCCGGTCGTCGGCGCCGACGCCGAGGACGACCGCCGGCGACTGCCAACCCTTCAGGCTGTGCGCGGTACATCCCTTGACGGCCTCCACGTCGGGCCAGAACCGGTGCTTGCGGCGACGACGCGGCGCGTC
This sequence comes from Ilumatobacteraceae bacterium, assembly GCA_963695475.1. Lineage (GTDB taxonomy): Bacteria > Actinomycetota > Acidimicrobiia > Acidimicrobiales > Ilumatobacteraceae > Ilumatobacter_A. The sequence continues at coordinate 254,479 of CAVOHA010000012.1, forward strand.
GGGATCCCGGCTGAAGATGTGGTGCACGGGGATCCCGGCCGCCTCGATCACCCGCACTGCGGCAACTCCGTCGTGGTGGTAGTCGCAAACGAACGAGATGTCGCCCGGCTTCAGCGTCGGACACTCCTCCAACAACCGAACGACCTCACGACCGACGGCGGGGCCGAGCTCCTGGACCCGGTCGACGTCGATCCAGCTCCGCACCGAACCGGCGTCGTGGGTGACGATCGGATTCGACACGATGATCTCGCCGTCGAGCTGGCTCGTGGCGAACGCGCCGGAGAGCGCCAGCAGATCGTTGGGCATCCGCAGGGATTCCTCGAGGTGGACCGTCCGGCCCGCGACACCGAGGCCCGGCTCGGCATCATCATCGGTGTCGAGCCACGACACCCGGTCGTAGATGTCCTGGGTCGGGTCCGCCGACACGAGCATCTCGCCACCGGAGGCGAGCACCCGATCACGCAGCAGGTCCCACCACTCCTGGGTGAAGTCCTGGCCCTCGTCGACGAGGATGGCGTCGTACCTGGTGCCGAACCCGTGCTCGTAGGCCTGGGTCGCCTTCGCGACGATCCCGACGGTCCAGGGCATCCCGGGCGGTGCGGCGAGATGGGCGCCCAACACCTCGGCATCCTGGACGACCCGGGTGCAGAACGAGTGGAAGTTCGCGCACGCGACCAGCGTGGGGTTCGCTCCCACGTCGCGGGCGTGCGCATCGACCATCGAACGGAGACGGTTCGCGAGGGTCACGTTGAACGACAGCAGGAGCACGCGTCGACCGTTGGCGGCCAGGCGTGCGGCGCGGGCTGCGAGGGCCGTCGACTTGCCGGACCCGGCACCGCCGACGATGCGTCGATGCGCCAGCTGCGAGGGGTTCTCGGCCACTTCGATCATGGCGGCGGACATCCGCGCGTCCCACCCGGTCGCGAACTGCGAACACTCGGAAGCAACGACGTGACGGCGAAGCTTCTCGATCGACTCCGGAGCGGGCGGCGGGCATCCGAGCCCGCGCACGATGTCGCCAACCGACTCAGCACCCAGCCCATCGCCGCCCCACAGCCCGACGAGCGAGGTGCGGCCGTCCTCGCCACACTGCGCGAACAGGTCGCCCGCCTGGACGGTCGTGAAGGCCGGGAGCACGACGACGCTGCGAATCGTCGACGACGGCGAACCGCCGTGCTCGGGAAGGGCATAGAACTGATCGAAGATCGACGATCGATGCCGACTCGCCCGGAAGCGTGGCTCGACGCCGACCGGCTGCCACGAACCATCCGACGAGAGCGTCTCGAGCCGACCGGCCGAGGTGCACCGCGTCGTCTCGGGTGTCCAGTCGACGACTTCGATGGCGCAGACTCCGTACCGGTCGTGGATCGCCAGGAAATCCGGGTCGTCGAGACCGACCCGCGGCTTCGTGTACACGGTCCAACCGGGCTCCAGGCCCGTCAACGCGGCGTACACCTGCGACTCCGCAGGCGTCAAGGGTTCGACGAGATCTCCGAGACGGTCCGGCGGGGGTCGCAGGACAGGTGCAGGGGGACCGAACGGAGCTTCCACCTCGCGTTCTTCGGCACCGCAACTGCAGTTCTTGAACGCCGGCCGGAGCCGACGCCGATCGGTACGCTCCGAACGATGCGAACCCGCTTCGCCTTCGTCCACGTTCCCAAGTCGGCCGGCAGCTCGGTGAAGAACGCGGTGGCGCACCACTGCGATCCGGCGACCGTCGCCCCGCTGGAGCTGGATCGGGTCCTGTTCGGGACATTCGATCGATTCGACGACATGCCGGCCCGGACGCGTTCGACGATCGCTGTCGACGGTGCCGATTCACTCGGGGGATTCGACGTCGCGATGGGGCACTTCGGCGTCGCATCGTTGTCGCCGCACTTCACCCCCCGTGAGACGATGACGGTGCTGCGCGAGCCGCGGACGCGACTGCTGTCGCACTACACGTTCTGGCGCGGTTGGGATGCTGCACGGCACGCGGACTGGGACCCCTACGACGCCAGCCGACGTGCGCTCGCCTCGACGTGGGTCGACTTCCTCACCGATCCGGCGATCGCCAGCCAGACCGACAACCTCGTGGCTCGCATGCTGCTGTCGCCGCATCCGTCGATCCCGCTCGACGGCTTCATCGACCCGGCCGACGATGACGCACTGGTCGCCGCTGCCGCTGCCGTGCTCGACAGCTTCGGCTTCGCCGACGTGGTCGAACGCGGTCCGGCGCTGTGGACGGCGCTGTCCGACTGGCTCGGGACCGACATCGCCCCCGAGCGGACGCTCGTCACCGGTCTCTCCGCCGACACCGACTGGGCCACGTCGATCACTCCCGCTGCCACCGCTGCGTTGACCCGCCGGACGGCGATCGACGCTCGCCTGTGGACCCGTGTCGCAGCGCCGCACTGCGACGCAGTGGATGCGCTCGGCGATGCAACGTTCCAGCGCAAGTTGGTCGCCGTGGCAACGGCCGGTCGCAGGGACGGCGCGTCATCGCTCGCTGCGCCCCTCGCGGCAACGCCGACCTCGCCGATGCAGCGCCTCGCAACCGCGTCTGCGCCGCTGACGCGTCAACGCGCTCGCAACGACCAGGTGTGGACGTGGATGTCGGCATCCGGGTCGGCGTCGACGAGATCGATGATCGCCTGTGGTGCCGGCGACGGTGACGGGTCGGCGGGCTCGCCGTCCCAACCGATGGCGTTGACCGACGCACCTCGCGGCACTCGCGTCGAACGACGCTCGACGACGTCGAGCCCGGCCTGCGCGGCGACCGCTGCGAGCCGTTCGGCCGTGAAGAAGTGGAGATGGGTCCGATCGAGGATCCCGGTGTCTCGATAGATCCACCGACCCGAGGCCAGGGCGAGCCGAACGTCCGCGTGCGCCACGTTCGGCACCGAGACGACGACCACCGGGTCGGCCGATGCCGACCGGTCGAGGCAGCGAGCCGCAGCCTGGAGCACCGCAACCGGGTCGACGACGTGTTCGATCACGTTGCCGAGCAGGACGGCATCGGCACTGCCCTGAATCGCCGCACTCCAGTCGTCGACGTCGAGGTCGCCGACGACCACCCGCGTTGCCCACGGGCGCGAACGGCTCGGCACCGAACGATCGACGACGGTCATCAGGTGACCCAGGTCGCTGAGCCAGTGGGTCATGTCGGCTGCCGGCGCCACTTCGACCACTCGCTCACGCCCGCCGAGCAGCTCGATCTCCCGGGAGTGGCACGTGCCGTCGCCGCGCTGGAACAACGTGGTGTAGTCGACCGACTCGGCAAACAACTGTGGCGCGACGATGGAGCCACGAGCGGTCCGTACGCATCGCAGCGTGAACGTCGACGCGTCATCGACACGGTCGCCGAGCAGTGCGTTCGCGGACGCCTGATCCGTGGGCGCTCCGGCGTGATCGATCACCTGCTCCACGCTGAGTCCGCACGCGGCGGCGAGGTCGATGGCGGTGGCGCGGGTGAAGTAGCGACGCGGCGTCGAGTCGGGCCACACACCGCGCAGCAGACCCACGACCCGATCCGCGAAGCCGACGTTGGCAAGGGTCACCTCGACAACGGCGCCGACTGGCATCGTCTCGACCACGGAATGCAGCGCGAGGTCGGGGCGCGCAACGCGATCGAGCCCGCTCTCGATCGACAGCGACGGGAACGGGCCGAACCGCGAGATCGCTGCTCCCCACGACCGCTCCCGCCTCGGAAGTCCGAGGCGGTGTGGGCCGAACCGGAACTCGGGACCACCCGCTGCCAGGACGACCGTGGGAACGGCACCAGCGACGATCATCGGTCGTATCCGAACCGGGCGAGCTCGTCGGCCAACTCGTCGACGAGGTGCGCCGCTGCTGCGGGCGCAAGCTCGGACCGCCACCGGCCGATCGACGCCGCGGCCGAGGCGGTCGTGACGTGTTCGGCGGATCGGGCACCGACCGCATGATCGACGGCGTCGCGCACCGTGGCGAAGCCGTATCCCACGCCGAGGCGCTCGAACACCTGCGTCGCCGTTGCGACCGGTCGCTCGACGAGGTCCTCGTACCGGACCAGGATCGCGTCGGGAAACGCGTCGACCTGCTGCGCCGCGAGCCGGAGATGCTGAACGATCGTGGGCGCGCCGGTGACGGCATCGTCGGTGAGATCGAGGTCGAAGCTCGCCTCGGCGCGCTGCTGGTTGAACGACAGTCGAGAACACAGCAGGTCTCGCGGGTCGCGCACCAGCACGATCTGGCGGGTCCCCGGCCACGTGGCGAGCATGGTCTGCTGGGTACGAGCCGCGAAGCGACTCTCGATGCGGAACTTCTCGGCGAAGAGCGACGCACCGGGTCGGCGGGCGAGGTAGGTGTCCTCGACCATGTCGGCGACGACCGCGCGCAGGCGCTCGAACCCACCGCGGTGTTGCGCGCCGAAGATCTCGGCACCCAGGAAGTACTCGGACACGTACGGGTTCGCCGTGGCGGCGTCGGCCTCGTCGAAGAACGGCTCGTCGCCGGGTCGAACGGTCTGGTTCCCGAGCAGCACGGAGAGGTCGTGCATCCACGCCAGCCCGGGTCGCGTCTCGAGCGGATAGTCGTCGAACACGGCGATCTCGGGATGCCCGGCGAGGAGCCGCATCATCATCGTGCTCCCGGCGCGACCCAGCTGATGCATCAGCAGCGGCTGGATCCCGGCGGGGCGAGCGCCGAAGCGGGCGTTGCGCCCGGCGACGACGAGCACATCGTGGACCTCGCCTGCGGTGTGGGCGCGCACGGTGAGTCGGAACTCCGGCTCGAGCCAGACCGCCGGGATCTCCAGCTGCCAGCGTCCGCGGCCGAGCGCCGTCGCGTCGACCAGGTCGAGCGTGCCGTGGAGACCGGCGGTGACCCTGATGGATTCGGCAACGGCGTCGGCGGCATCGTGGACGTCGAGCGCGACGACGAGGTGCCCGAGTGGAGTCGCTCCGGTGTGCGGCTGCTCCACTGCGACACCGGTCGCGTGGACGTGCACCCGATCGACGACGACGTCGGAGGTGGTGGTGGAGGCGGCGGTGGCGTCGGCGGTCACGAGCCGGCCGCCGCGTGGATCTGATCGGTGAAGTGCAGCGTCTCGGTGACCATCGACGAGGCCCACCGCTGCTCCAACACCTGCGCTTCGAATCCCTGGACCCCCGGCGCCCGGGTGGCCGTCTCCAGATGCACCATCTCGACGTGCCCCAGCGAGACGTGGCGGAATCCGAGCAGACTCAGCTTCATCGCCAGGTCGACGTCGTTGAACGCATTGTGGATACGCGACGACAGTCCACCCACCCGCAGGTACCGCTCGCGCATGATCGCCGCGCACGCCAGGGTCACACCCGCGACGTCACGGCCCCGACCGATCGCCGCTTCCTGCGACGGCGCGACCTGCGCCATCGGCTCGCTGATGTTGGCGTGGGGATGGGCGTGGCCGGCACTCTGGATCGAGCCGTCGGGATAGCGCAGGACGGGGCCGACCAGCCCGACGCCGGGCTCCGTGGCTGCGGCCGCGATCTGTCCGAGCCATCCCGGCGACAACACCTCGGTGTCGTCGTTGAGGAGCACGATGACATCGGCCGAGCTGGCGACCACCCCACGATTCGTCCGACGCGAGTGGGAGAAGGGCTCATCGGACTCGATGATCCGCACCGGTTCGGACCCGAATCGCTCCGCGAGCACCTCGCCGAGGGCGGGGTCGGCCTCGGGTCCGGTGACGAGCACGACGTCCATTCGCTCGCGCGGGAATTGCGTCTGCGCGAACAGCGAATCGAGCAGGTTGACCACCAGTCGACCGGGGCGTCCACGCACCTCGGTGAGGCGACCGGTGGTCGGCACGACGATCGAGATCGCGAGGTCGGAGGCGACCGCTCGCTCGACGACCACCGCCGGTTCGGGCCCGGCCGCAGGGGTGACGAGCCGCAGCGATTCCGACCCGGGCGAGGTGGCGCTCGACCGCGCCGGCGATCACATCGGCGTGCTCCACGTCGTCCAGTTGCTCGACGTGCGCCAGCACCACGGGCTCCGACACGACGCGCAACGAGTCGGCGTCGAGTTCGCTCAACCGCAGCAACAGGTCGTGCAGTGTCGACGAGGCGTCGCTCCCCCATCCGCAACGCTGCAACACGCGGCCCGACACCAGCAGCACCGGGCCGACGGTGTTGGCCCAGCGCAGCCGCTCGGGCGAGAACACGCCGCGCCGCTCGACCACACCGTGCTCACCGTCGACATGGGTCCAGGCCCCCACGACGAGGTCGACCCCTGGCCCGATCCGCGTCGCCAGATCGTCGACTTCGACACGGTGCACGGACGCTCCTCGATCGTGCACCAGGACCATCTCGTCGGATCGGACGTCGGCGACGAGCGCGTCGAGCGAAACCGGGTTGCCGTCCCCGTCCTCCACTCGGTCGTTGCCGATCGCAACGACGCGCATCAGCTTCCCCGGAGCTTCTTGGTCATCCCCAGCGCGGCTCTGACCGATCGTCGGCCGAGCACCGCTTCCAGCTCCTCGACCCGGGCGATCAGGTCGTCACGCGACAGCGCCGTCAGGTCGACGTCGACCGTCTCGGCAGCTGCCGATCGCCGGGTACCGAGCCCGTCGGTGACCTCGCCGAGGTATTCGCCGAAGGCTCGCGTCTCGGACGCCGCCGCCTGCGCGGCCACGTCGGCTTGCTGCGCGATCTCGGCCGCCGCCGTCGCGCGCTCGGTGGCGCGCTCGACCTGCAGACGGAGCTCGTCGAGTTCGGCCGAGAGCCCGATGACCTCGTCGGTCAGTCGCAGCACGTCGAGTTGTGCGTCGGCGTGCTCGTTCGCCGCAGGCTCATCCACCATCCGCAGAGACGATAGCGCCGCGTCGGCGACCCCTCGCGGTGACTCGACGCACCAGCGCTCCCGGCAGGCCTGCCAGTCCGCCGACCAGCGCTCGCCGGTGTGCCCTGCGCGGCCGATGTCGCAGTCGCCGGATCGAGAGCCAGAACGCACGCACGACGGTCGGCATCGGGGCGAAACGAGCGGCGACCCAGAGACGGTTCCGCTCCTGGTATCGCACGACGTCGTCGCCGAGACCCGACGTGGTCGCGCCGCCGTGGTGGAACACGACGCTGTCGGGCTCACAGCGATACGTCCACCCCTGCTCCGCTCCGCGCAGCGCGAGGTCGACGTCTTCGTAGTAGAGGAAGTAGCGCTCGTCGAAGCCGCCGGTCTCCTCGATGAACTCCGGCCGGAACAGCACGGCGCCGGCGGTGAAGATGTCGATCGCCATCGGACGGTCGAACGAGTCGGCCGGCTCGTCGAGACCGAGGTCAGACCCGGCGCCGTACTCATCGAGGTGGACACCCACACTGTTGATCCGGTCCGTGCCGTGACGCAGCAGGGCCGGCTGGACCGCACCGACACCGTCGTGGTCGGCGAGCGCACCGAGGAGCGGCTCCAACCAACCGGGGCTGACTTCGATGTCGTCGTTGACGACTGCGATCGGCGCGTCGGACGCTCGTCGTGCCAGGCGGATCCCGGTGTTCGCCGCTGCGCCGAAGCCGCGGTTGTCCACCCGGACGACATCGTCCACACCCGGGCCGTAGTCGGTGTCCGGCACCGCTGGGCGACCGGAGTTGTCGATCACGATCGTGCGGACCGCAGCGCCTCCGTTCGAGCGGGCGGCCTCGTCGAGCGACACCAGGCACGCTCGCACCATGTCGCCGGCACCGCGGTGGGTGACGACGACGATCGAGGCGGCAACGGTCACCGGGTCGATCCTAGGGATCGGGTCGGACCGATACCATCCAGCGCGATGTCGACGATCTCCACGCGCCTCGGCGGCGCCCGACGGCGCCCACTCGGCGACCGGCCGCCGAGCGCATCGATCGTGCTCCCCGTCTACGATCCGCCCCTTGCTGCGCTGCGCACGCAGCTCGATGCGATCGCGGCGCAGACGGCGACGGACATCGAGTGCATCGTCGTCGACGACGCGTCGACACGCCCCGAGGTCGGCGAGATGCTGCGCCGGTGGACCGGGCTGGACCCGGACAGACGGCACCTGATCGAACGGCCGTCCAACGGCGGGATCGCAGCGGCCACGAATGACGGCCTCGACGCAGCCACCGGCGATGTCGTCGCCCTGTGCGACCACGACGACGTCATCCACCCGACCGCGATCGCGCGGGTGCTCGAACACTTCGACGAGCAGCCGAACGACGACGTCGTCTACACCGACGAGGAGGTCATCGACGCCGATGGTCGCGCGGTCGCGCCGTACCGCAAGCCGGACTACAGCCCCCGCCGCCATCTCGGACACCACTACCTCGCCCACCTCGTGGCCGCCCGCCGCACGGCGATCGGCGCGCTGCGCGTGCGCGCCGACTTCGAACCGTCCCAGGACTACGACTTCTTCCTGCGCGTGATCGAGCGTTCGGCAGCCCGCGGGCGGGGCGTCGGTCACATCGCCGAGGTGCTCTACTCGTGGCGTGCGATCGCCGGGTCGAGTGCCCTCGACGCCGGTGAGAAGCCGGAGATGGCGGCAGCCGTCGCCCGGTGCAGCCAGGCAGCACTCGATCGCCGAGGCATCGATGCGACCGCGCTGACGGTCAGCTTCGACGGACGACCGACGACCTCGGTGCTCCTGCAGCCGACGACGCCGGCGCCCTGCGTCGACGTGATCGAGATCGGCCCGACGACGCAGCCCGCCGACGTGAATCGCGCGGTCGCCGCGTCCGACGCACCGGTGATCCTGCTCAGCCCCGACGCCGAACGGTTCGATGCCACGTGGGCCGCGCCGCTCGCCATCGACGCACTTCGCCCCGACGTGGGCGTGGTCGGCCCGCGCCTGGTCGACCCCACCGGGGAGCGGATGCTCAGCGCCGGACGCGTCGTGTACCCCGTTCTCGACGATCGGTTTGCGGGCGACGCCGCCGACTCAGCTGGTCCGTGGGGAGCGTTCTTCGTCGCACGCGAAGTCTCCGCCGTGGCGCCGTGGGGGGTCACGGTCGAGCGATCCGCCTTCGCCGCCGCCGACGGACTCCCCACCGATGTCGGTCTCGACGTTGCGGTCGCCGAGTTGTGCGCCGCACTCGCCGCGCGGGGCCGATCCGCGCTCTGGACGCCTGCGGCGACGCTGGCGGTGCCCGAGACGATCCTCGCCGGACGCCCGCGGTTGTTGGACGACGACGCCGCTCGCCGCAACCAGACCGAGGCGGAGATGACCAGAGCGACGCAGCGAACACCTGAGCTGCGCGTCGAACGATTCGACCTGATCGGGATCGCCCACCTCGACCGGCGAGGGCGCCGACGCCTACCGCCACGCCGCCGCGCTGCTCCGAGCCGGAACGTTCGACCTGGTCACGTCCGATGTGTTCGACACGGTCGTCACGCGGGCGACGAGCCGACCGAGCGACCTGTTCGTCGAACTCGGCCGCGCCCTCCCGCTCCCGGCACACGTCACGCCGGCGGTGTTCGCCCAGGCCCGCCGCGAAGCCGAGCGCCGGGCCCGACAGCAGCATTCCGACGCACGGCGCCGCACGCTCCTCGCCGAGGCGCCCGCCACCGACCCCGAACTGCTCGAACGGGATCCCGAGGTCGCCGCGCCCGAGTGCACGCTGGCCGAGATCTGGTCGTGGATGCCCCTCGACTGGGTCGACCCGGCGTCGGGGGCCGCTGCCGAACTGGAATTGGAGGGCCGATCCCTGCGCCCCATCCCCTGCACCATCGAGCTGTTCCGCACCGCTCGCGAATGTGGGGTCCCCGTCGTGCTGGTCAGCGACGTCTACCTCGGCGCATCCGACCTGTCCACCGTGCTCGAACGGGCCGGCGTCGAGATGAGCCTCGTCGACGAGGTCGTCACCTCAGCCGATCACCGGCTCGGCAAGGCGCATGGTCTCCTCCGCCGGGTGATCGCCGATCGCGGCGTCGCACCGGCTCGTGTGGTCCACATCGGGGACAACGAGGTCGCCGACGTCGAGACGGCCGCCGACCTGGGCGTGACGCCGATCCACGTCGACGTGCCGACCTCGAATCGCCACGTCGCATTGCCGCCCGAGCCACTGCGCCGATGGTCCCGTGCGCACGGCACCGACCTCGGGATCTCGGCCGCCGTCCGCTCGACCCTCGTCGAGGCCGGCCCGCTCGGGCTCGACCCCTCCTTCCAGTTCGGCGTCGCCGTCGCCGGCCCGGCGCTGGCGGGGTTCAGCCGGTGGGTGTCCGACTCGACCGCCGAACTCGGCGCGACGCACACCCACTGCCTGCTGCGGGAAGGGGCGACGATCGCCGAACTGATGCAGGTGACGGCACCGCACGGGCCGATCCCCGTTCCGCTCCACGTCTCGAGGTGGGTCACCATGCGAGCGGCGGTCGTCGACGGCACGGTCGACGAACTCTCGACCGCACTCGCCCGCCGAGCCGACCTCACGGCGGACCATGTCGCGGCCGCATTCGGGTGCGACGCCGACCGCGTCCGTCACGTCCTCGGCGCGCAACGCATCCCACCCGGTCGGCTGCGTGAGGCCTGCACAGAGTTGTCGGCCGACGACGAACTCCGTACCACGATCGTCGCCTCCGCCGCCGAGCTCCGCACCCGCGTCGCGCGCTACCTCCACGAACGCCTCCACGTCGACGACGACGCGCCGATCGTCGTGGCCGACGTGGGATGGGGCGGCACGATCCAGGAGGGACTCAGCCGCATCCTGCACGCCGAGGGCGTCGACCGCGAGGTCGTCGGGCTCTATCTCGCGCTTTCGGCTCCCGGCGAACAGCGGCTCGCACGCGGCGCCCGGATGCGGTCCTACTTCCCGAACGAGACCGACGATCCGCAGCCGGCGCGTCACAGCCGGGCGATCGCCCACCATGCCGACACGATCGAACGGATCATGACCCCCGAGATCGGCACGCTCGTCGACGTCGGCCGACGACGGGTCACCGGTGTGCCGCGACGCCGCTGACGATCCGATCCCCCCGACCCTTGCCGCAGCGCAGCGCGGTCTGCGCGCCGTCACGGCACGGCTCGCGGACCGCTCCGCCGGTCTCGGCGACTTCGACGACCCACGCTGGTCGTCCGCCGACCTCCGAACAGCATTCGCCGAGACCATCGCCGACGTCGTGACCGCGCCGAGCACCGCACTCGCAGAGGCGCTCGGTGCCTGGCCCCACGACGACGTCGCCGGCACGGCACACCGGTCGATCGCGGGCGGCGAACTGGCAACCGCCGTCCGCTTCGCCAACGTCCGCGACGTCGACCTGCTCGACCCGTCCGGGCGCAGCTGGCTCGCCGGGCTCGCGGGCGCCGTCAATCCCGTGCTGGCCGGCCACATCGCTGCGGCGCAAGCGGGGGTTCCCGTCGATCGGCTCGCACCGGAGAGCGAGAGCGGCATGGCGCGCATCGCTGCGTTCCAGGTCGGCTCCGACATGGCCGCTGCCCAGGTCGGCCATGTCGTGTCGGTGGCGCCGGCGGGCTGGTCCGTGCTCCACCTCGACGGCCCGGTCGAATCGCTGCGCAGCATCCGCTTCGATGCCGGCGAGCACGATGCGCTCGTCGACGTCGGCCACTTCAGCGTCGCGCTCGTCGACCTCGGACGGTTGGCAACTTCCCACGCGCGAGCTCGATCTCCTCGACGACGATCTCACATGGATCGACGCCCATCCACTCGACGGGCGGCGATTCGCCCAACGTTCCGGGGGCCACCTCCTCATCGACATCGCGGCCGACATCGCGCCGACCATTCGATCGGTGCAGGTCACCGTCGGGTTCCGGTCGTGGCGAGTCGAGCCGGACAGCGAGCTGACCCGAACGCCGATGCTGCAACGCGTCGAGGACCAACGGCGTCGCGTGCGCAACGCGGTCCGCCGTCGGCTGCGCTGAGCGCACCGGAGACGGATGCGGCGACGGCGCGTCAGCCCCAGGAGATCCGGCCGTCGGCCAGTCGCTCGTACGGCGGGGCCCCCGAGCGCAGCGGCAGCTCAAGCCAGTCGGTGCGGCCCGGAGCGAGGTTCGGGTTCGAGTACGGATCGGTCCGCATCGCCTCGCCCCATCGGCGCTCGATCGCGGCGATCTCGGCGGCGTCGACCGGATGCTCGAACGTCTGCTGTTCGAAGTGGTACCAGCACGCGTGCGGGGTCCACACGATGCGATGGCCGGACGCGCGCAGGGTGAGCGAGAGGTCGACGTCGTTGTAGTTCACGGCGAGATCGGTGTTCATCCCGCCGACCCGGTTGAAGACGCGGCGCCGCAACAGTGCCGCCGCAGCGGTCACACCGGCACACTCTCGCTCCACGGCCAGCATCCGGTGCGGACCGGGGTGGTCGCCGGGCCAGCCGAGCAGCGCATGGGAAATCGTGCCGTGGTAGAGGTGGCCACCGTGCTGGAGCGTGCCGTCCTCGAACAGCAGCTTCGCGCCGACCATGCCGACGTCGTCCTGCTGCGCGATTCCGACCATCTCGGCGACGCTGCCGAAGGTGACGAGTTCGGTGTCGTCGTTCAGCAGCAGCACGAACTCGCCACGAGCGGCCGCGACGCCGCGATTGATCTTGTCGGAGAAGTTGAAGGGGGCGTCGTACGCCACGACGCGCAATCGGTCACCGGCAATGCGGCGCAGGCCGCGTTCGACCACGTCGTCGGTGCCGGCGTCGACGACCGCGATGATCTCCAGCTCGCAGCGGTCGTCGGGATCGGCGAGGAGGGACGCGACGGCGTCGTGGACGAAGATCCGCTCGACGCCCCAGATCCGGCCGCGGGATCCGCGCGTCGGGATGACGACCGACACCAGGGGCCGACCGGTCACCTCGCGTCGGATCCGGACGAGCCCGGGGTACGCGCCGTGGTCCACTTCGGCGCGGCATTCGATGCGGTCGAGATGTGCGCCGACCACCTCGACGGCATGATCGAAGGCGACCGGCTTGTTCCCGACATCGGTGGCCACGCTCGCCGGCGACTGACGCCAGTGCAGGAGGATCTCGGGGACGTGCGCAAACGGACCGGTGCGTTCCGCGAGTCGCAGGAGCAGGTCGTGGTCCTGGGCGCCGTCGGTACCGGCCGCGAACCCGCCGACGTCGACGACGGCCGACCGACGCGCCACCACGAGATGGGTGATGTAGTTGTGGTTGCGCAGCCGTTCGAGCGAGAAGTCGGGCTTGTAGACGGGGGACGCGCACCGACCGTCCGGGCGCAGCAGGTCGTGATCGGAGTAGACGACGTCGATGCTCGGGTCGGCGTCGAGCCGGTGTGCGACGACCGCGAGCGCGTCGGGGGCGAGCACGTCGTCGTGGTCGACGAGCACGACGAAATCACCCGAGGCGGCGGCCAGCGCGTCGTTCGACGCCGCGACGATGCCGCCGTTCTCGGCGCGCCGGATGACCCTGCGGCGGACCCGGCCTCGCGTCGCGCCGTCGAGCACGGTCCGCACATCCGAGCGGGTCGATGCATCGTCGACGACGATGTGCTCGAACGAGTCGCCGTCGGTCTGCGCGTCGATCGATGCGAGGCAGGCCGCGAGATGTTCCGGCTCCGGATCGAAGACCGTCGTCAACACGCTGAACCGCGGGTTCATCGCGTGCGTTTCAACCGGGGCACGACCGACATGGTCCAGCGCCGCTGCACACGGTCGAGCGCCCGCTCCCAGCCCGTCATCTCGATCCGCCGCTGCAGCAGATCCTGGTCCTGACGCGCCCGCGACACCTGCGTGTTCAGCTCGACGATGTGTCCGCGCAGCTCGCCGAGTTCGGTGAGCGCGTCGCGCGCAGCGCGCTGGGCCTCGTCCCGATCGACCAGCAGCTGTTCGTACGAGGTCTCCGAGGGCCCGACGAGGCGGCGCAGCCGTTCGACTTCCGAGTCCTCCGTGGCATCCGGCACCTCGCTCATGCTACGACGCTCGGGCCTCGGGCCAGGGAAGCGACGGGTAGCGGGCCACGAGGTGGGCCCGGAGGTCGTCGGCGGCGAGGTTGGTGAGCGACACCATCGACGCCGGCTGCGTTCGGTACCGTCCGAGCATCTCGGGGACGTGGACGCCGTACTCCCCTGCTGCGGCCAGGCGCAGCCACAGGTCCCAGTCCTCCCAGCCGTACATCGTGTCGTCGACGCGATATCCGTCGTGGCGTTCGAGCGTCGAGCGTCGCAACATCGCCTGGGCATCGATGTAGTTCGCTTCGCACAGCCACGGGACGTGCCATCCCTGTGCGCTCCGGAGCCCGGGTTCGGCGCCGAACGCCTCCAGTGTCGAGTACGCAAACGCCGCATCAGGATCGGCGACGAGCGCGTCGGCGAGGCGCCGCAGGCACGTCGGATACACCAGGTTGTCGGCGTCCATCATCATCACGAGGTCGGTGCGGACGTGCTCGATCGCCAGGTTGCGAGCTCGCGTCAGCCCGCGGTTGGCAGCGCTCGACAACAGCAGCACCGCGACGTCGTCGTGCTCGGCCATCCAGCGACGCACGACGTCGACGCCGTCATCGCTGGAGTGATCGTCGACGATCACGATCTCGACGTCGACGGCGGTCGACGAAACGATCGAGTCGAGGGTCTCGACGACGACCTCGGCGTAGTTGTAGAGCGTGACGACGACGCTGACCTCGGCGGTGGACGCAGAAGCGACCGACGCGCGTTCCCACGCCGACGTGACGTGCTGTCCGACGTGGTCGCCGTCACCGAATTCGAGCAGGGCCCGGAACCGACCGAGGTCGCGACGGTGCGCGATCTCGGCCAGCAGTTGGTCGTACACGGCCCGGCGCTGCACGCGGTACGGGGCGAAAACCGGCAGGAGCGGGGGTCGGTGACCCCGCACGATCGGACGCCGCTCGGCCCACCGGTCGCGCAGCGCGGCGTGGCGCGGGATCGAGCCCGAGTCGCTCGCGCTCGATCACGTCGAGGAGCTCCTCCACGGACGTCCCGAGCGCGAGGTCGTCCATGACGACACGGTGCGCATCGTCGGCGATCCGCGCCCGGCGGTCGTCGTCGTCGAGCAACTCCGTCACCTCGACGGCGAGATCGTCGAGCGTGGTCTCGACGAAGTGCTCACCGGCACGGAGGGGATCGTGGCCGAGCGATGCCTCGGTGACCACGACACAGCCGTTGGCCATCGCCTCGATCATCCGGGCCCACTCGAAGTACCCGTCCGCTTCGGACTCGTCGGAACGATGGAGGTTGACGAGCACCTTGGAGCGAGCCAACAGCTCGTACTTGTCGGCGCCGAAGACGATCCCCGGCTCGTCGCCGGTCAGCGGGCGACTGAACGTGAACATCCGCAACTCGCTGTGTCGGTTCCAGAGCACCGGAGCGAGCCGGGCCAGCGCCGCGGCTCGCCGATCGGTCGACCCGCCGAGGAACACGACGTCGATGTCGCGAGCGGGCGCGCCGCCACCGACCGGAGCTGCCCGCGTGGTCCAGCGATCCATGCCGGGCACGCCACCGAGCCGGAGCCGGCGGGCTCGGAAGCCCTGGCGCTCGATCGCGTCGACCCCCACCGCATTGATGTCGACGACCAGCGGGCTGCCGACGCAGAACCCGAGCGAGAGCAGGAACCACGGGGTGCCGGGCTGCTCGGTGCAGATCGGGATGCTGCAGCGGGCAGCGGCCCGGATGGTCGCATCGTCGTCGTCGCGCAGCAGGAAGAACTCGTGCGGCGCGACCACGAGGTTGACGGCGCCGTCGGAACGTGGCAGCCGGTCGTCGACCAGTTCGGCCGAACGACCGGCGAGCTCCGCCGCGTCCACGATCCATCCGGCGATGTCACGCATGAATCCGTTGCCGTCGCGCGCGACGAAGACCCGAACCGGTCGATGATCGTTCGGCATCATCCGGCGATGCGGGCGCGGACACGCCGCCAGGCAGCCCCGGGTATCCGTCCGAGCTTGCGCACGCCGCGCGCCACGATCGCTCCCTTGTCGGGGGCCGCACGGGCATCGGTGATCGCCGCCGTCACCAACGCACGTCGACTGAGCGCTGCGGGGAGGTCGTCCAGCACGGCTCGCAGCTCGGCGCGCCGCTCGTCGCTGGCGCGCTCGAGCGCGTCCAGACGCGCCTCGATGTCCTGCGGATCGAGCGCCGGGCGCACCGGATCGGGGCCGGCGTCGGTGACCATGCGGCGAGGCTATCCGCGGCCGGCTCGCGCAGCGTCGTGGCGGTCGAACGCCCACCAGAGCAGCCCGAGTGACGCCGCGACGTGCGCGACGAGCACCACGACCGGTGGCAGCGGTGCCTCGTAGGTGTCCCAGTCCCACGGGAAGAGCGATCCGGCGGTCCCCACTCCGAAACGACGCAGCATCGCGAACAGCGCCGCATTCGACACGGCGAGGGCCACGACCGCTGCGGTCATCCCGATCCGCCGGCCCACCGCATCGGGAAGCTGGATCGCCGAGAGCACCACCGGGATCCCCACGAGCAGGGGCAGGTAGTAGCGGCCCTGCCAATAGGTGCCGGTGGCGTCGTTCTGCAGCATGGTGAGGACCCAGGAGGCGTAGACCCCGACGACGACGATCACCGCAGCGGTGCGGAGGGCATCCCAGTGGCCGGCCACGATCCCGGCACCGGCGAGCACGCCGAGTCCGACCAGCCAGGCGAAGATGGCCGTGGTGGGGAGCGGCGTGTCGAGCCAGCCGAGCAAGCCGATCGCCTCGGTGAGGTCACCCCCCGTCCTCCCGACCACGAGTTCCAGCACGGCACGATCGAAGCCGTCGTCACGGCGGGTCATGATCGCGAGACCGGCACCGAACGCCGCGACCGAAAATCCCGCAATGTACAGCGTCGCACGAGGCGCGACGGCGAACCGAGGCGCACCCAGCCGCGACGTGCGCCCCATGCTGCGACCGGCGCCAGCGGCGCGAGGAACAGCGCCGCTGCTGCGTTCGTCTCGCTGCGGCTCGCCCACGCCAGTGTCGCCAGGGTGGACCCGACCACGATGGCACCGCCGGCTCGCCCCAGGCGACGGGCGTGCGCACGAACGTCGATGTTGCCGGAGAGGACGGCGATCGCCACGACGAGCGACGCCCACACCATGCCGTCACGCCGCGGGAGGACCATCGCTGCCCATGAACACGCCGCCAACAGTCCGACCACGCGGTCCGGCCCGGCGCGGGCCGGCGTCGTGAGCGCGACCCACAACCCGAATCCACCGGCGATCACGAGTCCTGACGGGTTGACCACCGCGAACATGAACCACGCCATGGGCGTGATCGCCATCAACGCGGCACCGACGCCGAGCGCGCCGCGCCGGCTCACCACCCAGAGCGCCGTCACCACCAGGGTGACCGGGATCACCGCATCGGTGATCCGCGACGCCCACCCGGACCATGCGGCCGGCGCCAAGGTGCCGACGCCCGCAGGCAGATGACCCCACACCGGATAGCTGGCTGCCCGCGTGCCGAGCGGGATGTCACCGTCGATCGGCTCGAGCTCGTTGGCACAACTCGCCGGCGTGAATTCGTTGAACGCGAAGCACACCGGATCGGGGAAGCCGACATGGCCGGGGAGTACGAAGGCGTACCCGAAAACGGAATCAGGGACCGCTTCACCGTCGAGTTGCCCGCGGACGAGCCCGCCGCCGCGCACCTGGTGGCCCGGCTCGTCCGGGCCGGCCGACCGCGGCGCGGCGACGATCCAGGCCAGCACGATCACGACGACGAGCGCGGCCAGCACGACGACCGGGTGCTTCCTCGCCATCGCCCGCGCTCGCCGGGGTGCCGGCGGCCGCCACCTCACGCTCGTCGGTCACGTGGAGGAGGCTAGCCAGCGCGTTAGCGTCGAGAACCGCATGTCGCTCCGGACGGCGGTCGCGCACCGCAACCTCCTCTACCTCCTGTCGATGAAGGAGTTGCGCACTCGGTACCGCAAGTCGGTCCTCGGGTGGTCGTGGAGCCTGCTCAACCCGTTGAGTCAGATGGTGATCTTCACCGTCGTCTTCCTCTACATCTTCCTCCGCAAACCGCCGATCGGCGATCCGAGCGGGTTGGAGATCTTCCCGCTCTACTTCCTTGCGGGCCTCCTCCCGTTCCAGTTCTTCTCGATCTCGGTGAGCGCAGCGATCGGCTCGGTCCAGGAGGGTGCGAGCCTCATCAAGAAGGTGGCATTTCCCCACGAGCACCTCGTCCTCGCGATCGTCGTGGCGCAGTTCGCCACACTGCTCATCGAGGCGGTCGTGCTCAGCGTTGCGTTCTTGATCTTCGGCCAGATGGTGCTGCCCTGGCTCGTGCCGTGGCTGTTGCTGATGATGCTCGTCGCCCTGTTCACGACCGGTGTCGCGCTGATGCTGTCGGCCGCCAACGTGTTCTTCCACGACATCAACTACCTGTGGGGCATCGTCGCTCAGGTGCTCTTCTACACCAGCCCGATCATCTTCGTGACCGAGGAGATCCCGTTCGCCTGGCTGCGGATCATCACCAACCTGGGCCCGACCGGGAGCTTCGTGCGCGCGTCCCAGGAGATCCTGTACGACGGCCACTGGCCGAGCATCGAGCGATGGATGCAGGTCGGGATGTATGCAACCGTGTCGTTCGTGGCCGGCACGATGATCTTCAACCGCCTGTCACCGCGCTTCGCGGAAGAGCTGTGAGGCGTCGCTGATGGACGAAGTCGAACACGACGCCCGCATTGCCGACCCGAATCGTGAGATCGCGTTGCGCGTCGACTCGGTCAGCAAGACGTTCCGGGTGCATCAGGAACGGGCGTCGTCGCTGAAGCAGTACATCGCAACCGGGGGCCGCAACCGGTTCGAGGAGTTCCATGCGCTGCGCAACGTCTCGCTCGACGTGGCGGTGGGCGAAGCGGTCGGGATCATCGGTCACAACGGCTCGGGGAAGTCGACGCTGCTCAAGTGCATGGCGAAGATCCTCCAGCCGAACGACGGACGGATCATCATCAACAAGCGGATGGCGGCCCTGCTCGAGCTCGGCGCCGGGTTCCATCCCGAGCTGTCCGGGCGCGACAACGTGTTCCTCAACGCGGCGATTCTCGGCATGGCCCGTCGCGAGATCGAACTCCGCTTCGACGAGATCATCGCGTTCTCCGGCCTCGAACAGTTCATCGATGCGCCGGTCAAGACCTATTCGTCCGGGATGTACGTGCGCCTCGCGTTCGCCGTGGCGATCAACGTCGATCCCGAACTGCTGTTGATCGACGAGATCCTGGCCGTGGGCGACGTGACGTTCCAGCAGAAGTGCATGGAGAAGTTCGTCCAGTTCCGTGACGACGGGCGCACGCTCGTCCTGGTCACACACGACACGAGCAGCGTCCGCAACTTCTGCGACCGTGCGATCTGGCTCGACCACGGCGTGGTCAAGGCCGTCGGCAAGCCGGCCGACGTCATCGACGAGTACACCGAAACCATGCTCGAAGCCGAAGAGGCCGATGACGGCTCGGCCCGACGCGGCCGCGGACCGATTCGGGTGACGAAGGTCGACATCCTCCTCGAGGACACGCGTATCGACCGGGTGCGGACCGGTGACGACGTGACGTTCCGGCTGCACTTCGAGACCCCCGAGCCGGTGCCGAACCCGGTGTTCGTGATCACCCTCGCCAGCCTCGGAGGCGTCGCGGTCACCGCACCGACGAGCCGGGACGCCGACGCGGTGCCGATGACCGTCGACGGCGTCGGTCATGTCGACATCACGCTTCGCGACCTCCCGCTGATCCCGGGCCCCTATGTCGTCCACACCGAGGTGACCGGCTGGGGTCGCAAACGGGTCTACGACCACATCCAGAACGCCCGGTCCTTCGACGTGCTCGCCGGAAACACGAGCGAACAGGGCGGTGTCGTCACCCTCCGTCCGACCTGGACCTGGTCCGGCGACGGCGTCAGCCCCGAGCGCTACTCCTGAGGGTCCAGAACGAGCGTTCGCCCGTCCGAGCGTGGCGCGTCGGCGTCGGACAACGAGCCCGCAGCACCGGCTCACATGCTCGACATCGGCTGGGGTATCGGTGATCGCGGGCGAAGCCGCGACGGACCCTGCGTCCCACTTCTCGGTGATGCGGTCAAATCACAACGTCGTCGTGACTGTTTACCGATGGTGACCTGCGAGTCCCACGGGTCGACCAATCGCGGGCGGATGTTCCCAGAGTACGCGCCGGACGCGAGCGACGATGCCAAGGAGGCGATGGCGTGGGCCGCCTACTCCGACGCCGACGCGTTCTGGCCGCTCGAGGACGACCTCGTCCAGATGATCCACGACGCCGGCTTTGCGCAAGTCGACAAGGTCGATGTCGCGGCCGACGGCAACCTGCCGCGCTGGGGTGTCGACACGCTCAATCGCGTGATGTATCTCGCCTACGTCTGACCCACACGCCTCATCCCCGCACGCCCCTGCCCGAAGCGCTCGCGCTGGGGCGCGAATTGTGGCGGATTCTGACGCTCACCGTCACGATGCGCCACAATTCGCGAGAGACGCGGGTGTGCGGGCGGCGGGTGGGGTCAGGTGCTGACGACGTCGAAGCCGAGGCCCATGGCGACGCCGATGTGGGTCGGATCGAACGTCACGAAACGGATCGGGCGCGGCAGTCGTTGCGCGGCGGCGAAGTGGATCGCATCGCTGAGTCGGACCGGCTGGGTCCGTGCGAGCGACGCTGCGAGGTCGAGGCAGCGCTGATCGACGGGCACCACGTGAAGATGGTCCCATGCGCGGCGGATCGCGTCCTCGAGGTCGAGCCGCAGGAATCGGTCGTCGACGAGGCGATCGATTGCGGGCAGGGCCTCGGTCAGCGCCATCGCAGACGCCGCCCAGACCGGATCGTCGTCGAGCGCGCCGAGCGTCACGCCGCGTTGGGGGCCATCGACGGCGAGCGCGAGCAGCGCCGAGGTGTCGAGCACGACCGTCACGCGCGCACCTGCCCCGGCGATCGGTCTCGTCGGGTCTCGACCCGGATCGCGGGCACGGGCACGACGAGAACGGTCTGGACGAGCGCAGGGCGGGGGATCATCCGCGCAGCTCGCGCAGGACCTGGTCGATGCGGACGCCGGCCCACACCGAGACGGGTTCGGGGGCGCGCCACTCGCTCGTGCGCCGTGGTGCGATGACGGCGCCGGAGCCGAGGAGTCGCTCGAGATCCGGGGCGTCGGCGTCGAGCGGGCCAAGCTGTGCGACGGGTCGGCCGCTCCGCGTCACGACGGTGCGCTCGCCCGCCGCGGCGCGGCGGACCGCGTCGGTCAGCTCGCCGCGGAGTTCCCGAATGCCGGCCTGACGTGTGTCCACATGTGTACACAAGCAGATTTGCCGGGCGCTGGCAAGCCGGTCATGATCTGCGCCATGAACTTTGCATTCACCGAAGAGCAGGAAGAGCTGCGCAACACCGTCCGCGCGTTCCTCGAGAACAAGTCGTCCGAAGAGGCCGTGCGCGAGCAGATGGAGACCGAGGACGGCTACGACCCGGCCGTCTGGCAGCAGATGGGCGAGCAGATGGGCCTCCAGGGCCTCGCGATCCCCGAAGAGTTCGGTGGGTCCGGCTACAGCTTCGTCGAACTCGGCATCGTGCTCGAGGAGATGGGCCGCGCGCTGCTGTGCGCCCCGTTCTTCTCGACTGCGGTACTCGCCGCGAACACGCTCATCCACTCCGGTGACGACGCCGCCAAGCAGGCGTACCTCCCGGGCATCGCCGCCGGCGAGACGATCGCCACCGTGGCCTACGTCGAGCCGTCCGGCAAGTGGGATGAGTCGGGCATCACCATGGAGGCCTCGGGCTCGGGCAGCGACGTCACCCTCACCGGCACCAAGTCGTTCGTCATCGACGGTCATGTCGCCGACCTGATCATCGTGGCCGCCAAGTCACCGGCCGGCACCAGCCTCTACGCCGTCCAGGGCGACGCCTCGGGTCTGACCCGCACGTCGCTGTCCACCATGGACCAGACCCGCAAGCAGGCCAAGCTCGACTTCGACAACACGCCGGCCACGCTGATCGGTGAAGAGGGCAAGGGCTGGGAGATCCTCTCGACCGTGCTCGACCTCGTCGCCGTCGGCCTCGCCGCCGAGCAGGTCGGTGGTGCCCAGATGGTGCTCGAGCAGGCCGTCGAGTACGCCAAGGTGCGCGTGCAGTTCGGTCGCCCGATCGGCTCGTTCCAGGCGATCAAGCACAAGTGCGCCGACATGCTGCTCGAGGTCGAGTCGGCCAAGTCCGCTGCGTACTACGGCCTGTGGTGTGCCGCCGAGATGAACGACGAGTCGCCCTCGACGGCGTCGCTCGCCAAGGCGTACTGCTCGGAGGCGTACTTCCACGCCGCTGCTGAGAACATCCAGATCCACGGTGGCATCGGCTTCACGTGGGAGCACCCGGCGCACCTCTACTTCAAGCGGGCGAAGAGCTCCGAGCTGATGTTCGGGGATCCGACGTACCACCGCGAGCAGCTCGCACAGCGCATCGGTATCTGAGGGTTCGGCCGGCTCCGCCGGCGATCCGATCCTCGACTCGCCCTCGTCCCTCGGGACGACGTCAGGTCGCGGACCCCCGATCTCCCCAGCCTCGGTGGGTCCCGATCGGGGGTTCGACGCGTTCAAGTGGACGTCTCTGGGCGCGCTGGGCCTCGCTGCGCTCGGCCGCTGACCGCCGGGCTTCGGTAGGTTGATCCCGTGGTCATCGTCTTCTCCGTCATTGCGGCGATCGTCGTGTTCGTGATGGCGGCCGTGGTGGTCGGTCGTGAAGCGCGTCGACTCGATGCTGTTGCTCCACGGGCCGTGTACATGCCCGACGAGGCGGTCGACTTCGTGTGCGACCGTCTCCCCGAGGAGAGCCAGGCCCGCCTCACGCCGGGGGAGGTCGAGCAGCTCCTCGTCTTCCACATGCAGTGGCTGCATGCCCAGGGTCTGCAGCCCGATCGAGTCGTCGACCAACCGCAGTCGATCGACGAACAGGTCGTGGTCACCGAGGATGCCCTCACGGCGTACCTGCTCGGCGAGGCGGACCGCAACGGCGTCGACCTGCTCGACGACGTGGACGCCGTCAACGTCGTCGAGGCGCACCTCGCGTACTTCGAGGCGATCGGCGCCGTCGGGCCGCAGGCCCCACTCGATGACGTGCTGTGATGGTGACATGGCATCGCTGATCCCGAAAGACCGCACGGTCGCCGCGCTCGACGAGGTGTGGGCATCGATCATCCAGTTGCTCGTCGGCCTCGATGACGAGCAGTGGTCCGTGGCGTCCCCGCTGCCGGGTTGGGACGTTCAGGACAACGTCTCGCACATGGTGGGGGCCGAGGCGATGTTGCTCGGCGTCGAGCATCCCGACGTCGAGATCGACCGTGACGAGTTGCCCCACGTGCAGAACGACATCGGCGTGTTCAACGAGGTGTGGGTCCAGCACCTTCGCACGAAGCCGCCGAGCGAGGTGCTGTCGTTGTTCGAGGAGTACACGCGTGCCCGACTCGCGGCGCTGGCCGAGATGTCGCTCGACGAGTGGAACGCCGAGTCGTTCACTCCGGCGGGGATGGACACCTACGGGCGGTTCATGCAGATCCGGGTGTTCGACTGCTGGTTGCACGAACAGGACATTCGTGATGCGGTCGGCGTGCCAGGCCACGAGAACGGGCTTGCGGTCGAGGTCACGCTCGACGAGATGGAAACCGCAATGGGTTTCGTCGTCGGCAAGCGCGCCGGGGCGAGCGAGGGGCAGTCGGTCACCTTCGAGCTGACCGACGACGGCAGCGTCGTGCGGACGGTCCACGTGAGCGTGAACGGGCGGGCCGCGGTCGTCGAGTCGTTGCCCGGGCCGGCCAGCGTGGTCTTGCAGCTGCCGATCGGGGTGATGATGCGCCTGTGCGCCGGCCGGGTCTCGCTCGACGATCATCGCCGGCACGTCGTGCGACGCGGGGATGTCGAGTTCGGGGAGCGCGTGCTCGAATCACTCAACTACACCGTGTGATCCGAGGCGCAGGCGTCAAGGACCGATCAAGATCTACCGCTATCCGTGACTGGCGCGCCGCAGGGTGTGATACTGCGCGGATGACCGACTCGGATCCGACTCCCCCCAATGCGTCCGCGCCCGTACCGCCACCCCCACCGAACGCGCCGACCGAGGCGATGCCGGTGACACCGCCGCCGGGTGCGCCGGCCGGGACGGTGCCCGTGACGCCCGAGGAGATCGACCTCCCGGTGCCGTGGTACAAGAAGCCGGGGGGCATTGCCGCCATCGTCGTCGGCGTGCTGCTGGTGATCGGGCTGATCTTCGCCCTCGTGTGGGCGGGCGGCGGTGACGAGGACGACGACGTCGAGGCGGCTCGAGTCGTCCTGCTGGTCCAGGACACGACCGGCGCAGCGCTCGATCAGGGCTTCGTCGCCGAGGCCGTCGGGACATCGGATGATCCCAATTCGTTCAACTGGTTGGAGCCCGATACCGCCGCCGGCATCGAGGGCGTCGGTGGGACCAGCGGGGATTCGGGACGGATCACCTTCACGTGGGCGCCCGATGCTGCCGTCGCCGAACCCGAGACCTGGACCTCGACGATCTCGATCGTCGGCAACTCGCCGGCCGGATTCACGCCGCCGGGGCCCGTCGTCGACTGCGTGCTCGCCCGGCCCGACGAGCAGAACGCAAACATTTCGATGGACGTCGTCGCCGACCCGCCCGATCTGACGGTGGACCAGACCGTCACCTACACGTTCCCGAATCACGAGTTCCTGCCCGGTGACACCGTCACGTGTGAACTGGTGAGCCAGTCTCCGCCGGAGACCACCGTGCCGGAGAGCACGACGACGGTGCCCGAGACGACCGTCCCGGAAACGACGGTGCCCGCAACCGAGCCGCCCGCGACCGAGCCGCCGGCGACCGAACCGCCCGCGACCACACCGCCCGCGACCGAACCGCCCGCCACCGAACCGCCGGTGACCGAACCGCCGGTCACCGAGCCCCCGGTCACCGAACCGCCGACGGCACCGGCGACCGCCACGGAGGCGCTGCAGGCCGCCGGCGACTACGGCACGTTCCTCAGCCTTGCGTCCGGTGTCCCGAGCGTGCAGGCACTGCTCGACGGTGCGGGTCCGATCACCGTGTTCGCCCCCAACGATGCGGCGTTCGCCGGGGTGACCGCGCCGAGCGACCCCGACGAGCTGGAACTGCTCCTGCTGTCGCACATCGACTCGACCGGGTCTCTGGACGCAGCCGCCGTGTTCGACGGATCGTGGACAGAGGTACCCGTCGCTTCGGGTGGGACCCAGCCGGTGGTGCAGAGCCCGCCGACCGTGGGAGGCGCCACCGTCGTCCAGCCCGACCTGCTGTCGTCGAACGGCGTCTCGCACGGCATCGACGCCCTGATGCCCGCGGCACCCTGAGGTTGTCGAATTCCGATGCGACAACGCCACCCGGATGTGCTGGAATGTTGGCACCAGAGAGAGGAGGTGGTCCAGACAATGCCAAGTGAACAACAGGGGACCCTGGAGGTGGTTGGCCGCTAGGTCAACAGGCTGGACCGGCCTGGCGAATCCACGCCAACCCCCGCTGATCGTCATCGCTGCAACTGGTCCCAGCAGCGTTCCGCCGGCCCACTTCGGGCTGACCGGCTCACGGTGACGTCAGTCCCAAGACAGTCCGTTCAGTGCCAGGCCTCCCGAGGAGGCCTGGCACTGTCGCGTTTCGGCGTGGCGCGGCTAGTTTGCGAGACGTGATGGACCACCACCCGAAGTTCGAGGGATTCCGCTTCATCGGCGACAAGCGGACCCAGCTCGTCTACGACCTGACGACGTGGGACGACGACGACGTCATCAACGAGATCGCCGACGAGGGCGTCGGCCTCACGTTCGGTCCCGATGAGCTCCCCGAGGCCCGCAACCGCGGGTACACCCTCGCGACGCCGGGCAAGAAGCGCATCCACCGCAAGCCACGGGCCTGAGCCAGGCCGGAGGGTTTCGATCGATGCCCGGCATGGATTCCACGTTCGTTTCCAACGGACTCGAGCTCGCGTATCACCTGGGGCGACCACCCGGCGAGGTCCAGAGCGGCCCGGGTGTCATCCTCTGCCACGGCTTTCCGATCGGCCCCCTCGACGCCGAGCGATCGGGTGGCACCTTTCCACAGTTGATGGACCGTGCAGCGAGCTCGCTGGGCTGCGTCACCATGACGTTCAACTTCCGCGGATGTGGTGCGAGCGAGGGTGACTTCTCCCTGCAGGGGTGGGTCGACGACCTCCGTGCGGCGATCTCACACCTCATGTCGGTCAGCAACCCCGACGGTGTGATCCTCATCGGGACCAACACCGGCGGTTCGATCGCGGTGTGCGTCGGCGCAGACGACCCGGGGGGTTTCGGCGGTGGCGCTCTTGAGTCCACGGGCGGACTTCGACGACTGGGCGCAGCATCCCCGTCGATTTCTCGAACACGCCGCGCGAGATCGGGGCGATCCACGACCGATCGTTCCCACCGTCGACCGACGAGTGGGCGCGCGAGTTCCGGCGGTTCCGACCGGTTGCCTCGGCTCGTCGGTTCGCGCCACGGCCGATGCTGGTGATGCACGGCGATGAAGACGACAGCGTGCCGGTGTCGGACGCACGCCAGCTGGTCAATGCCCACGGCGCCGCGGCGAGCTGAGCCTGCTGGAGGGAGCAGGGCACCGCTTGCGTCACGACC
>CAVOHA010000013.1:0-77706 GCA_963695475.1 Ilumatobacteraceae bacterium
TAGCATTGCATGGCCGTGACCGGAAGGCATTCCGGTCACCAAGACATACCGCAACTGACGTCCGACCAGGCCGCCCGCATCGATTGGGACTGGAACCAGCCGGCACAACCGAGTTTCTCAGCTCCGTATGCACGTCGTGTTCTTTCGTGCTGCGGAGCTTTTACGTGGAGAGCCCCCGGAACCCGTGGGGCTTGGACAACGAGAAGGACCGCCAAATGGCACAACAAGCGATCGTCGGCGAGAAGGTCGGCATGACACAGAAATGGGTCGACGACAAAGTCGTCCCGGTCACTGTCGTCAAGGTCGACCCGATGCGCATCGTTCAGATCAAGACGACCGAGCGCGATGGCTACACCGCCATCCAGGTCACCTACGGCAGCAAGCAAGCGAAGAAGCTGAACCAGCCCGAGGCCGGACACTTCGCCAAGGCCGGTGTGGAGCCCGGGAAACGGCTCGTCGAGCTGCGTCTCGACTCCGTCGATGGACTCGAGGTGGGCCAGGAGCTGACCGTCGAGCAGATCGCCGCCGGCACGAGAGTCGACGTCACGGGCACCAGCCGTGGCAAGGGCTTCGCCGGCGTCATGAAGCGGCACAACTTCGGTGGCGCACCGGCCTCGCACGGCGCCCACAAGAACCACCGCAAGCCCGGGGCGATCGGCCAGTGCGCCTTCCCGGCGCGCGTGTTCAAGGGCATGAAGATGGCCGGCCACATGGGCCACGAGCAGGTCACCACGCAGAACCTCGAAGTCGTCGAATCCGACGCCGAGCGCAATGTGCTGCTCATCAAGGGCGCCGTTCCCGGCCCCGCCGGCGGTGTCGTCACCATTCGCAACGCCGTCAAGCTCGTCGGAAAGGGCGCCTGAGCATGGCTGAACTGACCCTCACCTCCAAGACCGCAGCCGGCAAGGACGCCGGCAAGGTCGAACTCGATGCCGGCGTGTTCGGCGTCGAGCCCAACGTCCCGGTCATGCACCAGGTCGTCACGGCGCAGCTCGCCGCTCGCCGTGCGGGCACGCAGAGCACCAAGACCCGCTCCGAGGTCCGCGGCGGTGGCGCCAAGCCGTATCGCCAGAAGGGCACCGGCAACGCCCGCCAGGGCTCGATCCGGGCCCCGCACTTCACCGGCGGTGGCGTCGCCCTCGGCCCGAAGCCCCGCAAGTACGACCAGAAGACCCCGAAGAAGATGGTCAAGCTGGCCACTCGCTCGGCGCTGTCGGACCGTGCCAACGAGGGCAAGGTCGTCGTCGTCGACTCGTGGGACTTCGACACCCCGAAGACCAAGTCGGCCAAGCAGGCGCTCGATGCGCTCGACGTCGCCGGCAACGTGCTCGTCGTGATCGCTCACGACGACGTCAACGCGATGCTGAGCTTCCGCAACCTGCCCAACGTGCAGGTCATCGACGCCGGCGAGCTCAACGCCTACGACGTGCTCTGCAGCGACTGGGTCGTGTTCACCAAGGCGTCGCTGCCGTCCAGCGACGCCGCTCCCGTGGCCCAGCCCGCAGCTGACGCCGCCCCGGCCGCCGACGCTGCAGACGATGCCGCTCCGGCAGAGAGTGAAGAGTCCTGATGAAAGATCCTCGCGACATCATCATCGCGCCGATCGTCTCGGAGAAGAGCTACGAGCTCATCGAGACCGGCGTCTACACGTTCCAGGTGCACACCTCGGCGAGCAAGCCCGAGATCCGTGACGCGGTGGAGTCGATCTGGGGCGTCGAAGTCTCCAAGGTCAACACGCTGAACCGTCCCGGCAAGAAGAAGCGCACCCGGGGCACGAATCGTGTCGGCTCCAAGCCCGCCACGAAGCGCGCCATCGTCACCCTGGCAGCGGGCGAAATCCCGCTGTTCGAGAACTGAGCCAGGAGGACTGAGTCATGGCCATCCGTTCACGCAAGCCCACCAGCCCCGGCCGTCGCTTCCAGACGAGCTCCGACTTCAGCGAGATCACCAAGACCTCGCCGGAGAAGTCGCTGCTCGCCAAGAAGTCGAAGAGCGGCGGTCGCAACTCCTACGGTCGCAAGACCAGCCGTCACCGCGGTGGCGGCCACAAGCAGCAGTACCGGATCATCGACTTCAAGCGCACCAAGGACGACGTCGTCGCCAAGGTCGCCGCGATCGAGTACGACCCGAACCGCACCTGTCGCATCGCCCTGCTCCACTACCTCGACGGTGAGAAGGCGTACATCCTCGCTCCGAGGAACCTCAACGTCGGCGACCGGATCTCGTCCGGCCAGGGCTCGGACATCAAGCCCGGCAACGCGATGCCGCTGCGCTACATCCCGGTCGGCACCACCGTCCACAACGTCGAGCTGCGGCCCGGTGGTGGCGGCAAGATCGGCCGTTCGGCCGGCATGTCGGTGCGACTCGTGGCGAAGGAAGGCGACTACGCCACCCTCCGCATGCCGTCCACCGAGATGCGCCGAGTGCTCATCGACTGTCGTGCGACGGTCGGCGAGGTCGGCAACTCCGAGCACGAGCTCGTCAAGATCGGCAAGGCCGGTCGTAACCGCTGGAAGGGCAAGCGCCCCCAGACCCGTGGTGTGGCGATGAACCCCGTCGACCACCCGCTCGGTGGTGGCGAAGGTCGCACCTCGGGTGGCCGCCCGGCCGTGTCCCCCTGGGGCAAGCCCGAGAGCCGCACCCGCAACAAGAAGAAGAGCTCCCAGCAGCTCATCATCCGCCGTCGTCGTACCGGAAAGGGCGGCCGTCGCTGACGCGGCGGACGCAGTAGAGGAAATCACTCATGGCACGCAGCCTCAAGAAGGGCCCCTTCGTCGACGAGCATCTGCTCAAGAAGATCGACGCCCAGAACGCCGCCGGCGAGCGCAAGGTCATCAAGACCTGGTCCCGCCGCAGCACCATCATCCCCGACATGGTCGGCCACACCCTCGCCGTCCACGACGGCCGCAAGCACGTCCCGGTCTATGTGACCGAGTCGATGGTCGGCCACAAGCTCGGTGAGTTCAGCCCGTCGCGGACCTTCAAGTTCCACGCCGGCATGGAACGGAACGCGAGGCGCTGATGACCGGTCCCAAGCTCAACGAGAAGTCCTACGTCGCCGGCGAGCGTTCCGGCACGAAGGCAACCGCCAAGTACGTGCGCAGCTCCGCCTCCAAGGCGCGAGCGGTGCTGGATCTGATTCGCGGCCTCGACGTGCTGTCGGCCGACGAAGTGCTCCAGTTCACCGATCGCCACATCGCACACGACGTCCGCAAGGTCCTGGCCTCTGCCGTGGCCAATGCCGTCAACAACGACAGCCAGGACGCCGAAGAGCTCTACGTCATCGCGTGTTTCGCCGACGAGGGCCCGACGCTGCGTCGGTTCCGCCCCCGTGCCCGTGGCCGTGCGACGCGCATCAACAAGCGGACCTGTCACATCACCGTGATCGTGGCCCGCATGAGCGATGATCGCCTGAGCATCGTTCAGGCCCGCCGCGAGCGCCAGGGTGGCACCCGTGCCAGCGGTCGTCCGCAGTCCGCGGCGTCGAGCCGTCGGGCCCGCGTCGAGCGCAGCCGCCAGGAGGCCGCCGCCGAGCAGCCGACCGTCGACGAGGTGCAAGACGCCCACGACGACGACACGTCCGACTCGGGCGACGAGCGCAGCGACGCCGCCGAGCGCACCGACGCCGGTGATGTGGTTGCCGGTGAGTGGGCCGGTTCGGCCGAGCCGCTCGACGACGGCGAGATGCCCGAGGGATACGAGATCAAGGGCAACGCGCAGTCGATGCTCTACCACGAGCCCGGCTCGCGGTACTACAAGGCCACCAAGGCCGAAGTCTGGTTCGACTCCGTCGAATCCGCCGAAG
This sequence comes from Ilumatobacteraceae bacterium, assembly GCA_963695475.1. Classification (GTDB taxonomy): domain Bacteria; phylum Actinomycetota; class Acidimicrobiia; order Acidimicrobiales; family Ilumatobacteraceae; genus Ilumatobacter_A. The sequence goes on from CAVOHA010000013.1 coordinate 3,806, forward strand.
CCGCCGGTTTCTCGAAGCCCGGCGCGAACAAGGAAGCGGCAGACGCCGACAACACCGACGACGCGGCCGCTGACGAGGCGGAGGAGAGCTGATGGGTCAGAAGATCAATCCGTACGGGTTCCGACTGGGGATCACCACCGACTGGAAGTCGCGGTGGTTCTCCGAGCGTGACTACAAGCAGTACCTCACCGAGGACTGGCAGATCCGTGACCAGATCATGGAGCTGCTCGAGTCGGCGGCGATCAGCCGCATCGAGATCGAGCGGACCCGCGACAAGCTGCGTGTCGACGTCCACACCGCCCGCCCGGGCATCGTGATCGGGCGCCGCGGCGCACAGGCCGACGAGCTGCGCAAGATGATCACCGAGATCACGGGCAACCAGAAGATCCAGCTGAACATCGTGGAGATCAAGGCGCCCGAGCTCGACGCCGCGCTCGATCGCGCAGGGTGTCGCCGATCAGCTGATCAACCGCATTGCGTTCCGCCGGGCCATGAAGCGCGCCGTGCAGAACGCCCAGCGCGCCGGCGCCCTCGGCATCAAGGTGCAGTGCTCGGGTCGCCTCGGCGGCGCCGAGATGAGCCGCACCGAGTGGTACCGCGAAGGTCGGGTGCCGCTGCACACGCTGCGCGCCGACATCGACTACGGCATGCGCGAGGCCAAGACCACCGCCGGCCGGGTCGGCGTCAAGGTGTGGCTGTACAAGGGCGACATCACGCCGTACAAGAAGGCCAACGACGACAAGATCCAGCGCGAAGCCGCGATGGCCGTCGGCGAGACCTCGGGTCAGACCGCAGCAGCGGGCCCCCGCAAGGTCGTGTCGTCGGGTCGCCCCGGTGCGCCGACCGAGGCGCCCGCAGCGGAGACCCAGCCGCTGGTGCGCGAGGCCGACCCCGAACTCGAGCAGTTGCTCACCGAAGAGGCGTCGATCGACACGCCTGCCGCGGACGCTCCCGTTGTGGACGCTGCTCCGGCAGCTGACGCCGCACCGGCAGCCGAGCCAGACGGAAAGGAAGGCTGACGTCATGTTGATGCCCCGCAAGGTCGCACACCGCAAGCACCACCGTGGCCGCACCCGCGGTCTCACCAAGGGCGGTTCCGGACTCAGCTTCGGCGAGTACGGCATCCAGGCACTCGAGCCGGGTTGGTTGACCGCCCGCCAGATCGAGGCCGCTCGTATCGCCATGACCCGCGCCATCAAGCGTGGCGGCAAGGTCTGGATCAACGTGTTCCCGGACAAGCCGGTCACGAAGAAGCCCGCCGAGACCCGCATGGGCTCGGGCAAGGGCAATCCGGAGTTCTGGGTCGCCGTCGTCAAGCCGGGTCGCACGCTCTTCGAGCTGTCGTTCCCCGACGAGGCCACCGCTCGGATCGCCCTCAACAAGGCGATCCAGAAGCTGCCGATCAAGGCCCGCATCATCACGCGTGAGGAGATCGTGTGATGGCGCAGACACCCGCAACCCACATGGTCCTTCAGGGAAGGGAGATCGTCTGATGGCCGGCAAGAAGAGTGATCTGGCCGAACTGTCGATGGGCGAACTCGTCGACGAGTTGAAGGCCACCAAGCAGGAAGCGCTCAATCTGCGCTTCCGCAACGCAACCGGACAGCTGGAGAACACCGCCGAAATCGGCAAGGTGCGCAAGCAGATCGCCCGGATCAACACGCTCATCCGCAGCAAGGAAATTGCTGCCGCCGAGGCAGGACAGTGATGGCAGAAGCAACCGAGACCACGACCCCCGAGGCCAGCGAGCGTTCCCGCACGCAAGGTCCGTGAGGGCACCGTCGTGTCGAACAAGATGGACAAGACCGCCGTCGTGGCCGTCGTGACCCGCGTTCGCCACGCCAAGTACAACAAGATGGTGCTGCGCACGACCAAGCTGCACGCCCACGACGAGACCAACGACGTCAACATCGGCGACAAGGTCCGCGTGATGGAGACCCGACCGCTCAGCAAGAACAAGCGCTGGCGCATCACCGATGTCCTGGAGCGTGCAAAGTGATTCAGCAGGAAAGCCGTCTGCGCGTTGCAGACAACAGCGGAGCCAAGGAAGTGCTCTGCATCAAGGTCCTCGGTGGCACGCGCCGTCGCTACGCCTCGATCGGCGACGTGTTCGTCGCAACGGTCAAGGATGCGATGCCCGGCGCTGCCGTCAAGAAGGGCGAAGTCGTCAAGTGCGTCGTCGTTCGGACCAAGAAGGAAAAGCGCCGTCCCGACGGCAGCTACATCCGTTTCGACGAGAACGCCGCCGTTCTCATCAAGGACGACATGACGCCTCGCGGCACCCGCATCTTCGGCCCGGTCGGGCGCGAACTGCGTGACCGCAAGTTCATGCGCATCGTGTCGCTCGCACCGGAGGTCTTGTGATGAAGCTCAAGAAGGGTGACACCGTCGAGGTGATCACCGGCAAGGACAAGGGCAAGCAGGGCGAGATCGAGTTCGTCTTCCCCAAGTCCAACAAGATCATCGTGCAGGGCATCAACATCGCTGCCAAGCACTCCAAGCCGAGCCGTGCCAACGAGCAGGGCGGCATCATCGACAAGGACATGCCCATCGACGCCAGCAACGTGATGCTGGTGCACAAGGGGAAGAAGGTCCGCGTCGGCTACAAGGTCAACGACGATGGCACCAAGGTGCGTATCGCCCGTCCGTCCGGAGAAGAGATCTGATGGCCGAAACAGCAACGCTTCCCCGCCTGAAGCAGAAGTACAACGACGAGATCGCCGAGCAGCTCAAGGAGCAGCTCGGCATCGACAACGTGATGCAGATCCCGAAGATCGAGAAGATCGTCATCAACATGGGCATGGGTCGCGCCGCGAGCCAGCCGTCGCTGATGGACGCAGCGATCGACGACCTCACCGTGATCTCCGGCCAGAAGCCGATCGTCACGAAGGCATCGAAGTCGATCGCCAACTTCAAGCTCCGTGAAGGCCAGGCCATCGGCGCCAAGGTCACCTTGCGCGGCGATCGCATGTGGGAGTTCCTCGACCGTCTCGTGTCGGTGGCGATCCCTCGTATCCGCGACTTCCGCGGCCTGCCTGCGCACTCGTGGGACGGCCACGGCAACTACACCTTCGGGCTCAACGAACAGTCGATGTTCGCCGAGATCGACCCGGACAAGATCGACCACCCCCGTGGCATGGACATCACCATCGTCACCTCGGCCGACGACAACGACGCCGGCTACGCGCTGCTCGATGCCTTCGGCTTCCCCTTCAAGAAGGGCGAAGACGCGGCCAACGCTCCGCGGAAGAAGCGTCGCAAGCGTCCCCAGTACGGCAAGAAGAGCAAGTGAACAGGGCCTGAGAAGAGACTGACATGGCAAAGAAAGCACTCATCAACAAGGCCAACAAGAAGCCGAAGTTCAAGGTCCGCGCGTACACGCGGTGCCGACGCTGCGGCCGTCCACGTTCCGTCTACCGCAAGTTCGGCCTGTGCCGGATCTGCCTGCGTGACCTCGCTCACGCCGGCGAGATCCCCGGTCTGACCAAGAGCTCGTGGTGAGCCGGAAAGGAATCACTGAATCATGCTGACTGATCCCATCGCCGACATGCTGACCCGGGTTCGCAATGCGAACACCGCGATGCACGACGAAGTGCGTATGCCCTCCTCCAAGCAGAAGGTGGCACTCGCCAAAGTCCTCGAAGCCGAGGGCTACATCTCCGGATTCGACACCGCACCCGCACCCAAGGGCCCGGGCGAAGTGTTGACCATCCAGATGAAGTACTCCGAAGATCGTGATCGCACGATCAGCGGAATCCGCCGCATCTCGACCCCGGGCCTGCGCGTGTACCGCCAGGCCAACGCGATTCCCCGCGTCCTCGGTGGTCTCGGTGTGGCCGTCCTGTCCACCTCGAACGGCCTCATGACCGACCGCGAAGCGCGCAAGCGCAAGGTGGGCGGCGAGGTCCTCTGTTACGTCTGGTGATCTGAGATGTCCCGTATTGGTAAAGCACCCATCACCGTTCCCGCCGGCGTCGAAGTCAAGCTGACGCCCGGGCACGTCGCGGTCAAGGGCCCGAAGGGCTCCCTCGAGCGCGTCATCCCCGGCAACGTCGGCATCGCGATCGAGCAGGACGGCGACACGCTCACCGTCACCCGCCCGAACGAGGAGAACAAGACCAAGGCGCTCCACGGGCTCACCCGCAGCCTCGTGAACAACATGGTGATCGGCGTCACCGAGGGCTTCCGCAAGGAGCTCGAGATCCACGGCGTCGGCTACCGCGCCGAGCAGCAGGGCCCCAACAAGCTCCGCATGAACCTCGGCTACAGCCACACCATCGACGTCGTCGCCCCCGAGGGCATCGTGTTCGAAGTGCCGCAGCAGACCTCGGTGATCGTCACCGGAATCGACAACGAGATCGTCGGCCAGGTCGCCGCCAACATCCGCAGCCTCCGCAAGCCCGAGCCCTACAAGGGCAAGGGAGTCCGCTACGCCGGCGAGCGCATCATCCGCAAGGCCGGCAAAGCCGGAAAGAAGTAGTCATGAGCAAAGTCGCAGCAACTCGCCGCAACGGCCGGATCCGACGTCACCGTCGTGTTCGCAAGAAGATCCACGGAACCGCCGCCCGGCCTCGCCTGGCCGTGTTCCGCTCGAACAAGCACCTGTCGGTGCAGGTGATCGACGACGATCAGGGTGTCACCCTGGCCGCCGCCTCGACCACCGAAGCCGACGTGCGTGCGGCCGGTTCGACCGCATCGGTCGCCGCCGCCACCAAGGTCGGGGAGCTCGTCGCCGAGCGCGCCAAGGCCGCCGGTATCACCACGGTCGTGTTCGACCGGGGTGGATTCGCCTACCACGGTCGCATCGCTGCCGTGGCGTCTGCTGCACGTGACGCAGGACTGGAGTTCTGATGGGTTTCGCTGGAAATCAAGGTGGAAACAACCAGGGTGGCCGCGGCGGCCGTGACGGTGGGCGTGAACGCGCTCCCGATCCCGACGGCCTGCGCGAGTCACGCGTCATCACGATCAACCGCGTGGCCAAGGTCGTCAAGGGCGGTCGCCGTTTCTCGTTCACCGCGCTCGTGGTGATCGGTGACGGCAACGGTCGGGTCGGTCTCGGATACGGCAAGGCCAAGGAAGTGCCCTTGGCGATCCAGAAGGGCACCGAAGAGGCTCGTCGCAACCTGTTCACCGTGCCGATGGCCGGTGGCACCGTCATCCACGAAGTCCTCGGACGCACGGGTGGCGGCCGGGTGATGATCAAGCCGGCATCGCAAGGTACCGGTGTCATCGCCGGTGGCGCTGCTCGCGTCATCCTCGAAGAGGCCGGCGTGCACGACGTGCTCTGCAAGTCGCTCGGCTCGGCCAACCACATCAACGTGGCCCGCGCCACGATCCAGGGCCTCAAGCAGCTGCAGCGTCCCGACGACGTCGCCAAGCGGCGCGGCCTGCGGCCCGACGAGTTCGTGCCGAAGGGTCTGCTCACCGCCTACACCGAGAGCAACAAGGATCGCTTCAAGGCGCCGACCGCCGGCTCGTCCGGCGACAACGCCGAGTCGGCCGACGCTCCCGCTGAGGACGCAGCCGCTGCCGGAACAGGAGCCAACTGATGGCCGAGATCACCGTCACCCAGACCCGGTCGGCGATCGGAACCAAGCCCAAGCACCGCGGCACGCTCCGCGCGCTCGGCCTCGGCCGGATCGGCCAGACCAACACACTGCCCGACCGCCCGGAGATCCGCGGCATGATCGCACGCGTGCCGCACCTCATCGCCGTCGGCGAGGACGTCGAAGGACCCCAGGGCAGCACGAAGTCCAACGAGTCGGGCGAAGCGGTCGACGAGGCCGTTGCCGACGTCGTCGAGGAGGCCGCTGCAGAGCAGGCCGCCGACGCATCGAGCGAGGAAGAGAGCTGACATGAAGGTCCATGACCTCAAGCCCGCAGCGGGCTCCACGAAGAAGGCCAAGCGCGTCGGTCGTGGTACCGGCGGCAAGGGCGGCAAGACCGCCGGCCGTGGTACCAAGGGCCAGCGCGCCCGCAACACGGTCGCTCGCGGGTTCGAAGGTGGCCAGATGCCGCTCAAGCAGCGGGTGCCGAAGCTCAAGGGCTTCAACAACCCGTTCCGCGTCGAGTACCAGGCGGTCAACCTGCACACGCTGAACGATCTCGTCGAGACGGCCGGCGCCGACATCACGCCCGAGGTGCTCGTCGAGCACGGACTCGTGCGCAAGGGTGCGTTCGTCAAGATCCTCGCCCGCGGCGAGATCACCACGAAGGTGAACGTCAGCGCCCACGGTGCGTCGAAGGCCGCCGTCGAGGCGATCGAGGCCGCCGGTGGCTCGGTCACCATGATCACCCTGCCGTTCAAGGAAGAGGGCAAGGCCGGTCGCCCGGCCTCCTCCGGCAACCAATTCATGAACCGATAAGCCTGCGCCGGCGCATCTCGCTGCGCTCGGCGCCTGTCGTGCCTGCGGCGCGCCGAGTGCCCGCGATCGGGTGCTCGAACCACACGATGAGAAGCCCTGGAGGCCCGCACCGTTGGTGCGGGCCTTCGCTGTTTTCGGACCTCCGGCCCCGTCGTCCCGCCGTTCACCCGCCCCTCGGGCCTGCTCGCCGGGGCGTTCTCGCGGCGCGGGTGGCGTCGACGATCTACGCTGCGGCGAGCGGGGACGAGAGGGGAGTGATGGTCGACACCAACGCCGCCGGCGCCGTTGCCGGTCGCAGCGAGGCCAGCGCGCTCCGGACCTGGTACCTCACGCTCCCCGCGCTGCCCCTGCTCGCCGCAACGGTCTCCGGCGCACTTGCTGGAGGCGGCCTGCTCCACATCGCCACCCGGCTGCCGAACGCCCTGGTCGGACTTGCCGGCGTGGTGCTGGCCACGCTGTGCGCGTGGGTGACGACGGACTACACGTCGGCACGATGGCGCGAACCCGACTCGGGTCGCTGGAAGGTGTTCGTCGTCTCCTGCGGAGTCGCCGGTCTCGCGCTGGTGATCGTGTCCGAACTCGCCTCCTGGCCGTTCCCCGCGTTCGCCGGGCTGATGGGAATGACGATCGGCGCCGGCCCGATCGTCGCCGAAGTGCGCGACGACGCCGACGCCTCGGCCGAGAGATGGATGCTCGGCGGCCTCGCCCTGAGCCTGGTTGCCACACTCCTCCTCGCCGTCCGTTCGCTGCCCGGCTGGATGCAACTCGCGGCGATCGTCGCAGTCCTCGTCGGTTTCGGGTTCTTCACCGGCGGGCTCTCGGCCCATTGTGCGGCCGAGGCATCCACCACCGGCACCGACTCCGACGGACTGCCCTCGTCGCGGGTCCTGCGGATCCTGCCGGGCGACGCCGAGCAGCGCGGCCTCGCCGCGGCGGGCATCGGCATCGCTGTCACGATCATCGGTGTGGTTCTCGGGGCGCTGCTCGTCGTGCTGCTCGGTGGATGGTTGGTGTTGGTCGCGATGATCGTGCTGAGCGTTCGGCCCCGTCGCTTCGGGCTCTCGGTCACGATGCAGTGGACGATCTTCGTCGCCGGCCTCGGCCTGGTGGTGGTCGCGGGGTATCAGCTCTTCACCACCGATGCCGTCGGCCGCTCGGTCTCGTTCCTCGCCTTCGTCGTCCTCACGATCGCACTCGCGGGCGCGTGGATCGTGTGGCGCGGTGCCACGCTGTTCATCGCGGTGCTCGTCGGGTTCGCGTTCGTCTGGGGCTTGTTCTCGCGCACGACGTTCGACGACGGGCAGGTCAGCAGCGCGCCGGTGGGCGAAGTGTCACGTGATGTCGCACCCACACGTGGGGTCGTGGCGTTCGGTGACTCGTTCATCTCCGGCGAGGGTGCCCCGCGGTTCTTCGTCGGAACCGACCAGCGAGGCGACGACCAGAACGAATGCCGGCGTGCCCCGACCGCCTATCCGGCGCTGATCGCTCTCCGCGGCGGCGATCCGATCGGCGAGGGCCCCGACGGTGAGCCACTGGATCCGATCGTCGGACTCTCCAACGACGGCCTCGACTTCTACGCCTGCTCGGGCGCCAAGCTCGCTCAAGTCCTCGACACGACGCCCGAGGACGGTCGTCCCGACAACGACGGCCGAGATCTCCCCTGCGAGCCCGACGACCCGCTCGCCGTCGGCCAGTATCCCTGCGGCCCCGCCGGGGTGTACGGATCGCGACTCCAGATCGACCATCTCCCCGATGTCGTCCCAGGCACCGTCTCCGGAACGCCCGCTGGAAACGGGGACGCCACGCCCGCGGAGACGATCGCACTCGCCGACACGCAGCTCGTGCTGGTGAGCATCGGAGGCAACGACGTTCGCTTCGGCGACATCGTGGCGGGCTGCCTGCTTCCCGGCTCGTGCGCCGAGCGCCGAGAGGTCTGGCTCGACAACGTGACGGCACTCGGCCCCGAACTCACCACGGGTTACAGCCAGCTGCGCGAGCGTTTCGACCCCGACGGCGACGGGAGTACGGCGGTCGTCGTCATGCCGTATCCACTCGTGCTGACCGAGGACACGTGCGATGGTTCGCCCCTCGACGGCAGCGAGCACGAGTTCATCTACGAGTTCACCACCGTGTTGAACCAGCAGCTCGCAGCCTCGGCGGCGCAGGCGGGTGTGCACTTCTTCGCCGACGGACCCTTCGCCTTCGACGGCCATCGCTTGTGCGAGGAGGGTGATCCGGCGATCAACCTGATTGCGCTCCAACCGAGCGACGGCCCGCTGACCGAGCGACTCAATCCGGGGTCGTGGACCCACAACTCGATGCACCCGAACCCGCTCGGACACCAGCTGACGGCGCAGGCGCTGACGCAGTGGCTCAATGCCGGAGCGATCCTCACCGAACCGCATCCGGACCCGGACCCGACTGCGACGACCGAATTGCTCGGTGTGCGTACGGCACGACCGTACGCGGTTGCGCCGTCCACGCTGCGGCAACTCGGTGCGGCACCGGTCGGTGGTTGCGACTTCGAACAGCTCGCGTCCTTCGCCACGCGAATCGCGGTGTTCGACGAACAACCGTCCGACGGTGAGGAGCAGCCGTTCCGGGTGCCGGTCGCCGGTGCCGATCCGACCGCGACGATCTGTGCCACCGATGCGCAGGGCGATTGGGTCACGTTGACGCCCACGGAAGGCGGCGACGACATGAACATGGCGTCGGAGCAACCGACGGCGTCCATCCAGGACGGGCGGGTCTTCGTGACCGGCGGGCGCCCGGCGCCAGGGTGCCCGCCGGACGAGCAGGACGACGGGGTGTGCGCCTACCAGTGGATCCTCTTCGCGCCGCCGGTCGAGGCGGCCGCCGTTGGCGACGATGCCGGCGATGATGCCGGAGCGAATGGAGCCGATGCGGACCCGAGCGAGCGCGTGTGGTCCCTGCGCGCGGTCCGCTACTGCTCCACCGACCCCGACTGTGAGAGCACGTTCGGTGAATGGATCGATGCCCAGATCGAGACCGCAGCGCGCAAGGTGATCCCGCCCGTCGCCCTCATCTTCCTCGGTGGATGGCTCCTGGCGTTGGGTTGGCGAGTGCTGGAGAACAAGCCGGTACCGGATCGGCTCCGTCGTTGGTGGAGCAGTGCGATCGGGGTGCTCAGCACCTTCGACCCGCTGGGCGGCGCTTCGGCGGAGTCGTCGGCGAGGCAACGTGATGTTGATCCGGGATGAGTATCACGTTGGGTGTTGATCGGGGCCGGGCGGGCGCTCGGGAAGGGCGGAGTGTCGCTGATAGCCTCGCCGCTGGTCTGCGCTGACGCGCTCGTCTCTCTCGACCCTGTCTGAAAGTCACCGATGCTCTCCAACCTGCTGAACGTCTTCAAGATCAGCGACCTCCGCAACAAACTCCTGTTCGTCGTCCTGATGGTCGCCGTGTACCGCCTGGGCGTGGCGATCCGGGTTCCCGGCGTCGACCCGATCGCGATCGAGCAGCTCCGGGCCTCCGCCGACCAGCAGGGTGCGCTCGGGTTCTTGAACCTGTTCTCCGGCGGCGCCTTCGAGTCGTTCTCGATCTTCGCCCTCGGGATCATGCCCTACATCACCGCCAGCATCATCATGCAGGTGCTGGGCGTCGTCATCCCCAAGCTCGAGGAGCTCCAGCAGGAGGGTGCGGTCGGGCAGCGCAAGATCACCCAGTACACCCGCTACGTCACGATCGGACTGGCCACCCTGCAGGCGACCGGCCTGGTGTTCATCTTCGGCACCGGGCAGGGCCAGGCCTTCTTCACGGCAGGACCGCCCACGAACGTGCCGCTGCTGACCGGCGGGATCTGGCCGCGTGGCTACCTGATCATCCCGACCCTCGTCGCCGGCACCGCCGTGCTCATGTGGCTCGGTGAGTTGATCTCCCAGCGCGGTATCGGCAACGGCATGTCGATGATCATCTTCGCCTCGGTCGTCGCGTCGCTTCCGGGCGGTTTCTGGGGGATCCTGCAGCTCCAGGGGGAGTTCTGGTTCACCGCGATGGTGCTGCTCACGGTGGGGATCGTGGTCGCGGTCGTCTTCGTCGAACTCGGGCAACGAAGAATCCCCGTCCAATTCGCGAAACGCGTGGTCGGCCGTCGGATGATGGGCGGCCAGAACACCTACATCCCGCTCAAGGTCAACCAGTCGGGCGTCATCCCGATCATCTTCGCCAGCTCGATCCTGCTGCTCCCCGTGATCTTCGCGAACGTGCTGGGCGGCTCCGATCCCGACAGTTGGCGCTCGAGCATCCAGGGTTGGATCACCGAGTACATCGTCAACCCGTCGAACCTCGTGTACATCACGATCTTCGCCCTGTTGATCATTGCGTTCGCCTACTTCTACAACTCGATCGCATTCGACCCCGTGCGTCAGGCCGACCAGCTGCGCAAGCAGGGCGGGTTCATCCCGGGCGTGCGGCCCGGCCCGCAGACCGAGAAGTACCTCGGAAAGGCCGTCAACCGCATCACGCTGCCGGGCGCCGTGTTCATCGCGATCATCGCGATCCTGCCATATCTCCTGCTGCTGGCGGCCGGCGTCAACACGTTCGGGTTCGCCGGTACCAGCGTCCTGATCTCCGTCGGTGTCGCACTCGAACTGATGCGTCAGATCGACAGTCAGCTGACGCTGCGCAACTACGAGGGATTCCTCAAGTAGGTCACCGCCCATGATCCCGGGCGCCCGCCTCATCATCCTCGGGCGACAGGGTGCCGGTAAGGGCACGCAATGCGTGCGTCTCAGCCGGCACTTCGTCGTCCCGCACATCTCGACCGGCGACATGCTGCGCTCGGCAGTGCGCGAAGGCACACCGCTCGGTGTCGAGGCGAAAACGGTGATGGACGCAGGCGGATTGGTGTCCGACGACATCATGATCGGCATCGTCCGGGACCGGTTGAAGGCCGCCGACGCCGACACACGCGGCTACATCCTCGACGGGTTTCCGCGCACGATCGAACAGGCGGATGCGCTCGACGACATCACCTCGGACATCGGCAAACCGATCGATGTCGTCCTCGACCTCGACGTCCCGCGCGAGATCGTCCTGGAGCGGATCTCGTCGCGTCGAGTGTGCCGTGACTGCGGGACCAACTACACGGCGCGGGGCAACGACCCGAGCCCGTGGATCTGCGACGTGTGCGGCGGCGATGTGATGCAGCGCGACGACGACACTCCCGAGTCGGTCAACCGGCGTCTCGACCTCTACGAAGAACAGACCTTTCCGCTGATCCGCCACTACGGCGATCAGAATCGGCTGTCGGTCGTCAACGGCATCGGACACCCCGACGCCGTGTTCGAGCGGCTCGTGCAGGCCGTCGAGCAGAGTCGTTGGTGAGCCCGTCGATGATGCGGTGTCGATGACGGTGCCGACGAGCCGGCCGGTGGCGCACGTCCGATGAGCGATCGCGCCGCCGACGGCGCCAGCGAGCGGGCAGGCGGCTACGGCGAGTTGCCCGACAGCGTGCCGGCCACTGCGACGCTCGTCTTCGACGGGTATTGAGGCTTCTGCACCCGGTCGGCCAGGTGGCTCGACAACCTCGATCGCAAGCAGCGCGTCGATGTGGTCGCCGCACAAGCGCTCGGCGTGCGCGAACGCACCGGCCTGACTGCGGAGCAGACCGAACGCGCCGCGTGGACCGTGTCGGGCGATGTGGTCGCCGGCGGTCCTCGCGGCGTCGCGTTGATGCTCGCCGTGGCGTGGAACTCGAAACTGCCGTTGCTGGTGTTCAAGGTGCCGGGCGTGGGCTGGGTGCTGGATCGGCTCTACGAGTGGATCGCGGCCAATCGGCGACGGTTCCCCGGTGAGACACCGTGGTGCGTGGCGCACCCCGAGGAGTGCGACCGGCCCTGACCCGCGGTGACCAGCAGTGGCCGCGGTCGACCGCGCCCTCCACTGCGATGGCGGAGTGTGGCGTCCGTCATACTCGCGACGTGGCAGCATCGGACACGGAGACACCGCGACGCCGTGGCCGCCCGCCGGACACCAAGTCGTCGGAGACCCGCGAAGCCATCCTGCGCGGCGCGCGGAAGCTGTTCGGCGAGCGCGGGTACGGCGCGGTGACGAACAAGGACCTCGCCGCCGCCGCGGGCGTCACCACGGGGGCGCTCTACCACTACGTCGAATCGAAGCTCGACCTCTATCTCGAGGTCCACCGCGACATGCAGGTCAAGATCTACGGCCGTTTTCAGCTCGCCGAATCGTCGCAGGACACCTTCATCGGCAAGCTCGAAGCCGTTCTCGACGCGGCGCACGACATGAACCGCGAGGATCCGTCACTGACGAAGTTCGTCGGCGCCGTGCGCGCCGACACCCGGCGCTATCCCGAGGTCCGCGAGCCGCTCGGCGACGCAAACACCGCTCGCGAGCGGTTCTTCACCGACATCGTCGAGGCCGGAATCGCCTCCGGCGAGGTACGGCGCGAGAACGCGGCCCTGCTCCAGGAGTTCATCCGGCTGATCCTCGTCGGCCTCACCGATGGCTCGAGCGACTCGCTCGAACAGCAACGGCGGGCGATCGACAGCATCATGGCGGTCATCCGCGGCGAGCTGGTCCGGCCGGTCCCCGAGCCAGGCTCCCCGCAGTAGCCCGGTATCACGCGTGACGCCGGTCGGCGGGGATTTCGCGCGTGGAGTCGCGCAAATCGACCGTTAGCATCGTTTTCCGGTCTGTCCGCAGACCTGGTCGAGCCCTGCCGTTCGATCGGAAACCGTCAACCCAGTCAAAACCGAGTTCATCGCCCGCAACAGCGGCCTCTGCAGCGGCGATGCGCACGATCAGGTGAGGAGAATCCCCTGCCCAAGCCAAAGGAAGATGCGATTGTACTCGAGGGCAAGATCCTCGAATCGCTGCCGAACGCCATGTTCAAGGTCGAACTCGACAATGGACACGAGGTGCTCGCGCACATCTCCGGAAAGATGCGGATGCACTACATCCGGATCCTCCCAGGCGACAAGGTCCAGGTGGAACTGACCCCGTACGACCTCACCCGAGGTCGAATCACCTATCGGTACAAGTGATCCGGTCCTTCGAGACCGGGTCACCGACCACCGCACATTCATCCGCACATTCGAATCCCGCACCACTCGAACCCGCAGTATTCGAACAACTCACGATCCGAACGAACGAGTAGAGAAGCACCATGAAAGTCCGACCAAGCGTCAAGCCGATGTGTGACAACTGCAAGGTGATCCGTCGCCATCGTCGCATCATGGTGATCTGCACGAACCCCCGCCACAAGCAGCGGCAGGGCTGAAGGAGCTATAGCTAATGGCACGTATCGCCGGCGTCGACATCCCCCGTGAGAAGCGGTTGGAGATCTCGCTCACCTACATCTTCGGAATCGGTCTCACGACCTCGCGGACCATCTGTCGGTCCCTCGAACTCGACCCCGACACGAAGGTGTCGAACCTGACCGAGGACGAGATCAACCAGATCCGCTCCTACGTCGACCAGAACCTCACCATCGAAGGTGACCTGCGACGCAACGTGCAGGGCGACATCAAGCGCAAGATCGAGATCGGCTGCCTCCAGGGCGTCCGTCACCGCAAGGGCCTGCCGGTCCGGGGTCAGCGGACCCACACCAACGCTCGCACCCGCAAGGGGCCCAAGCGCACCGTTGCCAACAAGAAGAAGGCCGTCCGGAAGTAATCCGGGAGAAAGATCGATATGGCAAAGCAGACCCAAACCCGCCGGCCGCGCAAGCGCGACCGCAAGAACGTCACGACCGGTGTGATCCACATCAAGTCGTCGTTCAACAACACGATCGTCTCGATCACCGACCCGCAGGGCAACGTCATCGCCTGGGCGAGTTCCGGTGTCGCCGGATACAAGGGCAGCCGCAAGAGCACCCCGTTCGCCGCACAGCTGGCCGCCGAGAAGGCCGCCCGCGCTGCCCAGGAGCACGGCTTGCGCCGCGCCGAGGTGCAGGTCAAGGGCCCCGGCTCCGGCCGTGACGCCGCCGTGCGCAGCATCCAGCAGACCGGCATCGAAGTCGTGTCGATCAAGGATGTCACCCCTGTTCCCCACAACGGATGCCGGCCGCCGAAGCGCCGGCGCGGCTGAGAAAGGACGCTGAGTCATGGCTCGTTACACCGGACCGAAGCTGCGCGTCTCGCGCCGCTTGTCGACCAACATCTTCGAGAACGAGAAGGGCCGCAAGGTCCTCGAACGTCGTCCGTTCCCGCCGGGAGCGCACGGTCGCACACGTCGCCGCAACGCCGGCTCCGAGTACCTCGCCCAGCTGCAGGAGAAGCAGAAGGCGAAGTACATCTACGGCGTGCTCGAGCGTCAGTTCAAGAAGACCTACAACGAGGCCGTCCGCCTCGACGGCCCGTCGGGTGAGAACCTGCTGCGGTTGCTCGAGCAGCGTCTCGACAACGTCGTCTACCGCGCCGGCTGGGCATCGACCCGGCCCCAGGCCCGACAGTTCGTCAACCACGGTCTGATCAGCGTCAACGGCAAGCGGCTCGACATCCCGAGCTACACCGTCCGCAAGGGTGACGTCGTGTCGCTCTCGCCGAAGGCCGCCAAGATGATCGTGATCCAGCACAACATCGACACCCTCGACCGCTCGCTGGTCGGATGGCTCGAGCAGGGCGATGGTGGCAAGGAAGTCACCGTCCGCAGCCTTCCCGAGCGCGATCACATCGACATTCCGGTGCGCGAGTCGCTCATCGTCGAGCTCTACTCCAAGTAATCGAAGGGTTGCAGCGATCCGTCGCTTCGCCCGTTCACGTCGTCTCGAACAAGAACACCCGAAAGGTCCTCGCACCAATGCTCGTCATGCAGCGCCCCTCCATCGAATCCCTCGGTGAGGAATCGAACAACCGCCAGCAGTTCGCGGTCGGACCACTCGAGCCCGGCTTCGGCCACACGCTCGGCAACTCATTGCGTCGTACGCTCCTGTCGTCGATCCCGGGCGCCGCGATCACCACCGTGCGCTTCGACGAGTCGCTTCACGAGTTCGACACGATCGCCGGCGTGACCGAAGACGTCACCGACATCATCTTGAACCTCAAGGACGTCGTGGTCACCTCGGTCAGCGAGGAGGCGGTCACCGCTCGCCTCGACGTTCGGGGTCCCGCCGACGTGACCGCTGCCGACATCGAGTGCCCGTCCGATGTCGAGGTGCTCAACGGCGACCTCCACATCGCGACGCTCAACACGAAGGGCCGCCTGGCGATCGATCTCACGATCGAACAGGGCCGGGGCTACCTGTCGAGCAAGCGTGAGGACGACAACCGCACGATCGGCATGATTCCGATCGACGCGATCTTCAGCCCGATCCGGCGCGTGTCGTTCGACGTCGAGCCGACTCGCGTCGAGCAGGCCACGAACTACGACCGCCTGGTCATCGAGATCGAGACCGACGGTTCGATCACCCCGGCAGAAGCACTGGCCTCGGCCGGCGCGACGCTGCAGGCGCTCACCGAACTGGTTGCATCCATGTCCGACGAGCCGCAGGGCCTCGAGCTCGGCGAGATCGTCGACGTCGCCGTCAGCTCCCCTGATCTCGACCTCCCGATCGAGGACCTCGATCTGTCGGAGCGCCCGAACAACTGTCTCAAGCGGGCGCAGGTCAACACGGTGGGCGAGCTGCTCACCAAGACCGAAGACGACCTGTTGAACATCACCAACTTCGGCCAGAAGAGCCTCGACGAAGTGAAGGCCAAGCTCGACGAGCGCGGCCTGACGCTGCGCGGCTGAGCCCGCCGGATCAAGAAGGAAACGAATCATGCCCACCCCACGCCGCTCCCGCCGATTCGGTTCGTCGGCTTCGCACCAGAAGCTGATGATGGCCAACCTCGCCGCGTCGCTGTTCGCCGCCGAAGCCATCTCGACCTCCGAGGCCAAGGCCAAGCACCTCCGCCCGATCGCGGAGAAGCTGATCACGAAGGCCAAGAAGGCGCAGGAGGAGGGCCCGATGCAGGTGCACCGGATCCGCCAGATCCAGAGCCAGCTCGGCGACCGTGAGATGACCTACAAGCTCGTGCACGACATCGCACCGCGCTACATGGAACGCAACGGCGGCTACACCCGCATCCTGAAGCTCGGCACGCGCCACGGCGACAATGCCGAGATGGCCCGCATCGAGCTGGTCTGATTCTCCGCTTCGCTTGAACGGCGAGTCTCGCTTCGCTCGTCGCCTGGCCTGCCTGCGGCGCACTCTCTGCTGTGAGCCTGACTGGTGATGACAGCGAGCTCCGAACACTCGCGGAACGTTGCGTTGGTCGTGGCGTACGACGGGACGGACTTTCGGGGGTTCGCGGAGTCGCCGGACGTCGTCACCGTGATGGGGACGTTGCGGGCGACGCTCGAGCAGATTCTGCAGGTCGAGCTCGACCTGACCGCTGCGGGCCGGACCGATGCCGGCGTCCACGGGTGGGGACAGGTCGTGACCGGTCGGTTGCCCGACACCGCCGATCTCGAACGTCTCCAGCGGTCCGTCAACCGGATGTGTGCGCCCTCGATCGCCATTCGCTCCGCCGATTGGGTCGATGACGCGTTCGACGCTCGCTTCTCGGCCACCTCGCGGGCGTATCGCTATGACGTGTGGAACCATCCCCAGCCGAATCCGTTGCTGGCGCGCACCTCCTGGCACGTCGCCGAGCCGCTCGATGTGACGGCGATGAACGCCGGAGCCCAGCACCTGCTCGGCCAACACGACTTCTCCAGTTTCTGTCGTCGGCCGAAGGTGGGGGAGGACCAGCCGGAGAAGTCGCTCGTCCGCATCCTCCAGCGGGCACAGTGGTCACCGGTCGAACTCGCCGGCGTGACCGATCTCGCCCACGACGGTGACGGTGGCGACGGAGGCGGTGCGCGGCCGGCGCTGCTGCGCTTCGACATCGCGGCGACCAGCTTCTGTCACCAGATGGTGCGCAGCATCGTCGGCACGCTCGTCGATGTCGGACGTGGCCGCCGGACCCCCGAGTCGATCCCCGCAACGCTGGCCGCGCTCGACCGTTCCGCCGCCGGCACGGTTGCCCCGCCGACCGGACTCGTGCTCTGGGACGTCGGCTACGACGGCACACGCTGGGACGCCTGACACCTCTCGCCCGGAGCGCTTCGCTGTGCTCGCTCGCCGGCGATGTGTTCGGCCCTGCTCAGGCGTTGGCGTCGGCGTTCGCCAGCACGATCCGCGGGAGCAGCTCCATCAGCTCGTCCGGCGGGACGGCAGGGGAGTACAGCCAGCCCTGGAAGGCGGTGCATCCGAGCGATGCCAGTCGTTCGAGTTGATACGGCTGCTCGACCCCTTCCGCGACACAGCCGAGCTGCAGGCTCTCGCTGAGGCCGAGGATCGCCGTCGTGAGGTTCGTCGCAGCCGGGTCGATGTCGATGCCCGCCACGAACTTCCGGTCGATCTTCACGCCGTCGACCGGGAGCTCGAGCAGGTGCGAGAGGCTCGAGTATCCGGTTCCGAAGTCGTCGATCGACACGTGGGTGCCGGCGCGACGCAGCGCCTGCATGTTGTCGAGCGAGGTGACGCCCGGCGCGAGCAGGTCGGTCTCGGTGATCTCGACGACGATCTGGCCCGGATTCGCCGACTGGGCTCCACACTCGGCGAGAAAGCTCGCAGCGAACGCGGCACGCGAGATGACCTTCGGGTCGACGTTCACGTGGACCTCGACGTTTCCGTGACCGGCGTCGACGAGTCTGCGGGCGAACGCGAGCGACAACCGCAGTACGTGCTCGTCGACCGCTTCGGCCAGACCGGCCATCTGTGCAAGCGGGAGGATCTCGCTGACGCCGAGGACGCCGCGCACCGGATGGACCCAGCGCACCAGCGCTTCGACGGCGAGGACCGTGCCGTCGGCAGCGACGATCGGCTGGAAGAAGGGCTGGATCTCGCCAGTCGCGAGCGCCGCCCGCAACTGGTCGAGGTGTTGGCGGCGCTCGTTGATCGAGTCGACCGAGATGCCGCCGGATTCCGGGTCCGCGTTGCGTTTGATCCGCATCAGCTCGTTGCTCGCGCTCGCGAGCAGGGACTCGAGGCCCTCGGGTTGGGCTTCGAATGCGGCGGCGGTGCGAATGCCGACGTTGATCTCCTGTCCGTTCACGACGACGGGTCGGGCCACGTCGCGCCGGACGCGATCACGCAACATCTCGATGGCCGTTGCACTCGACGAGCGGACAGCGAGGACGAACTCGTCGCCACCGAAGCGTGCCGTGACGAGGTCAGGCCACCTGATCTCGTCGATTCGACCGGCGACCGCTGTCAGAACAAGGTCGCCGACCGGTTCGCCGTAGAGCTCGTTGACCGATCGGAACTGGGCGATGTCGATGATCATCAGTCCGAGGCCGCCGCCCTGACGGATCAGGTCGTGTGCGGCACGCATGAAGCCGTCACGGTTCAGCAGCCCGGTGCGGTTGTCGTGCTCGGCGAGGAACTCGACGCGATTGCGCGCGTCCGAGAGCGCCGTGGCGACCTGGCCCGAGACGATGTATCCGCCGACCGTCGGGTCGTCGGTGAGATTGTTGACCGTGAACTCGCACATGACGATTTCGCCGTTGGTGGCGACGAACCGTGCGTCGAGGTGGACCGACTCCTGCGCGCGCAACACGGTCACCGCGTCGAGCACCGGCTGACGGTCGTCTTCATGGACGAATCCGATGAACGGCCGTCCGGGAACGAGTTCAGGATCGTGACCGAGCAGCCGAGTGACGGCGCCGTTGATCGAGCGAACCCTGCCGTCGGGATCGATCAGCGCCACCATGCCGTGCATGTTCGCCATCACCGCACGCATCACCGCCGCCTCGCCCTGATCGAGTTCGAGCCGGTGCCGGTCCGTCGTGTCCCGTGCGATCAGCACGGTGACCTCGCGGTCTTCGAGGCGCTGGACCGTGCCGCGGACCTCCAGGGCGATCCACACGCCGGTGCCGCTGCGCACCCGCACCATGATCAGCTCGCCGGTGTCCTTCTGGCTGACCGTCGAGAGCGACGAAATCGCGATGTTCAAGTCGTCGGGGTGGATCACATCGAACACCGGCCGGCCCACGAACTCCTCGTGTGTCCACCCGAGGACGCTCACGGCGCGTTCGTTGGCGTACCGCAGCGCCCCGTCGGCGTCGATTGCGATGACCGGATCGGGGAGACCGTCGAGCGATGGCTCGGGTGTGGCGCGATCAGCGCGTTGCACGAAGTGGTATCGGCTGCCTCCGGGCCGATCTTGAGCGGCGGGGCCGAGATCTTGACCGAAACTTGCATCTCGACGCCCAGCATCGCCAGGGCCCGGCGAGCGTTCGGATGGTTCCCGGTGGTTCATGGCCAGTTCGTGAGTTCGATGGTGCAGTCTGCACCCGTCCACAACACCTCCCCATCCTCGCAGATCCGCAGCGCCATTGTGGGGTTCGTCGGGGTTGGGGGGCGGCCAGGGGCGCCGTAGCATTGCGGGGTTCCCAGGAGCGAGAAGTCATCAGACCTCCCGTCCTCGGATGCTGCAACCGGCACGTTCCGGTCGCAGTCGAATCCATCCGGTCGACACGTGATCGACCAGCCGAGAGAGGCCCCGACATGGCGACGTACAGTCCGAAACAGAGCGAAATCCAAGCACAGCGTGAATGGCACGTCGTCGACGCCGAGGGCATGGTCCTCGGTCGGATGTGCACCGAGGTCGCGCGCGTCCTCAAGGGCAAGCACAAGCCGATCTACGCGCCGCACATCGACACCGGCGACCACGTGATCGTGATCAATGCGGACAAGATCGTGATGACCTCCGGCAAGGCCGAGCGCACGATGAAGTACCGCCACTCGGGCTACCCGGGCGGCATCAAGTCGGAGTCGTACGCCAAGCTCCACGCCCGCAAGCCCGCCGAGGCCGTCCGCCAGTCGATCCGCGGGATGCTGCCCAAGGGTCCGCTCGGTCGCCAGCAGCTCACCAAGCTGAAGGTCTACGCCGGCCCGGAGCACCCGCACGGTTCGCAATCGCCCAAGCCGATGCCCATCGACCACGCGAAGGCCCGCTGAGCGGCCTGCGACCACGAACCATTCGCGACGACTGACGACAAGAAGAGAACGAGACACAGATGACTGCACCGCTCACCCAGACCACCGGCCGCCGCAAGCGCGCCGTCGCCCGCGCCTCGCTGCGCCCCGGCTCCGGCCAGTTCACGATCAACGGCAAGAGCCTCGAGGCGTACTTCCCGACCGACGCGTCGCAGATGGTCGTCGCCGAGCCGATGAACGTGACCGACACCCGCGAGTCCTACGACGTCACCGCAACGATCCACGGTGGCGGCGCCAGCGGACAGGCCGGCGCGCTGCGCATGGCGATCGCCCGTTCGCTCGTCGAACTCGACCCCGAGTCCCGCAACGTCTTGAAGACCTCCGGCCTCCTCACGCGTGACCCGCGCAAGAAGGAGAGCAAGAAGTACGGCCTCAAGAAGGCGCGTAAAGCACCGCAGTTCACCAAGCGCTGAGTCCGCTGCTGCGATGAAATTCGGCACCGATGGTGTTCGCGGTGTCGCACACGAAGAACTGACCACCGAGTTCGCCGCCCGTCTCGCACGGGCGGCGTCTCGCGTTCTGGGCGCTCGCGGGACCCGAACGGCCGTGATCGGTGGCGACACGCGTGAGTCGACGCCGGCGTTCGATGCGGCGCTCACGGAGGGGTTCTGCGCCGAGGGCATCGACGTGATTCGCCTCGGCGTGGTTCCGACGCCGCTGGTTGCGTTCGAGGCACAGCGCATCGATGCCATGGGGGCGATGGTCTCGGCCTCGCACAACCCGTGGGGTGACAACGGCATCAAGCTGTTCGCCCCCGGCGGGACCAAGCTGCCCGATGACGTGGAGCGCCGTATCGAGGCCGAGCTCGATGTGCTGGCCGCGTCGACCGGGCGAGCGTCGGCCAGACGCCTCGACGATGTCGAGCCGACCGTCGTCGACATCGACGGGTCCTCCGGATATGTCGACCACGTCCTCAGGATCCTCGAGGGTCGCCGCCTCGACGGGCTGAAGGTGGTGCTCGACACCGCGAACGGCGCGGCATCCGACGTCGCACCGGTCGCACTGCGCACGGCGGGAGCGGACGTGATCGTGGTGGCCGACCGGCCCGATGGCCGAAACATCAACGACGGGTGCGGCGCGACGCACCCCGAGTTCGTGGCGGCTGCGGTGATCGAGCACGGCGCTGACGTGGGTATCGCGCTCGACGGTGATGCGGATCGCCTGATCGCGGTCGATCACCGGGGCAACGTCGTCGACGGCGACCACGTCATCGCGATCTGTGCGCTCGACCTCCGCGATCTGGGACTGCTCGCACACGACACCGTCGTCGTGACCGTCATGACCAACCTCGGCTTCAAGCTGGCGATGGAAGCGGCGGGGGTGAACGTCGTGGTGACCGACGTCGGCGACCGGTACGTCCTCGAAGCGCTGGCAGCGGGGCCGTATTCGCTCGGCGGCGAACAGAGCGGACACGTCATCTTCACCGACCACGCCACGACCGGCGACGGCCTACTCACCGCGCTCGCGTTGCTCGACGTGGTGCAGCGATCGGGCCGCTCGCTTGCCGACATCGCAGCGGACACGATGACGTCGCTCCCGCAGGTGCTCGTCAACGTCCGCGTCGGGACCCGCACGCCGGACGTGGCCGAACTGATGACCGACGACGTCGCCCGTGTCGAGGCCGAGCTCGGATCGACGGGCCGCGTCCTGCTCCGGGCGAGCGGGACCGAGCCGTTGGTCCGGGTGATGGTCGAGGCGCCGACGGCGGAGCTGGCCCAGTCGAGCGCCGATCAGCTGGCCGACATCGCTCGCCGACGCTTCACCTGATCGCGGTCGATCGCCGGGTCTACGCTCGATCAGATGCCGCTGCCGCGGGTCGTCGCCCGGTTCAACAAGCGGGTGACGAACCGCTTCCTCGAGCCGATCGCACGGCGGAGCTCGGGCTTCGCCCTCGTCCACCACGTCGGGCGGCGATCGGGTCGGGAGTACACGACGCCGGTCAATCTCTTTCGCCTCGGCGACGAGGGCGACGGCGTCGACAGCGGCAGTCGTGTCGCTCACCTACGGACCGTCGGCCGACTGGGTGCGCAACGTGCTGGCGGGCGACGCGCAGCGTGGAGACCGGGGCAGGGTGTCGGCTCGTCGAGGCGTCGTCCGTCGTCGGTCGTGAGGTCGCGTGGCCCGCACTGCCCTCCATCGTGCGCGGGGCCCTTCGCGTCCTGCGAGTGCGCGATTTCTTGCAGCTGACGCTCGCTGAGCCGCCATCCACGCTGTCAACGGCTGTGTCGCTGGGCGAGTGAGGTCACTCGCCCGCTTGGCGCACGCCGAGATCGACGAACGGCCGCCACAGGTAGCCGTCGGGATCGGCGAGAACGAACTGGCGGTTGCCGGCCTCGGTCGGGCCGGCTACCTGCCAGCGACCACCCGGCTCGGTGACGTCGACGTGGTACCAGCGCTCTTCGATCGGCACGATGATCTCCGCGTCGTGTGCCCTGCCCTGCTCGGCGGCCCACCGGGTGGCCCGCTCGTACACCACATCCACGTCGTCCACCCGGAGCTGGAAGTTCACGCCGCGACCGAAGGGCAGGACGAGGGGAGCGGTTCGGAAGCGGCGCCCCGGCCCGACCGCTTCCTGGATCATCAGCTCGACGCCGTCGCGCTCCAGGTAGGCGAAGCGCTCGGCGGGTCGCTGGAAGACCACACGGAAGCCGAGGACACCGGTGTAGAACCCGACGGACGTCGGGAGGTCCGTCACATCGATCTCCGGGACGAGCATGCACGTTGACCGTACCCGCGCCAGCGGCGAGCGCGAATCGGCTGCGGCGGATGACCCCGCCATGACGGGGTGATTCGCCGCAGCAGCACGCGTTGCCCGGTCCTGCGGCGGATGACCCCGCTCCAGCGGGGTGAACCGCCGCCGGGGGGCAACAGTCGGTCGACGTGCCCGTCCGCCGCCGCGGGGTGTCGATAGCGTGGTGGGCCATGTGCGGCATCATCGGCGTCCTCAGCCGACCCCCCACCCGGCCGACGCCGCGAGCGGAGAACCTGCTCGGCGGACTCGATGCCGCGATCGAATCGATCCCCGACGTTGCCGCGGTCGCGGGTGCCGCCCGCGAGGTCGACGAGGCGCTCCGCGGGCTTCCCGGCGTCGTCGCGCTCGCCGGCCAGCCCGAGGTCGTGGGCGCCTTGACGACTCGACTGGATCGGCTGGATCGCTTCCGCAGCGAACGCGAAGCCGAACTCGACACGAACGCGGGCGAGCTGTCCGCCGACGATCTGGAACGTGCGAATGCTGCGCTCTTCGAGCTCGCCGACGTCCTCTGGGCCATTCGCAACGACCGTCTTCGCACGGCTCGCGAGGTCGAGGCACTGGCCGGCTCCAACGCCCCGGCTGCGGCGCTGGGTGCCTACCTCGTCGCCCAGCAGGCGTTCTCGGCGATCGACCGCCTCGAAGTGCGCGGTCGCGACTCGGCGGGCATCCACCTCTACGTGTGGGACCACGATCTCGACACCGACACGCTGGCCGCGCTCGTGGCCGAACGCGGGCAGGATCCGCTGTTCGAGAACGGCTCGGTCGTGGCCACCAACGATGCCGCCGGACGTTCGGTCCTGTCGTTCGTCTACAAGCAGGCGGCCGAGATCGGGGAACTCGGCGACAACACCGCAGCCCTCCGCGCCGCGCTGTCCGCCGACGCACTCCTTCGGCGTGCCGTGTCGTCGCCGCACGCACGAGCTGCGCTGATCGGCCACACGCGTTGGGCGAGCGTCGGGATCATCAGTGAGCCGAACACCCACCCGCTCAACTCCCACGAGGCCGAGCGCTCCGGCACGGAACAGCACGCGGACGCCCCCTACGTCGTGGCCGCACTCAACGGCGACGTCGACAACCACGGCGATCTCCGTGCCGAACACGAACTCCGCATCCCTGGGCCGATCACGACCGATGCCAAGGTCATCCCGACGATCAACTCCCGCCACCTGGCTGACGGCGTCGAAACGGTCGAGGCCTTCCGCCGAACGGTGTCGACGTTCGAGGGCTCCGTCGCCGTCGGGGCGATGACAGCTGCGTCGCCCTCGACGCTGCTCCTGGCCCTCCGCGGAAGCGGCCAGGGCCTCTACGTCGGCCTCGCCGACGACTGTTACATCGTGGCGAGCGAGCCCTATGGCGTGGTCGAGGAGACGGCGCGCTACGTCCGGATGGATGGTGAGCAGGGCGGCGAGATCATCGCGATCGACGCCGCGTCCGCCGGCGAACTCGACGGCATTCGTCGCATCGCCTACGACGGCACCGCGCTTCCGGTCGAGCCGACCGAGGTGGTCACCGCCGAGGTCACCACCCGAGACATCGACCGCGGCGATGCACCGCACTATCTCCTGAAGGAGATCTCCGAATCCCCGGCCAGCTTCGCCAAGACCCTCCGCGGCAAGATCGTGACCAACGACGACGGATCGCTTGCTGCGTTCGTCGGGGACCGGGCGCTGCCCCCGGAGATCGCCGCGAAACTCGCCGACGGCACGATCAACAGGATTCGTGTGATCGGGCAGGGTACCGCGGCCGTTGCGGGCCAGAGCACGGCCGCGATCCTCGGGGAACTGCTCGACTCGTCGCTCGACGTCGATGCGATCACCGCGACGGAGCTCTCCGGGTTCCAGCTCCGTCTCGACATGAGCGACACGCTCGCGATCGCCGTGAGCCAGTCGGGCACCACGACCGACACGAACCGCACCGTCGACCTCATCCGGTCGCGCGGTGGCCACGTGATCGGCATCGTCAACCGGCGCGGCTCGGATCTCACCGACAAGGCCGACGGTGTGATGTACACCTCCGATGGGCGTGACGTCGAGATGAGCGTGGCCTCGACCAAGGCGTTCTATGCCCAGGTCGCCGCAGGCGCGCTCCTGTCGTGTGCGATCGCCGAAGCGACCGGGCTCGGCGACGCCCGCCGGCGCAGTCAGCTGCTGGCGTCGCTGCGGACCCTGCCCGATGCGATGCGCACCACGCTGACGCGACGGGACACGATCGCCGACGCAGCCCGGCGGCTCGCCCCGTTCAAGCGGTACTGGGCCGTGGTCGGCAACGGCCCGAACAAGGTGGCGGCCGAAGAGGTGCGGATCAAGCTCAGCGAACTCTGCTACAAGTCGATGGCCTGCGATTCGACCGAGGACAAGAAGCACATCGACCTGTCGTCCGAGCCGCTGATCCTCGTGTGTGCGGCGGGCCTCGAAGGCTCGACCGCCGACGACGTCGCCAAGGAGGTGGCGATCTTCAAGGCGCACAAGGCGACGCCGATCGTCTTCGCCACCGAAGGCGAAACGCGATTCGATGCCGACGCGGTGATCGAGGTCCCGCACGTCGACCCGACGCTCGGGTTCGTGCTGTCTGCGATGGTCGGGCACCTGTTCGGCTACGAGGCGGCGCTCGCCATCGACGCTTCCGCGCACCCGCTGCGCGCGGCCCGAGAACGCGTCGAAGAACTCGTGGGAGCACAGCTGTCCGGTGACGACGCGCTCGATCGGCTGCACCACGACCTCGGGCCGATCGCCGATCGGTTCCACGACGGGCTGCGAACCGGACTGTACGACGGTCACCTGGAGGCGTCGACCGCGGTGCGGCTCTCGCAGATGTTCGGGCACGTCCTCGCCGATCAGCCGGTCAACTCGTACCAGCGTGTGTCGGGCAAAGTCGCGACGCCGTCGTCGTTGATCGACGACCTGGTGGTGTCGTTGACCGCGGCGATCGATGAGCTGACCCGCCCGGTCGACACGATCAAGCATCAGGCGAAGACCGTGACGGTCGGCATCTCGCGCAGCGACGAGGGCATCATCGACCGGCCACTCGTCCAGGCGGTGCTGGCGTCGGGGGCCGGGCGCGACGTCCTCAGCTATCGCACGCTCAAGATCCTCGCCGACCTCGACCCGGCGGTGGCCGCCGTGCGCGGCTTCACCCGCTACGACATCGATCCCGAACACGACACGATCTCGATCATCGATCGCGGTGGCGTCTCTCGCGACTTGCCGAGCCGGGTCGAAGGTGTCGCGCCGCTGCGCGGAACCAAGCACCGCGTCGCATCGGAAGGTGATGTGCTGGTCGGTCGTGGTCGCAGCGACGGCCGAACCCTGATCTTCGTGCCGGAGGTGAAGGGCGGCCAGACCACCGGCCTGACGCTGCTCCACGTCAAGTTCCACGACACCCGTCCGGCCGACGTGATCCGCGGCGTCCTCCAGGGATACGACCGCCGCTACGACCGCCTCGTCGACACCGTGACCGAGACGGAGGGCTTCTTCGACGAGTCGTTGCTCGGCGAGATCCCGGTGGAACAACTGCTGGTCGGCCCCGTGGTCGACACCGCCGAGCTCTGGAGGCGCTGAGCCGGTGGCGATCATCGGGATCGGCATCGACCTGGTCGACATCGAACGTTTCCGACGCTCGCTGGAACGGACGCCGTCGATGCGAACGAGGCTGTTCACCGAGGTCGAGTTGGCATATGTCGCTCCCAAGGTCGACCCTGTTCCGTCGTTGGCCGCGCGTTTCGCGGCGCGCGAGGCGGTGATGAAGTCGCTCGGGCTGGGCCTCGGCGCGTTCGGGTTCCACGAGGTGTGGGTCGAACGAGCCGAGTCGGGCGAGCCCTCGTTGGCGGTCACCGGGCGTGCGCTCGAGCTGGCCGACGAGGCCGGCGTCCGCACGTGGCACCTCAGCCTGACGCACTCGGCGTCGACCGCCGGCGCGTACGTGGTCGCCGAGTAGCGGAGCCCGCCGCCCCGCAATTGGCAGGGCGAGGGTCGCGCTGCGATCATGGCGCCCATGATCGAGGAGTACACCGAAGCCTGGAACGAACTGACGGCCCCGGGCGGTCCGTTCGCGATGACCGAGATCGAGGTCCGTGGGATCCCGATGCGGGTCTTCGATTCGGCGCCGCCGTCGATGCGGTTCGTGTGGGAGCTGGCCGCCGGACACGGCGACAAGGACTACGTGGTGTTCGAGGACGAGCGTTTCACCTATGCCGAATCCGATGCGATCATCAAGGCGCTCGCCCAGCATCTCGTCGACGACCTCGGCGTCCAGCACGGCGACC
This sequence comes from Ilumatobacteraceae bacterium, assembly GCA_963695475.1. GTDB lineage: Bacteria > Actinomycetota > Acidimicrobiia > Acidimicrobiales > Ilumatobacteraceae > Ilumatobacter_A. The sequence continues at coordinate 31,198 of CAVOHA010000013.1, forward strand.
GGGTGGCGATCTCGATGCGCAACTACCCCGAGTGGGTGTTCTCGTACTGGGCGATCGTGTCGATCGGTGCTGCGTGCGTCGGGATGAACGCGTGGTGGACGACCGACGAGATGAAGTATGGGCTCGCCGACTCCCGACCGAAGGCGTTGATCTGCGATGCCGAGCGCGTCGAGCGGCTCACCCCGATTCTCGACGAGCTCCGCGCCGGCGAGAACGGCGCTCCGCTGCACGTCATCACCGTCCGCTACGACGGTGACCTCCCTGCGGACGCAGCACGGTGGGAGGACGTCATCGACCCGAGCACTGCGCCGGCGACGCTGCCGGCGGCCGATATCGATCCCGATGACGACGCGTGCATCTTCTACACCTCGGGCACCACCGGGTTTCCGAAGGGCGCACAGCTCACCCATCGCGGGTCGGTCCACAACCTGCTCGATCTCGCGTTCATGGCAGCGGTGAGCGCCGCAGCGGCCGCCAAAGCAGGCATCGATGCCGGCATGCCCGATCTGAGTGGCGAGCAGCAGCCGGCCGAAGCCAAGCAGAACGTGTTCATGGCGCCGACGCCGCTGTTCCACGTCACCGCCAACAATTGTCTGCTGCACCCGGCCACGATCTCGGGCTCGCGGATCGTCCTCACGTACAAGTGGGACGCAGGTCGGGCGCTCGAACTGATCGAGCGGGAGGGCGTCACCAACTTCTCCGGGGTTCCGACGATGAGCCGGGAGATGCTGATGCACCCCGACTGGGCGACGCGCGACACCTCGAGCCTGGCGGGGATGGGGGGCGGCGGCGCACCACTCCAGCCCGACCTCGTCGAGAAGATCGACAAGTCGCTGAAGGGTGGGGCGCCGAGCACCGGCTACGGACTGACCGAGACTCACGGCATCGTCACGGCGAACTCCGGGTCGCTGTACACCTCCAAGCCGGCCTCGTGCGGCCGCGTCGTGCCGGTCCTCGATGCGAAGCTGGTCGACGAACTCGGTGAGGAGGTCACCGAACCCGGCGGCCGCGGCGAGTTGTGCGTTCGCGGCTCGGTTGTGATCAAGGGCTATCTGAACCGCCCCGAGGCGACGGCCGAGGCCATCCAGGACGGCTGGTTCCGCACCGGTGACATCGCGACGATCGACGACGACGGGTTCGTGTTCATCGTCGACCGGGCGAAGGACATGGTGCTGCGCGGCGGCGAGAACGTCTACTGCTCGGAAGTCGAAGCCGCGATCTACGAGCATCCCGACGTGGCCGAGGCGGCGGTGTTCGGTGTGCCCGACGATCGCCTCGGTGAGATCGTGGGCGTCGCGATCGTGCGTTCGCCCGGCGCGTCGCTCGACGAGGATGGCCTGACAGGATTCCTCGACGGCAAGCTCGCGAAGTACAAGATCCCCGAGCGCATCTGGTTCATGGACGAGGGCCTACCCCGCAACGCGAACGGCAAGTTCGTCAAGCGCGAACTGCGTGACAGCCTCCTCGCGTAGCGGAGTGGGTCAGACCCACCCCGCAACGCGTAGCGGGGTGGGTCTGACCCACACCGCAACGGTCTGACAGACTCGCGGCATGATCCCGGTGGTGACGCCCGACGAGATGCGGGTGATCGACGCCGCGGCGCCCGAGCCCGTCGACGAGCTGATACGCCGCGCGGGGGCCGCGGTGGCCCGGGAGGCGATCGATGTGCTCGGTGGAACCTACGGGCGGACCGTCAACGTGATCGCCGGACGCGGCAACAACGGCGCGGACGGGCGAGATGCCGCCGCCCGGCTCGTGGCGCGTGGCGTGCGTGTCCGGGTGTTCGAGGCATCGGCGTGCCCGTCGACGTTGCCCGCGGCGGACCTCGTGATCGACGCGGCGTTCGGCACGGGATACCGCCCCGACCCCGGCCGCCCGTGGAACGCGCCCGCGATCGGTGACGCAGCGGTGCTCGCCGTCGACGTCCCCAGCGGCATCGACGCACTCACCGGCGTCGCCGACGACGGTGTACTGCGCGCCGACCGCACGGTCACCTTCCAGGCGTTGAAACCGGGCCTGCTCTTCGAGCGCGGCGCATGGCTCGCCGGCGAGGTGGTCACCGTCGACATCGGTCTCGACACCGACCACATCGCCTGTCACCTGGTCGAGGAATCCGATGTGGCCGACTGGTGGCCTCGACGCGATGTCGACGCCCACAAGTGGCATGGCGCCGTCAAGGTGATCGCAGGGAGCCCGGGAATGCCCGGCGCCGCCGAGCTCTGCACCGCGGCCGCCGCACGAGGTGGCAGCGGCCTCGTCTCGCTGTCGGCCCCGGGCTGCACCCCGCAGACCCGGAGCGAGATCGTGCAGCACGCCGTTCCGGCCGCCGGGTTCTGCGCGGAGGCCCTCCGCGACATCGGACGGTTCGGCGCGTTGGTGATCGGGCCCGGCCTGGGCCGCGACGACGACATGCTGACCGCAACCCGTGAGTGCATCGGCGAGGCGCCCGTTCCCGTCGTCGTCGACGGCGATGCGCTGTTCGCCGCGGCGTGGAGCGGCGACGGTGCCGGACCGCTCCTCCGCAACCGTGAGCTGCCGACGGTCCTCACCCCGCACGACGGCGAGTTCGGGTTGCTCACGGGGGAGCGCCCCGGTGACGATCGCATCGCGTCAGTCCGTGCCGCGGTGACCGAGTTCGACGCGACCGTGCTCCTCAAGGGTCCGACCACGGTCGTCGGCGCTCCGGGAGGCCGGGTGTTGCTCGTCGATCGCGGAGATCAGCGCCTCGCCACCGCGGGGTCGGGCGACGTGCTCGCCGGGCTCGTGGGCGCGCTGCTGGCCGCCGGCGTCGAGCCCGTGCGGGCCGCCGCTGCCGGCGCCTGGCTCCATGCCGCCGCCGCCCAGCTCGGCCCTGCGGAGGGGCTCCTCGCCGGCGACATCGTCGAGCTGATTCCGCAGGCGATCGGGGCGCTGCGGTGAGCGGCCCGATCAGATGGGCCTGGGCCGAGATCGACCTCGACGCCGTCGCCCACAACGTCACCGTGCTGCGCGAACGCATTGCGCCGTCGGCGCTGTGGGCGGTGGTCAAGGCCGACGGCTACGGTCACGGTGCCGTCGATGTCGCCCGGACTGCGATGTCGGCGGGTGCCGAGGGGTTGTGCGTCGCCCTCGTCGAGGAGGGCATCGAGTTGCGCCGCGCCGGCATCGACGCCCCGATTCTGATCCTCAGCGAGCAGCCACCTGAGTCGGCGGCCCGGATCATCGAGTATCGACTCACGCCGACCGTGTACCGCCGCGCGTTTCTCGATGCGCTCGCAGCCGAACGGCCGACCGGACTGCCGGTCCACCTCAAGGTCGACACGGGGATGCAGCGCGTCGGCGCCCACCCGCATGCAGCCGCGTCGATGGCCTCGGCAATCGCCCAGCGCGCTCCAGCGGTTCGCCTCGCAGGCGTGTTCACACACCTCGCCGTCGCCGACGAAACCGACCCCGCATCGGTCGAGTTCACCGACCTGCAGCTGTCGAAGTTCGGCAAGGTGCTCGAGCAGTTGCCGCCCGTCCCCACCGTCCACGCCGCCAACTCGGCCGCGGCGCTGTCCCGGCCCGATGCTCGGTTGTCGTTCGTCCGGGCCGGCATCGCGATCTACGGGATCTCACCGGGTCACGGCGTCGACGATCTGTGCGGTGATCTCCGACCGGCGATGGCGCTCAAGGCGGCGGTGTCGTTCGTCAAGGAGGTGCGCGCGGGCAGCCGTATCTCGTACGGCCTTCGCCATCGATTCGACCGGGACACGACCGTCGCAACGATTCCCATCGGCTACGCAGACGGAGTGCCGCGTCGGTTGTCCGCGGTCGGCGGTGAGGTCTTGATCGGGGGTCGTCGCCGACGAATCGTGGGTGTCGTGACGATGGACCAGCTCATGGTCGACTGCGGCGACGACGACGTGAACGTCGGCGACGACGTCACGCTGATCGGCGAGCAGCGCCGACCCGACGGCGGGACCGAAGAGATCCGTGCAGTCGACTGGGCCGATGCGCTCGACACGATCGGCTACGAGATCGTGTGCGGTGTGTCGAAGCGCATCCCACGCGTTCCGCGCCGTAGCATCGACGACTGATGTCCGAGCACACCATTGCGCTGCACGCCGGTTCGATCGCCGACACGCACGCGATCGCGGCGGTGGTCGCCGAACTGGCCCGCGCCGGCGACATCATCGTGCTCTCGGGCGAGATGGGCGCCGGCAAGACCGCCTTCGCCCAGGGGTTCGGCGTGGCGCTCGGCGTCTCGGACCGGATCACGTCGCCCACGTTCACCCTGGTGCACAGCTATCCGGTCGACCGTGGACCACGGGCCGGCAAGGTCACGCTGCATCACGCCGATCTGTACCGCCTGGAGCGGACCGCGGAGGTGTCCGACCTCGCCCTTCGTGAGCTGGCCGAGTTCGCCGGCATCGTGCTGGTCGAATGGGGTGAGGTCGTCGACCTGTTCGGTGATCACCTCGTGATCCACCTCGCACCCGATGTCGATCCCGGGGCGGACGCGGTCGCTGACGAGGCCGACGACGACGCCGATGTGTTCGGGCTCGACGGCGCGCGGCACATCGACGTCGGTGTGGTCGGACCGAGCTGGGCCGGTCGATGGCAGCGGCTCACCGATGGGCTGGAGGCGTACCGATGCTGATCCTGGGTATCGAAACGGCGACCGAGCGGGTGAGCGTGGCGATCGGCGGCCACGAGGGCGTGATCGGGCTGTTCGAGATCACGAAGGGTCGTCGCCACGCCGAGACGCTCGTGCCGGCGATCGAGTTCACGTGTCGACAGGCCGGGATCGAGATGGACGAGATCAGCGTCGTGGCGGTCGACGTCGGTCCTGGGCTGTTCACGGGCATGCGCGTCGGGCTGGCGTCGGCCAAGGCGATCGCCCAGGCATTGCGGATCCCCATGATCGGTATCTCGTCGCTGGACCTCCTGGCGTTCCCGTGTCGCCACAGCGATCGCGTGGTCGTGCCGGTGATCGACGCCCGGAAGGGCGAGGTGTTCTACGCGATGTACAAACAGGTGCCCGGCGGGATCCAGCAGGTCGCCCCGCCGCAGGTCGGTCCGATCGACGAGCTGGTGGCCGACCTGATGGCGCGCAACGAAGAGACCCTGTGTGTCGGCGACGGTGCTCGGCGGTATTCCGAGGAGATCCTCGAGGGCTTCCACTGCGAGATCGGCGGGGACGCGTACCCGTCGGCGAGCCCGCTCGTGCAACTCGCGCACGCCCGGGCGTTGCGCGAAGAGTGGGTCAACCCGCGTGAGATCGAGCCGGTCTATCTCCGTGAGCCGGACGCGCTCATCAACTGGAAGACGCGGTCCGCGCGATGAGCGTGATCGAACGAATGCTGGGACGCGAGGCCGGCGATGCGCCCGGGCCCGGGGGTGTCGTGCTGTCGCCGATGCGCAAGCGTGACTTGAAAGACGGCGTGCTCGAAACCGAACGGCACGCCTATCCGACGCCATGGTCGCCCGGTGTCTTCCAGAGCGAGATCGAACAAATGCGGAGTGGCTCGCGCTACTACCTGACCGCCCGCCGGCCCGCAGCGGGCAAGAGTCGCGGCCGGATCGTCGGACACGCCGGCCTCTGGTTCGCCGTCGACGAGGCGCACGTGACCAACGTGGCCGTCCACCCTGATGCCCGACGCAGTGGTGTCGCAACCGCATTGATGCTCGCGCTCGCGACCGAGGCCGTGCGGCGGGAGTGTGCGGCGTGGACCCTCGAGGTGCGGGTGTCGAGCTCCGGGGCGCAGGAGCTGTACCGCAAGTTCGGCTTCGCCCCCGCCGGGGTTCGGAAGCGGTACTACGACAACGTCGAGGATGCGATCGTGATGTGGTGTCACGACATTCAGGGTGACGAATACGCGGCACGACTCGCCGAGATCCGAGGCGACCGATGACCGACATCGCCGAGTTGACCGTGGACGAGTCGACGCTCGTGCTCGGCATCGAGACGAGCTGCGACGAGACGGCGGCCGCGCTCGTCATGGGCGGCAACGACGTCGTGTCCAACGTGGTGTCGACGCAGATCGATCTGCATGCCGACTTCGGCGGGGTCGTCCCCGAAGTCGCGTCGCGGGCCCATCTCGACGCCCTGAACCCGGTGATCGCCCGGGCGATCGTCGAAGGCGGTGTCGAAGAGGGGCGCATCGACGCGATCGCCTGCACGGTCGGGCCGGGCCTCGTCGGTGCGCTGCTCGTCGGCGTCTCGGCGGCGAAGTCGTTGGCACTCGCATGGGACAAGCCGTTCATCGGGGTGAACCACATGGAGGCGCACCTCTATGCCGCGTCGCTCGAAGACCCGACGCTGGAGTTCCCGCTCGTCGTCCTGCTCGTCTCCGGCGGTCACACGATGCTCGTCGAGATGCAGGACCACGGTCGCTACCGGATGCTCGGGCAGACGATCGACGACGCGGCGGGTGAAGCATTCGACAAGGTGGCTCGCTTCCTCGACCTCGGCTACCCCGGTGGGCCGGCGATCGACGAGGCGGCGCTGCACGGAGATCCCGAGGCGATTCCGTTTCCGCGCGCCATGAAGGACGACGGGCTCGACTTCTCCTTCTCGGGGCTCAAGACCTCGGTGGTGAACTACGTGCGCAAACACCCCGACGTCGGCGACGACGACGTTGCGGCGTCGTTCCAGATGGCCGTCGTCGACGTCCTCGTCCACAAGGCGCGCAAGGCAGCGGCGCAGGTCGGTGCGACTGGCATCGTCCTGGGCGGTGGCGTGGCCGCGAACTCGCTGCTGCGCGAAGAGCTGTTGACCGCATGCGAAGCCGATGGGATTCAAGGGTTCCTGCCCAGTCGGGCGATGTGCACCGACAACGCCGCCATGATCGCGGCAACGGGGTGGTACCGACTGCGCTCCGATGGGCCGACCCCGCTCGACGTCGGAGCGATCCCCAACCTGAAGCTCCCGCTGGTCGACTGAGCGCGCCGAGCGCTCGCCAACGGATCCGGAGGGTGCGATGACTCCCACTCTCAGCGTGCAAGAATTCTGCGATGTCGAACGACGACTTTCCTCCGCCGTCCCCTGACGGCTCCGAGACGGGCCTGGGTGATCTGGCGGCGGAACCGGGCGACGGGATCCCCGCGCCCCCGCCATCTCCGTCATCATCACCAACACCGGCACCGTCGTCCGGCCCGCCGTCGGTCGACTCGACGCAGATCATGCCGGTGACCCCGAGTCTGCCGCCGACCAACCCGGGGGTCGGCGGGCCGCCGGCCGACGCGCCCCCTCCCGCACCAGGTGGCCCCGGTGGGCCCGGAGCACCGGTGGTTCCGGTCGAGGAGCTGCCCGAGCCACCATGGTTCAAGCGTCCCGGTGCAGTCGCCACGGTCGTGACCGGCGTGCTGCTCGTGGGCGGGATCATCGCGCTGCTGTTCCTGATGGGGCGAGGCGACGACGAGGGCGGAAGCGAACTCGAACCGGAGCCGGTGTCGTTCGTGCTGGTGCGCAGTGGGTCCGCCGGCGCGCCGCTCGCGACGACGATCAGCGCCGACGTTCGGACCTCGGACCCCGTACCCGATGACTACGTGTGGGTCGTACCGAGCGACGCCATCGCCGGACAGCCGGCGACGCGCGAGACGGACGCAACCGGGCGTACCGAGTTCCGCTGGGCTCCCCCCGCCGACGCCGACGCGGCCGACTGGTCGTCGACCGTGCAGTTCGCCGAATTCGTCGCGCCCGAGGGCGCCGCTGCCGTGACCGGGTTGGCATCGGAGTGCACACTCGAGCGCGGTGACTCGACCGAGAGCCTGATCGCCACCGTCGACGTCCGCGCCGACGAGGTCGACGACTCGCTCACCGGAATCGGCTCGTACTCGTTCCCCAACGTGTTCTTCCGCGCCGGAGACCGCGTCGAATGCGCGCTCGGGAACCAGGTGGCCACGCCTCCGCCGACAACCATCCCGGAGTCGACGACCACGGTCCCGGAGTCGACGACCACCCTTCCGGAGACCACCACCACGGTGCCCGAGACCACCACCACGGTGCCGGAGACGACCACGACCGCCGCGGACACGACGACGACATCGTCCTCGACGACGACCACGACGACGACCACGACGACGACCACCACGACGACGCTGGCGCCCGCCGAACCCTCGCTCGGCGACACACTCGACGCGCTCGGGCTCACCGAGACCGAGGCGTTGCTCGCCCGGGTCGGTCTGCTCGCCGAACTCGAAGCGCTCGACCAGCCGTACACGTTCTTTGCGCCGGACAATGCGGCGATCGATGACCTGCGCAACGACCCCGATGGCCCCGACCTCGACGATGACGCGATCGTGGAGGACCTGATGCGTGCGCAGTTGTCGGTCGGCGCGGCGTTGTCGCTGTCGGATCTGGCCGGGATGACGGACGTGAGTGTCGAGTTCGGAGGTCCGCAGCCGGTCGATGCGGCCGCGATTCCACCGACGATCGGCACCGCCGAGATCATCGACCCGGACCAGGCGTTCGACGGTGGAATCCTGCACGTCATCGACGCCGTGTTGGAACCGCAGCCGTAGGCCCTCCGCGGGGCGGATACCGTGTTCGGGCAATGACGTACTCGATCGGTCGCCACGAGCTGGCAGCGCCCGTCGTCCTGGCCCCGATGGCCGGGGTGACGAACGCGCCGTTCCGCCGCGCTGTGCCGTCGGTTCGCCCCCGGGCTGGCGTACGTCAACGAGATGGTGATGGCGACCCCCGTGGTTCAGGCGAACCCGAAGACGCACCGGATGATCACGTTCGCGCCCGACGAGCACCCGCGGAGCCAGCAGCTGTACGGGAGTGATCCGGAGATCATGGGCGATGCCGTGCGCCAGCTCTGCGACGACGGTCGCGTCGATCACATCGACATCAACTTCGGGTGTCCGGCGGCGAAGGTCACGCGCCGGGGTGGGGGCGCGGCCGTGCCGGCCCGACCCGAACTGCTCCGAGCGATCGTGCGCGCCGCGGTGACCGCAGCGACCCCATACGGGATTCCTGTCACGACCAAGTTCCGGATGGGTCTCTTCGACGATTGGCTCACGTTCAAGCGGACGGGCGAGGTGTGCGCCGAGGAGGGTGTGGCATCGATCGCCATGCACGCGCGGACGGTCGAGCAGCACTACTCGGGCGAGGCCCGATGGGAGGCGATCGGCGAACTGAAGGAGCACATGTCCGACCTCGGCGGGACGATCCCGGTGCTCGGCAACGGCGACATCTGGGAGGCCTCGGACGCCGTGGCGATGATGGCCCAGACCGGATGCGACGGCGTGGTGGTCGGCCGCGGTTGCCTCGGGCGTCCGTGGTTGTTCGGCGACCTCGTCGATGCGCTCAACGGTCGACCCGTCCCGCCCAGCCGATCGCTCGGCATCGTTGCCGGCGTGATGGCCGATCACGCGTCGATGCTCGCCGCGCACTTGGGCGAGGATCACGCGATGCGCGACTTCCGCAAGCACACCGGCTGGTACATGAGCGGCTATCCGGTCGGTTCCGAGATCCGGCGGCGCTTCTCGCTGATCAAGTCGCTGGCCGAGCTCGACGACATCCTCGCCGCAATGCTGGACAAGGTCGGCGCGGACACGACCGTCGTCGAGGGCGGCGAGCGGATCAAGCGCGGGCACACCAACGGGCCGATCAAGGTGGCGATCCCCGAGGGCTGGCTCGACGGTCAGACCCGTTCCGATCTCGACACCGACACATCCGTCCCCGACGACGCCGATGTGATGGCACTCTCGGGCGGATGATTCGCTTTCACCACGGCCAGTCGCTGGTGCTCGGCTCGGCCTCGCCGCGTCGCCGTGATCTGCTCCTGAGCGCCGGGCTGGAGTTCTCCGTGCGACCCGCGGAGATCGACGAGACCCCGCACGACTACGAGACACCCGAGGAGTACGTCCGGCGCTTGTCGCTCGAGAAGTCAGCGGCCGTGATCGGTCCGAACGAGATCGTCCTCGCCGCCGACACGACGGTCGAGGTCGACGGTCGGGTGCTCGAGAAGCCGGTCGACGACACCGACGCCGCAGCGATGCTCCGGATGCTCTCCGACCGAGATCACCACGTGCACACGGGTGTGTCGGTGCGCAGCGACTCGGTGATCCAGAGCTTCGTCGTCACCACCACGGTCGCGTTCGTCGAGCTGACGCCGCAGATGATCGACTGGTACCTGGGCACCGGCGAGGCGTGGGACAAGGCGGGCGCGTACGGGATCCAGGGCGCAGCGGCCGCGTTCGTCGAGCGGGTCGAAGGGAGCGTGACCAACGTGATCGGGCTCCCCCTCGCCGAGACGCTCGCCATGCTCCGCGTCGTTGCCGACACCTGAGACCCGTTGTGACGTCATCGATCCCGCGTCGATCACCGATCGACCGACCGCCCGGCTGCGGTGATGCGCCGATCGGGGTCGGCCTGCGAAGCTGACGCACCGGAGGAACGATGAGCTACGAACAGATCACCGTCGAGGACCGAGGCATCGTCAGGGTCGTCACCCTGCACCGTCCGGAGAAGCTGAATGCGTGGACACCGACGATGCAGCGCGAGCTGTTCGACGCGTTCACGGTGGGCAACGACGATGTCGCGATCGGTGCGTTCGTCGTGACCGGCGCCGGCCGCGGGTTCTGCGCCGGCGCCGACGTCGCGGAGGTGTTCGCAGCGCAGGTCGACGGCGGCGAGCCCGACAGCGGCGACGAGCGACCGGGCGACTGGGTCGCGCTGATGCGCGCGTCGAAGCCGGTGGTCGGGGCGATCAACGGCGCGTCGATCGGCGTCGGGCTGTCGATGACCCTTTCGATGGATTTTCTCGTGGCCCACCCGGCGGCGAAGCTGTCGGCGCGGTTCGTGAAGATGGGCGTGGTGCCCGAGCTGGCCTCCTCGCACTTCCTGGTGCAGCGTTGCGGCTGGGGGACAGCGTCCGATCTCGTCCTGTCCGGTCGCACGGTGCTCGGCGTCGAGGCAGCGGCGCTCGGACTGGTCGACGAGGTCGCCGACGACGTGGTCGGCGCCGCGCTCGCGCGAGCGGAGAGCTACGCGGTGAACGCTCCGCCGTCGTTGCGGTTCGCCAAGCAGTTGTTGACCCAGAACGGCACTGAATCCGATCTCGCAGTCGTGCAGCGCCGCGAACTCGCCGCACTCGAACTCGCGTACGCGACTCCCGAGCATCGTGAAGCGATCGCCGCGTTCTTCGAAAGACGCGACCCGGAGTTCCGCTGAGCGCGTTCTGCTGACCGGCCGCCGGGCGGTCAGCGGCCGGCGGGAGGATTTCTCGTTGGCACTCTCGATTGCCGGTTGCCAATCCTGGATCCGACGTTTAGCATTGGCAATCGGCATGGGAGAGTGCCAAGTGCCTTCCCCGCAGCCTGATTCAACCGCAACACCGTGACTTGCCAATGGAGGCATGAACCCATGAACCTGAAGCCACTCGATGACCGCATCGTGGTCCGGCCCGCTGAACCCGAGACGCAGACCGCTTCCGGTCTCGTGATCCCCGACACCGCCAAAGAGAAGCCCCAGCAGGGCGAAGTCCTCGCCGTGGGCCCGGGCAAGCGCTCCGACAGCACCGGTGAGCTGATCGAAGTCGGGATCAGCGTCGGCGACACCGTCCTGTACTCCAAGTACGGCGGCACCGAGGTCAGCTCGGGCGGCGAGGACCTGCTCGTGCTCAACAGCCGCGACGTGCTCGCGATCGTCGGCTGACGTTCAGCACCTTCGCAACAATCGCATCGCATTCATTCGTAGATCGCTAGGAGAAAAGACAACATGGCAAAGATTCTGAAGTTCGACGACGAGGCCCGCCGGGCGCTCGAAGCCGGCGTCAACAAGCTCGCGGACGCCGTCAAGGTGACCATCGGCCCGAAGGGCCGCAACGTCGTGCTCGACAAGAAGTTCGGCGCGCCGACCATCACCAACGACGGTGTGTCGATCGCCAAGGAGATCGAGCTCGACGACGTCTTCGAGAACATGGGCGCCCAGCTCGTGAAGGAAGTCGCCACGAAGACCGACGACATCGCCGGTGACGGCACCACGACCGCCACCGTGCTCGCACAGGCAATGGTCCACGCCGGCATGCGCAACGTCGCAGCCGGCGCCAACCCGATGGCGATCAAGAAGGGCATCGAGGCGGCGGTCGCCGCAGCGGTCGCCTCGATCGCCAAGCAGGCCAAGGACGTCGACGACAAGAAGGACATCGCGTCCGTCGCCACCATCTCGGCCGCCGATGCATCGATCGGCGAAGTCATCGCCGACGCCATCGACAAGGTCGGCAAGGACGGCGTGGTCACGGTCGAGGAGTCGAACACGTTCGGCACCGAGCTCGACTTCACCGAGGGCATGCAGTTCGACAAGGGCTACCTGTCGCCGTACTTCGTGACCGACACCGAGCGCCAGGAAGTCGTCCTCGAGGATGCGTACATCCTGCTCCACAGCGCCAAGATCTCGACCGTCCAGACGATGCTGCCGACCCTCGAGGCCGTCATGCAGACCGGCAAGCCGCTGGTCATCATCGCCGAGGACATCGAAGGCGAAGCGCTCGCCACCCTCGTGGTCAACAAGATCCGTGGCACGTTCAACGCCGCGGCCGTCAAGGCCCCGGGCTTCGGCGACCGTCGCAAGGCGATGCTCCAGGACATGGCGATCCTCACCGGTGGCCAGGTCATCAGCGAAGAGGTCGGCCTCAAGCTCGACAACGTCACGCTCGATCTGCTCGGCACCGCCAAGCGCGTCGTGATCACCAAGGACAACACGACCATCGTCGACGGTGGCGGCACCACCGACGACATCAACGGTCGCGTCAACCAGATCAAGGCCGAGATCGAGAACACCGACTCCGACTGGGATCGCGAGAAGCTCCAGGAGCGCCTCGCGAAGCTGGCCGGCGGTGTGGCGCTGATCAAGGTCGGCGCCGCCACCGAGGTGGAGCTGAAGGAGAAGAAGCACCGCATCGAAGACGCCGTGTCGTCGGTCCGTGCAGCCATCGAGGAAGGCGTGGTCGCCGGCGGCGGCACCGCCCTCATCCGGGCCCGCAAGGACGTCCAGAAGGTCGTCGACTCGCTGGAAGGCGACGAGAAGACCGGTGCGATGACCGTGTGGGCAGCACTGCTCGCCCCCGGCATCAACATCGCCAACAACGCCGGGCTCGAAGGCTCGCTCGTCGTGCGCGACGTCGAGGCCGCCAAGGGTCCGATGGGCATGAACGCCGCAACCGGCGAGATGATGGACCTGATCGCTGCGGGGATCATCGACCCGGCCAAGGTGACCCGCGCGGGTCTCCAGAACGCTGCGTCGATCGCTGCGATGGTCCTCACGACCGAGTGTCTCGTCGCCGAGGAGCCCGAGGAAGACGGCGCCGGCGGCATGCCGCGGCGGCATGGGCGGCATGGGCGGCATGATGTGAGACCCGGCCGGGGCCCAGCTCCGGCCTGACCGACCCTCGCACTGCGAGCGGTCGGACATCTCGAAGAAGTCCCGACACGAGCGGATCGGCTGCGGCCGGTCCGCTCGTTCGCGTGCCGGGGTCCGTCCCCGCTCCCGAACGACGAGGGGTCAGCGGGGTGCGAGGCGGAGTTCGGCGAGGCCGCGGATGACGAACGTGTGGTGGTACTGCGGCTCGTCGACCAGCGCCAGATCGGGGAATCGTGCGACGATGCCCGCCACCGATGCAGCCAGCTCCACACGGGCGAGTGGTGCACCGACGCAGAAGTGGATTCCCCCGCCGAACCCGATGTGCGCAGGGTCGTTGCGACCGATGTCGAACCGGTCGGGATCGTCGAAGCGGCGCGGATCGCGCTGTGCCGATCCGAAGAGCATTGCGATCTCCTCACCGACGCGGATCTCCTGGCCGGCGATCTCGACGCCCTCCTCGAGGACCCACCGTTCGAACATCTGCAGCGGAGGATCCCAGCGGAGCAGCTCCTCGACGGACGCGACGGGCGTCACCTCACCCGCGGTCAGTCGCCGCCACTCGTCCGGATGTCGCATCAGCGCCCGGAAACCGTTGCCGAGTGTGTTGACCGTCGCCTCGTGCCCCGCTTCGAGGAGCACCATGGTCGTCGACACGATCTCGGCCTCGGTCAAGGTGTCGCCCTCGTCCTCCACGCGAGCGAGTTCGGACACGAGCAGCCCGTCGGGGTTTCGGCGCTTCTCGCGGATCAGGCCCGTCGTGTAGTCGATGAACTCGGCGGCCGCGTCGTTCGCCGCGTGTTTGGTCGCATCGTCGGCATCGAGCTCGTACATCTTCACGATCGCGTGCGACCAGTCGAGCAGCGCCTGGGCGTCCACCTGGGGAACCCCCAGCATCGAACAGATCACGCCCACCGAGAACGGCTGCGCGTAGTCGGCCAACAGGTCGAACGTGTCCTGTTCGCCACATCGGTCCAGCAGTTGCCCGGCCGACGCCGCGATCTCGTCGCCCAGCCGGTCGATTGCCCGCGGGGTGAACACCTTCTGCACGAGGCGCCGCAGACGGGTGTGGTCGGGCGGCTCGAGCGCGAGCAGCGACCACTCCTCGTGCTCGTGGAACGCCGCCCATCTCGGGTCCGGCTCGGGTCGACCGATCTCGGCGTGTGTGAAGCGGTGCGTGTAGGCGCGGCCCATGCGGCGATCCCGAAGGGCGGCGGCGACATCGGCAAAGCGGGTGATCATCCACTGCTGGCTGGCCTCGTTCCAGAAGATCGGGGTGGCTTCGCGCAGTTCGTTGAGGACGGGGTAGGGATCGGCGATGAAGTCGGGGTCGGAGGGGTCGAAGCGGGTCGACCGATCATCGGTGGAAGGCACAGCGACGACGCTACAGATCGGTCCGGTGGCCAACCGACGAATGTCGCTACCCTCGGCGTCGTGGCCCAATCCGGACCCCCACCTCAACGCGGCGCGATGCGACCGTTCTGGATGCACCAAGTGGTCGAGTACATCATCGGCGCCGTGTTCGTCTCGGCAGGATTCGGCAGTCCGACGCCGGCCGTCCCGGCACTGCTCGGCGCACTCGTCATGCTCAACGCGGCGATCGCGACCGGTCCGGCGGCTGCCTTTCGGCTCGTCGATCGGCGTGTGCACCGGATCCTCGACCTCGTGGTGATCGGCCTCGTCGTCGTGGCGGTCGTGCAGCCCTGGATCGATCTCGAGGCCAACGCTCGGCTCTTGATCGGCATGCTCGGCGTGGTGTTGGCCTTCGTGTGGTGGAACACCGACTTCGCCACGAAGGACCAACGCAAGCAGCGTCGCCGGCAGACGCCGACGCCCGACGCCGAAGCGGTCGGTCGGAGCGCGGGGCGTTCGGCCGCGGAGACGTATCTCGCCGCGAAGCGGTTGAAGAAGGCCGTCATCGACGATCGTCGCGAGGGTGCCTCGTCGGACGACAGCACATCGGCCGACGACGACTCGTGACCGACCCGAGGTCCGTGCGGCGGCCGGGGGGCCGGCAGGTGATCCCCCGGCCGCATCACACCATCGAGGAGTTCGACGCGCCGTGGGAGCTCGACGCCCGGTGGAGCGTCGACGAGCTCGTCGGGCCGGTGGCCGCCGAATCGGCGCCGCTGCTGCCGACGTTCCCCGATGCGCGTCAGTCGGCTGTGTTGATCGTGCTGTCGGAGGGCCCGCTCGGCGCCGAGGTGCTGCTCACTCGCCGGTCGATGCAGATGCGCAGCCATCGTGGCGAGATCAGCTTCCCCGGTGGGCGCTGTGATCCGGGGGAGACCCCGGTCGAGACCGCGCTGCGCGAGGCAGAGGAGGAAGTCGGCCTGGACATGGGGCGTCCGAGGGTCGTGGGTGAACTCGAACACCTGTCGACCATCGTGTCGAAGAGCTACATCGTGCCCGTCGTGGCGACGCTCGACGAACGACTGGAACTCGCGCCGCGCACGGGTGAAGCCGACCGGGTGATGTGGACACCCGTCGCCGAGCTGACGCGTCCGGGCACCTACCATCGCGAGCGCTGGGGCATCCCCCCGCTCGATCGCCCGCTGCACTTCTTCCATCTCGACGACGAGACGGTGTGGGGTGCGACCGCGAGGATGATCGTCGACCTGCTGACCCTGCCGCGTCAGTCGAGTTCGAGTGCCACACCCTCCACCGACTGATCCGTCCGAGAGCCGCCAACGTCGGCGACCAGGTGCAACTGGACGCCCTCACCAGGTGCCCCTACGTTGCCTCGATGACCGACAACTCCGTCACCGACGGCGCACGGCATCCTCGTCGGAGTGCGCCACTCGTCGTCGACCCGAGCGAAGCGTTCTCCTGGGGCGCGTCGCCCGGCTGTTCACGCCGCACCGAGGCCGGGTGATCGTCGTGGCGATGCTCGTGGTGGTCGGCGCGATCCTGGGCGTCGTGAATCCGCTCCTGATCCAGAGCGTCTTCGACGATGCGCTGTTCGGTCCCGACGGGCTCGACCTCGGTTTGCTCTGGGTGCTCGTCTCGATCATGGTCGTGGTCGCCGTCGTCGCAGGCGCCATCGGGGTGCTGCAGACGATCCAGACCAATGCGCTCGGCCAACTCGTGTTGCGCCAGCTCCGCGATCGGCTCTACCGACACCTCCAGACGCTGTCGTTGTCGTTCTTCTCGGGGGCGCGCACCGGCGATCTCCAGTCGCGACTGTCGTCGGACGTGTCGAGTGCACAGAACGCGGTGACCACGACGCTTTCGTCGATCCTGTCGAACGGCGTGACGTTCGCGAGCGCGCTCGTCGCGATGTTCCTGCTGTCGTGGCAGCTCACCGTCGTCACGCTGCTCGCAATCCCGCTCTTCGTGCTGGTCACGCGCGCCGTCGGTTCGCGGCGCGAGAAGTACACGCGCCACATGCAGGCCGAAACCGCCGAGATGTCGACGATCACCCAGGAGACGCTGTCGGTGTCGGGGATCACCCTGGCCAAACTCTTCGGACGGCAGGATCGTGAGGTCGAGCGGTTCACCGATTCGAGCGCCCGACTGTCGGAGTCGGCGCAGCGCCAGCAGGTGATCGGTCAGGCGTTCTTCACGGTGATCCAGACCTTCCTCGGGGTGACACCGCTCGTCGTCTACCTCGCGGCCGGCTACGCGTTGCAGGGTGGGTCGGACCTCTCCGCGGGGACGATCGTTGCGTTCACCACGCTCCAGAACCGACTGTTCTTCCCGGTGGCGCGGATGCTGGAGACGCTGGTCGAGCTGCAGTCCAGCCGCGCCCTGTTCGGGCGGATCTTCTCCTACCTCGACATCGAACCCGAGATCGTCGAGGCCGACGACGCCGTCGACCTGGATCCGGCGACCACCCGGGGCGTGACCCGTTTCGACCACGTGCACTTCCACTATCCCGACACCGATGTGGCCTCGCTCGGCGACTTCGACTTCGTCGCCGAGCCCGGGCAACTGGTGGCCTTCGTCGGACCGTCGGGAGCGGGGAAGTCGACCGTGCTCCAGCTCGTCGCCCGGCTCTACGACCCCGACGAGGGCGTGATCTCGATCGACGGGGTCGACCTACGCGACGTGTCGTTCGCGTCGCTCGCTGCAACGGTCGGGTTCGTGACGCAGGAGTCGTACCTGTTCGCCGGTTCGTTGCGCGACAACATCGCCTACGGACACGACGACGCCACGGACGCCGAGGTGGAGGCTGCTGGACGCGCTGCGGCGATCCACGACCGGATCATGGAGTTCGACGACGGGTACGACACGGTGGTCGGCGAGCGGGGGTTTCGATTGTCGGGCGGCGAGCGACAGCGAATTGCGATCGCACGGGTGCTGCTGTCGGATCCGAAGGTGCTGGTGCTCGACGAGGCCACCTCCGCGCTCGACACCGCATCGGAACGCCGGATCCAAGAAGCGCTCGGCACGCTCATCGCCGGGCGGACGACGCTGGCGGTCGCCCATCGCCTCTCCACGATCCAGGCGGCCGATGTGATCCATGTGGTCGATCGAGGCAGGATCGTGGAGTCGGGGACCCACGACGAACTCCTCGTGGCGGGCGGCGCCTACGCGGAGCTCTATCGCGAGCAGTTCGGTGACGGTGAGATCGAAACCGAGTGCGCCGACGGTGTCGTCATGTCGGACGGCACCGTCGCGCCGGCCGGCGGCCGCGACCACGGCGCCCGCCACCTCGAACGCGTCGCCCCCTGAACACGTTCGCGGTCAGGCGCCCCAGCCGCCGGAGAAGTCGAAGAACTGGCCGGTCTGGAACCGGTTGGTCCCGTCGAGGAGCACGGCGGTCACGTTCGCCAGCTCATCCATCGTGCCGAGACGGCGCATCGGGGTCTGCGCTTCGATGCGCTTACGGCGCTCGGGGTCGTCGGCGCCCGACGCCTTGATGAAGCCGGGGAAGTCCATGAAGTTCGTGCCGACCGCATTGACCTGGACGCCGTCGCGAGCGTGTTCGAGTCCGACGGCGCGGACGATCCCGTTCGCGCCGGCCCGCGTCCCGCCGTAGATCGATGTCATCGGATCGGGCCGTCCGCCGGTCGACGACGTGAACACGACGATCTGTCCCGATCCCGCGTCGACCATCGGTGGCAGGGCCGCTTGGAGTGCGTGGAACACCATGTCGAGGTTGGTCCGCTTGATCTGCTCCCACTGCTTCTCGGTCATGTCGAGGAACTTGCCGACGATGATCACGCCCGTGACGAAGCACGCGGAGTCGAGCCGGCCGAACCGGTCGAGGGCGCGGGCGACGAGTGTTCGGTTGCCTTGGGCGCTCGTGAGGTCGACGTCGGTCACGGTCTCGACCGCCGCACCGAGCGCTTCGAGCTCGGGGACCTGCTCGTCGAACGACCGCTCGACGCCGACCATGCTCCCGTCTCCGGACGCACCCTGGAGCACGAGGTCGAAGCCCCGCTCGGCCATGGTGCGGGCCAGTGCCGGGCCGACGTAGCCGGTGGCCATCGTGATCAGGGCGACGGGGCGAGATGATGCGCTCATCTCCGCATCGTCGCATGTTCGTGGGCGCCGGGCATCCACGAACGTCTGCGCTACGTGCGGGAATCCTCGGGGTCGGCGGCGCTGGTATCGGCATCGCCGGTGTCGGGCAGCGCGGCTCGATTGCGGCGGACGCCGACGGAGATCCGCCAGAAGATGAGGCCCATTCCGATGGCGAGCACCACGAACACCGCCGTCTGGCGCCACCCGCCCCGAGCCTCACTGCCGCAGCCGGGCCGCTCGACCAGCCCCAGACAATCGCTCAGGTTGTTGTCCTCCGGGTAGAAGTCCGACACGGTCGGCACGGGACGGTCGGGGGCCGGTTCGGGAGTCGGCTCGGGAGCCGGCGCGCTCCGCAACGGTGTTGCCGCCTGCGTGTGGTCGATGGCGAAGGCGGCCGTCGAGGGCCCGAGGATCGACACGACTGCGACGAACAGGGCCAGGATGAGCGGGGCAGGGCCTCTACGATCCATGAGGTGAGTCAACCGCAGACCCCGGCCGATCCCACATCGAATCCGTCGGGACATGCCGACCGCGCCACGGTGCTCGTCGTCGACTTCGGTGCCCAGTACGCCCAGCTGATCGCCCGACGGGTGCGCGAGCTCCACGTGTACTCCGAGATCGTGCCCAACCGGATCTCGGCGGCCGAGATCGCCGAGCGGGCTCCTGCAGCGATCATCCTCTCGGGCGGCCCGGCGAGCGTGCACGTCGAGGGGGCGCCGCAGCTCGACGCGGGGATCTACGACCTCGGGATCCCGATCTTCGGTATCTGCTACGGCGCCCAGCTGATCGCCCAACAGCTCGGTGGCGTGGTCGGTCGTGGCATGGCGGGGGAGTACGGGCGCACGCTGCTGGAGCGCACGGGCGAATCGCTGATCCTTCCCGACGACGCCCCGCACTCCCATGAGTGTTGGATGAGCCACTTCGACGGCATCACCGAGTTGCCGGACGGATTCGTGGCGACCGCGTCTTCCCCGGGGGCGCCGGTCGCGGTGCTCGAGCACGACGAGCGCAAGATCTACGGCGTCCAGTTCCACCCCGAGGTGGTCCATTCCCCGTACGGGATGGCGGCGATGGCGCGGTTCATCCACGAGCGCGCCGGAATCGAAGCCGACTGGGCGATGTCGTCGGTGATCGACGAGCAGGTCGCCGAGATCCGCGAGCGCGTCGGCGACGCGCGGGTGATCTGTGGCCTGTCGGGCGGGGTCGACTCGTCGGTCGCTGCCGCACTCGTGCACAAAGCGATCGGAGCGCAGCTCACCTGCATCTACGTCGACACCGGGTTGATGCGCAAGGGCGAGTCGGAGCAGGTCGTCGAGACCTTCCGGCGCAATCTGGGGATCGAGCTGATCCACGCCGACGAGGGCGAGTCGTTCTTCGAAGCGCTGGCCGGGCTGACCGAGCCGGAGGCCAAGCGCAAGGCGATCGGCGAGCGCTTCATCCGCGTGTTCGAGAAGTACACGGGCGGTTTGAGCGAGGCGAAGTTCCTCGTGCAGGGCACGTTGTATCCCGACCTGATCGAGTCCGGTGGCACCGACGGGACGGCGTCGGTGATCAAGAGCCACCACAACGTCGGCGGGTTGCCCGATGACATGGAACTCGAGTTGATCGAGCCGCTGCGCGACTTGTTCAAGGACGAGGTGCGCGCCCTCGGGACCGAGCTCGGGCTCCCCGACGAGATGGTGTGGCGCCAGCCGTTTCCCGGGCCCGGGCTCGGCGTGCGGATCATCGGCGAGGTCACCCCCGAGCGCGTCGCGGTGCTGCAGGAGGCTGACGCGATCGTGCGTCACGAGCTCCACGCCGCCGGGCTGGAGCGGGCGATCTGGCAGTCGTACGCCGCGCTCCTCGCCGACGTTCGCTCCGTCGGCGTGATGGGCGACGAGCGCACCTACGGACATCCGGTGGTGATCCGGGCCGTGACCAGCGACGATGCGATGACCGCGGACTGGGCTCGGATCCCGTACGAGACCCTCGAGATCATGAGCCAACGAATCATCAACGAGGTCGATGGCGTCAACCGGGTCGTCTACGACATCACGTCGAAGCCGCCGGGCACCATCGAGTGGGAGTGATCGGGAGTGAGTCGATCGGGCCCCGCGGACGGAGCGCGGGTCGATTTCCGATGATGTGTCTTGCGTTTGCCATTCCCGGTCGCAACTCGCGCAAATGTGAATTTCTACGTCATTTCGCAACACCTTCGTCATATTCGGTAGAGTTTCCGCTCGTGAAGCAGCTCCTCCGTGTTGCCCCAATCGCGCTGATGGTTGCGCTCGTCGTTCCGGCGATGAACCCGCATGTCGCCGCCGCGAGTCCGGTCGACCAGCAGCGCGCCCGTGTCGAGAGCATCGTCGATGAACTCGAACGCCTCGAAGAGCGGGCCAACGACATCGCCGAGGATTACGTCGAAGCGATCAATGCGAAGACCACCCTCGACGGCGA
Organism: Ilumatobacteraceae bacterium; assembly: GCA_963695475.1. Lineage (GTDB taxonomy): Bacteria > Actinomycetota > Acidimicrobiia > Acidimicrobiales > Ilumatobacteraceae > Ilumatobacter_A. Next base: position 52,436 of record CAVOHA010000013.1, read on the forward strand.
GATCATCGAGCTCGAAGCCGACATCGCCGCGAAGGAAGCCGAGCTGGTCGAGCTGCGTGCTGATCTCGGCGACATGGCCGTGCGCTCCTTCGTCGGTGCCGGCACCACGCCGCTCGGTCCACTGTTCGAAGACACGAGCGACATCAACGACGTGCTCCAGCGGGACCAACTCGCCCAGGTGGCGCTCAGCGCCGGTGACTTCAGCACCGACGAACTCGACGCATTCGTCAACGATCTCGAAGACGACCGCGAGGAACTCCAGGACAAGGTCGCCGAAGCCGAAGCGCTGGCCGCTTCGCTCGTCGATGCGCAGGCCGAGACCGACAAGCTCACCGCTGAGTACGAGCAGGCCCGAATCGAAGCCGAAGCCGAGCTCGGCGAGCTCATCGCACAGGAAGAAGCCCGTCGTGCCGCCGAATCCGCAGCACGCGTCCGCGCCGAATTCGAAGCCGCCCAGACCCAGGCGAACAACAACTCCGGTGGCGGCGGCAGCAGCAATTCCGGTGGCGGTGGCAGCACGAACTCCGGTGGCGGCAGCAACGACTCCGGCACGACAAATGCAACGACCACGAACTCGGGTGGCGGCGGTTCGACCGACTCCGGTGGCGGCAGCGCCCCGGCCCCGGCGCCCGTTGCGCCGCCTCCCAGCTCGCGAGCCAGCGTTGCGGTCAACGCGGCGCTGGGCCAGCAGGGTGTGCCGTACCGCTATGCGACCTCGAGCCCCGGCGTGGCCTTCGACTGTTCCGGGCTCACGAAGTACGCGTGGGGTCAGGCAGGCGTGTATCTGCCGCACCAGTCACGGGCGCAGTACGCCTCGATCCCGCACGTCGCCAAGGGCTCGGCGCAGCCGGGTGACCTGCTCTTCTACTACAGCCCGATCAGCCACGTCGGCGTGTACCTCGGCGGCGGCCAGTTGGTCCACGCGCCCAACACCGGCAGCGTCGTGAAGATCGCCAGCGTCAACTGGGGCAAGGTCTCCGGCGTCGGCCGCCCCGGCTGATCGATTCGGCACACGAACGCCGCTCGCTTCGTTGCCGACGCACTCCTCCCTGACGTCAAGTCATCGTCGTCGCCAGCGCGGCCTTGCGAGCGACGCCCGTGAGCGCCGTCAGCAAGCTGGAGACGTCGTCGTCTCGCGCCGGGGCTCGGACGATCCGCTCCCGAATCAGCGAGCGTGGGTGTCGTCCGGGAGGGTGTTTCGGTGAGCGGACCGTCTACGTTCGAGCCGATGACTGCCGCGCCGATCGACGTCGACCGAGTGACCAACTGGCTCGATGAGCACATCGAAGACGTCGGCGGACCGTACGACTTCGAGTTGATCACGGGCGGCCGGTCGAATCTCACCTACCGCGTGACCGATGCAGCGGGCACCGTGTTCGTGCTGCGTCGCCCGCCGACGGGCAACGTGCTGGCGTCGGCGCACGACATGGTCCGCGAGCACACGATCATCTCGGCCGTCGGACAGACCGATGTGCCGGTGCCGCGAACGATGGGCGTGTGCACCGACGTCGAGGTCAACGGCGCGCCCTTCTACGTGATGAGTTACGTCGACGGTGTCGTGCTCGACAGCGCCGAACGAGCCGCGCCGATGGGCATCGAACAGCGTCGCCGGGCGGGCGAGCACCTGATCGATGTGCTCGCCGACCTCCACGCGGTCGATGTGGATGCAGTCGGACTGGGCGACCTCGCGAAACGCGAGGGGTACGTCGAGCGACAGGTTCGCCGCTGGACGACGCAGTGGGAGAAGTCGAAGACGCGTGAGTTGCCGGCGATCGACGAGGTCGGCCGTCGTCTCGCCGCCGACCTGCCGACACAGCACGGCGTGTCGATCGCGCACGGCGACTTCCGATTCGGCAACTGCCTGGTCGACACCGATGCGGGGCGGGTCACCGCAGTGCTCGACTGGGAGCTGTGCACGCTCGGCGACCCGCTCGCCGACGTCGGGTATCTCGGCGTCTACTGGTCGGATCCCGGCGAGGAGCAGGCCCGCCCGAACGACCCGACGGGTATCGAGGGCTTTCCGACCTACGCGGACCTGCTGGAGCGCTACGCATCGCGTACGGGACGTGATCTGTCGAACATCGGCTACTACGTCGCGTTCTCGTCGTGGCGGCTCGCGGTGATCTCCGAGGGCGTGTACGCCCGATTCCTGCACGGGGCGATGGGCGACCAGCAGATCGACCCTGCCACGATGAACGGCTTCAAACTCGGTACCGAACGCCTCGCCGCCGAGGCGCTCGCAGCGCTGTCGCGCTGACCGGCGAGTCCTGCGAGACTGGCCGGATGAGCGAACAGGACGTGCTGGCCGGATGGGAGCGGGGGGACTTCACCTCGGCGGGGATCACCCACGACACCTACCGAAAGGGGACCGGACCCGGGGTGGTGGTGATCCACGAGATCCCCGGCATCACCCCGAAGGTCACCCAGTTCGCCGACGAGGTCGTGGCGCGTGGCTTCACCGTGGTCATGCCCGATCTGATGGGCACCCCCGGCAAGGGTCCGAGCGCGCCCTACATCGTTGCCAGCATGGCCAAGCTGTGCGTCGCCAGAGAGTTCGCAGCGTTCGCATTGAACAAGACGTCGCCGGTGATCGCGTGGCTGCGGGCGCTCGCCCGTCGACCTCCACGACCGAGGTCGGCGGTCCCGGTGTCGGCGCGGTCGGCATGTGCTTCTCGGGTGGTTTCGCGCTCGGGATGATGGTCGACGAGATCATGCTCGCGCCCGTGCTGTCGCAGCCTTCGATGCCACTGGCGATCGGTGCGGCCCGCAGCGCCGATCTCCACCTCTCGCCCGATGACGAACAGGCCGTCATCCAGCGTGCGCAGGAGGGTTGCCAGGTGCTCGGCCTCCGTTTCACCGAAGACCGTGCGGTGGGAACGCGATTCGACACGCTGCGCGAGAAGCTCGGCGACGCGTTCATCGCGATCGAGTTGCCGAGCAACCAGAAGTCCGATCACTCCGTGCTGACCGAGCAGCGCGACGACGACAGCGTCGAGCGCGTCCTCGACTTCTTCGTCGAGAAACTGCTGGCGCCGGCCGAACGCTAGGACGTCGCGGCGTCGGCGAGTGAGCGGGCGCCCTTGTAGTCGGCCTTGCCGTTCGGGGCCCGCGGGATCTGATCGACGAACACGACCGACTTCGGGGCCTTGTAGCCCGCGAGGTCGTTCTTGACGGCGGCGATCACCGTGGCCTCGTCGACCGTGGCCCCTTCGGCCACCGAGGCAACCGCGGTGACGGCCTGGCCGAACTTCTCGTTCTCGACGCCGACCACCAGGCAGTCGACGATGCCGTCGACGCGCTTGACCGCCTCTTCGACCTCTTCGGGGAACACCTTCTCGCCGCCCGTGTTGATCACCTGGCTGCCCCGCCCGAGCAGGATCAGCGTGCCGTCCTCGGCGACCATGGCGAGGTCACCGGGGAACGAGTAGCGAACGCCGTCGATCGTGCGGAACGTCCGCGCCGACTTCTCCTCGTCCTTGTAGTAGCCCAGCGGGACGTTGCCGCCGGCGGCGACCATGCCGACCTCGTCGGAGCCCGGGGTGACCTCGCGGTCGTCGTCGGTGAAGACCTTGGTCGTGGGCATCTGCGTGAACTTGGCCGTGTCCATCGACATGCCCTTCATCGTGATCTGGGTGCCCATCGACCCCTCGGAGGACCCCATCGCGTCGACGAGCACGGCCTGCTCGATGCGTTCGAGCAGCTCCTGCTTGACCTCGGTCGTCCACATCACGCCCGACGACAGGAACAGCCCGATCGACGACAGGTCGTACGGAGAGCCGTCGGGCTTGCCTTCGTCGATCGCCCGGATCAGCGGCTTGGCGAAGCTGTCGCCGACGATCGTGAGGGTCGTCACCCGCTTGTCCTCGACGGTCTGCAAGACCTCGTGGGCGTCCAGGCTCCGGCTCGTGAGCGTGACGATCTCAGCACCCGCGCACATCGGGATGAACCAGCCGAGCCAGCACCCGGTTCCGTGCATCAGCGGCGCGCACGGGATCGACACCATGCGCGGCCCGCCGGCGTCCAGCCCGCGCTTGACCAGCTCGGCCACTTCCGTGGCGTCGGCGGGCGGCTCCAGTCCGACCATCGGCAAGCCCTGCTTGACGAAGCCGTCGGTGAGCCCGCCGACCTCGTACATCACGCCCTTGGGCATGCCGGTCGTGCCGCCGGTGTAGAGCATGTAGAGGTCGTCCTCGCGCCGTTCGATACGCGGCATGGGCGTGTGGTCGGAGATGACCTGTTCGTACTCGACCGCGCCGGGGACGTCGGCGCCCGGGCCGTCGTCGACCACGATCAACAGCTTCAGCTTGGGCAACCGATCGACGACGCGGCCGACCCGGTCGGCGAGCGAGCGGTGGAAGATGATCGCCTCGGAGTCGGAGTTGTCGAGCAGGTACCACAGTTCCTCGTCGAGGTACCGGTAGTTGACGTTGATCGCCACGCCGCGCATCTTGAACGCCGCATAGTGCGATTCCATGTACTCGTTGCAGTTGTACATGTAGAGCGCGATCTTCGAGTCCGGTCCGAGACCGGCGTCGGTGAAGGCCTGTGCGATACGAGCGGCACGGTCGTCGAACTCTGACCAGGTCCGAGACGTGTCGGCATGCGTGACGGCGACGTGGTCGGGGATCGCGTCAGCGATCGATTCCCAGACGGTGGCAAAATGCATTTCCATCGGGGTGATCGTAGGGCACGGTCGTGTGCCGATCGTCACGCAGCGTGCGTGCCCCCGATTCGAATCTCAAGAGTGGCTCTACTTGCTCAAGCGACCGAGTCCGGGCGTCGAACATGGGTCATGGGAGCGACGTCATGGCAGCACATCCGGACATACAGTGGTGATGTCCGGCGCACGCTGGAGGCGCTGCGCCGAGATGTGTTCGCCGCCCGTGCGTTCTACCTCGCCGACGAGCCGGCCAGCGTTCCGACCGGCCCAGGTGTCACCTGCCTCGAGCGGCCGGCATCGATCGACGAAGTACTGCGATGGAACGGAGCGGAGGGCACCCATTCGGTGCTCGACATCACCGCCGGCGTCTCCCGGTGTCCGTCGCCCGGCCGCGGTGTCGGTGCTCGCGCCGGATCTCGCCGAGCGCTGCTTCGGCAACGCCCGCCCCACCCTCTTCGAGGTCCTGATGACCGACTTCGACGCCGCTGACGTGTGTGAACCGGGCACGGGTCGCTACTTCGTCATCGCCGAGCCCGGTGAACCCGCGCTCGTCGTGTTCGTCGGCCGCACCGGCACCTGACCCGACACCGGGCGGGGGTCCGTTCCGGGTTTGTGTGACCGAATCCGACGCCGAACGTCGCGTTCGGTCACACAAACCCCGGGGGTCGGGGAGCTCAGCGGGGGCCGCCGTCGACCTCGATGGTGCTGCCGGTGGTGTACGACGATGCGTCGGTTGCGAGGTAGAGCGCCGCGCCGATGATCTCGTCGGGTTCGCCGCCGCGACCCAGCGAATAGTTGGTGCGCGCCGCCGCCTCGAACTGGTCCATGTCCCACGCCTTCGAGATGTCGGTCAGGAACGGCCCCGGCACGATGCAGTTGACGCGGACCGTCGGGCCGAAGGTGCGAGCGAGGCCGGACGTCAGGTTGTTCACGCCGGCCTTCGCCGCCCCGTAGACGAGTTCCTGCGGGCCCGGGCGGGTCGAGGCGATCGACGACACGAAGATGATCGAGCCACCGCCGGCTGCGACCATGCGGGTCCCGATGTTCGCCGAGAGCCGAAACGGGCCCTTCAGGTTGACGCCGACGACCTTGTCGAACAGCGATTCGCTGATGGCGTCGACGCTCGGATACAGCGGTGACATACCGGCGTTGTTGACGAGCACGTCGCACCGGCCGAACCCGTCGTACACGGCGTCGGCGAGCGCATCGGCTGCGGCCCATTCGGCGGCGTGATACGCGAGCGGCAGGGCCGTGCGTCCGAGCGCCTCCACCTCGCGGGCGACCGCTTCGCAGTTCTCGATCTTTCGACTCGCGATCACGACGTCAGCACCCTGCTCGGCGAAGGCCAGGACCATCTGACGACCGAGGCCCCGCGAGCCGCCGGTCACGACTGCGACCTTGCCTGTCATGTCGAACCGGTCGATTGCGCTCATCGGTCGATTGTCACCGGGTCGGATGCTCGGCGTCGAATCGTCGGGTCAACGGGAGCTGCTCAGCGCCGGTTCCTCGCGGCGCAGAATCCGCGCGAAGTTCTTCCAGTGCTTCGCGAGGATCAACGCGCTCAGCGCGCCGACGGCGACGTACTCCCAGGCCGGACGGCCGAGGACGGCGAGCCCGATCGGGACGAGCGCGATGGCGATCAGTGACCCGACTGCAGCCTTGCCCGTCGCTCGCGACACCAGCCACCACACGCCGACGGCGAACGGTGCGATGAGTGGATGGAGCGCGAGGAGGACGCCCGAGCCCGTGGCGACACCCTTGCCACCGCGGAACCGGCGGAAGACCGGAAACATGTGACCGAGAATCGCGGCGGTGCCGCACACGTAGGCAAGCGGCCGGCCGTCGACGACGAGGGGGATCACCGTTGCGATCACACCCTTGAGTGCGTCGAGCACGTACACCCAGACGCCCTTGCGCCAACCGAGCGCGCGGGTGACGTTGGACGCACCCGGATTGCCCGAGCCGACCGTGGAGATGTCGATGCCGTTGGCTCGTGCGATCAACGTCGCACTCGGAAACGTCCCGAGGAGATAGGCGACGGCGATCAGGACCACGGGCACGGGCCCGATCCTTACAGGTGCAATGAGCGATCCGGACAACCGACCTCGGCTTTTTGTCGCGCAGCAGGGGTCTGAAGGCCGCCGCTCGAATCGTGCCGCTCAGCGCTTGCTGAGCGTGACCGGGACGCGAGCGGGCTTGGAGTGATCCATCATCGGCTTCGGCGGGGTGACCGCATCGGCCGAGGCGGCGAGCATTGCCGCCTCGCCGTACCCACCGACGCATTCCGGGTCGGGCCCGTCGAGTGGGATGCCCACGAAGAACTTCGCTGCCATGCACCCGCCCTGGCAGGCGTCGTAGCTCCCGCATGACGCACACGCACCGGCCGACTGCGGCTCGCGCAGCTCGGCGAACAGGTCGCTCTGCTTCCAGACGTGGCTGAACCCGCCCGCATCGCGGACCGATCCGGCCTTGAACTCGTCGTGGATGACGAACGGGCATGCGTAGACGTCGCCGATCGGGTCGATCAGGCAGACCACGCGACCCGCGCCGCACATGTTGAGACCCGGGAGCGGCCCGGTGCCGGTCTCCTCGCCGATGGCGTTCAGGTGGAAGAACGAGTCGCCGGTCAACACGTTGTCGCCGTGGGCGAGGAGCCAGTTGTAGATCTGGCGTTGCTGGGCCTGCGTGGGGTGCAGGTCGTGCCACGAGTCGGCGCCGCGACCCGACGGTCGCAAGCGGGTGATCCGCAGCTGTGCGCCGTATGTGTCGGCGAGCGCCTTGAACTCGTCGAGCTGGTCGACGTTGTGCCGAGTGACGACGACCGAGATCTTGAACTCGCCGAATCCGGCGTTGCGCAGGTGCTCCATCGCCTGGATGGCCGTCGCGTACGACCCCTCGCCCCGCACGGCATCGTTGGTGACGGCGTCGGTGCCGTCGAGGCTGATCTGGATGTCGAGGTAGTCCATCGCCGCCAGCCGGCGCGCCTTGTCGGCGTCGATGAAGGCGCCGTTGGTCGAGAACTTGACCCCGATGCCCTTGCTGATCGAGTACTCGACGAGCTCGAAGAAATCGCGTCGGATCATCGGCTCGCCGCCGCCGATGTTGATGTAGAAGACCTGGAGGTCGTGCAGCTCGTCGAGGACGGCCTTGGCTTCGTCGGTGCTCAGCTCGCGGGGGTCGCGTCGCCCCGACGACGACAGGCAGTGCACGCACTCGAGGTTGCACGCGTAGGTGAGTTCCCAGGTGAGACAGATCGGGGCATCCAGGCCGCCCTTGAGCTGGTCGACCAGCGCGGTGGGTGCCGGCGCGGCGGATTCACGGGCGGTCATGGAGCATCTCCGATTCGTACAGTGCGGTGAGGGCCCGATCGAACGACGGCCAGCGCCGCTCGTCGATGTCGCAGGCGGTGAGCGCGTCGGCCACGGTGTCGTGCTCGTCGAGACACTGCACGACGCGAACCACGTCGGGGTGTTTCAGGAAGACGAGCTTGCGCGTGTCGTAGTGGTACGCCAGCGCGCCGAACGGTTCGGGTCGCAGCGCCACCTGCGGGTGCAGGCCGAGCGAGGAATCGAGCACGTCGACGACGTCAGTAGACGCCGCACATCCCGTCGATCGAGATCTCCTCGACGAGCAACTCGTCTTCGACGAGCTCGTCGGTCTCAGCGACCTCGTACGGCGCTTCGGTGGTGTTCGTTTCGTCCATGGATGGAGGTTATCCCGTCCGGTCGGACCGGGAGCAAGCGCCGTTGCGTTTCGCTCCGTGGTGGCCCGCCCACGTGTTCGCCGAGCGCCCGGTCAGACGTTTGCCGAGCGCCACGCGGTCAGCGAGTCGGTCAACGCGTCCAGGGAGTGGACCAGCTCGTGGAGTGAGCACTCGATCATCAGGTTGACGATCTCGTCGTCGAAGCGTCGCCGCCAATCGGTGTGGAGACCGATGAGGTGTTTGCCCGTCGCATAGGCGTATCCGAGTTCCCATGCCGTCCCGTCGTCGGTGGTGAGCCCGTTGAGGCTCGCGACGACGATCTCGCACCGGTCGATGCCGCGCTTGTCGTTGGCGAAGATCTCCGCGACGTTGTCGGCCGTCTTGTCGGGATTGTCGCGGTGGGGGAGGAAGGTCGCGTACCCGGTGGCGGCGACGGTTTCCTCGACGCGCTCGATCCACCACCGCTCGCCTTCGTCGAACAGCGGTCCGGCGACGTAGACCAGGGGGAGCGGGAGGGGGAGGGCATCGGACGCGTTCCCCGATGCGGGTGACGGAGACGTTGACATCGGCGACATCGTAGGTGCGGTCGGTACTACCGTCGTATCGATGCGCGTCACCGAGATCTGGCGATTCCCCGTGAAGTCGATGGGTGGTGAGACCCTGCTCGAGGCCGATGTCGGCGAACTCGGCATCACGGGTGATCGCGGCTGGTCGCTCTACGACGTCTCGACCGGCACGACGCTGACCGCACGGCGTGCCCCGGACTTGCTGTTCGCGTCGGCGCGCCTGGTCGCCGACGAGCTGGCGATCACGTTGCCCGACGGATCCGAGGTCGGTGAGGACGGGAGCTCGCAGCTGTCGTCCTGGCTCGGCCGTGAGGTCGAACTCCGGGCCGCCGGCACGCACAACCTCGAAGTCGGCGGCGTGTACGAGGTCCCGCTCGATGCGGAGAACGATGCGGACTGGGTGAGCTGGACGGGACCGGGCGGTGCGTTCCACGACTCGACGCAGACGCGCGTGTCGCTCGTCTCGACGACGACGCTCGGCGCCTGGGACCGACGCCGGTTCCGGACCAACGTGATCGTCGACGGCTCCGGTGAGGACGACTTCGTGGGCCATCGGATCTCGATCGGAGACACCCTGCTCGACGTCACGAAGCAGGTCGACCGCTGCGTGATGGTGTCGCGCCCGCAACCGGGTGTCGAGCGTGACCTGCAGGTGTTGCAGACGATCAACGCGGAACGCTCGACGTTCCTCGCGATCGGTTGTCTGGTCGCCGGGTCCGGCACGATCGCACTCGGCGACACCGTCAACGGGCCGGGATGATCGCGTCGTAGATCTCGGGCTCGTTGCGCCGCCACCGCTGCGAAGCGATGCCTTCCGCGAGGCGCATCACCCCCCACCCGCCGAGCGGTGTGAGCAGCGCGAGGACGGTGACGATCGCGACCGACTCGGTCGACAGCGCCCAGACCAGGGCGAGCGCGGCGGGCAAGGTGACGACGGCGAGGACGATGAGGACGGCGACGAGCACGAGCGCGGCCAACATGCCGCCACCGGTGTCGCCGGCGGCAAGCGGATTGTCCGATTCGGGGACGGCGATCGGCACGATCGTCGATTGCACGATCGCTGCACCCGCTCCGGCGAGGAGGCCACCGACGCCGAGTGCGATTCCCGCCGGCAGATACCGCCACTCACCCGTGAGCCCGGCGCCGAGGAGCGGGCCGATGACGGCGAGCGGGGCGGCGACGACGATCACGGAGCGGACCTTCGCTCGCACGATCACCTCCGGTTCGAGCCCGCACAGCATCTCGGCACCCAGAGCGGGACCGTCCGAGCCGATGCTGTTGCCCGCCATGAACAGCACCGACAGCTGCACGGCACCGCCGACCAGTACGGCCGACGCCCCCGGGGCGTCTCGCGACAGCGCCGGGACCAGCACGATCGCGAGGCCGATGCCCGCACCGATGAACGTTTCCAGCGCGGTGCGGGGGTGGCGCATCCGAGTCCGCACGCTGCGCCATGCGATCGCGCCGACCGCGCCGGCACCGCACAGACGGCGGACCGTCGATGCGACGGGGCCGACGACCGTCCTGGACGCGTCGGCGCGGCGCCCCGATCCCGACGACAGCAGCACGCGCCGGGTCGTGGCCATGAACGCCCAGGCCAGCACCGGGAGCCAGAGCGCACCGAGCGCGGCGTGGCCGATGCTGGACAACGGCGCGGAACCGGCCGTCGCGAACGCTTCGCCCACCTGGCCGGGAGGCGACAGCCGCACGATCGATGCGACCGACTGTTGCTCGTCGGCGTCGAGCCGGGCGAACGCCTGCGGGATGAACTGGAACGACGCGTAGAACGCCAGGCTGGCGACGCCGATCATCACCTGGCCCGACCGGGGGTACCGGTTGGTGAACAGCCCGAGCAGGTTGATCGTGGTGCGCGACACGAGCAGCAGGGTGAGGAGGAAGGCCGCGAGCGCGAGGAGGGACGGGACCACCGCGGCCAGGTTGTCGACGGCCCCGACGAACAGCCCGATGCCGAGCAGGCTCGTGGCGATGCCGGGTGGTCCGAACGCCGAGGCGGTCAGCAGCCCCAGTGCGAGTTGCCGGTCCGACAGCGGTTCGGTCGCGATCACCCGCGGGTCGACCGGTTGGCTGACGCCGGCGATCACGCCGACGGCGATCACGGCAGCGGCGAGCCCGACCGGAAAGACGATCAACAGCGGCGCCGGGTCGGCGACGACGCGAGCCGTGACCGCGACGAAGACGCTTCCGACGAGTCCGACCAGCACGGAGGCGACGAGTCCGATCACCACTGCGACGCGCTGTGCGCCGCCGTGACGGATCGCGCCGCGCAGCAGACGCCAACGGAGTCGGCCGAACAGCATCACCACGTCGCGGTCCCGGAACGGGGACTCGCCACCGGGCGGGGGTGCTCACCCGAGCCACTCGAGATCCGCGCCACGTTGCTGCGTGGCACCCACCGCATCGATGAAGGCGTCCTCGAGGCGCCGCCCGGCGCGAATCTCCTCGATCGGGCCCGACGCCACGATGCGGCCATCGCGAATCACGCCGATGTGATCGCACACGCGCTCGACGACGTCCATCACGTGCGTCGACAGGATGACGGTTCCCCCACCGGCGCGGAACCGGTCGAGCATCAGCCGCATCGTGCGGGTGGACACCGGATCGACGCCCTCGAACGGCTCGTCGAGCATCACCAGACGTGGTCGATGGAGCAACGCGGCGATCAGCGCCGTCTTCTTGCGCATGCCGTGGCTGTATCCGGCGATCGGCCGGTCGGCGTCGTCGTCGATCTCCAAGACGTCGAACATCTCGGCACTCCGGCGGGCCACGACGTCGGGTTCGAGACGGCGAAGCTCCCCGATCGTCGAGATGAACTCGCGGGCGGAGAGTCGATCGAAGAGCTGGAGCGGGTCGAGCATCACCCCCATCGAGCGGCGCACCCCGATGATGTCGACATCGGTGCGGATCCCGCAGACCTCGACCGTCCCGCTGTCCGCTCGGGCGAGGCCGACGACGGTGCGCATCGTGGTGGACTTGCCCGAACCGTTCGGCCCGACCAAGCCGTAGCACGCGCCGTGGGGAACCGTGAACGTCAGGTCGTCGAGCGCGACGTTGTCACCGAACCGTTTGGTCAGGCCGACGATCCGCAGCGGTGAGGCCACCGACTGCAACGTGGGGGGAGGGAGTTCCACCCGCCCAGTCTGCCGGGGAGGCTCAGCTTGCGGCGGTCGCCAGCGCGGTGACGTGGCGGAGGTCGAAGGCGGCGACCGAGCCGACGACGATGGTTGCCGGCGCTTCGACGTCGGCGGTGCCCAACTCGTCGAGCGTGCAGCGCACGACGGCTTCGTCCGCCGTCGTCGCCGAGCGGATCGTGGCGACGGGGGTGTCGGGGGACAACCCGCCGGCGATCAACTCGTCCGCGATCGCGGCGCGGTGGGCCACGCCCATCAGGATGACGATCGTGCCGCCGACCCCCGCGAGCGATCTCCAGTCGACATCGGGTTCGCCCGGCCGGCGATGTCCGGTGACGACGGTGAACGCGGCAGCGATGCCGCGATGGGTCACGGGGACGCCGGCGGCAGCCGGCGCGGCGATCGACGACGTGATTCCCGGAACGATCTCGAATGGGATTCCGGCCTCCAGCAGCGCGGTTGCCTCCTCCCCGCCGCGGCCGAACACGAACGGGTCGCCTCCCTTCAGTCGAACGACTCGTCGACCCTGACGCCCGAGCTCGACCAGGAGCGCGGAGATCATCTCCTGGGCGACGGGTCGCCCGACCCGCTTGCCGACGTCGACGCGCTCGGCGCCGTCCGGGACCAGGGCCATGACGCCGTCGCCGATCAGCGCGTCGTGGACGACGACCTCGGCACTCGCGAGGAGCCGGGCGGCCTTCACCGTCAGCAGGTCGGGATCGCCCGGGCCGGCGCCGACGAGGGCGACGGTCATCGTCCGCCCGCCGGTTCGACAGCATCGCTGGAGTCGGTCGCCACGGCCGGCGTGGCGGTTGCAGGGGACCGCGTCGATCGCCGAGACGTGTCGGCGGGGAGCAGCCGTTCGAGTTCGGCCCAGTCCTGCTGCCAGGCCCAGTCGCCGAAGCTCGTCGTGGTGTCGCTCGATGTCCGGCTGAAGTGTTCGAGCAGCGGCCGCAACAGATCGGGAACGTCGGCGAGTGGTACGTCGGCGCGCAGGCGGCGGGCGAGGCGGTCGCCCGAAGGCGACCCGCCGAGGAAGATGTCGTAGCCCCGCTTCGAGCGACCGACGATGCCGAGTTCGGCGGCGTAGGGCCGGGAGCATCCGTTCGGGCAGCCGGTCATGTTGATCCGCAGCGCGAGGCCGGTGTTGCCGGTGTCGGCGAGCACCTTCTCGAGTCGATCGACGACGTCGGGCAGCACCCGCTCGGCCTCGCCGAGTGCCTTCGTGCACGTGGGGAGCGCAGGACACGCGATGGCGAGGTTGCGCGTGGTGCTCTGATCGGATGCGAGTGGCACGCCGTTGGCGCGGAGCAGGTTCTCGACCGTCTCGACCTCGCGAGGGTCGATACCGATCAGGAGAAGGTCCTGGCGTGGCGTGACCCGCAGCTCGCAGACGAGGCCGTCGGCGATCAGACGCTTCAGCGCCCAGCGCAGTCCACCGGCGACCTTGCCCGACGGAACCGGAAGCCCGAGCGTGGACCGGTCCGGCGCGTCCGGGCCACCGTCGATCGAGTGCCACCCATGGTGGGCTTCGACCTGCCAGTCGGGCAGGTCGATCGGCGGAGCGAGCGACCGGCCGGTGCGGACCTCGATCTCGGCGCGCAGCCAGTCGATCCCTCGCTCCTCGACGAGGTACTTCAGGCGCGCCCGGCTCCGGTCGTCGCGGTTGCCGTGGTCGCGCTGGGTCGTCACGATCGCCTCGACGACGTCGGCGAGGTCGGCGGGAGGTACCCAGGCAACGGGCTGGGCGAGCAGCGGGTATGTGTCGTCGGGACGGTTGTGGCTCATCCCCATCCCGCCGCCGGCGAGCACGACGAAGCCGGTCAACTCGCCGCTGGTGCCGTCGGTGAGGGTCGGGACGATGCCGACGTCGTGGGTGTAGATGTCGACGCAGTTGTCGCCCGGCCATGCAATGCCGATCTTGAACTTGCGCGGGAGGTACGCCGCGCCGTAGATCGGTTCGACGTCGTCGACCGGCGCGAGCGCGTCCGGGGCGACGCCGCGAGGGCGTTCGGCGGTCACGGCCGTTTCGCCGTCGACCCAGAGCTCCCAGTACGACTCGGTCTGCGGCCGGAATCGGGCCACCAACTCGTCGACGACGGGCTGGATGACCGCCCGGCGCTCCGGATGGGGGAGCGGGCAGGCCATGACGTTGCGAACGACGTCACCGCACGCGCCGAGTGTCGTGAGCAGGGAGGCGTTGATCCCGGCGACGAGCCGCTTCAGCTCGCCTTTGTACACGACGTGGTACTGCACGCCCTGGCGCGTGGTGAGGCGAAGCTTGTCGTCGGCGAGCCCGGCAACGCGGTCGAGCGCGAGCCACTGCTCGGGGCTGATGACGCCGCCGGGCACCGACGCCCGCACCATGCACGAGTAGTCGAGCGGCCGCCGCTCCCGTGTCCGAGCGCGACGGACGTCGCGGTCGTCCTGCTGGTAGATGCCATGGAACTTGAGGAGCAGCTCTGCGTCGTGCTCGAAGTCGGGCGCGCCCGACTGCGAGCTCGGACGCCGATGGTGCCCGCCAGGTATCGGCTGTCGATCTTGATCTGCTCGGCGTTCACGTCGTCTCCTGTTCGTGCGGATGTGGCTGGTGACCCGTCGTGGAACCGACATTCAATCAATACCTGACTAAAAAGGTCGGATTTGTCGGGAATTGTCCCGGACGATGCCGGAAGGGGCTCGTACGCTGCTCCGATGGCCCATCGCTCGGCGCATTCGCGCTTCTCGTATCCCGTCTTCCTGGACCTGGGGGACGTGCTCGTCCTGGTCGTCGGCGGCGGTCGCATCGGCGCGCGCAAGGCCGAGGGCCTCGTCGCCGCCGGCGCGCACGTGCGCCTGGTCGCCGCCGACGTGAGCGAGCACGTCGAGCGCGATCTGCTCGTCGAAGTGCGCGAGCGGCCGTTCGAGCTGATCGACCTCGACGACGTCCGGCTCGTCGTCACGGCCACGGGCGATCGTGACACCGACCGGCGGATCTCGACTGCGGCCCGCGATCGTGGGATCTGGACCAACGCCGCCGACCAGCCCGTCGACTGCGAGTTCATCCTTCCGGCGATCACCCGCGCCGGACGGGTGACGGGCGCGATCAGCACCGACGGTGCGAGCCCTGCGCTCGCGGGCTACCTCCGCGACCGGCTCGCCGAACTGCTCGACGAGCGCGTCGCCGCCGCCGCCGACGTGCTCGCCGCAGAACGTCGGGCGATCCAACAGGCCGGTGGCTCGACCGAGGACATCGACTGGGGACCGCGGCTGCGTGAACTGCTCGAGGGCGACGCCCGACGCACCCGCTGAGTACGTAGGGTCACAGCTGATGGCTGGACGGCGAGGGACGGGACGAACGGTCGGTTGGGTCCTCGCTGCGGCGGTGGCGGTCGCCGCGTGTGCACCGGTCAACGGGGTCACGACCGATTCCGCGGTGCGCATCGGCGACGGCGCGCTCGCGACGACCGCCGACGGCCTGCCCACGCTGAGCACCCCCGATCCCGACACTCGCACCGGCACGCTCGACAACGGTCTGCGCTACCTGATCCGGGACAACGACAATCCGGGCGGCAAGGCCGAGCTGCGCCTGGCCGTCGACGCCGGGTCGGTGCTCGAAGACGAACGCCAGCTCGGTGGCGCCCACTTCCTGGAGCACATGCTGTTCAACGGCACCGAGCGGTTCCCGAAGAACGAACTCATCGACGTCCTGCGCAGCTTCGGCGCAGGGTTCGGCGCCGACATCAACGCGAGCACCAATTACGACGAGACCGTCTACCAACTGACCGTGCCGAACGAGGACGACATCGTCGAGACCGGCCTCGACATCCTCGAGGAATGGCTCTCGTTCGCCACGATCGACCCCGACGACGTGGAAGCCGAACGAGGCATCGTGCTCGACGAGTGGCGATCGCGGAGCCAGACCTCGAACGGTCGGGTCTTCGACGCCTTCGCCCGGTTCCTCCTCGCTGGAAGCGACTACGACGACCGCCTTCCCATCGGCAGTCGCGAGGCGATCGAGGCGATCACGGCGGATGACCTGCGACGGTTCTACGACGACTGGTACCGGCCGGACAACGCATCGGTGATCGTGGTCGGTGAGATCGACCCCGAGGAGGTCGAAGGGTGGATCATCGACCGATTCGGCGATGCGACCTCCCGAGGCGCGGATCCCGAACGCGTCGACGTCACCGTCGAACCCGCCGGATCCACGCGCGTCGAGATCGCCGGCGATCCCGAACTGGCCGAGGGATTCATCAGCGTCACGTTGCCGCTGGCTGCAGCGCCGTACGACCCCGAGTCGCTCGAGGCCGACGAGCAACGAGCGATGCTCGAAGGACTGGCGTTCGAGATGATCGCCACCCGCCTCGACAACGAGGCGCTGCGCGGCGACGCGCCGTACGAACGGGCAGGGGCGTCGTCGGCGTCCATCGTCCGCGGACTGGATGCTCCCGAGATCACCGTCGATGTCGCCGGCGAGAACGTCGCCGCGGCGGTCGAGGCGATCACCGACGAATTCGAGCGTGTCCGACGATTCGGGTTCACGCAACCCGAGTTCGACCGCGCCGTGGCGGCCCGCCGGAACGTTGCCGAGCAGAACTTCCTGAGCCGTGGCTCGCGGCAGGACGTGTCGTACGCGGACGAGTACGTCCGCCATGTGCTCGAGGACGAGTGGTACGTCACCGCCGATCGGGAGTTCGCGTTCGTGACCGCGGTGCTCGACGCCGCCACGCCCGAGTCGGTCGCCGACGTGTTCGCCCAACGCTCCGCCGACGCCGACGCGCACGTCTTCGTTGCCGTCCCGGACGACGAGCTCGCGTTGGCCGGCACGGCCGAGACGCTCATCGCGCTCATCGACGGCGCCGGTGACCGCGACCTCGAGCCGCCCGTCGTCGAAGCCGCGGTCGGCGACCAGCTGATGGCTCGGCCGGACCCGGTGGCCATCGTCGAGGAACGCCGCCTCGCCACCAACCCGTTCACCGATGCGCTCGACCCGATCGTGGTCGAGTTCCCCAACGGAGTGCGCGTGTCGCTCAACACGACCACCATCGTCGAGCGTCAGGTGTTCCTCGAAGCGCGAAGCCCCGGCGGGCTCAGTGCGGTCGCCGACGCCGATCTGGCCGACGCCGTTGCGCTCGGCGCCGTCGTGGGCGACAGCGGGGTCGGCGACTTCGACCGGGTCGCGCTCGACGCGTTCCTCGACGACAAGTCGGTGTCGTTCGCGCCGTCCGTCGACCCGTTCACCGACGGGATCGCAGGCACCGCATCCACCGACGACCTCGAGGTGCTCTTCCAGCTCATCCATCTGCTGATGACGCAGCCGCGGGCGGATGCAGCTGCCGTCGATCGATATGTCGACGACCGGTTGCCCTTCGCCGAAGACCCCTCGATCGATGTCGGATATGCCGAGCTCGATGCCTTGCGCAACGCGCGCTACGACGATCCGCGGTTCCTGCTGCCGACACCGGAGTCGCTGGCCTCCGTCGACGCCTCCGGCATCGAGCGCGTTGCGGCCGATCGGTTCGGCGACGCGGGCGACTGGTCGTTCTCCCTCAGCGGCGACTACGACATCGAAACCGTGATCGAACTGGCCGCGGCCTACCTCGGGACGCTGCCGGCGTCGACCACCGCCGACCCGCTCAGCTTCGAGGAGCCGCCCCCTCCCGAGGGCATCGTGGTCGTGGAGGCCGAGGCCGGGCAGGGTGACACCGCGAACGTCTCGTTCCTGTTCACGTCCGCCGCATCGTCGGATCGGCGCGACGACATCGTCGCGCGAGTCGCGCGCGAGGTGATCGGGAACCGGCTCACCGATTTCATTCGCGAGGAACTCGGCGACTCGTACTCGCCGTTCGCGATGATCGAACTCGGCGGGGGGCCGACCCCGATCGTCGAGACGTACATCTCGGTGACGACCGCTCCCGAACTCGGCGACGAGGTGTCGGCTTCGGTGTTGGCGCAGCTGGCGTCGCTGCGCGACGAGGGCCCGACGGAGCAGGAGTTCGCCAACGCGTCCGCCACGGTGGCCGAGCAGCTCAACTTCATCAACAACGCCCAGATCAACGACGAGGTGCTGGACGTGCTCGTCGATCCGGCGGGCAACGCATCGTTCGACGATTTCGTCGATCAGCTCCTGCTGATCGACGACATCGCCGCCATCGACGTGCGCGCCGCCATCGACGCGTGGATCTCGGACAGCGAGTACATCGAAGTGCGCGTCGTCCCCGTCGCCTGAGGCAGTGCCGGGGCGGGCCGCTCAGTGTCGGGCGTTGACCGTGCGCTGGGACACCTCGACGAGCTCGCCGCCGCGGATCTCGTAGCTGACGACGTGGTCGACCGAATGCTGTCCGCTGCGCGCTTTGCCGCTGACGACGTCGATCCCCGTGCCGTCGACGAGCGGGAGCAGCGCAACCGCCCGGAACCCCTCGTCGGTGCCCGGTGACGACCGCTTGTCCTCCCGCAACAAGAGGTGCGATTCCCAGATCCAGGTGTCGTCCACGCTGACGAATCGGCACTTGTGGCTCGCCTTCGACTTCGACACCATCCCGCCCGGGCACACCACGACGTTGCCCTCGACCCAGGGCAGGACCGGGAGTCCGTCTCGGCCGAACGCCGTGTCGAATGCGGACGCGATGATCGCGTCCTCGTCGCCGTTGCCGATCGCCCGCTCGATCTGGACCTGACGGACCACCTCCGCCACGTCGTGCAGCTCGGCGTCGGTCATGTCGCGGATCATCGCGATGAGGGCGTCGGCGAACAGGTCGTCGGATTCGTCCATGGCCGCCCATTGTGGCAGCGGGGTACCTCAGAGTTGGGATGACCTGGTGATCGACGCCGCTCGACCCGCCCGAGGGCGGAGCGGCTCAGAGCAGGGCGTCGAGATCGGCGATGATCCGGTCGATGGCGGCGCCGGCTTCGGGAACCAAGCCCGGGAACGACAGGAACGAGTGGCTCAGGCTGTTCTCGCACCGATCGACGACGTGGACGCCGGCAGCGCGCAGTGCGAGCGCGAAGCCCATCCCCTGATCGCGCAGCGGATCGAATCCCGCCGTCACGACCACCGCCGGCGGGAGGCCGGCCAGGTTCGGGGCCAGGGCGGGGCTGAGCAACGGGTCGGAACGGTCGAATCCCTCGGGCAGGTAGTGGCCCTCGAACCAGTCCATCAGCTCCTGGTCGAGGGGGAACGCATCGGCACACGACACCATCGACCCGTCGTCGGCCGTCGCGTCGACATACGGGTAGACCAACGCCTGCACGGCGGGTTGCTGATCGCCTCGATCGCGCAGTCGCTGACAGAGCGAGGCGGTCATCTGGCCGCCGGCGGAGTCGCCGCAGACGACGAGTTTCGACACGTCGATGCCGAGCCCGACGGCATTCGCGACCATCCAGTCCCACGCCTCGTCGGCGTCGTCTGCCTGCGCCGGGAACCGGTGCTCTGGTGCCAGCCGATAGTCGAGGCTGACGACGACCGCACCGAGTGAGTCGGCGACGCGGGAGCAGAACGTGTCGCACGAGTCGAGGTCGCCGATCACGAAGCCGCCCTGGTGCATGAACAGCATCCCGGGTCGGATGCCCTCGGCCTGGGCAGGGCGGTAGATCCGCACCCGCAGCCCGTGTGTCCCGATCGGGCGGTCCTGGACCGCCACGCCCTTGGCCCGTGGACCGTTCCCCTGGGCGAGTGCGGCGGAGGCGGCGGCCCGGGCCTCGTCGACCGGGAGTTCGGTCATCGACGGCGCACGCGCCGCCTGCTTGGCGGCGAGCTGGAGGCGGACGTCCAGGGTCCGTCCGTCGATGACGACGGGATCGCCCGCCATGCGGCGCAGGACGCGAGCGGGGAGTTTCATCACGGCGGATCCGGACTTGGCCTTGGCGGTTTCCTTCAGCGACATGCCCCCAGCTTGTGCGCGGCCGACCGCGTTCGACGAATTCACTTTCGGTGACCCGCCGCGTACGTGATCGGGGTCACATCTGACCTACGCTCGCCGACATGCAGACCAAGGCCGCAATTCTCTGGGAAACGAACACGCCGTGGAGCGTGGAAGACATCGAACTGGACGACCCGAAGGAGGGTGAGGTCCGAGTCAAACTCGCAGCGTCGGGCATGTGCCACTCCGACGAGCACCTCGTCACCGGCGACCTGCCGTTCGAACTCCCCATCATCGGTGGCCACGAAGGCGCCGGCGTCGTCACGAAGGTCGGCCCTGGCGTCAGCTGGCTCGAGGAAGGCGACCACGTCGTGTTCGGGTTCATCCCGTCGTGCGGTCGCTGCCCGAGTTGCTCCACCGGGCATCAGAACCTGTGCGACCTCGGTGCCCTGATGGGGCTCGGCATGCAGGCGTCCGACGGCACGTCGCGTCATCACGGTCAGGACAAGGACCTCGGGCTGATGTGCATGCTCGGCACGTTCGCCCACGACACCGTGGTCAACGAGGCGAGCTGCATCAAGATCGAGAAGGACGTCCCGCTCGATCGAGCGTGCCTGCTCGGCTGTGGCGTCGTCACGGGCTGGGGCTCGTCGGTGTACGCCGCCGAGGTCTCGCCCGGGCGATGTCGTCGCCGTCGTCGGCGTCGGTGGTATCGGTGCCAACGCGATTCAGGGAGCGAAGCTCGCCGGTGCCAAGCAGATCTGGGCGATCGATCCGATCGAGTCGAAGCGCGAGAAGGCGATGGAGTTCGGTGCGACGCACACGGCGGCTTCGATGGCCGAGGCGATGGAGCCGCTCGGTGCCGCCTCGTGGGGCACGATGGCCAACAAGGTCATCATGACCATGGGTGTCGGATCCGGCGAGGTGATGATCGAGGCACTGGCGCTCGCGGCCAAGCGTGGTCGTGTCGTGGTCACGAACATCCACCCGGCGATGGAGATGTCGGCATCGATGAGCCTGCTCGACCTCACGCTCATGGAGAAGCAGGTCGTCGGTTCGCTGTTCGGTTCGGGCAACCCCCGCGCCGACATCCCGAAGCTGCTGGGCCTGTACCGCGAGGGCCAGCTCGACCTCGACGGCTTGGTGACCAAGACCTACACCCTCGACGGCGTCAACGACGGCTACGACGACATGCGCGCCGGCAAGAACATCCGCGGCGTCATGGTCTACAGCTGACAACAACGTGATATCGATCCCGGATCGATATCACGTTGGGCGGGCTCACTACGGTCGGCCGGCGCCGCTGGCCGCGCGGTCTGACGTCGCGGAACCGACCCCGCTGCCGACGAGGTCGCCGATCACCGGGTGCGGGAAGCCCCTGCGGTGACCCGACCGACTGGTTGACGCCCGAGTGACGGTGCCGTCCTACCTTGACCACTGCACGCCCGATCTGCGGGTGAACGAACGCAAGGACAACACATGCACCGTCGGATTCTCCCCATCGTCGTCGCCACCGGAGCGCTCATCGCCGGCTGCGGCGGCTCCGACTCGAGTGAGGACTCCGCGTCCGATTCGGACGACGCCGCGACGGCGACGGTCACGGCCGAAGACGACAGCGTCGACACGGCGGCCGGCGCGGACGGCTCGGGTGACGGGGAGGACTCGGCCGAGGAGCTTCCGACATTCGCGAGCGATTTCAACCGAGTGTGCACGACGCAGGTCGGGTTCGCCGGCGCAACGCCGCTGAGTGACGGGCCGGGCCCACACCCCATCGTGCTGTTCCAGGAGACCGACAGCGGGCTGCTCATCGAGTCGGCAGTCGAGCTCCCCGCCGGGTGGGCCATCGAGCCCGACAGCGACTTCGACGACAACAGCGACCTGGCCCCGACCGAGCTGGTCGGCTGCGCGCAGATCGCAGCGCAAGCGCCGAACGGTGTTGCGTGCGATCTCGAAGACGACGACGGAAACGTCACGACGCTGGACCTCGTCGACGTCACCTACGAGCTGTCGGTGTACGAGGCGACGAGCGGAACGCTCGTTGGCACCGAGACCATCGAGGCCGCCAGTACCGAGTGCCCGTTCTTCGTGTTCATCGACGAAGGCGACACCCAGTACTTCAACGCGCCCGACGCCGACCAGTACACCAACGCCCTGAAGGCCTACGTCGCCCCCGCCTGAACGTGCTCGTCGGTGCGAGGCACCAACGAACATCTCGACCTCAGACCGTCGGACTGTGGGAACTAGGTTTCGCGCAGGCACCGACCGGTGCGTCCGAGAGCGAGGGGACCATCATGAAAACGAGAGCAGCCGTTCTGGGTGGCACCGACCAGGACTGGGAGGTCGTCGACATCGAGGTCGACGATCCCAAGACGGGAGAGGTCGTCGTCGAGTGGTTCGCCGCAGGCCTCTGCCACAGCGACGAGCACATGATCACCGGCGACATGGTCCCGCCGGAAGAGGCGTGGGAAGCGCTCGGGATCGAGAGCCTCTGGCCGATGATCGGCGGCCACGAGGGCGCCGGAGTCATCGCGGCAGTCGGCCCCGGTGTGTCCAGCGTGGAAGTCGGCGATCACGTCTCGGCCTCCTTCGTCCCGTCGTGTGGACGGTGCCGCTACTGCTCGACCGGTCGCCAGAACCTGTGCGACGCCGGCGGCGGCACGTTCCGCAAGGGCATGATCACCGACGAGACCAGCCGCCATCGCCTCGAAGACGGCACCGAGCTGAACATGCTCGCCAAGCTCGGTACGTTCGCCCACCACACGTGCGTGGCCGAATCGCAGGTCATCAAGGTCGAGAAGGACCTGCCGCTCGAAGCGGTGGCGCTGGTGTCGTGCGGCGTGGCGACCGGATTCGGATCGGCCACCGAACGCGGCAACGTGCAGGCCGGCGACACCGTCGTCGTGGTCGGCATCGGCGGGATCGGGATGAACGCCGTGCAGGGCGCCGCGATCGCCGGAGCGCGCCACGTCATCGCGATCGACCCGATCGAGTTCAAGCGCGAGAAGGCGATGGAGTTCGGTGCCACGCACACGTTCTCGTCGATGGAGGAGGCATTCCCCCAGGTGCAGGAGATGACCTGGGGACACATGGCCGACAAGGTCATCATGACGCCGGGAGTGTTGTACGGCGACATGATGCAGCTGGGTACCGGCCTCGCCGGCAAGGGCGGGACGATCGTCGTCACGGGCATCGCACCGATCACCCAGACCGAGTCGTCGGTCAACCTGTTCGAGCTCGCGATGTGGAACAAGGAGATCAAGGGGACGATCTTCGGATCGCTCAACCCGCGAGCCGACATCCCGCGCCTGCTCGGCATGTATCGCGAAGGCCAACTCAAGCTCGATGAGCTGATCACGAAGACCTACTCGCTCGACGAGATCAACGAGGGGTACCGCGCGATGCGCGACGGCGAGAACATCCGCGGGGTCATCCTGCATGGATGACGCAAGCAGGGGAGATGCCGACAGCGGCAGTCTCCATCAACTCGTCGATCGGCTGTCAGGATCGGTTGTCGGCCGGGTACGTGAGATCGAACTCACCGTCGCGGCGATTGCATCGGACCGCCACATCGTCATCGAAGGACCGCCCGGCACCGGCAAGTCGACGCTGTTGCGTTCGGTCGCCCGAGAGTTGGGGATCGGCTTCGAATTCGTCGAGGGAAACGCAGAGCTCACGCCGGCACGCGTCGTCGGCCACTTCGACCCGGCTCGGGTGCTGAGCGACGGCTACGACCCCGACGTGTTCGTCCCGGGCCCGCTCGCCTCGGCGCTGCGCGACGGCTCGCTGCTGTACATCGAGGAACTGAATCGGGTTCCCGAGGAGACGCTGAACGTGTTGATCACGGTGATGAGCGAGCGCGAGATCACGGTGCCACGGCTCGGTCGCCTCGAGGCCGCACCCGGGTTCCGCCTCGTCGCGGCGATGAACCCGTTCGACGCGGTCGGGACCGCGAGGATCTCCGGTGCCGTCTACGACCGCATGTGCCGGATCGCCGTCGGCTACCAGTCGATGGCGGACGAGACGATGATCGTGCGCCGTGCCATCACGGTCGGCGCCGACGAACCGGTCGAGCAGGTCGACTGGATCGAGCTCGCCGTCGAACTCGTGCGCGCCACCCGGTCGCACGCCGACGTGCGCGTGGGCTCCTCGGTGCGAGGCGCCATCGACATGGTGTTCGTGGCGAACTCGCTGGCCGAGCTCCGCGAGCTCCCCGTGCTCGCCCCCAAGGTGTCGCTCGACGCCGCGCTCGTTGCGCTGTCGGGCCGCATCCGAGTACGCGAAGGCACGACCCGGACCCCGGAGGACATCGTCACCGAGCTGTGGGAATCGGTGTTCAACCGCTCGACCGGGGACGGTGAGGGCGACGCCGAGGGAAAAGCGAGCGCCCCGACCGGGGCCACGACCTCCCGCTGAAGTCGCCGCCCGCCAAGGAAGGCGACGCCGCCGACGACGAAGTCGCCGAGGCACGCAAGAAGACCACGTCACGGCGCGAACTCGCACAGCAGCCACAGTTCGACGACATCTCACCCGAGGTCGGCGAGATCGACGAGGCCGCAGTCGAGGAGGCGATGAGCGAGGATCCCGACGAGATGCTCGCCATGCTCGCCGACCTGACGGGTGCCACCGACCCCAAGCTGCGCGAACTCGCGAGGCGCCTGGCGGGTCGGCTGTTTCTCGACGTCGCGCGGCGCGGGCCGGCCCGACCGCGGGGCACCGGCAAGCTCACGACGCAGCGCTACCGACCCGACGGCGGCGACCTCGATCTCGATGCGAGTCTCGACGCGGTGATCACGGCCCGCAGTTCGGGCAGCGCAGTCGACCCCGACGATCTGCGAGTGCGCTCGTGGTCGACGCCGGGCACGGCGATCTGTCTGCTGGTCGACCGGAGCGGCTCGATGGGTGGCAAGCCGCTGGCAACCAATGCGGTGGCGGCCTCGGCGGTCGCGTGGCGCGCGCCGGACGACTACTCGGTGCTGACGTTCGGCAAGGACGTCGTCGCTGCGAAGTCCCAGGACGTCACCAAGTCGAACGAGGCGGTGGTCGACGCCGTTCTCGCGTTGCGTGGGTTCGGCACCACCGATGTCGCCGGTGCGCTGTCGGCAGCGCGGGATCAGCTCTCGCGGTCGACCGCGGCACGCAAGATCACCGTGTTGCTGTCGGACTGTCGAGCGACGGTGGAGGGCGATGCGATCAGGGCGGCCGCCGGACTCGACGAGCTGGTGATCATCGCGCCGGATGCAGACAGCGAAGAGGCCGAGTTCCTCGCCCGGATGACCGGTGCACGCATCACCACGGTGACCGGACCCTCCGACGCGGCCGCAGCGTTGACCCGCGTGCTCGACGAGTGACGCG